>NZ_WQRE01000002.1:0-818385 GCF_009758445.1 Klebsiella sp. 10-1
TTCTCCGACAGATAGCGGGAGGTGCGGGCATGCGCCGACTTTTTGCAGAACGGACAGTGCATCATGGCAGCAGCCCCCGCGCTTTCAGGTCAGCCTCGCGCTGACGGATTTTCTCCTGCCAGACTTTACGCTCGCCGGGTGTGCTGGCGGCGTCGTGGTCCATGTGCGGAAGCGCGACGGCCGGGAAGCCAGTCAGGGAGAGCACCGGCTCATCCGCTGGCGTGACGGAGAAGTCGCTCACTTTCCTGGTCAGGAAGGTCACCACCTGATGCATAACCTCTTTCTCCGGCTCGATGTAGCCCTGATGGCCAATGGTGTTGGCGAGCGGGTTTGCCATCACATCCGCTTTCAGCACCATCGCCCGGACCAGTGGCCCGAGGGTGTCGTTCAGCGCGCGGTCGAGCTCTTCCTTCGCATATTCAGACAGTACGGCATGATGCGCCTGGCGGAATGCCCGCGCGGTGCTGTTGCAGGCGACTTTCAGCAGGTCACGTTCAAAGGCCAGCACGTCGGTCAGATTGTCACATTCCTGCGCCAGCTCCCGGCGGGCCACGCGTTCGATATGGCCGCTTTTCAGCTCATCGGTCAGCATGGCACCCCCGGCACGGAAAGCGGCGCGCCATGTGCGGGTGTCGCTGCCGTTGTCCTGCTCCAGCTCCGCTTTCTGCTCCTCTGCGCGGGTGATGGCCGTCAGGGTGTCCTCCATCAGGCGGGCCTGTTCAAGGTGGGCCGCTCTGGCGGCGGCCAGTCGCTCCAGCGCCGGTTTCAGGTAATCAGGGATAAAGGTGGTGTCGGTCATGGCAGGTTTCCTCGTGGTTTCAACATGAGGTGATTCTGCCGGGGCACACACAACAAAACGACCTGTTGCGGTTGTGGCAGTGCTGGCACAAACAGGACATCAAAACCCGGCTTGCCAGAGAAAGGTCTCAGGAAAAGCATACTCACCGTTTGTTTTTTTACATATAACTGTTCACTACTGTTCACTTCAAATAAAAGAATAAATAATACAGTAAGTTAAGAGGTGAACAGTTGAGGATGGAAGTGTTCACCGACTGTTCACTACTGTTCACCTTTCTTTTTTTACGAAGCCTTGCTCCTTTAGTCTTTTTTGCGATTAAAAATGAAGAATATATAAATAAAAGTAATCAGTAATGGGCCACCAGTTTGCCAACGTTTACCAAAAGATGGCCAACGTTTGCCACTGTCTAAAAATCGTTCTGTTGTGTGGTGGGCCACTACAAAATGACTTGTTGCCCTAGGGGAAAATATTCACAAAATAGAGAGCTACCCGAGGCCGGACGGACACGACCGGCACTGTATGGACTTTATGAGGTAGCCCGATGCACACCGCTTTTTCTTCCCCGTCTTCTGCCCCTGCCGCGCCGCTGATGCCGGTTTCTGATGCCGTTCAGGAGCGTTTTATTCGCCTGCCCGAAGTGATGCATCTGTGCGGGCTGTCCCGCTCCACGATTTACGACCTCATCAGCCGGGAGGCTTTCCCGAAACAAATCTCCCTCGGCGGGAAAAACGTGGCGTGGGCACAGTCGGAAATCACCGGGTGGATGGCCGACCGTATCGCCGAACGCAACCGGGGCTATGACGCATGATGATGCCCGTTCTGGAAAAAGCCCCTTTTTCTGGCTTGCTTCCCTTCGCCGTTTCCAGGTATAGTTTTATCGCTGTCGCAAAATCGGCAGCCGGGCGTAGGAACCCGAGTTACTCAATGGCGACACCAGACGCGCCATGCGTCTTTTTTTACGTCGTTGCTCAGGCACACCCATTTTTCGGGCTGTGGTGTTTGTGCACGCACCGCAGCTCCGGCAAGATAATGGTGGTCCGGGCGGGGCAGCCTTCGGGCTGGCCGGTACCCATTGAGGCCGGTATTCCTACCCCCGTCCGGGTCACCACCCATGAGTGTAGGAACTCCGGTGGTGACAATAACCGCTACTCAATGGAGGCTGCCATCATGGCTACTATCCTCACCCCGTCACACCCGCAATTTGTCTTTGTGTTTGCCGCCGTTCGTCGCGCAGACCGTAAACCCCGTATCTGTATGCTCCGCGCCGTCGCCGGGGATGAACACGCCGCACGCCTTTCCCTCGTCCGCGATTACGTCCTCTCGTTTGCCGGGCGTCTGCCGGTGGCGGAGGTGCGCGCATGAAACAGCCCGCCATCACCGTCAAAGACCTCGAATGCCTGGAGCACCTGCGTAACGTCGGCCAGTTCGTCGGCGAGCTGATGCAGGTGCAGGACTGTACTTCCCTGCGTCGTGACCCGACCCAGCAGTTACAGCTCACTTCCGTGATTTACCTCATGACCGCCCAGCTCGACGGCGTGGTCGAGCGCTGCAACCACCGCTGGTTCACCGGGGAGGGCAACGTATGAAAACGCCTCTGCCACCCGTATTGCGTGCCGCCCTGTATCGCCGCGCTGTCGCCTGTGCCTGGCTGACCCTGTGCGAACGTCAGCACCGCTATCCCCACCTCACCCTCGACGCGCTGGAAAGCGCAATCGCCGCCGAGCTGGAGGGCTTCTACCTGCGCCAGCATGGCGAGGAAAAAGGCCGCCTGATTGCCTGTGCATTACTGGAAGATTTGATGCAGGCCGGGCCGCTGAAAGCCGCCCCGGCGCTGTCCTTCCTGGGGCTCGCCGTGATGGATGAGCTCTGCGCCCGCCATATCACATCGCCTGTACTGCACTGAGGGAGAAAACCATGAAAATGAACGTAACGGACACCGTAAAACAGGCGTGCGGCCACTGGCCGCGCATTCTCCCGGCGCTGGGCATGAAAGTGATAAAAAACCGGCCTCAGGCCTGCCCGATTTGTGGCGGTGATGCCCGTAGCGACCGCTTTCGCTTTGATGACCAGGAAGGGCGCGGCACATGGTACTGCAACCGGTGCGGCGCCGGTGACGGCCTGAAACTGGTTGAGAAGGTGTTCGGCATATCGGCACCTGAGGCCGCCCGGAAGGTGAACGCCATCACCGGCCACCTGCCGCCGGTGGCCCCGGGGGTGATAGCAGCCGCAGAGGCTGAGACTGAAGCCGACCGCAAAGCAGCGGCCGCGCTGGCCGTCAGGCTGATGGAGAAAACGCGCCCGGCCACCGGCAACGCCTACCTGACCCGCAAGGGCTTCGCAGGTCGTGAGTGTCTGACGCTGACCGCGCCTCACAAAACCGGCGGCGTGGCCTACCGTGCCGGTGATTTAGTTGTACCGCTGTATGACGAGTCCGGCGCGCTGGTTAACCTCCAGTTTATTAATGCTGACGGTCTCAAGCGCACCCTGAAGGGAGGACAGGTCAAAGGAGCATGTCATCTCATCGACGGGCAGAAACAGGCCGGAAAACGCCTGTGGATAGCGGAGGGCTATGCGACGGCCCTTACCGTGCATCACCTGACCGGGGAAACCGTCATGGTGGCGCTGTCATCCGTGAACCTTCTTTCTCTGGCGAGCCTCACCCGGCAAAAGCACCCGGCCTGTCAGATTATCCTCGCCGCTGACCGTGACCTGAACGGCACCGGCCAGAACAAAGCCACCGCAGCCGCTCAGGCCTGTGAGGGCATTGTCGCCCTGCCGCCGGTATTTGGTGACTGGAATGATGCGATGATGCTGAAGGGGGAAGACGCCACACGGAAAGCCATTTATGCCGCCATCCGGCCAGCAGCACAAAGCCCCTTTGACACCATGAGTGAGGCGGAATTTACCGCCATGAGCGCCAGTGATAAGGCGATGCGGGTGCATGAGCATTACGGCGAAGCGCTGGCCGTGGATGCCAACGGCCAGCTCCTGTCCCGCTATGAAAACGGCATCTGGAAGGTGATAACGCCGTCTGATTTTGCCCGCGACGTGGCCGGGCTGTTTCAGCGCCTGCGCGCCCCGTTCTCATCGGGGAGAATTGCCTCGGTGGTGGAGACCCTGAAACTGATTATTCCGCAGCAGGATGCACCGGCACGCCGTCTGATTGGTTTTCGCAACGGGGTGCTCGATACCCGCTCAGGTATATTCAGCCCGCACAGCAAATCACACTGGCTGCGCACGCTGTGCGACGTGGATTTTACCCCACCGGTGGAGGGCGAAACGCTGGAGACCCACGCGCCGAACTTCTGGCGCTGGCTCGACCGGGCGGCCAGTGGTAACCCGACAAAACGTAACGTGATTCTGGCCGCGCTGTTTATGGTGCTGGCGAACCGCTACGACTGGCAGCTCTTTCTCGAAGTGACCGGGCCGGGCGGCAGCGGAAAAAGTATCCTCGCCGAAATCGCCACGATGCTGGCCGGAGAGGATAACGCCACGTCGGCGGATATCGACACGCTGGAAGACCCGCGCAAGCGCGCCTCCCTGACAGGCTTCTCGCTCATTCGTCTGCCTGACCAGGAGAAATGGAGCGGTGACGGTGCGGGGCTCAAGGCCATCACCGGCGGCGATGCGGTGTCTGTCGACCCGAAATACCAGAACCCGTACTCGACGCATATTCCGGCGGTGATTCTGGCGGTCAACAATAATCCGATGCGCTTCACCGACCGCAGCGGCGGCGTGTCACGTCGCCGGGTGATTATCCACTTCCCGGAGCAGATAGCCCCGGAGGAGCGCGACCCGCAGCTCAGGGATAAAATCGCCCGCGAGCTGGCCGTGATTGTGCGCCAGTTGATGCAGCAGTTCAGCGACCCGATGAACGCCCGCGCACTGCTCCAGTCGCAGCAGAACTCCGATGAGGCGCTCAGCATCAAGCGCGATGCTGACCCGACGTTTGATTTTTGCGGCTATCTGGAAGCGCTGCCGGAGCCGGACGGGATGTATATGGGAAACGCCAACATTATCCCGCGCCAGCCGCGCCTGTATCTGTATCACGCCTATCTGGTGTACATGGAGGCCCACGGCTACAGGAACGCGCTCAGCCTGACCATGTTCGGCAAGGGGCTCTCAGCCATGCTGAAAGAGTACGGTCTGAATTATGAGAAGCGCCGCACAAATCAGGGCATGCAGACCAATCTCGCTCTCAGGGAGGAAAGCAACGCCGACTGGCTGCCGAAGTGCGATGAACCCACCGCGACATAACCTACCCGGACCGGCATTGCCGGTCTTTTTTTACCTGCACACCGGCCAGAGTGAACAGTAAAGTGTTCACTGTTCACCGAGCATTCACCAGATAACATTATGAAAATAAACAACAAAAAAACCGAGTGAACAGTGTGAACAGTTTTTCCAGAAAAAACTTTTTACCCTCCAAAGTGATCAGACCGCTCAGTGCCAGAAGCGGACGGTAAAAAGGTTAAGAACACTATACTTGGCGCAGCCAATGAAAATTAATGAGCGATAGGAAAAATAAGTTTATTAAATACGGTTTATATTTTATTTACATCTTCACTGCGGCTAATAGTCTATAAGTGCTACAACACAGCCTTATTATGAGCTAACGAGGTAATTATATATGATTGTTTCATTTATTAGCCCCAGAGAGACAATTAAGGCTGACTGGAAAATAATCTTAGCGTAGGGTGTTTTCAGTTTCCTGAGGGCACCTATATTCAAAGCGAACTCTATTATAGATAATGTTTCGGCCTTAATAATTAAATAATTCACCTTAAATTAATTTACAGATACCTCAAACCACGAGGTATCTGCCTCACTTTCTTTTTATAATCGATGAGTAATCAACCAAATGGTTTTTCCAGCCAGTTTCTCAAGTCATTCAGTCCTTGGGAAAAGAAATCATTAGTTGCGTTGAATGGGTCATTAATAAACTTGCGTGCATCACCATGAATTTGTAGAAAATCTAAAACATCATCACGAATTTTTGGTATAAGAGCATCATCCCCCCCAAGAGGTTTTCCATTGTAAACTTCACCTAAGTCAACATGAGCAGCTGCCATATTACCAGTCAGAAGAATAAATGGTAGCATAGCTATTCCCATCGCAATATCACTCATTTTATTCGCATCACCAATCCAATCTGGCACAGCCACTGTATCACATTTATCTTGGGCTTCCTGGGCTTTGATTTTGCTAGCATCTTTCATTTCATAAATTTTTTTCAATAAAAGCACTAGGTTTATTACTGCAACCCCACCTTGAATAGAATACCTAGTCGGGTCTCGTCCTGCTGCCACTTCTGTATCTATGAGTTTTTGAGTTTCGTTAATTCGTGGGTTATAAAATTTTTCAATATTCTCCAGAATTTTATCACCATAGGCTTTGCATTGTGAATTTGTTATTGTCATTCCACTTTCCTCTTCAAATGTACTTATGTGAAAAAATCTTTTACCAATGAGGCCAATCTATTACGATTGGAGGAAATGTTATTTTTGGCACTGGTATGTTATTGATTATATCGTCAATCACTTTTCTAGTTGTGTTTACTGGGTCAGAAATTATTTTGGCTACATCACCAGAAATTTGTAGCGTACTAAGTACATCATCTCGGATTTTTGGTATTACTGCATCGTCGCCACCAAATGTCCTTCCTTTGTAGATCTCATTTAGATCAATTTTTTCAGCCGCATAATTATTCGTAAGCAAAACATATGGTAGTATTGCTATAGCCATTGCACAATCTGTTACTTTTTGAATGTCGTTAATCCATTCGGGTGCAGCTTCTGTCAGACATTGGGCTACCCTTCGTTCAGCTTCATGTAACGCAGCATTCTTAGCTACATTAGTATCCTCAATTAGTTTGAGGTAATTGATTGTCGCTATTCCTTCGACTTGAACATTAGCAGGATCTAACCCTTGGGCTATTGCCTCTTGCTTCATTTTTTCAGCTTCACTTAATTGATGTCCGTAGAATTTTTCAACCTGCGAACGAATAGTGTTACCCCAATCAGTACATTGTGATTCAGTTGCAGTTGTCATAATAATCACCTCATCAGAAACGAATGCCTATGGATTCCAATGCTTTTCTAATGTCGTTGTTTTCGCCAAGTCCTTGTGTTATATCACTCCAGGAATTTCTTAGTATTTTAAGAATATCATTGTTATCCCCAGGCCCATTCGCGATATCATTCCAAGCAGTACGAAGTGCTTTTACTATTTCTCCATTCGGACCAAATGGTTCTTTCGAATCAAGTTCTTTTATTAATTGATCTAGTGCAATAAGAATGATACCTGTAACTGGATCTACTGAAGTACATGCGCCAGAATTGCATATTACACCTACGGCTTCGCTCATGATAACCCTCTGTATTTTATCAGTTAACTGTTCGAATTTCTAAATGTATAATTTATAGATAATTAATGCCTATTTAAAAATAAAATGATTACAGATTCAATTAATTGAGTCTCACGCTAGAAGCTAGTTTTGACTTCTATCAGAGTAATCATAGTTGAGGCAACGTTAACGTCAACCAGTACACCGTTGCAACAAACAGTGGCTTAGTTGAATAAATTATATTTGAGGTGAATCTTTCTGTAACAGGTCACAGTGTTCTGCTCCTCGTTGATTAACACGCCGCAATGTTAGTAATGCGACTATTTGGCTGTAAGATCAACTGCGAACTTCCGCTCCTCGCTCACAGCAGACTATAACGCCTGTACCTGTAGCCTGCTGAGGTGAACAGTAAAGTGTTCACTGTTCACCGGGTGTTCACGCCCTAATACATTGAAAATAAATAATAAAAATCAGAAGTGAACAGTGTGAACAGTTTTCACCAAAAAAACTTTTTACCCCCGCCATCATCATCATCGTATTGTGGTAATTGTCGCCGAAAACAGGCCAGAGATGCGCTAAGGTGAAGAGTTGACTGTTCACTCTTCACCAACTAATCACCATCTATCATTTTGATATTAAAAAGAAAAATAAGGAGGTGAACAGTGTGAACAGTTTTTCTAAAAAAAAGTTTCTTCCTTGATGTGAACTGTTCAGAAACAGGTCTGTTTAACTAAAAGAAGGAATGCAACAAACCACCATTGGTATACGCTTAGGTATACCAATAAAAGTTGAATTAATAAAAACACAATAAAAACATGCCATTAATTATTTTATTCAGACTCCGCCAGCCCAAAATTCTCCATCGGTGATTACCAGAGTCATCCGATGAAGTCCTAAGAGCCCGCACGGCGCAAGCCCTGCGGGCTTTTTTGTGCCCTCAATTTGTCTCGCGAAGTCCGAAGAGAACTAATTAAATCCGAACCTTTTAGGCCCATTGATAGGCCCAACGAAAAGCTCAATTGTTTTCGTTGGGCCTAAATGCATGGAGACTCCCCATGGCAAGAAAAACCAAGCCGTTAACCGATACGGAAATCAAAGCCGCCAAACCTAAAGATGCCGATTACCAGCAGTATGATGGTGACGGAGTGACAGCCTCAGAGATGCAAATAGCCAGGCAGTAATTTGCCAAGAAATCTGCCATTAGACCTTGAACGCCGCTTCTGGCGTTTAAGGTCTAATGTCTTGCGAACCATGAGTTAGATGCTACGCCCTTCAACGGCAGAACATTTTTCTCTTACCCTAACAATTAACACATCCATGCAGACAGGCCGCACTTCTTACCGGAATTGCGGCCTGTCTGCATTTATGCCGTAAACCACAAAGGAGTATTCATAATGAAATTAGCCAGCCCCTGCGGGCGGATTAACCAAATTCGCCGCGACCGTCCACTGACAAACAAAGAGCTGATGGCCCATGTACCCAGTGTATTAAACTAGTCAAATATGGTTCAAAAATTACCTGTAGATATTTGTATGGGTAATCATAAAAACTCATCGGCGCTCAGCACGTCTGGCAAAAAAAGAGGAGGCATCGGCCTCCTCCTGATCAAGCCAGCGCGAACCGCAGGCCTGTATCTGTATAATATTATTTAGTAACTATGTATTGAGCGACTGTGTTTTTCGCCCCGTTTTCCAGTAACGATAAATAGGCTTGGGTGATTTTCCCGACAAACTCTGCTACATGCGGCAATTCTTTGCCAAAAATAGCCTCAATGCCAAGGAGTGCTTTCACGCGAGCTTCGCCTTGCTCACTGCGGGATACCGCCTCTCTAAGCACAGGAAGCAGTGGGTCGCTAACGTCAATACTGTTTCCTCGTTCATCTACGCCGCCGACATAGCGCATCCAGCCCGCAATGCCCATCGCCAGCAGATCGAAACGACTGTGGTGCGCCAGGTGCCAGCGAACGGAATCCAGCATACGCTGCGGAAGTTTCTGGCTACCATCCATCGCGATCTGCCAGGTACGGTGACGCAGCCCCGTGTTGCTGTAGCGCTCAATCAGCAGATCAGCATAGCGTGTCAAATCGACGCCTTTAACGTTCAGCGTTGGAGCCTGCTCGTTCAACATCAGCGCGTGTGCGGCAAGGCGGAAGTTCTCATCATCCATGCATTCATTGATGTGCTGATAGCCCGCCAGATAGCCCAGGTATGCCAGGAAAGAGTGGCTACCGTTCAGCATGCGCAGCTTCATCTCTTCAAATGGAAGCACGTCGGAAACCAATTCGGCGCCTGCTTTTTCCCACTCCGGGCGGCCTGCCACAAAGTTATCTTCAATTACCCACTGGCGGAAAGGTTCACAGGCTACGCCTGCCGGATCGCGCACGCCGGTGATCTGTTCAATCTTGTCCAGCGTATCCGGGGTAATGGCCGGTACGATACGATCTACCATCGTGGAAGGGAATGTCACGTTTTGTTCAATCCAGGCCGCCAGCTCCGCATCAAGCGCGCGGGCATAAGTACCAATAACGTTACGTGTGACGTGCCCGTTTTCCGGCATATTGTCGCAGGACATGACGGTAAAGGGTGGCAGACCGGCCGCTTTACGGCGCGCCAGGGCTTCCACAATGACACCCGGTGCGGATTTTGGCTGATGCGGGTTTTGCAGATCGGCGCTAATAAACGGGTGATCCAGCATTAACTGGCCTGTAGCGGGCGAATGACAATAGCCTTTTTCGGTGATCGTCATTGAGACAATGGCTACCTGCGGCTCGCACATGGCTGCCAGCACCGTCTCCAGCCCGTCCACCTGCGCATGAAGCGCACGTTTAACCACGCCAACCACGCGGGCAGTCCAGGCGTCTGCCGACATTTCTGCAACCGTGAAGAGATGATGCTGGTTATTCAGATCGGCAATCTGCTGCTCGCCACCAATCAGATTAACTTCGGTGTAGCCCCAGTCACTGCCATGTTCCGCAGCCAGAATATCGGCGTAAACCGCCTGATGTGCGCGATGAAAAGCGCCAAATCCCAGATGAACGATACGCGAAACCAGTTTGTCGCGATCCCAGGCTGGAACGGTGGCGTTTGCCGTTAAAAGCGTATTTTGCATGTTCTACTCGCTAAATAAAAAGAGGGTCGGCAACAGACGGATTACGATCTGCTGCCGATGAGGGTTATTCGTTTAACACGGAGCCTGGGTTATTCGACTTTACGTGCTGAGCCGGTGCCGGATTCCACAGTTCGTCATAGGAATAACCGGTAAGATCTTCCACAACATGTCGGGCCTCTGGCGTCACATTTTGCTTGTGGCCATTAGCTTTGAGGCGCTCAATTTCATCGACAAAAATCTTGTGCGTGCGCTTGTTCAGATGGAAGGTCAGCGCCTGCCACAGGGCGATCATCAGCAGCGCGGCAGTGCCCACGAATAGCAGCATGGCGATGGTGTCGATGGCTTCCTGCGGCTGAACCTGGCTCCCTTTCACGAAACCGCCACTTTGCAGAAGCAGACCCACCGCAAAGGTAGCAATCGCGACCGTTGTCTTACGGGAGAAGGTCATTACCGCAGCAAACAGCCCTTCGCGACGCTGACGCGTAATCATTTCGTCGATATCCGGGATAAACGGGAATACGTTCCACGGGGTAAACTCCAGGACGCAGCGACCTACCTGATAGATCCCGGCGAGGATCACCAGCAGCATCACCTTATTGTCTGTCGGGAACTGATAGACCAGGAAGAACCCGCCGAGACACAGCATCATCAGAGTGTAAGCGAAGACATAAAGACGGGACGGGCCGTATTTAATGATCGCCATCCCTGCCGCCAGTGTGACCGGCAGCCCGACAATACTCATCGACAGCAGCGTACCCGCCAGTGAGGAGGAAACATTCAGGCAGTAGACGCAGAAAAATACGAAAACGGTGTTGTAAACGTCCTTGGCGGTAAAGGAGAAAAGATAGATTGCCAGGTGTTTACGGAACGCGCGAACCTTCAGTGTTGAGGCATACTCCTTAAACAGATTGCCAAAGGCGGCCAGTTTCTCAGCGGTAGTTTTTGCCTGTGGCTCTTTCTCAATCTCCGCCAGCATTTCCGGCGTTAGCTCACGTTCCCAGGTCACTTTCCAGGAGATAAATACGCAGACGGTGAACATCACGGCAAACACCACACCGTTGATCAGATAAGCATCGGCATTGTTTTCGCCCAGCCAGCCAATCAACAGGCCCGGAATAAAGGTCGCAAGGAACGTCCCGGACGCCGACAGGAACATGCGGCAGGTGGACAGTTTAGTTCGCTCGTTGAAGTCTTTGGTCATCTCGGAAGGCAGCGTTTCCCACGGGATCAGTACCATTGCGGCGATAACCTCAAAGGCCAGATAAACCGCAAGATAGAACCAAAAATTCATCCCGTTCAGCCACAGCATGATGTAAACCAGCATCAGCGGTGCACCGATCAACAGGAAGAAGCGGCGACGACCAAATTTCTTACCCAGTTTATTTTTATAGAAATGATCCGTAAAGCTGCCCATAAACAGGCTGACGATAGCATCGACAATACGGGCGATAGCGACGATTGAAGCGGCTTCAATCGGTGACAGACCCACAAATGTGGTGTAGTAAAAAAGCAGCCATGCACCGATAACGGTAAAGGCTCCGCCACCCATAATATCTGTCAGACCGTAGCCGATACTGACAGGAATGGTGACTTTTCTCTTTTTAAGCGACATGGTTTATCCCTGTATCAGGCCTGAGCAAAACGGAAATAACGACGTGCGTTGTCTACACAGATGCCACGGATCATCGTGGCAAGGATCTCTTCGTCATTCGGGACTTCGCCTTTTTCTACCCAACCGCCAAGCAGATCGCAGAGGATCCGGCGGAAGTAATCGTGACGGGTATAGGATACGAAGCTGCGGGAATCGGTGAGCATGCCAATAAAGTTGGCCAGTAAACCCTGATCGGCCAGCGCGTTAAGCTGGTTGACCATGCCGCGACGGGTATCGTTAAACCACCAGCCGGAACCAAATTGCAGCGGGGATTTCACGCCCTCTTCACCACTCTGGAAATTGGCGATGGTAGACGCAACCACATCGTTGTAGCCGGCGTTGAGGTTGTAGAGGATGGTTTTTGGCAGGCCGTCGTTTTCAGCCATGGCGTTGAGCAGGGCATTTAGACTTTCCGCGAGATGCGTCTGATCGCCAATCGAATCAAAGCCGCAGTTGATACCTACTTTGTGGAACATAGGTTTGTTGTTGTTACGGATCGCGCCAAAGTGGATTTGCATCGCCCAGTTTCGCTGCTTATACATTCTGGCGAGTGCGACAAAAATAAGGCTATCCCATGCCTGGAGTTCATCTTCCGTCAGTACCTCACCGCCCAGTCGGCGCTGGAATAGTACATCCTGCGCGGTTGCATCAATGTGGCAATAACGTACCGCCAGCGGCCCGTGATCGGAAATACGGCAGCCTGCGCTGTGGAAGAAATCGATGCGTGATTCCAGAGCTGCCAGGAACTGTTCCAGCGACACGATCGGCGTTTCGGTTTTTTGAGCCAGTCGTGAGACAAAGGTCAGGAAGCGCTCCGGATCTGTATCGAACAGTTCATCCGGGCGGAAGGTTGGCAAAACGAGGGTGGAAAAGTCATGGTTTGCTGCCAGTTGCAGATGGAAGTGCAGATCGTCGAGCGGGCCATCGGTGGTACACAGCGCTTCAACATTTGAACGACGGATTAATGCTTGAGGTAAAAAATCACTCCCGTGTAATTGTTCATTACAACGCTGCATAATTTCACGCCAGTTTTTGCTATTTAGCGTGTCGTCGATATCAAAGTAATGTTTAAGCTCGAGGTGGGTCCAGTGGTAGAGCGGGTTGCCAAAACTGGCTTCAACGGTTTGCGCCCAGGCTTCGAATTTTTCTTCTGCACAGGCATCACCGGTAATTTTCCGTTCAGGAATACCATTCGCACGCATCGCACGCCATTTGTAATGATCGCCTTCCAGCCATAGCTGGCTGATATCAGCAAATGGTTTATTTTCCCAGATAGCCTTTGCATCAAGGTGGCAATGATAATCAATAATGGGTAACGTTTTAGCCAGTTCAGAATAGAGTTTTTCACCCGTTATGCTATTGATCATAAAACTATTATTTATTAGCGGCATACATTCTCCACGAAAGCATTTGTCGTAGGCTAAACACCGTCTTGTTGGCAAGAACAGGTCTCTAACGCAGGGTTGATGGCATAAACATTAAACCTCTCCCGGCTCAGCAGCCTACTACCATACAAGTATAAATAAACAAATTGTGACTTGATTCATATTATTTAGATCTTATTTCCATTCGTTAAAACCATCATGAAATGTATTTATTCCGATCATTTCAGCGTGAATTTCATGCCATATTGTTACATAAGGATCTCCTTATTTACTTAATTCACAAAAAAACAACACATAACGGAAGCTCTATTTCCGGTTTGAGTTTTCCAAGCAGAGCATTACAGAGTTACACGGACAGAGGGCTGCAACTTATTTTTGTAACGGAGGGTTGATCTCAGGAAAATTACTGAATATGCTTTTTGATACTAGTATGGTACTAATTCAAAAAGTGAAAATGCAACGGTAAAGGCGGATGTAAGAATGCAGATGACAATGCGATGGTTTGGGCCGCAGGAAGATAAAATCCCTCTGGAATATATTCGACAGGTGCCTGGAGTGGAAGGTGTGGTGGGTGCTCTGTATGACGTTGCACCTGGAGAAGTCTGGCCGGTTGATAAAATTAAGGCGCTGGTGGAGCAGGCGCATACTGCGGGCCTGACGATGGAAGTCATTGAAAGCGTCAACATACATGATGACATCAAAATCGGTACGCCAGAGCGCGACCGCTATATTGAAAACTACAAACAAACCATCCGTAATCTGGCCGGTTTTGGCGTAAAAGTTATCTGCTATAACTTCATGCCCGTCTTTGACTGGATGAAAACCGACATGAACTATGTCCTTCCAGATGGTTCATTGACTATGGCTTTCGAAAAGCATGGTATTGATAAAACGCTGGAAGAGGTGGTGAAAGAAGTCCTGGATAATTCTAACGGTTTCGCCTTACCAGGATGGGAACCAGAGCGTCTGGCAAAAGTACAAGAATTATTTTCCCGTTACGGCGGCGTTGATGATGACAAGCTGCGTGAAAATCTGTTTTATTTCCTACGTGAAATTATTCCGGTTTGCGAAGAAGTGGGTGTGAAAATGGCAATCCACCCGGACGATCCACCGTACTCTATTTTTGGGCTGCCGCGCGTTGTGAAAAACCATGCCGATCTGGCAATGATTTGCGATGCGGTTGATTCACCCGCCAATGGTATTACTCTATGTACCGGATCGATTGCTGAAGATCCCGATAATAATGTGTATGAGATTCTGGCGGAATTTACCCGTCGTAAGCGTCTCCATTTTGCTCATGTCCGTAATATCAAACTGATTAAGGATAAAGATTTCTACGAATCTGCTCATCCTTCACAGTATGGTTCTCTGGATATGTATCGTGTGATGCAGGCTCTGCATGATAACGGCTTCGACGGCTATATTCGCCCGGATCATGGTCGCTTTATCTGGGGTGAAACCGGGCGTCCGGGCTATGGCCTTTACGACCGCGCATTAGGTGTTACTTATCTGATGGGGTTATGGGAAGCACTGGAAAAGAAAAAGCAATAATCCCCTGAACCGGGGAATAATGTTCCCCGGTAATCATATATTTAATTAACTCAATAATTATATAGCCAATTTCGACTCCACCAGCCCACCAATCGTCTCCATCGGTGATTACCAGAGTCATCCGATGAAAGAGGTCGCTCTCAGCGCCGTCGACGCCCCGGCGCAGAAAATGCATAAATTCAGCTTTTCTGAGGCGAACCGGTACTTACTGCGCGTAGGTGTTATTTCACCCTCTGAGCGATGGTTTTTGGCGACACCGGACGGCCATACTTTTTATAAAGATAGAAGCGTGGTTCCACGTAGATATCGCGGATGGCTACAGAGTTCTGTAACGACGCGCTGCCGCTAAGACGCTACCCCGCGGCATGAACGCGACTGAATCCGAATCGCTTAGACGCAGCCGCGGACCCAACGCCCCTCGCCAGGCCCCTTCAGCCATCCCACCCCACCCGCTAAAGGCCCACGGTGAAAATGGACTTTACGTGCCCTCCCCGACGGGGATTCCTTCTAAAAAGTCGCCTTATTTGTTATATTGTGCTTATTGATCACTCACCTCTGCGGTGCCAAAAAGAATAATATTCACCGCGACCCAGGAAGATGAAATGCTAGATTACCGCTTCCCGACAGCTTTGCAGATGGTTCTCAGCGTAGCGATGGCGGAGCAGTTGGGTGAACGTTCGACCAGCGCGATCCTCGCCTATGGCCTGGAAGCCAATCCGAGCTTTATCCGTAAACTGATGGTTCCCCTCACGCGCGACGGCATTATCGTCTCGACGCTGGGGCGCAACGGCTCCATCCACCTTGGCCGCCCGGCTGATAAAATTACCCTGCGCGATATCTACGTCTCCGTGATTGAAGACAAAAAGCTGTGGGCTTCGCGTCCTGACGTCCCGGCCCGCTGCGTGGTCAGCGCCAACGCCTGCTGGTACTTCAAGTCCATCGCCGACGAAGCCGAACAGGCATCGCTGAACGTGCTGGCTCGCCATACCGTGGCGAGCGCGCTGGAAAAGGTCAAAAAAGGCGATATCAGCGGCTGCCTGCCGCTGCCCGAAGCTGACGTTCTCGCCAAAAAAGCGCACTAAATCCGGCGCTCTGGCTCCCTTAAATAGTAAAAAACCGCCTTCAGTGAAGGCGGTTTTTTTATGCTACGAAGGTTGGGTCAGTACGTCAGGAGGGCTGAACCTCCGCTACCGACTTGCCGCGCGTCACGAACTTACGCAGCGTAACGTAAAACACCGGCGTCAGGAACAGGCCGAACAGCGTCACCCCTAGCATCCCGGAGAACACCGTGATCCCGGTAACGCCGCGAACCTCCGCCCCCGCTCCGTGGCCCAGAATCAGCGGGATAGTCCCGGCGATAAAGGCAATCGAGGTCATCACAATCGGGCGCAGACGCAGGCGACAGGCCTCCAGCGCGGCCTCGATAATCCCTTTCCCCTGCATCTCCAGCTCGCGGGCGAACTCGACGATCAGGATGGCGTTCTTACAGGCCAGCCCCATCAGCACCACCAGCCCTACCTGCACGAACACGTTATTATCCCCACCGGTTAACCAGACCCCGAACAGAGCGGATAGCAGGGTCATCGGCACGATCAGGATCACCGCCAGCGGCAGCGTCCAGCTTTCATACAGCGCCGCCAGCACCAGGAACGCCAGCAGCACCGCGACCGGGAAGACGATCATGGCCGTGTTGCCCTGAGTGGCCTGCTGGTAGCTGAGGTCCGTCCATTCAATATTCATCCCGTTCGGCAGCACCTGCTTAGACATCCCGGCCAGCGTCGTCATCGCCTGAGCGGACGACAGCACGCGGGGATCGGCATCGCCGATAAGATCCGCCGCCGGATAGCCGTTGTAGCGGATCACCGGATCGGGCCCGTAGGTGGTGGTGATATTCACCATGCTGCCGATCGGCACCATCTCGCCCTGGCTGTTGCGGGTGCGTAGATTACCGATATCCTCCACGCTGTCGCGGAACGGCCCGTCGGCCTGGGCCATCACGCGCCAGGTGCGGCCAAACTGGTTGAAATCGTTCACGTAGGACGATCCCAGATAGGTCTGTAGCGTCCCGAACAGATCGGTCAGCGACACGCCCTGAGCCTTGGCCTTATCGCGATCTACCTGCACATCCAGCTGCGGAACGTTGGCCTGATAGGTGGAGATCGGGAAGTGCATTCCCGGCGTCTGCATAATCGCCCCCGACATGGTGTTAACCGCGGTTTGCAGCGCGCCGTAGCCCAGCCCGGCCCGGTCCTGAATATAGAGCGAGTAGCCGGAACCCTGGCCCAGCCCCAGAATCGGCGGCGGCAGGATCGAGAAGCCGAACCCCTGCTGCAGCTGCGCGATCTTCGAGTTAATCTCGGCGTTAATTTCCGCCGCGGTGTGCGTACGCTGATCGAACGGCTTCAGGCCGAAGAAGACCGTACCGGTGTTCGGCGTATTGGTAAACTGCAGCGCGTTGAGCCCCGGGAACGCCACCGCATAATCCACGCCTTCGGTGTTCATGCCGATTTCGCTCATTTTGCGGATCATCGCATCGGTTCGCGCCAGCGAAGCGCCTTCCGGCATCTTCACGCCGCCAATCAGATACAGCTTATCCTGGGTCGGAATAAATCCACCGGGCACGGCTTTAAACATCACCCCGGCGGCGCAAAGCAGCAGCACATAAACCAGGAACACCGCCCCGCGTCGGCCCAGGGTTTTCGCTACCAGTCCCTGATAGCCGTGGGAGCTGCGGTTGAAGAAGCGGTTAAACGGTCGGAACAGCCAGCCGAACAGTCTGTCGATAAGCCGGGTCGGCATATCTTTCGGCGCGCCGTGCGGCTTCAGCAGCAGCGCCGCCAGCGCCGGGGAGAGCGTCAGCGAGTTAATCGCCGAGATCACCGTCGAAATAGCGATAGTTACCGCAAACTGCTTGTAGAACTGCCCGGTGACGCCGGAGAGGAAGGCCATCGGTACGAATACCGCGCACAGCACCAGGGCGATAGCAATAATCGGCCCGGAAACCTCGCGCATCGCCTGGTGCGCCGCCTGCAGCGGTGCCAGCCCCTCTTCAATATTACGCTCGACGTTCTCCACCACCACGATGGCGTCATCCACCACGATCCCGATGGCGAGCACCAGCCCGAACAGGCTCAGGGTATTCAGCGAGAAACCAAGCAGGTAGAGGATGCTGAACGTCCCCACCACCGACACCGGCACGGCAATCAGCGGGATGATCGACGCGCGCCAGGTTTGCAGGAACAGAATCACCACCAGCACGACCAGCACCACCGCTTCCAGCAGGGTTTGCACCACCGCGCGGATCGAGTCGCGCACGAAGACCGTTGGGTCGTACGGCGCCGCCCACTTCATATCCTCCGGGAAGCGCGTCGACAGCTCGCTCATCTTCGCGCGTACGGCGTTAGAGAGGTCGATGGCGTTCGCCCCCGGCGACTGGAAGATACCAATCCCGACCGCGTCTTTATTATTCAGCTGCGAGCGCAGGGCGTAGCTGCCGGAGCCCATCTCAACGCGCGCCACGTCGTGCAGGCGCACCACCGATCCGTCCTGGGCCGTTTTGAGAATGATATTGCCGAACTCCTCCTCGGTATGCAGGCGCCCCTGGGCGTTAATCGAGATCAGGAAATCGCTCTCTTTCGGCAGCGGCTCGGCGCCGAGCTGGCCGGCGGAAACCTGTACGTTTTGCTCCTGCATCGCCGCGACGACGTCAGAAGCGGTCAGGCCGCGCGCCGCCACCTTATTGGGGTCCAGCCAGACGCGCATGGCGTATTCGCCGGAGCCAAAAATCTGAATCTGCCCGACGCCCGGCAGGCGCGCCAGCTCATCCTTCACCTTCAGCGTGGCGTAGTTGCGCATATACAGCGAATCGTACTTGCCATTCGGCGAGAACAGATGCACCACCAGGGTGAGCGTGGGAGACTGCTTCTGGGTGGTGATCCCGAGGCGGCGCACGTCCTCAGGCAGGCGGGCTTCGGCCTGCGATACCCGGTTTTGCACCTGAACCTGCGCCTGGTCGGGATCGGTGCCCGGGCGGAAGGTCACGGTGGTGACCAGCACGCCGTCGGAACCGGCGACGGATTTCATATACATCATGTTTTCAACGCCGTTGATCGCTTCCTCCAGCGGCGTGGCCACGGTTTCCGCGATAACCTTCGGGTTGGCGCCCGGATACTCCGCGCGCACCTGCACGCTCGGCGGCACGACGTCAGGATATTCGCTGACCGGCAGCAGCGGAATCGCGATCAATCCGGTGACGAAAATCAAAATCGACAGCACCGCGGCAAAAATCGGCCTGTCGATAAAAAAGCGGGAAAAGTCCATACGACGGATTCTCTGGTAAGGGATCAGTTAAGGGCGGTGCTGGCGGTCATGGCGACGGTTTTCGCGTTAACCGGCATGCCCGGCATAAACACTTTTTGTAAGCCGTCTACGATGACTTTATCGCCGGGGTTGAGCCCCTGCTGCACGATGCGCAGGCCCGCCGCCAGGCGGCCAGGCGTGATATCCCGACGCTGCGCTTTACCATCTTTATCAACGATATAAACGTATTTTCGATCCTGATCGGTTAATACCGCCTTGTCGTCAATCAGCATGGCGTTGAACTCGGCGCTGCCCGGCAGGCGCACGCGGGCGAACAGTCCCGGCGTAAACAGGCGCTGGGCGTTATCCAGCACCGCGCGCATGCGGATCGTGCCGGTACTCGGGGTGAGCTGATTGTCGAGGAAATCCACTTTGCCCTGATGGGGATAGCCCTCCTCTCCGACCAGGCCAATTTCCACCGGCAGGGCCAGATGACTGCTGGACGCCCCCTGCCCGCTGCGGGCAAGGTTTTGGTAGTGGAGATAGGTTGATTCATCCACGTCAAAGTAGACGTAAACCGTCTTCTGCGACACCAGAGTAGTGAGCACGCTGGCGCTGTCGCCTGCGGTGACGAGGTTGCCGCTGGTGATCAGCGCGCGGCTGGCGCGGCCGTCGATAGGCGCGGTCACTTTGGTAAAATCAAGATTCAGCTGCGCCGCGTCAACCGCCGCCTGCGCCGCCCGCATATCGGCCTGCGCCTGAACGGCGGCCGAACGCCGCTGCTCCCACTCTTCTCGGGAGACCACGTTGGTGTTCACCAGCTTGTCGGTACGGCCGGCTTCGCTGCGGGCCAGGCTGGCCTGGGTTTTGCTGCGCGAGAGCTCCGCCTGCGCCTGTTCGAGCGCGGCGCGGTAGGTTCTGTCGTCGATGGTGAACAGCACCTCGCCTTTTTTCACTTCCTGGCCATCGGTGTAGTTCACTTTATCGATATAGCCGGAGACGCGCGGACGCAGCTGGACGCTCTCTACCGCTTCGATTCGGCCGTTAAAGCTATCCCACTGGCTGACGGGTTTGACCACCACGTCGGCTGCGCTGACGGCAGGCGCCTGAGGGGCGGCATTTTGCGCGATGCCGTTGTCGCATCCGGCAAGCAGCGCCGCGAGCAGCGCCGTCCCCAACAAACGCCGATGAAAGTTAACCCAAGGTTTTTGCAGGCTCATTATTTTTATTCCGCTGGTTGTTGTTGCCGCCGAACAAGACGCTGCGGGGGACGCTGCGCCACTTCCTTTGTCCGGGCTGGCTGAAGGCCATTTGTGTCGCTCATCGCCACAAAATATGTATCAATTACGAGTACACTATCGCGGGGATTGTAGGGAGGCGCTAAATTAAGTGCAAGAATAATTGTTGCACTTTATGTGCTATTCGCGGAGGTGAAGTATGACCATTTGTTAAGGCTCGTTGTTTTTTCTGACTTTACCGCCCCCATAGCGCCCCGGCGGCGCATCTTTCGGCGCCAGCCCGCCTTAAATGCGCCATCGGGAACGACCGGCGTCATTAGGTGAATCCCTAAGAGCCCGCACCGCGCATGCCCTGCAGCTGTTTTGTACCTGCATTCCTGCGGGACAATTTCCCTGATTCCAGTTAACCTTGTTACCCATTCCAGAAAACATCGCACTTACTGAGCTATGTCATGATTTTGACCCGGATGGAACACGATGACTGTCCCGTATTATCAGTACGAAAAGCGTCTGAAATAAGGTATAAAGCCGCATGAAAATCCCAAACAGAATCCAACCTCTGGTCGATGACGGCCTGATAGACGAAGTGCTTCAACGGCTGAAAAGCGGTAAAGAAGCCGACGTTTACACTGTTTTATGCGGTGATAAGATCCAATGCGCCAAAGTGTACAAAGAGGCGGCACAGCGCAGCTTTAAGCAGGCCGTGCAGTATCAGGAAGGGCGTAAAGTCCGCAATTCGCGTAATAACCGCGCGATGCAAAAAGGCTCAAAGTTCGGACGCAAGCAGCAGGAAGAGACCTGGCAAATGGCGGAGGTCGATGCGCTGTTCCGCCTGGCTAACGCCGGGGTTCGCGTACCTCAACCCTATATCTGCATTGACGGCGTGTTATTGATGGAGCTTGTCACTGACGCCGAGGGCGCGGTCGCCCCGCGCCTTAGCGATGTGGCCTTGACGGAAGAGGAAGCCGTTGCTGATTTCGCTACCATGATCCGCAATATCGTGCGCATGCTGTGCGCCGGTCTGGTACACGGTGATTTATCGGAGTTCAACGTCCTGCTTGATGCGCAGGGGCCGGTGATTATCGACCTGCCGCAGGCGGTAGATGCCGCGGCAAACAACCATGCAAAATCCATGTTCGAGCGTGACGTGAATAACATCACCTCCTACTACGGCCAGTTCGCTCCGCAGCTATTAAAGACGCGCTACGCGAAAGAGATATGGATGCTGTATGAAGACGGAAAATTAACCCCGGAAACGCCGCTAACCGGCCTCTTTGTCGAAGAGGTCCATGACGTCGATATGGACTCGCTGATGGATGAGATCATCGCCGCGGAAGATGAATTTTACGAACGCCAGCGCGCCGCCAAAGAACGCGACAATGAGTAGATTTACGCCTTTGAGCGGCCGTACGGTAGCGTAGGCTGAGGGGCAGAAAGCGCGCTTAACCGCGAGAAACCCCGCTCATCCCGCAGCAGAAGGGCCTGCAGCCCGAACAACCCCGGGCTGCGGCAATCTCCCCGGAGCAAGATCCGCCGACAGCAACCCTCAGCTTCATCCCCAGGCCCGAAGAGATCCCTTCCCTCCCCCGCTCAATGCATACTTTTGAACATCAAGTTAACGCTTGAATGCTCATTATCACGCCGCATCACGGCCCCACCTCTCCCGCCCGCCAAACGGTAAAGAAAAATTATCTTAAATAAAATCAACAGCGACATGCGCAGAGTCGCCGTTTAGAGCAAAGTGCGATCGGCGTCAAGGTTATGACATTACGAACGTTCTATGTTTGTTCATATGTTCAGATATCATTAAAATGTTCACAGCCAATGAAGCGCTTCCTGCACCTGGCGTAACCACGTAGCCCATACCTTAACCCCGCTCTTTGAGGAGGCAGTGATATGACAGTAACGACCGAATTGTATCCTTCAGCACACATCGCCGAGCTTTTTTTCCCGCTAGCCGGCGATGAAAACGCCGTTCTACAGGTCATCCACGAAATCGCCGGCATCGGCTATTACCGGGGATTTGAAACCGGCATTATCCATCGGCCGGAAATCGCGGCGAATATCCGCAATCTCGCTGAACAGCAGCGCCTGAATGTCACCCAGTGGCTGACCTTCGAATTGCTTAAAGACCATCTCAACCTCAGCAGCCTCGACCCCGAGCTGCGGGAGAAATCCATCCGTCGCGCCTGCGAGCTGGTCCACCTGGCGGCCGAATGCGGCACCAGTAAACTGTCGCTGGTGAGCGGCGGCGATCCCGGCGACGCGCGCCGTGAAGAGGCAAAAAAGGGGTTTGGCGAAGCGCTAGTACGTATTGGCGAAGTCGTTGGCCAGTATGAGAATATGCTTTTACAGGTCGAGCCTCTCGACCGCTTCGCGCATAAATGTCAGCTGATTGGCCCGACGGACGAGACCGTGGAGTGGATGAAAGCGCTGCGGCCGGACTGCCCTAAACTCTATCTCGCCTGGGATAGCGCTCACGTCTCGCTGAATCAGGAAGATCTCGCGGAATCGCTGGCGCTCGCCGCGCCGCTGATTTCGCAGCTGCATCTGGCTAACGCCATCCTTGACCCGCAGGCTCAGGGTTACGGTGATTATCATATGAAATTTGGCGAACCAGGGTTCCTCACCACGGAGTCAGCGGCGCATATTATCCGAACCGCAATGAGCCTTGAGCTGCCGAAAGAGCTCGGCCCAATCTCCCTTGCCGTCGAAATGCGCACCACCGAGCAGGACGATCTGTGGGATAACGAACGCCAGTGCCGTGAATTTCTGCAGAGTGCCTGGCGCGAAGCGCAAAGCTAATCGCGAGGCCCGAATAGCACAGGACTAATGCCCGCGAGTTAAACAACCGGCGGGCATTTTTTTGTCTCATCCGCAATAAAGACCGGCGCTGCCGCAATGACCCACGAGCGGTGATAAACAGGCGTAAGGCGGGGCCTTCACGCCCGCTGAAATCGGCGTACCGAAGGGGCTGACCGCCAGAGAGATGGCGGCGAGAGGCGAATAGAGACAGGAGCAAGCCCCGGAGATGGGCCGACCGCAGGCTGAAGGCAGGAAGAGGTTCCCTGCGAGAGAGCGAGGATTGTTAAGGGGGAGACGGTTATCTCCCCCTTAACCCGGTCATCTGGCGCCGATGCCGTGCGTTCGGCATAACGCCAGCAGGCAATACGCTGACATCACGCCGCTGGTACCGGCGTCAGCAGCGGCTTACCGGCATAAAACGCCGCGATATTATCGATAACCAGCTTCGCCATTGCCGCACGGGTTGCGCGGGTGGCGCTGCCAATATGCGGCGTCACCACCACGTCATCGCGGTTCAACAGCGCCTGCGGAACGTGGGGCTCGTTAGCAAAAACGTCCAGACCCGCACCGCCAATTGTGCCGAGGGTGAGAGCTTCCGCCAGCGCCTCCTCATCCACGACGCTGCCGCGAGCAATATTAATCAAAATCCCCTGCGGCCCAAGGGCGGCGAGCACGTCGTGATTAATCAGCTTCTGGCTCTCCTTCCCCGCGCTGGCGCATACCATCAGCACATCGCTATTTTTCGCCAGCTCCAGCAAATCGGGATAGTACGTCACCTCGCTGCTTTCCACGGGATTGCGATCGAAGCAGGCAATGCGCATCGCAAAGCCCTGCGCCCTTTTAGCGACGGCCCGGCCAATGCGGCCAAAGCCAACAATGCCCAGACGCCCGCCGCTGACTTTGGTTGACTGCGGGTAGGTGCCGGATTGCCAGCCGCCGCGCTCAATAAACTTCTGCGCGCCGTTAATGCGCCTTGATACGTTCAGCATCAGAGCGATCCCAAGGTCGGCAACGTCATCGGTTAAAATATCCGGCGTATTGGTCACCTGGACACCTCGTGCGGCGGCGGCGCGAATATCCACGCCGTCATAACCCACACCAAATACGGCGATTAATTTTAATTGCGGCAATTGATTAATCAATGCGGCTTCAACCTTCGACTCCCCACTGGCTAATATTACCTGGACTTCCCCGGCGATGGCATGCAATTGTTCAGCAGACAATTTACTGTATTCATACAACGTGTGGGCGAGCGCTAACTCATCCGCTAACACCTGCGGTACTTTATCCACTCGTAATATAACTGACATATCAGCATCCTGTATTTAATAGTGATTCAGCCACAGTACTAAGCGGCTATTTATTTCTGGTATGACAGCTGGCCGTTTTTCAGCGGTAATTTATTGAAGTTAATGCACAGCGTCCCGACGGTGTAGAACCCGGCGCAGACGGCGAAATAGACCAGCACGCTTTCAAAGCTACCGGTGGCTTGTAAAATAACGCCCACCAGAATCGGTACCAGTATCCCCGCGCAGCTGTTAGCCATATTCATCAGCCCGCCAACCAGACCCACGCGGTCTTTCGGCGCCAGAATGGCCGGGAAGCTCCAGTACAGGCTGCCAAACATCATAAAGAAGGCGGCGACGGAGAGCAGGCCAACCGCCAGGTCCGGATCGGTAACCGTCGACAGCGCGTACAGCACGCTCAGCCCGACGATGCCGGAGATAGACAGCAGGCTTTTCAGCGATACGTTATGGCTGACGCCTCTCTTCACCAGGAAGTCGACGAAGAAGCCGCTAAACAGGCATCCCAGCGTACCCATAATAAAGATGATAAACGTCGAGTTGCCGATAGAGGCCAGCTGCAGACCCTGCGCCTGCGCCAGATAACTCGGCCCCCAGGTCAGCAGCCCCCAGTACACCATGCCCCAGGAGGCGCGGCCAATCATGATCGCCGCCATAGTAAACCAGCTGATCCCCAGGCCCTTGGTCGGCGCGGCGTCATCGGCGTCGGTCGCGCCGTTGACGTTGCCGGCGGCAATATACGCCACCTCCTGCGGATCCACTTTCGGGTGTTCAGACGGGCGGTCGCGCAGAATTCGCCATGCCACAAATCCCAGCAGCATCGTAAAGAGGCCCACCACCACGAAGGTGACGCGCCATGAGTCCAGCAGCACGATTAAATGCGCCACGATGATCCCGCCAATCGCCACGCCCAGCGGGCTGCCGGAGTCCATGATAACCGCCCCGCGGCCCCTTTCAGATTGCGTCAGCCAGGTCGAGCTCAGCTTCGCGCCGCTGGGTGAAACCGGCGCTTCCATGACCCCTAAACCGATACGGGAAAGAATCAGGCTAATCCCGCCGCTCGCCAGACCGATAATGGCCTGGAAGAACCCCCAGCCAAACAGCGCGCCGGTGATCACTTTACGCGGGCCGTAGCGGTCGAGTAACCAACCCCCCGGCACCTGCAGCAGGGCATAGGACCAGAAGAAGCTGCTAAGAATCAAACCTTGAGTTGTCGGTGAAAGATCAAACTCTTCTTTTATATACGGCATCCCGATCGATAAGGTAATACGATCCATCAGGTTAACGGCTAATAAGAAGAACATCGTGGCAAAGATAACCCAACGGTAGTTGGTGGGTTTCTTTGTATTTGGTAATGGAGTGAGTGTAGAGTCAGACATAATTAACCTTCGATTTTAAAAGTCGTTAAAAAAATAAAACGAAATTAATCTATGAGCGTTAAGTACCCGGTGAACATTAGTTACGCTTTCTGATTACCATGAACAAAAGAGCGGCTGATGAACTTATGTTACATACATAACAACATATACGTCAGAAAGCGTGTGCGACCTTAATCACATAACATGGAAATATGCTTATAATCATTTTTATAATCCCCACAAAAAAATATCAAAAATGATATTTAGTTCATTCTTAACGATAAATAAGAACAAACCTTGAAGTTAAAAATAAAATAAATTGCGCCAGCAGCTCATACTCTTTATCTTGAATTTCAGCGGCGACGCATTTTTATTTATCAAGCGTCGACAGGGTAACCCAACCATTTTTCCAGCATCTGCCGGGACTGGATCAGCACCTCCAGGCTATACGCCGGATCGACGGGTGAAGCTCCGCGCACCGGATAGCTATCGCGCTGGCGATGCATGCGTAAAGGAATTTCCAGGCTACAGGGAATAGCGCGCGCCTCCAGCTCTTTTAGCATTGGCACATAGTTCAGCTGGCCATAGCCCATCGGCGTGAAGTGCACTTCCCCGTCGCGGACCTGCAGATCCTTCAGATGGCAATGCTGAGCCCCCGGCAGCATGGCGATCGCCGCCTCAACCGGATCGACGTCCGGGCACAGCGAAACAATATTGCCGGCATCAACGTTGAAGGCCACCGCCGGACTATCGATAGCGTCCAGCAGCGCAAAGCCGTCGTCGGCCAGGCGGAAGACGTCATAATTCGGATCGCCGCCGTTTTCCAGACAGATCGTGCAGCCGTGTTCATCGGCAACCGCCGCCAGCTCGCGCAGATTATCGATAATACGCGCGCGATCGGCGCTTCTGCCGACGCAGACGTTGATCCATTTTGCGCCAATCATACTGGCAAAGCGGATGCGCTGGCTGAACTGCTCCACGGCATCCACGGCGCCCATATTCATCGTCGCCCCCAGCGAATGCGTGCCCAGCTGGTGTTTTTCCAGCAGCTCACGAATATGCTGCGCGTTTTCTGCACCAAAGAGCTCGGGCGGCATATCGCCCACGTAGCCCTGGTTATAGGCCAGCTCAACGTAATGAAACCCGGCTTTTTTTATTGTGCTAAAGGCGACGTCGGTATCAAGACCGTCGAACATCGCGGTATTTACGCCAATCACAAGTTTACTCATGGCCGATCCCTTCCTTTATGTAACAGAGCTGCCAGCGCTATTCTTGTCAGAATAGCCGATAAGCCAGCTCGCGTTTATCAGACCCGAACCTACGCCAGCAGCGCTTTCGCCTTAGCGACAACGTTCTCAACGGTGAAGCCGAACTCTTCGAACAGCAGCTCGGCCGGCGCAGACTCGCCGAAGCTCGTCATGCCGACGATAGCGCCGTTCAGGCCCACGTATTTGAACCAGTAGTCGGCGATACCCGCTTCCACCGCCACGCGAGCCGAAACCGCTTTCGGCAGCACCGATTCACGGTACGCCGCATCCTGCTTGTCGAACGCGTCGGTGGACGGCATGGATACCACCCGCGCCTTCACCCCTTCCGCAGACAGCTGGTCCCACGCGGCAACCGCCAGCTCAACTTCTGAACCGGTGGCGATGAAGATCAGCTCCGGCTGGCCGGCACAATCTTTCAGCACGTAGCCGCCGCGGGCAACGTTCGCCAGCTGCTCTGCCGTACGCTCCTGCTGCGCCAGGTTCTGACGCGACAGGATCAGCGCCGTCGGGCCGTCGTGACGCTCAACCCCGTATTTCCACGCAATCGCCGATTCCACCTGGTCACACGGACGCCATGTGCTCATGTTCGGCGTCACGCGCAGCGAAGCCACCTGCTCGACCGGCTGGTGCGTCGGGCCGTCTTCCCCCAGACCGATGGAGTCGTGGGTGTAGACCATCACCTGACGCTGCTTCATCAGCGCCGCCATACGCACCGCGTTACGGGCATATTCCACGAACATCAGGAAGGTGGAGGTGTACGGCAGGAAACCGCCGTGCAGGGAGATACCGTTGGCAATCGCGGTCATCCCGAACTCACGCACGCCGTAATGGATATAGTTACCCGCGGTGTCTTCGTTGATGGCTTTCGAGCCGGACCAGATAGTCAGGTTCGACGGCGCCAGGTCAGCTGAGCCGCCGAGGAATTCAGGCAGCAGCGGGCCGAAGGCTTCAATCGCATTCTGCGACGCTTTACGGCTGGCAATTTTCGCCGGGTTAGCCTGCAGCTTCGCGATGAACTCGTTCGCTTTCGCGCCGAAGTCGGCCGGCATCTCGCCTTTCATACGACGGGTGAATTCAGCCGCTTCCTGCGGGAAGGCGCTGGCGTAGGCCGCGAACTTCTCGTTCCAGGACGCTTCTTTTGCCTGACCGGCTTCTTTTGCATCCCACTGCGCGTAGATGTCAGACGGGATTTCAAACGCCGGGTGATGCCAGCCCAGCGCCTCGCGGGTCAGCGCGATTTCCGCGTCGCCCAGCGGCGCGCCGTGGGAGTCGTGGGTACCGGCTTTGTTCGGCGAACCGAAGCCGATGATGGTTTTGCACATCAGCAGGGACGGTTTGTCGGTCACCGCGCGCGCTTCTTCCACCGCGCGTTTGATGGCGTCGGCGTCATGGCCGTCCACGCCGCGCACCACGTGCCAGCCGTAGGCTTCGAAACGTTTAGCGGTATCGTCGGTGAACCAGCCTTCAACGTGACCGTCGATGGAGATGCCGTTGTCGTCATAGAACGCCACCAGCTTGCCCAGCTTCAGGGTACCGGCCAGGGAGCACACTTCGTGAGAAATGCCTTCCATCATGCAGCCGTCGCCCATGAACGCATAGGTGAAGTGGTCAACGATATCGTGGCCCGGACGGTTGAACTGCGCCGCCAGGGTTTTTTCGGCAATCGCCATCCCGACCGCGTTGGCAATCCCCTGGCCCAGCGGGCCGGTGGTGGTTTCAACGCCGGCGGTGTAGCCGACTTCCGGGTGGCCCGGGGTTCTGGAGTGCAGCTGACGGAAGTTTTTCAGTTCTTCAATCGGCAGGTCATAACCGGTGAGATGCAGCAGGCTGTAAATCAGCATCGAGCCGTGGCCGTTGGACAGCACGAAGCGGTCGCGGTCAGCCCAGGTCGGGTTGTTCGGGTTATGATTCAGGAAATCACGCCACAGGACTTCGGCAATGTCAGCCATACCCATCGGGGCACCCGGGTGGCCGGATTTGGCTTTCTGTACCGCGTCCATGCTCAGCGCACGAATAGCGTTCGCCAGCTCTTTACGCGATGGCATTGTCAGCCTCCTGTTTTTCCAGCAGCTCGCTGAGCATCACCTCCAGCTTTTGCTGGTCCTGAGCAAACAGGCGAATGCCTTCCGCCAGCTTATCGACCGCCATCGGGTCCTGATTGTGTAGCCAGTAAAACTCGGACTCAGTCAGCGGCGATGGCGGCACCTCGCCGGCCTGCGGAGGAACCAGCGCGACGGTAAGATCGCCCTCCATTCGGCTGAGCTCCTCCAGCAGCGCGGGGGCAATCGTCAGGCGATCGCAGCCGGCCAGCGCAATCACCTGCGCCGTTTTACGGAAGCTTGCGCCCATGATCACCGTCGGGTAGCGGTGCTTCTTATAGTAATCGTAAATATTGCGCACCGAGACGACGCCCGGATCGTTCTCCGCCGCGTCGTCTTCCAGCAGATTACGTTCGCGATACCAGTCGTAAATTCGCCCGACAAACGGCGAAATCAGCCATACTCCCGCTTCGGCGCAGGCGCGCGCCTGGGCAAATGAAAAGAGCAGCGTCAGGTTGCAGTGAATGCCTTCGCGCTCCAGCTCTTCCGCCGCCTTAATCCCCTGCCACGTCGCCGCCAGCTTGATCAGCACGCGGGAGCGGTCGATTCCGGCCTGCTCATACAAACGAATCAGCTTGCGCGCTTTCGCCACGCACAGCCCGCGATCGTAAGAGAGGCGGGCATCAACCTCCGTCGACACTTTTCCCGGTACCTGGCTCAGCAGCTCGAGGCCAATATTCACCGCCAGCTTATCGCCGGCGTTAATCAGCCGCGTTTGCGCCGTGCCGCCCTGTTCGCAGGCCCAGGCGATGGCCTGCTCGATCAGCGGGCGGTAAAGCGGCTGCGCGGCGGCTTTCAGTATCAGCGACGGATTGGTCGTTGCATCCTGCGGATGGTATTCACGGATAGCGGTGATATCACCGCTGTCCGCAACGACGGTGGTCACTTCTTTCAGTTTTTCCAGAATGGTCATCGTGATGACTCCTTTATTCATCTGCGCGGGTCGCACCGTCCGGGTGAACCAGCGTTTCGTAATAATCGATACGCTGCACCTTCGGCCCGGAGCGCCCGGCTTCAAACTCGGCAGCAAGCCAGGTATCGACCAGCATCAGCGCCAGCTCGCTGCCCACCACCCGCGCCCCGAGGGTCATAATTTGCGCATTGTTACTTTTGCGGGCGCGATCGGCGGAGTAAACGTCATGACACTGCGCGGCGCGAATGCCGGGCACCTTATTCGCTACAATCGCCATCCCGATGCCGGTACCGCAAAACAGGAGCCCGCGCTCAAAGGTGCCTTCGCGGATAGCCGAAGCCAGGTTAAAGGCGATATCCGGATACATCTGCTCATTTCCCGCCACGTCGTGGCTAAAATCAACGACCTCGATGTCCCGCTGCTGAAGATGTTCCTTTACCAGATTTTTAAGTCCGGTCGCAGCATCATCCGCACCGATTGCGACTTTCAACATTTCTCTTACCTCATAAATGACAGCGTTAGTATCAAACTTATGTTCAGAAGCCGCTCGTGTGATGGATTCAGGCTGGAATTCCCGGCCGCTCAACTGAACTAAAGTTCACTAGTTGTTCGTATGTAATAATGTTTAGCAAGAAAATGACGGCTTAAAAAGTGGGTATTGCACAAAAAATAGCTTTATTAAGCAAATCACGACCGCGATCACATATCCACCTACTGAACATTTGATTGAATCATGTGATCTGATAGCGTTCATTTGTGATGGTACAAATGGCCAGAAACTGGCGGCTGGGAAACTAAATACAAATCATCTGGAGAAGACAAAATGAGCTGGATTTTTAACCGACCGTCAGACTTCGCAAAAGAAATGGTGGCGGGCTTCGTCAGCGCGCACGCGTCAATGGTGCGCCAGGTCCCCGGCGGGGTCGTGCGTAATACGCAAAGTCGGCCGGGCGGCGTGGCTATCGTCGTTGGCGGCGGATCCGGACACTACCCCGCCTTTGCCGGGCTGGTAGGCCAGGGCCTGGCTCACGGCGCGGCAATGGGCAATCTTTTCGCCTCCCCTTCCGCGCAGCAAATCTGCTCCGTCGCGCGGGCGGCCAATAACGGCGGCGGCGTGCTGCTGATGTTCGGCAACTACGCCGGCGACGTGCTTCATTTCGGTCTCGCCTGCGAACGGCTGCGCGCCGAGGGGATCCCCTGTGAAACCATGGCCATCACCGACGATATCTCCAGCGCGCCGCTGGCTGAAAAAGAGAAGCGCCGCGGCGTAGCCGGCGATCTGGTGGTGTTTAAAGCCGCCGCCGCCGCCGCAGAGCGCGGCGACTCGCTGGCCGAAGTGCTGGCTATTTCCCGCCGCGCCAACGAGCAAACGCGCTCGCTAGGCCTGGCCTTTAGCGGCTGTACCTTCCCCGGCGCGGAGCATCCGCTCTTTACCATTCCGGAAGGGAAAATGGGCTTTGGCATGGGGATCCACGGCGAACCGGGCATTAGCGAACTGGATACCGTTTCGTCGAACGAGCTGGCGAAAATGCTTACCGGCACTCTGCTGGAAGAGCGTCCGCAGGCTATCGCGCAAACCAAAGGCGCGCGTTTGGGCGTTATCATTAACGGTCTTGGCTCGGTGAAGTATGAAGAGCTGTTCGTGTTCTGGCATGACGTGCAGCCGCTGCTGCAGGATGCAGGCGTAGAAGTGACCGATATCCAGATCGGCGAGTTTGTCACCAGCTTTGATATGGCCGGAATGTCGATGACTTTCGTCTGGTTTGATGAAGAGCTGGAAGCCCTGTGGCTTGCCCCTGCCACCACTCCCGCCTTTAGCCGCGGCTCCGTCCTGCCGCACAGACCTCTCGATCCGCAGCAGCTGGTGCAGAGCGGCGAGGTCAATATCCCCCAGGGCAGCGCGGAATCGAAAGAAGTGGCCGTCAAGGTGATGCGGATAATTGACGCCGTCGCGCAAACGGTGATTGATAACGCCGAAGAGTTTGGCCGTATCGACGCGATCGCCGGCGACGGCGACCACGGCATCGGTATGGAGCGCGGCGTCGTAGCCGCCCGCAGCGCGGCGAAAAAGGTGCTGGAACGGGGTGCCGGAGCCGGTACCCTGCTACAATTCGCCGCTGACGCCTGGGCAGACGAGGCCGGCGGCACCTCTGGCGCCATCTGGGGCGTGATCCTCAATACGCTGGGCATCACCATCGGCAATCAGGAAAAGCCTGACGCCGCGCGGGTGGCGCTGGCCATCTCCCAGGCCAACGCCGGGGTGATGCATTTTGGCAAAGCCAAACCCGGCGATAAAACCCTGGTCGACGTGCTGCTGCCGTTTAGCCAGGCGCTGAGCGCGGCAACGGAAGAAGGACTCTCTCTCGTGCAGGCCTGGGACAAAGCCGAGCGCGTCGCCCGCCAGAGCGCGCAGGATACCGCCCAGCTGTTGCCGAAAATCGGCCGCGCCCGCCCGCTTGCGGAGCGCAGCCTCGGCACGCCGGACGCCGGCGCGGTCTCGCTGGCGATGATCATCGCCGCGGTGGGCGCCTGCATGAGCGATAACACTGAAACTGAAGAACCCCGGGAGAACGTATGCCCCTAAGCCCCATCGTCGGCACCAGCCATAAAACCTATTTTGGCTATGGCCAAACCCAGGAATGGTGCCAGCAGGTTGCCGAGCTGCTGCGCCGGCAGCCGGCAGAGCAGACGGCGCGGCTGCAGCTGTTCACCTTTCCGGCGATGCCGGCGGTCGCGGCGGCGCTGCGCTGCTTTGAGGGAACGGCGATGGCCACGGGAGCGCAGAATATCTGCGCCGCCCCGCCCGGCGCCTGGACCGGCGAAAGCAGCGCCGCCATGCTGCAGGAGATGGGCTGCCGCTACGTCGAGCTCGGCCATGCCGAACGGCGCCGCCACTTCGGCGAAACCACCGGCATCATCAACCAGAAGATCGATATGGCCTATGCAAGTCATCTCACCCCGGTCATTTGTATTGGCGAAGACCAGCAAATGAGCGCCGAAGATGCCGCCGCTTACGCTATCGGCCAGGTGCAGGAGCTGCTGGCGCACCGCGGAAACGGCGCGCTGCCGCCGACGATTTTCGCCTGGGAGCCGCAGTGGGCCATTGGTGCGCCAAAGCCTGCCAGCGACGACTATATCCGCCACGTCTGCCGCGAGCTGCGTACGCATTTGCGGCAAAATTACGGCCCACAGTTTCAGGTTATCTACGGCGGAAGCGCGGGCCCCGGCCTGCTCAGCCGCCTGTGGCCCGACGTTGACGGAATTTTCCTCGGCCGTTTTGCCCACCAGCCTGAAGCCTTTGCGTCAATTCTTGCCGAAGCACAGAAGATAGCGGCCGACCGCCCGGAGAGCTAGCCGCCCTTTCTGAAACGCGACGGGACTCACGGAGGACCGTCGCGCTTACCCTGCTTGAGCTAAAAACGTTTCTGATATACTTTCAGCAAATGTTCACCCCCTAAACATTAATCTATCGCGTGGAGAAAGCAGCCGAATGGAAAAATCGAGCGCGTCCCAGGAATATGAGCTACTGACCGAGATTGCCGTAGCCTATTACTGTGATGAGATAACGCAGGAAGAGATTGCCAACAAATTTGGCTTCTCGCGTATTAAGGTCGGACGTCTGCTAAAACGAGCAAAAGAAGAAGGGATCGTCGAGATCAACGTCCGCTACCACCCGATCTTCAGTACCCAGCTTGAAAAGCAGCTCAAAGATCGTTTCCCCATCAGCCGCGCGCTTATCGCCCTCGACCATAACGATGAAGAGGAGCAGCGTCGCCAGGTTGCCACCCTGGTCTCCAGCCACCTCAACAATATGCTGAAAGATAACGTGGTGGTGGCGGTGGGTCAGGGTCGCAACGTGGCGGCGGTCGCGGAATTCTCCGGCACCATCCAGGCGCGCGACTGTCGCTTTATTTGCGGCATCGGCGGCACCCATCGGCCGGGCGATATCATCAACGCCGATCATATCAGCCGCCTGCTGGCGAAGAAATTTGGCGGCAGCAGCGAGTCGCTGTACGCACCGGCCTACGTCGAAAATATGCAGCTAAAAGAGCTGCTGCTGCAGAACGGCACCATTAAAGAGACGCTCGACCGCGCGCGCAAGGCCGATATTGCCTTGGTTGGCATCGGCGATATGAACGAAGAGAGCTACATGGTGAAGCTGGGCTGGTTCACGCCGCAGGAGATCAACGACGCCAGCATTAACCAGGGCGTTATCGGCGACGTAGCCGGTTACGACTTCTTCAACTCCCGCGGTGAGCACGTCAACACGGTGATGGACAACCGCGTGATTGGCCTGAGCGTTGAAGAGCTCAAGCAGATCCCCTGCGTGATTGCGATTGCGTCTGAAAATACCAAAGCGATGGCGATTATGGGCGCGCTGCGCACCGGGGCAATCGATATCATCGCCACCAGCGCCCGCAACATTCGCACGATTTTAAGCATGAGCCAGTAATCCGTCGGGCTGCCCGCTAGCCCGACATATTACGCTTCCGGGTCATCAGAACAGGCGGAAGCGGTATTCAACGATCGCTTCTGAAGCCAGCGTGTGGGTTCGGGTGTAGCGGCCGTCGGTCAGCACCGGCGTTTTTCCGCTGCTTTTGTACGACCAGCCCGGACCAAACATCACCCATACCGTCAGGTTCTTAAACAGCGGGTCGGAAGGAACCCAGCGGCTGAAGGCGTTAATTTCACCGCTGCGCACGTGATTGCCCCGGTAGTTAAACCGGGCAATGTTGCCGGCCAGGCCGATCGCCAGCTGCGGAGTAAGCTGGTAGTCTGAGATATTCGCCAGCACCAGCTCTCCGTCGCGCATGTAGTCGTCGCCCGCGTAGGCCATTGAGATAAACGTGCCGCGAGAGTTTTTGCTCATATGCCGCGGGTAAAAACCCACCTCGTTCGCTTTTTTAGCGTCGGTATAGCCGATGCCCCATTTGCTGCTCCAGCGCTCCGCTTTCCACGTGGCGTCAAGGGCAAAATGGCGGGCGTTATTATCGAAGTCACGCCTGTTCGCGGGCATCGCGCGATATTCATCAAGAGCATGGGTCGCGTATATCTGCGTACCGATATTCAGAGGCGCTATCGGCCTGAGATTGGCAAACAGCAGGTGGCGGCGCAGATAGTTATCGCTTTCGCCATAGCCATACTGCAGATCCAGATAGCGGCTTTTCCACAGCAGCTCGCCGCTGGCCAGGTGGTTAATCTCGCGCCCGGCGTTGGTCTGGAAATGCTTCTTGTCAGGCGAGTTGCGATCCATCGAGTTTTCCACGTACGCGCCGCGCAGCGTCAGGCCGTCATAGCTCAGAGAGCCGCTCCAGCCGGAGTAGGTGGTCGGCGACAGCCGCGTCGAGGTCGAGATGACGCCATAGTTTTTCAGCACCTGCCAGCCCCAGCGGGCGTTAAGCCGCATATCTGCGATGCTATACTTCAGCTTCAGGTTGCGCTGGCCAAATTTGGAGAAGCCTTCGGCATTACCTTTATTATTACCGGTACCGTTATTGTAAAGCACGCCGCGCGAGTTAAAGTAATCGCTGGCTCCCAGCTTGACGGCGCTATAATAGACAACATCGGCCCCAAGCGTATCGTAAAAATAACCCGACTGATAATCGACGGCGACTCCCTGCCCCCACGCATTATGTACGTGCTTAGGATTTGAGTTCTCTTCCTTAAGATATTTCCAGTAGTTTTTTAACGATAACGTCATTTGTGAATCACGAAAAAACGGTTCGTTAATAAGGTCGTTTATTGCCTTGAAATGCTGCGTCTCTTCATTATTATCGACGCCCCAGGCGGTAGCTGAAGCGCTAAGCGCGATAAGCGCTGCGGTAACGCGAGTCAGATTCATATGATATCCCAGAGTAGGGCCGCACCCCGTCCTTACCGATTCAGGGTAATAATAAGTGGGCGGCCAAAAAAGCGTGCCGTAAGCGTTATTTTATTTTTCGTCGAGCGCCTTTTTTCCGGCCTCAACGTATTTTAACGAACCGATGTCAGCTACCCGATAGCGGCCGTTCTGATAGGTAATTTTGACTACCGCCGCGTTGGCTAAAGGCTTATTTTTTGCCGGATCGTCAGTCAGGTCGGAGATCATTATCTGCATCGCCGTTCCGGATGAAATCGCCAGAATATTTTTATCACCGCTGGCTTTCGCCTTCGCAAGAATGGTCGCCAGCGCCGCCTGGACGCGACTCTTCACCTGGTCGTAGTTCTCCGCCATCCCCTTGGGATCGGCGCTGGCGAGAGCGTTCTGGCTATCGCGCACCGACAGCGTACCGGCCTTCATCTCCCGGTACAGCGCCGCAGCGTCGGCCAGCCCCAGCTGACGGGCTCCCGCCGCGGCCATATCCCGATTCAGGCCGCCCTCGAACCCGCCGAAGAACGCTTCGCGAAGCCCCACCAGCTCGGTCGGTCGATAGTTGGCGATCCCCGCCTGCGTCAAAATAACCGCCATCGTTTCGCGCTGCCGCCCGGCATCGCTGGTGTAGAAACTGTCGAATTGAATCCCCCTGAGCCCTTCGCCTAAATAACGCGCCACCCGCAATCCGTCCTCGGTTAGCGGGGAGTCGGCCCATCCCTGAACGCGGTCAAAGGTATTAAGCAGCGTTTTCCCATGACGGGCAAAATAGATATTTACCGTATCATCCTCAGCGACCGGTGTTTTATTTTCCGCAGCCGAGGTGACGCTACTGGCAACCACTATTAAAGCTAACAGCCATCTTTTCATGTTATATCCCTTCGTTATCCATACCTGTAATGAAAACAAAAAAACCTACGTTCAATAGCGAAAGTGATGATCACCGCTTCCGCTATCTGACGTAGGTTTTGCCTGTATACACAGTAACAATCCAATTATGGCGACAATATCATCAATGCGGAGTAACGCCACTCTCTTTTATGGGGCAAATTAATAAATGTGATCGCACGCATATCCAGCAGGCTTAGCGCAATATATTTAATCCAATATTCATACATCGACTAATAAGCCCCATACAGAAACATAACCTGCCGCAGAAAATCCCCTGTGGCGAACATCGTTAATAACAGCTTTATTTATTGAAGCCGCTCACAAAAAATAGTCTTTCCCTGGACGATGGCCGCATCCTGGCGTATTTTCGTGGCTATCCGGGATTGTTACTGAACGCAGGCAAAACCTAAGATACTTGTCGCAGCAGCGCTGCGGGCAGGAGTCTTAGGTTTTTTTTTGCGCCCGATTCAGGCCCTTCCATCAAATGCAAGGATACAAAGTGAAAACAATAATCCTCACCGCCGCTCTGCTCTCCACCGTCGCCTTCGCCGCCGAAGCGGCCCGGCCCGCGCTGAAAATACTGATCGTCAACGACGACGGCTGCGAATCGCCGGGCAGCACCTCGCTGCAGGACAAACTGGCAGCCAAAGGCTACGACGTCTGGATGGTCGCCCCCGCCACCAACCAAAGCGGCATAGGTTCCGCCATCACCTTTAAAACCGGCAAGATCTTCGACTTACAAAAGGTCGCCGACAGGCGCTACTGCTTCCCCGGCACCCCGGCGGACGCCGTTGACTTTGGGCTTCGCGGCCTGCTGAAGGACGCTCCGCCGGACCTGGTTATCTCCGGAGTTAACGACGGCCCCAACACCGGCATGGCGCAGGTGAATTCCGGTACCGTCAGCGCAGCCGCCCGCGCCGTGCGCTACGGCATCCCGGCGATTGCCGCCAGCATCGGCTACATCTTTAGCGCAGAGGAGATGAAAAACGGCTGGCCGGCCACGCATCAATACTGGCCGGAGTCGGTCGATTACGTCGTCGGCGTGGTCGATACCCTCAGCGCCAAACGTACCCCGGACGCTCCCGTCTTACCCAAAGGGTCCGGGCTGAGCATTAACTATCCGCCGCTGGCAAAAGCCGAGATCAAAGGCGTGCACTACGTCGATAACGAAGCGTTCCCGACGCCGCAGATCGGCTATGAGCTAACGGCCGATGGCAAGGCGAAACAGACCCTAAACCCGGCGGCGCTCGCTCCAACCCTGGACGACACCGACTCCGGCTGGCTCAACAAGGGCTATATCACCTATACCCTTTTTGACGGCTCGTGGAACGCCCCGCAGTTTACCGCCCGCTACCAGGCGCTGTTAGGCCAGTGACGACCGTCATCACCGCCCGCCCTGGGCGGAAAAAAGCTCGATAGGTTAAAAAACAGCGGAAAAGGAGCACGAAGTGAAGAGGAAGTTATAAATACGGCACTTACCATATTGTTTTTCAATATATAACGTGGTGCTAATGTCTGTACTCAGAAGCTTTCTCTTCTTCCTCGGCGCGGCCTTCGCCTCCGCCGTCGCGGTGCTCTGCCTGTGGATGGACGTGCGGGTCTTTGATAACAATATTGCGGAAATATCGCTCACCGAAATAGTGCAGGAACTGGTGCTGATGACGATCGTGCTGATTCACTTCTGGCTGGCGAAGAGATATACGCTTCTGCGCTACTGTAATATTCTCGTCGGCGGCTTTTTCCTCGCGATGCTGATTCGTGAACTGGATGCGGCCTTCGATCTTATTTCCCACGGTAGCTGGGTCTGGTTTGCCCTGTTCTCCACGCTCTGTACGCTTATTTATCCGCTAATCCATTTCCGTCAGACCCTCGCGCAGCTGGCGCAATATACCCGCACGCCCTGGTACGGGATGATGCTCAGCGGCCTGCTGGCGGTGCTGGTCTTCTCGCGTCTGTTCGGCATGCACGGCCTGTGGTTCGCCATCCTTGCCGAGGATTACGCCCGGGCCGTGAAAAACGCCGTCGAAGAGGGCAGCGAGTCGTTTGGCTATATGCTCTGCCTGACGGCATCAATCGGCTACTACTGCTATTTTCGCTATCTCGCCCGCACTTCGGCAACGGCCAGCGCCTGATCGCGCGCGTCCCCGGGGCAACGCCGCAATGCCCCGGCGGCCCTTAATAGTTCCACTTCGGCCTGGCGACGGTATTCTTCTTCAGTAAATTACGAAACTCTTTCAGATAGGGCTCGTTGCTGCGCCCGCGTTTGCAAATCGCCGAGAACGGCGACTGGAAGCCGAACTCGTTGGGCAGCAGCACCCGCAGCCGGTTCTCCTTGATCCACGGCCAGGCGTAGTGTTCCGGGAGATAGCCGATATATTTCCCCGACAGGATCAGCAGCAGCTGCGCATCGACCGTCTCCACGGTGGCGCTGCCTTTACTGAAACCGCGCCGCCGCAGATCGCTGGTATTCCAGTAGCTGCGGGTCACCAGCGGGCACTGGCTGATGTGCTCTTTATCGAGCTGGCGGCTGAAGAACATCGGGTGCAGGTCGCTGCAGTAGAGCCAGTGCTGCTCGCGATAGAGCGGCTCGCTGATGATGTTATGCACCTGGGAGTTGTAGCTGCCGATAGCCAGATCGATATGGTTGTTGAGCACGCCGTTCAGCTGCTCCGCCGGAGTGCGGATAATCAGTTTGATATGCACGTGGGGAAACTTATCGCTGAAGCTGCGCAGCACCACCGGCAGCGACAGCGCGGTTTCGGTTTCAATCGAGTCGAGCGTCGAGATGCAAATCGTGCCGCTGTGCTCGCCCTTCAGCAGCGCCGACTGGCGTTCCAGCTCGTTCAGCTCGCTTAGCACCCGAATCGCCTGCTGTAAAAACTGCTGCCCTTTCTCGGTCAGCGCAAAGCCGCCGCGCCCGCGCTGGCACAGGCTAAACCCCAGCTGGCCTTCCAGCTGAGACATCGCGTTGCTGATCGCCGACACGGAAATCCCCAGCTCCTGCTGGGCTCTGCCGTAGCTTTCCAGGCGGGCCACCGCCTCAAAAATCTGCAGTTGGCGAATGTTAAGGCTGCCGTCGTTGAGCATGATTAGTTCACCATTAAATGAACTAAGTATTTACAGCAGACGATTTAAAGTCCAGCACATCTTTCGCACTATCACCTTATCGAGCATTTGTGTGTCAGATTCAGGAGCTGAAATGGATAACGTCTTTCATCAACCGCAGGGTGGCAACGAGATGCCGCGTTTCGGCGGCCGCGCAACGATGATGCGACTGCCTTTTATCGAAGATTTACAGGGGCTTGATGCGGCTTTCGTTGGCATCCCGCTGGATATCGGCACGTCGCAGCGCTCCGGCACCCGCTACGGACCGCGCTATATCCGCGCCGAATCGGTGATGATTCGTCCCTACAACATGGCAACCGGCGCGGCGCCTTTTGAATCGCTATCGGTGGCCGATATCGGTGACGTACCGATAAATACCTACAGCCTGCTCAAATCGGTGCAGATCATCGAGGATTACTACACCGGTTTAAATAGTTTTCCGCTCATCCCGCTGACCCTCGGGGGAGACCACACCATCACCCTGCCTATTCTCCGCGCCCTGACCAAAAAACATGGCCCGGTCGGGCTGATTCATGTGGATGCCCACACCGACACCAACGATGACATGTTCGGCGAGAAAATCGCCCACGGCACCACCTTCCGCCGCGCCGTCGAAGAGGGGCTGCTGGATCTTAAACGCGTGGTGCAGATTGGCCAGCGCGCCCAGGGTTACGCCGCCGGCGACTTCCAGTGGGGCGTCGACCAGGGCTTTCGTCTGGTGCAGGCGGAGCAGTGCTGGCACCGGTCGCTGGCGCCGCTAATGGCGGAGGTTCGCCAGCAGATGGGCGCAGGCCCGGTCTATCTCAGCTTCGATATCGACAGCCTCGACCCCATCTGGGCGCCCGGCACCGGCACCCCGGAAGTCGGCGGCCTGACCTCCATTCAGGCGCTGGAGATCGTCCGCGGCTGCCGCGGCCTGAACCTGATTGGCTGCGACCTGGTTGAGGTCTCCCCGCCTTACGATATCAGCGGCAACACCTCCCAGCTGGCGGCCAACCTGCTGTATGAAATGCTCTGCGTCCTGCCGGGCGTGAAATATCCATAGGGGATTCAGAATGCAGCCAACCATGCAGCTCAAGGTTTTTCGCACCCTCTGGGGCGTGACGACCCCGTGGCAACAAACCCTCAGCGAGCTAAAAAGCGTCGGCTGCTGCGGCATCGAGGCGCGGGTCCCGCTGAGCGCCGATGAGCGGCAGACGCTGGCCCGGCGCCTGCAGGAGTCCGAACTGGAGTATATCGCCATCCTCTTCAGCGGCGGCGGCGTGATCCCGGCGCAGGCCGAAACGCCGCTCCAGCATCTGGAGCGCTTAAAAAGCCGCTTTGCAGAGGCAAAGACGCTGAATCCGCGCTTTGTCAATCTGCTGGCCGGCAACGACCGCTGGCCGCTGGCGCAGCAGGTGGATTTTCTCGGCCGGGCCCACGAGCTGGCCGCCGCCAGCGAACTGATCTGCAGCTTTGAAACCCATCGCGCCACCTCGCTGTATAGCCCGTGGCTGACTCTGGAAATTATCCAGCAGCTGCCGCAGCTGCGCTTTACCGCCGATATCAGCCACTGGCTGGTGGTGAGCGAGCGTCTGCTGGATGACCCCTGCGATGATTTCAGCGCCTTTATCGACCGCGTGCACCACGTCCAGGCCCGCGCCGGCTACGACCAGGGGCCGCAGGTGCCGCACCCGGCGGCGCCGGAATATCAGGCCGCGCTGCAGTTTCAGCAGCGCTTCTGGCAGCAGGTCTGGCAGTCGCAGCGCCGGCGCGGGTATCAGCAAACCACGTTGACGCCTGAGTTTGGCCCTGACGGCTATCTGCACCACCTGCCGTTCACCAACGTCCCGGTGGCCGATCTGTGGTCGCTGAATGCATGGATGGCGAAACATGAACAGCAGCATTTCGCCGAGTTTTTATCGCTAACCGAAAAGGATCTGTCGTAATGAGCGTCGCAAAAAGTTCTTTCACTGAGTTACCGACCATCGATATCAGCGATCTGGCCAGCGACAGTCTGGCAAAACGCCAGGCCGTCGCCGACACCATCGGCAAAGCGGCGCGGGAAGTCGGCTTTTTCTACATCACCGGCCACGGCATTGCCCCTGAGCTGATCGCCGGGATCCGCACGGCGGCCAAACGGCTCTTCGCCCTGCCGATGGATCAAAAGATGCAGTACTACATCGGCCACTCCCGCAGCCACAAAGGCTACGTCCCGGAAGGGGAAGAGATCTACGGCTCCGGTAAACCGGACCACAAAGAAGCGTTTGATATTGGCTTTCAGGCCGCGGATGACCACCCGTTTGTGCTGGCCGGCACGCCGCTGATTGGCGCCAACGAGTGGCCGCAGCTGCCCGAGTTTCAGTCCCGGGTGCTGGCCTACTATGAAGCCGTATTTGCCCTCGGCCATCGCCTGTTTGACGCCTTCGCCCTCGCCCTTGGCCTGCCGGAAGGGTATTTCAAGGCGATGGTGACCTGCCCGCCGTCGAAGCTGCGCCTGATCCACTATCCCTTTGACGCCAGCGCCGAAGACGTTCCCGGTATTGGTGCACACACCGATTACGAGTGCTTCACCCTGCTGCTCGCCGACCAGCCGGGCCTTGAGGTGCTGAATGAAGATAGCGCCTGGATCGACGCCCCGCCGGCGAAGAGCGCCGCCGGAGAAGAGGCTTTCGTGATCAATATCGGCGACATGCTGGAAGTGCTAAGCGCTGGCACGTTTGTTGCTACAGCCCACCGTGTCCGCAAGGTGCCGCAGGAGCGCTACTCCTTCCCGCTGTTCTTCGCCTGCGATTACCACACCCTGATCCGCCCGCTGCCCAACTTTTTAACCGCCGGAGAGGCCAGCGACTATCAGGAACTGAGCATTGGCGAGCATATGTGGAGCCAGGCGCTGCAGACCTATCGCTACCTGCGCGAGAAGGTCAACAAAGGCGAGCTGCAGCTCCCGGAACGCGCCCGAGGCACCAACACCTTTGGTCATCTGAAAAAACAAGCCCAGCAAAAAACCGTAACTAACCCGTGAGGATACATGATGAAAAAAACGCTCCATAAGCTCTCGCGCCGTGTGGCTTTGGGCATCGCCGTCGCCGCCTGCTTTTCACCGCTGACCCAGGCGGCAGAACTGCTGACGGATGGCGTATTTAAAGTCGGGATGGAGGTGACCTATCCGCCGTTTGAATCTTACGACAGCAATAACAACATCGTCGGCCTCGACCCGGAATTCGCCGCGCTGATTGCCGAGCAGCTGAAGGCCAAACCGCAGCTGATCGATACCAAATTTACCAGCCTGATCTTAGGGATTGGCAAGAAATACGACGCGGTGATCTCCGGAATGTACATCACGCCGGAGCGCCTTAAACAGGCCGACGCGGTGCCTTACGCCTTATCCGGCGCGTCAATTATCGCCCTGAAGAGCGGCGAGATTCAGCCGAAAACGGAAGACGAACTATGCGGCGTCAAGGTCGGGCTGCAGCAGGGCACCAGCTGGGTCGCCAGCCTGAAAAATCACTCCGACGAGTACTGTCTGAAAAACGGTAAGCCGGCGATTAGCATTCAGGAGTTCCCGACCGCCCCGGAAGTCTCCCAGGCCCTGATATCGAAAAATATTAGCGCGCAGTTAGAGATCGCTCCGGCGGCGCAAATTCTTGTCGATAAGAGCCGCGGGCGGCTGGCGATTAGCTCCACGCGGCTGGTCTATCCCCTGCCGCTGGGGATTTATGTCAGCAAAGGCAATAGCGAACTGGTGGAGGCGATTAAATCGACGTTAGCCACCTTAAAAGCCAACGGCAAATATGACGCCATCATCAAAAAATACAATTTAGAACGCATCGATTAAATACGATCAAGCCAATGCGCAACAGGAGTCGGTATGGAGTTCGATTGGGGATACTTTTTCTCGTTATTTAGCATTGGGGCATTCTGGCAGGCGTGCGTTACCGTCATCGTCGTCAGTTCATTGTCGTGGTTTATTGGCCTGGTATTAGGTTTTCTTTTAGCCTGCGCGAAGCTCTCCGGCCCGCGCTGGCTGAAGGTTCCCGTCGAACTCTATATTTGGTTTTTCCGCAGCGTGCCGCTAATGGTGCTGCTGGTGTTTGTCTATAACCTGCCGCAGCTGTTTCCGGCCACCCAGCCGCTGCTCGGCATTCCGTTTATTGCCGGCCTGGTCTCGATGACCGTCACCGAGGCGGCCTATATGGCGGAAATTCATCGCGGCGGTTTAATTTCAGTGGCGAAAGGACAAAGCGAAGCCGGCCACGCCTTAAGCTTCAGCTTTATCGGCATTCAGCGCCTGATTATTATCCCGCAGGCGTTCCGCATCTCGCTGCCCACGATGATTAATGAATACATCACCATCATTAAACTCAGCTCGATTTTGTCGGTGATCTCTTTACCGGAACTGCTGCTCACCGGCCAGCGGCTGTACGCGCAGAACTTCCTCGTGATGGAGACGCTGCTGGCGGTGGCGGTGTACTACGTAATGGTGGTGACGGTATTTACCTGGCTGTTCCGGGCGCTGGAAAACCGGCTCGATATTCAGCAAAAGCGCCCGCAAACCTTCAACGACGCCGAATGCGAGACCCTGCGCCAGAGCCTGAAAGCGCCGCCGCAGGCGGCGAAAGCCGAACCCGCCAGCGGCAACCCGCCGGCTCTCGATCTGCGGGCGATCGAAAAATCCTGGGGCCAGCATCAGGTGCTGAAAGGCATCGATCTGAAGGTCGATAACGGCGAGGTCATCAGCATCATCGGGCCATCCGGGTCGGGCAAAACCACCCTGATCCGCACCATCAACGCCCTGGAAAGCATCGATGGCGGGGAAATCATTCTCTACGGCGAAGATTACCTGAAAGGCGCGGCGATCGTCGATAAGCCGCAGATGCGCGCCGGCGTGCGCCGTATCGGCATGGTTTTCCAGGGCTTCAACCTGTTTCCTCACCGGTCGGTGCTCGACAACGTCATGCTCGCCCCGCTGTATCACAAGCTGGTCGATCGCCGCGTGGCAAAAGAGCAGGCCCTCTATCTGCTGGACCGCGTCGGGCTGCTGGCCCACGCCGAAAAATACCCCTGGCAGCTCTCCGGCGGCCAGCAGCAGCGCGTTGCCATCGCCAGGGCGCTGGCCTTAAAACCGGACATCATGCTGTTTGACGAACCGACCTCGGCGCTGGACCCGGAGCTGGTTGGTGAGGTGCTGAAGGTGATTCAGTCTCTCGCCCGCGAAGGGATGACGATGCTGATCGTGACCCATGAGATGGACTTCGCGTTATCCATTTCCGACCGGGTGGTGATGATGGAAAACGGCGTGGTGGTGAGCGATGTGCCTCCCCGGCGCATTCGCGACGGCGCCAGCGATCCGGCACTGACCCGCATCCGTGAATTTATGGGAGTACAATAAATGGCTACTGAACGTGAACTGCGCCAGGATCTGGCCGCCGCCTACCGCCTGGCGGCGCTGTTTGGCTGGGAAGATACGCTCTATACCCACTTTTCGGTGCGCCTGCCGGGCGACGGCGAACCGCGGTTTCTGATTAACCCGTTCGGCATGATGTTCGATGAAGTGACCGCCAGCAATCTGATTGTCGTCGATATGCAGGGCAAGGTGGTGGAAGGCCACGCCCCGGCTAACTCGGCCGGTTTTACCATCCACAGCGCGGTGCATATGGCGCGGGAGGATGCCCACTGCGTGATCCACACCCATACGCTGCCGGGGATGGCGGTCGCCGCCTGTCAGGATGGCCTGCTGCAGCTTAACCAGATCAGCACCGAATTTTATCAGCGCGTCGGCTATCACCCGTATGAAGGCGTGGCGTTTGACCTCGACGAACGCGAACGTATTCAGCGCTCGCTCGGGGATAATATCGCCATGATTTTGCAGAGCCACGGGCTGCTGTCGGTCGGGCGCAGAGTCGCCGATGCGTTTTGCATCATGTACTACCTCAACCGCGCCTGCGAAATTCAGATGGCCGCCGCCCAGCTCGCCCAGCTCAGCCCGATTCACCTCATCCCGGCGCACCTGAGCCAGCACGCCTGCGAACAGCTGATGGGCGTGGAGCACGAGCGCCAGCAGGTCTGGCAGGCGTGGCTGCGCCGCCTTAACCGCCTCGACACCTCTTATAAAGACTAACGCCTATGCCGAACCTGACTATCGTTGTCGACTGCAACGACCCAAACTACGCCCGCGAGATTTGCGACGCGCTGCAGCTTTTTCCCCACGTGACGGCGGTCCTGCCCGACCATCCGGCGGCAGGTCGCGCGGAGTATGCCAGCTGCTGGTTTCCCGACCCTCAGCTGCTGGCCCGCTCGCCGGAGCTAAAACTCATCCAGGCCGCTTCGGCCGGGGTCGACCATCTTCCCGAAGAGGTGTTCGCCAGCCAGGTTCCGCTATGCCGGGTGGTGGATGAAGATTTTCGTCACGGGATGTTCGAATATGCGCTGTGGGGCGTGCTGTGGTTTCAGCGCCACTTTGACCGCGCGCTGGCGCATCAGCGCGAGCGGGTGTGGCAGGCCTACCCGCAGCGGGCCGCCGGCGATTTTCGCGTCGGGGTGATGGGGCTCGGTGAAATCGGCGGCTACATCGCCGCTCGCCTTGCCGGGCTGGGGTACTGCGTCTCCGGCTGGGCGCGAAGCGAAAAGCGCCTGGCGGGCGTGCGCTGCTACCACGGCGATGCGCAGGCCGCTGATTTCCTGGGCGAACTGGACGCGCTGATCAACGTGCTGCCGCTCACCGAGCAGACCCGCGGCATCCTCGCGCAGCCTCTGCTCGACCAGCTCCCGGCCGGAGCGGTGCTGATCAACTGCGGACGCGGCGAGCATATGGTGAATCACGATGTGCTGCAGGCGCTGGACAGCGGCCGGCTGGCGGGCGCGGTGCTGGACGTCTTCCCCGTCGAACCGCTGCCGGACGCCGATCCGCTGTGGTCGCATCCGCGGGTGGTCATCACTCCGCATATCGCCTCCATCGCCCCGGCGCAGGTGATCGCTCGCCAGCTGCTGGAAAATATTCAGCGCCTGCAGCAGGCGCTGCCGCTGAAAAATCTGGTCAATAAACAGATGGGCTATTAACACCTTGCAACCTCTGTCTCCGCCCGGTGCGGGCGTCAGCTGCTACGCTTAATGGTCTGTTGCTCACACAATAAGGCCAAGGTTATGAAGATTGATTTATCGGGGAAAGTCGCGCTGGTCACCGCCTCCACGGCAGGCATTGGTTTTGCTATCGCCAAAGGGCTGGCGGCCAGCGGCGCGGAGGTGGTAATTAACGGGCGCAGCGAACGCAGCGTTAACGCGGCCATCTCCCGCTTACAAAACGAAGTTCCTGGCGCCAGAACGCGTCCGGCGGTCGCCGATCTGAGCGGCGCGCAGGGCGTGAATCAGCTGCTGCAGGCGCTGGTCGGCATCGATATTCTGGTCAACAACGCCGGCATCTATGGCCCGCAGGATTTCTATGAAACCGATGACGAGACCTGGGAAAACTACTGGCAGACCAACGTGATGTCCGGCGTGCGCCTGGCGCGCGCCCTGCTGCCGGCGATGGTGCAAAAAGGCTGGGGCCGGGTGGTGTTTATCTCTTCGGAATCGGCGCGCAACATTCCGGCGGACATGATTCACTACGGGGTGACCAAAACCGCCCAGCTGTCGCTGGCGCGCGGGCTGGCGAAATACGTCGCCGGCAGCGGCGTCACCGTCAACAGCGTGCTGCCTGGCCCCACCCTTTCCGACGGCTTTGCCGAAATGATGAAAGAAGAAGTCGCCAGGACCGGGAAACCGCTGGAGCAGCTGGCGAAAGAGTTTGTCATGGCCCATCGCCCCGCGTCGGTGATTCAGCGCGCGGCATCGGTGGAAGAGGTGGCGAATATGGTGGTGTACGTCTGCTCGACCCAGGCCTCGGCGACCTCGGGTGCGGCGCTGCGCGTTGACGGCGGCGTGGTGGACGATATCGTCTGATAACGCGACGCCCGTCCGCCGGCTAGCGGTCGGGCGTTTTTGACGACTCTTTTACGGTGGTCATTTCGTACTTACCCTCAGGATCCATCGCGTTGACCGCTTTTTGCAGCTCCGCCAGCGCAAACTTGAGGGAAGCAACCTCCTCTCGCAGCGCCTGCACTTCCTGTTCCTGAGTGGTACCCCGGCTGGTTTTGGGGAACGCTTCGAAGACGTCCTCTTCGAAAAACATACGAACCTGACGATTATCAACGTTGACCAGCTGGTACTTCAGCCGGCCGCTGTTGATCGCGTTATAGATAGTTTTACGACTCACCATCGCTAACTCTATGACGTCGCTGATTCGTAACATCTTGTCCCTCTTCGCTTCCGGCATCACCGTATTGAGCTCATCAATTTATCTTACTGCGTGACGATGGCATCGGTGAACACTTTTGCAATCTCCTCTGGCGTCATTTTAACGATTTCGTTAACGCGATCGCTATCGGCCAGTAAGGCGAACAAGGATTGAATAATTGCCACCTTTTCGCAAGTTTTATCAATTGCCATCATCACCACGATCTGCGGAACTACCGCCTCCTCAGGCTCATCGGTACGCTGGAACTCGACGCCCGCGAGGTTGATGCCGATGGCAAAACCGGTGCGGTTGACGTGCTCAAACTCGGTATGCGGGATGGCGACGCTGTGGGTCTCCATAAAAATCCCCGTCGGATAGACCTTTTCCCGCTCCAGCACCCCTTCGCTAAAGCTCGGCTTGACCAAACCATCGGCCTGCAGGCTTGCCGCCAGGCGGGTCAGCAACGCCATCCGGCTGACCGCCTCGGTGAACTTCACCACGCGCTGTGCGCTAAACATCATTTGCCCACCTCTGCGTTCGCTTCAGCTATCTGCCCGTTTTCCTGCGCCAGCTTGCGGCGGTTCCACAGCACCAGGGCGATGGTGCACAGGGTCAGGATCCCCACGCCAATCTCTTTTAAATGGAAGCTCTGGATGATAGCCCACGGCAGCATCGCTCCGGCGTAATCCACGCTGCTGATGCTGGTGGTACCCTGCGGCAGAGAGAAGCCGGTACTCACCGCCGTGCTGGTGACGATCGGCGCCAGGTTGGTGCCGATCAGCAGCGCCAGGCTGAGCGTCAGCAGACCGGTAAGCAGCGTGCGGAACATATCGCCACGGCACACCGCGGTAACCAGCACAAAGGCAAACGGCAGACCGGTTAACGAGGCGAAGGGCAGGAACTGGTTGCCCGGAATAATCGCCGCCAGCACCAGCATAATGGGGATCATCAGCATCGATACCGACAGCGTCACCGGATGACCAACGCTGACCGCCGAGTCGAGACCAATGGCGATTTTACCGAACGAGCCGGCGCGCGACTGGGCAATTTCCTGAATACGCTCGCTGATCGGATAGACCCCTTCCATCAGCATTTTAGCCATTCGCGGAATAATGGTCATCACCGCCGCCATAGTAATCGCCGTTTGTAAAATGGCCTTCACTTCAATACCGGCAATAATTCCCAGCAGCGCCCCGATAATTGCGCCAAGCGATGCCGGATCGCCGAGAATAGATAGCCTTTTCTGAATAACCTCGGTATCAATTTTAATATCGCGAATCACCGGAATACGATCGACAATCGCATTGACCAGCCATGCCGCCGGAACAAATGATGCGGAGAAACCGTGCGGCACGGAAATAGACGGCAGGTTCAGGTATTTTTCGACATCGCCGCTGGTACGGTCGGCAATAACCATCGTGATAATACAGTTAATCGCAGCTGCGAAAATACCCAGCCAGAGGCTATCGGTAATAATCGTGACCAGCGAACCGGTAAACGCGTGGTGCCACAGGTTCCAGATATCGACGTTCAGCACCCGGGTGGTTTTGCTGTACAGCATCAGCACGTTAATAGCCACGCACACCGGAATGACCAGGGCGCCGACCCGCGTCCCCATTGCCACCGCCGCCGCAGCGGGCCAGCCCACGTCCAGCACGGTGAGGTTCAGGCCAAAGCGTTCCACCAGCGCGTGGCTGACCGGCGTCAGGGAGTCGATCATCAGATTAACGGTAATGCTTAATCCGATAAAACCAATCCCCACCATTAAACCAGCTTTAAGGGCTTTGCTGAGCGACAGACGTAATATCAGTCCGAGGATCATAAATATTAGCGGCATCATCACTGAAGCGCCCAGGCCCACAATATAATCAACAATAAACATGGCTTAACCCTCGGCGAGAATTAATTCTTTCACGCTGCTGAAAACTTTATCGGTGCCCATGCCGGTCAACAGCGGCAGAGCGTTAATAACCGGAACGGAAAGCGCAACGGGTGAAGTCGAGACAATAAAATCAATATCATCACGCGTTTTAGCTTCCGCCACGGTGCCCTGCGAAATACGCACCTTGTCGAGGAGATTTTCTTTTTTCAGGAACTCCTGCAGCTTGTTTAATGCAACGGTGCTGGTTGCTACGCCAGCGCCACAACAAATCATCATGTGTTTCATGAGTATTCCTCTCCGTTTTGGTTGAGAGGATTAAATCATGACGGCGGGTTAAGAATTGTGATCAGTGTGTAATTTTACACACTGAGTACACATAGAATGAGATTAAACACATAACACATTGATAGTAATTAATATTTATTTAAAGCGTCTCTTCTACCCCTTCACGCCGGTGGCCTGGATATAGCGCTGGGGCGAAACGCCCAGCTTTTTGCGAAACATGGCGATAAACGCGCTGGCGCTGGCGTAGCCCAGATCGTTTGCCAGGGTGCTCACCGCCACGCCGCGGGCCAGATTACACACCGCCTCCAGCAGGCGAATTTGCTGGCGCCATTCGGAAAAACTCAAATGCGTCTCTTCGCGAAACAGCCGCGCCAGGGTCCGCTCGCTGGCCCCTACCTTTTGCCCCCACCAGGCAAGGGTCGCCGCGTGATCCAGCTCGCGACAAAGCGTATCGCACACCTGACGCACCCGGCGGTCGCTGGGCAGCGTCACGTGGCACAGGGCGCAGGCAGGCAAACGCGCAAGCTCGTCGCTCAGCAGGGCGTAAACCAACGCCTGCCGCTCCGCCGTCAGCCCCTCTTCGAAGCCAGCGGCGATAAGCGCTTGCAGCAGCGGCGTAGCGGACAGGCCGCGGCAGCGGTCGCCGAACTGTCGGGACGCCGGAGGCGTTAAATAGAGATTTTGCGTTACCACGTGGTCAACCGCCTGCAGGCCGTGCGGCAGGCCGCCAGGCAGCCAGATGGCGCGCCCCGGCGACAGCAGCCAGATATGCTGCGGGGTAACAATTTTCGCCACCCCGCGCAGCGGGTAGATCAGCTGCCCCTGTTCATGTTGATGAACCGGCTCTTCGCTGCCCGGGGTGTACTTCAGCTGGCGCAGCCCTTCAATCGCATGCTGGGTTGTCATCTTCACCTGCCCTTTGTCTGATTCTCACCATTTGTGCTTACTGCTGCGTTTAGAGACAACTTTTGTCCGAATGGCGACATCCAGGTGACCAGTGGCGCCATTCTGCCACGGACGGTCTTCTCTTTTAAAGGTGAATAATTATCATTTCCATCCAATTCTAATAACAGTCGGAAATGCTATGAGACAGATTGGCAAGCTTTTCAGGGATAAACCGTTGAAAGTACTGGCATGTACGATCATCGCAGGATACAGCGGACAGGCCTTCACTGCGGATAACGGGCAGGATAGCACAAAAGAACAGACGATGGTGGTCACCGCCGCTCCCGACGTCCAGGGGCAGGATGACGAAAGCAATATCGTCCCCCATAGCGCGACGGCGGCCAGCAAATCCAGCCAGCTGATTAGCCGCACCGCGCAAAGTATTGCGGTCGTCACCCAGGCGCAAATTGAGGCCCAGGCGGCGAAAACGATCCCGGAAGCGCTGCGCTACGTCTCCGGCGTCTCGTCGGAAAGCTCCGGACCGGATACCCGTTTCGACACCATTATGGTGCGCGGATTTGAAGCCGATGAGTATCTCGACGGCCTGCGTCTGCCGCGCGAAGCCTGGTGGAGCCGGCCGGCGTGGGACCCGTTCCTGCTGTCGCGCATCGAAGTCGTCAAAGGCCCGGCCTCGGTGCTTTACGGCCAGGCTAACCCCGGCGGGATCGTCAACATGGTCAGCAAGACCCCGCAGGCCGAACCCGGCGGCCAGGTGTACGTCACCGCCGGCAACAATAACCTGTTTGGTACCGGCTTCGACGCGACCGGGCCGCTGAATGATGATAAAACCCTGCTGGGCCGCGTCGCGGGCACCTTTTTCGATACCGAAACCCAGGTCGATCACACCCGCTATCAGCACTATGCCATCGCCCCGTCGTTAACCTGGCAGCCGAGCGATCGCACCAGCCTGACGCTCCTGGCGCAGCTGCGCAAGGACCCGGACAGCGGTTTCTACAACCAGATGCCGGTCTCCGGCACGCTGACGCATAATCCGAACGGCCAAATATCCTCCAGCTTCTACGGCGGCCAGCCCGGCTTCGATAAATACGAGCGCAAGCAGGGCAGCATCGGCTATCAGTTCCGCCACGACTTCAACGATACGGTCACCTTCCGCCAGAACCTGCGCTATATCAGCAGCACCGGCGACTACCTGATGGTCTATCCGTGGGGCGCGCACGCCGACGCGCCGCTGATTGACCGCTACTCGATGAACCTGAAAGAGACGATGGTCAACTTCGCGGTGGATAACCAGGCGGAGTTCCATCTGCAAACCGGCCCGCTGAAGCACACCCTGCTGGCCGGTATTGACCGCATGCACAGCTCGGTGCGCAGCCAGTCCGGCTACGGCGACGCCAGCCCGATCAACTATCGCGATCCGGACTACAGCACCCCGGTGGAAAAGCCGCCTTTCGACAGCAGCACCCACTCGACGATGGATCAGACCGGCCTCTATTTGCAGGATCAGCTGGAGTGGAACAGCTGGATCATGAGCCTTGCCGGGCGCTACGACGCGGCGAAAACCAAAAGCACCAACCTGATCACCGACGCGCGCAGCGAGCGTAACGACTACGCCACCACCGGCCGCGCCGGGCTGCTCTACCACTTCGATAACGGCCTCGCGCCCTACGTCAGCTACTCCACGTCGTTCGTGCCGAGCAGCAGCAGCGATTTCTACGGACGCGCCTTTAAGCCCACCGAAGGTAAGCAGTCGGAGATTGGCCTGAAGTACGATCCGGTCGGCCTCGACGCCCTGTTTATCCTCGCGCTGTTTAACCTGCGCGAAACCAACGTCGCTACGCCCGATCCCGATCACGCCAACTTCAGCGTGCAGACCGGCGAGATCCGCTCCCGGGGGATCGAGCTGGACGGGAAAATCAACATCACCCCGGCCTGGTCGGTGCTGGCATCCTGGGCCTTAACCGATCCGCAGGTCACCAGCGCCAACGACGGCAGCGAAGGCAAGCATCCGGTAGGGATTGCCCGCAACAGCGCCAAACTGTGGACGCAATATGCGCTCAGCGGCCCGCTGGACGGCTTCTCAATCGGCGGCGGCGTGCGCTACGTCGGCAGCAGCTACGCCACCACCGATAACAGCCTGAAGGTCCCGGCCGCCACGGTGTACGATGCGCGATTGGGCTATCAGTGGCGCGAGTGGGGCGTGGCGCTTAACGCCGCCAACCTGACCAACAAAACCTATCTCGCCTCCTGCCAGGATAACGGCTGCGAATATGCGATGAAGCGCCAGCTGGTAGCCACCGTGAACTACAAGTGGTAACCATGCTTTCACGACGCAGGTTGTTAACCGCCGCTCTGCTGGCCCCCGCGCTGTCGTGGGCCAGCGGTACGCCGGTGCCGCAACGGCTGGCGGTGCTGGACTGGGGGCTGGCGGAGACGATCCTCGCCCTCGGCGTGACGCCGGCCGGCGTTTCGGCGCCGGCGTGGTATCGCAAACTGATCCCTACCCCCGCCCTGCCGCAGACGGTGCAGGACCTGGGGCTGCTGTTTCAGCCGAACCTCGAAACCCTCTACGCGCTGCGTCCTGACCGCATTGTGGTCACTCCCCAGCACGTCCTGCTCAAGCCAGCCCTCGAAAAGATAGCCCCGATCCTGACGCTTCCCGCCCACGGGCTGGGCGCGTTTATCGAATCCACGCGCCGGCTCGGCGCCACGCTGCAGCGCCAGGCGCAGGCGGAGAGCCTGCTCGCCCGCCTGCATCAGCAAATCGCCCGCGCCCGCGGCTACGCGCAAACCCTGCGCCAGCCGGTGATATTCGCCGCCCCGGTCGATGCCCTGCACCTGCAGCTCTATACCAGCGGCAGCCTGCCGGGCGACGTGCTGGCGGCCTGCGGCATGCGCAACGGCTGGCCCGGCGGCGGCGGGGCGGAGGGGAACGTGCTGATGGAGCTAACCCGCATCGCCACCCTCGACGCGCGGCTGATCCTGCTGGTGGCCGAAGATCGGCGCGACGCGGTGGCCCGCTGGCGGCAAAGCTCGCTCTGGCTGCGCCTGCCGCTGACCTCACGTTACCCGATCGGGCTGATCGAGCAGCCCATCAGCGACGCCGGGGCGCTGATCACCGCCGGGCGTTTTGCCGATATTTTCAGCCAGCTGATGGCGGGGTGGCGCGATGCCTGAATCCTTTTCCCGCCGCCTGTCGTGGGGCGTTATCGCCATCCTGTGGCTGATTTCCCTGCTGCTGGCGGTCAGCGACGTACTGCATCAGGGCGGATTTCATGCGCTGTTCAGCGCGCAAAACGCGCAGCCGACGGCGATTATCCTGCACGGCATGTGGCTCCCGCGTCAGGGAATGGCCATCGTCAGCGGCGCAACGCTCGGGCTGTGCGGCTGGCTGATGCAGCGCGCGCTGCGCAATCCGCTGGCGGAGCCGATGACCCTCGGCCTGACCTCGGGAGCGACCCTGGCGATGGGGCTGGCGTCGCTGTGGCTGCCGACGCTAACGGGCGGGCCGCGGATGGCGGTGATTATCGGCGGCGAGCTGGCGGCGCTGCTGCTGGTGCTGCTGCTGAGCTGGCGCCAGCGCCTCTCCCCGCTGGTGATGATTCAGGCCGGCATGATGATCAACCTGTGGTGCGGCGCGCTGACGATGCTGATCGCTATCGTCAACGACCGCTTTCTGCTGACCGTCCTGATGTGGGGCGGCGGCTCTCTGGCGCAGGAAGATGGTCATCTGCTGCTGACGCTGCTGCCGTGGCTGGCGCTGTGCATGCTCCTGCTGGCCCTGCTGTTCCGCCCGCTGGAGCTGCTGCAGCTGCCGGAAACGATGGTCAGCGGCCTCGGCGCCTCGCCGCTGCGCATTCGCGGCGCCGCGGTCGCGCTGGCGCTGGCGATGAGCGCGCTGATTATCAATGCCGTCGGGGTGATTGGCTTTCTCGGCCTCGCCGCGCCGCACCTTGCGCGCTTTGGCGGCGCCCGCACGTCGCGCCAGCTGATGCTGCATAGCGCGCTGACCGGCGCCGGCCTGCTGTGGTTTACCGACCTCTGCGTGTCAAAGGTTTCTCTGTTCAACGGCCAGCTGCTGCCGGTGGGGATGCTGACCGCGCTAACCGGCGGGCCGCTGCTGATCCTGCTGGCGCGCCACGCCCGCCAGCACGGGATTGATACCTCCCCGCCGCCGCTGGTTTCGGCGCGCTCCGCCGGCCGCTGGGTGCCGTGGGCGGCGGCTCTGACGCTGGCGGCGGCAATAGTGATTTCGCTGTTCCTCGGCCACGGGCTAAGCCACTGGCACTGGGCAACCCGCGGCGAACTGGCGCAGCTGCTGCCGCTGCGGATACCTCGGCTGCTGGCGGCCATCAGCGCCGGCGCCCTGCTGGCCGCAGCGGGCGTCCTGATGCAGCGGGTCAGCGGCAACCCGCTGGCCAGCCCGGAAGTGCTGGGCATCGGCGGCGGCGCGGCGATGGGAGTAACGGTCTATATTCTGCTGTTCCCCGCTCAGGGAAGCGGTTTTCTGCTGCTCAGCAGCCTGGCCGGGGCGCTCATCAGCCTGCTGCTGACGATGTGGAATAGCCGCCGCAGCGCCTTTAATCCGCAGCGGGTATTGCTCAACGGCCTGGCGCTGAACGCCCTTTGTCAGGCGGCGGTGAGCATCGTGATGCTCAACAACCTTGCCGCCAGCTCGATACTGCTGCCGCTGATGACCGGCAGCACCTACTACATCAGCGCCCCGCTGGCTCAGGTTTTATTTATCGCCACCCTGATCCTGCTGGCTCTGACGCCGCTGTTTCGCCGCTGGCTGGTACTGCTACCGCTGGGCAGCGTCGCCGGCTCGCTGGGCGTTTCCCTGCCCCGTGCCCGCCTGGGCGTGCTGGCGCTGGCGGCGGTCATGACCGGGCTGGCGACCCTGCTGGTGGGCCCGGTGTCGTTTATTGGCCTGCTGGGGCCGCATCTGGCGCGCCGGCTCGGGGTCAAGGGGCCGCTGGCTCAGCTGTACGCCGCGGCGCTGCTGTCGGCGGGCATTATGACGGTCGCCGACTGGCTAGGGCGCAATGCGCTCTATCCGCGCCAGCTGCCGGTTGGGCTGGTGGCATCGCTTATCGGCGTTCCGCTGCTGGTCTGGCCGCTGATCCGCTCCAGGGCCCATCGTCAATCCGCATAACGCGTTGTGAGCAATGAATAAGGAATTTCGCATGTCGGTGTTGTTGATTTTATTTCGAATGGTCGGCGGCTGGCTGCTGCTGGCGGTGGTCGCCGGGCTGATTAGCGGTTTTAGCAACGCCTCGCTGCTGGCCATGATTAACCACAGCCTGACGCTGCCGCAGACCGAGCGCTGGCTCGGGCCCGGCGTCCAGTTTGCGCTGCTGGCGCTGCTGATGCTGGCAGCCCGCGTGATCTCGCAGACTACCTTTATGTATCTCGGCCAGAAGGTGAAAGCCCGCCTGCGCGGCGAGCTGACCCGGCAGGTCAGCGAAACCCGCTGGCTGCAGCTGGAGAAGTCCGGGATGAGCAAAACGATATCGGTGCTCACCCAGGACCTCGACACCCTGGTGGTGTTTTTCGTCAGCCTGCCCAACCTGTTCATCTACGGCGCGGTGATCGCCGGCTGCCTGGTTTATCTCGCCACCCTCTCCGCCAGCGTCCTCGGGCTGGCGCTGGCGGCAATCGCCCTCGGCAGCCTCGGCTATCGCGCCGCGCACGGTCGGGCGATGGGGCTGCTGCGCCAGTCGCGGCAGCGGGAAGATACCCTGATTCAGCAGTGCAAAAAGCTGTTCGACGGCGGACGCGAATATCGGCTTAACGCCGACCGTCGCCGTCGGTTTGTCTCCGGCGAGCTGGCCGATAATATCGAGGCCGTGCGCCGGCAGCGTACCCGCGGCTACGTGCTGTACGGACTCGCCACCAGCTGGGGCAGCATTTTGTTCTTTGCCTTTATCGGCCTGGTGCTGTTCGGCCTGCGCGATCTGCTGCTGCTGGAGCCGGCGACCATCACCGGCTACGTCATGATATTTCTGTATATGATTGTGCCGGTGGAGGGTGTGCTGTCGTCGCTGCCGACCCTCGCCAGCGCCAGGGTCGCGCTGCAGCGGGTGCAGCAGCTGCGCGACGATCTGCCGCCGGAGCAGCCGCAGCGCCCCTTGCCTGTTGAACCCTTTCGCTCCCTGGCGCTGGAAGAGATCCGCTATCGGTACCAGGGCGAAGATGGGGAGCGCTTCACCCTCGGCCCGCTCGATATGCGCTTCTCCCCGGGCGAGCTGGTGTTTATCGTCGGCGGCAACGGCAGCGGTAAAACCACCCTCGCTAACCTGCTGGTGGGACTCTATCCGCCGGATAGCGGCGCGATTGTGCTTAACGGCCGCGCCGTCGCCGGCGACCAGCAGGAGGGCTATCGCCAGCTATTCTCGGCGGTATTTAACGACTTTTTCCTTTTCGACGACGTGGCGTTTGTCCACGAGCGCACGGCGGAGCAGGTTAACCATCTGCTGCAGTTCCTGAAGCTGCAGCACAAGGTCCGTTTTACCGAGGGACGGTTCTCAACCACCGCCCTGTCGCAGGGACAGCGCAAGCGGCTGGCGCTGCTGCAGGCGTGGCTTGAGGAGCGCCCGCTGTACCTGTTCGACGAGTGGGCGGCCGATCAGGACCCGGAGTTTAAGGCGGTGTTTTATCTTGAGCTCCTGCCGATGCTGAAGGCCGAGGGCAAAACCATCGTCGCCATCACCCACGACGATCGCTACTTCCACCTCGCGGACCGCATTATCAAGCTGGAGTCGGGGCGGATCGTATAGGTGCCTCAGGGTTGGCGCTTAGCACGCGCGCCGATAAGCAGCGCCGCCAGCGCCGCCATCACCGGAACCAGCGAGCCCCAAAGTACGGCGTTCCAGCCGAAGAGATTCATCAGCGCGCCGGAGGCGAAGGCCCCCACCATCATCACGCCGAAGACGATAAAGTCGTTCAGCGACTGCACCTGGGTTTTCTCTTCCGGACGATGGAAATCCATAATCTGCGTCGAGGCGCCGGTGAAACCGAAGTTCCAGCCGATGCCCAGCAGAATGAGCGATATCCAGTAGTGCATCACCTCGGTCCCGGCCAGCCCAACCAGTACCGACAGCGCGAGAAGAGCCAGCCCCGCCTCATTAATTCGCCCGGCGCCAAAGCGGGCGATCAGCCTGCCGGTAAAAAAGCCGGGGCCGTACATCGCCACCACGTGCCACTGAATGCCGAGGTTCGACGCCTGCTGTGAAATCCCGTGCAGGTGCATGGAGAGCGGCGCGGCGGTCATCAGGAAGTTCATCACCATGTAGGCCACCGCCCCGCTGAATACCGTGCGGGCGAAACCCGGCTGGCGCACGATCTCCCCGAGCGGGCGGCCGCCGCTCCGCGCCTGGGCCACCGGCTCTGCGGACTTGACCCCCAGCAGCACCAGCGCTGAAACCGCCGCCACCGCGCCCTGGGCAATAAAGGTCATGGCGAAGGTATGCGCCGGCCACAGGTCCATCGTGCCGGTCACCAGCATCGGGCCGATCACCCCGGCGGCCACGCCGCCGCCCATTACCAGCGACAGCGCCCGGGCGCGGCGCTCAACGCCGACGCCGTCCGTGGCGGCAAAACGAAACGAGACCGCCACCGCCGCGTAGGCTCCGCCCAAAAATGCCGCCACGCAGAAGAGCCAGAATGCGCCGAGCACCACCGCCAGAGCGGCCAGCAGGCCGGTCAGGACCCCGGCGCCGGTTCCCAGCATAAAGACCGCCTGGCGCCCGCGCTTTCTGGCAAGAAAGCCAAAGGGTAAAATGCAGGCCGCCATCCCGAGGACAAAAATGGCGATCGGCAGCGTGGCAAGGGTGCTATCGGGGGCAATGGCGTTGCCGACAATCGCCCCGGTGGCGTAAAAGACCACCGAGTTGGCCCCCGCCAGCGCCTGAGCCGTAGCCAGACGGATAATATTGTTGTTTTGCTGCCTGACGGGCAGGGTTATCTCAGCGTTCATAAATTTTCGTTATCCGGTTTCGATGCGGCCGCAGCACGCCTGCGCGGCGGGTAAAACAGTCACTTTACCCGGCAACGAGACAATCGCCAGCGCCTATTCGTGAATTTTCCACTTCTGCTTGAGCACATTTTTATCCTGGCTATCCAGCCAGCGGTTGACCTTCTCCAGCAGCGGCTGATTATCCTTTTTCATCATGTACACCTTAAAACTGGCGGTTCCCGGGAAGGGCCGTTCGTTGGCGACGCAAAAGACGCCGGGCTCTTTATTCTGGTAATAGATGCCCTCAATCAGGTCGGTCACCATCATATCGGCGGTTTTCTGCCGCAGCGCTTCCAGGTTATCAACGTTGTTTTTCACCCGGATAATCTGCGCATGTTTAATATGCGCATCAACATAGCTTTGATTGGTACCGCCGGGGTTCACAATCACCTTCACGTTCGGCCGATCGATTTTTTCGAGGCTCCCCAGCGCCGGCGCGGCCATGCAGCTGGCGAGGGCAATTTTGCCGTTGGCGACCACCGGATGGCTGAGGGCGAAATCTTTGGCCCGCTCCGGCGTTTCGGTGACGCCACCCATGGCGATATCAAACTTATCGGCCTGCAGATCGCCCGACAGAGTCGGCCAGCTGGTCTGCACGAACGTCACCTTAAGGCCCAGCTTCTCGCCAAGATCTTTTGCCATATCAACGTCATAACCGAGCAGCTCGCCGACGCCATTATGAAACGCCAGCGGGGCGTAATCTCCCGGCACGCCGACCTTCAGCTCGCCGCTTTGCTGAATTGTTTGCATATCACGTGCCAGGCTGCTGCAGGCAATGCTCGCCAGCGCCAGGGCAATACAAACCTTAATCTTCATACAATCATCCTTATTAATTAGTCAGTTATGTTAATTCTTCACGCCTGATGTCCGCCGGTTTTCTTTTTTCGTTAACGGGCATTAATGATAATTTTGTTAACCATATGTTTTCTTTTTGTGATGCACAACCAGGAAATGTTGCACCTTCTTTGTGCATATTTTGGCGAAAATCTACGCTCATAGTTCGCCTGCCTCCACTCTTTTCCCCGTAATACCGCAAACGACGGTGTTCCGTAATAGATGGCATGCATCGTGCTTTGTTAGCTGAGTAACAGCGGAATGGTTTATGAGAGCCAAATATCACCGGGGGGTAAGGATGAACGATAATAGCGATGGGCTGTTTCGCACCATTGAGGCGACCTTTAGCCAGCTGACGCCTAGCGAAAAGCGCATCGGCAGCTGGCTGCTGAGCCATCGCCAGCATATCCCCTTTGAGACCGCTGACAGCATTGCCCAGGCGACCGGTACCAGCGGGATCACCGTCGGACGCTATCTGCGCAAGCTGGGCTACCGCAACCTCGACGACGTCAAAAACAGCCTGAAGGATCGCGCGCCGGTGCCCTATAAGCACTGGGGCGTCATCGATCGCCTCGACTCCTGGGAGCAGCAGCAGGCGCAGCCCGACCGCGCCAGCCTGTCGCTGCAGATGGAGCTTGACGCTATCCGCTACGTCTACCAACTGGCGCAGGAAGAGACCTTTGCCCGCATCAGCGAACGGATTGCGCAGGCCGACACGGTGATTGTGATCGGCATTCAGTCAACGCGCGGTCTTGCCAACACCTTTTTTAGCCATCTTGAATACCTGCGCCCGCGGGTGACCTACGCCGACGGCAGCTCCGGCAGCTGGCTGGAGGCGCTGAACTCCGAATATGAGCATCCTTATGTGGTGATCACCGATACCCGCGCCTACTCCAGCACCGCCCGCCAGTTTTGCCGGGTGGCCGCCGACCGGCGCATTGCCACCGCGCTGGTGACCGACATCTGGTGCCCGTGGGCCCGCGACTATCCGCTCGATCTGCTGCAGGTCAAAACCGATACCGGCCACTTTTGGGATTCGCCCGCGCCAATCAGCTGTCTTTTCAACCTGCTGCTCTCGGCGGTGGTCGAACGGCTCGGCCCGTCGCTGTCGCAGCGCCTGGCTGAGAACCGCGCGCTGCAGCAGGAATTTGGTCAATTTGAACGTGAATAAGCGCCTGCTCGCCAGGCTCCAGGACAGGAAATAACAGATGAATCAGCAAGTCTCTCTGGTCGATATCCGCGCGCGGTTTCCGGCGCTCCCCGTCGACCTCAAGTACGCCAGCGCCGATAACATTACCGGCCAGCCCATTTATGCCGAAGCCCGCTGCCTGCTGCACCCGGATGCGGCGGCGGCGCTGGAGAAGTCTCTGCGCATCGCCCGGCTGGCCGGCCTGACGCTGCTGGTTCTCGATGCCTATCGTCCGCAGCAGGCTCAGCAGCTGCTGTGGAACGCCTGTCCGAATCAGGACTACGTGGTGCCGATTGCGCTGGGTTCGAACCACAGCCGCGGTACCGCCATCGATGTGACGTTACTCGACGAAAACGGCCAGCCGCTGGATATGGGCACCGCCTTCGATGAGATGGATGACCTGTCCCACCCTTACCACCCGGCGCTTCCCGAGGCCGCTCAGCGTAACCGCCTGCTGCTGAACGCCATTATGTTTGGCGGCGGCTTTAAGGGTATTTCCACGGAATGGTGGCACTTCGAACTACCGGACGCGGCCGGTTATCCGCTCCTTGATGATGTTTTTGCCTGCCTGGCCCCGGCCAGGACTGACGGAGTTACGCCATGAAAATGATTCGCACCCCCTTAACCGCTTTTCGCCCACTGCTGCTGGCCGTCGCGCTGGCCGCCGCCGTCGCGCCGGCCTATGCCGCGGTCCCCAAAGATATGCTGGTCATCGGCAAAGCCGCCGATCCGCAGACCCTCGATCCGGCCGTGACCATCGATAACAACGACTGGACGGTCACCTACCCGGCCTACCAGCGGCTGGTAAAATATAAAACCGAGGACGGGAAAGGTTCGACGGACGTCGAGGGCGAGCTGGCGGAAAGCTGGCTGGTCTCTGATGACGGCAAAACCTGGACCTTTACGCTGCACAAAAGCATGCAGTTTGCCGACGGCTCGCCGGTGACGGCCGAGGCGGTCAAGCTCTCGTTCGAGCGCCTGATGCGCATTAAGCAGGGTCCTTCGGAAGCCTTCCCGAGCGGGCTGAAAATTGATGCCGTCGATCCCACCACGGTCCGCTTCACTCTGCCGGAGCCTTTCGCTCCGTTCCTGCATACCCTCGCCAACGACGGCGCGTCGATCGTTAACCCGGCGGTGCTGAAGGCCAACGCCGCCGACGACGCCCGCGGCTGGCTGGCGGAGCACACCGCCGGCTCCGGCGCCTACATGCTGCAGCGCTGGCAGAAAGGCCAGCAGCTGGTGCTGGTGCCCAATCCGCACTACAGCGGCATTAAACCCGTCTTTAAGCGGGTAACGGTGAAGATTATCGGCGAAAGCTCCGCCCGTCGCCTGCAGCTGACCAAGGGCGATCTGGATATTGCCGATGCCCTGCCGGTAGACCAGTTCGCGGCGCTGAAAAAAGAGGATAGCGTCGCGGTATATGACTATCCGGCGCTGCGCGTCACCTACCTGTACCTTAACAACGGCAAGGCGCCGATGAATCAGGTCGATTTACGCCGCGCCGTCTCCTGGGCCACCGACTATAAAGGGATGGTCAGCGGCATCCTCGGCGGCAACGGCAAGCAGATGCGCGGCCCGATCCCGGACGGCATGTGGGGCTTTGACGCCAGCGCCATGCAGTACTCCCTCGATATGGACAAAGCCAAAGCCGCGCTGGAGAAAGTGGCGGATAAGCCCAAAACCCTGTCGTTCCTCTACTCCGATAATGACCCTAACTGGGAGCCTATCGCCCTCTCCACCCAGGCGAATCTGCAGGCGCTGGGTATCCAGGTGAAGCTCGAAAAGCTGGCTAACGCCACCATGCGCGAGCGGATTGGCAAAGGGGATTACGACATCGCCATCGGCAACTGGAGCCCGGATTTCGCCGACCCCTATATGTTCATGAACTACTGGTTTGAGTCGGATAAAAAAGGGCTGCCGGGCAACCGTTCATTCTATGAAAATCCTCAGGTTGACGCCCTGCTCAAGAAGGCGGTCTCCACCGCCGATCAGGCGCAGAGAACCGCGGATTATCAGGCGGCGCAGAAAACGGTTATCGATGAGGCCGCCTACGTCTATCTGTTCCAGAAAAACTATCAGGTGGCGATGAACAAAGAGGTCAAAGGCTTCGTCTTTAACCCGATGCTCGAACAGATCTTCAATATTGCCGAGATGCACAAATAGCGGGCCGCACCTTAACCTTGTGATGCCGGGCAGCCATCGGCCCGGCAGAGGACGTCATGATGAGTTTCTGGGGTTTACTACGACAACGCAGCTGGGGACTGATCCTCGTCGTCGCCGGCGTATGCGCAATCACGTTTATTATTTCGCACCTTATTCCCGGCGACCCCGCGCGGCTGCTGGCGGGCGATCGCGCGAGCGATGAGATCGTGCGCCATATTCGCCAGCAGCTGGGGCTGGATTTACCGCTCTGGCAGCAGTTTTTGCACTACGTCAACGCGCTGCTGCACGGCGACCTCGGCACCTCTATCCGTACCGGTCGCCCGGTGCTGGAGGATCTGAAAACCTTTTTCCCCGCGACGCTGGAGCTGGCGATATGCGCGCTGTTTATCGCCCTGGTGGTCGGCATTCCGCTCGGCGTGCTCTCGGCGGTGTACCGCAACCGCTGGACCGATCATCTGGTGCGCCTGATGGCGCTGACCGGGATTTCCACCCCGGCGTTCTGGCTGGGGCTGGGGGTGATTGTCCTGTTTTACGGCAAGCTGAACTGGCTGCCGGGCAGCGGACGCCTTGACGACTGGTTTGACCCGCCGACCCACGTGACCGGTTTCTATCTGATCGACTCGCTGCTGGAAGGCAACCTGGAGGTATTCTTTAACGCGCTTCAGCACCTGGTTCTGCCGGCCACCACCCTGGCCTTCGTCCATCTGGGAATTGTTGCCCGCCAGATTCGCTCGGCGATGCTGGAGCAGCTCAGCGAAGATTATATCCGCACCGCGCTGGCCAGCGGCCTGCCGAAGTGGACCATCGTGATGCGCTACGCGCTGCCCAATGCGCTGATCCCCTCGGTCACCGTGCTCGGGCTGGCGCTGGGCGACCTGCTGTACGGCGCGGTGCTAACCGAAACCGTCTTCGCCTGGCCCGGGATGGGCGCCTACGTGGTCTCCTCGATTCAGGCGCTCGATTTCCCGGCGGTGATGGGGTTCGCCGTGGTGGTGTCATTTGCCTACGTGCTGGTCAACCTGCTCGTTGACCTGCTCTATTTATGGATAGACCCGCGTATGGGTCGGGGAGAAAGCTAAGTGATGATGACCCAGGAACGTCCCGGCGTCGGCGTGAAAATCAGCCGCAGCCACGCGTGGAAACGCCGCCTGTGGCTGATACGTAAAAGCCCGCTGACGCTGATCGGCGGCGGCATTATGCTGATCATGCTGTTCCTGATGATCTTCTCCCCTTGGCTGGTGCCGCACGATCCCAACGCCATCGATCTGACCGCCCGACTGCAGGCGCCGTCGCTGAGCCACTGGTTTGGCACCGACGAAGTGGGCCGGGATCTGTTTAGCCGGGTGCTGATCGGCAGCCAGCAATCGATCGCCGCCGGGCTGGCGGTGGTGCTGATCGCCGGGATCGGCGGCTCGCTGCTGGGCTGCCTCTCCGGGGTCCTCGGCGGGCGCAGCGATGCGCTGATCATGCGGCTGATGGATATCATGCTGTCGATCCCCTCGCTGGTGCTGACGATGGCGCTGGCCGCGGCGCTGGGCCCGAGTTTGTTCAACGCCATGCTGGCGATCGCTATCGTGCGGATCCCCTTTTACGTCCGCCTGGCGCGCGGGCAGACGCTGGTGGTGCGCCAGCACAGCTTCGTTGAGGCCTCCGTGACCTTCGGCGCCTCCCGCTGGCATCTGATCAGCTGGCATATCCTGCGCAATGCGCTGCCGCCGCTGGTGGTGCAGGCTTCGCTGGATATCGGCAGCGCCATTTTGATGGCGGCGACGTTAGGCTTTATCGGCCTCGGCGCCCAGCAGCCGACCGCCGAATGGGGGGCGATGGTGGCCAACGGCCGCAACTATGTTCTCGATCAGTGGTGGTACTGCGCCTTCCCCGGCGCCGCCATCCTGATTACCGCCGTCGGTTTTAATCTGTTTGGTGATGGGATTCAGGATTTACTGGATCCGAAGTCCGGAGGACGCAGCTAATGAATAACCGGGTTCTGACTATCGATAACGTCCGTTTAAGCTTCCCTGTCTACCAGGGCGCGGTGCATGTCCTGAACGCCGTCTCCCTGCATATCGACCGCGGTGAAATTGTTGGCGTGGTGGGCGAGTCGGGTTCGGGGAAATCCGTTACCGCGATGCTGGCGATGCGTCTGCTGCCGCCGGGCAGCTACCGGATTCACAGCGGCCAGGTAACCCTGATGGGCGACGATATCCTCGGCGCAACTGAAAAAGAGATGCGCGCTATTCGCGGCCGCAGGGTGGCGATGATTTTCCAGGAGCCGATGACCGCCCTGAACCCGACGCGGCGGATTGGCAAACAGATGGTGGACGTTATCCGCCAGCACCGTCCGCTCTCCGCCCGCGAGGCGCGCGCCAGGGCGGCCGCGCTGCTGGCGGATATGCAGATCGCCGACCCGCAGCGGGTGATGGAGCGCTACCCCTTCGAACTCTCCGGCGGGATGCGCCAGCGGGTGATGATCGCCATCGCCTTCTCCTGCGAGCCGGACCTGCTGATTGCCGACGAACCCACCACCGCGCTGGACGTCACCGTCCAGCGCCAGGTCCTGCGTCTGTTAAAACAGAAAGCGCAGGCCACGGGAACGGCGGTACTGTTTATCAGCCACGACATGGCGGTGGTTTCCCAGGTCTGCGATCGGCTGTACGTTATGTACGCCGGGGCGGTTATCGAAAGCGGTTCGACCCCGCAGGTGCTGCACCATCCGCTGCATCCCTACTCCGTCGGCCTGCTGAACAGCGCTCCGGATAACGGCGAACCGCGATCGCTGCTGCAATCGATTCCCGGCACGGTGCCAAATCTCGCGCGCCTGCCGGGCGGCTGCGCCTTCCGCGAACGCTGCTTCGCCGCCGGCGAGGGCTGCGGGATCGCCCCGATGCTGCGGCTAATCGAACCCACCGAACAGCAGGCGGCCTGCTGGTATCCGCAACGGGAGAACGCCCATGTCTGACCGGCTATTAATGCTGAACGATGTTCATCTTAACTTCCCGGCGCGCAAGAACTGGCGCGGTAAGGTCGTCGAGCGCGTCTATGCGCTAAACGGCCTGGATATGACGGCATATCGCGGCGAAACCCTGGGCATCGTCGGCGAATCGGGCTGCGGGAAAAGCACCCTCGCCAGGCTGCTGATGGGCATGCTCAAACCCTCTTCCGGCCAGTTCGAACGCGGCGGAGACTCCGCTGCCGGGCGCTCCGCCGGCAGCATGCAGATGGTCTTTCAGGACCCGCTCTCCTCTCTGGATCCGCGCCTGCCCGTCTGGCGGACCATTACCGAGCCGGTGTGGATCCAGTCCCGGCCCAGCGAGAAGGCGCGGCGCGAGCTCGCCGAACGGCTGGCTCTACAGGTTGGGCTGCGCCCGGAGTACCTCGACCGCCTGCCGCACGCCTTTTCCGGCGGCCAGCGGCAGCGCATTGCGATCGCCCGCGCGCTGTCGGCGAAGCCGGATATTATCGTGCTGGATGAGCCCACCTCGGCGCTGGATATTTCGGTGCAGGCGCAGATCCTCAATCTGCTGGTTGAGCTGCAAAAACAGCAGAACCTGACCTTCGTGCTGATCTCGCACAACGTCTCGGTGGTGCGCCATATGAGCGACCGCGTGGCGGTGATGTATCTCGGGCAAATCGTGGAAATGGGTGAGGCGCGTCAGGTCCTCGACGCCCCGGCTCATCCCTATACCCGGCTGCTGATGGATTCGGTGCCGCGCATTGGCATGCCGCTGGGCGACGCGCCGCGCAACACCGAGCTGCCCGGCAACCGGCATCTGCCGGAGGGCTGCTATTTTCGCGATCGTTGCCCCTTCGCCGGCGCAGGCTGTGAAAAGCCGCAGCCGCTGCGCCCGCTGGCTAACGGCACCTCGGCCCGCTGCTGGCAGGCGGAGGCCCTTGCCCGCGGCGGCGTAAACTAAAAAAACCCGCCACCTGAGCATAAGGTGGCGGGTTTTATCTACCGGTCACGGAGTGACGCGGCGGAGTTTCAATCAAAACAGACCGAGCGGCGCGGTGCCGTAGCTCACCAGCAGGTTTTTCGTCTGCTGGTAGGCGTTCAGCGCCATTTTGTGGGTTTCGCGCCCGACGCCGGACTGCTTATAGCCGCCAAACGCCGCGTGGGCCGGATAGACGTGGTAGCAGTTTGTCCACACGCGGCCCGCTTTAATCCCGCGCCCCATGCGATAGGCCAGGTTCGTGTCGCGCGTCCAGACGCCGGCCCCGAGGCCAAACTGGGTCTCATTGGCGATCGCCAGCGCTTCCGCTTCATCCTTAAAGGTGGTCACGCCGATTACCGGGCCAAAAATCTCCTCCTGAAAGCTGCGCATATCGTTGCGCCCCTTGATCAGGGTCGGCTGAATATAGTAACCGTTATCCAGCTCCGCGGTGATGCTGGCGCGCTCGCCGCCGGTGAGGATCTGACCGCCTTCTTCGCGAGCAATTTTAATGTACGACAGGATCTTATCGAACTGCTGACGCGAGGCCTGGGCGCCGATCATCGTATCGGTATCAAACGGGTCGCCGCGGCGAATTTGCGCGACTTTCGCCATCACCCGCTCCATAAACGGCTCGTAGATGGATTCATGGATCAGCGCCCGCGACGGGCAGGTGCAAACCTCGCCCTGGTTGAAGAAGCCGAGCACCAGCCCTTCCACCGCCTTCTCAATGAACTCGTCTTCACCCTCCATCACGTCGGCAAAATAGATGTTTGGCGACTTGCCGCCGAGCTCAACGGTACAGGGAATAATATTCTCTGCGGCGCAGGCCATAATATGCCGGCCGACCGGCGTGGAGCCGGTAAAGGCGATTTTCGCGATCCGTTTGCTGGTCGCCAGCGCTTCCCCGGCCTCCTTACCGAATCCCTGCACGACGTTCAGCACGCCCGGCGGGAAGATATCGCCGATAATTTCCAGCAGCAGCGTAATGCTGAGCGGCGTCTGCTCTGCCGGCTTGAGCACCACGCAGTTGCCCGCCGCCAGCGCCGGCGCCAGCTTCCACGCCGCCATCAGCAGCGGGAAGTTCCACGGGATGATCTGCCCCACCACGCCCAGCGGCTCGTGGAAGTGATAGGCCACGGTGGTTTCGTCGATCTCGGCGGTGCTTCCCTCCTGCGCGCGCAGGCAGCCGGCAAAATAGCGGAAGTGATCGACCGCCAGCGGCAGATCGGCGTTCAGCGTTTCGCGAATCGGCTTCCCGTTATCCCAGCTTTCCGCCACCGCCAGGTACTCGAGGTTTTTCTGGATGCGATCGGCAACTTCCAGCAGCAGATTGGAGCGCTGCTGGACCGACGTTTTCCCCCATGCGTCCGCGGCGCGGTGCGCGGCATCAAGGGCAAAATCAATATCTTTGGCATCGGAGCGAGGAAATTGCGCAATGTCGCTACCGTCCACGGGGGAGGTATTCATAAAGAATTCGCCGCCGAGCGGCTCGACAAACTTACCGTCAATATAGTTGCCGTAGGCGGATTTGAGTGAAACTAACGCGCCCGGGGTGCCAGGATGAGCATAACGCATTGCAATCTCCTTCTTGTAGGGTTGAGGCGCAGCGGCGTATTGGTTTTTTGCTCTTGCCTGCTGCATCAACGCTATTGCAGGGGTTGTGCCAGTTTTACCCTCCTTTAAAATAATAAATAAAATCAGATAATTAATAGCGAATTCTCGTCTGCATGGCGCCTGCTGCCGCATTGATTTCTGCTTCTGTGTCGCAAATCGCAACACATAAGAAACCGTAAAGCTACAATGTTGCAACATAACTCAGCCGACCATGAGGTGCTCCGTGCAAGGAAACCCGTTTACCCTCGCCCCGGAGGTAACAGCTAATCCGTTGCTCAGCGATTCGTGGTTTCGCAGCCAGCTGTATGGCCTGCAGCCCACGACGGATGACTTCCCGCGCCTGCGATCCGGCGAGCTGGCGGATCTGCTGGCCAGCCATAGCGGGCTGCAGCAGCTCGCGCAGCCGGTGATTAGCGCCCTGTCGCGTAAAGTCGCCGACCTGCAGTCGGTGGTGATCCTCTCCGATGCCAGCGGCCTGGTGCTGCAAACCTTCGGCAACATGCACGCCATGCGCAAGGCGCAGAGCTTTGCTCTCGCGCCGGGAAATTTATGGAGCGAGAGCGGCCGCGGGACCAACGCTATCGGTACCGCGCTGGCGATTGATGACAGCTGTGAAATTGACGGCCGCCAGCATTTTCTCACCAGTAACCAGGATCTCTACTGCGCGGCCATCCCCATTCAGAGTCCTGACGGGCAAATTGCCGGCGTGCTGGATATTTCCGGGCCGGCTCATTTCCCCCATCCGCATACCCTGGGATGGGTGAAAGAGGCGGCCAAACAGATAGAGTATCTGTGGGTAAAACAGAGTTTGCACCCGCAGCAGTGGCTGATGAGCCTGCACTCTCAACCGCAAAAGCTCGACAGCGTCGAAGAGCTCCTGCTGGTCTTTTCCGATAACGTGCTCACCGCCGGCAACCGGCTGGCGATGCGCGAGCTGGGGCTCGGCAGCGAGCAGCTGGGCCACATCACCTTCCAGCAGCTCTTTCCGCTGCTGACGCAAACCGCGGTCAGCGTTCCGCTGCCGCTCACCGTCCGGCGACAAAGCTACTATTACCGGTTACGCGCTCCCACCCGCAGCGCGGTGGCGGTAGCGGCCCCTCCCGGCGTCGACCTCCCCTTCGCCGGCCCGCGCGAGGGGGAAAAAATGCTGCGCCTGCTCAATGCCGGTATCGCGCTGTGCATTGAAGGAGAAACGGGATGCGGAAAAGAGTATGTCAGCCGTACGCTGCATCAGCATAGCCGCTGGCGCAGCGGTAAGTTTATCGCCATCAACTGCGCCGCTATTCCCGAATCGCTGATTGAGTCAGAGCTTTTTGGCTATCAGCCGGGCGCCTTCACCGGCGCCAGCAAAAACGGTTATATCGGTAAAATTCGCGAGGCCGATGGCGGCGTGCTGTTCCTGGATGAGATTGGCGATATGCCAATGCTGCTGCAGACGCGGCTGCTGCGGGTGCTGCAGGAAAAAGAGGTCACTCCGCTCGGCGCCAGCCAAAGCTCCCCGGTCAACTTCGCGGTGATCTGTGCGACCCACCGTAACCTGGCGCAGCGCGTCGCCGACGGCGAGTTTCGCGAGGATCTGTTCTATCGCCTGCGGGAATTTGCCTTAACCATTCCGCCGCTGCGCGACTGGCCGGCGCTCCCGGCATTTATCCAGCGGCTATGGCAGGCGCTTGGAGCGGGCCAGCGCCGGGTGCTGCTGTCGCCGGGCCTGCTGGAGAATCTCTCCCGTCAGCCCTGGCCGGGCAACGTGCGGCAGCTGCAAAGCCTGATGAAAGTTCTGCTGGCGCTGGCCGACGACGGCGCCCGCCTCGAGGTCGACGATTTACCCGCAGAGTACCGGGCGGCTCCGGTATCCGCCGCGCCGCGCGGGCTGCAGCAGCATGATAGCCAGCTGATTGCCGATACGCTGACCACCTACAACGGTAATATCAGTAAAGCGGCGCAGGCGCTGGGCGTGGCGCGCAGCACGCTCTATCGCCGGGCCGCGCGATCGGGACGCAATTAGCCCTCTGCGGGGCATCGCGCCCCGCGATCGCAGCGACGACGTCAACACGCCGCCCTTCGCGCTGGCGTAATCCGCCGCTTTATTTTAGAATAATCTAAATTTAGACAATGCTAAAATAAAGAGATGAATACACCACAGCAGCTGCAGGTCAGCGCCGGGGAAGCCGCGGCCCTGTTAAAAGCAATGAGTAACCCAAACAGGCTGATGATTCTGTGCATGCTTTGCGACGCGCCGCACGCCAGCGCCGGCGAGCTGGCGCAGATTACCGGCCTGAGCCCTTCCGCAACCTCACAGCATCTGGCGCGTATGCGCGACGAAGGCCTCATCGACAGCAGGCGCGAGGCGCAGCGCATCCATTACTTCATCACCGATCCTGCCGTCCAGCAGATTATCGCCACGCTGAAGGCCATCTATTGCCCTTAAGGAGCCGCCATGACTATCGCCACCCTTTCTCCTGAAGAAGCCCGGACGCAAATCGCCCGGGGCGCCAGATTAATTGATATCCGCGACGCCGATGAGTATGCCCGCGAGCACATTCCCGACGCCGAGCTGGTCCCGCTCAGCGCTCTGAACGGCGGAGCCACGCTGCAAGCCACCGCCGATCAGACGATTATTTTCCACTGCCAGGCGGGATCGCGGACGCAAAATAACGCCATTCGCCTGCTGGCCGCCGCCGCTCCGGCGCAGGTCAGGCTGCTGGCCGGCGGTATTCAGGCCTGGAAAGCGGCGGGCCTGCCGGTCAAAGAGGATAAATCCCAGCCGCTACCGCTGATGCGTCAGGTACAGATCGCCGCCGGCGGGCTGATACTCCTCGGCGTGGTGCTGGGATACGGCTTCGGCAGCGGCTTTTTCCTGCTGAGCGCCTTCGTCGGCGTCGGGCTGACCTTCGCCGGTATCACCGGCTTTTGCGGCATGGCGCGGCTGCTGGCCGTGATGCCGTGGAACCGACGCTGAGACCTACTCCTTCAGGTCAGTTGTCTCCTGCCGTTTGGCTGAGCTATGGTTAATATCCGCAATCGCGACGCAGGGTCACGGCAGGTAGCAGGATGAAGCGTCGGATTATTCATGCAGAGGAGAGAGATAATGTATTCACCGGGCGATCTGGTACAGCCGCGAACGGGCGGTCCAAAGCTTAAAGTGGTGGCCGTCGAGGGCGATCAAATTATCGCCGTGCAGGCCAGCAATGAGCAGGGCGAGAAATTTACCTTCAAATCGGCCGACGTTACGCCCTATACCGAAGACGGCGATTTCGGCGTTTGCTGATATTCACGGTGGGTAGCCCCACCGTGATTAATCTCTCCCGCAGCAAGGCTGCAGCTGCGGGGAGAAATATTAAATCAGGAAACTCTCCAGCGTTTTACCTGCGGAGATCGCGCGGGCAATTGGCTTCGGCATACGGCCCTGGCCCGTCCAGGTTTTTTCCAGGCCGTTAAAATCGATAAAACGATATTTTGCCGGGCGCGGCCGGCGCGCTTTCTTCGTTCCCGGCGACGTCTGCTGGCCGAGCAGCTCATCCGGCGTAATGCCATCGGCCATCATCAGCTCCAGCCAGGCACTCATTTTTTCCTGATATTCAGCTTTCTGCTCGCGAGCAGCCTGCTGCCGGGCGCGCTTTTCTTCAGTGACGGTCCTGAGCTTTTCCAGCATATCGTCAAGAACGTCAATGGAGAATTCACGCGTCATGACACGCAGCGAGCGGATATTATTCAGTTTGCGTAATATTAAAGACATAAATTTCCAAAAGACTCCAGCTAAAAAACGAAACAAAATTACGCCGCCATTTTAATGGCCGAGGTTATTTATTACCACCCTTAACATTCCCGCATAAATATATAAAGATAATTCCAGTGTGAATTATTTTATACACAAGCTGGACGGCAGGCCTGCGCGGATAGGGTCTGTTATAGCGCCGGGCGTTGCGAATTATTCAGATTAGCGCAACGGCAATCTGCTCGCTGAAATTACCCTGAGGGCCGCGTCGCGAAATGGAAAATAACCAGAAGGAGCGCGCGTGCTCCGTCATGCGGATATGGCGAGGATGCGGGGAGCCTTTGCATAATATCGCCAATGGCGAAGCGCGCCGCGCCCGCCAGCTTCTGCATAAACATTCATTAAAATCGAATGGCAAAAAGGAGTCCGTAACAGCATATTATGCTGGATTAATCGGCATAATATGCATAATAAATCTAAAAGTGATAAATATCACACCACTGCCAGAAAATTGCGCTGGATAAGGACTTACCCATCGGGGTTATCTTTTACGCAACATACTTATAACAACAATAACTTACTGATAATTAATGATAAAAATAAAAATCAGCATAAAACTAGCGAAACGCTCAGCGAACACTCTTCCGCAGAGTATTTTATAGACAAAAAGCCATTAAATAAAAATTTACAGCTAGTTGCCACCTACAAGCCAGAGATATAACCTACTCACATCAAAACACACAGCCCAAAAACGCTATAACAGCGCGCATTTTTTGGCGTAACAGACTTTATTTTCGAGGAGCATACCGATGTTCTCTGCGCAGTCCCGCTTGCGTCATGCGGTAGCAGACACCTTTGCGATGGTCGTGTACTGCACCGTCGTGAACATGATGATCGAGATTTTCCTCTCCGGAATGACTTTTGAGCAGTCGTTATCTTCACGTCTGGTCGCTATTCCGGTAAACATTATTATTGCCGTACCCTACGGTTTTTATCGCGACCGCGCGATGCGCCTGGCGCGCCATATCAGCCCGACAGGCTGGATGAAGAACATTGCCGACGTCGTCGCCTATGTAACCTTCCAGTCGCCGGTGTACGTCGCGATTCTGTTTGTGGTGGGTGCCGACTGGCATCAGATTGCCGCCGCGGTGAGTTCGAATATCGTCATTTCGATGATGATGGGCGCGGCGTATGGCTACTTTCTTGATTACTGCCGCCGCCTGTTCCGCGTCAGCGCCTACCGCCAGGCGAAAGCCTGAGCCCATAGCCAACCAGCGACTGGCAAGCGCCAGTCGCTTTCTGCATTCACATCCTTGTTATCATCCCTCAGCTGCGATCGGTTCGCACATCGATGCGGAAATCCGCTAGTTAATTATGGGACATCGTCGACTGCGCTTCGCCGAATAAGCCACTCAGAAAGCGCTCAAGCGCAATACGTGAACTGAATCCGTGTGGAATACCATAATGCTGCTGCGCATCACCGGCTAAATAGAGCGGGAACTGCTCGTAATGATCGCAGGTCTTGATATCCGAAGCGGGGTCCGCCAGCGTATTGCTGCGCTCTTTGAGCGCCGGATGAATAATTAAAGCGGTACGCCCCATGCGCGCTTCGCGGTTCACATAAACATAATTATCGCCACGGCGATAGCCGTACGCTTTTTGCGTCACAACATCCATGGTGAAGCCGGCTTTTTCAAGAACACGCGCCACCTCATCGGGTCTTAAATACATACTCATTCCTCGTTATCTTTTACCGCACATTTACCTTACCTTATTCATGATTGGCAGGGCTTTCGGAAAATTCCAGAAACCACGGTTTAAAAGCATAATTCAAAATCTTGTCCTACACTTAATCGCTCTACCCTAAATAATGCAGATTGCAAAGCGACAGCAACGTGAGTGCAACCTGAAGTATGGCGGGTATCGATGAAATTAAGGGAGAAATCAATGGCCAACCGTGTGAATCGCAACAATGTAGATGAAAGCGCTGAGGATATTCATAACGATGTCAGCCAATTAGCGGATACGCTGGAAGAAGTGCTGAAATCGTGGGGCAGCGATGCAAAAGACGAAGCGGAGGCTGCGCGGAAAAAGGCGCAGGCATTGCTGAAAGAAACCCGCGCGCGCATCAACGGCAACAACCGCGTGCAGCAGGCCGCGCGTGATGCCGTCGGCTGTGCCGACACCTACGTGCGCGACAAACCCTGGCAAAGCGTCGGCGCCGCCGCCGCAGTTGGGCTATTTATTGGCGTATTGCTGAATTTACGCCGATAATATAAACGTAAGACGAAGATAACAAATACGCGTCAACCCCTGTATGCCGTCGGTATGCGGGGGTTTTTTATTTCTCGCCGATAGCCAGCCTGAGCTGACCCACGAGGTCAGCAGCCATCTCTGGTGACGTCAGGTTGGTAAAACTGACCAGCAGCCCTCCCTCCCCGCGGCTTTGCATCCGCCAGTCGCTCAGCGCCTGAACGTCCAGCCCGGCCTCCCTTGCCCGCCGCGCCAGCAGCCGATCGTCGCCGCGCGTCGCAATAACCAGCTGAATGCCGCCCAGCTGCGGAACCACCGCAAAACCGGCGGCCGAAAGCGCCGACTCCAGCCACTGACGGCGCAGGGCGTAGCTGGCGCGCATTTTTTTCAGATGGCGCCAGAAATGGCCTTCCTGAATAAAATCAGCCAGCGTCTGCTGCCACAGCGTCGGAACGCTGCAGCTCATCAGCTCCGCCTGGCGCCGGAATGCGGGCACCTGCGGCGGCGGAACCACCAGCCACGCTGTGCGCAGCGCGGGGAATAGTGATTTGCTGAACGTCCCGCAGTAGATCACGCGCTGCGGAGCATCGAGGCTTTTCAACGGCGGCAGCGGCTTGCCCCGATAGCGAAACTCGCTATCGTAATCATCTTCGATAATCCAGCCGTCATTTTGCGCCGCCCATGCCAGCAGCTGCCTGCGTCTTGCAAGCGAGAGCGCAACGCCGGTCGGGCTTTGGTGAGCGGGGGTCAGCAGCGCGAAGTGCGCGTCCGGAAAGTGACGCAGAGCGTGCTCCACATCCATTCCTTCATCATCCACGGGGACCGGATTAATGATGATATTTTGCCCCGCGATCGTCGGGCGGATAAGCGGAAAACCGGGGTCTTCCATCCACATTGCCTGTCCGGGCCGCGCCAGGGTACGCAGGATCAGCGTCATTGATGCGGCATAGCTGCCGGTTACCAGCACCTGCTCCGGCTGGCACTCAATGCTGCGCGAAAGGCGTAGATAATCGACAATCGCCCGACGAAGGATCGGTTCGCCGCAGGGCTCACCCGGCGCCAGATCGAAGCGGGTTTGCCTGCGCAGGCGGCGGCCCATCACCCGCGCCCACAGGCCGCGTGGAAAAAGATCCAGCGCCGGAAGGCCCATTTTAAACGGCAGCGGCGCGGCCGGCTCGCTGCCCGTCGCCAAACGCGTCGGCGCCTCCTGCTGCGGGCTGAGACGCTCGCTGACGAAGGTTCCCGCCTGGCCGCGCCGTTCGAGCCATCCCTGGGCCACCAGCTCACCCCAGGCATTTTCCACCGTCGCCCGGGATACGCCAAGCTCCTGAGCATATACCCGGCTGGCGGGCAGGCGGCTGCCCGGCGGCAGCTCGCCGCGCTCAATGGCGGATTTGAGCTGGCGGGCGATACGCTGGTAGTGCGGCGCTTTTTTGGCTTCCATTATGGTCTGCTTTTTTCATCAAAATATGGCTATCTTTTGCAGTCCATTATAGTGCTATTTTGGCTGCCGTCTTAGAGACTATCTCATCCGACATCACCGTTGATGTCCGTTTGGGGCCCGCAGCAGGGCCCTGTAGCCAAAGGGATAGCTCTTAATGTGGAGAGAAAAATGAACACACTGCGTCAGCCCTACAATGAACTGAGTCCGGAAGTCTATAACGCGCTGGTACAGGCGAAAGTTGCGCTGGAAAAAAGCGCGCTCGACGGCACGCTGCTGGAACTGGTCTACCTGCGCGTGTCGCAGATTAACGGTTGCGCCTTTTGCCTGGAGATGCACAGTAAAGCGCTGCGCAAATCCGGCGTCGCCCAGGGCCGTCTGGACGCGCTGGCCGGCTGGCGGGTAAGCGCCCACTTTGACGCCGCGGAGCGGGCGGCGCTGGCGTGGACGGAGTCGGTGACCCACATCGCCAGCAGCCATGCGGAAGATGAGGTTTATCTGCCGTTACTGGAACATTTTAGCCCCCGTCAGATCAGCGATTTAACCTTCGCCATCAGCCTGATGAACGCCTTTAACCGTCTTGCCGTCAGCATGCGTCTGTAGTTTTACGCCCGACCGCCCCCGCCCTCACAGGATCGCTCCTTGGGGGTTTTTCTTATTTTAAAACGCTATATATTGCGTGGTTGAACTTTTCTACAACTACATCTAGTATTTCCTGAACAGTTAATCGATACCAACCGCTGCGCCTTTTTGCGCCGTCCTGTTATCTTAAATGGAAATACGAATCATGCGCATTACTATTTACACTAAAAATGACTGCGTTCAGTGCCATGCTACTAAGCGCGCTATGGAGAGCCGCGGCTTTGCCTTCGAGATGGTCAACGTCGAGCATCATCCCGATGCCGCAGAGATGCTGCGCGAGCAGGGCTTTCGCCAGCTGCCGGTGGTGATTGCCGGCGAGACCCGCTGGTCCGGCTTCCGTCCGGATATGATTAATCGCCTGCATCCCGTCACGGCGGCCAGCGCATGAGCCTCATCGTCTACTTCTCCAGCAGCTCCGAAAATACGCATCGGTTCGTCCTGCGTCTGGGGCTGCCCGCGGTGCGCATTCCGCTTAACGAGCGGGAGCGTATCCAGGTAGACGAACCCTATATTCTCATCGTCCCCAGCTACGGCGGCGGCGGTACCGCGGGCGCGGTGCCGCGCCAGGCGATCCGCTTTTTAAACGATCCCCACAATCGTCAGTTAATTCGTGGCGTCATCGCCGCAGGCAACCGCAACTTTGGCGACGCCTACGGCCGGGCCGGCGACGTTATCGCGCAGAAATGCAGCGTGCCGTACCTCTATCGCTTTGAGCTGATGGGTACCCCACAAGATGTCGCTAACGTACGCAAAGGAGTAAGCGAATTTTGGCAACAACAACCGCAGAACGTCTAACCGCAGAGGCGCCGGATTTCCACGCCCTGAACGCCATGCTGAATTTGTACGACAGCAACGGCCGCATTCCGTTTGAAAAGGACCGCCAGGCGGTGGACGCCTTTATGGCGACGCATGTCGACGCCAACACCGTCCCCTTCGCCAGCCAGAACGATAAGCTGGAGTGGCTGATGGCCGAAGGTTACTACGACGCCGGCGTGCTGGCCCGCTACGACCGCCGTTTCGTCCTCGCGCTGTTTGAGCAGGCCCACGGCTACCGTTTCCGCTTCCAGACCTTTCTCGGCGCCTGGAAGTTCTACACCAGCTATACGCTGAAAACCTTCGACGGCAAACGCTACCTTGAACATTTCGCCGATCGCACCTGCATGGTGGCGCTGAGCCTGGCGCAGGGCGACGAAACCCTGGCCCGCCAGCTGACCGATGAGATCCTGAGCGGGCGCTTCCAGCCGGCGACCCCCACCTTCCTTAACGCCGGCAAGCAGCAGCGCGGGGAGCTGGTTTCCTGCTTCCTGCTGCGCATCGAAGACAATATGGAGTCGATTGGCCGGGCGGTGAACTCGGCGCTGCAGCTCTCAAAACGCGGCGGCGGCGTGGCGTTTTTGCTGTCGAACCTGCGCGAGTCCGGGGCGCCGATTAAGCGTATCGAAAACCAGTCGTCGGGGGTGGTGCCGGTGATGAAAATGCTGGAAGACGCCTTCTCCTACGCCAACCAGCTCGGCGCCCGCCAGGGGGCCGGAGCGGTCTACCTGCATGCCCATCATCCGGATATCCTGCGCTTCCTCGACACCAAGCGCGAAAACGCCGATGAGAAAATCCGCATCAAAACCCTGTCGCTCGGCGTCGTTATCCCGGACGTGACCTTCCAGCTGGCGAAAGACGACGCGCAGATGGCGCTGTTCTCGCCCTATGACGTCGAGCGGCTGTACGGTAAACCGTTCGGCGATATCGCCGTCAGCGAGATGTACCCGCAGCTGGTCGCCGACGAGCGGGTCAGCAAGCGCTGGATCCGCGCCCGCGATCTGTTCCAGCGGCTGGCGGAGATTCAGTTTGAGTCCGGCTATCCGTACATCATGTTTGAAGATACCGTGAACCGCGCCAACCCGATTGCCGGACGGGTCAACATGAGCAACCTGTGCTCAGAAATTTTGCAGGTCAACACCCCATCGACCTTTGACGAAAACCTCGATTACGCCAGCGTCGGCGAGGATATCTCCTGCAATCTCGGCTCGTTGAATATCGCCCATACTATGGATTCGCCCGACTTTGCCCGCACGGTTGAAGTCGCCATTCGCGGCCTGACGGCGGTATCCGATATGAGCGATATTCGCTCGGTGCCTTCGGTGGCGGCGGGTAACGCGGCCTCTCACGCCATCGGGCTGGGGCAGATGAACCTGCACGGCTATCTGGCGCGGGAAGGTATCGCCTACGGCAGCCCGGAGGGGCTGGATTTCACCAACCTCTATTTTTACACCGTGACCTGGCATGCGCTGCATACCTCAATGCTGATGGCGCGCGAGCGCGACCAGCGCTTCGCCGGTTTCGCCCGTTCGCGCTACGCCAGCGGCGAGTATTTCCAGCAGTATCTGCAGGGCGACTGGCAGCCGAAAACGGCGAAGGTGCGCGAGCTGTTCGCCCGCGCCGGTATTGCCCTGCCCGACCGTCAAATGTGGCAGCAGCTGCGCGATGACGTGATGCGTTACGGTATCTATAACCGCAACCTGCAGGCGGTGCCGCCCACCGGTTCTATCTCCTATATCAACCATGCGACGTCGAGCATCCATCCGATCGTCTCGAAGATCGAGATCCGCAAAGAGGGCAAAACCGGTCGGGTTTACTATCCGGCTCCGTTTATGACCAATGACAACCTGGAACTGTACCAGGACGCGTATGAAATCGGCCCGCAAAAAATTATCGACACCTACGCCGAGGCCACGCGGCATGTCGATCAGGGGCTCTCTTTAACGCTGTTTTTCCCCGATACCGCCACCACCCGCGATATCAACAGGGCGCAAATTTACGCGTGGAAAAAAGGCATTAAGACGCTGTACTACATCCGCCTGCGCCAGCTGGCGCTGGAAGGTACTGAAATTGAGGGCTGCGTGTCCTGCGCGCTGTAAGGAGAACCCGATGACCCATCTATCGCGCATTAGCGCCATTAACTGGAACAAGATTCAGGACGACAAGGATCTGGAGGTGTGGAACCGCCTGACCAGCAACTTCTGGCTACCGGAGAAGGTGCCGCTGTCCAACGATATCCCCGCGTGGCAGACCCTCAGCCCGACGGAGCAGCAGCTGACCATCCGCGTTTTCACCGGCCTGACGCTGCTCGATACCATTCAGAACACCGCCGGCGCGCCGGCGCTGATGAACGACGCCCTCACCCCGCATGAGGAGGCGGTGATGTCGAATATCAGCTTTATGGAGGCGGTGCACGCCCGCTCCTACAGCTCGATTTTCTCCACCCTGTGCCAGACCAAAGACGTCGACGCCGCCTACGCCTGGAGTGAAGAGAACGCCCCGCTCCAGCGCAAAGCCGAGCTGATGCTGGAGTATTATCACGCGGATGAGCCGCTGAAGAAGAAAATCGCCAGCGTATTCCTCGAATCCTTCCTCTTCTATTCCGGATTCTGGCTGCCGATGTACTTCTCCAGCCGCGGTAAGCTGACCAATACCGCCGACCTGATTCGCCTGATCATCCGCGACGAGGCGGTGCACGGATATTACATCGGCTACAAATATCAAAAAGGGCTGGAAAAAGTCAGCGCCGAAAAGCGGGAGGAGTTGAAGAATTTCGCCCTCGATCTGCTGATGGATCTCTACGATAACGAACTGGCCTATACCCATGAACTGTACGCCGACAGCGGCTGGGCTGAGGAGGTCACCGCCTTCCTGTGCTACAACGCCAACAAGGCGCTGATGAACCTGGGCTATGAGGCGCTATTCCCGGCGGAAATGGCCGCGGTCAATCCGGCGATCCTCGCCGCGCTCTCGCCAAACGCCGATGAAAACCACGACTTTTTCTCTGGCTCAGGATCGTCCTACGTGATGGGTAAAACGGAAGAAACCGCCGACGCCGATTGGGACTTTTAACCTTACTTTCACCAGGAATATATTCACTTGATTCCTGGTGATCTATTTCACATTATTTCCATTCATCACACCATTATCTGTTCTGACATTTTCAGGAAATCCTCTCGTAATATTTAGTAGAAATCCCGTGATTTTGACAATAATTCTCCGGTAAGCATTAAAAAATATCACTACGGCGTAATCAACGCTCAGCCCTTATATCACGGGGAATGCGCGGCATTGCTGCCGCGCCATATCCTCCCGCCGCGGACATTGAGGGTTGTCACAGAATCTGAGTATGTTAGGGTGTAAACAGGTAAATATCTCCACCAGGTACTATATCGACATAATACAAATAACGGGAAACTCTCTATTGCATGGCAATTAAATTAGAAATAAAGAATCTCTATAAGATATTTGGCGAGCATCCGCAGCGAGCGTTCAAATATATTGAAAAAGGATTTACTAAAGAACAACTGCTGGAAAAAACGGGGCTTTCACTTGGCGTAAAAGACGCCAGTCTGACCATTGAAGAAGGCGAGATATTCGTCATCATGGGGCTTTCCGGATCGGGAAAATCCACCATGGTTCGCCTTCTCAATCGCCTGATTGAACCCACCCGCGGGCAGGTGCTGATTGATGGCGTCGATATCGCCAAAATTTCAGAATCCGAGCTGCGCGAGGTGCGCAGAAAAAAGATCGCAATGGTTTTTCAATCATTTGCGCTGATGCCGCATATGACCGTGCTGGACAATGCCGCCTTTGGCATGGAGCTGGCGGGCCTCTCCACCCAGCAACGCCAGGAGAAAGCGCTGGAGGCGCTGCGCCAGGTCGGTCTGGAAAACTACGCTCATGCCTGGCCGGATGAACTCTCCGGCGGGATGCGCCAACGCGTCGGGCTCGCCCGCGCGCTGGCGATTAACCCCGATATCTTATTAATGGATGAAGCCTTCTCGGCCCTCGATCCCTTAATTCGTACCGAAATGCAGGATGAGCTGACAAAATTACAGGCCAAACACCAGCGCACCGTGGTCTTTATTTCCCACGATCTTGATGAAGCCATGCGCATCGGTGACCGGATTGCCATCATGCAAAATGGCGAAGTTATTCAGGTCGGTACTCCGGATGAAATCCTGAATAATCCGGCCAATGATTACGTGAAAACCTTCTTCCGCGGCGTCGATATTAGCCAGGTATTCAGCGCCAAGGATATTGCCCGCCGTAGCCCGGTAGGCTTAATTCGTAAAACGCCGGGATTTGGCCCCCGTTCGGCGCTGAAATTGTTGCAGGATGAAGACCGCGAATATGGTTATGTGATTGAACGCGGTAATAAGTTTGTCGGCATTGTCTCCATTGATTCACTGAAATCCGCGCTGAGCGAAGGTCAAGGAATTGATGCGGCGTTACTCGACTCCCCGCAGGCGGTGGATGCGCAAACGTCGCTTAGCGACCTGCTCTCCCACGTAGGCCAGGCACCGTGCGCGGTGCCGGTTGTGGATGAAGGGCATCAGTATATCGGCATCATTTCTAAACGAATGTTGCTGCAGGCTTTAGATCGCGAGGGGACAAACAATGGCTGATCAATCTAACCCGTGGGATACCGCACCGGCGGCGGATAGCGCCGCCCAATCTGCCGATGCCTGGGGCACTCCGGCCGCCGCGCCGGCCGACGGCGGCGGTGCCGACTGGCTGACCAGCGCGCCGCAGGCGCAGCCGGAACATTTCAACATCATGGACCCGTTCCATAAGACGCTGATCCCGCTGGATAGCTGGGTGACGCACGGTATCGACTGGATAGTGATCCACTTCCGCCCGCTGTTCCAGGGGATCCGCGTGCCGGTGGACTACATACTCAGCGCCTTCCAGCAGCTGCTGTTAGGGATGCCCGCTCCGGTGGCGATTGTGATATTCGCCCTGATCGCCTGGCAGATCTCCAGCGTCGGAATGGGTGTCGCCACGCTGATCTCGCTGGTGGCTATCGGCGCTATCGGCGCCTGGTCGCAGGCGATGGTCACCCTGGCGCTGGTTCTGACCGCCCTGCTGTTCTGTATGCTGATCGGCCTGCCGCTGGGGATCTGGCTGGCGCGGAGCCCGCGCGCGGCAAAAATTATCCGTCCGCTGCTCGATGCCATGCAGACCACGCCGGCGTTCGTCTACCTGGTGCCCATCGTTATGCTGTTCGGGATTGGTAACGTTCCAGGCGTGGTGGTGACCATTATCTTTGCCCTGCCGCCCATCGTGCGTCTGACCATTCTGGGGATTAACCAGGTGCCGGCGGATCTGATTGAAGCCTCGCGCTCCTTCGGCGCCAGCCCGCGCCAGCTGCTGTTTAAAGTTCAGCTGCCGCTGGCGATGCCGACCATTATGGCCGGGGTCAACCAGACGCTGATGCTGGCGCTGTCGATGGTGGTTATCGCCTCGATGATCGCCGTCGGCGGCCTCGGCCAGATGGTGCTGCGCGGGATCGGCCGCCTGGATATGGGCCTGGCAAGCGTCGGCGGCGTCGGGATTGTTATCCTCGCCATCATTCTTGACCGCCTGACTCAGGCCGTTGGGCGCGATTCGCGCAGCCGCGGCAGCCGCCGCTGGTACACCACCGGCCCGCTGGGGCTAATCACCCGTCCCTTCAGTAAATAATCATCTCATCGCCCGGCGGCATTGCGCCTGCCGGGCCAGCAGTCATCCTTTCTTATTTATGAGGAACAACGATGCGACATACAGCGATTCTTGCCACAGCGTTCACCGCACTCATTGCCACCGGCGCCTTTGCCGCCGATCTGCCGGGTAAAGGCATCACCGTAAAACCGATTCAGAGCACCATCACCGAAGAGACCTTCCAGACCCTGCTGGTCAGCCGCGCGCTGGAGAAGCTGGGCTACACCGTCGATAAGCCGAGTGAAGTTGACTATAACGTCGGCTACACCTCGCTCGCCTCCGGCGACGCCACCTTTACCGCCGTTAACTGGCAGCCGCTGCATGACGACATGTACGCCGCCGCCGGCGGGGACAAGAGCTTCTACCGCGAAGGCGTTTTTGTTAACGGCGCCGCGCAGGGCTATCTGATTGATAAGAAAACCGCCGAGCAGTATCACATTAAATCTATCGATCAGCTGAAAGACCCGAAAATCGCCAAACTGTTTGATACTAACGGCGATGGTAAGGCCGATCTCACCGGCTGTACGCCGGGCTGGGGCTGTGAAGCGGTGATTAACCACCAGATTGATGCCTATGGCCTGAGCAACACCGTGGTGCACAACCAGGGCAACTATGCCGCGATGATGGCCGATACCATCGCTCGCTATAAAGAAGGCAAGCCGGTGATTTACTACACCTGGACGCCGTACTGGGTCAGCGACGTGCTGAAACCGGGTAAAGATGTGGTCTGGCTGCAGGTGCCGTTCTCCTCCCTGCCAGGCGTACAGAAGAACATCGACACCAAACTGGCTAACGGCGCGAACTACGGCTTCCCGGTCAGCACCATGCATATTGTGGCCAACAAAGCCTGGGCCGAGAAAAACCCGGCGGCGGCGAAGCTGTTCAGTATCATGAAGCTGCCGATTGCCGACATTAACGCCGAAAACGCCATGATGCATGCAGGCCACGCTTCGGAAACGGATATCCAGGGCCACGTTGACGGCTGGATCAAAGCCCACCAGCAGCAGTTTGACGGCTGGCTGAAAGAGGCGCTGGCGGCGCAGAAATAATCCGCCCTCGTCAGAATGCCATGTCGCTCCGGCGTGCGTTATGCCGCCGGAGGTTCCCGGGTATCGTCTTCTGCGCCCTGCCCGGGCACCGCTTCTCTTTCGCTATTCCACAAAACCACCTCCGCTCCTTCCGCTTCAGTATCTCCCATCGCTAATGTGCGCTAACCTACGAACCGGCAAAGAGATTTTATTCCTGGCTATAGGTTTAACGTATCAATTGTAGTCAATAATTCATTTGATTTATTTGTCACAATAGTTATTATATCGGCTGTAATTAATGAGGTCATACCCAAATGGATAGTTCGTTTACTCCCATTGAGCAAATGCTCAAATTCCGCGCCAGCCGTCACGAAGATTTCCCTTTCCAGGAGATTCTGTTAACTCGCCTCTGCATGCACATGCAAGGTAAGCTGCTGGAAAATCGCAATAAAATGCTGAAAGCGCAGGGAATTAACGAGACATTATTTATGGCGCTGATCACCCTGGAATCTCAGGAAAACCATAGCATTCAGCCCTCCGAGCTGAGCTGCGCCCTGGGGTCGTCACGCACCAACGCCACGCGCATTGCCGACGAGCTGGAAAAACGCGGCTGGATTGAACGCCGTGAAAGCGATAACGATCGCCGCTGTCTGCATCTGCAGCTTACCGACAAAGGTCATCAGTTTTTGCGTGAGGTTCTGCCTCCGCAGCACAACTGCCTGCATCAGCTCTGGTCTTCTTTAAGCACCAGCGAAAAAGATCAGCTCGAGCACATCACCCGTAAACTGCTTGGTCGTCTTGACCAGATGGAAGAGGACGGTGTGCTTGCGGAGTCTCTGCGCTAAGCACGGAACCGCTAGAAATCTTTCTGAATTGACAAGGAAAAACAGACCAGGCCAGCAGATCTTCTGCTGGCCTTTCTGATAAACAGGTCGGCCCAGCCGATGTGAAATAATAAGATCGTGGAGAATAACATGAGCGCAAATGCGGAGAGCCAAACCCCGCAGCAACCGGGCAGCAAGAAAGGGAAGCGCAAAGGTGCCCTTCTGTTGCTGACATTGCTCTTTATTATTGTTGCCGTGGCATATGGGATTTATTGGTTTTTGGTACTGCGTCATTATGAAGAGACCGATGACGCATATGTGGCAGGGAATCAGGTACAGATTATGGCGCAGGTGTCCGGCAGCGTGACGAAAGTCTGGGCCGACAACACCGATTTTGTGCAGAAAGGCGATCCTTTGGTCACCCTCGACCAGACCGATGCCCAGCAGGCGTTTGAGAAAGCGCAAACCCAGCTGGCCGCCAGCGTGCGTCAAACCCGTCAGTCGATGATCAACAGCAAGCAGCTGCAGGCCAATATCGACGTCAAAAAAACCGCGCTCTCGCAGGCGCAAACCGACCTCAACCGCCGTATCCCCCTGGGAGCCGCTAACCTGATCGGCCGCGAGGAGCTGCAGCACGCTCGCGATACCGTCGCCAGCGCCCAGGCCGAGCTCGACGTGGCGGTGCAGCAGTTTAACGCCAACCAGGCCATCGTTCTGGGGACCCGCCTTGAGCAGCAGCCTGCCGTTCTGCAGGCGGCCACCGACGTCCGTAACGCCTGGCTGGCCCTGCAGCGTACGCAGATCGTCAGCCCGATTAGCGGCTACGTTTCCCGTCGTTCGGTACAGCCCGGCGCGCAGATAAGCCCGACCACCCCGCTAATGGCGGTCGTTCCGGCGACGAATCTGTGGGTCGACGCCAACTTTAAAGAGACCCAGCTGGCGCATATGCGCATCGGCCAACCGGCCACCGTAATCAGCGATATCTACGGCGACGATGTGAAATACACCGGTAAGGTCGTAGGGCTGGATATGGGGACCGGTAGCGCCTTCTCCCTGCTGCCGGCGCAGAACGCCACCGGGAACTGGATTAAAGTCGTCCAGCGTCTGCCGGTGCGTATTGAGCTCGATGAGAAGCAGCTGGCGGCGCACCCGCTACGTATTGGCCTCTCTACGCTGGTTGAAGTGGATACCTCCAACCGCGACGGCGAGATACTGGCGAACGAGACGCGTAAGTCTCCGGCGTATGAAAGTAATGCCCGTGAAATCGCTCTCGACCCGGTAGACAAACTGATCGACGGCATCATCCAGGCTAACGCCGGATAATTCGGGGTGAGCGTAATGCAACAGCAAAAACCGCTGGAGGGCGCGCAGCTGGTCATCATGACCATTGCGCTGTCGCTTGCGACCTTCATGCAGGTGCTGGACTCCACTATCGCCAACGTGGCTATCCCAACCATCGCCGGTAACCTTGGCTCGTCCCTGAGCCAGGGTACCTGGGTGATTACCTCGTTTGGGGTGGCAAACGCCATCTCCATTCCGATAACCGGTTGGCTGGCAAAACGCGTGGGGGAAGTGAAGCTGTTCCTGTGGTCAACGGTGGCGTTTGCCATCGCCTCCTGGGCCTGCGGCATGTCCAACAGCCTGACGATGCTGATTTTCTTCCGCGTGATTCAGGGGATCGTCGCCGGTCCGCTGATCCCGCTATCGCAGAGCCTGCTGCTCAACAACTACCCGCCGGCAAAACGCTCCATCGCCCTGGCGCTGTGGTCGATGACGGTTATCGTGGCGCCAATCTGCGGGCCGATCCTCGGCGGCTATATCAGCGACAACTACCACTGGGGCTGGATATTCTTTATCAACGTCCCGATCGGCGTTGCGGTGGTGATAATGACGCTGCAAACCCTGCGCAGCCGGGAAACCCGTACCGAGCAGCGGCGCATCGACGGCGTCGGGCTGGCGCTGCTGGTGGTTGGCATCGGCAGCCTGCAGGTGATGCTCGATCGCGGTAAGGAGCTGGACTGGTTCGCCTCCACGGAGATTATCGTCCTGACGGTGGTGGCCGTGGTGGCCATCAGCTTCCTTATCGTCTGGGAGCTTACCGACGACAACCCGATAGTCGACCTTTCGCTATTTAAGTCGCGAAACTTCACCATCGGCTGCCTGTGCATCAGCCTCGCCTATATGCTCTACTTCGGCGCTATCGTTCTGCTGCCGCAGCTGCTGCAGGAGGTCTATGGCTACACCGCGACCTGGGCGGGTCTGGCGTCGGCGCCGGTGGGGGTGATCCCGGTCATTCTCTCGCCGATCATCGGCCGCTTTGCCCATAAGCTCGATATGCGTCGGCTGGTGACCTTCAGCTTTATCATGTATGCGGTGTGCTTCTACTGGCGCGCATGGACCTTCGAACCGGGGATGGACTTCGGCGCATCGGCCTGGCCGCAGTTTATCCAGGGCTTCGCGGTGGCCTGCTTCTTTATGCCGCTGACCACCATCACCCTGTCCGGCCTGCCGGCGGAGCGGCTGGCGGCGGCCTCAAGCCTGTCGAACTTCACCCGTACGCTGGCGGGCTCTATCGGGACCTCGATAACCACCACCATGTGGACCAACCGCGAGGCGCTGCACCATGCGCAGCTCACCGAGTCGGTCACGCCGTATAACCCTAACGCCCAGCAAATATACGACCAGCTGGAGGGACTGGGGATGACCCAGCAGCAGGCATCCGGCTGGATAGCCCAGCAGATAACCAACCAGGGGCTGATTATTTCCGCTAACGAAATATTCTGGGTCTCGGCGGGGATCTTTATCCTGCTGTTAGGCCTGGTGTGGTTTGCCCGGCCGCCGTTCAGCGCGGGCGGCGGCGGAGGCGGAGCTCACTAGCGTTAACACCAAGGGATCTGCGGATCCCTTTTTTATTGGCGGATAAAAACGCCCGCCTGTCCAGTTCGCGCTAGCTTCTGTCCACTTCGCTAAAGCGCCCCGTTCTTCTTATCGTGCAGGATAAAGATCCGACATAAGGAGATAATCATGCTGAAAAATCCTCACGAAAAATATCGCCCCTCGCCGATCGTATCCCTGCCCGACCGCCGCTGGCCGGACCGGCAGATCGCCCACGCGCCGCGCTGGCTCTCTACCGACCTGCGCGACGGCAACCAGGCGCTGGCGGAACCGATGGACGGCGCGCGCAAGCTGCAGTTCTGGAACCTGCTGCTGGAGTGTGGATTCAAAGAGATTGAAGTCGCTTTCCCGTCCGCATCGCAGACTGATTTCAACTTCGTTCGCCAGCTGATTGAGGAGCAGCGTATCCCCCAGGACGTCACCATTCAGGTGCTGACCCAGGCGCGGGAAGATTTAATCCTGCGCACCTTCGAATCGCTGCGCGACGCCCACAGCGCCACCGTGCATCTGTATAACGCCACCGCGCCTCTGTTTCGCCGGCTGGTCTTCGGTATGGAAAAAGCGCAGGTGGTTGAGCTGGCGACCCGCGCCACCCGACTGATCCGCCAGCAGTGCGAACAGCAGCCGCAAACGCGCTGGCAGTATGAGTATTCGCCGGAAACCTTCTGCTTTACCGAACCTGAGTTTGCGCTGGAGATCTGCGAAGCGGTGGCGGACATCTGGCAGCCCTGCGCCGAACGCCCGATGATCATCAACCTGCCCGCCACCGTGGAGGTCAACACCCCCAACGTCTATGCCGATCAAATCGAGTATTTTTGCCGTCATTTCTCGCGCCGCGCCGACGTCTGCATCAGCGTCCACCCGCATAACGACCGCGGAACCGGCGTTGCCAGCGCCGAGCTGGCGGTGATGGCCGGCGCCGATCGCGTTGAAGGCTGCCTGTTTGGTAACGGCGAACGCACCGGCAACGTCTGTCTGGTCACCCTCGCCATGAATCTCTACAGCCAGGGCGTCGACCCTCAGCTCACCTTCCCGGAGATGAAGCGGGTCGTGGAGATCGTCGAGAGCTGTAACCAGCTGCCGGTTCACCCGCGCCATCCGTGGGCGGGAAGCCTCGCCTATACCGCATTTTCCGGCTCGCATCAGGATGCGATTAAGAAAGGTTTCGACGCCCGTCGGCCCGGCGAAATTTGGCAAATGCCCTACCTGCCCGTCGACCCGCAGGACATCGGCTGCAGCTATGAGGCGGTTATCCGCGTCAACAGCCAGTCGGGTAAGAGCGGCAGCGCATGGCTGATTGAGCAGAATCACGGCTTAAAGCTGCCCCGCATGCTGCAGCAGGATTTCAGCCTGCACGTGCAGCGCGCAACCGATAGCCACGGCAAGGAGATGACGCAAAACGCCCTGTGGCAGCTGTTCCGCGAGCGCTACGGCCTGGTGGCTGCACCGCCGCTGGCGCTGCTGGATTACCAAAGCGACGGCCAGCAGGACGGCCAGCTCTCGCTGCAGGCGACGCTCAGGGTCTACGGCGAGACCCGCAGGCTGCAGGGGAACGGCAACGGGCTGCTTTCCGCCGCGGCGAGCGGGCTTAGCGCGCTGCTTAAGCAACAGTTTGTGATTAAGGATTATCACGAGCATACCCTCGGCGAGCGCAGCGACAGCCGTTCGGTGGCCTATATCCGCTGCGTCTTGCCGAATGGCGACAGCCGCTGGGGGGTCGGGATCGATAACGATGTCGCCCGCGCCTCGCTCCAGGCGCTATGCAATGCGCTCAGCGGCGGCGATCACTCCTCCGGCGAGCGGAAGTAATCGCTGGGAGCCATCCCCATCACCCGGCGGAACATGGCGCTGAAGGCGCTGTGGCTGCCGTAGCCAAGGTCCAGCGCCACCCGCAGGACCGACTGCCCCTGCGCCAGGCGCACCAGCGCTTCCATTAGTTTCGCCCGGCGCACCCATTCGCTCCAGGTCAGCGTTGTCTGCTGCTGGAAGTGGCGGTTGAGCGTCCGCTCGCTCATATTGCTCTCTTTTGCCGCCTGGACGCAGCTCCAGGCGTCGCCCGGCGTTTCGCGGACCTTTTGACATAGCCGGCGCAGCGCCTCGCTTTGCGGTTCGATCAGGCCAAAGGGCAGCACGGTCATGCCGCGGATCTCATCAAGAATTAATTCATAGACTCGCTCGTCGCGGCTGCCGGGATCGTAGCGTTCGGCCAGCGTCAGCGAGGTGACGATCAGCTCGCGCAGCAGCGGCGAGATCTGCACGATCTGGCACGATGACGGCAGATCGGCGCGGGCAAGGGGATCGATAAACAGCGTGCGCGCCGCGACTGCGCCGGTGATCCGCAGCGCGTGGGGCGTACCCGCCGGCAGCCAAACGCCGCGCCCCGGCGGGACAACCCAGTAGCCAGCCGGCGTCTCAACCCGCACCACGCCGCTCAGGATATGCAGCAGCTGGACGCAGTCATGCTGATGCCACGGCTCGCTATCGCCATGGGCGTAATCATGGGCAAAGGGCACCAGGGAGCGATGCTGAAAGGAGAAGCGGGAAGTCGTCGACATCGCGGCGTGAGGATATCGGCCCGACGCTATCGCCGGGCCGTGGCAGAAGAACTAGATATGCAGTTCTTGCAGCGTTTCTTTCGGCAGCGCCAGCTCGTCATTGCTGTTGATGCGTACGTCGCGCTCAAGAATATGACGCGCGATGTCCTGAGCTTCTTCCAGCGAGTGCATGGTGTAGGTACCGCACTGGTAAACGTTGAGCTCAGGGATCTGGCTCTGCTCTTTTACCTTCAGCACGTCGGCCATCGCCGCTTTCCAGGCATCCGCTACGCGCTGCTCGTCCGGCGTACCGATCAGGCTCATATAGAAGCCCGTGCGGCAACCCATCGGAGAGATATCGATAATTTCCACACCCTTACCGTTGAGATGGTCGCGCATAAAGCCCGCGAACAGGTGCTCAAGCGTGTGAATGCCTCTTTCCGGCATCACTTCCTGATTCGGTATGCAAAAACGCAGATCGAAAACGGTAATTTCATCGCCGTGCGGCGTGTTCATTTTCTTCGCGACGCGCACCGCAGGGGCTTCCATTCGGGTATGGTCGACTGTGAAACTATCTAACAACGGCATTCTTCACCTCCGATAGTGATTTTTTTTAAAATAAAATGAACTCTTTTTACACCCGCTAGTCTGAGTATGTGAAAGACGCGCATTTATTATCATCATCATCCCTGAATCAGAGATGAAAGTTTGGCCACATTGATGTGGCCTTTTTCTTTTGTACCGCTTTTTGCTACGCGTGTCTCGCTAACAGAGCGCTAAACGGTTCGCTATCTTCCGCTTCTACCTTCTGCTGACGCACGGCTGACGCTTCACGCTCGGTAATGAAATCCTCTTCGCGTAAAATCTCCAGCGGCTCTTCCCGCAGCATCGTACGATACCGATCGGCCAGCTCCTTACCGGTGCCGCCAATCCCTTCTTCAAGCATAGAACGCAGAATGCGCGCCGAGAAAGTTAATTCCGGATCGTCGAAGCTGGCAACCAGCTCATCGCACACCTGCTGATAGGCGTCGCCGCCATGAATACCGTCCAGAATCTGCGCAACGCGGCGCAAATCGCGGAACAGATCTTTACCTACCTCAGCCAGCGGGAACTGCGCGCTTTCGCAGCCGATCCCCAACGTCAGGCCAGGCTTACGCCCTTCAAGAATCACCCGATTCCAGTTAGTGCGCGTACACAGCAGCTCGTCGCTGCTCATTTCCGGCGCATCGGCCAGCACGCACCAGACCATAAACAGATCGAGGAAGCGCACCTGCTGCTCGTCAACGCCAATCGGCGAGAACGGGTTGATATCCAGTGAACGAACTTCGATATATTCGATTCCGCCGCGCAGCAGCGCGTCAGACGGCGTCTCACCGCTGCGGGTCACGCGTTTCGGGCGGATTGGCGCATAGAGTTCGTTTTCAATCTGCAGAATATTACTGTTAATTTGCAGGTACTTGCCGTCTTTCTCGAGGCCAATTTCCGCATATTCCTGCGACGGGGTTTTAATCGCCCGCTTCAATCCTGCCACATACTCCTGCAGATCGTTAAACGTAATTCCGAGATTGCTTTGCGACTTATTGGTATAGCCGAGGTCGCTCAGGCGCAGGGAGGTCGCGTACGGCAGGTAATACATGCCGTTTTCCGCTTTCTCAAACGGCAGCGTGGTCGGTTTCCCCTGCAGGAAAGAGGAGCAAATCGCCGGGGAAGCGCCGAACAGATACGGGATCACCCAGCCAAAGCGGTAGTAGTTGCGGATTGAGCGGAAATAGCCCGCCGAAATGGCCTCTTTCCCGCTTTCCTCGTCCTCAACGCCGCACTTCGCCTGCCAGAACGCCATCGGCAGAGAGAAGTTATAGTGCACGCCGGAGATGGTTTGCATCAGCGCGCCGTAACGGTTTTTCAGCCCTTCACGATACAGCGTTTTCAGACGGCCGATATTCGATGTGCCGTACTGCGCCAGCTCGATGTCCTGGCCCGGAGCAATATAGCAGGGCATGCTCAGCGGCCACATCCGCTCATCGCCGATATGGCGGGCGGTATAGCGATGAACATCGCGCATAAAAGTCAGCATGTGCTGAATATCGCCATCAACCGGCGTAATAAACTCCAGCAAAGCTTCAGCGAAATCGGTGGTAATCCATTTATGGGTCAGCGCCGAACCCAATGCCTGAGGATGGCCGGTAGTGGCCAGCGAGCCATCGGCGTTAACGCGCAGCGTTTCGCGCTCAAGGCCGCGATGAATGCCCTTTAGCGCCTGCGGATTTTTTTCCAGCCAGGCCAGCGCCTGTGATACGTCCGGGATCAATTTGACCTCCCGCCTGTCGAAATCATTTGAATAAGCATAATTGTAATGGTGACCATACAGGTTATTCCAGCAGACGTTATTGTTACAGCCTGTCCGGAGAGCCTCAGTTCCACAATTAGTGCCACCACATCATGCCCTGAAGCGTAACCAGCGCAATGACGATATAGCGCAGCGCTTTACCAAGGCATAAAAAAAAGAGCACTGGTCCCCAGGAAATGCGCATCCATCCCGCCAGTAAACACAGCAAATCGCCTATCACCGGCGTCCAGCTTAATAATAATGTGACCGCACCGTAGCGCTTTAACCAGCCGGAAGCCTTCTCCTGCCAGCGCGACGTTTTGCGCAGCGGAAACAGGCGCCCCAGAATAACGTTAGTTACCCCTCCAAGGCTATTGCCGATTGTTGCTATTAATACCAGCATCCACGGTTGGCTCGCTCCCGTAAGCAGCATAGCAACCAGCACAACTTCCGAGTTACCGGGAAGCAGCGTGGCGCTGAGAAAGCTACTGGCAAACAGCGATATCAGCGATAGCGCGTCGCTCACAGCAGCCGAACGTCGACAGCATCCATCCCCGCGCGCTGTGCGGCCTGCAGACCAAAGTCAGCGTCTTCAAACACCACGCATTTTTCCGGCGCAACGCCCATGCGCTCGGCGCACAGCAGGAAGGTATCAGGAGCAGGCTTGTGGTTTGTTACGTGATCGGCGGCAATGACCGCGGAGAAATAGTGACGCAGGCCGAGATGGGCCAGCAGAGCTTCCGCAACGGCGCTTTCGCTGCCGGTGCCAACCGACATCGGGCGACGGCCGTGCCACTCTTTTACCACCTCAATCAGCGGTAAGGGGCGCACGCTATCCAGCAGCATCGCCTTGACGGCGTTGGTTTTCTCCAAAGCCAGGCGATGGGGGTCTAAATCCGCCTGGTTCATTTCGATAATCACCTGGGCAATACGCCAGGTCGGAGAACCGTTGAGCGCGACCATCGCCTGTTCGTCGAAACGCATTCCGTAACGGCCCAGAACCTCGCGCCAGGCCTTACGATGCGTCGGCTCGGTATCAAGAATAGTGCCATCCATATCAAAGATAAGTCCTGCGTAACGTTCGTACATCGTGTTCTCACAAACCGGATAAGGAAAGGTTACTTTATCGCAAAAGGCGCATATTGTCGCGGGTGGAGGCAGAAGCAGCAAAGGCGCCACAGGGCGCCTTTATTATATCGATGCATCGGCTTATTTGATTTTCAAATCATTCTCAACCAAACGAACGCCCTGCACTCTGCGGGTCACCTCTACGGCGCGATTAGCATCCTTCTGCGACGAAACAAAACCGCTCAGCTGAACGCGGCCTTTGAAGGTCTGCACGCTAATTTCAGTGGATTTAATCTCTTTTTCGTTAAACAGCGCGGTTTTGACTTTGGTGGTCACGACGGTGTCGTCGATATAGCCGCCGGTACTTTCCTTCGTGGCCGATCCGGCACAGCCAGCCAGAGATACGGCAACCAGAAGCGTCGCGCAAAAGGCAGGTATTGCTTTGAACCATTTCATGGATTTCTCTCCTTGCACTCATCTCACCCGAATCAGGTCGATATACAGGGGTAAATTATAGTGGAAAGAGCAACTTGCCAATATTAAAAAGTGCGCAAGAGCGTGCAGAAACGGCTAAGCGACGGCGGCTGACGGGGTGGTTGGGCGATAAGGTTTTCGAACGCGGGACTATTTCGCAGACCGTGGAACAATTGTGTCAGGGTTATTTCAGGAGAAGATGGTGCATCCGGGAGGATGACTCACTGGGTTCGCCCTGCGGGCCGTCGCTTATGCGACGTTATCCTCCCTGGTGCTGGCGACTATCTCGCAGACCATGAGGCAATAATGTTGGGGTTATTTCAGGAGAAGATGGTGCATCCGGGAGGATGACTCACTGGGTTCGCCCTACGGGCCGTCGCTTATGCGACGTTATCCTCCCTGGTGCTGGCGGTTTTTTCGCAGACCATGAAGCAATAATGTTGGGGTTAGTTCAGGAGAAGATGGTGCATCCGGGAGGATTCGAACCTCCGACCGCTCGGTTCGTAGCCGAGTACTCTATCCAGCTGAGCTACGGATGCATCAGGGGGAACTTCTTTACTACGCTATCTTCCCTGGTGCTGGCGATTATCTCACAGACCATGAAACAACAGTATTGCTGTTATCTCGAAGAAGATGGTGCATCCGGGAGGATGACTCACTGGGTTCGCCCTACGGGCCGTCGCTTATGCGACGTTATCCTCCCTGGTACTGGCGATTATCTCGCAGACCTTGAAACAACAGAATAGCTGTTATCTCGAAGAAGATGGTGCATCCGGGAGGATTCGAACCTCCGACCGCTCGGTTCGTAGCCGAGTACTCTATCCAGCTGAGCTACGGATGCATCAGGGAGAACTTCTTTACTACGTTAACTTCCCTGGCGCTGGCGATTATCTCGCAGACCATGAAACAACAAAAGTGCTGTTATCTCGAAGAAGATGGTGCATCCGGGAGGATTCGAACCTCCGACCGCTCGGTTCGTAGCCGAGTACTCTATCCAGCTGAGCTACGGATGCATCAGGGAGAACTTCTTTACTACCAGCAAGCGCCGCAAATTAACCATTGCCACGCTTCACAAGATGGTGCATCCGGGAGGATGACTCACTGTGTTCGCCCTACGGGCCGTCGCTTATGCGACGTTATCCTCCCTGGTACTGGCGATTATCTCGCAGACCATGAAACAACAGAATGGCTGTTATCTCAGAGAAGATGGTGCATCCGGGAGGATTCGAACCTCCGACCGCTCGGTTCGTAGCCGAGTACTCTATCCAGCTGAGCTACGGATGCAAAATGGCGGTGAGGCGGGGATTCGAACCCCGGATGCAGCTTTTGACCGCATACTCCCTTAGCAGGGGAGCGCCTTCAGCCTCTCGGCCACCTCACCACACGCCTCTTTCGAGTGCTTCGAAGAACTTGTTTCTGCTCTTCGTCGCTGCGATGGCGCACATATTACTTTCTGGTACTTATAAGTCAAACAATTTTTCGAGACCTTTTTTCCGTTTGCACACTTACCGCGCAATCAGCCTGCAAAAACGGCAAAAAGAGCGTTTAATCAACAGAAATTCAGGGTTTACGGCCTGCTACGGGCAAAAAATAAAGATAGCCGACGATGGGCAAGTAACGGAAAAGAGAGGCGTCTGAAGTAGAAAATAGAGAGAAATCGACTGGCTGTGGGATGCGCCTCACGAAATCGCGAGGCGCGAAAGCCTTAGTAACTGGACTGCTGGGATTTTTCAGCCTGGATACGCTGGTAGATCTCTTCACGATGCACGGAGACTTCTTTAGGGGCATTAACGCCAATACGTACCTGGTTACCCTTAACCCCTAAAACTGTCACAGTGACCTCATCTCCAATCATGAGGGTCTCACCAACTCGACGAGTCAGAATCAGCATTCTTTGCTCCTTGAAAGATTAAAAGAGTCGGGTCTCTCGTATCCCGGCATTATCCATCATATAACGCCAAAAAGTAAGCGATGACAAACGCCTCACGGCGTAACGCAGTCATGGCATCACATTCTGTTAAACCTAAGTTTAGCCGATATACACAACTTCAACCCGACTTTATCGTTATCAGTGCTTCTCTTGCAAGATACCGTAATCCGAAGATCACGGCACCTATGCGTTTATAGTTATTACAGTTTTGCGCTTACCCAGCCTTTCACACTGGCTAACGCAGCAGGGAGAGCAGACGCATCGGTACCACCGGCCTGAGCCATATCCGGACGACCGCCCCCTTTGCCGCCCACCTGCTGAGCGACCATACCAACCAGCTCCCCTGCCTTCACGCGATCTGTCACATCCTTAGACACACCGGCAATCAGAGAAACCTTACCATCCGCAACCGTGGCTAACACTACAACCGTTGAACCCAGCTGGTTCTTCAGATCGTCAACCATAGTACGCAGCATTTTTGGCTCAACGCCGACCAGCTCGCTGACCAGCAGCTTAACGCCGTTAATCTCTTCCGCTTTACTGGAGAGGTTTGCGCTCTCCTGCGCTGCCGCCTGCTCTTTCAGCTGCTGCAGCTCTTTTTCCAGCTGGCGGGTACGTTCCAGCGCGGAGCGTATCTTGTCACCGAGGTTATGGCTATCGCCCTTCAGCAGCTGTGCGATATCGCCCAGCAGATCGCTTTGGGAATGCAGACTCGCAATCGCGCCCTCACCGGTCACCGCCTCAATACGGCGCACGCCCGCGGCGGTCCCGGATTCGGAGGTGATGCGGAACAGGCCGATATCGCCGGTACGTGAAGCGTGAGTACCGCCGCACAGCTCGGTGGAGAAATCACCCATTTTCAGGACGCGAACGCGGTCATCATACTTCTCGCCGAACAGCGCCATGGCGCCAGATTCGCGAGCCGCATCGATATCCATAATGTTGGTTTCGATAGCCAGATTGCGGCGAATTTGCGCATTGACTAAATCTTCAACCGCGCGGATCTCTTCCGGCTTCATCGCTTCAAAATGCGAGAAGTCAAAGCGCAGCGCTTTGTCATTTACCAGAGAGCCCTTCTGAGCCACGTGCGTACCGAGAACCTGGCGCAGCGCGGCATGCATCAGGTGGGTCGCGGAGTGGTTCAGACGGATACGCTGGCGGCGAGCGCGATCGACATCGGCCTGCACCGCGTCGCCCACTTTCAGGGTACCGCCAGCCACTTTGCCGATATGACCAATAGCCTGGCCGTACTTCTGCGCATCGCTGACGATGAACGAGAAGCCCGCGCCTTTCAGCTCGCCCTTATCGCCGACCTGGCCGCCGGACTCGGCATAGAACGGCGTCTGATCCAGAATAACAACCGCTTCCTGACCGGCGCTGACGGTATCAACCGCTTTGCCGTCGATGAACAGCGCGGTGACCTTGCCGTTCAGCTCCAGGCTATCGTAGCCTTTAAACTCAGAAGCGCCCTCAACGCGAATCATCGCGTTGTAGTCGGCGCCGAAACCGCTGGACTCACGCGCGCGACGGCGCTGCTCTTCCATTGCCGCTTCGAAGCCTGCTTCGTCAACTTTGATATTGCGCTCGCGGCACACGTCCGCGGTCAGGTCAACCGGGAAGCCGTAGGTATCGTACAGGCGGAAGGCCGTTTCGCCGTCCAGGGTGTCGCCTTTCAGCTTAGCCAGCTCTTCGTCCAGCAGCGCCAGGCCGCGTTCCAGAGTGCGGGCAAACTGCTCTTCTTCCGTTTTCAGAACATGCTCAACCTGAGCCTGCTGCTGCTTCAGCTCTTCGCCAGCGGAGCCCATGACCTCAATCAGCGGCGCAACCAGCTTCCAGAAGAAGGTATCCTTCGCACCGACCATATTGCCGTGGCGGACGGCACGACGAATGATACGACGCAGCACGTAGCCGCGGTTCTCATTCGACGGGATCACGCCATCAGCGATCAGGAACGCACAGGAGCGAATATGATCGGCAATCACGCGCAGCGACTTGTTGGTCAGATCGGTGGCGCCGGTCACTTTTGCCACGCTCTCGATCAGTTGACGGAACAGGTCGATATCATAGTTGGAGTTCACGTGCTGCAGAACGGCGGCGATACGCTCAAGGCCCATACCGGTATCAACGGACGGCTTCGGCAGCGGCTCCATGGTACCGTCGGCCTGGCGGTTAAACTGCATGAAGACGATGTTCCAGATCTCAATGTAGCGATCGCCGTCCTCTTCCGCGCTTCCCGGAGGGCCGCCCCAGATGTGGTCGCCGTGGTCAAAGAAGATTTCGGTGCACGGGCCGCAAGGACCGGTATCGCCCATTTGCCAGAAGTTATCGGAGGCAAACGCGCCGCCTTTATTGTCGCCAATGCGAATAATGCGCTCACGCGGAACGCCAACCTCGTTGGCCCAGATGTCGAAAGCTTCGTCATCGGTTTCGTAAACGGTTACCCACAGCTTTTCTTTCGGCAGAGCGAACCAGCTTTCGCCGGTTAACAGCTCCCATGCGTACTTGATGGCATCCTGCTTGAAGTAGTCGCCGAAGCTGAAGTTGCCCAGCATTTCAAAGAAGGTGTGGTGGCGCGCGGTATAGCCGACGTTTTCCAGATCGTTGTGTTTGCCACCCGCACGAACGCAGCGCTGCGAGGTGGTCGCACGGGAATAATTACGCTTGTCGAGGCCAAGGAACACATCCTTGAACTGGTTCATCCCGGCGTTGGTAAACAGCAGGGTCGGGTCGTTGTGCGGCACCAGGGAGCTGCTAGCAACTACCTGATGTCCCTTACTATGGAAAAAATCGAGAAACGCCTGACGGATCTCAGCAGTGCTCTTGCTCATAATTATCCTGAAATCAAGCTATACACTTCATCCTTCACGCCGCCTCGACGCTGGCTGCGCGCGTTCACCTCCGTCACGTACCTGCGTACGCCCCAGGGACTCACTCCGTTGCTGCCTTGATGCAGCGTGAATGATTTTGTGTATAAGGAATAATCGTCCTGGGCGCTGATTGCCTTTTAAACAGCCAGCGGCCGGACGGAATAAAGTGGGAATAAGATAAGTTTTCTTTACGGGGAAGTAAAATCCCCGATGGGTCAATCTGCAAAATTTCGCCAGATTTTCTGGATATCTTCCATTAAGTAACCGCGGTACAGCAAAAAGCGCTGTATTTTAACTTTTTCTGCAAATACGGTGGGGAGCGGATCGCCATACTTTCTCTGCGCCTGCTCCTTCGCCAGCAGCGCCCAGTCGATTTCGCACTCGCGCATTGCGCGCTCGCTCTCTTCGCGGGCGATACCTTTCTGGTTCAGCTCCTGGCGGATGCGCGCCGGACCGTAGCCTTTGCGGCTCCGGCTGGCAATAAACTGGCGGACAAAGCGCTGGTCATCGAGGTAGCGGTTTTCGATGCACCAGCCCACAACGCGATCGACCTCTTCCGGCGTAACGTCCAGCGCCTCGGGGCCATTTTTCCCCATGACCGGCGCGGCCATCTTGCGCCGCAGCTCCTGTTCGCTATGGTCGCGCATTGCCAGAATACGAATCGCGCGATCCAGCAGGCGGGCGTAGCCGGAACGGCGGGATGAAGATTCAGTCACGAGCACCTCGATAATCAAAAAGCAAAAGGGCCGCATAAGCAGCCCCTTGTTTTCCCGTCTTATTTCAAATCGCATGCACGCTGGCCCTGCCAGCCCTGCAACCTGAACTATTCAGGAGACCATTACCTGAAGATATCAGAAATCCTGTTCGCTTGCTTCTTCGCTTTTACCGTCAACCGCGAAGTCCGGCGTGGAGTCCTGGTTGTTCAGCAGCAGCTCACGAACTTTCTTCTCGATCTCTTTCGCCGCAGCCGGGTTCTCTTTCAGCCAGGAGATAGCGTTCGCTTTACCCTGACCAATTTTGTCGCCGTTATAGCTGTACCAGGCACCCGCTTTTTCAATCAGCTTCTCTTTCACGCCCAGATCGACCAGCTCGCCGAAGAAGTTGATGCCCTCGCCGTAAAGGATCTGGAATTCCGCCTGCTTGAACGGCGCGGCGATTTTGTTCTTGACCACCTTCACGCGGGTTTCGCTGCCAATGACGTTATCGCCATCTTTTACCGCACCGATACGGCGGATATCCAGACGCACGGAGGCGTAGAATTTCAGCGCGTTACCGCCGGTAGTGGTTTCCGGGTTACCGAACATCACGCCGATTTTCATACGGATCTGGTTGATGAAGATCAGCAGCGTGTTGGACTGCTTCAGGTTACCGGCCAGCTTACGCATTGCCTGGCTCATCATACGCGCCGCGAGGCCCATGTGAGAGTCGCCGATCTCGCCTTCGATTTCCGCTTTCGGCGTCAGCGCCGCAACGGAGTCGACCACCAGCACGTCTACCGCGCCAGAGCGCGCCAGCGCGTCACAGATCTCAAGCGCCTGTTCGCCGGTATCCGGCTGAGAACACAGCAGGTTGTCGATATCTACGCCCAGCTTGCGGGCATACACCGGATCCAGCGCGTGCTCTGCATCGATAAAGGCACAGGTTTTACCTTCACGCTGCGCGGCGGCGATAACCTGCAGAGTCAGCGTCGTTTTACCGGAAGATTCTGGCCCGTAGATCTCGACGATACGGCCCATTGGCAGACCGCCGGCGCCGAGGGCGATATCCAGTGAAAGCGAGCCGGTGGAGATAGTTTCCACGTCCATGGAACGGTCTTCACCCAGGCGCATGATGGAGCCTTTACCGAACTGTTTTTCGATCTGGCCCAGTGCTGCCGCCAACGCTTTCTGTTTGTTTTCGTCGATAGCCATTATTACTCCTGTCATGCCGGGTGGAACCGGGTAGTGAATTCTGTTCTGTTGAGGCAATTATACTGTATGCTCATACAGTATCAAGTGTTTTGTAGAAATTGTTGCCAGAGGAGCTGCAGGGCGTAGGCCGTGGCCTGACGGCGCACCGACTCACGGTCTCCGGCGAAACATTCGCGCTGCGTGATCCCCTGCCCGTTGGCGCAGGCGACGCCAAACCACACCGTTCCGACGGGCTTTTCTGCGCTGCCGCCATCCGGCCCGGCAACGCCGCTCACCGAGATCGCGTAGGTGGCGCGCGCGGCGCGCAGTGCACCAACAGCCATCTCCACCACCACCGGTTCGCTCACCGCGCCGTGCTCAGCTAACGTCGCTTCGCTGACGCCAATCATCTGGGATTTAGCTTCATTGCTGTAGGTGACAAAACCGCGCTCAAACCACGCCGAGCTGCCGGCGATATCGGTAAGCACTTTAGCAATCCAGCCGCCGGTACAGGATTCAGCCGTGCTCACCGTCGCGCCCTGCGCCTTCAGCGCCTGCCCAACCCGCTCACTCAGCTGCATTAATTCCGAATCTGTCATCGTCGCCCCGTTTAAGCCAGATAAAGAGGCCATCAAAGATAGCACTTTCAGCACAGATGTGGGGATCGGGAGATGAATTTACGAGGGGGCTTCCGAAAAAGGACGGTCCCGAGGGCCGGGACCGTAAAATAGTGCTTTACTTCATGCTGCCGGAAATCAGTTCGACGTTATGACGCATCATTTTCACGTAGCTGTCCGCCACGCCGCCCGGTTTTGACAACGCCTCCGGATAGAGCTCGCCGCCCGGCTGCGCGCCCGTCGCGTTGGCAATCTGCTTCACCAGCCGCGGGTCGAGCTGGTTTTCCATAAACCAGGTGTGCACGTTATCGGCTTTAATCTGTTTAATCAGCGCCGCAACCTGCGCGGCGCTGGCTTCGCTTTCCGATGACAGCCCCTGCGGCGCAAGGAAGGTCACGCCGTAAGCGCGGCCAAAGTAGCCGAACGCGTCATGGCTGGTCAGAACCTTACGTTTCGCCTGCGGAATGGCGCTGAACTGGTTCTCCGCCCAGCCGTGAATCTCGTTGAGCTGGCCGATATAGCGCTTGCCGGAGACCTCAAGCGCCGCTTTATCCTCAGGGTCGGCTTTGACCAGCCCGCTGAGGATATTTTGCGCGTAAAGCGCGCCGTTGGCGGCGCTGTTCCAGGCGTGCGGGTCGGTCACCGTTTTCCCGTCCTCATCGAGGGTATGCGTTTTTACGCCCGTCGATGCCACCACCAGCTCGCCTTTGAATCCCGATGCTTTAATCAGCCGATCGACCCACCCCTCCAGCCCGAGGCCATTAACCACCACCACGTCGGCCTTGCTGAGTAAAGCGCTGTCCTGCGGCGATGGCTCAAAGGTGTGCGGGTCGCCGTCGGGGCCCACCAGCGTATCGACATGAACATGCTCGCCGCCAACCTGCTGAACGATATCGCCCAGCACCGAAAAGCTGCTGACCACGTTGAGCGTTTTCGCCATCGCCCCCTGCGCCGCCAGGCCCAGCGCCAGCACTAAAACTACCCCGGTACGTTTCATCATATTTTCCTTACCCCATTAATTTGCGCCAGCCGACCACCAGCCGGCTGCGCGTGCCAAAAAACACCGAAATAAAAAAGATCCCGCTGGCGGTCAGCACGATGGCGGGGCCGGCGGGCAAATTCGCCGCCCACGACAGGCTGAGCCCCATCCAGGCGCAGGCGCTGCCGATCAGCGCCGCCAGCAGCAGGATGGCGGGCAGCGTTCGCGCCCAGCAGCAGGCGGCCACCGCCGGGAGCATCATCACCCCCACCGCCATCAGGGTGCCCAGCACCTGAAAACCCGCCACCAGGTTCAGCACCAGCAGCGCCAGAAACAGGCCGTGCAGTAGCGCGGGCAGCCGGCGGTTATTCACCTGCAGCCACGCGCTGTCAAAGGCCTCGCTCACCAGCCCGCGATAGAGCAGCGCGATGCAAATAAGCGTCAGGCTGGCAACCCCGGCGACGAACAGCGCCGCGTCGTTATCCACCGCCAGAATCGAACCAAACAGCAAATGCAGCAGATCGACGCTGGAGCCACGCAGCGAAACCAGCGTCACCCCCAGCGCCAGCGAGCCCAGATAAAACCCGGCGAAGCTGGCGTCTTCTTTAAGCGGCGTGCGGCGGCTGACCCACCCCGCCACCAGCGCTACCGCAATGCCGGCGATAAAACCGCCCACCGACATCGCCAGCAGCGACATGCCGTTAAGCAGATAGCCCACCGCGACGCCGGGCAAAATCGCATGCGACAGGGCATCGCCCATCAGGCTCATGCGTCGCAGCAGCAGGAAAACCCCGAGCATGGTGGTGCTCAGCGAGAGCGCGAGGCACACCACCAGCGCGCGGCGCATAAAGCCGAATTCGATAAAAGGTTGAAAGAAGGTGTGCCAGATCATGCCAGCCTCGCGGAATCGAAGGCGGGAAGCACGTCGCCGGTCTCGCCCCAGCGGGCATTCCTCGGCTCCAGCAGCAGGGTTTCCGGGAAATATTCGGCGACGCGCTGATTATCGTGCAGCACCGCCAGCACGGTCTGTCCCTGCCGGTGCATCTCAAGGATCAGCGTCATCAGCTCGCGGCTGGTCGACTCATCAATCCCGGTAAAGGGTTCATCGAGCATCACCAGCGGAGCCTGCTGGACCATCACCCTGGCAAACAGCATGCGTTGAAACTGCCCGCCGGAAAGCGCTTCAATCGGCGTTTTCGCCATTGACGCCAGGCCGACGCGATCCAGCGCCGCGTCAATGCGCCGGCGAAGCTCACCGCGCAGTCCGCTCAGAAGCGAGACCTGCGGCCAGGCGCCCTGGCTCACCACGTCCCGAACCACGAGGGGAAACTGTGATTCCAGCGAATGCCGCTGCGCCAGCCAGCCGATAACCGGGCGCGACGCGCGCCAGTGCAGGCGGCCGCTCACCGGGGGAATAAACCCGGCCAGCGTTTTTAATAAAGTCGATTTACCGCAGCCGTTCAGACCGACAATAGCCATCAGGCTGCCCGCGGCGATAACGCCGCTCAGCGCCGGGGTAATCGCCAGCTCGTCATACCCGGCAACCAGGTTTTCCAGTTCAATCATGGCAAGGTTACCGCCCACCATGTCGCCAGCCACAGCAGCGCCAGTAGGACGCAGGCGAAGCCTACGCGCAGCGCGGCGGAGCTTGAAAAAAGAGAAGTGAACATCTTTGCCTCATTCAATACGTTATAACATAACACTATTGGATCGGCGGAATAATGTAAATCAGCGTCAACGAAGGGAAATGCTGCAAAATGTAACAGACTCCCCTCCAGGCAGAGGGAAGTCTCGGGGCAGGCTTACTGTCCGCGGGCCTGAGAAACGGCCAGGCCGAGCTGCCAGACGGCCATCGCGTAGTGGGTGCTGTGGTTATAGCGGGTGATGGTGTAGAAGTTCGGCAGCCCGTACCAGTACTGGTAGCCGGTACCAATATCGAGGCGCAGCAGGCTCGCCTGCTGATGGTTACCCAGCGGCTGCGTTGGCGTCAGGCCGGCCGCCGTCAGCTGCGATACGCTGTAATTGGTCTTAAAGCCGTTCTCCAGACCCGGGGCCTGACCCATTGCCGGTACCGCGACCAGATCGCCGCTCACCCAGCCGTGCTGCTTGAAGTAGTTGGCAACGCTGCCGATCGCATCCACCGGGTCCCACAGGTTGATATGCCCGTCGCCGTTGAAATCCACCGCGTACTGGCGATACGAGGAGGGCATAAACTGACCGTAGCCCATTGCGCCGGCGAAGGAGCCTTTAAGGTTCAGCGGATCGTCGCTTTCGCTACGCGCCATCAGCAGGAAGGTTTCCAGCTCGCCGGAGAAGTACTCGGCGCGTCGCGGATAGCTGAAGGAGAGCGTCGCCAGGGCGTCAAGAATGCGGGTTTTCCCCATCACGCGCCCCCAGCGGGTTTCCACGCCAATAATACCGACAATGATTTCCGGCGGTACGCCGTAGACCTGCCAGGCGCGGTTCAGCGCATCCTGATACTGATTCCAGAACGCCACGCCGTTTTGCACATTATCCGGGGTGATGAACTGTTTTTTGTAGCGCAGCCACGCGCCGTTCGGCCCGGACGGCGGCAGTCCGCTCGGCGCCTGGCGGTCCATCAGGCGCAGGACGTAATCCAGACGCTTAGCCTGGGAGAGAATTTCGTGCAGCTGCTGCCGGTCAAATCCGTGCTTGCTCACCATTTTGTCGATGAACTGCTCCGCAGCAGGATTGTTGGCGAAATCTCCCCCCATATTCATAACGTTATGCTGCGGCTCCAGCAGGAAGCCACCGGATCCTCCCGTGGTCTCCGTTACTGCGGTGGCTTTAGGTTTGCTGCTACAGGCAGCGAGGAGTACGCACAGCGGGAGTAGTGCCAGATAGCGACGCTTCAACATGGGACTTCCATTTAACAAATTCGGCAAGGGGTAATTATGGTAAAGCATGCGGCCGTCAACAAGGAAGCGGCAATGTATTCGCGGACAAAATAGTCCTGCCCGCCCCCTCTCTCCCCGCCCGAAGATCCTCTTCCCGGCCAATTTGCAGGGTGAAATTTTCATCCCATCGGCAATAAACTTTCAAATTAAAATATTTATCTTTCATTTTGCGATCAATTTAACACTTTTAAACCTTTCAAAGTGATTAAAATCAGCTGCCAGTTAGCAAGAAAAATAACGCTACAAAGGAGAGAATGATGATTGAAGTTATTACCCACGGCGCCGAATGGTTTATCGGCCTGTTTCAGAAGGGGGGCGAGGTCTTTACCGGTATGGTTACCGGGATCCTCCCTCTGCTGATCAGTCTACTGGTTATCATGAACGCGCTGATCAACTTTATCGGCCAGCAGCGGATCGAAAAGCTGGCGCAGCGCTGCGCCGGGAATCCCGTCTCCCGCTACCTGCTGCTGCCCTGTATCGGAACGTTCGTTTTCTGTAACCCGATGACCCTGAGCCTGGGGCGCTTTATGCCCGAGAAGTACAAGCCCAGCTACTACGCGGCGGCCTCCTACAGCTGCCACTCCATGAACGGCCTGTTTCCCCATATCAACCCCGGCGAGCTGTTTGTCTATCTCGGGATCGCCAACGGCTTAACCACCCTCGGCCTGCCGCTGGGGCCGCTGGCGGTGAGCTATCTGCTGGTTGGCCTGGTGACCAACTTCTTCCGCGGCTGGGTGACCGATCTGACAACCTCCATTTTTGAGAAAAAAATGGCCATCCAGCTTGCACAAAAAGTGCATCTGTCCGGAGCTGCATCATGACGCGTATTCGTATTGAAAAAGGGGCCAGCGGCTGGGGCGGCCCGCTTGAGCTGGACGCCGTCGAAGGCAAAAAAATAGTCTATATCACCGCCGGAACCCGCCCGGCCATCGTCGACAAGATCGCCCGGCTCACCGGCTGGCAGGCCGTGGACGGCTTTAAAGAGGGGGAACCGCCGGAAGCTGAGATCGGCGTGGCGATTATTGACTGCGGCGGCACCCTGCGCTGCGGCATCTACCCGAAGCGGCGTATTCCGACCATCAATATCCACGCCACCGGCAAGTCCGGGCCGCTGGCGCAATATATCCTTGAGGACATCTACGTCTCAGGCGTTAAGGAAGAGAATATCCACTCCGTCGCTGATGCCGGCGCCGACGAACCGGCCCCGCATCAGCCTGCGGGTCGCGATTACGATGCCAGTAAAAAAATCACCGAGCAGAGCGACGGCCTGCTGGCCAGGGTCGGTATGGGAATGGGCTCCGTGGTGGCGGTGCTGTTCCAGGCCGGGCGCGACACCATCGACACGGTGCTGAAAACGATCCTGCCGTTTATGGCCTTCGTCTCGGCGCTGATCGGCATCATCATGGCCTCGGGCATTGGCGACTGGATTGCCCACGGCCTGGCGCCGCTCGCCAGCCATCCGCTGGGGCTGGTGACGCTGGCGCTGATCTGCTCCTTCCCGCTGCTGTCGCCGTTCCTCGGCCCTGGCGCGGTTATCGCCCAGGTTATCGGCGTGCTGATCGGCGTGCAGATTGGCCTCGGTAATATTCCGCCGCATCTCGCCCTCCCCGCCCTGTTTGCGATTAACGCCCAGGCGGCCTGCGACTTTATCCCGGTCGGCCTGTCGCTCGCCGAAGCCCGTCAGGAGACGGTGCGCGTCGGGGTGCCTTCGGTGCTGGTCAGCCGCTTCCTGACCGGCGCGCCAACGGTGCTGATCGCCTGGTTCGTTTCCGGATTTATTTACCAATAAGAGGTTCCTGAAGATGACCGTGATTTACCAGACCACCATTACGCATATCGGCGCCAGCGCGACGATGGCGCTTGAGGATCGGATGCTGATTACCTTCCGCGAGGGCGCGCCGGCGGATATCGAAGAGTACTGCTTTATTCACAACCACGGCGAGCTCGTCGGCTCGCTGGCGCCGGGGGCGGAGCTCCAGCTGGGCGATCGGCGCTACCCGGTCACCGCGGTGGGCGACGTGGCGGAACAGAATCTGCGCGAGCTGGGCCATATCACGCTGCGTTTCGACGGCCACCGCGTGGCGGAGTTTCCGGGGACGGTTCACGTGGCCGGCCCGGTACCGGAGGCAATCGCCCCCGGCTGTGTACTGAAATTTTTTGCTTAAGCTGTAAGGAGAGAACTATGAGTCAGGTTGCTGTTGTCATCGGCGGAGGACAAACCTTAGGTGAGTTTCTGTGTCGTGGCCTCGCCGCGCAAGGATATCGCGTGGCGGTGGTTGATATTCAAAGCGATAAGGCCACCCGCGTGGCGCAGGCGATTAACGCCGAGTATGGCGAAGGGACGGCGTACGGTTTTGGCGCCGATGCGACCAGCGAGGCCAGCGTCGTCGCGCTCGCCCGCGGCGTGGACGAGATATTCGCCCGCGTGGATCTGCTGGTTTACAGTGCCGGGATCGCCAAAGCGGCCTTTATCAGCGATTTTGCGCTGGGCGACTTCGACCGCTCGCTGCAGGTCAATCTGGTGGGCTACTTCCTCTGCGCCCGCGAGTTTTCACGGCTGATGATCCGCGACGGCATTCAGGGACGCATCATTCAGATCAACTCCAAATCCGGCAAAGTGGGCAGCAAGCATAATTCCGGCTACAGCGCGGCGAAGTTTGGCGGCGTGGGGCTGACCCAGTCGCTGGCGCTGGATCTGGCGGAGTACGGTATTACCGTGCACGCGCTGATGCTCGGCAACCTGCTGAAGTCGCCGATGTTCCAGTCTCTGCTGCCGCAGTATGCCCACAAGCTGGGTATTGCCGAAGATCAGGTCGAGCAGTACTACGTCGACAAGGTTCCGCTGAAGCGCGGCTGCGATTATCAGGACGTGCTCAACGTACTGATGTTTTACGCCAGCCCACAGGCCTCTTACTGCACCGGGCAGTCCATCAACGTCACCGGCGGGCAGGTGATGTTTTAACCGCCGGTTCCCGGGTCGCGCCGCGATCCGGGTTCTTCCCGACGCCACGCCTTAAGGAGATTTTATGGTTAGCGCATTAATCACCGTCGCCGCCATCGCCTGGATCGCCCAGCTCGCCTTCGGCGGCTGGCAGATCCGCCGCTTTAACCGCGAGTTCGATAAACTCTGTCAGCAGGGCCGCGTCGGCGTCGGACGCTCAGCGGGCCGCTTCAAGCCGCGGGCCATCGTCGCCATTGCGGTTGATGAACACGACCGCATCAGCGGCACGCTGCTGATGAAGGGCCTGACCGTCTTCGCGCGTCCGCAAACAATCCCGGCGCTTGACGGCAAACTTTTGCAGGAATTGCAGCCGGATATGATCTTTCCCCATGATCCGCTCTGTCGGAATGCACTATCATTAGCGCTTAAACCGAAACATGTATAATTTCGTTGTAAAAGTAAATATCTTGCGAAATTATCATATCGAAACTTTAAACGCAGGATGTAACCGCTATGAAACCACGTCAGCGACAGGCCGCTATTCTTGAGCATCTGCAGTCGCAGGGTAAATGCTCGGTCGAAGAGCTGGCGCAACACTTCGATACCACCGGTACGACAATCCGCAAGGATCTGGTGACCCTCGAACATGCCGGAACCGTCATTCGCACCTACGGCGGAGTGGTGTTGAATAAAGACGAAAGCGACCCGCCTATCGATCATAAGACGCTGATCAATACCGCGAAGAAAGCGCGCATCGCCGAAGCCGCCGTGCGCTTTATTCACGATGGCGACTCGATCATCCTCGATGCCGGCAGTACGGTACTACAGATGGTGCCCCTGCTCAGCCGCTTCAATAACATCACGGTAATGACCAACAGCCTGCATATCGTTAACGCCCTCTCTGAGCTCGACAATGAACAAACGATTCTGATGCCCGGCGGCACCTTTCGCAAAAAATCAGCTTCCTTTCACGGGCAGCTGGCGGAGAATGCCTTCGAGCAGTTCAGCTTCGATAAGCTGTTTATGGGTACCGACGGCATCGATCTGAACGCCGGCGTTACCACCTTCAACGAGGTTTATACCGTCAGCAAAGCGATGTGCAATGCCGCCAGGGAAGTGATCCTGATGGCCGACTCATCGAAGTTTGGCCGTAAGAGCCCAAACATCGTCTGCGGCCTTGAAAGCGTGGATATGCTGATTACCGATGCCGGTATCGACCCGACGTTCCAGCGGGCGCTGGAAGAGCAAGGCATCAAAGTGATTATTACTGGAGAAGATCATGAGTAACTTTCTGTTAGAAGCCGGACGCCAGACCCTGCTGCTGGAGCTCCAGGAGGCGAGCCGCCTGCCTGAACGCCTGGGCGACGACTTCATCCGCGCGGCGGAAACCATCATCCACTGCGAGGGTAAACTGATTGTTTCCGGCATCGGTAAATCAGGCCATATCGGCAAAAAGCTGGCCGCCACCTTTGCCAGCACCGGCACGCCGGCGTTTTTTGTCCACCCGGCGGAGGCGCTGCACGGCGATCTGGGGATGCTCGACGGCCGCGACGTGATGCTCTTTATCTCTTATTCCGGCGGGGCGAAGGAGCTCGACCTGATCGTGCCGCGGCTGGAAGAAAAATCGATTCCTCTGCTGGCGATGACCGGCAAATCGAAATCCCCGCTGGCGCTGGCGTCCAGGGCGGTGCTGGATATTGCCGTAGAGCGCGAAGCCTGTCCGATGCACCTCGCACCGACCTCCAGCACCGTTAACACGCTGATGCTCGGCGACGCGCTGGCGATGGCGGTGATGCAGGCCCGCGGCTTCAATGAAGAAGATTTTGCCCGCTCGCATCCGGCCGGCGCGCTCGGCGCGCGGCTGCTGAATAAAGTCCACCATCTGATGCGTCGCGACGAGGAGGTGCCGCGCGTTGACGTCACCGCCAGCGTGATGGCCGCCATGCTTGAACTCAGCCGCACCGGGCTGGGGCTGGTAGCGGTATGCGATGCGCAAAACCGCGTCGAGGGCGTATTCACCGACGGCGACCTGCGCCGCTGGCTGGTGGGCGGCGGCACCCTTGAGGATACCGTCAGCCGGGCGATGACCCGCAGCGGCGTGACGCTGCAGGCCGAGAGCCGCGCGGTTGAAGCCAAAGAGCGCCTGATGAAGCACAAAATCAGCGCCGCCCCGGTAGTGGATGAAAGTGGCCAGCTGGTCGGCGCGATTAACCTGCAGAACTTTTATCAGGCCGGGATTCTTTAAGCCCCAGACGCTTCGCCAGCCGATGCAGGTTGGCGACGTCCAGCGCCAGCGCCCGGGCCGCCGCCGCCCAGCTGCGGTTATTCTCCGCCAGCGCCCTGGCGATCGCCTCGCGCTGGAATGACTCCGTCGCCTCACGCAGGTTTAGCGCCTGCGTCGGCGCCGGCGGCGCGGCGCTCGGCAGGTTCGGCGCGTCGCCGGCAAACTGAAAGTGCTGCGGTTCCAGCACGATTTCATCCCCCGCCTGGGTCGCCCGCGCCAGCACCACCGCGCGATGAATCGCATGCTCCAGCTCGCGAACGTTGCCGGGCCACGACCAGGCGCCCAGCCTTGCCCGCGCGGCGCCGCTTAACACCACCTGCCCCAGCCCCATCCGCAGGCGGCACTGCTCGCAGAAATAGCCCGCCAGCAGCACCACGTCCTGATCCCGCTCGCGCAGCGCCGGCACTGACAGCGGAAAGACGCTCAGCCGGTGATAAAGGTCGGCGCGAAAGCGCCCTTCAACCACCTCCTGGCGCAGGTCGCGGTTGGTGGCCGCCAGCACCCGCACGTCCACCCGCAGGCTGCGATCGTCCCCGACGCGCTGAATGTCGCCATACTGCAGCACGCGCAGCAGCTTCGCCTGCAGCGCCAGCGACAGCTCGCCGATCTCATCGAGGAACAGCGTGCCGTTATCGGCCATTTCAAACTTGCCGCTGCGGTTGCTGATAGCCCCGGTAAACGCCCCCTTTACGTGACCAAAAAGCTCGCTCTCGGCCACGCTTTCCGGCAGCGCCGCGCAGTTAAGATAGACCAGCGGATTGGCGGCGCGCGGCGAGCCCTGATGCACCGCTTTCGCCACCAGCTCCTTGCCGGTGCCGGTTTCACCGTCAATCAGCACGTTGAGATCCGATGCCGCGACGATATCAATCTCCTTTTTCAGCTGCAGCATCGGCGCCGAAAGGCCAATAATCTCCTGGCGCTCGGCGGCCGGGTAGCTCACGCTCGGCTCCGGCAGCACGTTCTGGTTCTCCAGGCGGGCGATCAGCAGCGCGTTATTCAGCGCCCCCGCCACCAGCGCGGCAATCAGCCGCAGCTCCTCATCGCTGAAGCTGTCAAAGCGGTCGGCGTCCATGCCGTCGAGGGTCAGCGCGCCGATCAGCGTTTGCCCGGCAAACAGCGGCAGCCCAACGCAGGCGTGAACCTTGAGGCTTTCCTGGCCGGGGATCAGCCCGTCATACGGGTCCGGCAGGTCGCTATCCGCCGGGAAGCGCACCACGTCGCCGGCTCGGGCGATCGCCTCCAGGCGCGGATGCCCTTCGAGGGAAAAGCGCCGCCCCAGCACGTCCTGGGCGAGGCCGTCGATCGCCAGCGGCACAAACTGATGCGCCTCATAGCGCAGCAGCGCCGAGGCATCGCAGCCGAGGATCTGCCGCAGGGTGGCAATCAGCCGCGGGAAGCGGTCGGCATGGCCGATATCGCTTTGCAAATCAATGGCGATTTTCGCCAGCGCCTCTACGGAAAAGCTCATCGCTGCCTCACTGTCATTTTGACAATCACAATAGTCATAACGACTATTTTAACCATTGTCATTTTGACAGCAACGCTTTTAGCAAAAAATAATAAATCAAATAAAATCAATATATTAAAAAGTTGGCACGCAGCTTGATATAAGCAAAACATCTTATTTTGAAAACGCTGAATTAATTGAGGTTGCTATGTCTATTCTGGTTAAAAATAACATTCATTGGGTTGGCCAACGCGACTGGGAAGTGCGTGATTTCCACGGAACCGAATATAAAACGCTGCGCGGCAGCAGCTACAACAGCTATCTGATCCGGGAAGAAAAGAACGTCCTGATCGATACCGTGGATCATAAATTCAGCCGCGAGTTCGTACAGAACCTGCGCAGCGAAATCGACCTCGCCGATATCGACTACATCGTGATTAACCATGCGGAAGAGGACCACGCCGGCGCGCTGACCGAGCTGATGAACTCAATCCCGGACACCCCGATTTACTGCACCGCCAACGCCATCGACTCCATCACCGGCCACCACCATCACCCGGAGTGGAACTTCAACGTGGTGAAAACCGGCGACAGCCTCGATCTCGGCAACGGTAAGCAGCTGATCTTCGTGGAAACCCCGATGCTGCACTGGCCGGATAGCATGATGACCTATATGACCGGAGACGCGGTGCTGTTCAGCAACGACGCCTTCGGCCAGCACTACTGCGACGAACACCTGTTCAACGACGAAGTGGATCAGACCGAGCTGTTCGAACAGTGCCAGCGCTACTACGCCAATATCCTGACGCCGTTCAGCCGCCTGGTGACGCCGAAAATTACCGAGATCCTCGGATTCAACCTGCCGGTGGATATGATCGCCACCTCCCACGGCGTGGTGTGGCGCGACAACCCGACGCAAATCGTCGAGCTGTACCTGAAATGGGCGGCGGATTATCAGGAAGACCGCATCACCATTTTCTACGACACCATGTCCAACAACACCCGCATGATGGCCGACGCTATCGCCCAGGGCATCACCGACATCGACCCGCGCGTGGCGGTGAAAATCTTTAACGTCGCCCGCAGCGACAAAAACGAAATTCTCACCAACGTGTTCCGCTCAAAAGGCGTGCTGGTGGGGACCTCGACCATGAACAACGTCATGATGCCGAAAATCGCCGGCCTGGTGGAAGAGATGACCGGCCTGCGTTTTCGCAATAAACGCGCCAGCGCCTTTGGCTCCCACGGCTGGAGCGGCGGCGCGGTTGACCGCCTCTCTACCCGCCTGCAGGATGCCGGCTTTGAAATGTCCCTGAGCCTGAAGGCGAAATGGCGCCCGGATCTGGATGCGCTGGAAATTTGCCGCGAGCACGGCCGTGAAATCGCCCGCCAGTGGGCCCTCTCCCCGCTGCCGGCCAGCGCCGATAAAAAAGCGTCGGCTGAACAGAGCGCCTGCGCCGCTGCCGCCGCGGCCGACCTCGGCCCGTCGATGCAGTGCAGCGTGTGCCAGTGGATCTACGATCCGGCGAAAGGCGAACCGAACCAGGACGTCCAGCCTGGCACCCCGTGGAGCGACGTACCGGATAACTTCCTGTGCCCTGAGTGCTCTCTCGGCAAAGATGTCTTTGACGTTCTGGCAACGGAGGCAAAATGAGTGATGGTATCGTCATCATCGGCTCGGGCTTCGCGGCCCGCCAGCTGGTAAAAAATATTCGTAAGCAGGACCCGCAGATCCCGCTGACGCTGATCGCCGCCGACAGCATGGATGAGTACAACAAACCGGATCTCAGCCACGTCATCAGCCGCGGTCAGAATGCCGAGGATCTGACCCTGCAAACCGCAGGGGAGTTTGCCGAACAGTATAACCTGCGCCTGTTCCCCCACGTCCGGGTGAGCGATATCGACGCCGAGGGCAAAGTGGTCAAAAGTCAGGATCGCGAGTGGCGCTACGACAAGCTGGTGCTGGCGACCGGCGCCGCGCCGTTTATTCCGCCGGTGCCGGGCCGCGAGCTGATGCTCACCCTCAACAGCCAGCGAGAATACGGCGCCGCCCAAACCCGGCTCCACGACGCGCGGCGCGTGCTGATCGTCGGCGGCGGGCTGATCGGCTGCGAGCTGGCGATGGATTTCTGCCGCGCCGGCAAAGCGGTGACGGTGGTCGACAATTCCGCCAGCGTGCTGTCGGCGCTGATGCCGCCGGAGGCCAGCAGCCGCCTGCAGCATCGGTTAACCGATATGGGCGTGCACCTGATGCTGAAAACCCAGCTCGAAGGGCTGGAGCAAACCGCTGACGGCATCCGCGTAACCGTCGATCGTCAGCGCAGCGTGACCGTGGACGCGGTGGTTGCCGCCGCCGGCCTGCGCCCGGAAACCGCCCTGGCGCGTCGAGCAGGCCTTGAGATTAACCGCGGCGTGGTGGTCGATAGCCGCCTGCGCAGCAGCCATCCGGCAATCTTCGCCCTCGGCGACTGCGCCGAAATTAACGGCATGGTGCTGCCGTTCCTGCAGCCTATTTTGCTCAGCGCCATGTGCCTGAGCAAAAATCTGCTGGAGCAGCCGGGCGAGCTGAAGCTGCCGCCGATGCTGGTGAAGGTGAAAACCCCGGCTCTCCCGCTGCATCTGGCCGGAGATACGCGGCGCGAAGATTTAACGTGGAATATCGTGGCCGCCAACGACGGCCTGGTGGCTAAAGGCGTGGATGCGGAAAACCAGCTGCGCGCCTTTGTGGTCAGCGAAGACCGGATGAAAGAGGCCTTTGCGCTGCTGAAGCAGCTGGTGAGCTAAGCGCTTTCCTGGGTCGCGACGTCAACGCCTTGCCCGTGTATGGATGCCCCCCGTTATACAACCCATCTCTTCAGTTGTGTAACGGGGGTATATTGCGTTCGTATATCCGGCCCCTCTCTCAACACCATCACCATCACCACCGTATACGGCCAGGATGCTATCTGCGCGCCAGCTTCCCTTCGGGCTATCGGCTTGTTTATCAGAGCGCCTTCAGCCAGGCCAGCTTATTATGAGAAATGTTTATCTGGTAAAAATGCTCAACCAATTGCGTCCATTGCTCCCTTGTTTCGCAAAGTGAATGGGCTAACGCAAAAGACGTGTGTGGAAGGTGAAGAGTGCCCTGCAGATTTACGCTCCCCCGCCACGGACAGAATCACCGCAAAATCCTTCAGGATGAAAATTAGTTTTACCCCTACATTTAGTGGTGGCTACGTGAAGGAGGTTCATCTATTCTGCCTTTATCAGCGAGCAGGCCGGAGTCCCTCTTTGTGGATAATCCCATTCTTCAGAAAACCCTCATCATCTTTATTCTCATCCTGTGGGTAATCGATGAATTCCGGACCAGGAAAAGAAAAACTTCTGACCCCGCTATTGAAGCCGCTGATGCCAGGGAACGCCATCAATGGCGCTATCTCAGATGGGGGTTCCGGGCAGTACAAGCGGCAGCGACGGTGTATATCTTCGTTCAGCTGATTCAGGTATTGCTGAGATAGATGCCACAGGCAGGTACCGCTGGACAAACACATTTTACTGTCCAACTGGGCCTCGATGGGCGCCGTTGTGTAGGTGCCATGAGTGCCACGGGCGGACATCATTTAACCTTACCTGATGTGCGAGAAGCTAAGGACTACCTTGTAATCAATTTCTACTGAACGGTATTAAAAATGAAAAGCACAATTCTTTTTATAAACTGAAGTCTATTGTACATTATTAATAAATAAGATGATTGGGTAATTGATTCATCAGGGCTGTAGCAGCCCTGATGATTTCTTTGACCCTAATGCTTTCAACTCTACTAACTTATATAAAAATATCATTAGCGAACGATCATAGACCATAAATTTACATAAACTACAGCGCTCACGTTTTATTTTTTAATTCCTGGCAAAACTCTTGGAATAATCGTAATTGGATTATCAGATGGAGATATTTCGAAAGGGAACGCAGCACGTTCAAATAATGGTGATGAAATATCAACTTCAAACTTAAGGTGTTGCTCGGTAGATTTATTAGTTAGTTTGAAAACTGTTGCATCAATCCCGATTGTAGATCTGGCTATTATATCAAGTTGTTGATCGCTACTGTTGAATGTCATGCCAAGCATCACTGGTGTCAAAATAGCACCGAGTTTCATACGAAGGAGATGATCTTCATCGACAAGCTGGTTTGGTGCAGCATAATGTAAGGCAGCATAAATATCATCATAGCATGCTGCAAGTTCGTGTGTTTCTCGAGTTTCAAATCCAGCAGCCTCTAGTGCTGCACGATCTGGCTTTCCTGTTCCAATCTCTTCTGTCACTCCATAATAATTCTCTATTGCCCCCCGACGTAAAAAAAAGCATCCAAGATTGTGTAACGATTTCAATAGCACATCGTATTTTTTGCTAAGACTTTCAGCTCTAGATGATGCTTCGGCACCAAAACTTTTCGGTTCAGTAAGAATACGTGCTAACGTCACGCGACGTTTGGCATCAGCCCCAGAATCTTTACTTGACCAATCAAGATAATTTTCAGCCGCTAAATCTACCTCCTCCTTAAAGTCAGTAATGAAGGTTGTAATTGCTACTCGCAAATCTCTGTCAAGATCAGCGAGATTTGTTCGCCCTACCTGGTCTGCAATCGTCCCAGCTTCTGGTAATCCACTGAAAAAATTCACTAAATCATTCTCGTCAGCTAGAGCATCGAGATCTGCAAGCAAACTAACTCGCTTGTTCATCAGGCGAAAAAGCTTCGCAGCTTCTATAAATTCTCCCTTACCAGTAACTGGAAGTATCTGAGCGTTACGCGCAAGGAGACGGAGACCGAACTTTCTCGCCAGTTGTGTTACGATTATTTCGTCGCTAGGTCCTTCGACTAATAATACATGCTCAGCGAACATAGCTGTTCGATGGGTAGCGCTAAGGCGTGCTATTAATGCAGCCAGTTTTTTATTTCTAAGAATGTCCGCATTGTTTGAGATCTGAGCTGGAATCTGCTGTGCTGAGTTAAAAAATATTATTTTTGATAACTCTCCAATTCGTCGCAGCGGCAACATTGAAGGTGAATGTGTTGCTATGATAATCAACTTTTTATTTGGATTATTGGGATCGCCTGCTACCAATTCCATCTCTTCAAGCAGGAATGCTTGATGTTGTGGGTGTAGTGAGATCTCTGGCTCATCGATAATCAATGCGCCTATCTCGTCGTTATGAATTGCAGATAGTAACGCGACAACCTGCAGTATTCCGCTTGCTTCGTGATTAGCTGCATAGCCATCGCCGCCAGTGAGGGATGTTATTCTAATAGTCATTCCACTTTGAGACCACTTTAGTTCAACGCTTCGATCAAACAACTGTTGCAAACGTGCTTCAATTTTAAGTTTGAGGTCAGGTCGCCGGTCTAAAACCATTAAGTCACCAGTAACACTTTCATAATTCCACCAGTGTTCAAGGTAACTAACGTTTCCAATTGCTGCATCGCCAGAATTGACACCATGAGGACTATCTGAGCTAGACCTATAGGATTCAAATGGGCTACTACGTCCTGCCGAAAGAAAATGTACTTTCCTATTTTGAGCAGTCATCATATTTCCACTCATTAATTTTAATTTTATTGCACGTAGTGCTCGAGTTTTACCACTACCATTTGGCCCAACCAGCGTTGTAATCCCTGGCCCAATTTGTATTGTTGCTTTCGTATATAGGTTATCGACCAATGAATATTCAACATTAATCGGCCACGTAAAGTCTTTAGCTGTAGCATCTAAATTCATATACATCCCTTACAATATTATTTCGTTAAACTCAACATCACAATATACTGACGTGGTATTAGATTATGACAACAATAAAAAAGAAAGAAATTTTTAAAGTCTTAGGTCCGATATTCGCTCATAGATACCCTTTAGCCTTACCGTTCATCTCGTTGCCCGTACTCTGGCTCGCCCCAGTATCCAGGGTGGAAGGAAGTATTCATCAGTCCGCCATTCTTGACAGAAGGCAGCGGATAGATACCCTCAATGCCGCTACCCATGACAAAAGTACCGTGTACTCCTATTAATAATGCAACGTTGCATGATCTTATATTCTTTCCTGAATCCCCTTCGCAATAATCAATACTGTCCATGAAATATATACTGTGTTTTTATTCAGCACGGTGTAATAAATAAAGCCAGATAAAATCCTCACCTGTCATAACGGAAGGATGGAATAAGCAGGAAGATTTTTAAAGAGCGCGGTATGAAAGTGTTACCAGCACCTCCACACCGCTAACCACAGACAACTATCAAGGAGTTGAATATGGCTGAGCAGAATTTTAAGCCAGAAAGTGCTATTGCCAAAATAGATTCTGATGAATCAGAAACGAGTGGTAAAAATTGCGAGCTGTTACGTAAAAAATCCGTTAAGCACTTGCAGAATAAATCCACAGCGGAGTCACCGCAACCGCTTAGCCGCACGGAGTTTTATGACCGTATGCGGCATGACTATATCCCGCTCGAGGGTGACTGGCTTTCGCAGGCCGGATTTACGCCGGGTATGCCAATAAAAATCAGAGTGATGCCAGATTGCATTGTGATCACCGCCCAGAACAGCCGGGAGCTGTTCGGCTGTGCCGAAGGGTTAAGCGCGGCTCATTTCAGCAAGAAGAAAATGGATTTGTGGATCAAGACGTTCCCCGGGGCGCTTAACGATACCGGTGACCTGCCGGTCATCCGGCGGGAGAAGCCCCGCTATGATTGCCTGAAACGAAGCCGTGACTGATCCTTAAGGTAAAATCCCGGCTCAGGCGGCCGGGATTGTTATGAAGATCAATCAGCATCTGAAGGCGGTGATTTACGGGCTTTACGCTCATCTAAATAGCTGCCTTTCCCGGCCCTGGTGAATAATGCGCGAGCCGGGACCCCGAACCATTAAAAGGCCCGACCTACTGCGCCAGATTATCGTATCCGCGCCAGCGATAGTTAATCACCGACAGCACCCAGCAGGCGACAAACAGCCCGATAACCACGAAGCCGGCGTTGCCAAGATTATCGTTCAGCGCCCCCACCCAGCGCCACGGCCCGCCGCTGAGCGCAAATTTATCCATCAGCAGGCCCAGCGCCTCCATGCCGCCGATAAACAGCGCCACCACCACCGAAGTCCCGGTAATGGTCATATTGTAATAGAGCTTGCGCTGCGGCTTGCTGAACGCCCAGCCGTAGGCGCCCACCATCAGCACATTATCGAGGGTATCCACCAGCGCCATGCCGCTGGCAAACAGCGCCGGGAAGACCATAATCGACCAGATAGAGATGCCGCTCGAGGCGCTGGCGGCGGAGATGCCCAGCACGCCGATCTCGGTCGCGGTATCAAACCCGAGGCCGAACAGAAAGCCAACCAGGTACATCTGCCAGCTGCGGCTAATCAGGCGGAAGGTTTTGCCGAACAGCCAGCTCATCATCCCGCCGCCCGCCGCTACCTCATCGCCCACCTTCTCCCCGCGTTTCCACGCCTGAAAGCTGCGCCAGACGCTGCGCAGAATAACCAGGTTGATAAAGGCCATCAGCAGCAGAAACAGCGCCGAAACGGCGGTGCCGATCGCGCTGCCGGTATCGTGAAACCAGCTCATCTGCTGGCCGAACGCCGTCGCGGTGGCGGCAATGGCGGCGGAGGCCAGCACCACAATCGACGAGTGCCCCAGAGAGAACCAGGCGCCAACGCCGAACGGACGCCGCCCCTGCTGCATCATCTTGCGCGTCACGCTATCAATCGCCGCAATATGATCGGCATCGACCGCATGGCGCAGGCCGTATCCCCAGGCCAGCAGGCTGGCGGCCATCAGCGCGCCGCTGTCGCCAAAGGCCTGCCACGCCCAGACCCAGGCAATCAGGTTGGCTACAATAAGCCCCAGCACCAGCGCCGCAGCGCGCGGCTGCTGGCGTAAAATCGTCACTATCATGATGGTGTCCTGTGAGCCTGCCGGCGGGCGGCGGCGACCGCCGCCTGACCAAACGCTATCGCTCCATCACCGGCAGGCAGCTGATGCGGAAACAGCAGAGTAAAATCCGCCAGATAAAACGTCAATCGGCAAACCAGCAGCCGGTTGTGCAGCACACCGCCGCTAAACACCAGCGTAGAGATGCCGCGCCTGACGGCGTGGTCGCGCGCCATTGCCGCCAGCCCGCGGGCCAGCGCGTCGTGAAAGGCCCAGGCCTTGTGCGCCGGCTGCGCCTGCCAGCCTAGCCACCGGCGCCAGAAGGTGGCGAGATCCAGCCGACCGTCGCGCCACGGCAGGCTAACCGGATGATCGACACCCTCGCAGGTCGCCGCCAGTGCCTCCAGCCGGCAGGCCGCTTCCCCTTCGTAGCTCAGGCTCGTCGGCGCGCAGCCCAGCGCGCAGGCCACGGCATCAAACAGCCGCCCGCAGGAAGAGGCCTTAGGCGCGTTAATTTCCCGCTCGACGGCGCGGGCAACCAGCGGCCACGCCTGCCGGAGCAGAACCTGGGTTTCAGGATAGTTTTGCCAGTCCGGCACAAAGGCCAGACAGTGGGCCAGCAGGTTGCGCCACGGCTGACGAGCCGCCAGATCGCCGCCGGGGAGCGCCACCGCCGGCAGGCCCGCCAGATGTTCACACTGGCGGTAGTTGACCCGCAGGCATTCGCCGCCCCACAGCGCGCCGCCCTCCCCCATGCCGATGCCGTCCAGCACCAGGGCGATGACGTCCCCACCCGCCAGCGGCCAGCCGTGCTCCGCCAGACAGGCGGCGGCATGGGCGTGATGATGCAGCACCCGCTCGATCGGCAGCGCCATCGACGCCGCCCACCGCGTCGAACGATAGCCCGGATGCGCATCGGTCACGATCCCCTGCGGGGTGAAGGCGTAAATCTCCTGCATCAGGCGCAGCGCCTCGCGCCACTGCGCCTCCACGCCCTCATCGCCGAGGTCGCCAAAATGCTGGCTCAGCACCGCTTCATCGCCGCGCGCCAGGCAGAAGGTATTTTTCATATCCGCCCCGAGGCACAGCAGCGGCGGGACGTCGTGAAACCCCGGCGGCAGCGGCAGCGCATCCGGCACGTAGCCGCGCGAACGGCGCAGCATCTCCCCGCTCTGCCGCACCACGGAATCATCCATTCGCTGCACGATATCGCGGTTATGCAGCAAAAATCCGTCGGCAATCCCGGCTAAATCCGCCAGCGCCCGGTCATTAGCCAGCGCCGGAGGGCGCCCGCTGAGATTGCCCGAAGTCATCACCACCGGGCGCGCCAGCGCCTGCAGCACCAGGTGCTGGAGCGGGTTCGACGCCAGCATGACGCCCGCCTCCGCCAGCCCCGGCGCGATATCGTCGCATAGGCCGTCGATCCGCGTTTTATCCACCAGCACCACCGGCGCAGCGGGCGACGACAGCAGCGCCAGCGCCTCGGCCGGCAGTCCCTCCGCCGTCGGCAGCATCACCGCCAGCGGCTTAGCCGGGCGATGCTTGCGCTGGCGCAGGATTGCCACGGCGCGTGGGTTCCCGGCGTCGCAGGCGAGATGGAAGCCGCCAAGCCCTTTAATCGCCACAATCTGCCCGGCAGCAAGCCGGTCTGTTGCCGCCCGCAGCGCCGCCTCGCCGTAGCGGCTCTCCTCCCCGCTGCGCCACTCAAGCCGCGGCCCGCACGATTCGCAGGCCACCGGCTGGGCATGAAAGCGCCTGTCGGCCGGATTGCGGTATTCGGCTTCGCAGGACGGGCACAGCGGGAACGGCGCCATCGCGGTAAACGGACGATCGTAGGGCATGGCGCGAATAATGGTAAAGCGCGGTCCGCAGTGGGTGCAGTTGATAAACGGATAGCGGTAGCGGCGCTCCCGCGGATCGTTCATTTCCGCCAGGCACGCCGGACAGGTGGCGGCATCGGGAACAATCTGCGTGCGCATGGTTCCGCCTCCGCTTCGGCAGATGGTGAACGCCTCCGGCAGGGATTCCCAGGCAAAGGGTGAGGCCTGCGCGCTGTCGATACGCGCCAGCGGCGGGCAGCGGCGGGCCAGCGCGGCGACAAACTCCGCCTCGTCGCCCAGCAGGCGAACCAGCACGCCGTCGCCGTCGTTGCACACGTCGCCGAGGCGCCCTAAGCGCTGCGCCAGCTGCCAGACGAAGGGGCGAAATCCCACCCCCTGCACCTTACCGCGGATGCGGATTTTCACCCCGTTCATGCCGCTATCGCCCTACCAGGCCAGCGCCGTACGGCGACGTTTTTCAATATTCATCTGCTCAAGCTTATTGCGGTCAACGCAGATAAGCGCGTGCGTCGGGCAGGCGTCCATACAGGCGGGCCCCTCTTCGCGATGATGGCAAAGGTCGCATTTATTGGCTTCGGCCTTTTCCGCCGTCACGTTCAGGCCCGCGCCGCTATGGCGGATCACCGGACGCACCACCACCTCCATCGCCCCATACGGGCAGGCCACCACGCAGGTTTTGCAGCCGATGCAGCGCTCCTGCATCACGTGGACAAAGCCCTTATCGCGGCTGATGGCCCCGTTCGGGCAGACGTTAGCGCAGGGCGCATCTTCACACTGACGACAGGCGGTGGCCGTCGACACGTTGACACCCTTGATGACATGGATACGCGGTAAAAAGGATTTTGGCGTCAGCGCGGCGCAGTCCTGATTGGCCTGATGAGAGACCACGCAGGCCACTTCGCAGGTACGACAGCCGATGCATTTGCTCGCGTCGGCAATAATGAAACGGTTCATCCATTTCTCCAGCAGTAAGAAGGTTACGCGCCGGAGTATGCATAATACGTTCCAATTATTATCTAATTGATAGTAAAGGTAATTAATCGGGTGATTTCTGTCATCGTCACATCTGACGATGACAGGTGACGATCTCAGGCGCCGGGGCCTGCGCCAAGAGAATCGCGCTCAATCAGCTCGCCGGGGAACGTTTGCTGGAATTTTAAATCACCGCCGTCGAGCATGAAAATCAGCCGGTTAATGCTCTCTTTGATCATCTCCGTCACCGGGATTTTGACGCTGGAAAGCGCCGGGATCATATAGGGCGCCAGCACGATATCATCGAAGCCAATCACCGAGACCTGCTCCGGCACCTTCACGCCGTGCAGATGCAGCTGCTTCATCGCGCCAATCGCCATATCGTCGTTGCTCGCCACCAGCGCGCTGTAGCCGGCGTTGCGCTGGCGCAACGTCTCAACCCCGGCCGCACCGGTTTCCGGCGTCCATTTTCCCTTCACGATCAGCCCTTCATTGAGCGGAATGTCGTGCTGAGCCAGCGCATCTTTGTAGCCGGCGAGGCGCTCGATGCCGGTAGGTGAATCCAGCGAGCCGGTGATAAACGCAATCTCACGGTGGCCGCGGGCGATGAGCTGCTGTACCGCGGCAAAGGCCGAGGCTTTTTGATCGGACCAGACGCAGTGGCTGGCGTTGCGCCGCAGGCGGCGGTTAAGCACCATGATTGGCCGGTCGTGCTGCTCGACGATCTCGTCCATTTCATCGACGCTAAGAAAGCGCGGGTAAATAATAATCGCGTCGCAGCGCAGGTCTAGCAGGTACTGAATCGCCTCGCGCTCTTCGTCGGCGCTGTGCTTGCCGTCGGCCAGAATCAGCTGACGCCCCTTGTCTTCGGTCATCCGCGCCACCTGAAACAGCAGCTCGCTGAAGTAAACCCCGTGATAGAGGGTATTGGTGACGACCAGTCCCAGGGTCTGGCTCTTTTTGGTGGCCAGGTTGCGCGCCAGCAGATTCGGCCGGTAGCCGCTTTCAGCAACGGCCTGGAACACGCGATCTTTCGTCTCCTGGCTGACGTAGCCGTTGCCCGATAGCACCCGCGAAACCGTCGCCTTCGACACCCCTGCGCGCTTAGCGACCTCCAGCATCGTTGCCATGTTGTTCTTCCTGTTGCAAAAGATGCTCGCAGTGTACTGCACGCCCTGCCGTTTTACAGCCTTCACGTTGCTGACGGCCTGTTTTCCCTCTTCGCGACAAAGCGATCAAAATCACAAATTTGAAAACTGATTTTTTTAGATCTTGTATGAATCGATGAAACTAATCATGATTTTGTGGAACCGGTTTCCTACATATGCACGACGCCACGCAGCTTTACGGCGCGGTGAAAAGCCAGTACCCCATTGATAAACAGGATAAAATCCGATGTCTAAAAATTATGCAGCCCTGGCACAGCAGATCGTCTCGGCGATTGGCGGCGTTGAAAACGTCACCGCCGTCACCCACTGCATGACCCGCCTGCGTTTCGTGGTCAAAGACAACGAGCAGGTGGATAGCGCGACCCTAAAAGGGCTGAAAGGCGTACTTGGCGTCGTGCGAAGCGATAACCAGTGCCAGGTGATCGTCGGCAATACCGTCTCCCAGGCCTATCGCGAAGTCGTTGGCCTGCTGCCGGGCGATATGCGCCCGGCGGAGCCCGTGGGCAAACCGCCGCTGACCTTCAGGCGAGTTGGCGCCGGGATCCTCGATGCGCTGATCGGCACCATGTCGCCGCTGATCCCGGCGATTATCGGCGGATCGATGGTCAAGCTGCTGGCGATGATCCTCGAGATGAGCGGCCTCCTGCCGAAAGGCGCGCCGACGCTCACCATTCTGACGACGATCGGCGACGGCGCATTCTTCTTCCTGCCGCTGATGGTCGCCGCCTCTGCGGCGGTAAAATTCAAAACCAATATGTCGCTGGCGATTGCCCTCGCCGGGGTGCTGGTGCATCCGAGCTTTATTGAGCTGATGGCCAAAGCCGCTCAGGGCGAGCACGTCGAGTTCGCCTTTATTCCGGTCACCGCGGTGAAATATACCTACACCGTGATCCCGGCGCTGGTGATGACCTGGTGCCTCTCTTATATCGAGCGCTGGGTCGACAGAATCACTCCGGCGGTGACGAAAAACTTCCTCAAGCCGATGCTGATCGTGCTGATCGCCGCGCCGCTGGCCATTCTGCTGATCGGCCCGCTCGGGATCTGGATCGGTAGCGCCATCTCGACGCTGGTGTACACCATTCATCACTATCTGGGCTGGCTGTCGGTGGCGATTATGGGCGCCCTGTGGCCGCTGCTGGTGATGACCGGGATGCACCGCGTCTTTACGCCGACGATCATTCAGACCATTGCCGAAACCGGCAAAGAGGGCATGGTGATGCCGTCGGAAATCGGCGCCAACCTGTCGCTGGGCGGCTCTTCGCTGGCGGTGGCGTGGAAAACGAAAAACCCGGAGCTGCGCCAGACGGCGCTGGCGGCGGCGGCGTCGGCTATTCTCGCCGGGATCTCCGAACCGGCGCTGTACGGGGTCGCGATACGGCTCAAGCGCCCGCTGATCGCCAGCCTGATCAGCGGCTTTATCTGCGGCGCGGTAGCCGGCATCGCCGGGCTTGCCAGCCATTCAATGGCGGCACCGGGCCTGTTTACCAGCGTCCAGTTCTTCGATCCGGCGAATCCCATGACTCTCGTCTGGGTCTTCGGCGTGATGGCGCTGGCGGTGGTGCTGTCGTTTGTTCTGACCCTGCTGCTCGGCTTTGAGGATATCCCGGTGGAAGATGCCGCCGCCGATGCCCGACAGCGCCAGGCGACGGCCGAAGCATCGCACGCCTGAACATAATTTTTGACACAGAGGTAACGCATGGCGACTTTTCCACACGGATTTTTATGGGGCGGCGCACTGGCCGCCAACCAGGCTGAAGGGGCATATCTGGAGGGCGGCAAAGGGCTGACTACCGTCGATACCCTTCCCCACGGGGCCAGGCGCCTGCCGGTTAAGCTGGGGCTGGAGAAGCGCTTTCAGCTGCGTGACGATGAGTTCTACCCAAGCCATGAAGCGATAGACTTTTATCATCGTTATAAAGAAGACATCGCCCTGATGGCGGAGATGGGCTTTAGCGTATTTCGCACCTCCATCGCCTGGAGCCGCCTGTTCCCCAACGGCGACGAGCAGGAGCCGAATGCGCAGGGGATCGCCTTCTACCGTTCGCTGTTTGAAGAGTGTAAAAAGCACAATATCGAGCCGCTGGTGACCCTGTGCCACTTCGACGTGCCGATGCATCTGGTGACCGAATACGGCTCCTGGCGCAATCGCAAAATGGTGGGATTCTTTACCCACTACGCCCGCACCTGCTTTGAAGCCTTTGACGGGCTGGTGAAATACTGGCTGACCTTTAACGAAATCAACATCATGCTCCATAGTCCCTACTCCGGCGCCGGCCTGGCGTTCGAAGAGGGCGAGAATCAGGAGCAGGTGAAGTACCAGGCCGCGCACCATGAGCTGATTGCCAGCGCCCAGGTGACCAAAATCGCCCACGAGGTGAACGCGCAAAATCAGGTTGGCTGTATGCTGGCGGGCGGCAACTTCTACCCCTGGTCCTGCAAGCCGGAAGATGTGTGGATGGCGCTGGAAAAAGATCGCGAAAACCTGCTCTTCATCGACGTGCAGGCGCGCGGCGCCTGGCCGGTATGGGCGGCGCGGGTGCTCCGCGAGAAGGGCGTGACGATTGTCAAACAGCCGGGCGACGACGAGATCCTGCGCAACACCGTCGATTTTGTCTCCTTCAGCTACTACGCCTCGCGCTGCGCCTCGGCGGAGATGAACGCCAACAATACCAACGCGGCCAATATCGTGAAGTCGTTAAAAAATCCGCATATTCAGGCCAGCGAATGGGGCTGGGGAATCGACCCCCTCGGCCTGCGCATCACCATGAATATGATGTATGACCGCTACCAGAAGCCGCTGTTCCTCGTGGAAAACGGCCTCGGGGCGCGGGACGAAATCGACGCCAACGGCGAGATTAACGACGACTATCGCATCAGCTATCTGCGCGAGCACATCAAAGCGATGGGCGACGCTATCGAAGACGGTATTCCGGTGATGGGCTATACCAGCTGGGGCTGCATTGACCTGGTGGCCGCCTCCACCGGCGAGATGAGCAAACGCTACGGCTTCATCTACGTTGACCGCGATGACGCCGGCAACGGCACTCTCGACCGTAAGCGCAAGAAGTCGTTCTGGTGGTATAAAAAGGTCATTGCCAGCAACGGCGAAGACCTGGCGTAACGGCAATCCCCCGGATAGCGGCGCTGACGCCTCTCCGGGGAAACCTCACTCCGCCACCGCTTCCAGCGGAGCAAACCCGCCGAGGCCCTGCCAGCCGTTCAGCCGCCGGTAAACCTCGGCCACCGCGTCTTTAATCGGCTGGGTCATCGGATAGTAGAAGCCGACGATATCCGGCTGAATGCCTAAGAAAATCACCTCGCCGACGTCCTCTTTCAGCTGATCGATCAGATAGTTGAGCGGCATATTGTGGGTGGTCATCATAAACATTTCGGCGATATCGTCAGGATCGACGATGCGGATCGCGCCGGGACTGAGCCCCATGTCGGTCGCGTCGACGATCAGCAGGCGATCGGGGCGCAGCTCGCGGATCGCGACGATGTCGTTTTCCGGGGCGCTGCCGCCGTCAATGACCACCCAGCGGCCCGTCGGGTTTGCCGCGCACGTTTCCGCCAGCAGCGGACCCGCGCCGTCGTCGCCCATCATGCTGTTGCCCACGCAGAGTAAAACGTCAGTCACGGAGTCTCCTCACCATCAGATAGATGGCGCTTTCCTGGTGAATATCATGCAGCATGCTGAGCATCAGCCTGCTCCACGCCTGCTGCTGCGGCGTCTGCGCAACCTGCGCGTTATCAAAGGCGTTGGCCAGCATCGTCACGTGATTGCTGTCGATAACGATTTCGCCATATTTCGGCACGCCTTCCATTTTACGCCGGGCGGTGCTGCCCGCTTCAAGGGTCGCAATCCACGCCTGGTACTGGTCCCACGGGCAGCTCAGCGCCGTTTCCAGACAGTCGATAACCCCAAGATGGTGACCAATCGCCAGGCTGTAATAGACAACCTGCTGCGCCTGGTCAGGCGTGGCGTCGTTCTCATCAATAAATTTACGGCTCAGCTGGCTGAACACCACCGTTTCACTCATCGGATGCGCGCCTCCTCAACCACCTGATTGAGATGGGTAACGATCTCGGTCAGACGCGGATCTTTTTCCGCCTCCAGCCAGCGCACGACCTGGCTGTCGCCCTGGCCGAGCAGGCGCATATAGTCATCGGCAATCTGCCGACCGTAGCGATAGCCCGCCAGGCGGCGCGCTTCGCGGTCGATGCGCACCCGCAGCGGCTGGACCATATTCGGATGCAGAATTTCCGCCGCCTTATCATCCTGCTCGCCCGGCAGACGGGCGTGAATTTTCTGCTCCAGCAGGCCCAGCGCCATCGCAAAACCGTACAGCGTCGCGGCCGGCGTCGGCGGGCAGCCGGGAATATAGACGTCGACCGGCACAATTTTATCGGTGCCGCCCCATACGCAGTACAGATCGTGGAAGATGCCGCCGCTGTTGCCGCAGGCGCCGTAGGAGATACAGATTTTCGGGTCCGGCGCGGAGTGCCAGGCGCGCAGCGCCGGTGAGCGCATGGCGCGGGTCACCGCCCCGGTGAACAGCAGGATATCGGCGTGACGCGGCGATGGAACGACCTTTATTCCAAAGCGTTCGGCGTCAAACAGCGGCGAAAGCGTGGCGAAAATCTCAATCTCGCAGCCGTTGCAGCCGCCGCAGTCCACGCGATACACGTAGGCGGAACGCTTAATATTCTTCAGCAGCGATGCCTTCATGCTGGCGATAGACTCGTCTACCGTCATCGGCACAGGAATACCGTTTTCATCGCGCGGGCCCAGTAAATTACTCATCAGCTGGCCTCTCTCATATGGCGAGTCAGTTCAATACGATCGGACGGCACCAGGCACTTCTGGCGCTTGCACTCGGGGCAGGTTTCGAAGCTTTCGCGGCGCATCCCGGCGCGGGTATCGCCGTTGTGCTCCAGCAGCGCGATGGCGTAATCGATCTCTTTCTGCACGGCGAAGGGACGCGCGCACGTCCGGCAGTGGCACATATCAAAGCGCGACTGCTGGAGGAAATCCTCTTTCTTCCACACCGCCAGCTCGTACTCCTGCGAGAGCTTAATCGCCGCCGTCGGGCACACCTCTTCGCAGCGGCCGCAAAAGATGCAGCGCCCGAGGTTGAACTGCCACGCCAGCTGGTTAGCGGCGAGGTCAGTCTCCACCGTCAGGGCATTCGACGGGCAGGCGTTAACGCAGGCCGCGCAGCCGATGCACTGCTGGGGAGTGTGTTCCGGCTTGCCGCGGAAGTTTTTATCCACCGGCATCGGCTCCAGCGGATAGGCGTGCGTCGCGGTGCCGGTATTAATAACTTTTTTAATAAAGGTAAACATGGCGGCTCCTTATTTCAGCGGCGAGTTTTTACGCTCGATGCTGTAGCGCTCCAGCTCTTTGTACGGCACCACTTTGCTTTTCTTCTTCCGCACGTCGACCACGGTCATTCGGTCGGTACAGGAGTAGCAGGGATCGAGGCTGCCGATAATCAGCGGCGCATCGGAAACGGTATTGCCGCGCAGCATATAGCGCAGGGTCGGCCAGTTGGCGTAGGTCGCCGCCCGGCAGCGCCAGCGGTAGAGCTTCTGATTGTCGCCGGTCATGCTCCAGTGGATATCATCCCCGCGCGGCGCTTCCGAGAAGCCCAGCGCAAAACGATGAGGAATATAGGTGAAGCCATCCACCATCAGCGGGCCGCCCGGCAGATTGTCGAGGCCGAAGTCGATCATATTTAGCGCGGTGTAGACCTCGTTGATGCGCACCTTCAGGCGCGAAATCACGTCGCAGCCCTGCTCGCTGTGCACTTCCATCGGCAGCAGGCCGTAGCCGACAAACGGATGGTCGGCGCGGGTATCGCGCGCGTGGCCGCTGGCGCGCACCATCGGGCCAACGTTGCTGAAGTCGCGGGCGATTTGCGGATCGAGACGGCCAATGCCGACGGTACGCTGCGCCATGTTCGGCGTGCTGAGCAGCATCTCCACCAGCTCCTGCACGTCGCGGCGCATCTGCTGCGCCAGCTGGCGGGTCTGGAGCATATCCTCTTTCAGCAGGTCGCGACGGAGGCCGCCAATCAGGTTCAGACCGTAGGTTTTACGCGCCCCGGTGAGGATCTCCGCCATCTTCATCGACGTCTCGCGCACGCGGAAGAACTGCATGAAGCCGGAGTCAAAGCCGGTAAAGTGGCAGGCGAGGCCGAGGTTGAGCAGATGCGAATGCAGACGCTCCACCTCCAGCAGAATGGCGCGGATCATCTGCGCGCGCTCCGGCACCACGATGCCCATCGCGTTTTCTACGGAGGTGGTATAGGCGGTGCTGTGGGCAAAGCCGCAGATGCCGCACACCCGATCGGAGAGGAAGGTCACTTCGTTGTAGCCCATCCGGGTTTCCGCCAGTTTCTCCATCCCGCGATGGACGTAGAACAGACGGTAGTCGGCGTCGATAATATTTTCCCCGTCAACGAACAGGCGAAAATGGCCGGGTTCATCGGAGGTGACATGCAGCGGGCCAATCGGCACCACGTTGTTTTTCTTACTGCCCAGCTCGTTAATGAACTCGTAGGTTTCCGCATCGGTGGTCGGCGCCGGACGCTGACGGTAATCCATGCTGTCTTTGCGCAGCGGATAGAGTTCGTCCGGCCAGTCGTCCGGCAGCACCAGACGGCGCTCATCCGGCAGGCCAACCGGCAGCAGGCCGTACATATCGCGCACTTCGCGCTCGCCCCATACCGCAGCGGGCACCCGCGGCGTCACCGACGGATATTCCGGCTTATTGGCGTCCACTTCCACGCGCACGGTTATCCAGCACTTCGTCCCCTGCTCCATCGACAGCACGTAGTAAACGGCATAGTGGCCGTTGAGCTTGCGTTCGTCGTTACCGAACAGCACCGACAGCCAGCCGCCCTGCTGGTAGTAGAGAAACTCCACCACTTCCGGGAGATAGTTGATCTTCACCGTGACGGTGAGCTGATCGTTGGTCTGCCAGGCCTCGTCCAGCACCACGCCCGGGAAGGTCTGATGCAGCGCGGCGAGATAGCGTTGACCCGGTTTTTCTTCGTTCATATATAAAACTCTCTTAAATCACGCCGCCAGCAAGGAGACGAAGGCTAAAAAGGCAAAGCCAAAACCGGCCCAGGTAACGCGGGACGTGGCACAAAAGCGCAGGCGCGCCATGCTGTTTTCAAACAGGGCAATAATCAGGACGCCGGCCACCAGCTTGACGACGGCGACGACCAGCGCCAGCAGCAACCCGCCGACGCTAAAGCTGGTCATCTGCCCCCACGGAATAAACACGCCGACAAACATCTGCAGGACCACCAGCTGCTTGAGGCTAATCCCCCACTTCAGCACCGCGAAACCGCTGCCGCTGTATTCGGTCAGCGGCCCCTCCTGCAGCTCCTGCTCCGCCTCGGCAAGGTCGAACGGCAGCTTGCCCATTTCGATAAAGGTGGCAAAAGCGCAGGCGGCCAGCGCGAGGATCAGCGGAATGCTGCGCGCGGCGGGCCAGTGGTAGATGGTGTCGGTGATGCTGCTGATATGGGTCGAGCCGGCAACCTGCGCCGCCACCCACAGCCCCAGCAGCAGAATCGGCTCAACCAGCACGCCGAGCATCGCTTCGCGGCTGGCGCCGATGGCGGTAAACGGGCTGCCGGTATCCAGACCGGCGATAGCAAAGAAGAAGCGGGCGATGGCGAAGAGATAGATCAGCGTAATCAGGTCGCCCAGCCCCGCCATCGGCGAGTCAACGGTAACCACCGGCAGCGCGGTGGCGATGGTCAGCATCACGCCGACCATCACGTACGGCATCAGGCGAAACGCCCAGCCGGAGGCATCCGGACCGATGCTCTGGCGCCCCATCAGCTTGATAATGTCCCGATACTCCTGCAGCACGCCCGGCCCGCGGCGGTTATGCAGACGGGCGCGGGCGACGCGGGTGATGCCGGACAGCAGCGGCGCGGCGGCAAACAGCGCCAGCGCCTGCAACAATGCAACGAATACGCTCATTCTCAGGCTCCTCGTGAAATGACAATAACGACCAGCACCGCCAGCTCAATCAGCGCAACGCTGCGCAGCAGCGCGGGCGCGGAGCCGTTCTGCCAGCCGGGGATCAGGCGTACCGGGTTCAGCCAGTGGCGCAGCTTGAGCAGCGGAGCAAAGGCCTCTTTGACCGGCATCGCGAAGCCGTGGGCGGTCACCACCATCGATTTTTCATGGTCGTAGCCGCAGACCCAGGCCGCGCCGCGGGAGCGCGCGGGCAGGCGGTCGCCTTTGTAGAAAATCATCAGCAGCAGCGGCAGCAGCGGACAGGCGATCAGCAGAATGGCAATCAGCGGCTGCGACACCACGCTCGATACCTGAGCCTGGGCCGGGACCACGCCGCTCACCAGCGGCAGAAGCCACGGAGCTGCCACGCCGCCAATCACGCAGCAGAGCGCGGAAAACACCACGCTGAAGGTCATCAGCCACGGGGCGCTGGTGGCGTTTTCCGCCTGCTGGCTCCGCGGCGCGCCGAGGAAGGTGACGCCGTAGACTTTAGCCATGCACATCACCGCCAGGGCGCCGGTAATCGCCAGGCCTACCGCCAGCAGCGGCCCGAGCAGGCGGCCGATAAACGCCTCGCCGGTGCTGAGCCTAAAGAACGACTGATAGATAACCCACTCGCCGGCAAAGCCGTTCAGCGGCGGCAGCGCCGCCATAGCCATCAGGCCAACCAGCATAGAGAGCGAAATCAGCGGCATTCTTTTGCCGATGCCGCCCAGCTTTTCGATATCGCGATGGCCGGTGCGGAACCACACCGCCCCGGCGCCAAGGAACAGCGTGGTTTTAAACAGACTGTGGTTGATCAGGTGATACATCCCGCCGATAAATCCCAGCACCATCAGGCTGGCGTTACCGAGGGCCACGCCGGTGACAAACGCGCCGAGGCCCAGCAGGATGATGCCGATATTTTCCAGAGTGTGGTACGCCAGCAGGCGCTGGATATTGTGCTCCATCAGCGCGTAGAGCCCGCCGATAAACGCGGTGATCATCCCCAGCACCAGCAGCAGTACGCCCCACCACAGCGGCGGGACGCCGCCGGCAAGGGAGACCGTCAGGACGCCGAACAGGCCAACCTTCATCACCACCGTGGAGAACAGCGCGGCGGCCGGCGCGCCAGCGCCGGCATGGGCCTGCGGCGCCCAGCCGTGCAGCGGAATAATCCCCGCCAGCAGCGCAAAACCGACCAGCGCCGGGAGCCACAGCAGCATCTGCTGCGGGGCTCCGGCGGCCAGCAGGCTAATCTGCGTCAGATCGAGCGTGCCGTAAAACGACCACACCAGCCAGCAGCTCCACGCCAGCAGCAGCGTGCCGAAGCGGCCCAGCGCAAACCACAGCTTGCCGGACTGGGCGCAGCCGGTAAGGAAGGCTCCGCACAGGGCCATAATTTCCGCCATCACCACCAGGCTGCCAAAGCTGGTCGTCACGACGGCGCAGGTGGCGGCCGCCAGCAGCAGGTTGACCAGCAGGCCGTTAGCTTTTACCTGCGGATGGCGGTGCCAGGAGATATTAAATAGCGAAATCGGTAATGCCGACAGGCCGATGGCCAGCAGCCACAGGGCGTTAACCCCGCTAACCCGCACGGGCAGCGAGATCATCTGCAGCACGCCGGTGCTCACCCGGCCCGGCATCAGCAGCGTCGCCATCCCGGCGACGATCAGCATCGCGCTGGCAACCGCCCCGCCGATCCCGGCGATCGCGCCGCTTAGCGGTTTTCTCAGGCTAAAGAGCAGCGCCAGCACGGCGCTGACGGCGTACCAAACCACCGCCTGATTGACTAAAGAGATAATGTTCACTTCACGCCCCCTTGTTGCGCCTGAAACAGCGACAAATCGCCGAGGTCGGTGTTAAAAGTCAGCTCGCGCTTACGCCTGCTGGCCAGGGCGATGTCGCGGATATCAACCAGCAGCAGCGCTTTTGTCGGGCAGGTACGCACGCAGGCAGGTCCCTGCTCATCGAAATGGCACAGATCGCATTTCACCGCGATGGCGCGTACGCCCGGTACCCAGTCGAGCAGCGAGCTGACGCGGGCGGGCGCGGGCGGCGCGGCGGGCGCCATCGGCGTATTCGCATTTGCCGGAATATCCAACGGCCGGCTGCCGGAAAATTCGATCGCGCCAAACGGGCAGGCGATGCCGCACAGCTTGCAGCTTACGCACAGGCTTTCGTTTAGCTGGACCGCGCCGTCGATGCGGTTAATCGCGTTAACCGGGCATACTGCGGCGCAGGGGGCGTCTTCACAGTGGTGGCACATCTGCGGCGCGGATTCTTTTTCATTACGCATGACCTGCAGTCGCGGCATCGCCTGCAGGCCCTGCTGGCGATGCGTCTCAGCGCATGCGGCTTCGCAGGTGCGGCAGCCGATACAGACGGTGGAGTCAGCAATTACAAAACGGTTCACCGGGTCTTCCTCGGGTGAAAGTCATTTTTGACGAAATCAGGTGGTGCAGATGTCATTTTCGACACCCGTCGACACCTTGCGCTTAATCGTCCAGCTGCAGATGGCTTAAATCCACCGGCTGGTCCTGTTCCATGGCGTCGTACAGGCGGTCGTATACGGTCGCCACGATCGCCAGATAATGCTCCAGCACCTGCTCGCGGGAGCGGTTGCTGATGCGCCCGTCGATGGTGCCGTCAGAAGCCAGCGTAGCCTGCGCGATCAAGCGCTTATCTTCGCCATTTTTGCTTTGTACGTAGTATTCGATGGTGTGGTTGTTAAAGCCTTCCGCCAGCGCAACAAAAACCTGAAAGTGGCCGAACAGCACGAAGCACAGCTCTTTGTCCGGCGCGCAGCTCATCGCATGATGCAGGCGCGCCTTCGACAAGGTGATGCCCTGAACCAACGAGTTGCAGTAGGTATGCCACTGCTCCTGATGCTGGCGGTGACGATCGGCGATGTAGTCCGCCTTTTCACTTATTTCCCAAATAGTCATCTCGGATCTCCCGGTTGCATGAGATGCACTGCACTAGCATTTTCTATGCCAAATTTTATCTTATTGATATTTATTAAAATTAATAAAAGTCGGGGCCTTCAGCGACATGTCGACGACGTCATCAGGCCATCGTCATCGACAGTTTCTCCGACAGTACCGATGCCCTGGCATCGTTATTGCATATATGGCCCATTGCGGCGATGTGGAGGCCACCATGCACGAAATCACGCTTAGCCAGCGGGCGTTGGAAATTATTGAACAGCAGGCGCAGCAGGCCGGCGCGCGTCGGGTCACCGGCGTGTGGCTCAAGGTCGGGGCCTTTTCCTGCGTGGAGGCCAGCGCGCTGACCTTCTGCTTTGAACTGGTGTGCCGCGGCACGCTGGCCGAAGGCTGCGAGCTGCATATCGCCGAACAGCAGGCCGAATGCTGGTGTGAGTCCTGCCAGCAGTACGTGCGCCTGATCTCTCAGCACGTGCGGCGCTGCCCGCGGTGTCAGAGCGACAGGCTGCAGATCGTGGCGGACGATGGCTTACAGATTCAGAGAATAGAAGTGATCCCCGCATAGTGCGCCCGGGATCGCGGCGGCAGGCGCGCGAGCGCCGCCAGCAGAGAAACAACGCGCAGTATGGCGGGATAGACCAGGAGTAAAATTATGTGTACCACCTGCGGCTGTGGGGAAGGCAACCTTTATATAGAAGGTGACGAACGTAACCCCCACTCGGCGTTTCGCAGCGCCCCCTTCGCGCCGGCTACGCGCCGGCTGATGACCATTACCGGCGTCAAAACAGACGGTTTTACCCCCAGCCGCTCCGCTGAGGGCGACCTGCACTACGGCCACGGCGAGGCGGGTACCCATGCGCCGGGCATTAGCCAGCGTAAAATGCTGGACGTTGAAATTGACGTGCTGGAGAAGAACAACCGTCTGGCCGCCCGCAACCGCGCCCGCTTTGCGGCCAAAGGCCAGCTGGTGCTGAACCTGGTCTCCAGCCCCGGGTCCGGCAAAACCACCCTGCTGACCGAAACCCTGCTGCGCCTGAAGGCGAAAACCGCCTGCGCGGTGATTGAAGGCGACCAGCAAACGGTCAACGATGCGGCGCGCATTCGCGCCACCGGCACGCCGGCCATTCAGGTCAACACCGGCAAGGGCTGTCACCTCGACGCGCAGATGATCGCCGAGGCCGCCCCACGCCTGGAACTTGCCGATAGCGGCATCCTGTTTATTGAAAACGTCGGCAACCTGGTGTGCCCGGCGGGCTTCGATCTCGGCGAGCGGCACAAGGTGGCGGTCCTGTCGGTGACCGAAGGTGAAGACAAGCCCCTGAAGTATCCGCATATGTTCGCCGCCGCCAGCCTGATGCTGCTGAACAAAATCGATCTCCTGCCGTACCTCAATTTTGACGTTGAGCAGTGCCTCGCCTGCGCGCGGGAGGTAAACCCTGATATTGAAATCATCCTGCTTTCCGCCACCAGCGGAGAGGGCATGGAGCAGTGGCTTAACTGGCTGGAGGCGCAGCAATGTGCATAGGCGTCCCGGGACAAATTTGCGCCATTGAGGGCAACCAGGCCAGGGTCGAGATCTGCGGCATCCAGCGCGAGGTCGACTTAACGCTGGTGGGCGCCGTCGATGAGCAGGGCCGGCCGCGGCTCGGCCAGTGGGTGCTGGTGCACGTCGGCTTCGCCATGAGCATCATTAATGAAGCCGAAGCCCGCGATACCCTCGCGGCGCTGCAAAATATGTTTGAGGTCGAGCCGGACGTCGGCGCCCTGCTGTTCGGCGAGGAGCGATAATGCGTTTCGTTGATGAATACCGCGCGCCGGAGCAGGTGCTGCAGCTGGTGGATCGCCTGCGGGAGCGCGCTCGCCTGCTGCCGTATACCGCCGCCCGTCCGCTGCGGATTATGGAGGTTTGCGGCGGCCACACCCACGCCATCTTTAAATTCGGCCTCGACCAGCTGCTGCCGGAAAATATTGAATTTATCCACGGTCCCGGATGCCCGGTCTGCGTCCTGCCGATGGGCCGCATTGACGCCTGCATTGAAATTGCCGGCCGCCCGGGCGTCATTTTCTGCACCTTCGGCGATGCGATGCGCGTACCGGGGAAAAACGGCTCCTTGCTGCAGGCAAAATCGCGCGGAGCCGACGTGCGCATCGTCTATTCGCCGGTCGATGCCCTGAAGCTGGCGCAGCAAAACCCCGACCGCGAGGTGGTATTCTTCGGGCTGGGCTTTGAAACGACCATGCCCGCCACCGCGCTGACCCTACGCCAGGCGCGCGACCGCGGCGTCGATAACTTCTTCTTTTTCTGCCAGCACATTACCCTGCTCCCGACCCTGCGCAGCCTGCTCGATACTCCGGACAACGGTATCGACGCCTTCCTCGCCCCCGGTCACGTCAGCATGGTCATTGGTACCGAAGCCTACGGGTTTATCGCCAGCGACTACCGCCGGCCTTTAGTGGTTGCTGGATTCGAACCTCTTGATCTACTGCAAGGCGCGGTGATGCTGGTTGAGCAGACAATAGCGCGGTGCAGCCGGGTCGAGAACCAGTATCGTCGCGTGGTACCCGATGCAGGTAATCCGCTGGCGCAGCAGGCGATTGCCGACGTGTTCTGTCTCTCCGGCGACAGCGAATGGCGCGGGCTTGGGGTCATCAGCGATTCCGGCGTAGGGCTGACGCCTGAATATCAGCGTTTCGACGCCGAAGCCCATTTTCGCCCGGCGCCCCAGCGCGTTTGTGACGACCCGCGAGCCCGCTGCGGCGAGGTGCTGACCGGCCGCTGCAAACCGCATCAGTGCCCGTTATTCGGGCAGGTCTGTAATCCGCAAAGCGCGTTCGGCGCGCTGATGGTCTCATCAGAAGGCGCCTGCGCCGCCTGGTATCAATATCGCAGTCAGGAAAACGAAGCATGAAAAGCATCCAGTTAGCCCACGGTAGCGGCGGTCAGGCGATGCAGCAGCTGATCGCCTCCCTGTTTATGCAGGCCTTCGCCAATCCGTGGCTGGCGGAGCAGGAGGATCAGGCGCGGCTTGACCTGGCGCAGCTTGCCGCCCAGGGGGATCTCCTCGCCTTCTCCACCGACGGCTACGTTATCGATCCGCTGTTTTTTCCCGGCGGCGATATCGGCAAGCTGGCGGTATGCGGCACCGCTAACGACGTGGCGGTAAGCGGCGCCCTGCCGCGCTACCTCTCCTGCGGTTTTATCCTCGAAGAGGGGCTGGAGATAACCACCCTTGAGAAGGTGGTGAACAGCATGGCGCAGACCGCTCAGGCGGCGGATATCGCTATCGTCACCGGTGATACCAAAGTCGTGCCGCGCGGGGCGGCGGATAAGCTGTTTATCAATACCGCCGGGATTGGCGCGATTCCTCCCGAGATCCGCTGGGGAGCGCGGCAGATTACGCCCGGCGACGTGCTGCTGGTCAGCGGCACGCTGGGAGATCACGGCGCCACCATTCTGAATTTGCGCGAAGGGCTCGGGCTGGACGGCGCGCTCTCCAGCGACTGTGCGGTATTAACGCCGCTGATTCAGACGCTGCGCGACCTTCCCGGCGTGAAAGCGCTGCGCGATGCCACCCGCGGCGGCGTTAACGCGGTGGCCCATGAATTTGCCGCGGCCAGCGGCTGCGGGATTGAGCTGCACGAACGAGAGCTGCCGGTCAACGATACCGTACGCGGCGTTTGCGAACTGCTTGGGCTCGATGCCCTCAACTTTGCCAATGAAGGCAAGCTGGTTATCGCCGTCGCTCGCGATGCGGCGGAAGCGGCGCTGACCCGGCTGCGGGCGCACCCGCTCGGCCGCCGCGCGGCGATAGTCGGCGAAGTAGTTGAGCGCAGCGGCGTGCGGTCCGTCGGCCTGTACGGCGTGAAACGCACCCTCGATCTTCCTCACGCCGAGCCGCTGCCGCGAATTTGCTAGTCGCCTCTGGCCGCCGGGGTAGCGTTGCGGCGGAAAGCGCCCGACTGGCGCAAAAATGCTTTATTAACATACTATTACATCCTAAATAATTCGAGTTGCAGGAAGGCGGCAAGCGAGGGGATCCCGATGAGCTTACTCAGGTAAGTGATTCGGGTGACTGAACGCAACCCACGCAAATGCAACTTGAAGTATGACGGGTATATTTATGTCATCACTTTCTTATGCGCTGCTTTGTCGGCGCTTTTTGGACGTAAGCAATGTCGTATACACCGTTGGGCGATTTCGGGCAGCAGGGTCTGTTCGACATCACCCGTGTTTTATTACAGCAGCCCGATCTGGCCGCGCTGAGCGAAACGCTGACGCGTCTGGTCCGGCAATCTGCGCTGGCGGATCGCGCCGCTATTATTCTCTGGAACGCCGGCAACCACCGCGCGGCAAGATACGCCTGCGACGAAGCGGGCCTGCCGGTGAGCTACGAAGATGAGACCGTGCTGGCGCACGGGCCGGTGAGGCGCCTGCTTTCGCGCCCCGACGCGCTGCACTGCGATCGCGCCACATTTGTCGAAGCCTGGCCGCTGCTGGCCGATAGCGGCCTGTACCCGCCGTTCGGCCATTACTGCCTGCTGCCGCTGGCGGCAGAGGGCCGCATCTTCGGCGGCTGCGAATTTATCCGCAACGATGCGCGTCCGTGGACGGAAAAAGAGTATCAGCGCCTGCATACCTTCACGCAGATCGTCGCCGTGGTCACCGAGCAGATCCAGAGCCGGGTCAGCAATAACGTTGATTACGATCTGCTGTGCCACGAGCGCGATAACTTCCGCATTCTGGTTGCCATCACCAACGCCGTGCTCTCCCGGCTGGATATCGATGAGCTGGTCAGCGAGGTCGCCAAAGAGATCCACCGCTATTTCCGCATCGACGCCATTAGCGTGGTGCTGCGCAGCGGCCGCAAAGGCAAGCTGAATATCTACTCGACCCACTACCTCGACGCCAGCCATCCGGTGCACGACCAAAGCGAGGTCAACGAGGCCGGAACGCTGACCGAGCGGGTGTTTAAAAGCAAAGAGATGCTGCTGCTCAATTTGCACGAACACGACTCCCTGGCGCCGTACGAAAAAATGCTCTTCGAGATGTGGGGTAACCAGATTCAGACCCTGTGCCTGCTGCCGCTGATGTCCGGCAATACCCTGCTTGGGGTCCTGAAGCTGGCGCAGTGCGATGAGAAGGTCTTCACCACCACCAACCTCAAGCTGCTGCGCCAGATTGCCGAGCGCGTATCGATCGCCGTCGATAACGCGCTGGCGTATCGCGAGATCCAGCGCCTGAAAGAGCGGCTGGTTGATGAGAACCTCGCGCTGACCGAGCAGTTGAACAACGTCGAGAGCGAGTTTGGCGAGATAATCGGCCGCAGCGAAGCGATGCACAGCGTGCTCAAGCAGGTCGAAATGGTGGCGCACAGCGACAGCACCGTGCTGATCCTCGGCGAAACCGGCACCGGTAAAGAGCTGATTGCCCGCGCGATCCATAACCTCAGCGGCCGCAACGCCCGGCGAATGGTGAAAATGAACTGCGCGGCGATGCCCGCCGGGCTGCTGGAAAGCGACCTCTTCGGCCACGAGCGCGGGGCCTTTACCGGCGCCAGCGCCCAGCGCATCGGTCGTTTTGAGCTGGCGGACAAAAGCTCGCTGTTTCTCGATGAGGTCGGCGATATGCCGGTTGAGCTCCAGCCGAAGCTGCTGCGCGTGCTGCAGGAGCAGGAGTTTGAGCGCCTCGGCAGCAATAAGCTGATCCGCACCGACGTGCGGCTGATCGCCGCGACCAACCGCGATCTCAAGCAGATGGTCGCCGATCGCGAGTTCCGCAGCGATCTCTACTACCGGCTCAACGTTTTCCCGATCCATATCCCGCCGCTGCGCGAACGTCCGGATGATATTCCGCTGCTGGTCAAAGCCTTCACCTTTAAAATTGCCCGCCGTCTTGGGCGCAATATCGACAGCATTCCGGCTGAAACCCTGCGCACCCTAAGCCGCATGGAGTGGCCGGGCAACGTCCGCGAGCTGGAAAACGTCATTGAGCGCGCGGTGCTGCTGACCCGCGGCAGCGTGCTGCAGCTATCCATGCCCGAGCTGAACAGCGATCCGGAACCTCCTGCGGCAGAAATTCTGCCGCAGGAGGGCGAAGACGAGTATCAGCTTATCGTCCGCGTGCTGAAAGAGAGCAACGGCGTGGTTGCCGGCCCCAAAGGCGCCGCCCAGCGTCTTGGCCTAAAGCGCACGACCCTGCTGTCGCGGATGAAAAGATTGGGTATTACAAAAGATGAGCTAGTATAGGTCCGACACGCACTCAACCAGGTACAAGGAGATTCTATGGCGGTATCAGCACGTAATCAGCTCACCGGCACGGTCAGCGCGGTAGCCACGGGCGCAGTTAACGATGAGGTTGAATTAACCCTCGCGGGCGGCGCAAAGCTGGTGGCAATTGTCACCCACAGCAGCAAGGAAGCGCTGGGCCTGGTCGCAGGAAAAGAGGCCATTGCGCTGATTAAAGCGCCGTGGGTCACCCTCGCGACCGAGGATTGCGGCCTGAAGTTCTCCGCACGCAACCAGTTTGCCGGCAGCGTGACCCGCGTAACGGAAGGCGCGGTCAACGACACCGTACATATTAAAACCGATGCCGGTTTTGAGATTGTCGCTGTCGTCACCAACGAAAGCCAGCAGGAAATGAAGCTCGCGCAGGGCAGCCGCGTGATTGCGCTGATCAAAGCGTCGGCGATCCTCCTCGCAACCCGCGCCTGAGTCAGACTCAAAGCGCTGCTTCACTTTGAGTGAAACAGCGTTCATTGCAAACCTCCGCGTCAGCAGCGCCTTTCGGCATTTTTCCGCTGGCGCTGCGCCGATCGGGCGTCGATTTCGCGCCCGTTTCCCCTCCGCCGCTATGCCGATCTATCGTTTCCACGCTCATTATTCGCCCACCATCTAAATAATAATCATTTTCATTTAGCAATAGCCTGTGCTATATAACATAGCACAGGCTATAAATGATGATTAATTAATCGCAACGTTGTGAGGGAACCTATGCTGCACCTGCCACCGCTGAAACACCTGATGTTTGCCGCTACTCTGGCGATCCTCGCCGTCGCCCCCGCGCAGGCGAAAGATAAATTTAAGGTCATCACCACCTTTACGGTGATCGCCGATATGGCGCAGAACGTGGCCGGCGATGCCGCCGAGGTGAGTTCAATTACCAAACCGGGGGCCGAAATCCATGAGTATCAGCCCACGCCCGGTGATATCAAGCGCGCCCAAGGAGCGCAGCTCATTCTCGCCAACGGTCTGAATCTCGAACTGTGGTTCGCCCGCTTCTACCAGCATTTAAACGGCGTGCCGGAAGTGGTGGTCAGCAACGGCATTCAGCCGATGGGCATCAGCGACGGCCCCTATAACGGCAAGCCCAACCCGCATGCGTGGATGTCGGCGGACAACGCCTTAATCTACGTCGATAACATCCGCGACGCGCTGGTGAAATACGATCCGGACAACGCCGACGTCTATCGCCGCAACGCCGAGGCCTACAAGGAAAAAATCCGCCAGACCATGGCGCCGCTGAAAGCGCAGCTGGCGAAACTGCCGGAAGATAAGCGCTGGCTGGTCACCAGCGAAGGCGCTTTCTCCTACCTCGCCCGCGATAACGGCCTGCAGGAGCGCTACTTATGGCCGATTAACGCCGACCAGCAGGGCACGCCGCAGCAGGTGCGTAAAACCATCGACACCATGAAAAAAGAGCATATCCCGACCATCTTCAGCGAAAGCACCATCTCCGATAAGCCGGCGCGCCAGGTCGCGCGCGAAGCCGGCGCCCACTACGGCGGCGTGCTCTACGTTGACTCCCTGAGCACCGCCGACGGCCCGGTACCTACCTATCTCGATCTGCTGCGGGTGACCACGCAAACCATCGTCCAAGGCATCAACGACGGCCTGAGGAAACAGCCATGAGCGCAGGAACGGCGGGGCTGGTCATCGATCGGGTCAGCGTAACCTACCGCAACGGCCATACCGCGCTGCGGGATGCCTCCTTCAGCGTCCCGCAGGGTTCGATTGCCGCGCTGGTTGGGGTGAACGGCTCGGGGAAATCGACCCTGTTTAAAGCGCTGATGGGCTTCGTGCGCCTGGCGCGCGGCGATATTGCGATTCTCGGCCGGCCGGTCAACCAGGCGCTGCGGCAAAATCTGGTGGCCTACGTCCCACAGTCCGAAGAGGTCGACTGGTCGTTCCCGGTGCTGGTGGAGGACGTAGTGATGATGGGACGCTACGGCCATATGGGCTGGCTGCGGCGGGCAAAGGCTCGCGACCACGAGATCGTTGACGCGGCGCTGGCGCGCGTAGGCATGAGCGAATACCGCCAGCGGCAGATCGGCGAACTCTCCGGCGGCCAGAAAAAGCGTGTGTTCCTTGCCAGAGCCATCGCCCAGCAGGGCAAGGTGATCCTGCTGGATGAACCCTTTACCGGCGTCGACGTGCAGACCGAAGCGCGGATCATCGCCCTGCTGCGGGAGCTGCGCGATGAAGGCTGCACCATGCTGGTCTCAACCCACAATCTCGGTTCGGTCAGCGAGTTTTGCGACTACACCGTGATGGTCAAAGGCACCGTTCTCGCGAGCGGCCCGACCGAGACCACCTTTACCGCCGAGAATCTGGAGCTTGCCTTTAGCGGCGTGCTGCGCCACGTGGTGCTGAAAGGCGGCGAGGATCGCATCATTACCGACGATGAACGGCCGTTTATCAGCCGCCGGGCAACAGGAGGCGAAGGATGAACTGGCTGATCGAGCCGTTTGGCTATCAGTATATGCTGAACGCGATGTGGGTCTCCGCGCTGGTCGGCGGCGTGTGCGCATTTCTCTCGTGCTACCTGATGCTTAAAGGCTGGTCGCTGATTGGCGATGCCCTTTCCCACTCGATCGTCCCCGGCGTGGCGGGAGCCTATATGCTCGGCCTGCCCTTTGCGCTGGGCGCCTTTCTCTCCGGCGGGCTGGCGGCGGGCAGCATGCTGTTTCTCAACCAGCGCTCAAAGCTCAAGGAAGATGCCATTATCGGGCTGATTTTCTCCTCCTTCTTCGGTATCGGGCTGTTTATGGTGTCGCTCAACCCGACCTCGGTAAATATTCAGACCATTATCCTTGGCAATATTCTGGCGATTGCCCCGGAGGATATTATCCAGCTGGCGGCGATTGGCTTTATTTCGATAGTCATCCTGCTGCTGAAATGGAAAGATCTGATGGTGACCTTTTTCGATGAAAGCCACGCTCGCTCCATCGGCCTGAACACCACCGGACTCAAGCTGCTGTTCTTCACCCTGCTGGCGGCCTGTACCGTTGCGGCGCTGCAAACCGTGGGCGCGTTTCTGGTGATTTGCCTGGTGGTCACCCCCGGCGCCACCGCCTGGCTACTCACCGACCGCTTTCCGCGCCTGCTGGCGATTGCCGTCGCCATCGGCAGCCTGACCAGCTTCTTCGGCGCCTGGCTGAGCTACTATCTGGACGGCGCCACCGGCGGCATTATCGTGGTGGCCCAAACGCTGCTGTTTCTGGCGGCATTTATCTTCGCGCCAAAGCACGGCCTGCTTGCCAGCCGCCGTCGCGCCAGGGAGGCCTCATGCTGACCGCTCTGCTCGAACCGTTCCAGTTCTCTTTTATGATTAACGCCATGCTGGTGGCGGCTATCGTTGCCGTCCCCTGCGCCCTGCTGTCGGTGTTTTTGGTGCTTAAAGGCTGGGCGCTGATGGGCGATGCCATGAGCCACGCGGTGTTTCCGGGGGTAGTGGTGGCGTACATCGTCGGCATTCCATTCGCCATCGGCGCCTTTATTGCCGGGCTGTTCTGCGCCATTGCCACCGGCTATCTTGATGACAATAGCCGCATCAAGCGCGACACGATCATGGGGATTGTCTTTTCCGGCATGTTTGGCGCAGGGCTGGTGCTATACGTCGCCATTCAGTCCGAGATTCATCTCGACCATATTCTGTTCGGCGATATGCTGGGCATCTCCGCGAGCGATATCGCGCAAACGTCGCTGATCGCGCTGGCTATTGCGCTGATTATTGGGCTGAAGTGGCGCGATTTTCTGCTGCACGCCTTCGACCCGCATCAGGCCAAGGCCAGCGGTTTACGCTGCGGGCTGCTGCACTACGGGCTGCTGTGTATGATTGCGCTGACTATCGTCGCGACGCTGAAAGCGGTGGGGATTATTTTGTCGATTTCGCTGCTGATAGCGCCGGGCGCTATCGCGCTGCTGCTGACGCGGCGCTTTATCAGCGCGCTGCTGCTGGCGGTGGCGCTCGCCGTGAGCTGTTCGCTGGGCGGCGTCTGGCTGTCGTTTTATCTCGATAGCGCCCCGGCGCCCACCATCGTGGTGCTGTTCACCGCGCTGTTCATCATTACGTTCGTTTATACTTCGATGCGCGATAGCCAGACGCAGGCCGACTCCGCAGAGGTCGAGGGCCGCGGCTAGCGCCAGGGCCCGGAAAGGTGCCGGCTATTTTTTTGGCCGGTATTTTTCCGGCAGCTCGGGTACCGGGCGCCGGTCATCAATCAGATGACGAATGGTTAATATCGGGTGGCGCCAGAGCATTCGCGGCCCCGCCCAGCGCATGATCTGCTTCATCTCTTCGCGTTTTGCCGGCTGATAGCAGTGCACCGGGCACTGCTTGCAGGCCGGCTTTTCTTCACCAAACACGCATTTATCCAGCCGCTTGTCGGCATAGGCATTGAGCGCCTGATAGTGCTCCGCGTCGCCTGTAGCCTCCGGGCAGCGGCGCCGATAGAGCGAAATCATCCTGCTGATGGTCTCTTTTTCGCGATCGATACGTTTACCCGCCATAGCCTGCCCCCGGCAACAAAGATGCACCTATAATACACCTTAAGGCGGCGCGGTGCAGCCGGTTACTCCCTGAGGATTAGGCCGGCTTATCCACGTGCCCCAGCGGTTTTTCCGGGAAGCAGACATCGCGTACCCGACGCTTGAGCTCCGCCGCATCGGGGAAACCGTCGTCCTGTTTGCGATCCCAGATTTGCACATCGTCTACGCTGATGGTGAATATTCCCCCGGTTCCCGGCACCAGCGTTACCGAGCCGATATCGGTGCTGAAGGTGTGCAGCAGCTCCTGCGCCATCCAGCTGGCGCGCAGCATCCAGTTACATTGGGAGCAGTAGGTGATGGTAATGGCGCGCTTAGTCATTGTTATCCTCAATAGTTCCTACCTGAATGATCAGGTTAGTTAATCGTTAAGCCGAATTGTAAGCAACTTTATGAATAAAATGTGGAGATATAATGAATTAGTTGCAAATGGAAATACTTATCATTAGTATTCGCAAAATTACAGGGAATGAATTCGCCAGCGAAAGGAAATAACGGGGTGAATCGACAAATCTGGAAGTAACGCGTGAGCCGATACTAATAATTATCAAGGCGTGGCTACTATGTACAAATCCACTCAATCAACAGCATGGTTTAAAAAAAGCCTGCTGGTGACTTCTTTGCTCGCAGCAATTTATCAGACCTCCGCCGGGGCGGCTGACAGCACCAATAAAAATCTCACCAGCGATGCATCATCCGATGATAGTTCGGAGCTGATGACCGTGACCGCACCCGCGCCCGAGCTGAAGGCAGGCAGCGAACACTCCGTTAGCGCCCAGGATCTGCAGGATAAAGGCGCGAAAGATTTTGGCTCCATCATGCGCTATGAACCGCTGATTGGCGCCACCGGCGCCAGCGGCGGATCGGGCAACGGTAAAAGCGGCTTCGACCGCGGCGGCTATACCGGCTACAACATTCGCGGCATGGAGAGCAACCGCGTCGGCATCGACGTCGACGGCATTGCCCAGCCGAACGCGACCGGACGCAGCTACGTCAGCCGAGCGGGCCTCAACACCTTCGGCATCGGCCGCGACTACATTGACCCGTACATGTACGGCAGCATCAATATTCAGTCCGGCGCCACCTCTACCGAAACGGCCAACAGCTCCATCGGCGGTAACGTCTCTTTCCGTCCGAAATCTGCCGATGACTATCTGCACTCGGGTAAAACCAGCGCCTTTGGCTACCGCAGCGGCTACGACTCCGCCGACCGCAGCTGGCACAACGGCGTCACCATCGCCGGCGGCGATGAGACCCTGCGCGGGATCTTCGTCTACAGCCGTCGCGACGGTCAGGAAACGGAAAATAACAGCGGGACGGTCGATTCATATCCGGCCAACTGGCACTCCGACGCCTTTATGACCTCCGGGATCTGGCAGCCAAACGAAGAGCACAAGCTGACCGGCACCTTCGATTACTACCATAAAACCAACCATACGCACTACGACACCTGGGACTCCAGCGGCGGCAGCGTTATCGGCACCGCCAACCAGACCAGCCAGACGCGTCGCTGGGGCCTGAGTCTGAAAGACGACTGGACGCCGATGAACGACTATATCGATAGCGTGTCGACTAAGGTCTACTACCAGCATACCGAGGCCCATGACTGGACCTATATGCCGGATAGCACCTCCCTGGCAATGGAGACCGTGAACTCGAACTTTGACACCGACACCTGGGGGTTCCAGACCGCGCTGGCCAAATCCGTGGGCCGTCATGACCTGAGCGGCGGCCTCAACGCCAGCACCACCAAAACCCAGCGTCCGTTCAGCCAGTCGCCGGTACCGAGCGTCTACAGCGCGATCATGCAGCCGGAAGCGGATAGCCGCGGCTACGTCATCGCCGGCTTCGTGCAGGATAAGATTAACTTCGATCTCGACAGCCATAACTTCGCCGTGATCCCGGGTATTCGCGTAGTGCACCAATCGACCAAACCTGAGAACCTCTCGGATCTGACCACCAACAGCAGCGTGCTGACCGGCTCCGCCGTCTCGACGCTGTACGGTAAGAACTCCGATACCCAGGCGCTGCCGTCGCTGACCCTGCAGTACGATATGACTCCGCGCCTGATGACCTACCTGCAGTACCAGCGCGGCGCGCAGTTCCCGAACGCCAGCCAGCTGTACGGCTCATGGAACCTCGGCTCCAGCTATGCCGGACGGGCGCAGTACGCGCTGATCGGCAATACCGATCTGAAAACCGAAACCAGCGATAACTTCGAGTGGGGGATGAAAGGCGAGGTGACGGAAGGCATCACCATGCGTACCGCGCTGTTCTACAACAGCTATAAAAACTTTATCGCCTATAGCCGCTACACGCGCTCCGGCAACCCGGACCAATTCACCAACGTACCATCGAATATCTATACCATTTATCAGGCGGAAAACCGCGATAAGGCCTATATCTACGGCGGCGAAATCAGCGCCAAATTTAACTTTGGCACCTGGTTTGAAGAGGTTAACGGCCTGAGCGCCACCCTCGCCTACGGCTATAGCGAAGGGAAATCGAAGTCCAGCTATAACGGCGACAAGTACGTCGACCTCGATAGCGTCGCGCCAATGAAGGCTATCGTCGGCGTGGCCTGGGACGACCCGGCAAAAGTGTACGGTACCGCGCTGACCGCGACCTTTGTTAAGGGCAAACGCGCCAGCACCACCAACCGCGAAAGCTATACCAACACCGGCTCGGCGATCACAGATTCCACCAGCGAATATATGCGCGTGCCTGGCTACGGCATGCTCGACTGGACCGCTTACTGGCAGGTGGCGAAGAACGTGCGCCTGAACGGCGGGGTTTACAACATTACCGATCGTAAATACTGGGATTACCTGAGTAGCCGTAATATCGAGACATCGACCAACCAGGATGCCAATGACAAAGCGCTGGCGACGATGCCTGGCCGTACCTGGCAGCTGGGCGTGAACGTCGATTTTTGATAGATCCAATAATAAGAAACCTGCCCCCGGCCATCGTGCCGGGGTTACTCATCGTAGAGAAGGATGTGAATTATGCGAGACGCTCAACATCAACCTGCCCCGCTGTGGCAGCGCTATCTGACCACTAAAGCGCAATCCTCCGCCAAATACGCCCGCGATATCGCCGCCGAAATGGGGATTAGCGAAGCCGAACTGACCGAAGCCCGCCTCGGCTACGATGCCGTGCGCCTGCAGGACGACGCGCGCGCTATCCTGGCCGCGCTGGAAGCCGTCGGCGAAACGAAGTGTATCTGCCGCAACGAATATGCGGTACACGAGCAGGTCGGCGAATTTACCCACCAGCACCTCAACGGCCACGCCGGGCTGGTGCTCAACCCGCGGGCCCTCGACCTGCGCCTGTTTCTCAGCCAGTGGGCCAGCGCTTTCCACCTGACCGACAACGATCGCCAGAGCATTCAGTTCTTCGATCATCACGGCGACGCGCTGCTGAAGGTCTACGCCACCGAACAAACCGATATGGCCGCCTGGGACGCGCTGATTGCTGAGCACACCCAGAACGCGCCGACGCCGCTGGCGATTCGTCCCGTCGAGATCGCAAAATATGCAGACACCGTCGACGGCGCCGCGCTGGAGAGCGAGTGGCGCGCGATGACCGATGTGCACCAGTTCTTCGTCCTGCTGAGAAAGCATAATCTGTCGCGCCAGCAGGCTTTCCGGGCGGTGAGCGACGACCTCGCCTGCCGCATTGAAAACGATGCCCTGCCGCGCCTGCTGGGCGCCATCCGCGAAGAGGGCAACGAAATTATGATTTTCGTCGGCAACCGCGGCTGCGTGCAAATTTTTACCGGCGCGATCGAAAAGCTGCTGCCGATGCGCGGCTGGCTCAATATTTTCAACAGCACCTTTACGCTACACCTGCGCGAAGACAGCGTTGACGAGGTTTGGGTGACCCGCAAGCCGACCACTGACGGTCACGTCACCAGCGTCGAGCTGTTCGCCAAAGACGGCACGCAGATCGCCCAGCTCTTCGGCCAGCGCAGCGAAGGCCACCCGGAGCAGGAGCAGTGGCGCAGCCAGGTTGACCGTCTGACGACGGAAGGACAGACCGCATGAAACGCTGGCTCGTACTGTTGACGGTCTTGCCGCTGGTTGCCAGCGCCGCCGCCGAACGCATCATCTCTCTCGGCGGCGACGTCACCGAAGTGGTTTACGCCCTCAATGCCCAGCAGCAGCTGGTCGCCAAAGACAGCACCAGCACCTGGCCCGCCGAGGCGCAGTCGCTGCCGGACGTGGGCTATCTGCGCCAGCTCAACGCCGAAGGGATCCTCTCGCTACGTCCGACCCTCGTGCTGGCCAGCGCCCAGGCCCAGCCTTCGCTGGTGCTAAAAAAGGTGCAGGAAAGCAGCGTGAAGGTTATTGACGTGCCGGGGGGCTACAGCCTGGCGTCAATTGATAAAAAGGTCGCCACGATTGCTGATGCCTTAGGCAAACAGGAACAGGGCGATGCGCTGCTGCAGAAGCTGCACCAGCAGATCGCGCAAATCCCCACCCAGCCGCTTAACAAGCGGGTGCTGTTTATTCTCAGCCACGGCGGGATGAACACGCTGGTTGCCGGGAAGCAGACGGCGGCTGACGGCGCGATCCGCGCCGCCGGCCTGCAGAACGCGATGCAGGGCTTCGACCACTACCGCAGCATGTCCCAGGAGGGCGTGGTCGCCAGCCTGCCGGACCTGGTGGTCATCTCCGCCGACGGGCTTAAGGGCATGGGGGGCGAAGCGGGACTGTGGAAACTCCCCGGCCTGGCGCAAACCCCGGCGGGACGCCATAAGCAGGTGCTGGTGATTGACGATATGGCGCTGCTCGGGTTTGGCCCACGCACGCCGCAGGCGGTCATCACGCTGCGGCAAAAAGCGGAGCAGCTGCCCTGATGCGTGCCGCTCCCGCCCGTACTCTGTGGCTAATGCTGTTGCTGCTGGCAGGACTGACGCTGTTCGCCACCACCCTCGGGGCGATGCGTCTGCCGCTCGCCAGCCTGTGGCCGTCAGGAGATGAGGTGCTGCGCCATATCTGGCTGACGATTCGTCTGCCTCGCGTGCTGCTGGCGCTGCTGGTGGGCGCCGCGCTGGCGCTCTCCGGCTGCGTGATGCAGGGGCTGTTTCGCAACCCGCTCGCCGACCCGGGCCTGCTGGGGATCAGCAGCGGCGCGGCGCTGGCGGTAGCCTGCTGGCTGGTGCTGCCGCTGTCGGTGCCGGTACTGGTGGCGCTGTATGCGCCGATGCTGGCGGCCTTTATCGGCAGCATGGCGGTTATGGTGGTGATTTTTATCCTCAGCCGGGCCGGCGACGGCTCGCTGTCGCGCCTGCTGCTGGTCGGGATTGCCATCAACGCGCTGTGCGGCGCGCTGGTGGGCGCGCTGGCGTGGATAAGCAACGATACCCAGCTGCGCCAGCTTTCCCTGTGGGGGATGGGCAGCCTCGGCCAGGCGGAGTGGTCTACGCTGCTGGTGGCGGCCACGCTGATGGTCCCGGCATCAGCGGCGGTATGGCTGATGGCCTCGCGCCTCAATTTGCTGCAGCTTGGCGATGAGGAAGCGCACTACCTTGGGGTCAACGTCCGGGCGCTGCAGCGGCTTCTGCTGCTGTGCAGCGCGCTGCTGGTGGCGGCATCGGTAGCCATCAGCGGAGTGATCGGCTTTATTGGCCTGGTGGTTCCGCATCTGATGCGGATGTGGCTGGGGCCGGACCATCGCGGCCTGGTCCCCGGCTCGCTGCTCGCCGGCGCGATTTTACTGCTCCTCGCCGATACCCTCGCCCGCACCGTCGCCGCTCCCGCCGAAATGCCGGTCGGCCTGCTGACCAGCATGCTCGGCGCGCCGTGGTTTTTATGGCTTATTTTCCGCCAGCAGAGGACGATCAATGGATAACAGCTATATCGCCCGCTCGCTGTCGCTGCGCGTCGGCCAACGCCTGCTGATTGACGATATTTCACTGCAGCTGAGCGCGGCCGGAATGACGGCGCTGATTGGCCCGAACGGCGCGGGCAAATCGACCCTGCTCCGCCTGCTGACCGGTTTTTTAACCCCGGACAGCGGCGAACGGCGCGTAGAGGGCCGACCGCTGGAAAGCTGGACGCCGGAGGCGCTCTCCCGCCGTCGGGCGGTGATGCTGCAGCGTACCCAGCTTCACGCCGACTGGCCCGTTGAGACGGTGATCGCTATGGGACGCTCCCCGTGGGGCAAAACCCCGGACCTCCAGGCGGTCCGCAGGGTGATGGCGGAGACCGGCTGCGACCATCTGGCCGGCAGGCGCTACCCTTCGCTCTCCGGCGGCGAGCAGCAGCGGGTGCAGCTGGCCCGCTGTCTCGCCCAGCTGTGGCGCGACGACGCTCCGCAGGGCTGGCTGTTTCTTGATGAGCCGACCTCGGCGCTGGATCTTTACTATCAGCAGCACCTGCTGCGCCTGCTGAAACGGCTGACCCGCAGCGGCCTGCTGCACGTCTGCATCGTGCTGCACGATCTTAACCTCGCCGCGCTATGGGCTGACCATATCCTGCTGATGCATCAGGGAAAGCTGGCGGCGGAAGGCACGCCGCATGAGGTGATACAGCAGCCGATCATCAGCCGCTGGTACGGCGCCGACGTGCGCACCGGCCAGCACCCCGATCACCCGATCCCCCAGGTCTATCTGGCGCCATAATTCCGCCGTGGGTAGCGCGCTCGTCCGCGCTACCCGCTTTAGCAACTGGAACGCGGATCGCTACATCTCGTTTCGTCACTTTCCCTGAAAGTCGTATCTCCGTTATGATGTCTCTCCCATGTGATACCAACGAAAACAAAAAAGATCGCAACCCATTAAAACCCAGGGAGCTGGATAACTTTCTATGAGTACAATCGACAATCTCGACGCCCACACCCCCATGATGCAGCAGTATCTGAAGCTGAAAGCGCAGCATCCGGAGATCCTGCTGTTCTACCGCATGGGCGACTTTTACGAGCTGTTCTATGACGACGCTAAACGCGCCTCGCAGCTGCTTGATATCTCGCTGACCAAACGCGGCGCCTCGGCGGGCGAGCCGATCCCGATGGCCGGGATCCCGCACCATGCGGTGGAAAACTACCTCGCGAAGCTGGTGAATCAGGGCGAGTCGGTGGCGATTTGCGAACAGATTGGCGATCCGGCCACCACCAAAGGACCGGTCGAACGGAAAGTGGTACGCATCGTCACGCCCGGCACCATCAGCGATGAAGCGCTGCTGCAGGAGCGTCAGGATAATCTGCTGGCCGCCATCTGGCAGGACAGCAAAGGCTTCGGCTATGCGACGCTGGACATCAGCTCCGGGCGTTTTCGCCTCAGCGAGCCGGCCGATCGCGAAACCATGGCGGCGGAGCTGCAGCGCACCAACCCGGCAGAGCTGCTGTATGCCGAAGATTTTGCCGAAGCGGCGCTGATTGAAGGCCGCCGCGGCCTGCGCCGTCGCCCGCTGTGGGAGTTTGAAATCGACACCGCACGCCAGCAGCTGAATTTACAGTTCGGCACCCGCGACCTGGTGGGCTTCGGGGTCGAAAACGCCCCGCGCGGCCTGTGCGCGGCGGGCTGCCTGCTACAGTATGTCAAGGATACCCAGCGTACCTCCCTGCCGCATATCCGCTCGATTACCATGGAGCGCGAGCAGGACAGCATCATTATGGATGCCGCCACCCGCCGTAATCTTGAGATCACCCAGAACCTGGCCGGCGGCACCGACAATACCCTCGCCTCGGTCCTCGATTGCACCGTCACCCCGATGGGCAGCCGGATGCTTAAGCGCTGGCTGCATATGCCAATCCGCAACAGCGAGGTGCTGATCGAGCGCCAGCAGACCATCGGCGCCCTGCAGGAGCGCTATGGCGAACTGCAGCCGGTGCTGCGCCAGGTCGGCGATCTCGAACGTATTCTGGCGCGCCTGGCGCTGCGCACCGCGCGGCCGCGCGATTTAGCCCGCATGCGTCATGCCTTCCAGCAGCTGCCGGCGCTGCGCGACATGCTGGCCGACGTCCCCTGCGCCCCGGTGCAGCAGCTGCGCGATAAAATGGGCGAGTTCGCCGAGCTGCGCGAGCTGCTGGAAAAGGCCATTATCGACGCGCCTCCGGTGCTGGTGCGCGACGGCGGCGTGATTGCCCCGGGCTATAACGAAGAGCTCGACGAGTGGCGCGCGCTGGCCGATGGCGCCACGGACTATCTCGATAAGCTGGAGGTTCGCGAACGCGAACGGCTGGGGCTGGATACGCTGAAGGTGGGCTACAACGCGGTTCACGGCTACTACATCCAGATTAGCCGCGGCCAAAGCCAGCACGCGCCGATTCACTACGTGCGTCGCCAGACGTTAAAAAACGCCGAGCGCTACATTATTCCTGAGCTCAAGGAGTATGAAGACAAGGTGCTAACCTCGAAAGGCAAGGCGCTGGCGCTGGAGAAACAGCTCTACGACCGCCTGTTTGATATGCTGCTGCCGCATCTTGCCGACCTGCTGCAGAGCGCGAGCGCGCTGGCGGAGCTGGACGTGCTGATTAACCTCGCCGAGCGGGCCGAAACCCTTAACTACTGCTGCCCGACCTTTAGCGATAAACCGGGCATCCGCATTGTCGAAGGCCGCCATCCGGTGGTGGAGCAGGTGCTAAAAGAGCCGTTTATCGCCAACCCGCTCACCCTGTCGCCGCAGCGGCGGATGCTGATTATTACCGGTCCGAATATGGGCGGTAAAAGTACCTATATGCGCCAGACCGCGCTGATTGCGCTGCTGGCGTGGATCGGCAGCTACGTCCCGGCTGAAAAGGTCGAAATCGGCCCCATTGACCGCATCTTCACCCGCGTCGGCGCGGCGGACGATCTGGCAAGCGGCCGCTCAACCTTTATGGTCGAGATGACCGAAACCGCCAATATTCTGCATAACGCCACCGAACACAGTCTGGTGCTGATGGATGAAATCGGCCGCGGCACTTCGACCTACGACGGCCTGTCGCTGGCGTGGGCCTGCGCGGAGAACCTGGCGAATAAGATAAAAGCGCTGACCCTGTTTGCCACCCACTACTTCGAGCTCACCCAGCTGCCGGAGAAAATGGAAGGGGTGGCTAACGTGCATCTGGACGCGCTGGAGCACGGCGACACTATCGCCTTTATGCACAGCGTTCAGGACGGCGCGGCGAGCAAAAGCTACGGCCTGGCGGTCGCGGCGCTGGCGGGGGTGCCGAAAGAGGTGATCAAGCGCGCGCGGCAGAAGCTGCGCGAGCTGGAGAGCATTTCGCCCAACGCGGCGGCGACCCAGGTTGACGGTACGCAGATGTCGCTGCTGTCGGCTCCGGAAGAGACCTCCCCGGCTCTCGAAGCGCTGGAGCATCTTGACCCCGATACGCTGACGCCGCGTCAGGCCCTGGAGTGGATCTATCGGCTTAAAAGCCTGGCGTAATCCTCTTATCCTCTGAACGTCACTCCCGGGCAGCAATGCTTCGCCCGGGAGTGAACCGCAGAAATGGCCGCAGAAACCGGTATGTTACCCCACCCGCTGACGTAAAAAATCGATAAACGCCCGCACCTTAGTCGGCACGTGCCGCGCATCCGGATAGACCGCATAAACTCCCTGCGACGGAAAGCTTACCTCCGGTAGCAAATGGATCAAACGCTTCTGAGCCAACGATGAGGCCACCAGCCACTCCGGCAACAGCGCCACGCCGCTGCCGGCAAGGGCGAAGGCCATTAGCGCACTGGCGCTATCCGCCGACAGACGCGGGGTCTTTTGAATTTCAAAACCGAACGCCTCCTGATCCTGCCCGCTGAGCTGCCAGCGCAGCGGCGTTTGCAGGCGCTCATGAATAATCCACTCGGCCTGGGCCAGGTCTTCGAGGGTTGCCAGCGGATGCTGCGCCAGCCACGCAGGCGCGGCCACGGGCAGGATCGCGAAACGCGAAATCAGCGCCGCGCGGTAGCGCGAGTCCGCCAGCGTCCCGAGACGAATGGCGACATCAAAGCGTTCAGAAATTAAATCGGCATGATGCGAGGATGAAACGTGGCGCACGCGCAGCGCCGGGTGCAGCTGGCTAAACTCGGCCAGGGCGGGAATAATCACCCGTGCGCCGTACTCCGGAGTGGTGGTGATGCGCAGCTCGCCGCTCAATCCGGCGTGGCTGGCCCGCACCTCGTCCTGGAGATTTTCCGCCGCCTTCAGCAGCCCGACGCCGCGGTGATAGAACACCGTCCCCGCATCCGTCAGGGTCAGCCGCCGCGTGGAGCGTAAAAGCAGCGTGACGCCAAGCTCGCTCTCCAGCTGCCGCACGTTAAAGCTCACCACCGCCTTGGTCTGGGCCAGGGCGACCGCCGCCGCGGTAAAACTTCCGCACTCCACCACCGCCACAAACATGGCCATTCGTTGCAGATTCAGCATGCTAACTCAGCTTATTGTCAAAAATTATCAGACAGTATATCCCGCTTCGCCGCGTTTATCCCCCCGACGCAGAGGTTTAGAGTAGCGACCTTCTTTACCGGAGATCGCCATGACCTATCGCAGCAAGGTTGCCACCGTTTTTCTGCTCGGTTTCTTTCTCGACTTAATCAATATGTTTATCGCCAGCGTTGCCTTTCCCGATATGAGTCGGGCGCTCAACGCCTCCGTGGGCGAGCTGACCTGGGTCAGCAACGGCTATATCGCCGGGCTCACGCTGGTGATCCCCTTCAGCGCCTGGCTCGCACAGCGATTTGGCGCCCGGCGCGTTTTTCTGCTGTCGCTGCTTCTGTTCAGCGCGGCGGCGCTGGGAGCAGGAATGGCGGATTCGCTGAGCGCGCTGGTTTTCTGGCGCACGCTTCAGGGGATGGGCGGCGGGCTATTAATTCCCGTTGGTCAGGCGGTGACCTGGCGCTACTTTAAGCCCCACGAGCGGGCAAAGCTCTCTGCCGCCGTGATGCTGGTCGGGCTGCTGGCTCCCGCCTGCTCTCCGGCGCTTGGGGGGCTGCTGGTGCAGACGTTCAGCTGGCGATGGGTCTTCTTTGCCAGCCTGCCCGTCGCTTTTCTGACGCTGATCTTAGCCGCCTGCTGGCTTGAGAAAGAGGTGACAACGACGCGCCCGGGCCGCTTTTTACACCTGCCGCTGCTGGCCGACCCGCTGCTGCGCTTCGCGATGCTGATTTATCTCTGCGTCCCCAGCACGTTTATTGGCATCAACGTGGTCGGCCTGTTTTACCTGCAGACCCTCACCGGGATGTCGCCTTCAGCCATCGGGTCATTGATGCTGCCGTGGTCGCTGGCATCGTTTGTGGCGATAACGCTGACCGGCAGATACTACAATCGATTCGGCCCCCGGCCGTTTATTATCAGCGGATGCCTGCTTCAGGCGGCGGGGATCCTGCTGCTGATCGGCGTAAGCCCGCAGACATCGGCGAGCACCCTGATAAGCGCCTTCACGCTGATGGGCGCGGGCGGCAGCCTGTGCAGCAGTACGGCACAAAGCAGCGCCTTTTTGAATATCGCCAACCACCACCTGCCGGACGCCAGCGCGCTGTGGAATATCAACCGTCAGCTCAGCTTTTTAGCCGGCGCGGCGCTGCTGGCCGCGCTGCTCAGCGCCCTGCTCCACCACTATTCCACCGCGCTGGCATGGCGCGGGGTTTTTATCACCGCAGCCGGGATCACCCTCATCCCCCTGCTGAGCTGCCTGCGATTCGACAACCGGGCGCTGATCCTGCGTCTGCATAGCAAAATGGAGAAGAAATGAGCGCATATTTCGAGGAAGTCCTCAATGCCCACGTCATCATTGAAAACTGGTTAGGCCGTAAGGAAGGAAGCGCTGAGGCGTTAATGACGCGCTTTACCCACGATTTTACGCTGGTCGCCGCGGGCGGCGCCCGTATGGATCGCCGGGCGGTCAGCAATTTTTTTCAGCAGGCTGGCGGCAGCCGCCCGGGCCTGAAGATCGCTATTGATAGCCTCACGGAGCTTGCCAGCTGGCACGACGGCGCGGCGGTTCTCTATCGCGAAACGCAGACACTTCCCGGTCAGGTGACGACGGTGCGCTGGTCAACGGTAGTGTTCAGGCAGGAGGATGAGCGGATTTTGTGGCGCCACCTGCAGGAGACCTGGCTGGGGTAGAATAAGGCTGGCTAAAAAAGGAAAAGGCCCAATCAACCGATCGGGCCTTTTTTAAGAAAAATGTCTTATTCGCGGAATAGCGCTTCGATGTTCAGCCCCTGACCTTGCAGGATTTCCCGCAGGCGGCGCAGGCCTTCAACCTGGATCTGACGCACGCGTTCGCGGGTCAGGCCAATTTCACGACCTACATCTTCAAGCGTAGCGGCTTCATAGCCCAGCAGGCCAAAACGACGCGCCAGGACTTCACGCTGCTTGGCGTTCAGTTCGAACAGCCATTTGACGATGCTTTGTTTCATATCATCGTCCTGCGTGGTGTCTTCCGGGCCGTTATCTTTTTCATCGGCCAGAATATCCAGCAGCGCTTTTTCCGAGTCACCGCCCAGCGGGGTATCCACCGAGGTGATGCGCTCGTTCAGACGCAGCATACGGCTAACGTCATCAACCGGCTTATCCAGCTGTTCGGCAATCTCTTCCGCACTCGGCTCGTGGTCCAGCTTATGGGACAACTCACGCGCGGTACGCAGATAGACGTTCAGCTCTTTCACAATATGGATAGGTAAACGAATGGTACGGGTTTGGTTCATAATCGCCCGTTCAATCGTTTGACGGATCCACCAGGTTGCATAAGTTGAAAAACGGAACCCACGTTCCGGGTCAAACTTTTCAACCGCGCGGATCAGCCCCAGATTGCCCTCTTCAATCAGATCCAGCAGCGCCAGACCACGATTGCTATAACGACGGGCAATTTTTACCACCAGACGCAGGTTGCTTTCTATCATCCGGCGGCGTGAAGCGACATCACCACGCAACGCGCGTCGGGCGAAGTAGACCTCTTCTTCAGCCGTCAGCAGCGGGGAATAACCAATCTCACCAAGATAGAGCTGAGTCGCATCAAGCACGCGTTGCGTTGCGCCTTGCGACAGGAGATCTTCCTCGGCCAGATCGCTATCACTGGGTTCCTCTTCTACTAAGGCTTTCTCATCGAAAACCTCAACTCCGTTCTCATCAAATTCCGCGTCTTCATTTAAATCATGAACTTTCAGCGTATTCTGACTCATAAAGATGGCTCCTACCCGTGATCCCTGAGCAAAGCACCTTCGCTAAATATCATTCAAACGTCGCCAGGACAGCTTTTTAGCCCCAATGCAGAGCGGCGTTCACCGCCCCGGCGCCTTTTAACTGACGTTATGCTTATGCGTACTTCGCCAAATTATCGCTGCGGTAAATACTGCAGCGGGTTGACGGATTTCCCCTTGTAACGAATTTCAAAATGTAATCTTGTCGAGCTGGTTCCGGTGCTACCCATGGTAGCGATTTTCTGCCCCGCTTTAATTTCCTGTTGCTCCCGGACCAGCATGGTATCGTTATGAGCGTAGGCACTCAGGTAATCATCGTTGTGTTTGATGATAATAAGATTACCGTAACCGCGCAGTGCGTTACCGGCATAGACGACGCGTCCATCAGCGGTCGCGACGATAGCCTGTCCTTTACTGCCTGCAATATCGATGCCTTTATTACCGCCTTCGGCGCCGCTAAAGTTCTCGATAACCTTGCCCTCAGTCGGCCAGCGCCATGAAGAGATCGGCGAACTGGTTGACGTGCTGCTTGCAGTCGGTTGGTTGCTGCTGATAGCTGGAGCCGTAACCGGCGCAACGACTGTCGTCGCAGGCTTATTGTTCGGCAACATCTTATTAGCATTCTGTTCACCTGAGGGTTCAGAATACGTAATAGTTGGTTGTGACGCAACCACTGCGGTTGATTTTTGTGCAGGATGTGAGGCCGCCGTCGCACCTCCGCTTGCCCGAGCGCTGGCCTGAGCAACGGCGTTATCGCCGGTGATTGGCTGGCCCGCGGAGTTGCCAACCTGCAGAGTCTGGCCGACGTTCAGGCCGTACGGCGCCGGGATATTATTGCGTTGGGCAAGGTCACGGAAATCGTTGCCGGTCACCCAGGCAATATAGAACAGCGTGTCGCCGCGTTTGACGGTGTAGGTGCTGCCGCCGGTGTAGCTGCCTTTCGGAATATCGCCATATTTGCGGTTATAAACGATCTTGCCGTTCATGGTCTGCAGCGGCTGCTGCTGCTCCATCGGCTGAATTTGCGTCGGCCGGGTTTGAACCGGCTGCACCTGAGGCACGGCGGTAACGCCCGTTTTCGCCGGCGGGGTAATCAGCATCCCGGAGCTGGTCCCGGAGGAGGAGGCGCCTCCAGCCGAACTGACCGGCGCAGGCGGATTATTCGTATTCGAACAGCCTGCCAGCCACAGTGAAACCAGCGATAGTGCCGCAATACGGCTTAAGGTAAATTTTGGGCTTCCCGCGCTCATTTATCCCCCAGGAATAGGTTAACTACCAATATCTTGCTTACCGGGCAACGCCCGGCCAGGACACTGAAAATGTGTCCACCCTACGCCTAAAATCAGGCAAAAAAAACCTGGAATAATCCGGGTCTCACGCCAGCTCACCTTGAACCAGGGGAACGAAGCGAACGGCTTCAACGGTATCAATAACAAACTCATTACCGCGACGACGGATCCGTTTCAGAAACTGATGCTCTTCACCTACCGGTAAAACCAGCACGCCACCTTCATCCAGCTGCGCCAGCAGCGCCGGCGGAATTTCCGGCGGCGCGGCGGTGACGATAATCGCATCAAAAGGTGCTCGCGCCCTCCAACCCTGCCATCCATCACCATGACGGGTTGAAACATTATGTAAATCAAGTTGTTTGAGGCGACGCCGCGCCTGCCACTGCAGGCTCTTAATTCTCTCGACCGAACAGACGTGGTGCACCAGCTGCGCCAGTATCGCCGTCTGATAGCCCGAGCCGGTGCCAATTTCCAGCACCCTGGACTCTGGCGTCAGCGTCAGAAGCTCCGTCATCCGCGCCACCATATAGGGCTGCGAAATGGTTTGCCCCTGGCCAATCGGCAGCGCGGTGTTTTCCCACGCCTTATGTTCGAAGGCCTCATCGACAAACTTTTCCCGCGGCACCAGCGCAATCGCTTCGAGCACGCGCTCGTCGACGATGCCCTGAGTACGGAGCTGATTCAGCAGGCTTTCAACACGTTTGCTTACCATTGGCTGTCTACTCCGACGCGTTCGAGCCAGTCGGTGACCACTTCATGGGCCTGGTGGGCGGTTAAATCAACGTGCAGCGGCGTAACCGACACGTAGCCTTCATCTACTGCCGCAAAGTCGGTATCGGGCCCGGCATCGTGCTTCTCGCCCGGAGGACCAATCCAGTACAGGGTATTGCCGCGCGGATCTTTTTGCGGGATAACCTGATCGGCCGGATGGCGGCTGCCGCAGCGGGTCACGCGGATGCCTTTAATCTGCTCAAGCGGCAGATCGGGTACGTTGATATTGAGAATGCGCCCGGTGCGCAGCGGCTCGCGGCTGAGCGCGCGCAGAATAGTGCAGGTGATGGCCGCCGCGGTAGCGTAATGCTGATGGCCGTTTAGCGACACGGCCAGCGCCGGAAAGCCAAGGTGCCGGCCCTCCATCGCGGCGGCCACGGTACCGGAGTAGATTACGTCATCGCCAAGATTCGGCCCGGCGTTAATACCAGAAACCACGATATCCGGACGGGGGCGCATCAGGGCGTTGACGCCGAGATAGACGCAGTCCGTCGGAGTGCCCATCTGGACGGCGATATCGCCATTATCAAAAGTGAAGGTGCGTAGTGAAGACTCTAGCGTCAGGGAGTTCGATGCGCCGCTGCGGTTACGATCGGGTGCGACAACCTGGACCTCAGCGAATTCCCGTAAGGCCTTCGCCAGGGTCTGAATGCCCGGCGCATGAATCCCGTCATCGTTACTCAGCAATATTCGCATAGTCACCCGTTGTGTTGATAAGTTCCCTTACCACGCTGGTGGCGAAGCTGCCCGCTGGCAGCCAGAAACGCAGTTCAACGGTTACGTCATCCCACCAGTTCCAGCTCATCTGCTGCGGATAGAGCAGCATCGCCCGGCGCGCGGCCTCTACTTTTTCACGCACCAGCAGCGCCTGGAGCGGCGTCTCTTCAGCCACCGCCGCCCGTTCGGCGGCCAGCGCATCGCGTTGGCTGCCCCAGTCGCCGCTGCCCGGCAGCGCAGCGGTAATCAGCAGCTCGCGGTTATCAACCCGCCCCTGCAGTTCCGCCAGCTCTTCAGGCGCAGCGACAAACCAGCTGCCGCGCCCCGCTAATTGTAGCGCATCGCCATCAACAACCTGATTAAATTCTGTTTTTTTTAATCTAATACTGACCTGCTGATTAAACAAGCCGCTACGCGCCGCCGACAGCCAAAAACTGCGTTTATTTCGATCGCGCACCGGGGCTCCGCTCTCTGCCCAGCGCAGCGCGCCCAGCAGGTTGCTGCCGCCAATCCCAAAGCGCTGAGCGCCAAAATAGTTTGGCACGCCGCCGGCAGCGATGGCCTGCAGGCGCTGCTCGACATCATCGCGGTGGCTGACTTCGCGCAGGATCAGGGTGAACTGATTGCCCTTCAGCGCCCCAAGGCGTAGCTTGCGCTTATGGCGCGCGTACTCCAGCACCTGGCAGCCCTCGAGCTGAAACTTGCTGAGGTCGGGCATCTCTTTACCCGGCACCCGGGCGCAGAGCCACTGTTCGGTCACCGCGTGCTTGTCCTTTTGCCCGGCAAAGCTAACTTCCCGGGCATGGATTTTAAGGAATTTTGCCAGCGCGTCCGCGACAAAGCGCGTGTTGCAGTCCTTTTTGAGGATCCGCGCCAGCACGTGCTCACCTTCGCCGTCGGGCTCAAAGCCGAGGTCTTCTACCACCATGAAGTCTTCCGGGCTGGCTTTCAGCAGCCCCTGCCCCAGTGGTTTACCGTGCAGCCAGGTGAGTTCGTTGAAGGCGATCATTGTGCCGCCTTACGCAGCAGCGCCACCGCTTCACAGGCAATGCCTTCGCCGCGGCCGGTAAACCCGAGCTTTTCGGTGGTCGTCGCCTTCACGTTGACGTCGTCCATATGGCAGCCAAGATCTTCGGCGATAAAAACGCGCATCTGCGGAATATGCGGCAGCATTTTGGGCGCCTGGGCAATGATGGTGACGTCAACGTTGCCGAGGGTATAGCCTTTCGCCTGAATCCGGCGCCAGGCTTCGCGCAGCAGCGCGCGGCTGTCGGCGCCTTTGAAGGCCGGATCGGTGTCCGGGAACAGCTTACCGATGTCCCCCAGCGCAGCCGCGCCCAGCAGAGCATCGGTCAGCGCATGCAGCGCGACGTCGCCATCGGAGTGGGCCAGCAGCCCCTTCTCGTAAGGAACGCGCACCCCGCCAATAATGATTGGGCCTTCACCGCCAAAAGCGTGTACGTCAAAACCATGTCCAATTCGCATTAAGCCTTCTCCTGGTGTCGGGAACGGGTAAGGTAAAATTCTGCCAGCGCCAGGTCTTCCGGGCGCGTCACTTTAATATTATCAGCGCGTCCGGCTACCAGTTCGGGATGGAAGCCGCAGTACTCCAGCGCCGACGCTTCGTCGGTGATGGTTGCGCCTTCGTTGAGCGCACGCGTCAGGCAGTTAAAGAGTAATTCACGCGGGAAAAACTGCGGCGTCAGCGCATGCCACAGGTCGTTGCGATCGACGGTATGGGCAATGGCGGCTTTGCCGGGTTCGGCGCGCTTCATGGTATCGCGAACCGGTGCCGCCAGGATGCCGCCAACGCGGCTGGTTTCACGCAGCGCCAGCAGGCGGGTGAGATCGTCCTGATGCAGGCACGGGCGCGCGGCGTCATGCACCAGCACCCACTGCGCATCGGGCAGCGCCTTGAGGCCAGCAAGAACGGAGTCGGCGCGTTCGCTGCCGCCATCAACGACGGTAATCTGCGGATGGGAGGCCAGCGGCAGCTGGCTAAAGCGGACATCGCCGGGGCTGACGGCAATCACCACGCGCTGGACGCAGGCGTTGGTCAGCAGCGCGGCGACCGCGTGCTCGAGAATCGTTTTGTTACCGATTGAGAGATATTGTTTCGGGCATTCCGTTTGCATACGACGGCCAAAACCGGCCGCCGGCACCACGGCGCAAACGCCCGGAAAAGTGGCTGCCATGTCGTAATCCTGGGCTTATTTATCGATTATTCTGCGCCGATCCCTGATTGCGTTTAGACGCATCCGGGACCAGACGATAAAACGTTTCACCCGGGCGGGTCATACTTAGCTCGTTGCGCGCGCGTTCTTCGATCGCTTCCTGACCGCCGTTGAGGTCGTCGATTTCCGCAAACAGCTGATCGTTGCGCGCCTTTAATTTACCGTTAGTGTCTTGCTGAGCGGAGACATCGTCATTAACCCGACTATAGTCATGCAGACCATTTTTACCGAACCACAGCGAGTACTGTAGCCAGACCAGCAAAGCCAATAATAGCAGCGTTAATTTACCCATCCTGCCCCCTGAAAAACGGCATCATCATCCGATAACTCGCCCGAGCGTTTTACTCCGACGCGCGGACGATGCCGCGTAACGCGGGGACTGTACCACATTTTTGTCATCGATACCCAGGCTTGATTCATACGCCAAAAAGACTATCCCAGCAGCCAGAGGAACAGCAGGCCGAACATCAGTCCGATGGTTAAAATCGTCGCGCACGAGCTGTAGAGGAGTTTACCATTCAACAACGAATGCAGCGCAATACCGACCACAACGGCAACCGGCATCAGTGCAAGGAAGAACGGCCAGGTGTAGAGAAGAAAAAACAGCGTATTGCTGCCATAGATGAGAAAGGGGATACCCAGCGCCAGCAGCCATGAGATAAATCCCACGGCGGCGCCTGACAAAGACCAGGTGGTCTCGTCATTCGCCACCGGGGGTGGTTCTGAACGAATCATACTGAGGTTCTGGGTATTGCGCATATCGAATCCTGTTCACCGGGCGGCCAACATCTCAGTGCCGCCACCGTTTCAGGATCTGATAATATCGCTCTGTCTGAGCAGGTCTAATAGTTGGTGCACCAAATTTGTTACCAATTGTTCACCATCCAGATGAATTTCCGCCTTTTCCGGTGCTTCATAAACTGAGTCAATTCCGGTGAAATTGCGTAATTCTCCCGCTCGCGCCTTCTTGTATAACCCTTTCGGATCTCGCGCCTCGCAGATCGCCAGCGGCGTATCGACGAATATTTCGATAAAGCGCCCTTCCCCCAGGCGCTCACGCACCATCTGGCGCTCGGCGCGGTGCGGAGAGATAAAGGCCGTCAGCACAACCAGCCCGGCCTCAACCATCAGCTTAGCCACTTCGCCCACGCGGCGAATATTCTCTTTCCGATCGCCGTCGCTAAAGCCCAAATCGCTGCACAGGCCGTGACGCACGTTATCGCCATCCAGCAGATAGGTACTGACGCCTAGCTGCTGGAGCGCCTCCTCCAGCGCGCCGGCAACGGTAGATTTACCGGAGCCGGAGAGCCCGGTAAACCACAGCACCACGCCGCGATGGCCGTGGCGCTGCTCGCGCTGCTGCTGAGTGACCGGATGGGCATGCCAGACGACGTTTTCGTCATGCTGCGCCATTACTTGCCTCCCAGCAGATCGCGAGCGTCCCAGTGCGGGAAATGCTTACGGATAAGCTGGTTCAGCTCCAGCTCAAACGCGCTGAACGACGAAGCGGACGCCTGAGCGTGCTCCTGCGGTTCGCGCACCATGCCGGCGCCGACGGTGACGTTCGACAGGCGGTCGATAAAAATAAGCCCCCCGGTCACCGGGTTGTCCTGGTATTTGTCCAGTACCAGCGGCTCATCAAAGGTCAAATCCACGAGGCCGATGCCGTTGAGCGGCAGCGATTCCACCTCACTCTGGGTCAGATTGTTAATATCAACCTGATAGCGAATGCCGTCCACGCGGGCGCGGGTTTTCTTGCCGGCAATTTTAATATCAAAGCTCTGGCCCGGAGAGAGCGCCTGTTCAGCCATCCACACCACGTCAATGCTGGCGCTCTGCACGGCCGGCAGCAGTACCTGCGCATCGACCAGCAGGTCGCCGCGGCTGATATCAATCTCATCCTTCAGCACGATAGTAATCGCTTCCCCGGCTCCGGCTTCCTGCAGGTCGCCGTCAAAGGTCACGATGCGCGCCACGCTGGACTCCACGCCCGACGGCAGCACCTTCAGACGCTGGCCAACCGTCACTTTGCCGGAGGCTACGGTACCGGAGAAACCGCGGAAATCGAGGTTTGGACGGTTCACAAACTGCACCGGGAAACGCAGCGGCTGGGTTTCGACCTGGTGATGGATCTCAACGGTTTCCAGCACTTCCAGCAGCGTCGGGCCGCTGTACCAGCCCATCTTCTCGCTCTGGCTGGCAACGTTGTCCCCTTCCAGCGCGGAAAGCGGCACGAAGCGAATATCGAGGTCGCCCGGCAGCTGTTCGGCAAAGGTCAGATACTCTTCGCGAATCTGGTTAAACCGCGCTTCGCTGAACTCCACGAGGTCCATTTTATTCACCGCCACCACCAGGTTTTTAATACCCAGCAGCGTTGAAATAAAGCTGTGACGACGGGTCTGATCCAGCACCCCTTTGCGCGCATCGATCAGCAGGATCGCCAGATCGCAGGTTGAGGCGCCGGTCGCCATATTGCGGGTGTACTGCTCGTGCCCCGGCGTGTCGGCAATAATAAACTTGCGCTTTTCGGTAGAAAAATAGCGGTAGGCCACATCGATAGTGATGCCCTGCTCGCGCTCCGCCTGCAGGCCATCCACCAGCAGCGCCAGATCCAGCTTCTCGCCCTGGGTTCCGTGACGCTTGCTATCGTTATGCAGCGATGAGAGCTGGTCTTCATAAATCTGGCGGGTATCGTGCAGCAGGCGGCCAATCAGCGTGCTTTTTCCGTCATCAACGCTGCCGCAGGTCAGGAAACGCAGCAGGCTTTTGTTCTGCTGCGCGTGCAGGTAGGCTTCGACGCCGCCTTCATCAGCAATTTGTTGTGCAATTGTCGTATTCATGGCGGCTCCTTAGAAATACCCCTGACGTTTCTTCAGCTCCATTGAGCCTGCCTGGTCGCGGTCAATCATGCGACCCTGACGTTCGCTGGTCGTGGAGACCAGCATCTCTTCAATAATTTCCGGCAGCGTTTGCGCGTTGGACTCCACCGCGCCGGTCAGCGGCCAGCAGCCGAGGGTACGAAAACGCACCATCTGCTGTTTGATAACCTCGCCCGGCTGCAGGTCGATGCGGTCGTCATCGATCATCATCAGCATGCCGTCACGCTCGAGAACCGGGCGCTCTGCCGCCAGGTACAGCGGCACGATTTCGATATTTTCCAGATAGATGTACTGCCAGATATCCAGCTCGGTCCAGTTAGAGAGCGGGAACACGCGGATGCTTTCGCCTTTGTTAATCTGGCCGTTGTAGTTGTGCCACAGCTCCGGGCGCTGGTTTTTCGGATCCCAGCGGTGGAAGCGGTCGCGGAACGAGTAGATACGCTCTTTAGCGCGAGATTTCTCTTCATCGCGGCGGGCACCGCCGAACGCGGCGTCAAAGCCATATTTGTTCAGCGCCTGCTTGAGACCTTCGGTCTTCATGATATCGGTATGCTTGGCGCTGCCGTGGACAAACGGGTTGATGCCCATCGCCACCCCTTCCGGATTTTTGTGCACCAGCAGCTCGCAGCCGTAGGCCTTCGCGGTACGGTCACGGAACTCGTACATCTCACGGAATTTCCAGCCGGTATCAACGTGCAGCAGCGGGAACGGTAGGGTTCCCGGATAAAACGCTTTACGCGCCAGATGCAGCATCACGCTGGAATCTTTACCGATGGAGTACATCATCACCGGATTTGAGAATTCTGCGGCCACCTCGCGAATGATATGGATGCTTTCCGCCTCCAGTTGTCGCAGGTGAGTGAGTCGTTTTTGGTCCATTAACCGTTCCTTATAAGGCCTGTTGCGCCGGGCCTAAGCCAGATTGACCACAGAAGAGCCAAACCCTTCTGCGTTCGTTGTGTGTTGAAACCAGGCGAGCTGCTGATGTAGCTGCACCACTTCGCCCACCACCAGCAGAGCCGGCATCGGGGCATCTTTCGCCAGGTGTTCCAGTTGTTCTAACGTGCCGATCGTCGTTTGCTGATCGGCGCGAGTGCCGCGGGAGATAACCGCTACCGGCGTGTTCCTGTCGCGCCCGTGCGCGATCAGCTGCGCGCTGATTTCCGCCGCCTTCATCGTGCCCATATAGATAGCCAGCGTTTGCCGGCTCTGCGCCAGCAGCGCCCAGTCGAGCGGCGCGCTGTCCGCCTTGTAGTGGCCGGTGACAAAGGTCACGCTCTGCGCGTAATCGCGATGGGTCAGCGGAATTCCGGCATACGCCGTCGCGCCCGCTGCTGCGGTCACGCCGGGAACAACCTGAAAGGAGATCCCCGCAGCCGCTGCCGCCTGCAGCTCCTCGCCGCCGCGACCGAAAATAAACGGATCGCCGCCCTTCAGGCGCACCACCGTTTTGCCCTCTTTCGCCGCCGCGACCAGCATCTGATTCGTTTCATGCTGCGGTACCGAATACTCTCCGGCGCGTTTACCGACGCAGATCATCTCCGCATCGCGACGCACCAGCTCGCGTATCTCCGGCGTTACCAGACGATCGTAAAACACTACGTCCGCCCGCTGAATCGCCTGAAGGCCGCTTAGCGTAAGGAGTCCGGCATCACCCGGCCCGGCGCCGACAAGGATGATTTCACCCAACCGTTTTTCCGGCTGATACAGCTCATCCTCCAGCGCCTTATCCGCGGCGGCTCTGTTGCCGGCAATCATCAGGCTGACAAAGCGGCCGTTGAAAACGCGCTCCCAGAAACGGCGCCGCGCCGCGGTAGTGGTCAGATGCGTTTTAATATGATGCCGCCAGTAGCTTGCCGCTTCGGCAACGCGTCCCAGATTGGTCGGCAGCAGCGCTTCAATTTTTTCGCGTATCATCCGCGACAGTACCGGCGCCGAACCGCCCGAAAAGATCGCCACCAGCAGCGGGGAGCGATCGACAATGGAGGGGAAGACCACCGAACAAAGCGGCTGATTGTCCACCACGTTCACCAGGCGAAAGCGCGCGTTCGCGGCGGCAAAAACCCGCTGGTTCAGCGCGTCGTCTTCGGTGGCGGCAATCACCAGGAAAACGTCGTCGATCTGCTGTTCCTGAAACGCTTCTGCGCGCCACGTTATTTCCTGGCGCTCGACCAGCCCAGCAAGCTCATCGGATAGCGCAGCGGCCACAATCTGCACTTTCGCCCCCGCCCGACGCAGAAACATGATCTTGCGCTCGGCAATCTCGCCGCCGCCGATAACCAGCACCGGCCGCTCTTTTAATTCGGCAAATAAGGGCAAATAGTCCACGATGCCATAACTCGCTTACAATCAGTCATAGTGCGACTATAGGGTGCCACTTAGAGCAAATGAAATTACGAAATGGAATGAGTTGTTACTCAAAGGAATAACGACCTGGGAAAGCAAAGATCAAAAAGTGCTTAACATGCGACTTTTCCGCTATTTAAGAGCAAATGAAATTGTTTAACCTCGGTCACAGTTTCATACTAAGCGGGTCAAATTGTTCTGTTGCCGTAAGGACCCTCTTATGTTTTCCGCGTTGTGCCGCCGCCTGCTTCCACTGGCGCTTGGCGCAGGTTTTGTCTTCTCCGCCCCGGCTTTTAGCGCTATGGGCGAAACCGCTAATACTCAGGCTCGTCATATAGCGACCTTTTTCCCCGGAAGAATGACCGGCTCGCCCGCAGAGATGCTGTCGGCGGACTACCTGCGTCAGCAGTTCGCGCAGATGGGCTACCAAAGCGATATCCGCAGCTTTCATACGCGCTATATCTACACCACCAAAAATCAGCGACAGAACTGGCAAAACGTCACCGGCAGCACGGTGATTGCCGCCCACGAGGGCAAGGCGCGCCAGCAAATCATCATCATGGCGCACCTCGATACCTACGCTCCCATGAGCGATAGCGACGTGGAAAAAAACCTCGGCGGTTTAACCCTGCAGGGGATTGACGACAACGCCCTTGGCCTTGGCGTGATGCTGGAGCTGGCCGAACGACTCAAGAACGTGCCCACCCATTATGGCATTCGCTTTATCGCTTCCAGCGGTGAAGAGGAGGGCCGCCTCGGGGCGCAGAATCTGCTGAAGCGTATGGGCGACGAGGAGAAGAAAAATACCCTGCTGGTGATCAACCTCGATAATCTGGTGGTCGGCGATAAGCTCTATTTTAATAGCGGCCGCAGCACGCCCGCGTCGATTCGCAAGCTCACCCGCGACCGGGCGCTGGCCATCGCGCGTAGCAAAGGGGTTGCCGCCTTCAGCAACCCAGGGCTGAACCGTGACTATCCGCAGGGCACCGGCTGCTGTAATGACGCCAGCGTTTTTGACAGCGCCGGGATCCCGGTGCTGTCGGTGGAGGCCACTAACTGGTCGCTCGGTAAGAAAGATGGTTTTCAGCAGCGGGCAAAATCACCCGCCTTCCCAGACGGCAACAGCTGGCACAGCGTGCAGCTGGATAATCAGCAGCATATCGACAAAGCGCTGCCCGGCCGCATCGAGCGGCGCAGCCGCGACGTCGTCAAGGTGATGCTGCCGCTGGTAAAAGAGCTGGCGAAGGCCGATAAGCGCGGCTAGCTGGCGTTTTGCTGCTGCCGGTTGCACGAAAAAGCCCTCAGCGTGAAACGCGAGGGCTTTTTTTAAAACTCAATGTGTTTAAAGCAAACGTCTTTAAAACAAAGGCGATCGAGACCTACCCTTCGTGCAGTCCGCACTCGCGCTTCAGGCCGAAGAAGCGCGTCTCTTCTTCCGCCATCCCCGGCTCCCATTTGCGGGTAGTATGGGTATCCCCCACCGAAAGGTATCCCTGATCCCACAGCGGATGGTATTTCAGGCCGTGCTTCTGCAGGTACTGATAAACAGTGCGGTTATCCCAGTCGATAATCGGCAGCACCTTAAATACCCCGCGCTGAATCGCCAGCACCGGCAGGGTTGCCCGGCTACCGGACTGTTCGCGGCGCAGGCCGGCAAACCAGGTACGGGTGTTCAGCTCCTGCAGAGCGCGGTTCATCGGCTCGACTTTGTTGATGTCATTGTATTTCTCAATGCCCTCAACGCCCTGCTCCCACAGTTTGCCATAGCGGGCTTCCTGCCAGGCCGGGCTGGTCTGCGCCCGATAAACTTTCAGATTCAGCTGCAGCTTATCGGTAAGTTCATCAATAAACTGATAGGTTTCCGGAAACAGGTAGCCGGTATCGGTGAGGATCACCGGAATATCCGGACGGATCTGGTTAACCAGATGCAGGCTAACCGCCGCCTGAATACCAAAGCTTGAAGAGAGCGCATAGTCGCCGGGCAGGTTTTCCAGCGCCCACGCCACGCGTTCTTCGGCGCTGAGCTTCTCCAGCTGAGCGTTGGTTTCCGCCAGCTGCAGTACGCGTTCAACTTTCGGCAGTTCATTTAGCGCGTTGAGATCGAGTACGGACATAGTTACCTCGTTATTTTCCCTTCACCTCATTCCGCTCCCCGTAAGCAGGGAGGGAATCGTCAGGCGCAGATGAATAGGTTTATTCCCAGAAATCACGGGCTGGATCGAGCACCGGACGCACGATACCCGCACGCACCGTAAAGTCGCCGAAGCCTTCACCCGCTTCGCGCTCTTTCGCCCAGCGCCCGACCAGTTCGTCTATCGAATCGAGAATTTCCGACTCGGTAATATTTTCGCGATACATGCGCGGAATGCGCGTTCCGCTGCGGTTGCCGCCAAGGTGCAGGTTGTAACGGCCCGGCGCTTTACCGATCAGCCCAACCTCCGCCAGCAGGGCGCGGCCGCAGCCGTTCGGGCAGCCGGTCACGCGGGTGACGATATGCTCCTCGCCCACGCCGTACTTGCTCATCACGCCGTCCACCTTATCAATAAATGATGGCAGGAAGCGCTCCGCTTCGGCCATCGCCAGCGGGCAGGTCGGGAAAGAGACGCAGGCCATCGAGTTTTCACGCTGCGGGGTGACGCTATTCATCAGCCCGTGATCGCGAGCCAGCTTTTCGATCTTCGCCTTCTGATCTTCCGGCACGCCGGCAATAATCAGGTTTTGGTTCGCCGTAATACGGAACTCGCCTTTATGGATCTTAGCAATCTTCAGCAGACCCGTTTTCAGCGGACGCCCCGGATAGTCAAGGATACGACCGTTTTCAATAAACAGCGTCAGGTACCAGTTATTGTCGATACCTTTTACCCAGCCAATCCGATCGCCGCGACCGGTAAACTCGTAGGCGCGGATCGGCTCGAATTTAATGCCGGCACGGCGCTCAACTTCGGCTTTAAAGGTCTCAACGCCGACGCGTTCCAGGGTGTATTTCGTTTTCGCATTTTTGCGGTCGGTACGGTTGCCCCAGTCGCGCTGGGTAGTGACCACCGCTTCCGCCACGGCCAGAGTGTGCTCAAGCGGCAGATAGCCGAATTCGCTGGCGGTGCGCGCGTAGGTTTTCTTGTTGCCGTGCTCAATAGACAGACCGCCGCCCACCAGCAGGTTAAAGCCCACCAGCTTGCCGTTTTCGGCAATCGCCACGAAGTTCATGTCGTTGGCGTGCAGATCGATATCGTTCTGCGGCGGGATAACCACGGTGGTTTTGAACTTACGCGGCAGATAGGTCTGGCCAAGGATCGGCTCTTCGTCCGTGGTGGCCACCTTCTTCTGATCGAGCCAGATCTCCGCATAGGCGCGGGTGCGCGGCAGCAGGTGCTCGGAGATTTTTTTCGCCCACTCGTAGGCTTCAGCATGGAGCTGAGACTCGTTGGGGTTAGAGGTGCACAGCACGTTACGGTTCATATCGTTGGCCGTCGCCAGCGCGTCCAGCCCCACCGAGTGCAGCATCTGGTGCACCGGCTTGACGTTCTTCTTCAGAATGCCGTGGAACTGGAAGGTCTGACGGTTGGTCAGACGAATGCTGCCGTAGATCGTGTTATCGGCGGCAAACTTATCAATCGCCTGCCACTGTTTGGTGGTGATCACCCCGCCCGGCAGGCGGCAGCGGAGCAGCATCGCGTGACGCGGCTCCAGCTTCTGCGCCGCGCGTTCGGCGCGGATGTCACGGTCATCCTGCTGATACATGCCGTGAAAGCGGATCAGCAGGAAGTTATCGCCTTTAAAGCCACCGGTGAGGGGGTCGTTTAAGTCTTCTGCGATGGTGCCGCGCAGGTAGTTGCTCTCTACCTTCATACGCTCGGCGTCGGTCAGTTTACCTTCGACCACCAGCGGTCCAGGATGTTTTTCGCTCATTAGTAGACATCTCGCTGATAACGGCGCTCAACGCGCAGCTCACTTAAAAATTCGTCCGCCGCTTCGGCGTCCATCGCGCCGAATTCGGCAATCACTTCCAGCAGCGTCTGTTCAACGTCTTTCGCCATGCGATTGGCGTCGCCGCAGACATAAATATGGGCGCCGTCATTAATCCAGCGCCACAGTTCGGCCCCCTGCTCGCGCAGCTTGTCCTGAACATAGACTTTTTGTTGTTGATCGCGGGACCATGCCAGATCGATGCGGCTCAGTACGCCCTCTTTGACGTAGCTTTGCCATTCAACCTGGTAAAGGAAATCTTCCGTAAAGTGCGGGTTGCCGAAGAACAGCCAGTTCTTGCCCTCGGCGCCTTCCGCCGCGCGCTGCTGCATAAATGCGCGGAATGGCGCAATGCCGGTACCCGGGCCAATCATGATGACCGGAGTCTGCGGGTTGGCAGGCAGGCGGAAGTTATCATTGTGTTCGATAAAGACGCGGACTTCGCCATCTTCTTCCACGCGATCGGCGAGGAAGCTGGAAGCGCCGCCGGCGCGCGCGCGGCCTTCGATCTCATAGCGCACAACGCCGACGGTCACGTGAACTTCGTTTTCCGTTTCCGCCTGCGACGAGGCGATCGAGTACAGGCGCGGCGTGAGCGGGCGCAGCAGATCAATCAGCGCCTGGGCATCCAGCTGCGCCGGAGAGAAGCGCACCATATCGACGATCGGCGTGGTGGCCGCATAGTGCTGCAGCTGCGCTTTATCGCCCACCAGCGGCAGCAGCGTTTCGCTGCGCGTTAGGGTGGCATAGTTCTCAACGATGTTGCCGGTGTTCACCGTCAGCTCAAAGTGCCACGTCAGCGCTTCGGCCAGCGGCAGCGTCTTACCGTCAACGCTAACCGGCTCATCGCCCTTCAGCCACAGCAGTTCAGCCAGCTCTTTAACCAGCGCCGGATCGTTCTGATACCAGACGCCCAGCGCATCGCCAGGCTGATAGCGCAGGCCGGAGTCACCCAGATCGATTTCCACGTGGCGCACGTCTTTTTCCGAATCGCGACCGGTAATTTTTTGGTTTACCGAAAGCGTCGCGGTCAGCGGCGCTTCTTTAGTATAGGGGCTGGTGTGAATGTCATTGACCGCCCCGCTCGTCGCCAGCTGAGCCGGCGTCGCCGCCGGCGCACGGGCTTTCAGCACATCGACCACGCGGGTGCGCCATTCGGCCGCTGCGCCCTGATATTCGACGTCAGAATCAACGCGATCGAGCAGGCGCTCCCCGCCCAGCTCGGCCAGCCTGCTGTCGAAATCTTTACCTGACTGGCAGAAGAATTCGTAGGAGGTATCGCCAAGACCAAAGACCGCAAAAGCGGTGCCTTCGAGCTTCGGCGCTTTTTTCGAGAGCAGGAATTTATGCAGCGCGACGGCTTCTTCCGGCGGCTCACCTTCGCCCTGGGTTGAGGTCACGACGATCAGCAGTTTTTCGGAGGCTATTTGTTTGAATTTATAGTCGCCTGCGTTAACCAGCTTGACGTTCAGCTGCGCTGCCTGAAGGTCGTCACGCAGCGCTTCTGCCACGCGGCGGGCGTTGCCGGTTTGCGAGGCGGAAAGCAGCGTAATGCTCGGGACTTCCACAGCCTGAGCCGGAGCGGCAGCTGCCGCGCCGGAATGCTGATTCAGCACGCCCCAAAAATAGCCGGAAACCCAGGCAAGCTGGGTCGGTGTGAAGTCTGTCGTGGCCGCCTGCAGGCGCGCCATTTGCTCCGGGTTTAGCGGCAGCAAATTGGAAGGTGGGACCTGTGTCGTCATGCGTCGTTATGTTCCAGTAAGCAAAGCTGTTATTCGCACCCTGTCAGCGCGGCAAAAACAGAAGAGAATGTAAGGTTAACGGCGCTGATAGTAACAATTAAATAAGGGATGGAAATAACAAATAACCAAATGAACTAACCTGTTTTATCTATAGTTATTAACAACAAAATCGATTAAATAACCACATGAAATATAAAGAGATAATATGCATCAGCGCGGCGGATGCGGCGATTTTCCGCTCAGGGCCGTTTTAGTTAATGCTAAAAAATGTACTTTCCGGTACCCTACGGCGGTTTTTTTGTCTTATTGAGAGTAAAAGATGTCCACCACCCTGTTTAAAGATTTTACCTTCGAGGCCGCCCACCGCCTGCCCCACGTACCGGAAGGTCATAAGTGCGGTCGCCTGCACGGTCACTCTTTTATGGTACGTCTGGAGATTACCGGCGAAGTCGATCCTCATACAGGTTGGATCATGGATTTTGCCGAGCTTAAAGCCGCCTTCAAGCCGACCTACGATCGCCTGGATCACTACTATCTGAACGATATTCCAGGGCTGGAGAACCCGACCAGCGAAGTTCTGTCGCGCTGGATTTGGCAACAGATTAAACCCGTTGTGCCGCTGCTGAGCGCGGTGATGATTAAAGAGACCTGCACGGCGGGCTGCGTCTATCGCGGCGAGTGATTAAAGCCTTTGTGTCGATGGTCAATATTCCTTAGATAACGCCATGCTAGCCTATGCGCTCTGGGTATCTGGGGCGCAATATGGCTGACGATTTTGATATTATTATCATCGGTGCAGGGATAGCCGGCACCGCTTGTGCTCTACGCTGCGCGCGGGCAGGACTTTCGGTCCTGCTGCTCGAACGCGGCGAACTTCCCGGCAGCAAAAACCTCTCCGGCGGGCGCCTGTACTGCCGAGCTCTCGCCGAACTTCTCCCTCATTTTCAACAATCCGCCCCGCTTGAACGCCGTATCACCCAGGAAAACCTGACCCTGCTGACCGACGAGGGCGCCACAACCTATTCCAGCCTTCAGCCCGGCGGCGACTCCTGGAGTTTACTGCGCGCCCGTTTCGATCCGTGGCTGGTTAACCAGGCCGAAGGCGAAGGCGTACAGTGTATTACCGGCGCGACGGTCGCGGCGCTGCATCGCGAAAACGGCCGGGTTTGCGGGGTCATTTGCGATAACGAAACGCTGCGCTCCCGCTATGTCGTGCTGGCGGAAGGGGCCAACAGCGAGCTGGCGGAGCGTCACGGTTTACTCCCTCGCCCGTCCCCAACCGCCATGGCGCTGGGGATCAAAGCGGTGCTGGCGATGGAGCGCAAGACGCTGGAGGATCGTTTCCGCCTCGAGGGCAACGAGGGCTCCGCCATGATATTCACCGGCGGAGTCTGCGGCGATTTACCCGGCGGCGCGTTCCTTTATACCAATCAGGATACGCTCTCATTCGGTATCGTATGTCCACTCTCCTCGCTGGGAAAAGGTGCGGTTCCTGCCTCCGGGCTGCTGGATCGTCTCAAATCGCATCCGGCCCTGCGTCCTCTGCTGCACGGTAGCGAAACGCTGGAATATGGCGCGCATCTGGTACCTGAAGGCGGCCTGCACGGCATGCCGGCGCAGTATGCCGGAGAAGGCTGGCTGCTGGTCGGCGACGCGCTGCGCACCTGCGTCAATACCGGCTTCACCGTGCGCGGGATGGACATGGCCTTAATCGGCGCCCAGGCGGCGGCGCAAACGTTAATCCGGGCCTGTCGGCACGGCGCGCCGCAAAATCTGTTTGCGCAATACCATCAGGAGATCGAGCGCAGCCTGCTGTGGGACGTGCTCCAGCGCTACCGGCACGTTCCCGCGCTGCTGCAGCGCCCCGGCTGGTATCGCCGCTGGCCCGCGCTGATGGACGATATCTCCCGCGAACTCTGGCAGCAGGGCGAAGGTCCGGTTCCGCCGCTGCGCCAGATAGTCTGGCGTCATCTTCGCCGTCACGGCCTGCGTCATCTGGCAGGCGATCTTGTCCGGAGCTTACGATGTCTGTAGCACGTAACGTCTGGCGTCCCGCCGACGCCCCGCATATTGTCCCGACGGCTACGCCCGACCGGGAAGTCGTCGAACTGCTTATTGCCTCCTGTCCCGCCGGGCTTTTTTCACGAACGGCGGACGGCGGCGTGCAGGTCGACTACCGGGGATGCCTGGAGTGCGGCACCTGCCGGCTATTATGCGATAAGGCAACGCTGAAAGAATGGCGCTATCCTGACTCTGGATTCGGTATTACGTTCCGTTTCGGCTAATAAAACGACTCGTTATAATTCAGGCTGCAGGAACGCTCGCGCCCCCGCAGCCTGAATGATGACGAGTAAAATACGAAGGACACACCATGCCCCTGTTACACCTGCTACGACAAAACCCGGTCATTGCGGCCGTCAAAGATAACGCCAGCCTGCAGTTAGCCATCGATTCCGAGTGCCAGTTTATTTCCGTGCTGTACGGTAATATCTGCACCATCAGCAATATCGTGAAGAAAATCAAAAACGCCGGTAAATACGCGTTTATTCATGTCGACCTGCTGGAGGGGGCGTCGAATAAAGAGGTGGTGATTCAGTTTTTGAAGCTGGTTACCGAAGCGGACGGGATCATCAGCACCAAAGCGCCGATGCTAAAAGCGGCCAGAGCGGAAGGCTTTTTCTGCATTCATCGCCTGTTTATCGTCGACTCTATTTCCTTTCACAATATCGACAAGCAGGTGGCGCAGTCCAACCCGGACTGTATTGAAATCCTGCCGGGCTGCATGCCAAAAGTGCTGGGATGGGTGACGGAGAAGATTCACCAGCCGCTGATTGCCGGAGGCCTGGTCTGCGATGAAGAAGATGCGCGCAATGCGATGAAAGCCGGCGTTGCGGCCCTGTCGACCACCAACACCAGCGTCTGGAAATTAGCGAAGCAGCTTAATTAATCCTGCGTACAGGCTACCAGTGCTTCCAGTACCGGTAGCCAGTCATCCACGATGCCGACATCCGCCTGAGAAAATACCGGCGCGCTGGCGTCATGATTAATCGCCACGATAAATCGGCTCCCGCGCACTCCCGCCATCAGCGCCGCCGCCCCTGATGCGCCAGCCACAATGCAGATATCCGGAGCCAGCAGATGGCCGGAAATACCCACCAGGCGATCGGCATCATAGCCGCCATTCATCACTCGCGCTCGGCTGTAGCCCGCTTCCGCGCCCAGGTTTTGCGCAAGCGCCGCAATGCCTCCCGCATCGGCCTCTTCCCCGCCCTGCCCGACAACCAGCACCCGCTCCGCCGCCAGCAAAGGGTGCGCGCCCGCGCGCTCAACGCGCTCAATCTCCGTCAGCCACTCGGGCTGCGCCGCCGGTACGATACGGCGCTCCGGCAGGCCGTCAGGAAAATCCCCGGACGCATTCCCTCCGGGCTGGCGCGCCAGGGAGAGGCACAGCGGCCGGGCGCTCACCTCCAGCGTGGCCGTGAGCGCATTGCCCCAATGAGACTTCGTTACCCGACCCTCCGGCGCATTCAGCGATAGCACCTGGCATACGCTGCCTCCCCGCAGGCGCCAGGCCAGCCGCGTGGCCAGCTCATCGGCCAGCGTTCCCGCCGGGAATAGCACCATATCCACCGGCGTCTGTCGCCACTGAGCGACCAGCGCATCCAGAAGCTGCCCGGCAACCTCCGCCCCGGCGTTTGGCGTCCAGCGCTCGAGGTCCGCCGCAGCGAGATCGTTTGCCGCCAGCCAGCCGCCCATCGCGGCGCGATCGCCGGCGGCCATAACTATCGCTATCTTCATGGCCGCATCCTCTGGCATAAATAGTTCTCCCACAGCGCCCCGGCTTTCTCCTGCGCCGTCGCGCCCTCAACGATAACGGCCGCGCGCCGCGGCGCCGGGCGCATCAGGCGCAGGCACTGAACGTCAGACGTCGCCTCAACGGTCGCCGCCTGGCGCACGATGTCCGCCTTTGCCGCCGCCAGGCGCTGGCGCATGCCGGGCACCGGGAGCGCCACTTCGCCGCACTGCCTGACGGCAATCACCGCCGGTAGCCGCACCCGGCAGCGGCGGATGCCGGAGTCCGTTCGCTGCTCGACAACGGCGAAAGGCGGTTCGAGCGTAAAGCGTTCAACCTGGCTGAAACAGGGCCAGTTGAGCATTTCCGCCAGCAGAAACGGCGTCTGGCCATTTTGCCCTTCGCTGCTCTGACAGCCGGTCACGATCAGCTCCCCGCCGTGGCTGCGCTGCCAGTCTGCGATCTGTCCGGCGATAAACGATGGCGCAAAGCGCAGATCCGCTGCCGTCTCCAGCAGCACCCGCTGGTCAAACCCCAGCGCGGCAAAGTAGCGCAGCCAGTGCAGCGCGCGCTCGTCGCCAATGCTTAATGCGCTCAAGGTCATCTCGCAGCCCGCATTGCGCTGGGCCAGCAGCAGCGCGGCGGCGGCCTGCTCATCGGCGCCGATAGCGCTGCGCAATAGTGCGACATCCGGCCCGCAGGTATCCAGCGCGGCGGCCTGCCAGTCCTTTTCCGCCAGCATGCCGGCGTCAGGCTCCGGCTTAAACGCCAACAGAATGTTCATTCGCTCCTCCTTGTCTTTTGTCGCCGCTCCCGGCAGCAGCCAGCGGCAGCGCTTTGGTTTCCGGGGCCCACAGCCAGGTCACCACAAAGCCGATCAGCAGTACGCCGGCCAGTAGCAAAAGGGTGACCGTCATCCCCCACTGCGCCAGGGTCCAGGGCAGCAGGCCGGTGCCGATCGCGGCCCCAAGCCGGCTCATGGCGGTTGCGAAGCCAACGCCCAGCGAGCGGATATCCGTAGGAAAGCTTTCCGCCGGTAGGATCCCCACCAGATTGCTGACCGCCGAAATCGTGGTACTAAACAGGATAAAAAGCAGCAGCGTCCAGGGGCTGCCTGCCGGCAGGCAGGCCATGACGAGTAGCGTCGTCGCCAGCAGCAGAAAGCTGCCGAGCAGGAAATGACGATGGGCCAGCAGATGGGTTAATACCAGGCCCAGCAGCGCGCCAACGATCAGCAGCGCATTCAGCAGCAGGCTGGCGGTCAGCGCATCTTCAAGACCGATGGTTTCGGCGATGGTGGGCAGCCAGGTATAGATAACGAACCACGGGATCACCAGGCAGACAAAGAAGATGCTGTTAAATGCCGTTCGCCGCCAGTAGCGCGGTGAAAACAGCGTTCTGATCCGTTTATTGGTTGCCGTCACCACCTCGTCGCCGAGCAGCACGTGCGGGCCAAAGCAGCGGCGCACCACCGCATGAGCCTCGGCGAAGCGGCCCTGGCGTAATAGCCAGCGCGGAGACTCCGGCGTCCCCCAGCGCAGCAGCGTGATTAACAGCGCCGGTAGCGCGGATGAGGCCAGCAGCCAGCGCCAGGCCTCCGGGTTTTCGCTAATAAAGTGGTGCCCGGCGAGGCTTGCCAGAACGTACCCGATGGTCCACACCACGCTAAACGCCCCGAGCAGGATGCCCCTATGCCGGCGCGGCGCAAATTCGGCGAGCAGCGTATGGCCTACGGAGTAATCCCCGCCCAGCCCAATGCCTATCAGGATCCGCAGGCCAATAAGCTGTTCAGGCGTGGTGGCAAAAAACTGCAGAAAAGAAGCGATGGTAATCAGGACAAAGCTGAGGTTGAAAATCTTCTGGCGGCCAATGCGATCCGAGACCCACCCAAGGATCAGGCTACCAATAAACAGCCCAAGCAGCGCCTCCCCGCCGATCATCCCGGCCATAAAAGGCGTCAGGTGCATGGCGGGGGTCAGCTGGATAATGGCGTAACCGATGACGCCGAGGACGTAGCCGTCAACCAGGTGCGCGCCGAAGGTTAGTGCAGCAATCCGGCAGTGAAAACCGTTAAGCGGCAGGTCGTCCATTCTCACCGGTGAAGCGTTCATTTCTACCCCTTCATGGTCCGGTAAAGGCGGCTTCCCGGTTGAGAAGCCGTATATACCCGTCATACTTCAAGCGGCTTGTGGGTTAGCTTTGTTACCCGGCTCATCCATGAGCCTCGCCCTTGAGGACCGCCGCTACACGGCGTTCAAATCTGTTCCGGACAGATTTGTCGCTCACCCAACATAGCTATCTATGCTCCAGGGAATTGACTCTCTTGCCGCCTGCGAGCAACTCGAATTATTTGGGATATAACTATTATTTTTCAATCGGGTAAATCGTTCCGGTATTCATAATTCCGTTTGGATCAAACTGCTTCTTCAGCCCTTCCAGCAGCGGCCACGCGCTGCCGTGCTCCAGCTTGCTCCAGTGAACGCGATGTTTACCGATTCCGTGGTGATGCACCATTGAGCCGCCGAGGCGAATGGTCTCTTCGCAAATGATCTTGTTGAGCGGGTTATGGTATTTATCAATTTCCTCTTCCGGCTTACAGTCCACCACGTTGTAGTCGTAGACGAAGTACATGTTGGTGCCGTTCATATAGCTATGAGAAGAGTGGCCGCCCAGCATGGTGATATCGTCCGCGTGCGGGAACTCGGTGCGGATGCGGTTGATTACGCTTTCATAGATCTCATTGATGCAGCTCCAGCAGCCCGACACCTCCGTGGTAAAGCCCATATTGCCGGTTTTGAGGATCTGTACGCGTTCGGCAGCCACTTTTTCCGGGCCCCAGTTGAGGTGGTTGAACCAGGTTTCGATCAGCTTGCTGTCTACGCGCCGGCACTGCGGATAGCGCGCGACAACCTGCGCAATACCTTCCCCGGTTGCTTTCGCCATCAGCGGGTTGCCTTCGGCCATAAAGATCAGCACGCATTTGCCATCGGCAAAATGGGTAAAGTGCTGGGTGCCGTCCTCGGCATCGTACAGACGGGCGATCGACGGGCGATAACCTTCCACCATGACCTCGCGCAGGATGCTGAAGCCCACCTTCATATCGTCCAGCACGTAGCCGTAGAACAGGTTATTTTCCGGCGTGAACCTGAAGATTTTCACCGTCACTTCGGTGATATAGCACAGCGCACCTTCGTTGCCGATGATGATATGGCGAATATCTGGCCCGGCGGCGCGGCGCGGAACGTTTTTGATGCGGGTGACGGTGCCGTCGGGCAGCACGGCCTCAAGCCCGACTACCATATCTTCGATCGCCCCGTAGAGCGTGGAAAACTGGCCGATGCTGCGGGTTGCCACCAGGCCGCCCATCTGCGCCAGCGGCTTGGACTGCGGCGAGTGCCCGGTGGTGTAGCCTTTTGCCCGCAGCGCGTTTTCGAGAATTTCCAGCGGCACGCCGCACTGCGCGGTTGCCTGCATATTTTCAATATCAATATTCAGGATTTGGTTCATCCCGGCACCGTCCAGCACCACAGAATTTTCCACGACGGTTTCGAGGCCACCTTCGGTCGCCGAGGCGCCGGTACGCGGTACGCCGTTGATCTTATGCTGGTTCATAAAGGACAGTACGTCAGAAACCTGTTCGGTCGAGCCTAGCTTAACGACCGCGGCGGGCAGCGGCAGCGTAAAGACGCCGTGGATGTCGGCATATTTACGAAAGCGGTCAATACTGTTGCGCTTTAAAACGGTTTCATCGGTGATCACGCGATCGGAACCGACGATTTCTTTTAACTGGTCAACAATCGCTTCACGGGATAAAGACATAGTAATACCTTCCTGATAATTAATTCGGAACAGACACTTCATCCTTCAAGCTGCCTCTTTATTAACGGCTTTTATAAACCCCAATAACATTGCGTTCTATATTACCGGAGATTTATTTCCTTACGGCCTCGACGCATCCTGAATGATATTTTGTGACATAATTAATAAAAACACAGAAACCACCGGTTAAGAATTAACGCACCAGATAACCGCCGTCGACAACCAACAGATGGCCGTTAACATAATTGGATGCCTGACTGGCTAAGAATACGGCTGCGCCCATTAGGTCCTGAGTATCGCCCCAGCGGTTTGCCGGAATATGGTCCAACACGCGCTGATTGGTTTCGGGATTGCTGCGGGTCGCCAGCGTAATATCGGTTGCATAATATCCCGGGGCGATGCCGTTGACCTGGATATTATACTGACCAAGCTCGTCGCAATATGCCTTAGTAAAACCGGCAAGCGCGTGCTTAGTTGCAGAATAAGCCGGTGACCACTGGCCGCCAAGGTAAGAAAATAATGAGCAGATATTAATAATTTTGCCGCTGTGTTGCGGGATCATAATTTTTGCCGCTTCATGGCTGAGCTCGAAGGGTGCCGTCAGGTTAACATCGATCATCGGGTCCCAATCCGCACGCCCGAAGTCCAGCACCTTATTCAGTTTACAAATTCCGGCATTGTTGACGAGGATATCGACCGTGCCAAAGCGTTCACAGCAGGCGGCGATGATCTGCTGCGGCGCGCCTTTGGCGGTAATATCCACCTGCATAAACTCAACTTCAACACCCTGTTTTTCAATAATTTCTTTCGTCTCTCCGTTATCCTTGACGACGCTTGGGATAAACAGATTCGCTCCCGCTTTAGCCAGCGCCATAGCAAAGGCCTGACCCAGCCCGCTATTGCCGCCGGTCACAATTGCCGTTTTACCTTTCAGAGAGAAGAAATCCATTGAGAACGCGTTAAGAGATTCGATTGACATAGTTGGCTCCAAATTCCTTTAGGCAAAAAAAAAGAAAGGTAACTTCCCCCACGAGAGGGAAGTTACCTTTCTCATTGTCTCTGGTAACTGAGCTAATTTTTTAGCACAGCGCCCGAGCACCTAATGTGATCGCAATCACAGATAAATATTTCATTCATAAATTATGCGCAAAGCTATGAAGCGTGATTATTCTCACACTAAAACCCACGCTGACATGTTATTCCTAATCGCAATTACTAGAGACCAGAGAAAAGTAATCCACCTGCAAAGGCGGTTTACTTTTCTCTTTTTTTCGTCTATTTAAAATGAGATCACGATATGCAACAGAATTCATATCGCCGTTGGATAACCCTTGCCATTATTAGCTTTAGCGGCGGCGTCAGCTTTGACCTTGCCTATTTACGCTATATCTATCAAATCCCAATGGCAAAATTCATGGGATTTAGCAATACCGAAATAGGCTTAATTATGAGCACCTTCGGTATTACTGCTATTATTCTTTACGCCCCCAGCGGGGTTATTGCTGATAAATTTTCCCATCGTAAAATGATTACTTCAGCGATGATCGTTACCGGCCTGCTCGGTTTATTAATGGCGACCTATCCACCGCTGTGGGCCATGCTCTGTATTCAGGTCGCCTTTGCCATCACCACCATTCTGATGCTGTGGTCCGTTTCAATTAAAGCCGCCTCGCTGCTCGGCGATCATAGCGAGCAGGGGAAAATCATGGGCTGGATGGAGGGGCTGCGCGGCGTTGGCGTTATGTCGCTGGCGGTATTTACCATGTGGGCATTTTCCCGCTTCGCCCCTGACGATAGCAACAGCCTGAAGGTCGTTATCCTGATTTACAGCGTGGTTTATATCCTGCTGGGGATATTGTGCTGGTTCTTCGTCAGCGACGCGCCTCAGCGCGGCGGCGCGGCGCAGGAAGATAAAAAGGCGTTTCAGCTGAGCGATATTCTCGCCGTCCTGCGCATCAGCACGACCTGGTACTGCAGCATGGTCATTTTTGGCGTCTTTACCATCTACGCCATCCTCAGCTACTCCACCAACTATCTGACGGAGATGTACGGTATGTCGCTGGTGGCCGCGAGCTATATGGGGATTGTCATCAACAAAATCTTCCGCGCGATTTGCGGCCCGCTGGGCGGCATTATTACCACCTACAGCAGAGTGAAATCCCCGACTCGCGTCATTCAGCTGCTGTCGATCGTGGGGGTTCTGGCGCTTATAGCGCTGTTAGCCACCAATTCAAACCCGCAGTCCGTTGCGATGGGGATCGGCCTGATCCTGCTGCTGGGCTTCACCTGCTACGCTTCGCGCGGGCTCTATTGGGCCTGCCCCGGCGAAGCGCGGACGCCGGGCTACATCATGGGAACAACCGTCGGTATCTGCTCGGTTATTGGCTTCCTGCCTGACGTTTTTGTCTATCCGATCGTCGGCCACTGGCAGGACACCCTCCCTGCCGCAGACGCTTACCACAATATGTGGCTAATGGGCCTGGCCGCGCTGTGCATGGTGATCCTCTTTACCTTTTTGCTGTTTCGTAAAATACGCCGCACCGACGCCGCGACAGAACGCGAGGCATCGCTGGCCGCAGAAACTGCTGGCGAGTGATGGTGAAAATTTAAAGGAGAATAATAATGTCGAAGAAATACATCATTGGAATTGATGGCGGGAGCCAGAGCACCAAGGTCGTGATGTACGACCTGCAGGGAAACGTGGTCTGCGAGGGAAAAGGCCTGCTGCAGCCAATGCACACGCCGGACGCCGATACGGCGGAGCACCCTGATGATGATTTGTGGACCTCTCTCTGCGCCGCCGGACGGGATCTGATGGGCCGGTTCGCGGGCCAGAAAGAAGATATTGTCGGCATCGGTCTGGGCTCCATCCGCTGCTGCCGCGCGCTCCTTAAAGCCGACGGTACGCCCGCAGAACCTCTCATTAGCTGGCAGGATGCCCGCGTCACCCGGCCTTATGAACACACCAATCCCGACGTGGCCTGGGTCACCTCATTTTCCGGCTATCTGTCGCACCGCTTAACCGGCGAATTTAAGGACAATATCGCCAACTACTTTGGTCAGTGGCCGGTGGATTACAAAACCTGGGGGTGGAGCGACAATGATGAGGTCGTTAAGCAGTTTAATATTCCGCGCCGGATGCTATTCGACGTGCAGATGCCCGGCACGATTCTGGGTCATCTCACCGGCCAGGCGGCTCTCGCGACCGGCTTCCCGGCAGGATTGCCCGTTATCTGCACCACCAGCGATAAGCCGGTTGAGGCGCTCGGCGCAGGGCTACTGGATGATGAAACGGCGGTTATCTCATTAGGCACCTACATCGCCCTGATGATGAACGGCAAAGCGCTGCCGAAAAATCCCGTCGCCTACTGGCCGATTATGTCCTCCATTCCGGAGACGCTGCTGTACGAGGGGTACGGTATTCGCAAGGGAATGTGGACGGTTAGCTGGCTGCGGGACATGCTGGGCGAATCCTTAATTCAGGACGCCGGGGCCCAGGGCCTGTCGCCGGAAGATCTGTTAAATAAAAAGGCCGCAACGGTGCCACCGGGCTGCAACGGTTTAATGACCGTACTGGACTGGTTAACGAATCCCTGGGAGCCCTATAAGCGCGGGATAATGATCGGTTTTGATTCCGGCATGGACTACGCGTGGATTTATCGTTCCATTCTGGAGAGCGTTGCGCTGACGTTGAAAAATAACTACGACAATATGTGCAATGAAATGAATCGATTCGCTAAACATATCATCATTACCGGCGGGGGTTCGAACAGCGACCTCTTTATGCAGATCTTCGCCGATGTATTTAACCTGCCGGCCAGACGCAACGCTATTAACGGCTGTGCAAGCCTCGGGGCGGCAATCAACGCCGCGGTTGGATTGGGTTTGTATCCCTCCTACGCGGCAGCGGTTGCAAATATGGTGCGGGTAAAAGATACCTTTATGCCAGTAGAGAAGAATGCCAACAGGTATGAGGCATTAAATAAGGGGATCTTCAGGGAGTTAACCACGTATACGGATACGATTTTGAAAAAGTCGTATGCGGTCACCCACGGTAGCCTGGAAAACGTTGACGCGATTCAAAGCTGGTCGAACGCGTAGCGGACGCGCCGGGTAGAACGCATCTACCCGGCGATTTATCAGGCAATATTCAGATACTTATGCGTTTGCATCGATAGCCGCCAGTTGCGGGCGATGCAGGTCTCAATACACAGACGCGTCGCATCCTCTTTTTGGCTGATAGGCTGCAGAGCAATAATCCGCGGCTTGTCGTCGGTGAGCGTTTCCAGCAGTTCATCCAGCGCTTCGATATCGCGCACGCGCCCCACCGGATGCTTGATTTCATCCGCCCGCAGCAGCGCCTGCGACAGCACGTCGTAACCGCCGCGCATGTTGACCTTAGGGGAAACCGTCACCCAGGCCCGCGGGCTGCAGCGCACTTCATGGGTGCCGCTGGTTTCAATCTGGCAGCTGAAGCCGTTATGCTCAAGCAGGGTCGTCAGCGGGGTAAGATCGTGGATGCAGGGCTCGCCGCCGGTGATCACCACGTGACGAGCGGTCCACCCCTGACGGCCAATAATCGCCAGCAGATCTTCGCCGCTGGCCGGGCCCCATTTATCGCTCTCTTTGGTTTTCGCCAGAATGCTGAACAGCGACACTTCCCGATCGGCAAGTTTGTCCCAGGTATGTTTGGTATCGCACCAGGCGCAACCAACCGGGCATCCCTGCAGGCGAATAAAAATGGCGGGCACGCCGGTAAAGTAACCCTCGCCTTGCAAGGTCTGGAACATCTCGTTAATCGGGTACTGCATAATCATCTCTGTTTAGGTTCTAAACGATCATTATCGCAGATTTGCGCGCCCAGGTCTTGTCCTCAGCTGCGATGGCGCGTGCCTCGCCCCCCATACCCTAAGCAACGCCCTATCCGCCATCTGACGATAAAACTGCGGCTATTATTCATCTTTACGCTGCCAGATTTATGGATTATCCGCACCGTATTAATAATTCATTTTATTTTTTAGATTCGCGCCTTTGATGTAACAAAAAATTTTAAATATTACATTAATGAAAAATATTAAAACCTGAGAAATAAATAAAATAATCAATAAAATCATTAATGTACAAACTGATACATGAAAGTTCGAATCTTTATAAATAGCCTGATGTCGAATCCAATCCACGCCCGTTCATAACCTTAAAACAGTCTTAAGAATTGGTTTAAATGGCCCATTTTCCATTTACCCGCCGTTTAGTTTAGCCCGCCTAGAATCCACTCGACTAACCATGATGAGACTGTATTCATGAATACATTATTAATTACAGGCGTTACCGGATTTCTGGGTGGAGCAGTTTTAGAGAATATCCTGAATCAAAAAAATGGGGTTAATCTGCTGCTTTTAGTTCGTGCCAATAATGGTGAAGCAGCGCTTGCCCGGGTTAAAGACAATCTGCGTAAATTCAATATCGCTGAGGAGACGCTGGCGACGCTGAGCACCCGGCACATACTGCTGGGCGATTTGGCAAATCCTGAAGAATTCCTTGCCGATCCGCGCCTTGAGCGCGTTACCCACGTGCTCAACTGCGCCGCCGTCGCCTCGTTCGGCAATAATCCGCTGATCTGGAAGGTCAACGTCGAAGGGACGCTCCGCTTTGCCCAACGCATGGCCGAGGTCTCCGGGCTGCAGCGCTTCCTGCACGTTGGCACGGCAATGTCGTGCTCGCCGGAGCCTGATTCTCTGGTCGCGGAAAGCGCCGAATTCCGCGAGCGCGCCGAACATCTTGTCGAGTACACGCATTCTAAATCGACCATCGAGCGGCTGATGCGGCAGGAGTGCCCGACGCTTCCGCTGGCTATCGCCCGCCCCTCTATCGTCGTCGGCCATACCCATCACGGCTGCCAGCCCTCCAGCAGCATCTTCTGGGTATTCAGCATGGGCCTGATGCTGCAAAAGTTCATGTGTTCAATGGAGGACAGGATTGATGTTATTCCCGTTGATTACTGTGCCGACGCGCTGCTGATGCTGCTCGACAGCCCGCTTGCCCGTGGTGAAGTGGTGCATATATCGGCGGGGGAAGAAAACAGCGTCAGGTTTGCCGAGATTGATAGCGCGATGGCCTCCGCGCTGGAGCGGCTGCCCGTCGGCGACAGCTATGCCCAGGTGAGCTATGAGACGCTGGTTAAGATGCGCCGTGAGCTAAAGGACATCTTTGGTCCGTGCAATGAGCGCCTGATGCTGAAAGCCATGCGTCTGTATGGCGCATTCGCCACGCTTAACGTACGCTTCAGTAACGATAAGCTGCTGAGTATGGGGATGCCCAAACCGCCGCGCTTTACCGATTATATTGACCGCTGCGTGCAAACTACCCGCGGGCTTTCGATCCCGCAGCAAATGGCCGTCGACTTTAAATAATCGCCGCTGTGCAGACAAAAAAAATGCCAGTCCGCAGACTGGCATTTTTATATCAGATAAAGACCGGCTTATGCCTGACCTTTGATCTCTTTACGACCGTTGTACGGTGCTTTTTCGCCCAGAGCTTCTTCGATACGAATCAGCTGGTTGTATTTAGCAACGCGGTCAGAACGGCTCATAGAACCGGTTTTGATCTGGCCTGCAGCGGTACCAACAGCCAGGTCAGCGATGGTAGCGTCTTCAGTTTCGCCTGAACGGTGAGAGATAACGGCAGTGTAGCCAGCGTCTTTCGCCATTTTGATCGCAGCCAGAGTTTCGGTCAGAGAACCGATCTGGTTGAATTTGATCAGGATGGAGTTAACGATGCCTTTGTCGATACCTTCTTTCAGGATCTTGGTGTTGGTTACGAACAGATCGTCACCAACCAGCTGGATTTTGTCGCCCAGAACTTTAGTCTGGTATGCAAAGCCGTCCCAGTCAGATTCGTCCAGACCGTCTTCGATAGAAACGATCGGGTACTGTTTGGTCAGGTCTTCCAGGAAGTGAGTGAACTCTTCAGAGCTGAACGCTTTGTTGCCTTCGCCAGCCAGAACGTATTTACCGTCTTTGTAGAATTCAGAAGCCGCGCAGTCCATCGCCAGAGTGATGTCTGTGCCCAGCTCGTAGCCAGCAGCTTTAACCGCTTCAGCGATAACCGCCAGAGCTTCAGCGTTGGAACCCAGGTTCGGCGCGTAGCCGCCTTCGTCACCAACTGCAGTGTTCATGCCTTTAGCTTTCAGAACTTTAGCCAGGTTATGGAACACTTCAGAACCCATACGTACGGCTTCTTTCAGGGATTTAGCGCCAACCGGCTGAATCATAAATTCCTGGATGTCGACGTTGTTGTCCGCGTGCTCGCCGCCGTTGATGATGTTCATCATCGGAACCGGCATGGAGTATTTGCCCGGGGTACCGTTCAGCTCGGCGATGTGTTCGAACAGCGGCTGACCTTTAGCAGCGGCTGCTGCCTTGGCGTTCGCCAGGGACACGGCCAGGATTGCGTTCGCACCGAAGTTAGATTTGTTTTCAGTACCGTCCAGATCGATCATGATCTTGTCGATGCCGGCCTGGTCTTTGGCGTCTTTGCCAAGGATTGCCTGAGCGATCGGGCCGTTAACCGCGCCAACAGCTTTCAGTACGCCTTTGCCCATGAAACGGGATTTGTCGCCATCGCGCAGTTCCAGCGCTTCGCGGGAACCAGTAGAAGCACCTGACGGAGCTGCTGCCATACCAACGAAACCACCTTCCAGGTGTACTTCGGCTTCAACAGTCGGGTTACCACGGGAGTCGATGATTTCACGACCGATGACTTTAACGATTTTGGACATTAGATTTTCCTCAGTACAAGTTAAACTAAAACTCCAGACAAACAATGCACCCGGATGGGTGCATTGCCGTTCTAACTCTTTTACTTCGCCTGACGCTTCTGATACTCGCTTGCCGCTTTCACAAAACCTGCAAACAGCGGATGGCCATCGCGTGGCGTAGAAGTAAACTCCGGGTGGAACTGGCAGGCCACAAACCACGGATGGTTCGGCACCTCGATGATCTCGACCAACTGATCGTCCCCGGAACGGCCCGCAACGCGCAGGCCCGCATTTTCAATAGGTTTCAACAACATGTTGTTGACTTCGTAACGGTGACGATGGCGCTCGGTGATTGTCGGCTCGCCGTACAGCTGGCGCACCAGGCTCTCTTCGTCCAGCTGGCACTGCTGCGCGCCCAGGCGCATGGTGCCGCCGAGATCGCTTCTCTCAGTACGAACTTCAACGTTGCCTTCTTCATCACGCCATTCGGTAATCAGCGCCACTACCGGGAACTTACAGTCTGGCACAAATTCCGTGGAGTTGGCGTTCTCCATCCCCGCTACGTTGCGCGCGAACTCAATCAGCGCAACCTGCATGCCCAGGCAAATACCCAGGTATGGAATATTGTTTTCACGCGCAAAGCGCGCGGTGGCAATCTTACCTTCAACGCCGCGGTAGCCGAAGCCGCCCGGGATCAGGATAGCATCTAAATTCTTCAGAATTTCGACGCCGCGCGTTTCCACATCCTGCGAATCAATCAGCTTGATGTTCACGGTCACGCGATTTTTCAGACCGCCGTGTTTCAGCGCTTCAATCACCGATTTGTAGGCATCCGGCAGCTCAATGTACTTGCCGACCATACCGATGGTGACTTCGCCTGCCGGGTTAGCCTCTTCGTAGATAACCTGTTCCCATTCGGCCAGGTTTGCTTCCGGGCAGTTCAAGCTGAATCGTTTACAAATATAATCGTCCAGCCCCTGAGATTTCAACAGGCCTGGAATTTTATAAATGGAATCGACATCTTTCAGAGAAATAACGGCCTTTTCCGGGACGTTACAGAACAATGCAATTTTAGCACGTTCGTTCGCCGGTACCGCCCGATCGGAGCGACAGATCAGAATATCTGGCTGAATACCGATAGAAAGCAGCTCTTTTACGGAGTGCTGAGTCGGTTTGGTTTTGACTTCACCGGCTGCTGCCATGTACGGCACCAGGGTCAAATGCATAAACAGGGTATGCTCACGGCCGATTTCTACCGCCATCTGGCGAATAGCTTCGAGGAACGGCAGGGATTCGATATCACCCACGGTACCGCCGATTTCAACCAGCACCACGTCGTGACCTTCGCCACCGGCAAGCACGCGCTCTTTAATGGCATTAGTAATGTGCGGAATGACCTGTACGGTTGCGCCCAGGTAATCACCACGGCGCTCTTTGCGCAGAACGTCGGAGTAAATACGGCCCGTAGTGAAGTTATTGCGGCGACTCATTTTGGTACGGATGAAACGCTCGTAATGACCCAGGTCCAGATCGGTTTCAGCGCCGTCTTCAGTAACGAACACTTCCCCGTGTTGGATAGGGCTCATGGTACCCGGATCGACGTTGATGTACGGATCCAGTTTCATCATGGTCACGTTAAGCCCACGGGCTTCGAGAATAGCTGCGAGGGAAGCTGCGGCAATGCCTTTACCCAGAGAGGATACGACCCCGCCGGTCACAAAAATATAGTTCGTTGTCATGCTGAACCTGAGAAGTTAGGGTGAAACGATGGAATAACCAGGACGGGAAAGTAGTATACCCGAACACGACGAGCGCCACAAACTTTCATTCTCCGTCTCCTTTCCAGGTCATGACAATCATAAGGAGTGAGAAAATAGCTCCTTTTGGGTAAATGTTTTTGACGCAAATCAAGCGCTTGTCATTTAAAAAATCACACAAATTGCGCTTGATCGCAAAATTTCGTTAGAGATCAGTTTCCTGCCGCTTTACCTCTTGCCACACTTCTTCCATGGTATCGAGGTCAACGCCGGTCATCTCCAGCCCGCGAGCGGTCACAATCCGCTCAACTTCGCGGAAGCGACGCTCAAATTTCAGGTTGGCTTTTTGCAGGGCGACTTCGGCTTTAACGCCTAAATGGCGGGATAAATTGACCGTCGCAAACAGCAGATCGCCAACTTCCTCCTCCAGTTTAGCTTCATCTACCACCGCCTGCTGCACTTCGTGCATCACCTCATCGATCTCCTCGTGCACTTTGTCCAGCACCGGACCGAGCGAGGTCCAGTCAAAGCCAACCCCCGAGCAGCGTTTTTGTATTTTATGCGCGCGCATCAGCGCCGGCAGGCTATGCGGAATATCATCCAGCGCGGAGTGCTGGGATTTTTCCGCCCGCTCGGCGCTTTTAATCTCTTCCCAGCGCGCCAGCACTTCCGCGCTGGTACCGGCGCTGGCATCGCCGAAGATATGCGGATGGCGGCGCTCCAGCTTGTCGCTGATAGCGGCGCAAACGTCGTCAAACGCAAAACGCCCTTCTTCCTGCGCCATCTGGGCGTAGAACACTACCTGGAACAGCAGGTCTCCCAGCTCGCCGCGCAGATCGTCGAAATCTTCGCGGGCGATAGCATCCAGCACTTCATACGTTTCTTCGAGGGTATAGGGAGCAATGGTGGCAAAAGTCTGCTCTTTATCCCACGGGCAGCCGTTCTCCGGGTCGCGCAGCCGTTGCATTATCCCGAGCAGGCGGTCGATTTGAGTCATGGTGATTCCTTGCAAAATGTTGGTCTTTTTCGCTTCCCCCGGTGAAAACGCAGGAGAAAATCAGCGCGGTTGCCCTCTCCCCGGAGGAGAGAGGGTCATGGATGGAGGGATAAACCATTACCCGCCGTGCAGGCGGCGGGCATCAATAACATCCGGCACCTGGTTCAGCTTGCCGAGCACGCGGCCCAGCACCTGCAGGTTATAGATTTCGATATTCATATCGATGGTGGCCAGCTGCTGTTTCGTATCGCTACGGCTGGCAACGCCCAGCACGTTGACCTTCTCGTTGGCGAGGATGGTGGTGATATCGCGCAGCAGCCCGCTGCGATCGTTGGCGACCACGCGCACCACCAGCGAGTAGCCCGCCGAATAGCTCTCCCCCCAGACCGCATCAACGATCCGCTCCGGCGCGTGCGACTGCAGCTCCGCCAGCTGATCGCAGTCAGCCCGGTGCACCGAGATCCCGCGCCCCTGGGTGATAAAGCCGACGATCTCATCGCCGGGGATCGGCTGACAGCAGCGCGCGATGTGGTGCATCAGGTTGCCGACGCCTTCCACAACTACCCGACCGTTGTCTTTGCTGCGATTCTGCGGCGCCCAGCTCTTCTGCTGCAGCTGCTTCAGCGCCGCCGCATCCTGCTCGGCCGCGCTCGGCTTGTTGAACTGCGCCTGCAGGAAGTTGACCATCTGGTTAAGGCGAATATCTCCGCCGCCAATGGCCGCCAGCAGCTCATCCAGCTCGTTGAAGTTGTAGCGCGGCAGCAGATGTTTTTCTGCATCCTTCAGGCTGATGCCAAGATGCTCAAGCTCATCGTCAAGGATCTGCCGCCCGGCGATAATATTCTTGTCGCGATCCTGCTTGCGGAACCAGGCGTGAATTTTGGAGCGCCCGCGGCTGGTGGTCACATAGCCGAGGTTCGGGTTCAGCCAGTCGCGGCTTGGATTGGGCTGCTTCTGGGTGATGATTTCAATCTGATCGCCCATTTGCAGCTGATAGGTAAACGGCACAATGCGTCCGCTAATTTTCGCCCCGATGCAGCGGTGGCCGACATCGCTGTGGATATGGTAGGCGAAATCGAGCGGCGTCGAGCCGGCGGGTAAATCCACGACGTCGCCTTTCGGCGTAAAGACGTAAACCCGGTCGTCAAAGACCTGGCTACGCACTTCATCCAGCATTTCGCCAGAATCCGCCATCTCTTCCTGCCAGGCGATCAGCTTACGCAGCCAGGCGATGCGGTCTTCGTAACCGCGCCCGCCGCCCACCGCTGCGCCAGCGCCCTCTTTGTACTTCCAGTGCGCGGCGACGCCCAGCTCGGCATCCTCATGCATCTGGCGAGTACGAATTTGAATTTCTACCGTTTTGCCGCCGGGACCGAGCACCACGGTATGAATAGACTGGTAGCCGTTAGGTTTCGGATTAGCGACGTAGTCATCGAACTCATCCGGCAGGTGGCGATAGTGGGTGTGGACTATCCCCAACGCGGCGTAGCAGTCCTGCAGGCGCTCAGCGACAATGCGCACCGCCCGCACGTCAAACAGCTCATCAAAGGTGAGATGCTTTTTCTGCATTTTCCGCCAGATGCTGTAGATATGCTTCGGCCGGCCGTACACTTCGGCCTTAACGCCTTCCGTTTTCATTTCTGAGCGCAGGTGGCCGACGAATTCGTCAATGTAGTGTTCGCGGTCGATTCGCCGCTCGTGCAGCAGCTTCGCGATGCGCTTATATTCGTCAGGATGCAGGTAGCGGAAGCAGTAATCCTCCAGCTCCCACTTCAGCTGGCCGATACCTAAGCGGTTGGCCAGCGGCGCGTAGATATTGGTGCACTCTTTCGCCGCCAGAACCCGTTCATCTTCGGGCTCGTCTTTGACTTCCCGCAGGTGGGCAATACGTTCGGCAAGCTTGATGACCACACAGCGGAAATCGTCGACCATCGCCAGCAGCATGCGGCGAATGTTATCCACCTGTTCGGAGGAGACGGAGTCGGTGTGGGTCGCCTTGAGCTGGCGGATGGCCGCCATGTCGCGCACGCCGTGGATCAGGGTCACCACGGATTTGCCGACGCTCTCCTGCATCACCTCTTCGCTGACGACTTCGCCGTCCGCCAGCGGGAACAGCATCGCGGCCCGCAGCGTATCGATGTCCATGCTCAATGTGGAGAGGATTTCAACCATCTCCACGCCGCGCCATAGCAGGAGGTCCGCGCGCGGATGTCCCTGCGTTTGCTCGCGACAATAGTCCCAGGTTTCGGCTAAGCGTTCACACGACTGCTGGCTGGAAATTCCCAGACTCGCGATCCATTTATTCGGGTCAAATTCACCAGCTTTATTTAAATGTGCACTTCTTACCGCAACCATTGTCCTCTCCTTAAGGGACCTGGCCTGCCGAAGTCGGCAAGCCTCAACTTTTACACGTCATCCTGCAAATCGTATCAGCGCCGGCTTCCGTCGCCCACCTCAGTCGCTGAGCTGCGCAAGCCGCTGAGGATTTACTCTACTGCCACCTCGATGCGATTCGTATGATTTTATGTAAGCTTGTGCTCAAACAGCACCATTGATTCCAGATGCCCGGTGTGCGGGAACATATCCAGCATCGCCAGGCGTTGGATTTTATACCCCGCCTCTAAAAGCAGTTCGCTATCGCGCGCCAGCGTCGCCGGGTTACAGGAGACATAGACTACGCGCTGCGGGGCCAATTTTATAATATGTAACATCACGCCGGCCGCACCGGCTCTTGCCGGGTCGAGCAATATTTTATCAAAGCCATGCTTCGCCCAGGCCTGGCGCGTCACGTCCTCTTCCAGATTTTCGTGGAAGAATGTGACGTTATGCAGATTGTTAAGCGCGGCGTTTTCGCGCCCCTTCTCGACCAGGGCAGGAACGCCTTCAACGCCGACAACCTGCCCGGCGCGCTGCGCCAGCGGTAGGGTAAAATTACCCATTCCGCAGAACAGATCCAGCACCCGGTCCTGCGGCTGAATATCCAGCCACTCGAGGGCCGTACGCACCATCAGCTGGTTAACGCCATCGTTAACCTGAATAAAGTCGCGCGGACTGAACACTAAGCGTAGTCCGTCTGACGTATACCATGGCGCTTCCCCGGCAATATGTTCAAGTATCTCGCTTTGCGGCGCCAGGTACAGGGAAAGACCGTGAGATTGCGAAAATCGTTCCAGTTTTTCTTTATCGCCGGCGGGCAGCGCAGCGGTATGACGCAATACCATCAGCGGCCCGTTATCGGCCTGCACCAGCTCAACGTGGCCCAGCTGACGCATGGATTTCAGACCGCTCAGACATTCGCGCACCGCCGGCAGCAGCGCATCAAGAGCGGGCGCCAAAACGGGGCACTGCACCACGTCGACGATGTCGCTGGAGCTGGCCTGACGAAAGCCCATCTGTAATTGTTGGGTCTTTGGCTGATAATTCAAGCTCAGGCGCGCGCGTCGACGATAGCCCCACGGCGAAGCGGCTATAATCTCATCGACATCGCGCTTCATCAGCCGACCGAGCGCGGCGCGCTTGCTTTGCTGCTGTAGCTCAACGCTGGCATGCTGCTGCTGGCAGCCGCCGCAGACGCCAAAGTGCGGGCAGCGCGGCGTCTGGCGCTGCGGGCTGTCGTTCAGGCGGCGTTTAACCCTAGCGTGAGCGTACTGTTTTTTATCGTCAACCAGCACGACCTCGGCCTGCTCCTGCGGCAGCAGGCCGCGAACAAATAGCGCTTTTCCCTGGTGACGAGCAACGCCCTGACCAAAGGGATCGAGGTCATTGACTGTAACGGTTATGATCTGGCGCGTCGTCACACGCCGTTTTGCAGAGTAGAATTGCGCCATCGTAGAGATTTGTCTCAATCAAATATACTGACTCTTATTCTCCCATAACGGAACCGCATGACCAACTACAGCCTACGTGCTCGCATGATGATTCTTATTCTGGCACCTACCGTACTTATTGGTTTGTTGCTCAGTATTTTCTTCGTCGCGCATCGCTACCACGACCTGCAGCGGCAGCTGGAAGACGCCGGAGCCAGTATTATCGAGCCGCTGGCGGTCTCCAGTGAATATGGCATGAATCTGCAAAACCGCGAATCTATCGGGCAGCTGATAAGCGTCCTGCACCGTCGTCACTCGGATATTGTGCGCGCAATTTCAATCTATGATTCGCAAAACAAGCTCTTTGTTACCTCCAATTTTCAGCTTAACCCCAGCGAGCTGCGGCTGGAAAAGGGGGCAAAATTCCCCCGCCAGCTCAGCGTGACCCGCAAAGGCGACGTGATGATTCTGCGTACCCCTATCATCTCGGAAAGCTATTCGCCCGATGAGTCGCCGGTGACCGATGCCAAAATGCCCGGCAATATGCTGGGCTACGTGGCCCTCGAACTGGATCTCAAATCGGTACGTCTGCAGCAGTACAAAGAGATTTTTATCTCCAGCGTGATGATGCTGTTCTGTATCGGGATTGCGCTTATTTTCGGCTGGCGGCTGATGCGGGACGTCACCGGGCCAATCCGCAATATGGTGAATACCGTTGACCGCATTCGCCGCGGGCAGCTGGATAGCCGCGTCGAAGGCTTTATGCTCGGCGAGCTGGATATGCTGAAGAACGGCATCAACTCTATGGCGATGTCGCTGGCGGCCTACCATGAAGAGATGCAGCACAATATCGATCAGGCGACGTCGGATCTGCGCGAAACCCTCGAGCAGATGGAGATCCAAAACGTTGAGCTGGATCTGGCGAAAAAGCGCGCTCAGGAAGCCGCGCGCATAAAATCAGAGTTCCTCGCCAATATGTCCCACGAGCTGCGAACGCCGCTTAACGGCGTGATCGGCTTTACCCGCCTGACCCTGAAAACCGATTTAAATACCACCCAGCGCGATCATCTGACGACCATCGAGCGCTCCGCCAACAACCTGCTGGCTATCATCAACGACGTGCTGGACTTTTCCAAGCTGGAAGCAGGGAAGCTTATTCTTGAGAGCATCCCTTTCCTGCTGCGCAATGCGCTGGATGAGGTGGTGACCCTGCTGGCCCACTCGGCGCACGATAAGGGACTGGAGCTGACGCTGAACATCAAAAATGATGTTCCGGATAATATTATCGGCGACCCGCTGCGCCTGCAGCAGATCATCACCAACCTGGTGGGGAATGCCATCAAGTTCACCGAGCACGGTAATATCGACGTGCTGGTGGAGCAGCGCGCAATCACGAATTCCCGCGTGCAGATCGAGATCCAAATCCACGATACCGGGATCGGCATTCCGGAGCGCGACCAGTCGCGGCTGTTCCAGGCTTTCCGCCAGGCCGATGCCAGCATTTCCCGCCGTCACGGCGGCACCGGGCTGGGGCTGGTCATTACCCAGCGGCTGGTGAAGGAGATGGGGGGCGATATCTCCTTCCACAGCCAGCCTAATCGCGGCTCTACCTTCTGGTTCCATATCAGCCTCGACCTCAACCCGAACGCCATTCCCGATAGCCCGCTCACCGACTGTCTGCGGGGGAAAACGCTGGCCTATATCGAAGCCAACGCGGCGGCGGCCCAGTGCACGATGGAGCTGCTGGCCAGCACGCCGCTGGAAGTGGTCTACAGCCCGACGTTCTCTGCTCTGCCGGAGACGCATTACGATATTCTGCTGGCCGGCATTCCGGTTTCAATGCGCGACCTTAATCAGCAGAAGGATAAGCTCACAAAAGCCTGTTCGATGGCCGATCATTTACTTCTCGCGCTCCCCTGCCACGCGCAGATAAACGCCGAAGCGCTGAAGCGCGAGGGCGTGGCCGCCTGCCTGCTTAAACCGCTGACCTCAACCCGGTTACTCCCAGCGCTAACGGCCTCCTGTCGGGTACAGCCGGCGGTGATGCTGCCGCATACGGACAGCAGCAAGCTGCCGATGACGGTCATGGCGGTTGACGATAACCCGGCAAACCTGAAGCTTATCGGCGTGCTGCTGGAAGACCTGGTCCAGCACGTCACGCTATGCGAGAGCGGCCAGCGCTCCGTGGAGCTGGCCAAGCAGATGCAGCTGGATCTGGTGCTGATGGATATTCAGATGCCGGATATGGACGGCATTCGCGCCTGCGAGCTCATCCGCCACCTCCCTCACCATCAGCAAACGCCGGTCATCGCGGTCACGGCCCACGCGCTGGAGGGACAAAAAGCGAAGCTGCTGAGCGCCGGCATGAACGATTACCTGGCGAAACCGATTGAAGAGGACAAGCTGCACAGCCTGCTGCTGCGCTACCAGCCGGGAATGCACGCCGCCGCGCCGCTGGCGGCCGACATCATTGAAGCCCCGGTCGATCATAACGTTACCCTCAGCTGGCAGCTGGCGCTACGGCAGGCGGCGATGAAGCCGGATCTGGCGCGGGAGATGCTGCAGATGCTGCTCACCTTTATGCCGGAGGTTCGTAACAAGGTTGAAGAGCAGCTGGTGGGCGAAGAGCCGGAAGGGCTGCTGGATTTGATTCATAAGCTTCACGGGAGCTGCAGCTACAGCGGCGTGCCGCGGCTGAAGAAGCTGTGTCAGACCATCGAGAGCCAGCTGCGCGCGGGAACCACCGCCGAGGATCTGGAGCCCGAGCTTCTGGAGCTGCTGGATGAGATGGATAACGTCACGCGGGAAGCGTGCAAGCTGATGGGCATCTAGCCCGGCTGACTCTGCGGGTCCAGGCAACGACCCGGCCCCGCGGAGCGCAGCTACAGTCTGTGCCCCATTTTCAGTATCGCCGCCACGTTGCGCGCCGTCATGCGCACATTATCGGCGGCATTTTCCAGCGCCTCTTCAAGCGTGCACACGGAATAGAGCACGCTGAAGACCGCATCCAGCCCGTGCTGATGCACAACGCCCACGTCTGCGGTCAGGCTGCCGGCAATGCCAATCACCGGGATATTGTAGCTTTTCGCCACCTTAGCCACCCCAACCGGCACCTTGCCGTGGATAGTCTGGCTGTCAATGCGCCCTTCGCCGGTGATAACCAGGTCAGCGTCCGCCACCCGCTCCGCGAGGTGCAGCGCGTCGGTCACAATCTCAATACCTGGGCGCAGCCTCGCCCCGCAAAAAGCGTAGAGCGCGGCGCCCATTCCGCCCGCCGCTCCGCCGCCCTCAAGATTGAGGACATCAATGTCGAGGTCGCGATGGATAATTTGCGCGAAATGCGCCAGCGCGCGATCGAGGCGAGCGATCATCTCCTGCGTCGCCCCTTTCTGCGGGCCAAATACCGCCGTTGCGCCTTCCGGGCCGGTTAGCGGGTTGGTCACGTCGCAGGCAACCTCGATGCGGCAATCCGCCAGCCGTTGATCCAGCTCGCTGAGGTCAATCTTCGCCAGCTGCTCCAGCGCCGCGCCGCCGGCCGCGATCTGCCGGTTATCTTTCGTCAGCAGCTTTGCGCCCAGCGCCTGCACCATCCCGGCGCCGCCGTCGTTAGTGGCGCTGCCGCCGATACCGATAATAATTTGCTTCACGCCGCTGTCCAGCGCGTGGCGGATCAGCTCGCCGGTCCCCCAGCTGGTGGTGAGCAGCGGATTGCGGCGCGCCGGCGGTACGCTTTCCAGACCGCTGGCCGCCGCCATTTCGATATAGGCGCAGCGTTCGTCGCCGGAAAGGCCGTAAAAAGCGTTCACCGGCTCGCCGAGAGGGCCGGTAACGACAGCCCGCACCAGATGCCCCTGAGTGGCGGCGACCATCGCTTCAACGGTCCCCTCCCCGCCGTCGGCGACCGGTAGCTTGAGGTACTCTGCGTCGGGATAAATCTCCCTGAACCCCTGCTCTATCGCGGTCGCTACGCCCAGCGCACTCAGGCTCTCCTTATAGGAATCCGGTGCAATTACTATTTTCATAAGCTGTCCTTAACATGAACCAACGCCAGCTATCCAAAAGCTACCGGCTCCCGCAGGAACCGGTTTGTCCTCAGCGCACCATGCACGGGCGCTTGTTGTCAAACGTCCACTCGGGGATCAGATACTGCATCGCCATCGCATCGTCGCGAGCGCCCAGACCGTGCTTTTTATATAGTTCATTAGCCTGCATAACGCGGTCCATATCGAGCTCTACGCCAAGGCCAGGCGTCGACGGTACCTGCACCATACCACCTTTGATCTCAAAAGGTTGTCTGGTCAAACGCTGATTCCCTTCCTGCCAGATCCAGTGGGTATCAATGGCGGTGATCCTGCCCGGCGCCGCCGCCGCGACGTGGGTGAACATCGCCAGCGAGATATCAAAATGGTTATTGGAATGCGAACCCCAGGTCAGGCCAAATTCATGACACATCTGGGCAACGCGAACCGATCCCTGCATGGTCCAGAAGTGCGGATCGGCCAGCGGGATATCAACCGACTGCAGCGACAGGGTGTGCCCCATCTGCCGCCAGTCGGTGGCAATCATATTGGTCGCCGTCGGCAGACCGGTGGCGCGGCGGAATTCAGCCATCACCTCACGGCCGGAGAACCCCTGTTCAGCTCCGCACGGATCTTCCGCGTAGGCCAGCACCCCTTTCAGCTGTTTACCAATGGCGATGGCCTCATCGAGCAGCCAGGCGCCGTTCGGGTCAAGCGTCACCCGCGCCTGCGGGAAGCGTTTCGCCAGCGCGACGATGGACTCTGCTTCCTCCTCGCCGGCCAGCACGCCGCCTTTGAGTTTGAAATCGTTGAAGCCATACTTTTCGTAGGCCGCTTCCGCCAGGCGCACGACGGCGTCCGGGGTCATGGCCTCTTCGTGGCGCAGCCGGTACCAGTCACACTTCTCATCCGTTTGGCTCTGGTAGGCCAGCGGCGTGGCCTGGCGGTTACCGACGAAGAACAGGTAGCCAAGCATTTCCACTTCGCTACGCTGCTGCCCGTCGCCCAGCAGCGAAGCCACGTTCACGCCAAGGTGCTGCCCAAGCAGATCCAGCAGAGCCGCTTCAATCCCGGTCACTACATGAATAGTGGTACGCAGGTCAAAGGTTTGCAAACCGCGGCCGCCGGCATCGCGGTCGGCAAACTGCTGGCGAACGGCGCCCAGCACGTTTTTATATTCGCCGAGCGTTTTGCCGACAACCAGCGCCGCGGCATCCTCCAGCGTCTGGCGGATTTTCTCTCCGCCAGGAATTTCGCCCACTCCGGTATGACCCGAGTTATCTTTAATAATCACAATATTGCGGGTGAAGTACGGGGCGTGCGCGCCGCTGAGATTCATCAGCATGCTGTCGTGACCGGCCACCGGGATAACCTGCATAGAGGTGACTACCGGCGTTGAGAATTGCGTCGTCATTATTGAATCCTTTTCTAATTAATCGCGGCCGAAAACGGGACGTTTGCGGTCAAATTTCCAACCTGGGATCAGGTACTGCATCGGCCCTGCGTCGTTACGCGCCCCTCCGGGCAGCGTCTTATAGGCCTCGTGCGCTTTTTGCACCTGCTCCCAGTCCAGCTCCACACCCAGACCCGGTGCGTCCGGTACGGCAATCTTGCCGTTTTCAATCTGCAGCGGATTTTTGGTCAGGCGGCAGTCGCCCTCCTGCCAAATCCAGTGGGTATCGATGGCGGTCGGATTGCCCGGCGCCGCCGCGCCGACATGGGTAAACATGGCCAGAGAAATATCGAAGTGGTTATTTGAGTGGCAGCCCCACGTCAGCCCCCAGTCATCGCACAGCTGCGCGACCCGCACCGCGCCGGACAGCGTCCAGAAGTGCGGATCGGCGAGCGGTATATCCACCGCATTGAGCATCACCGCGTGCCCCATTTCACGCCAGTTAGTGGCAATCATATTGGTTGCGACCGGCAGGCCGGTGGCGCGGCGGAATTCCGCCATCACTTCCCGACCGGAAAATCCCTGTTCGGCGCCGCAGGGATCTTCGGCGTAGGTCAGCACATCCTGCAGGCCTTTACAGAGTTCAATGGCTTCATCAAGCAGCCAGGCGCCGTTCGGATCGACGGTAATACGCGCATCCGGGAACCGTTTTTTCAGCGCGCGAGCGGTGTCAATCTCCTGCTCGCCCGGCAGCACGCCGCCCTTAAGCTTGAAATCTTTAAAGCCGTAGCGATCCTGAGCGGCTTCGGCGAGGCGGACCACCGCTTCGCCGCTCAGCGCCTCCTGATGCCGCAGGTGGTACCAGTCGTGCTGGCCTGGGGTGGTCTCCAGATACGGCAGATCCGTTTTATTGCGATCGCCGATATAGAAGAGATAGCCCAGAACGGTGACCGCGTCGCGCTGTTTGCCCGGTCCCAGCAGTTCGCAGACCGGAACATTCAGCGCTTTGCCCAGCAGATCCAGCAGCGCAGCTTCCAGCGCCGCGACCGCGTTAACCCGCAGTTCAAAGGTCCAGGCGCCTTTACCGAACGTGTCGAAATCCGCCGCCTGATTACCTTTATGTACCTGCTGAACCACTTTGTTCAGGCGCGCAATTTCCTGCCCCAGCACCTGCGGAATAGCGTCCACCAGCGTCTGATAGATCACCTCGCCGCCGGGGGCCTCGCCGATACCGGTGTTGCCCGCGCTGTCGGTGAGTACCACAATATTGCGGGTAAACCAGGCGTTGTGCGCGCCGCCAATATTCAGCAGCATACTGTCATGCCCGGCAACCGGGATCACCTTCATGTCGGTGACGATCGGAGTAGATTGAGTATTCATCGTTAGCGTTCCCCAACAGGTTTCAGTTCTATGCGTTTAATATCCCCCACCAGCACCAGGTAGCTCAGCACCGCCACCAGCGCATGTATCCCGACATAAATCAGCGCACCGTTGAACGAGCCCGTCGTCCCGACGATGTAGCCGATCGCAATAGGCGTGACGATACCGGAGATATTGCCGAACATGTTGAACAGACCGCCGGAGAGACCGCTTATCTCTTTCGGGGCGGTATCCGCCATCACCGCCCAGCCCAGCGCGCCGATGCCCTTGCCGAAGAAGGCCATCGCCATAAAGCCGATAATCATCCATTCCGCGTTAACGTAGTTACAGAACACCATCACCATCGACAGCAGCATGCCGAGCACGATGGGAGTTTTGCGGGCAATATTCAGCGAGCCGGTGCGGCGCATCAGCCAGTCGGAGATAATGCCGCCCAGCACGCCGCCGACAAAACCGCAGATGGCCGGAACGGAGGCGACAAACCCGGCTTTCAGAATCGACATACCGCGCGCCTGCACCAGGTAAACCGGGAACCAGGTGATAAAGAAGTAGGTCAGCGCGTTAATGCAGTACTGGCCGATGTAGATCCCGACCATCATTCGCGATCCGATCAGCTGTTTGATCTGACCCCATTTTTCACTGAACGGAACCTTCCTGGCGTCTTTCTTCTGATCCATATTGATCAGCGCCCCGCCGGCGGCGATATATTCCAGCTCTTTTTGGTTCACTCCAGGGTGCTGATTCGGTTCGTGGATCACTTTCAGCCAGACGAAGCTAATCACGATCCCCAGCCCTCCCATAAAGAAGAAGACGTGCGACCAGCCGACCTCATGGGTCAGCCAGCCCATGATCGGCGCGAAGATAACGGTGGCAAAGTACTGGGCGGAGTTAAAAATAGAAACCGCGGTGCCCCTCTCCTGCGCCGGGAACCAGGCCGCGACGATGCGGCTGTTGCCGGGGAAGGATGGAGCTTCCGCTAAGCCGACGAGGAATCGCAGGGTAAACAGCGCGATGATGATGCCAAAACCGCTAAAGATATCGACGAAACCCTGCAGGAGGGTAAACATCGACCAAATGAAGATGGACCAAAAATAGACCCGTTTTGAACCAAAGCGATCGAGCAGCCAACCGCCGGGAATCTGACCAATCACGTAGGCCCATGAGAACGCCGAGAAAACGTAGCCCATGCCCACCGCGTCGAGGCCAATATCTTTGGCCATTTCCGAGCCGGCAATCGACAGCGTCGCGCGGTCGCCATAGTTAAAAGAAGTGACGATAAACAGCATCACCACTATCCAGTAGCGGGCGTTGGTGCGTTTTTCCGCGCCGCTCGCCGCCTGACTTAATGTACTCATTGTTGCACTCCTGAATCATAGCAATTAGCTACGTTCATTCTGAACAGCACAACCTGTAGGGTAGTCAGAATGACGTGTTAGTGTTTTCGTTTTATCTGGCATTTTGCTTTTTCAAACTGGCAGAGAAAGTATAAAAAGAGGACATGGCTGGCTCACCGTGCACATACACAGCTTTGCGGGACGTGCTGAAATCGATTTATGGCTTATGCCTAATCAGATGGGGGGTAGTTCACGGAAATGAAAAGCAGCCGCCGCTTAGCGCTGCCAGCGACGGTGCAAACGGCAGGAGTGTGAAATATCTCTCTTGACCCGGTGAAAACACCTGGAAAAAACCACTCTGTATAAGCGGTTATTATGCAGATGCCTGAACTCCTGGCGAGCGGGAACGGGTATGATCCCGTTGAGCGTTTATCCGGCGCTGGCCTTCAGAAGGGACGCCCTCTACGTAGGGGGAGAGCGTCACTTTTCATCCGCCTATTCGAGCAGGGTCGCCCACTGTTCAACCCACGGGTTGGAAACGCCTTCGGGTTCCGGGTCTTCGCTGGCGTCAATCAGCAGCATTTCGCCGACGCGCTTTGCGCCCTGCTCCTGCAGCAGCGCATCAAAGGTTTTGCCGCCGCCGCAGAAGTTAGCGTAGGTGCTATCGCCGAGCGCGATGATTCCGTAGCGCAGGTGCGGCTGGTACATATCCTTAATGCCTTCGTACAGCGGGACGATGCTATCCGGCAGATCGCCCTGTCCGGTCGTTGACGTCACGACCAGGACATATTTTCCGCTGTAGGGTTCCCAGTCCTGAACCTCCGGGTCTTCGAACACCTTCGCTTTATGGCCCAGACCGCTCAAAATGGCTTCAGCTTCTTCAGCGACCAGCAGCGCGTTGCCATACATCGTACCGACAAAAATCCCGACTTCTGCCATGTTTATCTCCCTGGATTGACCTCAATCTGTTCATCCTGACCGCTGTCGCCAGCAAACTCAACCCTTTCATTTAGCGGCAGAAGGCCTCGCCAGCCAAACTGCGACAGAGCCCGCATCCACACATCGTCCAGGCTGGCGCGAATGACCAGCGGCTCGCCGGTAAACGGATGAGTTAGCGAGAGCTGGCTGGCATGCAGCATCAGGCGGTCGCAGGCAAAGTTTTCAACCGCGCTGCGGTTCTGCCGCAGATCGCCGTGCTTGCTGTCACCGATAATCGGGTGGCGCAGGTGTGACAGATGGCGGCGCAGCTGATGCTTACGTCCCGTTTTAGGCTCCAGCTCAACCAGGCTATAGCGCGTCGTCGGATAGCGTCCGGTGGCGACCGGCATTTCCACCGTCGCCAGGCCACGATAGTGGGTCACCGCCGGCTGCGGGCCTTTATCTTCGCGCGCAAATTTATCGGCTATTTTATCCAGCTCTTCAACCAGCGGATAATCGAGCAGCGCCTCTTCGGTGAGCCAGCCGCGGGCAATGGCGTGGTAGCGTTTTTGCATCTGGTGTTGTTCAAACTGCTGCGACAGCCGCCTTCCCGCCTCGCTTGATAGCCCCATCAGCAGAACGCCGGAGGTCGGTCTGTCGAGCCGATGGGCGGTAAAGACGTGCTGGCCAATCTGATCGCGCACCGTTTGCATAACCACCACTTTTTCATCGCGATCCAACCAGCTGCGGTGGACCAGCCAGCCGGAAGGCTTATTGACCGCCACCAGCCACTCGTCCTGATAAATAATTTCCAGCATCAGGCGTTATCGCTCGCAAAAAGGGTATCGAGCAGCAGCAGCTCGGCCAGCACGCGATCGCGCAGCGGGTGGGCGGCATCAAGGGCCATCTCATAATAAGGGGAGACGGCAAAACTCTGCGGCAGCGGCTGCTCGCCATCCAGCAGCTGATGCATACGAGGGATCAGCACCCACTGGAGCCACTCCAGCGGCTCCATGGTATCCATGCAGAACGGACTGTCGCTGGCAAAGGCGCTGCTTTGCGGCGCGCTTTCCTGCCAGTACTGCGTTTCGCGCAGCAGCGCTTCAATCGCGTGCAGGCGCTCGCGCACGCTGAGGTGAAGAGTCATGGGGAAACCTCGATGAGTTGTAAACCGGCGCAGAATAGCAAATTCAGAAGAGAAATAAAAAAAGGGAGCACTGTATAAACAGTGCTCCCGGTTCGTTTCGCAGCAATCCAGCTACATTGGTGCTCCCTGCTCGTCCGTGAAAACTTTTCCTGAGGTCTCCTGACCATGTTCATCCATAAACCAGTGCGTCCTGCTTTCACACCACCCCGATGTGAAATTACCTGTCCTTAAGTCTATCCCGATCTTCCTGATCCACCGTTCATCATGAGCGGCTCACGTTCTCCATCCTGGAGGTGTCCATTACGCGTTCCTGCGTTATCCTGTGCTTCATCCTGAAGCCTGTCCTTGCTACGCCTTCCCGGCGGGTCCTGCAGAAGCGTCATCATCCTGATGTTCACTTCATTTCGCGACTTCCTGTCGACGTACATAGGATCCCTGATTCCGCCTCGTCTTACAAGCCTTCATACGACAATCTCTTAAGATTAGTCACCACTGAAAAAGACGATACAAAACCTAACCAACTGAATTTAATTGATTTATTAAAAATTAAATAGTTGAAAAATGACTTAAATGATGACGATCTCTTACAGGTCTTGTAAGAGATCTCTCACAAATGGACAGGCACAATGGGTTACAGAACCGGCTCAAGCTGGTTAAGAAAACTCGCAAGGGAGGGAGCAAGGGTCGTACGCTTGCGCGTGCCGAGCGTCTCTTTGAGGACTTCACCGCTCAGGTTACAAACGGAGATAACTTCCAGCTCGCTGTCCAGAGTGGCGATAAACAGCGTCGGCGACAGCTTCAGGCGTTTTTGCACCACCAGATGACCAATCAGATTTTCCTGCATACGCTGGAAGTCATCCGGACTCCAGGTTTGCAGCAGGGTCATCGTTTCACCGGCCAAGCGCGCCTGCATATCGCCGGCAAACTGGGTGGTATAATAACTATGAGTCGGCGGTTGTACCACAATATCTAAGGCCCTTTCAACCGCGCTGATATTGGCGGCGAGTGAAAAGGGCTGCGGTTGCCAGAAAACGGCGTCGGCGTCCGTCGAGCTGATGCAGGGCGACGGGATGCCGTAAAGCTCTTCGCTGCGCGGCAGGCTTGCGCGCTGCTGCTGCCAGGCGTCGCAATAACGTTGGGTAAATGCTTGCAGCGCTTCTGCGGTCTGATTGTCCACCGGTTTCTCTCTTCACGTTAGCCAGGATACACTTAGCAAATAGTGTACCCGCTTTACTATGGTGAAACATGTCTTCTTATGAGAATCATCAGGCTCTGGCTGGCCTGACGCTCGGTAAATCAACCGATTACCGTGATACCTACGACGCATCCCTGCTGCAGGGCGTGCCGCGCAGCCTGAACCGCGATCCGCTGGGCCTCCACGCCGACAGCCTGCCCTTCCACGGCGGCGATATCTGGACGCTGTACGAACTCTCCTGGCTGAATGCAAAAGGCCTGCCGCAGGTGGCGGTGGGCCACGTCGAGCTGAGCGATACCAGCGTGAACCTGGTGGAATCCAAGAGCTTTAAGCTCTATCTCAACAGCTTTAACCAGACCCGCTTTACCAGCTGGCAAGAGGTGCAGGCGACCCTGGCGCGCGACCTTAGCGCCTGCGCCCAGGGCGAGGTCACGGTTGCGCTCTATCGCCTTGACGAGCTCGAAGGCCAGCCGGTGGCCCATCTGCACGGCACCTGCATCGACGATCAGGATATCGAGATTGATAACTATGAATTCAGCACCGACTACCTGCTGGGCGCCGCCGGCGACAACATCGTCGAAGAGACGCTGGTGAGCCATCTGCTGAAATCCAACTGCCTGATCACCCATCAGCCGGACTGGGGTTCGGTGCAAATCCAGTATCGTGGGCCAAAAATCGATCGCGAAAAGCTGCTGCGCTACCTGGTCTCGTTCCGTCATCACAACGAGTTTCACGAGCAGTGCGTCGAGCGGATCTTCAACGACCTTCTGCGCTTCTGCCGGCCGCAATCGCTCTCCGTCTACGCCCGCTATACCCGCCGCGGCGGCCTCGACATCAACCCGTGGCGCAGCAACGCGGACTTTGTTCCGGCTATCGCTCGCCTGGCGCGCCAGTAGTAAAGAATTTTCACAACTTTGCGTGCGTTCACGCGTACGCAAGGTTGTGGAAACGCCGCAGGCAAGGCTATTGTAATCACAGGAAGACGATAATCGTCCTGTTAAGGAGTTCACTTGATTACACATGTTAGCCCGCTTGGTTCAATGGATATGCTGTCACAGCTGGAAGTGGATATGCTTAAACGCACCGCCAGCAGCGACCTGTATCAGCTCTTTCGCAACTGTTCGCTTGCCGTGCTCAACTCGGGGAGCCTGACCGATAACAGCAAAGAGCTACTGTCTCGTTTTGAAAACTTCGATATTAACGTGCTGCGTCGCGAACGCGGCGTGAAGCTGGAACTGATCAACCCGCCGGAAGAGGCGTTCGTTGACGGGCGTATTATCCGTTCCCTGCAGGCCAACCTGTTTGCCGTGCTGCGCGACATCCTGTTCGTTTACGGGCAGATTCATAATACCGTTCGTCTCCCGAACCTCGACCTCGAAAGTTCGGTGCATATCACCAACCTGGTATTCTCGATTCTGCGTAACGCCCGCGCCCTGCACGTCGGCGAAGCGCCAAATATGATCGTCTGCTGGGGCGGCCACTCGATCAATGAGACCGAATATCTCTACGCCCGCCGCGTCGGGACCCAGCTCGGCCTGCGCGAGCTGAATATCTGCACCGGCTGCGGCCCGGGCGCGATGGAAGCTCCGATGAAGGGCGCCGCGGTTGGCCATGCCCAGCAGCGCTACAAAGACAGCCGCTTTATCGGCATGACCGAACCTTCTATTATTGCCGCCGAGCCGCCGAACCCGCTGGTGAACGAACTGATCATCATGCCGGACATCGAAAAACGCCTTGAGGCGTTCGTGCGCATCGCCCACGGTATCATCATCTTCCCGGGCGGGGTGGGGACGGCGGAAGAGCTGCTCTATCTGCTGGGCATTCTGATGCACCCGGCCAACAAGGCGCAGGTACTGCCGCTGATCCTTACCGGGCCAAAAGAGAGCGCGAACTATTTCCGCGTGCTGGATGAGTTCATCGTCCACACTATGGGCGAATCGGCGCGCCGCCACTACCGGATTATCATTGACGACGCCAGCGAAGTTGCGCGTCAGCTGAAGAAAGCAATGCCGCTGGTGAAAGAGAGCCGCCGGGAAACCGACGACGCCTACAGCTTTAACTGGTCGATTCGTATTTCGCCGGACCTGCAGATGCCGTTCGATCCGACGCACGAAAACATGGCCAACCTCAAGCTCTACCCGGACCAGCCGGTAGAAGTGCTGGCCGCGGATCTCCGCCGCGCCTTCTCCGGGATCGTCGCCGGGAACGTCAAAGAGGTCGGCATCCAGGCGATTGAAAAATTCGGCCCTTATAAGCTGCACGGCGATGCGGAGATCATGCGCCGCATGGACGATCTGCTGCAGGGCTTCGTCGCCCAGCACCGCATGAAGCTGCCGGGCGGCAGCGCCTATATTCCTTGCTATGAAATAGGCTCCTGAGCCCTGTTGTAACCCTTCCCGGGCGGCGGCTGACGTCCTGCCCGGGCAGCCCAACCTGAACTCCAGCACTCCAGCACTCCAGCACTCCAGCACTCCAGCACGATAATCTGCCGACCCACCGGCTTCGCCGCGCGCCCTGTCAGAAATCTATTTCCTTTGTGAATGTTTTGTAGCTTTTTACAAAGCCAATCGTTTGCCTTTCCAAAAACAGCAACAAATATCACCACAAAAAAGATATTTGAGAGCTAAAACATCGAGAACATCTCATTTTTACAGCAAAAACCTCGTTATTACGCCGTCATGCTTTTATCTCATATGCTGCGAATGATAGCCTTCGCGCCACAAATATCTGGCTGAACATCAGAAACAGACTGTTGGACTAAAAATACCCACCTTGAAAGTGGATTATTGCAATTGAGATCGAGATCACTGATAGATTTCCAATATGAATGTATCTTTCCGCCCCACTTGTTACGGAGAAAATCACTAAAAAACCGTAAACAAACGAATTTTATATTACTTAATTGATTTTATTTATTATTTTTTGTTGCTTCCTCCAGGAGATACAGATGGAAACCACGCAAACCAGCACTGTCGTTTCGGGCGCAACCCGCAGCGGATGGCGCAAAACGGATACCATGTGGATGCTGGGCCTGTACGGCACGGCTATCGGCGCGGGCGTTTTGTTCCTGCCGATCAACGCCGGGGTCGGCGGCCTTATCCCCCTGATCATCATGGCTATTCTGGCTTTCCCGATGACTTTCTTTGCCCACCGCGGGATGACCCGTTTTGTGCTTTCCGGTAAGAATCCGGGCGAGGACATCACCGAAGTCGTCGAAGAACACTTTGGCGTTGGCGCCGGTAAGCTGATTACCCTGCTCTACTTCTTTGCTATCTACCCGATCCTGCTGGTTTATAGCGTCGCGATTACCAATACCGTCGAGAGCTTTATGCAGCACCAGCTGCACATGACGCCGCCGCCGCGCGCGATCCTCTCGCTGATCCTGATCGTCGGCATGATGACCATCGTGCGCTTCGGTGAGCAGATGATCGTTAAAGCGATGAGCGTGCTGGTGTTCCCGTTCGTGGTCGCCCTGATGATTCTGGCGCTGTATCTGATCCCTGAGTGGAACGGCGCGGCGCTGGAAACGCTCTCCCTGAGCAGCGCAACCTCTACCGGCAACGGCCTGTGGATGACCCTGTGGCTGGCGATTCCGGTCATGGTCTTCTCCTTTAACCACTCACCGATCATCTCCTCCTTCGCCGTGGCGAAGCGTGAAGAGTACGGCCAGGGCGCTGAGAAAAAATGCTCCAGCATCCTCGCCCGCGCGCACATCATGATGGTGATTACCGTTATGTTCTTCGTCTTCAGCTGCGTACTGAGCCTCTCCCCGACGGACCTGGCGGCGGCAAAAGATCAGAACATCTCGATTCTCTCTTACCTGGCGAACCACTTTAACGCCCCGCTGATTGCCTGGATGGCGCCGATCATTGCGATGATTGCCATCACCAAATCCTTCCTCGGCCACTATCTTGGCGCCCGTGAAGGCTTTAACGGCATGGTGATTAAATCCCTGCGCGGTAAAGGTAAATCCATCGAAATCAATAAGCTGAACAAAATCACCGCGCTGTTCATGCTGGTCACCACCTGGATTGTGGCGACGCTGAACCCGAGCATTCTCGGTATGATCGAAACCCTCGGCGGCCCGATTATCGCGATGATTCTGTTCCTGATGCCGATGTACGCGATTCAGAAAGTCCCGGCGATGCGCAAATACAGCGGCCACGTCAGCAACGTCTTCGTGGTGCTTATGGGCCTGATTGCTATCTCCGCAATTTTCTACTCTCTGTTCAGCTAATCTCCCCTTCGCGCCGCCCGCCGGCGGCGCGCTTTCCGACAGCTCTGGATGTGCATCATGATCAGCGTATTCGATATCTTTAAAATCGGCATTGGCCCTTCCAGCTCCCACACCGTGGGGCCAATGAAAGCGGGCAAACAATTCACCGACGACCTTATCGCGCGCGGGCTGCTTGCCAACGTCACCACCGTCATCGTCGACGTATACGGTTCCCTTTCCCTGACCGGCAAAGGCCACCATACCGATATTGCGATTATTATGGGTCTTGCGGGCAACATGCCCGATAGCGTCGATATTGACGCGATCCCTGCGTTTATTCAGGACGTCAACACCCACGGGCGCCTGATGCTGGCAAACGGCCAGCAGGAAGTCGACTTCCCGGTTGACCGCTGCATGAATTTTCATGCTGACAACCTGTCGCTGCATGAAAACGGCATGCGCATTACCGCCCTGGGCGGCGACAAGGTGCTCTATAGCCAGACCTACTACTCCATCGGCGGCGGTTTTATCGTCGACGAACAGCACTTCGGCCAGAGCAACGAAGCTCCGGTCTCGGTACCTTATCCCTACCAAAATGCGGCTGATTTACAGCGGCACTGCCGCGAAAGCGGGCTCTCGCTTTCCGGCCTGATGATGCAAAACGAGCTGGCGCTGCACAGCAAAGAAGAGCTGGAGCAGCACTTTGCCGCCGTCTGGGAAGTGATGAGCGGCGGTATCGAACGCGGCATCAGCACCGAAGGGGTTCTGCCGGGCAAGCTGCGGGTCCCGCGCCGCGCCGCCGCGTTACGCCGGATGCTGGTCAGCCAGGACAATACCAACAGCGATCCGATGGCGGTCGTTGACTGGATTAATATGTTCGCCCTGGCGGTGAACGAAGAGAACGCCGCCGGCGGCCGCGTGGTCACCGCGCCGACCAACGGCGCCTGCGGGATCGTGCCTGCGGTACTGGCCTACTACGATAAGTTTATCCGCAAGGTCAACGCTAACTCGCTGGCGCGCTACCTGCTGGTGACCAGCGCAATTGGCTCGCTGTATAAGATGAACGCCTCGATTTCCGGCGCCGAAGTGGGCTGCCAGGGCGAGGTCGGCGTGGCCTGTTCGATGGCGGCGGCCGGCTTAACCGAGCTGCTGGGCGGCAGCCCGGGCCAGGTGTGCATCGCCGCGGAAATCGGTATGGAGCACAACCTGGGCCTGACCTGCGACCCGGTTGCCGGCCAGGTTCAGGTGCCGTGCATCGAGCGTAACGCCATCGCCTCGGTGAAGGCCGTCAACGCCGCCCGGATGGCGCTGCGCCGCACCAGCGAACCGCGCGTGTGCCTCGATAAGGTTATCGAGACGATGTACGAAACCGGCAAGGATATGAACGCCAAGTACCGTGAAACGTCGCGCGGTGGCCTGGCGATGAAAATCGTGACCTGCGATTAAGCCCTCCCCGGCCCGGCAGCCGCGCCTGCCGGGCACTCTCCCGCACTCCCCGCCGCGCCGACCGATACTTTTGTTATATAGACTAAGATTTAGTTATTTATTGGTTATAAGGGCAATTTGTTACCTTACGGTTAACCGCTACAGGAGAACAAATCATGTCCAAAAGGTTCCATCTGGCCCTGCTGCCGCTGGTGCTCGGCCTCTCTGCTTCCGCGCTGGCACAGGCGCCGGAAACCGTTAACATCGGCTATCAAAAAGCCAATATTTTCGCCCTGCTGAAATATCGCGGAACCCTCGATGAGACCTTCAAAAAACAGGGCATCGCCGTCCGCTGGATAGAGTTTCCTGCCGGTCCGCAGATGCTGGAAGGGCTGAACGTCGGCAGTATCGACCTGGCGGCCACCGGCGACGCTCCGCCGGCATTCGCTCAGGCGGCGCGGGCGGATCTGGTTTATCTCGCCCACTCCCCGGCGAACCCCAAAACCGAAGCCATCGTGGTGCCGGAAAACTCGACGATCCACAACGTGGCCGACCTGAAAGGCAAGCGCGTGGGGCTGAATAAAGGCTCTGACGTCAACTACCTGCTGGTGGCCGCGCTGGAAAAAGCCGGACTGAGCTATAAAGATATCACGCCGGTCTATCTGCCTCCGGCCGATGCCCGCGCCGCCTTCCAGCGCGGCGCCATTGATGCCTGGGTTATCTGGGACCCGTACCTTGCCGAAGTCGAAACCAACGCCAGGGCGCGGCAGATCCGCAACGCTGAAGGGCTGGTGCCGCACTACACCTTCTATCTCGCCAGCCGCAAATTTGCCGAAAACCACCCGGATACGGCAAAACAGGTGGTGGATGAGTTACGCCAGCTCAGCGACTGGGCTAACGCTCATCAGGACGACGCCGCCGGGATTTTGGCGACCTCAACCGGGCTGGATAAGGCTATCTGGCTGAAAGCGCTCGCCCGCCTGCCCTACGGCGCCGAACGCATGACGCCTGCGGTCTATAACGAACAGCAGGCGCTGGCGGATACCTTCACCCGCGTTGGCCTGCTGCCGGTCAAAGTGGACGTGCGCAGCGCCACCTGGTCGCAGGATAAATAGTGATTAACGGCGACGGTTTTCCCCATCGCCTCCCTCCTTACCCCTGCGTTTTCTCGCCGTTGCCTATCTGCCAGATAAAGGTCGGCGCTTCGCCGTTGACCAGCCAGTTGCCGATATTGCGCGCTTTATAGATAACCGGATTATGCGACGCCACCGTGCGCGCGTTGCGCCAGTGGCGATCGAGCGCTTTGCCTACCCGGGTGTCCGACGCGCCGAGGGCGTTAAACAGCTCGGTCGCCGCGCGCGGTATCCAGTCGCTGGCAATCACCTGCGCCTGCGCCGCTTCAACCTCCGCCAGACGATTACGCTGCTCAATCAGCGCCTCGTCGCCGCTGGCGTGAACGATATAGGCCTGCTGTAAAGACTCCGCCGCCTGCAGCACCGCCGCGCGGGTCGCCCACGCCCAGCTGCTGATTTGCCCTACCACCTGCAGCACCTGAGGATCGTCGCGCGGCACGGCGGCATTGCCGTGGCTGTACATACGGGAGCGTTTTTTCACCCCTTCGGCGGCATCGCGTTCTACCGCCAGGCCGATACCCGCCAGCGTCGCCAGTAAGATATGCTGATAGAAGGCGGTCTGGTAGCGAAAGCGCTCGGCAAAATCGTAGACATGTTCCTGCTCAACCTGCGCCTGCCGGAAGCGGGTGGTGCCGCTGCCGGTCAGACGCTGGCCAAAGCCATCCCAGTCGTCCTCTCGCTCCACCCCGCTTTGCCTGGTACTGACCAGCGCTATCACGTCGCCGTTGTTGTCGCTGCGGCGGGCAAAGACGTCAATCCAGTCGGCGTACAGCGTCCCGGTGCTGTAAAACTTCTCGCCGCTGAGCCGCCAGCCGTGCTCGTCCGGCGTCACCTGAGTATTCACCTCCCCAAGCTTTACCGCCCCCGTTTCGGTCCAGCCGCTGCCCACCAGCTCCCCGTCGCGAAAACGCTGGAACCAGCGATCGCGCTGCGCGGAATCGGGCTGATTCAGACGATCCTCAACAAAGGCAAAATGAGCGCGCAGCGCCTGCGGCAGGTTTGAATCAGCCTCGGCCAGCTCAATCAGCAGGGCAATCAGCTGCGGCAGCGACGCGCCCCAGCCGCCCTTTTCCCGCGGAATGCGCAGCGTGCCGAATCCCGCCTCCTTCAGCCAGCGAATCGGCTCCTCGGGCAGAATACGCTGCTGCTCGCGGCTAGCCGCCCCTTGCGCAATGCGCGAGAAAATCGGCCGAAAGGCCGCCGCCAGCTGTTCGTAATCGGTACCGGTAGAAAGTAGTGTCATCATCTGTTCCTTAATGGTGGCTGTCGTCAATGTCGTGACGCGTCGGCTCGTGGCGAACCGCAAGCAGGAAGAAGATCGGAATCAGGGCGGCCAGCGATACCACCCAGAACATTTGCGTGCCGAGGGAGGCCTGCAGCAGCGGCAGCACGAACAGCGCCAGCGCGCTGCCGATCCCGGAGAGCGCCCGGCTGAAGCCGACGCCGGTGGCGCGAATCGAGGTTGGATAGGAGAGCGCCGGATAGATCATCAGCTGCGCGCCGGGGCCAAAGCCCTCGGCAAACAGCCACAGCCCAAGCATCGCAATCGCCAGCACCACGCCGACGGTGGCCTGCGGCTGACCCACCAGAGCAAGCACAATCAGGGCGATAAACTGCAGCGCGAAGCCGGCAATCGCCACGTGGCGCGACGGATATTTCCACGCCAGATGCATTCCCAGCAGACCGCCGGTAAAGGCAAACAGCGCGTTCAGCCCCAGCGAAGCGGAGATGGTTTCAAACACGCCGGCCCCGAGAAACTGCGCGAGGATCGACGGCAGGAAAAAGGCGATGGCGGTGTACTCAAAGGAGATACAGATATTCATCACCCCGGCAACGATGGTGCGCTCGCGGTACGGCTTTTCAAACAGCACGCGGAAGCTCACCTTCGGCGGCGGCGCGGGGCGTTCAGCCGGCGCTTCATGGGCGGCAATGCCGTAAGAGTCGCGCAGAATGCGCACCGCCGAGGCCAGGTCTCCCTGGTTTGCCGCCCACAGCGGCGATTCATTCATAAATTTTCTGCGCACGGCGATAATCAGCAGCGCCGGAACCGCGCCAAACAGCAGCGAGGCGCGCCACAGCCAGTCGAGATGCTCCTTTGGCAGCAGAAAATAGAGGCCGAAGATAATCAGAAAACAGACCGTCGAGGCGGCGTACCACATCGGGCACCAGGCGGCGAGGCGCGAGGCCTTGTTGCCTTTGCCGGTAAAACGAGAGAATTCAGCGAGGTAGGACATGGCGACCGGCAGATCGATACCGACGCCGATGCCCATCAGGAAACGGGCGCCGATCAGCACCCAGACGTTGGGCGCCAGCCCCGCGGCGATAGCCGAGACGACAAAAAACAGCATATCGGCCATAAACACCGAATAGCGGCCATATTTATCCGTTAGCCAGCCGCCGATCAGGTTGCCAAAAATGGTGCCGACCATAATGGATGAGGTGACCAGGCCGGTCAGCAGCGGCGAGAGCTGGAATTCACGCACCACGTCGTCGATGCCGTAGGAGAGCGTGGTTAAATCATAGGCGTCAAGGAAGACGCCGCCGAGAGCGAGGAAGACAATCATCCGCGCATATTTAGCCTGATCCTTGCCCGAATTAATTAGCCGCGCCACATCCCCGACGCTACTCACCGGCGCGGAGGCCACACCGGGATTATCAACAGACAGCGTACTCATGTTTTCACCTTATTATGTTGTGCAGACGATCGCAGTTATAGGCCGACCGCTGATAAAGTGGAACCAACAAATACGCATATAAAAATCAATATATTCAATAAGTTAATTGAATAAAACGGCAAAATCAGGACGAGCTTTCGCTCGTCCTGCGAGTTCGCTCATCAGCGCAGATTATTCGGCGGAAACCGGCACCAGCACGTCTTTCACCAGCGGATCGTCGGTGGTTTTCAGCCAGGTCTGGATCCGCGGGTCGGAAAACGCCTGTTTTAATTTGACGATATTCTCCTGCGACAAATAAGGCGTCCCGATGACCAATTGCGAAGCGAAGGTGCGCGGCGCCGGCGGGAATAAAATGCCTCTGTCACGCGATACTTTTCCGGCATCAAACTGCGAGACATAGCCGATTGCCGCATCCACCGAATTGAGCGCCCGCGGCATGGTTAACAGGTCCAGCTCTTTGAAATTAAACTGATGCGGGTTGCCGACGATATTTTTCAGCTTCGCCGTGCGCGGCTCCACCGCCGGGTCGAGCGTAATCAGGCCGATGCGCTGCAGCAGCCACAGCGCCTGCCCCTGGTTGGCGCCATCATCCGGCACCACGATCGTCGCCCCATTCGGCAGATCCTTAACCGATTTATAGCGATCGGAGTAAATGCCAAAGGCCCACTGGAACACCGGCACCGTGGTGGAAAGCGCGAAGCCGTTAGCGTCCACCACCTGCTTCAGCCACCACTGATGCTGATAGATGGTTCCGGCGTACTCCCCCTGCGCCACCGCGCGATCCGCCTGCACCGGATCCTGTACCCCCACCGCCTCCAGCTTCAGGCCGTAATCCGGCGCGATATGCTCGCCGATGTACTCGATGATCCGCTGCTCGCCGGCCATCGCCGGTTCATAATGAATTTTCAGGGTGGTGCCGAACACCACCTGCTGCGACCGGGCCTCTCCCCGCCACCACCAGAAGGCGACGGCCAGCGCCACAATCACTACCAGCGCCGCCAGCCACGGCCAGCGGCGGGCCTTACGTAACTCAAACTGTTCTGTTGTCATGAAGAGATCCCCTGCGTGTGGCGAAGTTTGTTGACCAGACGGTCACCGAAAAATTGAATCAGCTGGATAGTGGCGATCAGCGCGATAATGGTGGCGATCATGATGTGATTGTCGAAGCGCTGGTAGCCGTACACCACCGCCAGATAGCCGATCCCTCCCGCGCCGATGGTGCCGGCAATGGCGGAATATTCGATCATCGACACCAGGTTGAGCGTCACCGCCGCCACCAGCGCGGGCAGGGCTTCGCTCAGCTGGGCGCTGCGGATAATCTGCCAGCGCGAGCCGCCGCAGACGATCCCCACGGCGGTGACCTCCGCCGGCAGATCGCGCAGCGCGTTTTCCACCAGCCGGCCGAAAAACGGCACCCCGGCGGCGATCATCGGCACCACGGCGGCAGGAATGCCGATCGTTGTCCCGGTGAGCCAGAAGGTGAAGGGAATAATCGCCGCCATCAGCACCAGAAACGGCAGAGAGCGCCCCATATTCACCACCCAGTTCAGCACCCGGTACAGCGCGGCGTGCGGGAACAGGCCCCGCGACGAAGCGTTGAATAGCACCACGCCGACCGCTCCGCCGAGGGTCACCACAAACAGCATCACAATGGCCACCATCAGCCAGGTTTCGCCGTAGGCGGGCAGCAGCAGCGTATGGATCTCGCTCCAGGGGGTATCCTGGCTGATTACCGAAGGTTTCATACCGCCTCCTTGAGTTCCGGCGCGCCGTCAAGCACCTCCGCCGCGATACCAAGCTGCGCCAGCAGCGCCAGCATCCGCGCCGCCGACAGGCGCTCGCCCTGAAAGCGCACCCCCGCCTGCAGCCGTCCCGCCAGCCGGCCGTTGATCACCTCAACGTGGCCGCCGAGCAGGTCGATCTGCAGCGCAAACTGCTGGCTCAGGCGGCTGATCCAGTCGGTGGCCACCGGCACATCCCAGCGATAGCTCAGGCGCAGCAGCAGATCGCTATGGGCCGCCACCGGAGAGAGCGGCAGCAGCTGCTGGCCCAGCAGAGAATCCGGGCGCGCCAGCAGCTCTTTCACCTCGCCGAACTGGAGGATCGCGCCGTCGCGAATTTCAGCGACCGCATCCGCCGCCGCGCGTACCGCGTCCATCTCGTGGGTAATAAGCACGATCGCCAGGCGATACTCATCGCGCAGGCGTTTAAGCAAATTGAGCACCGCGGCGGTGGCCTGCGGGTCCAGCCCGGAGGTGGCCTCGTCCGCCAGCAGCACCGAAGGACGCAGCGCCAGGGCGCGGGCGATGCCGATGCGCTGGCGCTGGCCGCCGGAGAGCTGGGCCGGCCAGGCGTCGGCTTTATCGCTCAGGCCGACGCTTTCCAGCAGTTCGCCAACCCGGGCTTTAACATCCCGCTCCACCACCCCGAGGTACTCCAGCGGCAGGGCGATATTTTGCCAGGCCGTTTTGCGGTTCAGCAGCGCCGAGGACTGGAAAACGGTGCCGATCGCCCGCCGCTCGCGGCGCAGCGCCTCGCCGCTGAGCAGCGACAAATCGTTGCCGTTAACCCGGATGCTGCCGCTGTCGGGGCGCTCCAGCAGGCTGATGCAGCGCGCAAGGGTCGATTTACCCGCGCCGCTTGGCCCCACCACCGCGGTGATGGAGCCGGTCGGCACCCGCAGCGACAGCCCTTTCAGCACCTCGCTGACCCGCCCCCCCGCCGTGCGGTAGCTTTTATGCAGGTCGTCTATCTCAATCATGTCACCTTCTCCCCCGCCCCGGCGTCGATGCGCACGCCGCGCCGGTAGCCGGCTCCCGGATGCGGAGCCACCAGGCGCGGCCCGGCGCCGAACAGTTTTTCGCGCAGCGTGCCTTCGCGGTACTCCTGCTTGAAGACGCCGCGCTTTTGCAGCTCGGGAATAAGCAGATCCACCACATCGCGGAAGGTTTCGTGGGTGACGGCGTAGGCGAGGTTAAAACCATCGACATCGGTCTCCTCGACCCACGACTGCAGCTCGTCGGCCACGGTTTCCGCGCTGCCGACGATCAGCGGGCCGAAGCCGCCAATCCCCACCCAGTCGGCCAGCGCCTGCACCGTCCACTGACGGTCCGGATCGGCGGTGGAAAAGGCCTCGACCGCCGACTGAATGGCGTTGGTATGCAGATATTTCAGCACCTGATCCGGCTGGTACTGGCCGAAGTCGATCCCGGTCCAGCCAGAGATCAGCGCCAGCGCCCCTTCATAGCTGACGTAGGATTTATACTCCTGCCATTTGGCCTGCGCCTCGCGGTCGGTTTCGCCGACGATCACCGTTTGCAGGTTAAAAATCAGGATGCTGCGCGGATCGCGTCCGGCCTCCGCGGCGCGGCGGCGAATGTCGGCCACGGTCTTTTTAAGCAGCGTTTTTGACGGCGCGGCGACAAACACGCACTCGGCGTGCCCGGCGGCAAACTGCTTCCCGCGGCTCGACGCCCCGGCCTGATAGAGCACCGGAGTGCGCTGCGGCGAGGGTTCGCAGAGGTGGATCCCCGGAACCGAGAAGAAGTTGCCCTGGTGGTTGATCGGATGGATTTTCTGCGGATCGCTGAAGATCCCCCGTTCGCGATCGCGCAGCACCGCCCCGTCTTCCCAGCTGCCTTCCAGCAGTTTATAGACCACGTCGAGGTACTCGTCGGCGTAGTCGTAGCGCGCATCGTGATCGGTCTGCGCCTGATGACCAATGTTGCGCGCCCCGCTTTCCAGGTATGAGGTCACGATATTCCAGCCCACCCGGCCTTTGGTCAGATGGTCAAGGGTCGACAGGCGGCGGGCAAACGGATACGGATGCTCAAACGACAGCGATGCGGTCAGGCCAAAGCCGAGGTGCTCCGTCACCAGCGCCATCGGGGTAATCAGCGCCAGCGGATCGTTCACCGGCACCTGCGTTGCCTGGCGAATGGCGGCATCGCCGTTGCCGTTCAGCACGTCGTAGATGCCCAGCACGTCGGCAATAAACAGGCCGTCGAACTTCCCGCGCTCCAGCAGACGCGCGAGGTCAACCCAGTAGTCCAGATCCTTGTACTGCCATGAGCGATCGCGCGGATGGGTCCACAGCCCCGGCGACTGGTGGCCGACGCAGTTCATATCAAAAGCATTAAGACGAATTTCGCGTTGTGATGACATAGCACTTCTCCACGGTGCGTCCCGATCGAGGGGCGCACGCTTAATCATGAATAACGAAAGAACTCTCGATCCCCAGCGTCGCCAGCGCTTCGGCGGCGACCGCGGCGGCATGGTCGGCGACCTGCGGCAGACCCATCAGCTCGCCAAAACGTCCGCGGGCCGCCGGACCGGAAATCAGTACCTTTGGCGTCACCACGCCCTCGCGGCCAATCGCCCGGGAGCGCGAGTCGACGTCGAGCCCGAGCCCGAGCGCGTCGGCGCGGATCAGCCCCTCCTGCGCCAGGTCGCGCAGCAGCGGCTGGCTGTCGATCAGGCCGCCGTGCGCGGGGCCGGTGGTCAGAATCAGGCGATCGACGGTCAGCGATTGAGGGTCGCCGTGGCGCGGACTCAGGGTCAGGGTCAGCCGGCGGGCATCGCCCTCCAGCGCCGTCAGCCTTGCCGCCTGCACCTTCAGGCTGCCGTCGCGCTGCCGCTGGCTAAGCACATCGGCGACCTGCGGGGCGATGCGGTAGCGATGCACATCCCAGTAGCTGCGCAGATGGCGCAGGAAGCGCTGGCGGTCGGCAAAGGTCAGCCCCTGCCAGATGCTCTGCCCCTGGTTACGCACCGCGTCCAGCACCACCTGCCACGGCTGCCCCAGCTCCGCGGCGCGACGGACATCTTCCCGCACCCGCCGCAGCCGCTGACGCAGCGTGCCCTGGCGATAGTCGCCGGGCCACGGCTCGGCAGCGCCGCTGATGTTTCCTCTGGGCAGCAGGCCGTGCCGCGAAAATGCCGTCACCGGACCGCGATGTCCGAGCCGCGACAGGGTGGCGATGGTGTCGGCCATCGTCAAACCGGTACCCATCACCGCCACCCGCGCATCCGGCGCAATGTCGGCAAGCGCGTCCGCACGCCACGGATTGGCAATCAGCGCAGGATGGTCGTGGAAAGGGGCCGCCAGGCGCGGCAGCGCCGGCGGCGGATGGCTCACCGCGAGGATCAGCAGATCGCTTTTCAGCAGCCGGCCGCTGGCGGTGGTGACGCCGCGCGGGTCATAGGCCAGCGCCTGCTCACGCAGGTGGGCCAGCCGTCCCGCGCTCGCCCGCAGCGCATCGGCAAAGCGCTGGCTGACGTAGCGGCCAAACTGGCCGCGCTGCGGATAGAGCGCGCCGTCCTCACGCCGCGCCTGCGGGTCGTCGGCGAATGCCGGCTGGCCGCGATACCAGCGGTCGAAAGCGCCCTCCTCCTCGCCCGCCAGCTGCATCCGCGCGGCGGGGACGTTGATGCGATGGGAGGGCTCGGCGGTGGAGTAGGCCACCCCCGCGCCGGGCACGGCGCGAGGCTCCAGCAGCGTCACCCGCAGCCCGTGCGGGGCCAGGCGCAGAAGCTCAATCGCCACGGCGGCGCCGCTGAACCCGCCGCCGATAATGACCACCTGCGGTTCAGCGCTCATCGGCAATCCCCCTCTGGAGGCAGAAAAGCATGTCCACCTCCCGCTCAGCTGGCGCTGACCTGTTTAACCGGCCGCTTATCGCCGCCGATGGTTTCGCCAAACGGGCCGGTATTCACGCCGCGCGCTTTGGGCAGGGCGTTGCCGGCAAGCGGCAGCAGCGGCATGACCAAATCGGCAAAGCGGTGGGCCTCTTCGAGGTGCGGATAGCCGGAGAAGATAAAGTTGGTGATGCCGAGGGCCTGATATTCGCGAATGCGGTCCGCGACCTGCTGCGGGCTGCCGACCAGCGCCGTACCCGCCCCGCCGCGCACGAGGCCAACGCCCGCCCACAGGTTCGGGGCGATGCGCAGGTTGTCGCGGGAGCCGTTATGCAGGGCGCTCATTCGCGCCTGGCCCGCGGAATCCATGCGGGCAAAGATCTTCTGCGCCTGGGCGATGGTGTCATCATCCAGATGGGCAATCAGACGGTCGGCGGCGGCCCAGGCCTCTTCTTCCGTTTCACGGACGATAACGTGCAGGCGAATGCCGTACTGCAGGGTGCGGCCGCGGGCGGCGGCGCGCTCGCGCACGATGGCCAGCTTCTCCGCCACCAGCTCAGGCGGTTCACCCCAGGTCAGATAGCTATCGATTTGCCCGGCGGCAACGTCAATGGCCTCCTCTGAAGAGCCGCCGAAATAGAGCGGCGGGCCGTTTTCCTGCACCGGCGGGAAGAGAACTTCCGCCCCCTCAACCTGAATATGCTCGCCGTGATAATCCACCTTTTCGCCTTTCAGCAGGCGCGAGTAAACGTCAAGAAATTCACGGGTAACCTGATAGCGCTGGCTATGGTCGAGGAAAATCCCGTCGCCCTTGTTCTCCACCGGATCGCCGCCGGTTACCACGTTGATCAGCAGCCGGCCTTCCGACAGGCGGTCGAGGGTCGCCGCCATGCGCGCCGCCAGCGTCGGCGGCTGCAGTCCCGGACGCACCGCAACCAGATAGCGCAGGCGGCGGGTTAACGGCGCCAGCGCCGAGGCGACCAGCCAGGAGTCTTCGCAGCTTTTGCCGGTCGGGATCAGCACGCCGTAGTAGCCAAGGCTGTCGGCGGCCAGAGCAACCTGTTGTAAGTACGCTAAATCAACGGGGCGTCCGCCTTCGGTGGTGCCCAGATAGCGGCCGTCGCCGTGGGTGGGTAAGAACCAAAACACGTTGATCTTATCGCTAGCTTTCTGCGTCATTATCCATTTCCTATATAACCATATTCGATATTCATCGAAGAGTTGTTTTAATTTGGTTATATGAGTGTTAGCGATAATCGTGCCAATGCGGACAGGAAAATTAAGACAACAAAATCAAATAATTAATAAAATTCTGCGCCCGCCAGGCTGTTGCAAATGCGCCAGCAGATGGGGCGAGGCTGCCGCTTTTGCAACAAAACCACAGAGTTTGCCCGTGTTTACCGCCGCCGACAGAGGATAAGTTCAAGGCGTTATTTAGCGGAGGACTACCATGCTCAATCCTGAACCCCCAGCCGATACCCCGGTGCTGATCGATCCGGCGTCAAAAGCCTTTCAGAACCTGTTGGATAAACTGGCGCCCACGGAGGCCACCGTGCTGATCGTCGGTGAAACCGGCACCGGTAAAGAGGTGGTCGCCCGCTACCTGCATCACCACAGCAGCCGCCGCCAGCAGCCTTTTCTCGCCGTGAACTGCGGCGCGCTCACCGAGAGCCTGGCGGAAGCGGAGCTCTTCGGTCACGAAAAGGGGGCGTTTACCGGCGCGGTGCAGGGGCATCCCGGCTGGTTTGAGGCCGCCGAGGGCGGCACGCTGCTGCTCGATGAGATTGGCGAATTAAGCCTGCCGCTGCAGGTGAAGCTGCTGCGCGTGCTGCAGGAGCGCGAGATTACCCGCGTCGGCTCGCGCAAGGCGATTAAAGTCAACGTGCGGGTCATTGCCGCCACCCACGTAGATTTGGCGCAGGCGATCCGCGAGCGCCGCTTCCGCGAAGACCTCTATTACCGCCTGAATATCGCCATCGTCCCGCTGCCGCCGCTGCGCCAGCGCCGCCAGGATATTCCGCTGCTGGCCAATCATTTCTTATCGCTCTACGCCCGTCGGCTGGGGCGCCCAACCCGCTATCTGGCGCCTGAGGCGTTAGCCCGGCTGATGGACTACCCGTGGCCCGGCAATATCCGCGAGCTTGAAAACACGCTGCATAACGCGGTTCTGCTCAGCAAAGAGGAGGAGATTACGCCCGCACAGCTGCGCCTGACCACGCTGCACGCCGCGCCGCTGACGGCAACGGATATTGAGCTGGACGACTTTATCCACCAGCAGCTCGCCCAGCCCGGCGACGCGCTGTGGGAGCGCATGACCGGCGCGCTGATCCGCGGCGCTATGGCCCATTGCGACGACAATCAAAGCCAGGCGGCCGCGCTGCTGGGGATCAGTCGCCACACCCTGCGTACCCAGCTGGCCAACATCGGCATGATTAAAAGCCGCCGCCGGGTGGAATCGGCTCCGCGCCGGTTAGCCGAAACCGCGTCCGTAGACCGCGAGCTGCGCATCGGCTATCAGCGCTTCGGCAACCTCGGCATTTTAAAGGCCCGGCAGAGCCTCGAGAGCGCCTTCTCCAGCCTTGGCGTCAGCGTGCTGTGGAGCGAATTCCCCGCCGGGCCGCAGCTGCTGCACGCCCTTGCCTGCAATGAGATCGATTTTGGCACCACCGGCGAAGCGCCGCCGGTCTTTGCTCAGGCCAGCAACGCCGAGCTGGTGTACGTCGCGTGGGAGCCGCCGGCGCCGCAAAGCGTGGCGATGGTGGTGCCGCAGCATAGCGATATCCGCGCCCTCAGCGATCTGCGCGGCAAGCGTATTGCGCTGAATAAGGGCTCAAACGTGCACTGGCTGCTGCTGCAGATTCTGGAAGAGGCCGGGCTGAGCCTGAATGACGTGAAGGTGGTCTACATCCCGCCGAAGTACCCTCTCACCGCCAGCGATTATCTGGCGGTCGACGCGTGGATGATGTGGGACCCGCTGCTCAGCGACGCCGAACATACCGGAGAGCTGCGGGTGGTCGCCAGCGGCGAGGGCCGGGTACACAACCATCAGTTCTATCTCTCGCGCCGCGATTACGTCAATCGCAACGGCGACATCATGCAGCGCCTGCTGCACGAGCTGACGCAAACCGGGCAGTTTATCGACCGCCGGCGCGAGGAGGCCGCCGGCCTGCTTGCCGCCGAATTAGGCATTAACGTCGATTCGCTGGCCCTCGCCCTCGCGCGGCGCAGCCATCGCCCACGGATGATGGATCTTAAGGTCATCCGCGCGCAGCAGACCATCGCCGACCGCTTTTATGCCCTCGGACTGATCGGCAAACCGGTTTCCGTGCGCGAAGCCGTTTGGTACGGGGAAGCGGCCCATAGCGACCTGGGCCTGCTGCTGCACGCGGATTAAGCCGCTTTACGAGGCGCGTTCCCGATTATCCCCGTGCCGATAGCCTCCTCCGCACGGCAATGATACCCTTACATTTCTGAGAACATTGGTCGGGCACGGCGCCCGGCCAGGCCGGCCGCTCATCCGCCGGGCTAAATGATAAGGAGAGACCTGTGGCCGTTCATCTGTTAATCGTCGACGCGCTCAATCTGATTCGCCGCATTCACGCGGTGCAGGGTTCGCCCTGCGTTGACACCTGCCTGCACGCGCTGGAGCAGCTGATCGTCCATAGTCAGCCAACGCACGCGGTGGCGGTATTTGATGATGACGATCGCGCCCACAGCTGGCGGCACCAGCGTCTGGCTGAATATAAAGCCGGCCGCGCGCCGATGCCGGAGACGCTGGAGGCCGAAATGCCCGCGCTCCGTGCGGCGTTTGAACAGCGCGGAATACGCTGCTGGGCCTTAGCGGGCAACGAAGCCGACGATCTCGCCGCCACCCTGGCGATGAAGGTGGCCCTGGCCGGGCACCAGGCCACCATCGTCTCCACGGATAAAGGCTACTGCCAGCTGCTTTCGCCCACGGTTCGCATCCGCGACTACTTCCAGAAGCGCTGGCTGGACGCCCCCTTTATTGCCAAAGAGTTTGGCGTGACCCCGCAGCAGCTGCCTGACTACTGGGGCCTGGCGGGCATTAGCAGCTCGAAGGTACCGGGCGTGGCGGGTATCGGCCCTAAAAGCGCCGCCCAGCTGTTAACTGAGTTTACCGATCTGGAGGGGATTTACGCCCGTCTCGACGAGGTCGCGGAGAAGTGGCGCAAGAAGCTGGAAGAGCATAAAGAGATGGCGTTCACCTGCCGCGAAATCGCCCGTCTGCAGACCGATTTACAGCTCGACGGCAACCTGCAGCAGCTGCGGCTGACGGCGTAGTCGGTGTCGCTGGCATAGTCGGTATAGCTGGCGGCCGAGGTTCAGCCAGAAAGGGCGATAGCCAGCATCGCCCTTGCCCCCGGCAGCGTTTACCAGGCGGAGTGGTAAAGCTCGATAATCTCCGTCAGGCTGGCTTCCCGCGGGTTGCCGCCGGTGCAAACGTCGTCAAACGCCGCCTGCGCCAGCGCCGGAATATCCTCTTTACGTACCCCGACATCGCGCAGATGCGGCGGGATCCCCACGTCACGATTGAGTTTACACACCGCCTCTACCGCCGCCTGGCGTACCTCCTCTTCGCTTCTGCCTTCAACTTTCTCGCCCATAGCCCGGGCGATATCGGCAAACTTGCCTCCGCAGTACGCGGCGTTATAGCGCATCACGTGGGGCAGCAGAATGGCGTTGGCCACGCCGTGCGGCGTGTTGTAAAACGCGCCTAAAGGATGCGCCATGCCGTGCACCAGCCCGAGGCCGACGTTGGAAAAACCCATCCCGGCAATATACTGCCCCAGCGCCATCGCCTCACCGGACCGGCTCTCGCCGGCCACCGATCCGCGCAGCGCGCCGGCAATAATCTCTATCGCCTTCAGGTGCAGGGCGTCGGTTAACGCCCAGGCCGCCCGCGTAACGTAGCCTTCGATGGCGTGGGTCAGCGCGTCGACGCCGGTGGCGGCTTTCAGCGCCGGCGGCATCCCGTCCATCATATCGGCATCGATAAACGCCGCCTGGGGGATATCGTGCGGATCGACGCAGACAAATTTACGCCGCTTTTCCTCATCGGTGATCACGTAGTTGATCGTCACCTCCGCCGCGGTTCCGGCGGTGGTCGGAATGGCCATAATCGGTACGCTCGGGGCGCGGGTTGCCGATAGCCCTTCCAGGCTACGAACGTCGGCAAACTCAGGGTTAGCGCTGATAATCCCCACCGCCTTACAGGTATCCTGCGGCGAGCCGCCGCCAATGGCGATCAGGTAGTCCGCCCCGCTCTGCTGAAAAACCCGCAGCCCCTCCTGTACAACCGCAATCGTCGGATTCGGGATCACGGCGGAAAAGATCTCCCACGCCAGACCGGCGGCATCCATCCTGTCGGTGACCTTGCTAACCGCACCGCACTGAACCAGCGTCTTATCAGTGACAATCAGCGCCTTACGATAGCCGCGACGCTTCACTTCGTCGGATAATGCCGCTATCGCCCCTCGGCCAAACCACGCCGTTTCGTTCAAAATCATTCTGTTCGCCATTGCCCGTCTCCTGTTTGTCGTGCGGGATCACTCTTCGATACGTAGCCCATAGGTTTTGAATTTTTCCAGCACGATGGCTATCGCTTCGTCATCCAGTACCGGCACGGGATCGATAATCGCCAGCGTGCTGAGGTACAGCTGGGCCAGCACCTCCACCTCATGCGCCAGCCACAGCGCTTTTTCCAGACTCTCTTCACAGGCAATCAGCCCGTGATGCTGCAGCAGGGTCGCCTTGCGGTTTTTTAGCGCGACGGCCACATATTCGGAGAGCTCGCGCGTTCCGAAGGTGGCGTAGGGCGCGCAGGGGATGGAGTTGCCGCCGGCGGCGGCAATCATGTAGTGGATCGCCGGAATGGGCCGGTTAAGGATCGACACCGCGGTACAGTGCACCGCGTGGTTATGGACCACCGCCTGCGCGTCGGGGCGGGTCTGGTAGGCCGCCATATGGAAACGCCACTCGCTTGACGGCAGCTTGCCCTGCTCATGCTGGCCGTTGGCGTCAATCCATACGATGTGGGATTCGGTGAGCTTTTCGTACGGGATGCCCGTCGGCGTAATCAGCATGCCGCCTTCATAGCGCACGCTCACGTTGCCTGCGGTCCCCTGATTCAGCCCCAGCCGGGTCATTTCCAGGCAGGTATCAATAATCTGCCGCGCCAGCGTATTTCGTTCCATTCTTTACCTCTCTCAGCGTTTCAAAACAGACCAACAGAATCCTCACTTAACATCATCCCGGCTCTGTCGAATTAATTGGATATTTACTTACCATCATCATATTGAATAACCAGAATGGAATTGATATCAGCGTATTCTGTGACCGCCATCAATTAATCTCCGCGAATAAATAAAGCGCCGGTTACTTTCACTAAAGAAAACTGCCCGTTATTATTTTTCTTTTTTAAAACGGGCATTTCCCTCCGCCTTTAACAATTGCCCGTTTGCGCCGCAATAAATTAAATCGGGCAGCGCCGCTGTGGCTTTTAAATTAAATAATCTCAAACGGTCATTGTTTTAGATAAATTAAAGTGATGCTAATCACATAAAGCCATAGTCTTCGGGCCAAATGTGACCGCCATCATATTAAAAGGCGTTGTTTATTTGAAAATGAATTCATGAGTTCATCCATGAGAGCATTTTATTCGCTGCCGCTTAATCGGAACTCACCTTGTTTTGCCGGCTGGAGAGAGTTGCCAGCCGCACTCTAAAGATGCTGGACACGCTTCTGAACTGATGAGGATGCTATGGGAAACACAACAATACAAACGCAGAGTTTTCGTGCGATAGATGTCGGCCAAAGTAAGCGCTATATTATTCCATTCGCCCTGCTGTGCTCGCTATTTTTCCTGTGGGCCGTTGCCAATAATTTAAATGACATTTTGCTGCCGCAATTCCAGCAGGCTTTTACCTTAACTAATTTTCAGGCCGGGCTGATTCAATCAGCATTTTATTTTGGCTACTTCGTCATTCCCGTTCCCGCCGGGATCCTGATGAAAAAGCTCAGCTATAAAGCCGGGATAATTACCGGGCTATTCCTTTACGCACTCGGCGCCGCCTTATTCTGGCCAGCTGCGGAAATAATGAATTACACTTTATTCCTGATTGGCCTTTTTATTATTGCCGCCGGTCTGGGATGTCTTGAAACCGCCGCCAACCCTTTCGTTACGGTCCTTGGCCCGGAAAGCGGCGGTCATTTCCGCCTCAACCTGGCACAAACCTTTAACTCCTTTGGCGCCATTATTGCCGTCGTCTTTGGGCAAAGTCTTATTTTGTCTAACGTGCCGCATCAATCTCAGGAAGTGCTCGATAAAATGGCGCCCGAGCAGCTCAGCGCCTATAAGCACAGCCTGGTGTTATCGGTTCAGACGCCGTATATGATTATCGTGGCGATCGTGCTGCTGGTTGCCGTGCTGATCGCGCTGACAAAGTTCCCTTCTCTGCAAAGCGACGACCACGGAGATAGCGCCCAGAGCTCCTTGACCGCCTCCTTCTCCAGGCTGGTGCGCATTCGCCACTGGCGCTGGGCGGTTCTGGCGCAGTTCTGCTACGTTGGCGCGCAAACGGCCTGCTGGAGCTATTTGATTCGCTATGCTATCGAAGAGATCCCCGGCATGACGCCCGGCTTCGCCGCGAACTACCTGACCGGCACTATGGTCTGCTTCTTCATCGGCCGCTTTAGCGGCACCTGGCTCATCAGCCGCTTTGCCCCGCATAAAGTGCTCGCCGCCTACGCCCTGCTGTCGATGGCGCTGTGCCTGATTTCCGCGCTCAGCGGCGGGCATATCGGCCTGCTGGCGCTAACCCTGTGCAGCGCGTTTATGTCGATTCAGTACCCCACCATTTTCTCTCTGGGGATCAAAAATCTGGGGCAGGACACTAAATACGGTTCGTCGTTTATCGTCATGACCATTATCGGCGGCGGGATCGTCACGCCGGTCATGGGATTTGTCAGCGATGCGGCGGGCAATATTCCGACCGCCGAACTGGTCCCGACGCTGTGCTTCGCCATCATCTTTATTTTTGCCCGTTTCCGTTCACAAACGGCAACAAACTGAACATTTTCCGAATAACGTGAGGAGTCTGGAATGAAAAAAATCAGCTTACCGAAAATAGGCATTCGCCCGGTCATTGACGGACGTCGCATGGGCGTACGCGAATCGCTGGAAGAGCAAACCATGAATATGGCGCAGGCCACCGCCGCGCTGATCGGCGAGAAGCTTCGCCACGCCTGCGGCGCGCAGATCGAGTGCGTCATTGCGGATACCTGCATCGCCGGTATGGCGGAGTCGGCGGCCTGCGAAGAGAAATTTAGTCACCACAACGTCGGCGTGACCATTACCGTCACCCCCTGCTGGTGCTACGGCAGCGAAACCATCGATATGGACCCGATGCGCCCGAAAGCCATCTGGGGCTTCAACGGCACCGAGCGTCCGGGAGCGGTCTATCTCGCCGCCGCGCTGGCCGCCCACAGCCAGAAGGGCATTCCGGCCTTCTCGATCTATGGTCACGACGTTCAGGACGCGGACGACAGCTCGATCCCTGCGGACGTCGAAGAAAAGCTGCTGCGCTTCGCCCGCGCCGGGCTGGCGGTTGCCGCCATGAAGGGCAAAAGCTACCTCTCCGTCGGCGGCGTATCCATGGGGATTGCCGGCTCCATCGTCGATCATAACTTCTTCGAATCCTGGCTAGGCATGAAGGTGCAGGCGGTCGATATGACCGAGCTGCGTCGGCGCATCGACCAGAAAATCTATGATGAGGTGGAGCTGGAAATGGCGCTGGCGTGGGCGGATAAAAACTTCCGCTACGGTGAGGATCAGAACGCCAGGCAGTACAAACGCAATGCGGAGCAGAGCCGGGCCGTCCTGAAAGAGAGCCTGCTGATGGCGATCTGTATCCGCGACATGATGCAGGGCAACGCGAAGCTGGCGGAGAAGGGCCTGGTAGAAGAGTCGCTGGGCTATAACGCCATTGCCGCCGGTTTTCAGGGCCAGCGCCACTGGACCGATCAATACCCGAACGGCGATACCGCCGAAGCGCTGCTGAACAGCTCGTTTGACTGGCACGGGGTGCGCGAGCCGCTGGTTGTCGCGACCGAAAATGACAGCCTCAACGGGGTGGCAATGCTGCTGGGCCATCAGCTCACCGGCACCGCCCAGGTATTTGCCGACGTCCGGACCTACTGGTCGCCGGATGCGGTCGAACGGGTGACGGGCCAGCCGCTTACCGGGCTGGCGGAACACGGCATTATCCACCTGATCAACTCTGGTTCCGCGGCGCTGGACGGCTCCTGTAAACAGCGCGATGCCGAGGGCAATCCGACCATGAAACCGCACTGGGAAATCTCGCAGCAGGAGGCCGACGCCTGCCTCGCGGCCACCGAGTGGTGCCCGGCGATCCACGAGTATTTCCGCGGCGGCGGCTTCTCCTCGCGCTTCCTCACCGAAGGCGGCGTCCCCTTTACCATGACCCGGGTGAACATCATTAAAGGCCTCGGGCCGGTCCTGCAAATCGCCGAAGGCTGGAGCGTCGAGCTGCCGAAAGAGATGCACGACCAGCTGGACGCTCGCACCAACTCCACCTGGCCAACCACCTGGTTTGCGCCGCGTCTGACCGGCAAGGGCCCGTTCTCCGACGTCTATTCGGTGATGGCGAACTGGGGGGCAAACCACGGCGTGCTGACCATTGGCCACGTCGGCGCGGACTTTATCACCCTCGCCTCCATGCTGCGTATTCCGGTCTGCATGCATAACGTGGAAGAGGCGAAAATCTATCGCCCTTCAACCTGGTCTGCGCACGGTATGGATACTGAAGGTCAGGACTACCGCGCCTGCCAGAACTATGGCCCGCTGTACAAACGTTAATACGTTTCCGCCCTTTCATCGCGAAAGGGCTTTTTTTGTTTCAGGAGCAATGATGAAACAAGACGTTATTCTGGTCCTCGACTGCGGGGCAACCAACGTCCGGGCCATCGCTGTCGATCGGCAGGGGAAGATTGTCGCCCGCGCATCGACCCCCAACGCCAGCGATGCCGCTGCGGAAAACGGCGCCTGGCACCAGTGGTCTCTGGAAGCGATCCTGCAGCGCTTCGCCAGCTGCTGTCAGACGCTCGCGGCGGAGCTCGCCGCCTGCCGCATTCGCGGTATTACGGTCACCACCTTTGGCGTGGACGGCGCGCTGGTCGATGAGCGCGGCGCCCTGCTCTACCCGACGATCAGCTGGAAATGCCCGCGCACCGCGGCGGTGATGCGCGACATCGGTCGAATAATGCCGGCGCAGCGGCTGCAGGAAATCTCCGGCGTCGGGGCCTTCAGCTTCAATACCTTATATAAGCTGGTGTGGCTGAAAGAGAACCACCCGCAGCTGCTGGAAAAGGCGCATGCCTGGCTGTTTATCTCATCGCTTATCAACCACCGCTTAACCGGCGAATTCACCACCGATATCACTATGGCGGGTACCGGCCAGATGCTGGATATTCACCGGCGGGAGTTTAGCCCCGAGATCCTGCAGGCCGCGGGGATCCCGCGCCGGCTGTTCCCTACGCTGGTGGAAGCGGGAGAGAAGATCGGCACCCTCCAGCCCGATGCCGCCGCGCTGCTGCAGCTCCCCGCGGGGATACCGGTATTCTCCGCCGGGCACGATACGCAGTTTGCGCTGTTTGGCGCCGGAGCGCAGCAGAATGAACCGGTACTCTCGTCCGGCACCTGGGAAATTCTGATGGTGCGCAGCGCCGAGGTTAACACCCCGCTGCTGAGTCAGTACCCCGGCTCAACCTGCGAGCTGGACAGCCAGCCCGGACTGACCAACCCCGGGATGCAGTGGCTGGCGTCCGGCGTGCTGGAGTGGGTGCGCCAGCTGCTATGGACGCCGGAGACGCCGTGGCAAACGCTGATTGAGGAAGCGCGCCTCATTCCCGCCGGAGCCGAAGGCGTGAAGATGCAGTGCGATCTGCTGGCCTGTCAAGACGCAGGCTGGCAGGGCGTAACGCTGAATACCACCCGCGCGCACTTTTATCGCGCCGCGCTGGAGGGCTTGACCGCCCAGCTGCAGAGCCACCTGCGCACCCTGGAGAAAATCGGCGGCTTTAAGGCCAGCGAACTTCTGCTGGTGGGCGGCGGTAGCCGCAACGCGCTGTGGAATCAAATAAAAGCCAACGCGCTCGATATGCCGGTTAAGGTTCTGGACGACGCTGAAACGACCGTTGCCGGCGCGGCGATGTACGGCTGGTTTGGCGCGGGCGAGTTTGCCAGCCCGGAGCAGGCCAGAGCCGAGGTGCGCTACCAGTACCGCTACTTTTATCCACAAACCGAACCTGAACTGATAGATGAGGTATGACATGCTAAAAACGATCTCGCCACTCATCTCCCCCGAGCTGCTTAAGATCCTGGCCGAGATGGGCCACGGGGATGAAATTATTTTTTCCGACGCCCACTTCCCGGCCCACAGTATGGGGCCGCAGGTCATTCGCGCCGACGGCCTGCAGGTCAGCGACCTCCTGCAGGCGATCGCGCCGCTGTTTGAACTCGACGGCTACGCGCCGCCGCTGGTGATGATGGCGGCGGTGGCGGGCGACGCGCTCGATCCCGGCGTTGAGCAACGCTATCGCGATGCGCTCTCCCGGGAGTCGCCCTGTCCGGAAATCACCCGCATCGATCGCTTTGCGTTCTACGAGCGGGCGCAAAAAGCCTTTGCGATCGTTATCACAGGGGAGCGCGCGAAGTACGGGAATATTCTTTTAAAAAAAGGAGTAACGCCGTAATCTCATGCCGGAGCGCCCGCCTGATGCGGGCGTTTATTGACTGACAGGGTGAGAGAAAATGAAAGCGGCACGCCAGCAGGCGATCATAGACCTGCTGATCAACCATAGCAGCCTGACGACTGAAGCCCTATCGCTGCAGCTCGCGGTCAGTAAAGAGACGATTCGTCGCGACCTCAGCGAACTGCAGTCGCAGGGCAAAGTGCTGCGTAACCACGGACGCGTCAAGATCATCCACCGGCAGAGCCAGGACAGCGGCGATCCGTTTCATATCCGCCTCAAAAGCCACTATGCTCACAAAGCCGATATCGCCCGCGAGGCCCTTGCCTGGATAGAAGAAGGGATGGTTATCGCCCTCGATGCCAGCTCCACCTGCTGGTATCTGGCCCGTCAGCTCCCCGACGTCAACCTTCGCGTGTTTACCAACAGCCAGCCCATCTGCCAGGAGCTCAGCAAGCGCGAGCACATCCAGCTCACCTGCTCGGGCGGCACCCTGCAGCGTAAATACGGCTGCTACGTGAGCGCTTCGCTTATCCCGCAGCTCAGGTCCCTGGAGATCGATCTGTTCGTTTTTTCCTGCGAAGGCATCGATAGCAACGGCGCGCTTTGGGATTCAAATACGGTTAACGCCGAGTTCAAATCCCTGCTGCTCAAGCGCGCGGCGCAGTCTTTACTGCTGATCGATAAGAGTAAGTTTAATCGCTCGGGCGAGGCCAGCATTGGCCATCTCGATGACGTGACGCACATCATTTCTGATGAGCCCATCGCGGCGAAATAGCCGGCAGGAGAAGGGAGAAGAGAGCCCGGATAACGGCGCCGCTATCCGGGATACGACGACAAATTAGCGTTCGTCGCGACGACCGCCAACCGCAGCCCACAGGCGGCGAATATGAACGGTCACTTCTTCGCGATCGTGATACAGCTGGCGCGCCTGAATCTGCGCGTTAATGCCGTGCTCATCCAGCTGCTCCTGGATGTAGGCCAGATTGCGCGACAGCTCTTCATAGCGCTTTTTCATCGGCAGCTTCAGGTTGAAGATAGTCTCGCGGCACCAGCCGTTGACCAGCCACTGCGCCATCAGCGCCGCAACCTTAGCCGGTTTTTCCACCATGTCGCACACCATCCACGAGATGTTGTTACGGGTCGGACGGTAGCGGAAGCCGTCTTCGCGCAGCCAGGTCACCTGCCCGGTATCCATCAGGCTCTGCGCCATCGGGCCGTTATCGACCGACGAAACCCACATGTTGCGTTTCACCAGCTGATAGGTCCAGCCGCCGGGACAGGCGCCAAGATCCACCGCATACATGCCGTTGCCCAGGCGCTCGTCCCACTCATCGGCCGGGATAAAGACGTGGAACGCCTCCTCCAGCTTAAGCGTAGAGCGGCTCGGCGCATCGGCAGGGAATTTAAGCCGCGGGATCCCCATATAGAACGGAGAGTTGTTGTTGGAGTAAGAGTAGCCGGTATAGCAGCAGCCCGGGGCGATAAAGAACACGTGCACCACCGGACGCTTCGACGTTTCGTAGCTGGTCAGCACGCCCGCTTCACGCAGGGCCGCGCGCAGCGGAACCGTAAACTTACGGCAGAACTTCATCAGCTCTTTGCTTTCATTGGTATCGGCAACTTCCACCCGCAGGTCGCCGCCCTTCTCCACTACGCCCTGCAGCATGCCGACAATCGGCGTGATGCGATCTTCCGGCGGCAGGTCGCGAAGCAGCTCGCCCACCACAAACATCTGGCGGGCAAAAACCAGCGAGCTGAACGGCAGCTCGCGCGCCAGCTTGTCGCCATCTTCCATCTGATAGCATTCAAAAACCACGTACCCGGCGTTATCTTTAACGCGGGCAAAACCAAACACCTCAAGGCGGGATGCCTTATCGGTAATTTCTGCTGCGCACTCCTTCTCAAACCCGGGGCGACAATAGAGGACAACCTTATTCATGAACAACGCCCTTACGTTTCAGACGAATTGCACCAATTAACATTAAGACCCAGCCGGCGAGGAAGCTGACGCCCCCCACCGGCGTAACGAACGCCCACAGGCGTAAATGCGACAGCGCCAGGCAGTAAAGGCTGCCGCTGAATAAAACGGTACCCAGCGCCATAAAGACGCTGCTCCAGTAAAACCAGATGCTGATGCGGCGCTGCATCGCCACCGCCAGGCCAAAAATGGCCAGCGTATGGAAGGCCTGGTACTCAAGGCCGGTATGGATCCAGCCCATTTCCGCAACGCCCAGCGACCGGCTTAACACGTGCGCGCCGAAGGCGCCCAGAGCAACAAAGATAAAACCGCTTATCGCGGCGAATATCAGCATAAAACGGCTGGTCATGTTATTACCCTACAATCATTTATTGTTCGTAACGAAAGCGAAATTTTTCTTGTTCACTCGCCGCTTTCGCCAGTATCCACTGCCGGAAGGCGGCTATTTTACCCAGTTCAGCCTGACTGTCATGACAAACCAGATAAAAGGCATTTTTACTGACCAGAACATCATTAAACGGACAGACCAGGCGGCCGGCCTCGATTTCGGACTGGGACATCACGTTATTGGCGAGCGCGACCCCCTGCCCGTGAATTGCCGCCTGCAGCACCATTGCGCTGTGGCTGAAAATCGGCCCCTGCTGGACGTTAATATGGCTTAGACCCAGCTGGCGGGTATAAGTTTGCCAGTCGCGACGGGAAGCATCGTGTAATAGCGTATGTTGCGCCAGATCCGCAGGCGTTTTCAACGCTTTGTCGCCGGTCAGCAGCACCGGGGAGCAAACCGGCAGCAAATACTCGGCGTACAATTTTTCGACGCGCAGTCCCGGCCAGTTGCCGCGACCGTAGAAAATCGCCACGTCAACGTCATCCGCCAGCTTATCCTCCTGACGGTCCACCGCCTGGATTCTGACGTCGATTCCCGGATAAGCTGAGTTAAAGCTTGAAAGGCGCGGGACCAGCCACTGAATCGCAAAACTGGGCAACAGGCTGACCGTTAACGCCCCTTTTGCGCTACGCGCCTGCAGTTTACGCGTCGCTTCCGTCAGCTGCGAAAAAATATCTTTAATATCCTGAAAATAGCTCTGACCTTCTTCCGTCAGCAGCAGCGATCGATTGCGCCGCCGAAACAGCTTCAGCCCAAGAAAGTCCTCTAGTGACTTGATTTGGTGACTTACTGCGGCCTGGGTCACAAAAAGCTCATCGGCTGCGCGAGTGAAGCTTAAATGACGTGCGGCTGCATCAAAAACACGTAATGCATTCAGAGGTGGTAATCGCTTTGACATGGTTATTCTGGCTTAGATGTTAAGGCAATTTAACAAACAGGAAACAACAGTTAACCTATTAGTTTTTTTTATCTGAGACATTATAATTTGTCCGTTGAGGTTCTACCAGCAAATACCTATAGTGGCCGCACTTCCTGAGCCGGAACGAAGAGCTTTTTTTGGAATGCGTGTTCCAACAAGCTTTTGGCTTACGGTTGTGATGTTGTGTTGTTGTGTTTGCAATTGGTCTGTCTTTGCGGACCACGGTGGCTAAGCTACCCCCTTTTCACTTCCTGTACATTTACCCTGTCTGTCCATAGTGATTTAATGTAGCACCGCAATGCGCGGTGCTTTTTTTTGCCCTGAATTTCCCCTCTCTTCCTTATCCCGTGCTTGTCAGCCTTGCCCTGACGGATAAATTGCGCGACGATCGTCGTATTGCAACGAGGAGTTCCATGAACGCATTCAATCCCGCTCAGTTTCGCGCGCAGTTTCCTGCTCTGGCCGATGCCGGCGTTTACCTTGATAGCGCGGCGACGGCGCTAAAGCCGCTGGCCGCCATTGATGCCAGCGATCGGTTCTATCGCCTCAGCGCCGGCAACGTGCACCGCAGCCAGTTTGCCGCCGCCCGGCGTCTGACCGAACGTTATGAAGACGCCCGCGAGCGCGTCGCGGCGCTGCTAAACGCGCCGTCTGGCAAAGATATCGTCTGGACCAGCGGCACCACCGAGGCCATTAACATGGTGGCGCAAAGCTACGTTCGCCCGCGCCTGCGGCCCGGCGACGAAATCATCGTCAGCGAAGCGGAGCATCACGCCAATCTGGTTCCCTGGCTGATGGTGGCGGAGCAGACCGGCGCCCGGGTGGTGAAGCTGCCCATCGGCGCCGATCGCCTGCCTGACGTCGCGAGCCTGCCCTCCCTTATTACGCCGCGTAGCCGGGTGCTGGCCATTGGCCAGATGTCGAACGTAACCGGCGGCTGCCCGGACCTGGCGCTGGCGATCCGCCTCGCGCATGAAGCCGGAATGGTGGTGATGGTCGATGGCGCGCAGGGCGCGGTGCATTTCCCGGCCGACGTTCAGGCGCTGGATATCGACTTTTACGCCTTCTCAGGCCATAAGCTGTACGGCCCGACGGGGATTGGCGCGTTGTACGGTAAAAGCGAGCTGCTGAACGCCATGTCGCCGTGGCTCGGCGGCGGTAAAATGATTACCGAAGTCACGTTCGAGGGTTTTAAAACCCAGCCCGTGCCCTATCGACTGGAAGCCGGCACGCCAAACGTCGCCGGGGTCATTGGTCTGAGCGCGACGCTGGAGTGGCTGCAGGAGACGGATATCGCCCAGGCCGAAAGCTGGAGCCGCAGCCTGGCGACGCTGGCTGAAGACGAGCTGACCAAGCGTCCGGGCTTTCGCTCCTTCCGCTGTCAGAGCTCAAGCCTGCTGGCATTTGATTTCGCCGGCGTTCACCACAGCGATATGGTGACGCTGCTGGCGGAGTCCGGCATCGCGCTTCGCGCCGGGCAGCACTGCGCCCAGCCGCTGCTGGCGGCGCTTGGCGTCAGCGGAACCCTGCGCGCCTCGTTTGCGCCTTATAATACCCAGGATGATGTTTACGCGCTGGTGCATGCCGTTGACCGCGCTCTGGAAATTTTGGTGGACTAATGACGACTCCCGATCCGCAGAACCATCCGTTTGGCACCGCCATCACTGAAGCGACGCTGCGGCAAACCTTCGTCCCGCTGAGCCAGTGGGAAGATAAGTACCGCCAGCTGATCCTGTTAGGCAAAAAGCTGCCGCCGCTGGCGGACGAGGCGAAAGCCCGCACGACGGAGATTGCCGGCTGTGAAAACCGCGTCTGGCTGGGGCATACCCTGCGCGACGGTCGGCTGCATTTCTTCGGCGACAGCGAGGGGCGGATCGTTCGCGGCCTGCTGGCCGTGCTGCTGACCGCCGTTGAGGGGAAAAGCGCCGCCGAGCTGCTGGACCACGATCCGCTGGCGCTGTTCGATGAGCTGGGGCTGCGTGCGCAGCTGAGCGCCTCTCGCGGCCAGGGACTCGCCGCGCTGGGCGCAGCGGTGCTCGCCGCGGCCCGCGAGGCTTAATCTGGAATAAGAACGGCGCTTAGCCCTGACGCCCGGCTTTCGCCAGCATCTTCTTCAGCGCATGGGATACGGCGACAAAGCCAAAGGTGGCGGTAACCATCGTTGCCGCCCCAAAGCCCGACGCGCAGTCCATCCGCTTAGGTCCTTCCGCGCTGCTTTTCATGGCGCATACGCTGCCGTCAGCCTGCGGATAAACCAGCGCCTCGGTCGAGAACACGCAGTCGATGCCGAGCTTACCCTTACTATTTTTCACCACCCCGAACTGGCCCTTCAGGCGCTCGCGCAGCTTCGCCGCCAGCGGGTCCTGGATGGTTTTCGCCAGGTCAGCCACCTGAATCTGCGTTGGGTCAATTTGCCCGCCCGCGCCGCCGGTGGTCACCAGCGGCACCTTATAGCGGCGGCAGTACGCAATTAACGCCGCCTTTGGCCGCACGCTATCTATAGCATCAATCACGTAGCTGAAGCCCGCGCCCATATATTCGGCCACATTTTCCGGCGTCACAAAGTCATCAATTACCGTAACCTGACATTCAGGGTTGATCAGCCGGATACGCTCCGCCATTACCTCGGCTTTCGCCAGCCCGACGTTGCCGCCCAGCGCATGAATCTGCCGGTTGGTGTTGGTGACGCAGACGTCGTCCATATCGATAAGGGTAATGGTGCCGATCCCGGTTCTTGCCAGCGCCTCCGCAGCCCAGGAGCCGACGCCGCCGATGCCCACGACGCAGACATGCGCGTCGGCAAAGCACTGCAGCGCTTTTTCACCATATAAACGCGCCGTACCGCCGAAACGCTGGCGCCAGGCGTCGCTAATTACAACAGACATAAAACCTCAGAATAAAATGGCCGCTTCCCCGACACGCCCATGCCGCCGGGGAAGCGGAAACAAGAGCGTTAGCCGCTAAAGACGTTGCCAGCACCCGGCGCGTTTTTCAGCACCCAGACGCGACCATAGTGGTTATACCAGCCCGCACGATGCCCGGCATCCGCGCCGATACCTTGATAGATATCGAAGTGCTGGCCTTTAATCGCGCCGCCGACGTCCAGGGCAACCATCAGACGCAGCTCATACTGACCGTTAAACTTGCCTTTATTATCCAGCAGCGGTACTTCCGCCAGCAGGGTGGTACCCGGCGGGATAATGCTGCGGTCAGAGGCGACCGACGCGCGGCCAATCAACGGCACCGCGCTGGCGCCTTTCACCGGGGCGAAGGATTGCGGTTTAAAGAAGACAAAAGAAGGGTTCTCTTCGAGCAGCGCACGAACTTCAGCTTCGCTATGGGTTTCCCCCCATTCGCGGATCGCCTGCATCGACATATCTTCTTTCTTCACTTCGCCGCGATCGATAAGCACCTTGCCGATGCTGCGATACGACCAGCCGTTCTTCCCGGCATAGCTAAAGAAGTTCAGCGGCGAGCCGTCGCCAAAATCGATATAGCCGCTGCCCTGGACATCCATAATGAAGTTGTCCATCAGCGAATTGCTGTAGGCCAGGATATAGCTGTCGCTCAGCCCACCGGCGTAGATGCTGGCGCGAGACGGAAGCTTGCCGCGCTTCGGCGGCATGCGATAAATGGGGTACTGGAACTCACCCTGACGGGTGTGGCGCGCCTGCACCACCGGGGTGTAGTAGCCGGTAAACTGAACGTTGCCGTAGCTATCGGCGCCCTGCATCTGCCAGGCGTCAATCCCGTACTGGCTCAGCGTGCGGGTATCGCCACCGGCGCTTAGCCACTGCTGCAGGGAGTTATAGACGTTGCTCTGGCTATTATAGAGGCGCGGAGAGGCGCTGCGGATCTGCCTGACCTGTTCGGAGAAGTCGCCAGCGTTAATCGGCGTGCCGACCGCATCAGGCTGGTTAACCAGTGAAAACGGCTGGGTAAGCTTTCCTTCATTATACTGCTGACCGCGATCGGTCGGTTTCGAGGAACAGCCGGCGAGCATCGCCAGCATTGCTCCGGTTGCAACATACTTTGCCCAACATCCTTTCATGGTATCTCTTCTTTTGCTGCTTAGTACCGGTTGGTGATGAGGGAAGATAACAAACCGCCAGGGCTATTGAAATGCGATAAAGCAGCACAAATACAAAATCGGCTAAAAAACGCGCTAAAAACGGTTCTTTCTACATCATTCATTACAAAATTATCGATTTAGCTGAAAAAGGGTTGCATCAAAACGTTAGCAGAGTATAGTGCGCATCCACGGACGCGGGGTGGAGCAGCCTGGTAGCTCGTCGGGCTCATAACCCGAAGGTCGTCGGTTCAAATCCGGCCCCCGCAACCAATTAAAATCAGAGAAGTAAGCTTTACTCGATGGAAGAGTAAAGACGGACGCGGGGTGGAGCAGCCTGGTAGCTCGTCGGGCTCATAACCCGAAGGTCGTCGGTTCAAATCCGGCCCCCGCAACCAATTAAAATCTGATGCAAAGTTTACTCGATGAAGAGTAAAGACGGACGCGGGGTGGAGCAGCCTGGTAGCTCGTCGGGCTCATAACCCGAAGGTCGTCGGTTCAAATCCGGCCCCCGCAACCAACACAATAAACACCCTTCCGGGTGTTTTTTTGTTTCTGCGCTTCCTTGCGCACGCGCCTAATGCTGCGGCAGGACGATATTGCTGGCAGCCAGCTGGCCCATGTCGCGATACATGGCGCAGGCGGCCTCAACAATCGGCATCGCCAGCGCCGCGCCGCTGCCTTCACCTAAACGCATCCCCATATTCAGATACGGCTCCATCTCCAGATGCGCCAGCGCAATCCGCGCGCCCTTCTCCGCCGAATAGTGCGACGGGATCAGGTACGGCTTAATTTCCGGCGCTAACCGGCACGCCGCCAGCGCCGCGGAGTATGAGAGAAAGCCGTCCAGCAGCACCGGCAATCCGCAGGATGCCGCCCCGAGCATCACGCCGGCCATTCCCACCAGATCGAAACCGCCAATTTTTGCCAGCACGTCGATTCCGTCGTGCGGATCAGGCCGGTTGACGGCAATCGCCCGCCGCACCACCGCCACCTTATTGCCCACCTTTGCCAGCGGCAGGTTGGCCCCAATCCCCACCACCTCTTCGGCATCGCTGCCGCTCAGCACGCTAACGATCGCCGCCGCGGGGGTCGTGTTAGCCATTCCCAGCTCTCCGACGCCAAACAGCGTCACGCCGCTTTCCGCCAGCTTGCGGGTATAGCGAATCACCTCCAGCAGCAGCTCTGCGGCCTGGGTACGGCTCATCGCCGGGCCGCTGGCGATATTACCGCAGCCGCGCGCAACCCGCATATTCACCACGCCGGGAACCGGTTCGGCGTCAATGCCCACGTCAATCACGTGAACTTTCGCGCCCGCCTGCGCCGCCAGCACGCAGACGCCGGTAGTCCCGCGCGTCATATTTTCCGCCTGAATGGCGGTGACCGCCTTCGGCGAGATGGCGACGCCTTCGTCCCAGACGCCGTGATCGGCGCACATGACCAGTATCGCTTTCTTGTCGACGTGCGGTACGCCGTTAAGCCCCGGCATCCCCGCCAGCTGTACCGCCAGCGCTTCCAGGCGGCCAAGACTGCCGGGCGGCTTCAGCAGGCCATCAATATGCCGCCGGGCACCCGCCATCGCCGCCTCATCCACAGGGGGAATGGCGCGCAGTATTGAAGATAAATTCTGCATAAGAGTTCTCGTGGTAGTGGCCGGCTCACAGCAGAGCCAGCAGGAAGATCAGTTCGCCAAGTTCAATCGCCGCTCCCAGCGTATCGCCGGTTTGCCCACCGAGGGTTCGCTTTAAGAGCTGACCGAGAATGAAAATCGCCGCCGCGGTAGCCGCCAGCGCCGCCACTCCGCGCATGCCCGGCAACAGCACGGCGGCCAGAATGACCGCTAAACCCAGGGTTACGCAGGTTTGTCGCCCGCTCACCTTACCGATGAACAGGTTGCCCAGCCCCTCTTCCCGGGCATAGCGATGGCGGTACATCAGCAGCACGCTGGTCCCCCGCCCTACCGCGCAGGCTGCCGCCAGCGCCGCCAGCATCGGCGTTCCGCGCAATGCCAGTTCGCTGACCACCAGCACCTTCGCCAGCAGCACAAAAATCAGCGCCAGCCCGCCGTGAGTCCCTAGCCGGCTGTCGCGCATAATTTCCAGCATGCGTTCGCGGCGTCGGGCGGAAAACACCCCATCGCAGGTATCGGCCAGCCCGTCGAGGTGGAAGCCGCCGGTCAGCAGCGCCAGCGCCAGCACGGCAAACAGCGCCGCCAGCGGGATCCCGCACCAGGCCTGAAGCGCAATAAATACCGCGCCGCTCAGCAGCCCCAGCAGCGCGCCGACCAGCGGAAAAGTGACAATCCCGCGGACGTACTGCTCAATATCCAGCCCCTGCGACCAGCGCGCGGGCACCGGCAGGCGGCTAATAAAAGAGAGCGTTGCGCAGAATAATTTGATCATTTAATTTTGACTCCAATACCTGATACCACCAGCCAGACCTCATCCGCCGCGGCCGCAAGACGCTGGTTAACTCGTCCGGCAATATCGCGAAAATGGCGCGCGAGACGATTTTCCGGCACGATCCCCATCCCGACTTCATTGGTGACCAGCACTACCGTCGCCGGGCAGCGTTGACAGGCCGCAATCAGCGCGCGGATCTCGTCGTCGATCATCCGCTCCATCGCCGCGTAGTCCCAGCCGTCGGGGTCGGCATCGCCGCCGATCGCAAACAGCAGGTTGGTCACCATCGTGGTGATACACTCCAGCAAAATAGCTTCCGCAGGATCGTTGTGCGGCGTAATCAGCTCATCAAGCTGCTGCCAGCGCTCGGCTGTGCGCCAGTGCGCCGGCCTGCCGTCGCGATGGTGCTGGATCCTCGCGGCCATCTCCTCATCAAAAATCTGCGAGGTGGCGATATATAAAACCTGCGGTGAGCCGGCGATCAGCGCTTCGGCGTGACGGCTTTTGCCGCTGCGCGCGCCGCCGGTGACCAGAATCAGCATGATGGCTCCTGATGCTGCTGCATAATGTGGTAAATTTTTTCAATATCAATATGTTGGCGCATTGCGTCGGCCAGAATATCGAACTGCTGTGATTTATACCGCGCGTAGTGGAGCGTGGTATCCAGCGCCTCCAGGCCTTTACGTTGACGCAGGCCGTTGACCAGCGCGCGGGTGAAATCATCGCTGTCGAACAGGCCGTGCAGGTAGGTACCAAACGCCAGCCCGTCGTCCGTCGTCGCCCCGTCCGCCACCGGCCGCCCCTCTTTTTCCAGCTGCACCAGAGGCTGGCAATCGCCTTGCCGGGTCGTTTCACCCATATGAATTTCATAGCCGCGCACGCGTAGAGCGGAAGCGCCCGCCAGCCAGCCAGGGAGCGCGGCCGCCATCGTCGCCTCAACCAGCGTCGTGGTTTTATGGCGGGCAAACTGCGTCACGGTATTGAGCAGCCCCAGGCCGGGCAACCTTCCCAGGCCGGACTCCACTTCATCGATGATGGTCTCGCCAAGCATCTGGTAGCCGCCGCAGATCCCCAGCACCGGTATCCCCTGCTGATGCGCCTGCAGCACGCCCTGCTCCATCCCGCTTTCGCGCAGCCACTGCAGATCGCCCAGCGTATTTTTGCTGCCGGGCAGAATCACCAGATCGCTCGCCGTCAAATCCTGGGGATAACGAACGTAGCGCACGCGGACGTCCGGCTGCGCCGCCAGCGCGTTGAAATCGGTAAAGTTGGAAGTATGCGGCAGCTGAACGACCGCAATGTCGATCTCCCGCTTCGCGGTGCTCAGATATTTCCCTTTCTGCAACGCCACGCTATCTTCATCTTCCAGATCGACCTCCAGCCACGGCATCACCCCCAGCACGGGAACGCCGGTCAAAGCTTCAATCTGTTCGATTCCCGAGTACAGCAGCGCCGCATCGCCGCGGAATTTATTGATGATCACCCCTTTCACCCTGGCGCGCTCCTGCTCCTCAAGCAGCGCCAGCGTTCCGTAGATTGCGGCGAACACGCCGCCTCTGTCGATGTCGGCGACGAGGATCACCGGACACTGCGCCATCTCCGCCATGCCCATATTGACGATATCGCGATCGCGCAGGTTGATCTCCGCCGGGCTGCCGGCGCCCTCCAGCACCAGCACGTCATACTCCTGCGCCAGGCTGCGATAGACCGCCAGGATCTGCTCGCGCAGGCGCGGCTTATATTCGTGGTAGCTCACCGCGTCCATATCCGTCGCGACCTGCCCCATCAGCACCACCTGCGCTTTACGGTCGCTGGTGGGCTTCAGGAGTATTGGGTTCATGCGCACATCCGGGACAATACCCGCCGCTTCGGCCTGAAATATCTGCGCCCGCCCCATCTCTTTGCCGTCCGGCGTGATGCCGGAGTTCAGCGCCATATTCTGCGATTTAAACGGCGCGGTACGCAGGCCATCCTGATAAAAAATTCTGCACAGCCCCGCCACCAGCACGCTTTTACCCACGTCGGATGCCGTACCTTGCAACATGATTGCCTGCGTCATAAGGCCTCCTTTATCGCGTTCTGTCGCATTCGTATGAAAAACTCATCTTCTGTTTTACACAGCGGCAGCCCTAGCCGGGCATGCAGCTTCACCAGCCACGGCTGGGTTAACCCGGCCTCGGCAATCAGCTCCGTACGGGAAAAAACGGCCCCCGGCTCATCGTACGCCAGCACTTCCCCGCGGCGCAGAACATACACGACATCGCTCACTTCATAAATCAGATCGATATCGTGGCTGGAGATCACCACATGGTTTCCCTGGGCGACGATCCGCTTAATGATGGCGATCATCTGCGTCCGCCCGGCGGGATCGAGGCCCGCCGTAGGCTCATCCAGCAGAAGATAGCGCGCCTGCAGCACCAGGGCTCCGGCAATCGCCACCCGCTTTTTCTGCCCGTGGCTCAGGCACTGAATCGGCTGATGGCGAAAATGCCGGGCATCGACCAGCGTGAGCGCATCGTCCACGCGCCGGGCAATCTCGGCTTCCGCCACGCCTAAATTACGCAGGCTAAAGGCGATGTCGCTATCGATATCGGTATAGAAAATTTGCTGTTCCGGATCCTGAAAAACGGTGGCGACCTGCTGGCGCAGCGCCAGCAACGCCCGCTTGCTATACTCCAGCGGCTTTCCTTGCCACAACACCGCCCCTTTTTGCGGCCGCAGCAGGCCGCTCAGGTTCATAAACAACGTCGATTTTCCGCAGCCGTTCGCGCCCACCAGGCCGGTCACGGAATGTTGGGAAAAATCCAGCGTCAGCCCCTTGAGTACCTGTTCATCCTGATAACGGAACCAGAGATCTGTCGTGGCAAGCATGCTTTTCCTTAGAGGTGAAAATCACCCTGATACAATTTTATATCCAGCGTGGCGCTCATTTGCTGATAGCGAATGAGCACGCGGGTAAACAGCAACCCGACCAGCATTGCCAGCGAGCGATAGCCCTGCGGCAGGCTACGGTAGCCAAAGCGCAGCGTCTGCGCGCGATGAATGGCCAGCGCCTCATCAAACAAAATAAAAATAAAGCGCCAGGTCAGCAGGATTTGCTCGGTCAGCAGCCGCGGTACCCGCGCCCGCTTAAGCAGCACAATCAGCTGGGGAAACGGTAGGTTCAGCACCAGCCACAGCGTTGACGCCAGCGCGGCGAGGCTGCGCCAGAAGGTTTCATTGGCGGTGTTCAGCCCGGAGGCGGCGATCCCCAGCCAGTAGTCTCCCAGCGGCAGGCTCACCAGCAGGGTCTGCGGATCGCGGCTTACGCTGAACAAAATCGTCACGACCCCTACGGCTAAAAAGCCAAACGGCAGGGCAATCCAGCGGCACCAGCGCCAGAAGGAGACCCGCAGCAGCCGGCAGGTCAGCCCGGCGATAAGCAGCAGTTCAATACCCTGTCCCAGCGGAGGCAGGGTAAAGGCCAGCACCATCATAATAAGCCAAAACAAGAACTTACGTTCAGGCGCAACGTGGAACCAGCGGCTTTGATAGCTTAACCTGTCAAACCCGGTCATCACGGCGCTGTCTGCCTTTGCTATAGCCTAAAATGTAGAAAATGACCGCCGCGCCCAGCGACCCCTGCAGCGTAAACAGCAGGCTTTCAATTTCACCGCTTGCCGGCTCATACAGCGGCTGGAACCAGGGCTCATAGTGCGGAGCGACAACCTGAATCTGGCTCTCGGCCTCGCCGTCCGAGCCGCCGAACTCGCCGCCATGATCGATAAAGAACGGCAGGATCACCAGCGCAACCACCATCGCCAACAGTATCAGCATCTTTTTCATTTTAATGTCCTTGTGCGGTAATCAGCTGACGTTTGGTCAACTGGTCGTAGATCATCACGGTTAACAGCCCTTCGGCGATGGCGATCGGGATCTGCGTCAGGCAGAAGATCCCCATGAACTTGACGATCGAGCCAGTCGCGCCCGTGGCGGGGTCCGGGAACGCCACCCCCAGCTGGACCGAGGTGACAAAATAGGTCACCAGATCCGCCAGCATGGCGCAAAGAAAGACGCAGACGTCGCGACGGAACCCGGCGCGGCAGGCCAGCTTCCACACCAGGTAGCCGACGACCGGCCCAATCACCGCCATCGACATACCGTTAGCGCCCAGCGTCGTCAGCCCGCCGTGCGCCAGAAGAAGCGCCTGGAACAGCAGGACGATAGCCCCAAGGATCGCCACCACGCCCGGCCCAAAGAGAATCACCGCCAGGCCAACGCCGGTCGGATGCGAGCAGCTGCCGGTCACCGACGGAATTTTTAGCGCTGACAGAACGAAAATAAACGCGCCGCACAGGGCCAGCAGCACCTTCTGATTATGGTCCTGCTGGACGATACGGCGCAGGCGCACCAGCCCGTACCACAGGCAGGGTAAAAACAGCAGCCACCACGCCAGCGCCCACATCGGCGGCAGGAAACCCTCCATAATGTGCATCGCGAACGCCTTCTCAGGGACAATCATCAGCAATAGCGCCGCAGCCAGTCCGCTGAAAGACAGCTGTTTTAGCTGTTGTTCAAGTTTCATTCCGCATACTCCCACTGTTTGTTGACCAAAATGGTCGAGAAATAAGGCAGCGGCTGGTCGTCGCTCACGTCGCTCAGGCGGCGCCAGCACCGTTCGCCCGGCAGCGTGGCCTCGGACATCATCAGCGCCGAATCCAGCAGGCCGGTCCCGATCAGCAGCGCTTTGATTTGCGCAAAGCGGCCGTATACCTTCATCAATACCAGGCTATCGTGCTGCCGTAGCGCCCGCTCAATCTCCGCTTCCGGCGCGGTGCAGGAGACAACGGCCAGCGACTGCTGCTCCATAGCCAGCGGCGTTTGCGAACGGGCGGCGATGGCGGCAAATGAGGTTACGCCGGGAACAATTTCCAGCCATTCCCGACTGCCGATTCGCTGGAGCAGGAAGACCCAGGTGCTAAACAGCATGGCGTCGCCAAGGGTAATAAATCCGACCTGCTTACCCGCCTCGACTTCCTGAACCAGGGCGGCGGCTACGTCGTTCCAGACGGACTCTTTCTCAGCGCTGTCGGCGCTCATGGGGAAATGGCAGCAGCGCACTTCGGTTTGTTCGCCGAGGTATTCCCGGACGATCGACAGCGCAAGGCTGTCTCCGCCTTTGCGCCCGGCCGGGGCGTAGAGGATATCCAGCTTGCCGAGAATGCGCGACGCGCGAACGGTGATCAGATCGGCAGCTCCCGGCCCGGTGCTCAAGGCGTACAGTTTGCCGCTCATGCCGCCTCCTCCATCGCCAGATTCAGCGCCTGCTGCAGGTGGGCGACGAACATCGCGCGCACCGCCGGGTTTTCTCCCAACCCGCTAAGCCACGGCGTGGCCGGAATACCGGCGGCATTGAACCGCGTTTTCCACGAGTCCTCTTCGTCAGAAGCCATGTCGTTGATGGCATGATCGCCAGCCACCAGCATCAGGGGCATCAGATGCACGGCGGTGACCCCCTCCTGGCGCAGGCTTTCAATAAGGACATCGACTTCCGGATAGCTCTCCACCGCGCCAACCCGGGCCGGAAAGCGCTGCGCCGTCATCATATGGTCGAGACAGGCGTAGGCGGCGAAGGCGTGATGGCTGGCGCCGTGGCCCATAAACACCACCTTTTCACTCGCCGCCAGCTTCGGCATCTGCTGGAGCAGCGCCGGCATCAGCTGCGCATAATCGCGGTGGCTACTCAACAGCGGCGTCCCCAGCGTCAGGCGGGCAAACAGCGGGCGCATGCTCTGTACCTCGCGAACAACTTTTTCGTATTCATCGCCGTTGATAATGTGCAGCGACTGAACCGCCACATCCTGATAGCCCTGCTCGGCCAGCCTCTGTAGCGCCTGCAGCGGCGTATCAATCTCGATCGCGTCGCGCTGCCTGAGCTTGCGGATAATCATCCCTGAGGTGAAAGCACGAAACGGAGTGCGGTCGGGGCAGCTGGCCGCCAGATCCCGCTCGCAGGCGACAATATTTTTTTCGCAGGTATCGTGATAGCTGGTGCCAAAACTGACCACCAGAAGCGCTTTTTTCATTTCTGACTCCTTAAGCAGCAGCTAGCCAGCGCGCTAAGCGCCCGGCAAATGCGGCCTGACTTTCCAGTAATTCGTCACCGGTCACCAGCGGCGCCGGACGGGTAATTACGATGCAGGGAATACCTGCATCCAGACAGGGTTGAACTTTTTCCCGATAGCCTCCTTCGGCGCCGGAGGCTTTCGTGATCACCACATCGGCCCGGCACTGACGATAAAAGGCGGCGTTAAATTCGGCGCTAAACGGCCCGCAAAGCGCGAAGATTTCGCCGACGCCAAAGCCGAGTTCGGCGCATTGCGTCATCACCTCAGCAACGGGCAGCACGCGCGCCAGCAGCGTTTTCCCGGCTAATCCCTCCCGCCAGAGCCCCAGCTCCTTACTGCCGGTAGTCAACAGCACGCGCTCGCCAAAGCGCCGTGCGACAGCGCAGGCCTGCGCAATACTTTGCACGGGATAAAGCTGCGGATGCGTCAATTCGCTGAGCTGTTCGGGACGCTGATAGCGGCTCAGCAGCACGCCTGTCGCTGCGCAGGCGCGCACAATATTGCGGCTCACCGCCTCGGCGTAGGGATGCGAGGCGTCGATCGCCCAGCGGGTACGGTTTTCCTGCAGCCAGGCGATCATCTCTCTCAGCTCCAGGCGGCCGCAGCGTATCCGGCCTTTGATATTACCGGCCAGCGCCCTGCCGACGGGCGTGGCAACCGACAGGGTATAGCTGACCTGCGCCGCATCCAGCTGCTGGCATAGCGCCCGGGCGTCGCTGGTTCCGCCTATCACCAGCACCTCGCCCCCATTCACAGCGTGTAGCCTCGCGGGGTGATCATCAGGCCATCCTGCTCATAGGTGGCTTTGTTGCCGACGATCACCAGGCTGGTCATATCTACCGGTGCAAAATCCATCTCACCGAGGGTCGTCAGCCATTTCTCCTGCTTTTTACGCCCGGCCGATTTCACGACGCCCACCGGCGTATTCGCGCTTTTACTGGCAGAGAGCAGCTCGAAGGCGCGCGCCAGATGGCCTTCACGGCCCCGGCTACGCGGGTTATAGAAGCAGATAACAAAGTCAGCCTCGCCGGCAGCAATAATGCGTTTTTCGATAACCGGCCACGGCGTGAGCAGGTCGCTGAGGCTGATATGACAAAAGTCGTGCATCAGCGGCGCGCCGAGCAGGGAAGCCGCGGCGATGCTGGCCGTCATCCCCGGAACCAGACGAACCTCGACGTCCAGCTTCTGCTTGCTGACCAGCTCCAGCACCAGCCCCGCCATGCCATAAATTCCCGCATCGCCGCTGCTGATCAACGCGACCTTGTGCCCGGCCTGCGCCAGCTCAATCGCGGTCTGGCAGCGTTCAATCTCTTTGCACATCCCGGTTTTTATCACCTGCTTTTCGCCGGTAAAGGCCTTCACCAGATGGGTATAGGTTTTATAACCGACAATAATTTCCGCCTCCTGAAGCGCTTCAACGGCCTCCATAGTCATCATTGCCTGCGAGCCGGGGCCAATCCCAATAACGGTTAACATCAGTGTGAAACTCCCAAAGTAATAGTGACGCCCTGTTCGCGCAGGGTCTCGCCTAACAGCTGTCCATGACTCAGCAGCCACGCTGCCGGACCGGAGACGCTTCCTGTACCGACGGTCTGGCGGACAAACGTCGACACCGGAAAGCGGTGTTCATGTTCGCGCAGGGCGTCGGCGCTAAAGGTTTCAAACGGCACGCGGCAGCAGGAGGCAAGCTGAATCAGCCCCTGCTCATCTTTTTTAAGCGTGACGCTGCCGATGGCTTTTAGCGCCAGCGGGTCGAGCTTTTGTGCCGCAAGCTGCCGGGCCAGCAGCGCTGCCAGCAGCGGGAAAGGCGTATCGCGGCGACAGCCGATTCCGGCCACAACCCGCTGCGGCACCAGCTTCCAGTGCATAACCGGGAGCTCGGGAAGGTCGTTGCGCAGGCTGACGCACACCAGCGCATCGAGTGCGGGAAGCCGCTGCAGGTCGCTGACGGTGATAAACCCCCGGCGATCGCAGTGGCGTACGTCCTCAGCCAGCTCCTCGTCCCACCACAGCCCGACGCGCTTATGGCTCACCAGCAGCTGGTTGACGATTTTTACCGCCGTGCGAAAGTCGCTCATCCGGGCGTTAAGCTGGAATGCCAGCGTATCCAGCGCCGCCATTTCGTTGACGTCGGTGGCCGTCGTAATCACCGGATCGGCGCCCAGCATGCCGGCCAGATAGCGGCTCAAGGCGTTGGCGCCGCCGGCATGGCCGGAAAGCAGGCTGATCACGTGCTGGCCGCGCTCGTCAATCACCACCACCGCCGGGTCGCTAAACTTGTCGTTAACCAGCGGCGCCAGCACGCGCACCGCGATGCCGGTCGCGGCGATAAAAATCAGCGCGGAATAGTTGGCGAAAGCGTCGCGCGCGCTGGCGGCAAACCCGCCGTCAAAGGCGGTAAATCCCTCCTCCAGCAGCTTCTCGCTGGTAAAGCAGGTGACCGGCAGCATCGCCGCCAGCCGTTTAGCCAGCAGCACGCCGCCGGGCGTCAGGCAAAAAAGAGCTATGGATTCAGGCTTTACGGTATTCATGGCTAAAGTCCGCCGCATAGAGTCTGGAGTAGTGGTACTCCGTACCGAGGAAATTGCCGACCAGGATAAGTGCCGTTTTGCGGATCCCCGCCTCGCGAACCTTATCGCCAATGTCGGCCAGCGTGCCGCGTACGGTCTGACTCTCAGGCCAGGTCGCTTTATAGATAACCGCCACCGGAGTGGCCGCCGGGTAGCCGCCCTCAATCAGGCGCTCGGCGACCCGATGGATCCGCTGAACCGAGAGATAAATCGCCATCGAGGTTTGATGGCTGGCAAAGGATTCCAGCTGCTCGCGTTCCGGCACCGGCGTGCGCCCCTCAAGGCGGGTGATAATCAGGCTCTGCGAGACTTCCGGAACGGTGTACTCAACGCCAAGCTCGGCCGCAGCGCCCAGGAACGCGCTGACTCCCGGCACCACCTGCCAGCCGATGCCGCGACGGGTCAGCTCTTCGCCCTGCTCACGCACGGAACCGTAGAGCGACACGTCTCCCGTCTGCAGGCGTACCACCGTCTTCCCCGCTTTTACGCCCGCCGCCATCAGGTCGAGAATTTGTTCGAGATGCAATTCAGCGCTGTCGTGGCACTCCGCATCCGCCGGGCAGTACGCCAGCAGCTCGGTGTTGATAAGCGATCCGGCATAGATAACCACCTGGGCCTGCTGCAGTAACCGGTAGCCCTTGAGGGTAATCAGCTCGCGGTCCCCCGGCCCTGCGCCAACGAACCATACACAACGGGAATCAAATGTCTCAGCCATAGTTTTCTTCCTTCTGACAGGCGATAACAAAAACGGGGTTATTCGGTTTGAAGTAGTGGCCGCTACCTAGCGCGGTCAGGGACGAAACGTTGAGCTGCAGGCAATCAAGCCCGGTGATGCCGGACTGCTGCAGGTGCGCCAGGGCGGCGCTGAGGTTCTCCTGCAGGATAAAGGTCATCACCAGCCGGCCGCCGGGATAGAGCTGCTGCAGCGACCAGTCAATCAGCGCCTCGAGATGGCCGCCGCTGCCGCCCATAAAAATCGCGTCGGCTTGCTCGGTGATAACCATCGGCGCTTCACCGGGGTAGATGTCGATGTTGCCGCAGGCGAAGCGCTGGCGATTTTCGTCAAGCAGCCGCAGGGCCGACGGGTTTCGTTCGATTGCCGTCACCCGCAGGGAGGGGTATTGCAACGCCGCTTCAATCGAGACGCTGCCGGTCCCGGCACCAATATCAATCAGATGGCTGGCCTGATGCAGCTCCAGCTTTGCAAGGGCCAGCGCGCGTACCGCCTCTTTGGTCATCGGGACTTTCTCACCGCGCAGAAAAAGCTCATCTTTCATCAAGGATCACCACCGCATTCATTTCATATTCGGCGTCGACCTCACTGACCGGTAGCCAGTGGATCCGCTCGTTATCCATCGCCAGATTTTCGCCAATCACCATCCAGCGATACCCTTTGCCGCGTGCCGTGAGCTGGGCGGCTATTTCACGAGGGCCGCAGCGGGCATCCGTTACCATTGCCACCTTGCAATGGCGCGCCAGCTCGTCAAAACTGACGCTGCGGCCGTGGCTACTGGTGAGCCACATATCGTTCATATCGATCCCCGAACGCGCGCACAGATACTGCACGGCGCTAATACCGGGAATAATGCGCACGCGTTCCAGGCCAAAGTGGGCAACCAGACGGCTGCCGATGCCGTAGAACAGAGGGTCTCCGGAAGCCAGGACCACCACGCGCTGCGCCTCACGCTCGCCGAGCCACGCCAGCAGCTGAGGAATATTGGCGCCCAAAGCAAAGCGTTCGCCGCGAAATTCGGGGAACTGCTGCAGATGGCGCTGGCCGCCGACCAGAGCGTCTGCCGCCGCCACCGCTTCCCGCGCCGCAGGCGTCATCAGGTGCAGCCCCGACGGCCCCATGCCGACCACCGTTAACATGCCATCTCCCGCGCAATCTCTGCGACCGGGCGACTGCTGCCGAGAACCTTGTTATCAAAGGAGAACAGGATCGCATCGCAGACTGGCGGCGTTTTGGTAAAGCGCAGCATCTGCATCACGCGCAGGCAGATCCGCTCGGCAAGATGGTTATAAAGATGCTGAAAACCGTAGGCGTCGATATGTTCCATTGCCGCTTCGGTGGTGTCACAGTCGCTGACCAGTTTGAGCAGTTCGAGAGGCGCGCCGAGCAGCGCCAGATGCGCCACCAGCGTTTCCATCCGCGCATCGGCAATATGGCTGTGGGTATGAAAAATACCGGCGGCAATTTTGACCAGCTTACCCGGATGCCCGATCAGCACGATTTGCCGATAGCCCAGCCGAACCGCCTCTTCGATCATGTAACCGACAAAGTTGCTCATGGTGACCACGACCTGGGAATCAATACCCATCTGCTCGCGCACGAAGCGCTCCCCGTGGTTGCCCGGCACCAGCACCACCCGCTCCAGGCCCGCCGCGCGCTTGATTTCCAGCTCCAGCGACAGCGAGCGCTTCCAGCTCTCTTCGGACATCGGCGTGACGATCCCGGTGGTACCGATTATCGAAATACCGCCCAGAATACCGAGCCGCGAGTTATAGGTTTTTTGCGCCCGCTCTTCGCCTTCCGGGGCAAAAATCTCCACCTGCGCCCCGCGCGCGGGGCCGATGGCTTCTCGCACCGCCGACTCGATAGTTTGCCGAGGCGTACGGTTAATCGCCGGGCTGCCGATCGGCAGACCAATCCCTTTACGCGTCACGGTGCCGACGCCCTCGCCGCCCTGCAGGCTAATTTCACCGCTCTCATTGAGAGTGACCCGGGCAACAATCAGCATCCCGTGCGTGGCGTCGACATCATCGCCACCGTCTTTACGGATGGCCGCAATCGCCTGCTGCCCCTCGATATGCGGCGACTCAACGTTCAGAGAGAGGGTCACGCCCGATGGCGTAACGATCGAGACCTGATGAATCAGGTGCTGGCGCAGGACCATCAGCGCCGCAACTTTCGCCGCCGCGGTAGCGCAGGACCCGGTGGTATAGCCTTTACGCAGCGCCTTCCCGTTGTGCCAGACCGGCGCATCAAAGGATTGCTCGCTCATCGTGTGCGCTCCAGGTAATAGAGCATCGCGTTGACGATGGCGGCGGCAACGTTGCTCCCACCTTTGCGTCCGAGGGCGGCAATGGCCGGAAAGCGGCTTTTCGTCAGCGCATCTTTTGATTCCGCAGCCCCGACGAAACCCACCGGAACCCCACCACGCCGCTAACCGCCGCATCGTGTTCGAGCAGACGAAACAGCGCGGTTGGCGCATTGCCGAAAACAAACAGCTTCTCGCCCTCTTCGGTTACCGCGATATCGACGGCGGCCATTGAGCGGGTGATCCCCTGGGCTTTGGCCGCGCTCACCACCCGCGGGTCGCTGATATAGCAGCGGCACTCGCTACCCGACTTCGCCAGCAGCGTTTTATTGATTCCTGAAAGCGCCATCGTGGTATCGGTGTAAATCACGCATCGACGTTCGAGCGCGGCGCAAAGCCGTTCCAGCGCATCGCTGGAAAACCACAGGATATCCAGCCATTCGAAGTCGGCGGTGGTATGGATAACCCGTTTGATAATGGCTTCGTGCAGGGGGCTGGCAAAGCGGTAGTCCGGGCGGGTTTGCGCAATAATTTCGCCAATAATGTCGAAGCTTTTCGCTTCAATTGCCTGCGGCTGCTGGATGTAGTGCATCGTTTTGTCCTCAGGCCGCACCAATCAACAGGTACCGCGCCGCGATAAACAGCGCCAGTGCCAGAGTTGAGGCGACCCACATCAGTCGAATCGTTTGGGAAATGTCGTCAACGCAAACGTCGCGTACCGCGTCGCCTATCCAGGGCTTGTCTACACGCTGGCCGAAATAGTCATTCGGGCCGCCGAGGCGGATACCCAGCGCGCCGGCAACGGTGGCTTCCGACCATGCGCAGTTGGGGCTGCTGTGGTTGTAGCGGTCGCGCCAGCCGATACGGAAGGCCCGGGCGCCATCGAGGCGGCACAAATATGCCGCGACGCTGAAGAGCAGCCAGCTCAGGCGGGCGGGGATCGCGTTGGCGACGTCGTCAAGGCGCGCGCTGACCATACCGATGGCGCGGTATTTTTCATGCTTATAGCCGACCATCGAATCGAGGGTATTAATGGCTTTGTAGGCCATTGCCAGCGGCGCGCCGCCCAGCAGCAGGAAGAACAGCGGCGCGATAACGCCATCGACGGTGTTCTCCGCCACCGTCTCCACTACCGCGCGGTTAATCTGCTGCGGCTGCAGCTGCGAGGTGTCGCGCCCGACAATCCACGAGAGCTTCTCGCGGCTCGCGGCAAGGTCGCCCGCGCGCAGCGGGCGTTCGACTTCCCGGGCGGTGCTGGCCAGACAGCGCCCGGCCAGCACCGTAAAGACCATCCATACCTCGATAGCCCAGCCCAGCCAGGGGTGAATCGCTTCTGCCAGCGTCAGTACGCCCCAGGAGATCCCCCAGGTGAGGCCAACAACGACCAGCCACATTAGCCCTCCGCCGATCCTTAATGCGCGATCGCTGCGGCAGTAGCGGCGCACCGGGCGCTGGATCGCGGTAATGAGGTTGCCGATCCAGCGTACCGGATGAGGCCAGCCCTGCGGATCGCCAATAATAAAATCGAGGGTCCAGGCCACGCACCAGGCCAGCAGCGTCATAGCGCCTCCCTTGCGGCCGTCAGCCAGTGCTTGAGCATTGCGGGGCGCTGGGCGAAATGAACGTGCAGGTAGCTGGCAAAAGTGTTGCCTACCTGCCAGCCGCCGGACCACTCCAGCAGGGTCATACCGTCACGCACCTTGCGACATGCCAGAACTGCGGGGGTATCAGGCGTAAAATCCGAGTAATGAAACTCATGCCCACGCAGCCGCTCTCCCGGCGCCGCCAGCAGCGTTTGCCGAGTGGCCTGCGCCTCGCAATAGCCAAAGCGAGTCAGCCGTGAGCCCATTTGGCTGTGGCCAGGAATAATATCCGCCATTCTGTAAACCTCGCCGCGGGCATCCGTCAGCGAGGTTCCCAGGTACATCAACCCGCCGCATTCGGCGTAAATGGCCACTCCCCGTTGGTGCGCCGCCCGCAGCTGGGCCAGCATGGTCGTATTCGCCGCAAGCGCGGCCGCGTGAATTTCAGGGTAGCCGCCGCCCAGCCAGATCATCTGGCAGGCGGGTAAATCGCGGTCATGCAGGGGGCTAAAGCGGACGATATTCACCCCACAGCGTTCGAGAAGCGCGAGGTTATCCGGATAGTAAAAGTTGAAGGCTTCGTCGTCGGCCAGCGCGAGTGTCAGGCCCGCGCCGGACTCAGGCAGAGGCAGCGCGGGACACTCCCCGGCGGGTAGGGCCGGGAGCCGACTGACGGCAAGCAGCTGCGTAATATCCAGCGTCCGCTCCAGCGTGTCGGCAAAATCCTGCCACGGCTGCTGATTGACCACCGATTCTCGGGCGGTAACCAGCCCCAAATGCCGCTCGGGCAAGGCAACGCCGTCCATCCGCGGGACATAGCCGAGAACCGGCAGCGCGCAGTAACGTTCAATGGCGCTTTTCAGCAGCTGATAATGGGATTCGCTGTTGACGCGATTAACAATAACGCCGGCAATATTGAGGCTCGGATCGAAGTGTTGAAACCCCATCACCGTTGCGGCGATGGAGGTGGAGACCGCTTTGCCATCCACCAGCAAAATCACCGGACAGCCGAGCTGCTTAGCCATCGCGGCGGTACTGCAGTAGTTGGGGTCGGTGCCGTAGCCGTCATAAAGGCCCATCACGCCTTCAATGACCGCGATATCCGCCTGCTGCATCCGCTCGCAGAACAGCGCGTTGAGAACGGGTTCGGGCAGCATAAAGCTGTCGAGGTTACGGGAAGCTGTGCCGCAAACGGCAGTATGCCAGCCGGTATCAAGATAATCGGGGCCAACCTTGCAGGGCTGAACCCGCATGCCGCGATTTTTCAACAGGCTAAGCAGCCCCAGCGTAACCGTGGTTTTACCGCAGCCGCTGCCGGTACCTGCGAGAATAAATGCGTGAAGCCTTGCCGCCATACCCCGATCCTGTTCAGGGTGGTAGGGATGTAAAGGTGCGTATACCCGTCATTCCTCAGGTGACAGCGCTGCTGGCCCGCGCTTTCGCCCCGATCACCTGCTTTTGCAAGCTTGCGGAGCCCCGCCGCGTCGCCGCCTGGCTGAGACCTGAATGATGTAAGAGATATACCCTGGTCTTTCGACCGTACGCCTCTGAGCAACCCACTTCCCACCGAAGTTGTTGGTAATCACGGACAGGCAGGTCTTCTGGCTTAGCGTCATCCTCTCCCATCCTTCCCAATCTTGCGATCAGTGGTTTTTACCCGGCATATTTCACGTTGCGCCCGCTGGCGACAGCAGCAGGCCCGTCTATGGCCTCATCCCTGCGGGGCCGGCTCAGGCGCGGTTTGAAAGCGGCTGGAGCCTGTTATCCTGCAACGTGAATATTTAGGTAAATATGGGTTCGTCAGCATCACAGCAGCGGGGGCTGCGGGGGATTTTCACCCCCTTCCCTGGCACGTTTCGTGCCGTACCTGTCGGTTTTATGGCCAGAGCTCCGAGGCTCTCGCCATCGCTTATTTTCAGCTTATCTACTTCGTCACTGCGCCCTTCCTCAGACGCTGGAAAACGAAAGGTAATTTCTGATGTCACTCTACTCCATCAAAGAAATAAAAACTGGTGCAGCTTATCCTGCTCCGCTCATTATTTTGTTGCGCTATGACAATTTATTGCTTTGGAGGGGGGGTTTTATTTTTATAATGAGGCGGATACGTAGACATATCAAAAAAAAGCCATAACAAAATATTGTCATTTAAAATGGCTCAGTTTGTGATCCGGAATTTATTTGCTGGCGAAAAGCCTGCGGCGTGATCTGATAGGTTTGACGAAAAACTTTGCAGAAATAGCTGGTTTGAGAAAATCCTAAATTACGTGCAATGCTGGCGATACTCCAGTCGCTGTGAGAAAGCAGCTCCTTCGCGCTCACCATACGCTGATGATTCACCCAGGCATTAAAGCCAATTCCCTGATACTTTTTGAATAACTTACTGAAATAGTAGGGGCTGAGATAAACATGGTTCGCGACCTCCTCCAGGCGTAGTTCGTCAGACAGGTGCGCGTCGATATAGCGCAATGCCTTTTTCATTTTGCCATCGTGAGGGTTCACGCCCCGCTGGGTTCGCACGGGCTCCGGCTGCTGCTGATTATCCTTAATAACAACAAAGTTAAGCTGTTTTTTCAGGCAGTTTTCCACGATAAGTTTCAGCAGGTCGGCCGAGGCAATGACCCTGGAATAGTCCATTTCCGGGACGTTGCGAAACTCGCTCAATAGTTCAGAATCGGCCTGCCAGCCTATATCCACGTTCAGGATATCGACCAGCTCGACATCCTCGCGCAGGCGAACCTGCCCGCACAGAACAAACCCGACGAGATGCCCGGCGATCACCAGCGGGATGGAAAAATCCGTTAAGCCTGCATGGCAGCGATAAATGCACGGCTGATCGGATTTTGAGGCCTCAAGGCCACCACAGCGATCGCTCATACGGCAGCGGATGCTATGCTGAGGATGTTGACGCATGAGCTGACAGAAGGACGTAAAATTAAACAGCTCAGAAATTTCATCACCATGAATATTCACAACCACTACTGCCAGACTGGTGGCCTGAGCAAAATCCTGCGCGATTTTATTAATGAGTTCTGAGTTAAGCGAGCTCGCAGAAATCATGATAAAACCTCCCAGTTAATTTATTGTTATGAATAAAACATTCTATTCATATTTACTTTTCATTATTGCAACTAAAATTCATGATAGAAAGTAGGGTGACGATAACAAAAGTCTCCCACCTGCGGGAGACTTTTTGACCAGTTCGTGATACCGGTTCATGAATCATTTTCAGTATTTCATTAACCGTCACGCATCGTGGAACTTGCCTTCCTTGTCTTCCAGCTTGCAGGTATTACAAGGCAGGTTATTACCAATAAAGTATCGATAAATGGCCGCCCCGGCGCAGGCGCCAATTAATGGCGCAACGATCGGTACGATAAAGTACGGGATCTCTCGTCCGCCGGTCATGGCAATATTGCCCCAGCCGGCAAGCCAGGTGAAGATTTTCGGCCCAAAGTCGCGGGCAGGATTCATGGCAAAGCCGGTGAGCGGCCCGGTGGAGGCGCCAATCACCGCGACTAAAAGGCCAATAAGCAAAGGGGCCAGCGGCCCTTTCGGTACGCCGTTGCCGTCATCGGTCAGCGCCATAATCATGCCCATCAAAATTGAGGTTATCACTATCTCAACGAATGCCGCCTGCCAGACGCTCAGCTCTGCTGCCGGGTAGGTACTGAATATACTGGCTAGCTGAAGACTCTCAACGCTTCCACGCACCAGCTGATGCGTCGCTTCGAACCCGGTAAATACGCTACTGTAAAGGAGGTACGCCAACAGCGCGCCGGCAAAAGCCCCCGCGACCTGCGCAACAATGTAAGGCGCGACTTTCCTGCCTGGGAAGCAGGCAAACAGCCACAGGGCGACGGTGATAGCCGGATTGAGATGTGCGCCCGATATCCCGGCGGTCAGATAGACGGCCAGAGAAATCCCCAACCCCCAGATAATACAAATTTCCCAAAGACCAAGGCTTGCCCCGGCGATCTTTGCCGCACTCAGGCATCCGATACCAAAAAACAGAAACAGCCCGGTGCCCAAAAACTCGGCAGTGCATTGTGCTTTTAGCGAATCATTCATGGTGACACCTTCTTAGCAGAGTTCGTGTCCTGACCAGCACCAAGCTATGCTGGCAATGGGTACAGCGAGCATCACTATAGAAACTGGCGCCCACAAATTGTTGGCAATCTGTCGACGCTGGGCTCTGAAAAATCGTTCATGAGTAACAAATTATTGCTCTTCCGCTATTGTTCCGCACAGGCTTGATGCCTTATTCCGCAAATATTCCGGATAAATATACATAGCAATATTTTGCTAATTCCTGAATGTCATTTTTCAAACCGGTATCACATATGCATTCCCCCACATAGCAAACAACAATTAATCTGTCATCTATTAAAATGTAAAACTGGAATATAAAAAACAAAATAATCACATAACCAATAAAAATAAAAGACAACAAAAACAATGCATTAAAATTAATTCATCTGTTTTTTTATTATTATAAGACAACTATTTCCCCGTTTTAAAATTCAAGTCAGCCATTCTTTTCCCTTGCTTCTTTTTATAGTCATCAGCATTGGAACAATCCAGGCGAGGTCTTTATGCAACAAGAAGCATTAGGAATGGTAGAAACCAAGGGCTTAACCGCAGCCATAGAGGCCGCTGACGCAATGGTGAAATCAGCCAACGTGGTGCTGGTAGGCTACGAAAAAATTGGCTCCGGGCTGGTGACGGTCATCGTGCGCGGCGACGTCGGTGCGGTAAAAGCCGCCACCGATGCCGGTGCCGCAGCCGCACGCCACGTGGGTGAAGTGAAAGCCGTACACGTCATCCCCCGCCCCCACTCAGATGTAGAAAAAATCTTACCGAAGGGAATTAGCCAATGAGCAGCAATGAGCTGGTGGAACAGATCATGGCGCAGGTGATTGCCCGAGTGGCAGCGCCGGAACGGCAGGTCATCCCTACTGAAACCCATCCAATACGAGAGACGGCTATGGCAGAGAAAAGCTGCAGTTTAACGGAGTTTGTCGGGACCGCCATTGGCGACACCCTGGGTCTGGTTATCGCCAACGTCGATAGCGCCCTGCTGGAAGCGATGAAGCTTGAGAAACGCTATCGCTCCATTGGCATTCTCGGCGCGCGAACCGGCGCGGGCCCGCACATTATGGCCGCAGACGAAGCGGTTAAAGCCACTAACACCGAAGTGGTCAGCATCGAACTCCCCCGCGATACCAAAGGGGGAGCGGGCCACGGTTCGCTGATTATTTTAGGCGGTAACGACGTTTCCGACGTCAAACGCGGGATCGAAGTCGCGCTGAAAGAGCTCGACCGCACCTTCGGCGACGTTTACGCCAACGAGGCGGGCCACATCGAGCTCCAGTACACCGCTCGCGCCAGCTACGCCCTCGAAAAAGCCTTCGGCGCCCCCATCGGCCGGGCCTGCGGCATTATCGTCGGCGCACCCGCTTCCGTAGGGGTGCTAATGGCGGATACCGCGCTTAAGTCGGCCAACGTCGAGGTTGTCGCCTATAGCTCGCCGGCGCATGGCACCAGCTTTAGCAACGAAGCCATTCTGGTCATTTCCGGCGACTCGGGTGCGGTACGCCAGGCGGTTATCTCCGCCCGGGAAATCGGCAAAACCGTCCTGGCGACCCTCGGTTGCGAACCGAAAAACGATCGCCCGTCCTACATTTGATACCCACGAGGCTGACTCATGAGATCGAAAAGATTTGAAGCACTCGCGAAACGCCCGGTGAATCAGGACGGCTTCGTTAAGGAGTGGATCGAAGAAGGCTTTATCGCGATGGAAAGCCCGAACGACCCAAAACCCTCCATTAAAATCGCTAACGGCGCGGTGACCGAGCTGGACGGGAAACCGGTCAGCGAATTTGACCTGATCGACCATTTTATTGCCCGCTACGGCATCAACCTGAACCGTGCCGAAGAAGTTATGGCGATGGACTCGGTCAGGCTTGCCAACATGCTGTGCGATCCTAACGTTAAGCGCAGCAATATTGTCCCCCTGACGACGGCCATGACCCCGGCAAAAATTGTCGAAGTCGTGTCACATATGAACGTCGTTGAGATGATGATGGCGATGCAGAAAATGCGCGCTCGTCGTACGCCGTCGCAGCAGGCGCATGTCACTAACGTCAAAGATAACCCGGTACAAATTGCCGCCGACGCAGCCGAAGGCGCATGGCGCGGGTTTGATGAGCAGGAAACGACCGTCGCCGTTGCCAGATACGCGCCGTTTAATGCGATTGCCCTGCTGGTTGGCTCACAGGTTGGCCGTCCCGGCGTGTTGACCCAATGCTCTTTGGAAGAAGCCACCGAACTCAAGCTCGGCATGCTGGGCCACACCTGCTACGCCGAAACCATTTCGGTCTACGGGACTGAGCCCGTCTTCACCGACGGTGACGACACCCCGTGGTCGAAAGGCTTTCTCGCCTCGTCTTACGCATCGCGCGGTTTAAAAATGCGCTTCACCTCAGGCTCTGGTTCAGAAGTTCAAATGGGCTATGCCGAAGGTAAATCGATGCTCTATCTGGAAGCTCGCTGCATCTACATCACCAAAGCCGCTGGCGTGCAGGGTCTGCAAAACGGCTCCGTAAGCTGCATCGGCGTTCCCTCAGCGGTGCCCTCGGGTATTCGTGCGGTACTGGCGGAAAACCTGATCTGCTCCGCGCTGGATCTGGAATGCGCCTCCAGCAATGACCAGACCTTCACCCACTCCGATATGCGCCGCACCGCGCGTCTGCTGATGCAGTTCCTGCCGGGCACCGACTTTATCTCTTCGGGTTATTCCGCGGTGCCGAACTACGACAACATGTTCGCCGGTTCCAACGAAGATGCGGAAGATTTTGACGACTACAACGTTATCCAGCGTGACCTGAAAGTGGACGGCGGTCTGCGCCCGGTTCGTGAAGAGGACGTTATCGCAATTCGGAATAAAGCCGCCCGCGCTCTGCAGGCCGTATTTGCCGGAATGGGCCTGCCGCCGATTACCGATGAAGAGGTCGAAGCCGCGACCTACGCCCACGGCTCGAAAGATATGCCAGAGCGCAATATCGTCGAAGACATCAAGTTCGCCCAGGAAATCATCAATAAGAACCGTAATGGCCTGGAGGTGGTAAAGGCCCTCGCTCAGGGTGGGTTTACCGATGTTGCGCAGGACATGCTCAATATCCAGAAAGCCAAGCTGACCGGCGACTACCTGCATACCTCGGCCATTATCGTCGGCGACGGACAGGTGCTTTCGGCCGTGAATGACGTCAATGATTATGCCGGTCCGGCAACGGGCTATCGCCTGCAGGGTGAACGCTGGGAAGAGATTAAAAACATCCCTGGCGCACTTGATCCTAACGAGCTCGGTTAAGGGGTGAGAAATGGAAATTAATGAAAAATTGCTGCGCCAGATAATTGAAGATGTGCTCAGTGAAATGAAGAGCAGCGATAAACCGGTCTCATTTAATGCGCCGGCAGCATCTGCCGTCCAACAGGCCGCTGCGCCCGCTGGCGACAGCTTTCTGACAGAAGCTGGAGAAGCCCGCCAGGGCACGCAGCAGGACGAAGTGATTATCGCCGTTGGTCCGGCATTCGGCCTGTCTCAGACCGTTAATATCGTCGGCATACCGCATAAAAACATCCTGCGCGAAGTGATCGCCGGTATTGAAGAAGAGGGGATCAAAGCGCGCGTAATTCGCTGCTTCAAATCCTCGGACGTGGCGTTCGTCGCCGTTGAAGGCAACCGGCTGAGCGGCTCAGGAATCTCCATCGGTATCCAGTCAAAAGGCACCACGGTTATCCACCAGCAGGGGTTGCCGCCGCTCTCCAACCTCGAGCTGTTCCCCCAGGCCCCGCTTCTGACGCTGGAAACCTATCGCCAGATTGGTAAAAACGCCGCGCGCTATGCGAAGCGCGAGTCGCCGCAGCCGGTCCCGACGCTAAATGACCAGATGGCCCGCCCAAAATACCAGGCGAAGTCGGCCATTTTGCACATTAAAGAGACCAAATACGTCGTGACAGGCAAAAACCCGCAGGAACTGCGCGTGGCGCTCTGATAAAGGATAACCCCATGAATACCGAAGCAATTGAATCAATGGTCCGGGACGTTTTAAGCCGCATGAATAGCCTGCAGGATGACGCCCCCGCAACGGCAAGCAGCGGCGCTCCTGGCCAGGCTAAGGTGAGCGACTATCCGCTAGCCAATAAGCACCCTGAATGGGTTAAAACCGCCACCGGCAAAACGCTGGATGACTTCACCCTGGAAAACGTACTGAGTAACAAAGTCACCGCTCAGGATATGCGAATTACCCCGGAAACCCTGCGTCTACAGGCGTCGATTGCTAAAGATGCGGGCCGCGACAGGCTGGCGATGAACTTTGAGCGAGCCGCCGAACTGACCGCCGTACCGGATGACCGCATTCTTGAAATCTATAACGCTCTTCGTCCGTACCGCTCAACGAAAGAAGAGCTGGTGGCTATTGCTGACGATCTCGAAAGCCGTTATCAGGCAAAGATTTGCGCAGCTTTCGTTCGTGAAGCAGCGGTGCTGTACGTCGAGCGTAAAAAGCTCAAAGGCGACGATTAAGGAGCCGGGATGAGATATATAGCTGGCATTGATATTGGGAACTCATCGACAGAAGTCGCGCTGGCGCGACTTGATGAGGCTGGCGTGCTGACGATGACCCACAGCGCGCTGGCGGAGACGACCGGAATCAAAGGCACGTTGCGTAACGTGTTTGGCATTCAGGAAGCGCTCTCCCTCGCGGCAAGACGCGCAGGGATCAATGTCAGCGATATTTCGCTCATTCGTATCAACGAGGCCACGCCGGTTATTGGCGATGTCGCCATGGAGACCATTACCGAAACCATCATTACCGAATCGACCATGATCGGCCATAACCCGAAAACGCCGGGCGGAGTGGGTATCGGCGTTGGGCTGACGATTACCCCAGAGGAGCTGCTGACGCGCCCGGCGGATAGCCCCTATATCCTGGTCGTTTCATCAGCCTTCGATTTCGCCGATGTCGCGACCATGATTAACGCTGCGGTACGCGCCGGATATCGGATTACCGGCGTCATTCTGCAGCGTGACGATGGTGTGCTGGTTAGCAACCGGCTGGAAAAAATAGCGCCGGTTATCGATGAAGTGCGCCACATCGACCGTATTCCGCTGGGGATGCTGGCGGCGATTGAAGTTGCCGTTCCGGGGAAGGTTATTGAAACACTCTCCAACCCTTACGGCATCGCCACCGTGTTTAATCTCACTGCCGATGAGACAAAAAACATCGTGCCAATGGCCCGCGCGCTCATAGGCAACCGTTCCGCCGTGGTGGTTAAAACGCCCTCCGGAGACGTCAAAGCCCGCGCTATCCCGGCCGGAAATATTGAGCTGCTTGCGCAGGGAAAAACCGTGCGCGTCGATGTCGCCGCCGGAGCGGAAACCATCATGAAAGCAGTTTCCGCCTGCAGCCGGCTGGATAACGTCATCGGGGAGGCAGGAACCAACATTGGCGGCATGCTGGAGAATGTTCGTCAGACGATGGCCGTCCTGACGAACAAACCGAGCAGCGAAATCTTTATTCAGGATCTGCTGGCCGTCGATACCTCCGTGCCGGTTAGCGTGACCGGCGGGCTTGCCGGCGAGTTCTCGCTGGAGCAGGCCGTAGGCATTGCCTCAATGGTGAAATCAGACCGCCTGCAAATGGCGATGATTGCCCAGGAAATAAAGCACAAGCTCAGCATTGACGTCCAGGTTGGCGGCGCCGAAGCGGAAGCCGCCATTTTAGGCGCGCTAACCACGCCGGGTACGACGCGCCCGCTGGCGATTCTCGATCTCGGCGCCGGCTCAACGGATGCTTCAATCATCAACCCTCAAGGCGAGATCGTCGCAACCCATCTGGCGGGCGCCGGGGATATGGTCACGATGATTATTGCCCGTGAGCTCGGGCTTAGCGACCGCTACCTGGCAGAAGAGATTAAAAAATACCCGTTAGCCAAAGTTGAAAGCCTTTTCCATCTGCGCCATGAAGACGGCAGCGTCCAGTTTTTCCCGACACCGCTCCCTGCTGGCGTTTTTGCACGCGTCTGCGTGGTGAAACCCGATGAACTGCTGCCTCTTCCCGGCGATTTAGCGCTGGAAAAAGTGCGCGCCATTCGCCGTAGCGCCAAAGAGCGTGTTTTTGTTACCAATGCGCTGCGCGCGCTGCGTCAGGTCAGCCCTACCGGCAACATTCGCGACATTCCTTTTGTGGTGCTAGTGGGCGGGTCAGCCCTTGATTTTGAAGTTCCTCAGCTCGTTACCGATGCGCTGGCCCACTACCGGCTGGTCGCCGGACGGGGAAATATTCGCGGTAGCGAAGGCCCAAGAAACGCGGTGGCTACCGGGCTGATCCTCTCCTGGTACAAGGAGGTTGCGCATGGAGAGTAACCACACCGCGCCGGCAATCATCATTATCGCCCTGGCCGACTGCATCAACCTCTGGCGCGAAGTGCTGCTGGGTATTGAAGAGGAAGGCATTCCATTCCTGCTTCAGCAGCAATCGGCCGGGGACGTAACCAGCTGCGCATGGCAGGCGGCGCGAAGCTCGCCGCTGCTGGTTGGCATCGCCTGCGACCAACGCACGCTGGTCGTGCACTACAAGAATTTATCCGCATCCGCGCCGCTTTTTACGCTGATGCGCCATCAGGACAGTCAGGCCCAACGCAGTACAGGTAACAACGCGGCACGGCTTGTCAAAGGGATCCCTTTTCGGGATCTAAATAGCTAAGCAACAGGAGAACCGTAGTATGAACAACGCACTGGGACTGGTTGAAACAAAAGGGTTAGTGGGTGCCATTGAAGCTGCTGACGCGATGGTGAAATCCGCCAACGTGCAGCTGGTTGGCTACGAAAAAATTGGCTCCGGCCTTGTTACCGTGATGGTGCGCGGTGATGTCGGCGCGGTAAAAGCAGCCGTCGATGCGGGCAGCGCGGCGGCAAGCGTGGTTGGCGAAGTGAAGTCCTGCCACGTTATTCCACGGCCGCACAGCGACGTTGAGGCCATTTTACCGAAATCAGCCTGATCGAAGCCAATAAGGAACACCGCGTGAAGCAATCACTGGGATTACTCGAAGTTTGTGGTCTGGCACTGGCTATCAGCTGCACCGATATCATGGCGAAATCCGCTGCTATCACGTTGGTCGCCCTCGAAAAAACCAATGGGTCAGGCTGGATGGTTATCAAAATTACCGGGGATGTGGCCTCCGTGCAGGCGGCCATTATGACCGGTAAACAGTTTGCCGAACGGCATAGCGGTCTGGTTGCCCACAAGGTTATCGCCAGACCCGGAGAAGGGATCCTGCCTACGGACTCCCCTCTCTCCTCCGTTATGCCGCCTGAATCCAATGAACCCGATACGGCTGACGTCATCGTTGCAGAAGCGCCGGCAGATGAAGAGTCGTCGACCGCCGAACGGGTCAGTTGCAACCTGTGTCTGGACCCACAATGCCGGCGCCAGAAGGGCGATCCTCGTTCACTCTGCCTGCATTCAGGTAAGCGGGGTGAAGAGTAATGGATAAACAGCTGCTGGCCTCGACGGTGAGCAAAGTTCTCGATGAGATGCGCGAGCGCCCGATTCCTCTGGGCGTCTCGAACCGCCATATCCATCTGTCCGCACAGGATTACGCGAGGCTTTTCCCCGGCCACCCGATTGCGGAGAAAAAAGCGCTGCTGCAGCCAGGACAGTATGCCGCCGAGCAGACCGTCACCCTGGTTGGTCCGAAGGGCCAGCTAAATAACGTGCGCCTGCTGGGGCCGCTGCGCTCAGCAAGTCAGGTAGAAATATCGCGCACGGATGCCCGCACGCTGGGGATTACGGCGCCGTTAAGAATGTCCGGTAACCTGCAGGGGACGCCCGGCATCCGCCTGGTCAGCCCGTTTGCCGAACTGGATTTACCCTCCGGGGTTATCGTCGCCCAGCGGCATATTCATATGTCGCCCCTTGATGCGCTGATCCTTCGCGTAGCCCACGGCGACCGGGTCTGCGTGGCGATTGAAGGTAACGACCGTCGGCTGATCTTCGACAACGTCGCCGTGCGCGTGGCGGCGGAAATGCGCCTCGAAATGCATATTGATACCGACGAAGCCAACGCCGCAGGTGCCGATAACCCGCAAGCCTTCGCCAGGCTGGTAAGTTCGCGATGAACGGCGAAACCCTGCGGCGAGTTATTGAGGAGGTCGTCTCCCGGCTGCAGCAGCGCGCCCGCAGCACGGCCACGTTGAGCGTGGCGCAGCTTCGCCAGATGGACGGCCTGAGCCTGTGCTGTCAGTACGCTTCGCTGCGCATTGTGCTCATCGACCTTCCCCTGCTGGGCCGGCTTGTACAAAGGGAAACCGCAGATCCGGGGGTCGCGATCATTCATCACGCCATTGCTTTGGGTATCCACGTCGAGCTCGCCCTGCATAGCGGTCTGCTGCAGGCTATGCCACTAAAAAAACTGGCCCGTCTACCGGTGACGTTTACCGACGAGCATGGGCAGCCGCTCGTTCTGCATGCCGCCCCGGTGCTCAGCTATCGCGATGTCGCCGGTCGGGACGCCGGGCGCGTGGTCCTCCACCGCCGGTGCGTGGTTACCGCTCTGGCGCGGGAGGCAGCGAGCGCGCGCAATATTCAATTAATCAAGCAGGAGTAAATCATGCATCTGGCACGAGTCACGGGCGCGGTTGTCTCCACGCAAAAATCGCCCTCCCTGATAGGGAAAAAGCTGCTGCTGGTCCGTCGGGTCAGCGCCGATGGCGAACTTCCCGCATCGCCGACGTCAGGCGATGAGGTTGCCGTTGACTCCGTAGGCGCAGGCGTCGGTGAACTGGTGCTGCTCAGCAGCGGCTCCAGCGCCAGACATGTTTTTTCCGGGCCGAATGAGGCCATTGACCTCGCCGTGGTTGGCATTGTCGATACGCTTTCGCGTTAAGGGGAAGTTATGGCGATTTATACCCGAACGGGTGACGCAGGCACCACCTCACTATATACCGGCCAGCGCGTGAGCAAAACCCACCCACGCGTTGAAGCCTACGGCACGCTGGACGAGCTGAATGCGGCGCTGAGCCTGTGTACCTGCGCCGCCGCGGATGAAAACCATCGCACCTTACTTGAGGCCATCCAGCAGCAGATTTTCTGGTTTAGCGCCGAGCTGGCCAGCGACAGCGAGCAGCCGTCACCAAAGCAGCGCTACATCAACAGCGAAGAGATCTCCGCGCTTGAGGCCGCAATCGATCGGGCGATGGACCGCGTCGAACCGCTTCACAGTTTTATTTTACCCGGACGCAGCGAAGCCGCGAGCCGCCTACATTTTGCCCGTGCGCTGGCCCGTCGGGCCGAACGTCGCCTGGTTGAGCTGGCGGGAGAAGTTAACGTTCGCCAGGTATTGATGCGCTACCTCAACCGGCTATCGGACTGCCTGTACGCGCTGGCTCGTGCCGAAGATAGCGTTGCGCATCGCAACAGCATCATAAGTGAAATCAGCGCGCGCTATCTGGCTGCCAGCCAGCCCCCCCGCAGCAAGGAGACTCTTATGGCCCTCTCATTCAACGATCTCCATCAGCTTACGCGGTCCGCCGTTGAGCGCGCCCGGCAGCTTGAGGTGCCGGTAGCGATCGGCATCGTCGACGCGCACGGCACGCAAACGGTGATTTGGCGGATGCCGGACGCTCTGCTGGTCAGCAGCGAGCTGGCGCCAAAGAAAGCCTGGACCGCGGTGGCGATGAAAACAGCCACTCACCTGCTTTCAAGCGCGGTGCAGCCCGGCGCGCCGCTTTATGGTCTGGAGAGCCAGATGCAGGGAAAGGTCGTCACCTTTGGCGGCGGATACCCCTTGTGGCGTGAAGGCCAGTTGATTGGCGGCCTGGGTATCAGCGGCGGCAGCGTTGAACAGGACATGGATATTGCACAGGCCGCCATAGCGGCTATTAACGTGGGAACTAATCAATGAATACTTGTGAACTCGAAACCCTTATCCGCACCATTTTGAGCGAGCAGCTGGCCCTGGCACAAGCGCCTCATCAACCGCAGGGCAGCGGCGTCTTTCAGTCCGTCAACGCAGCGGTTGATGCCGCACACCAGGCTTTCTTACGCTACCAGCAGTGTCCGCTCAAAACTCGCAGCGCCATTATCAGCGCCCTGCGCCTGGAGCTGACGCCCCATCTTTCTCCCCTTGCCGCCGAAAGCGCGGCAGAAACGGGAATGGGCAATAAAGAGGATAAGTTCCTCAAGAATAAGGCAGCGCTGGACAACACGCCGGGAATCGAGGATTTAACCACTACCGCGCTCACCGGCGATGGCGGGATGGTGCTTTTTGAATATTCACCGTTTGGCGTTATCGGCTCCGTTACGCCGAGCACTAACCCGACGGAAACGATCATCAACAACAGCATCAGCATGCTGGCGGCGGGCAACAGCGTTTATTTTAGCCCACACCCGGGAGCAAAAACCGTCTCTCTGAAGCTCATCAGCATGATTGAAGAGATCGCCTTCCGCTGCTGCGGTATCCGTAACCTGGTGGTCACCGCCGCGGAGCCAACGTTTGAAGCCACCCAGCAGATGATGGCCCATCCAAAGATTGCCGTACTGGCTATTACCGGTGGTCCGGGAATTGTCGCTATGGGAATGAAAAGCGGGAAAAAAGTCGTGGGCGCCGGAGCCGGTAACCCGCCCTGTATCGTTGACGAAACCGCTGATTTAGTCAAAGCCGCCGAAGATATCATCAACGGCGCGGCGTTCGATTACAACCTGCCGTGCATTGCCGAGAAGAGCCTGATTGTGGTGGAGAGCGTCGCCGATAGTCTGGTACAGCAAATGCAGGCATTTGGCGCCTTGCTGCTAACCACCGCAGAGGTCGACAGGCTCCGCGCCGTCTGCCTGCCGGAAGGACAGGCGAATAAAAAGCTGGTCGGAAAAAGCCCGGCAGCTCTGCTGACGGCGGCCGGCATTAGCGCGCCGGCAAAACAACCTCGCCTGCTGATAGCCGTCGTCAGCGCCGACGATCCGTGGGTCACCAGCGAACAGCTGATGCCGATGCTGCCCATTGTCAAAGTGAGCGATTTTGATAGCGCGCTGGCGCTGGCCCTGAAGGTGGAAGACGGCCTGCACCACACCGCCATCATGCACTCGCAAAACGTTTCACGCCTGAACCTCGCAGCCCGCACGCTGCAGACCTCCATCTTCGTGAAAAATGGGCCGTCCTATGCGGGTATCGGGGTCGGCGGCGAGGGCTTTACGACCTTTACTATCGCTACGCCAACGGGTGAAGGCACCACCTCAGCGCGAACGTTTGCTCGCTCCCGGCGCTGCGTACTGACCAACGGCTTTTCTATCCGCTAAAGAGGTAGGGTGATGAAGACCTTTTCGCTACAAACCCGGTTGTACAGCGGTCAGGGGAGCCTGCAGGTGCTCAGACGCTTTACCAACAAGCATATCTGGATAATCTGCGATGGCTTCCTCGCGAGCTCGCCGCTCATCGGGACGCTGCGCGCTGCGCTGCCGGCGGATAATCGAATCACTATTTTTAGTGAGATAACGCCGGACCCTACTATCGATACCGTCGTCCAGGGGATTGCACAAATGCAGGATCTGCAGCCCCAGGTCGTCATCGGGTTTGGCGGCGGATCGGCGCTGGATGCGGCGAAGGCTATCGTCTGGTTCAGCCATCGGTTCGGCATTGAAATTGAAACCTGCGTTGCCATTCCTACCACCAGCGGTACCGGTTCAGAAGTGACCAGCGCCTGCGTAATTAGCGACCCTGATAAAGGCATCAAATACCCGCTGTTCAACAATGCGCTGTATCCGGATATGGCGATCCTCGACCCGGAGCTGGTGGTCAGCGTCCCGCCGCAGATCACGGCCAATACCGGAATGGACGTACTGACCCACGCGCTGGAAGCCTGGGTTTCGCCACACGCCAGCGACTTTACCGATGCGCTGGCGGAAAAAGCCGCCAAACTGGTATTCCGCTATCTGCCCACTGCGGTGGAAAAAGGTGACTGCGTGGCGACGCGGGGAAAAATGCATAACGCCTCAACGCTCGCAGGTATGGCGTTCAGCCAGGCCGGGCTCGGGCTTAACCACGCAATAGCCCACCAGCTCGGCGGGCAGTTTCATCTGCCGCACGGTCTGGCCAACGCGCTGCTGTTAACCCCGGTTATCCGCTTTAACGCCGGCGTTCCACGTGCCGCCAAACGCTACGCGCGGCTGGCCAAAGCCTGCGGCTTTTGCCCGCCAGAGGCCAATGATGTCACGGCGATAAATGCGCTGATTCAGCAAATCGAACGCCTCAAGCAGCGCTGCGCTCTCCCCTCATTGGCCGTCGCGCTTAAAGAAGGAAGATCCGACTTTTCAGCGCGCATTCCGGCAATGGTGCGGGCCGCGTTGGCTGACGTCACGCTACGCACTAATCCGCGCCCGACCAGCGCCGAGGAAATTCGGGAACTGCTGGAGGAACTGCTATGAGTACCGCCGCCAACACCGTTGCAATGCCCCATAGCGCGGATGAAATTCGTGAGCGCGTTCGCACTGCGGGCGTGGTTGGTGCGGGAGGCGCGGGGTTTCCCGCTCACGTTAAGCTCCAGGCGCAGGTGGAGATCTTTCTGGTTAACGCCGCCGAGTGCGAACCCATGCTCAAGGTTGACCAGCAGCTGATGTGGCAGCAGGCTTCGCGTCTTGTACGCGGCGTGCAGTACGCGATGACGGCAACCGGCGCGCGCGAAGGGGTGATAGCCCTGAAAGAAAAATATCGCCGGGCCATCGATGCGCTAACCCCGCTGCTGCCTGCAGGTATCCGGCTCCACATCCTGCCCGATGTCTATCCGGCTGGCGATGAGGTGCTGACCATCTGGCTGGCTACCGGTCGCCGGGTCGCGCCTGCCGCGCTGCCGGCCAGCGTCGGCGTGGTCGTTAATAACGTGCAAACCGTCCTCAATATTGCCAGAGCGGTCGAGCTGCGGTATCCGGTAACGCGCCGAACGCTGACCGTCAACGGCGCCGTTGCCAGGGCGCAAACGCTCACCGTGCCTATCGGCATGTCGTTACGCGAAATCCTCAACCTTGCCGGCGGGGCAACCGTCGACAATCCGGGGTTTATTAACGGCGGGCCAATGATGGGAAGCCTGGTGAAATCGCTGGACTCTCCGGTGACCAAAACCACCGGTGGGCTGCTGGTGCTACCGAAAAGCCATCCTCTCATTCAGCGACGGATGCAGGACGACCGCACGATCCTTTCCGTTGCCCGCACCGTCTGCGAACAGTGTCGGCTGTGCACCGATCTCTGTCCAAGACACCTGATTGGCCACGAACTCTCGCCCCATTTGCTGGTTCGGGCAGTGAACTACCTGCAGGGCGCTACGCCGCAGCTGCTGCTTAGCGCACTCACCTGTTCGGAGTGCAACGTCTGCGAAAGCGTAGCCTGCCCGGTAGGCATCTCGCCAATGCGCATTAATCGCCTGCTGAAGCGCGAGCTGCGGGCGAAAAACCTGCGCTATGAAGGGCCGCTGCATCCGGCCGACCAGATGGCGAAATATCGCCTGGTGCCGGTGAAGCGGCTGATCGCCAAACTGGGGCTAAGCCCCTGGTATCAGGAAGCGCCGCTGTCCGGGTGCGAACCTTCTGCCGAAAAAGTCACGCTGTTGTTACGCCAGCATATTGGCGCAAGCGCAGCGCCGTGCGTGGCAGTAGGGCAACCCGTCGTGCGCGGGCAATGCGTCGCCGATATTCCAGCGGGCGCGCTGGGCGCCCCTGTGCACGCCAGCATTGACGGCACGGTTTCGGCCATCAGCGAACAGGCTATTACGGTTGTAAGAGGTTAACTATGTCTCAGGCTATCGGTATTTTAGAACTCACCAGCATCGCCAGGGGAATGGAGCTCGGCGATGCGATGCTGAAAAGCGCGAACGTCGACCTGCTGGTCTGCAAGACCATTTGTCCAGGTAAATTTCTGTTAATGCTCGGCGGCGACGTCGGCGCGGTACAGCAGGCGATTGAAACCGGCACCTCGCTTGCAGGAGAAATGCTGGTCGACAGTCTGGTGCTGCCCAATCTTCACCGCGATATTCTCCCGGCAATAAGCGGCCTGAATAGCGTTGACCAGCGCCAGGCCGTCGGGATCGTCGAAACCTGGAGCGTCGCGGCCTGCATTAGCGCGGCAGATCGGGCGGTAAAAGCCTCGAACGTTACGCTGGTACGCGTGCATATGGCATTCGGTATCGGCGGCAAGTGCTATATGGTCGTCGCGGGTGAGATTTCAGACGTCAACAATGCGGTAGCTGTGGGTAGCGAAAGCGCGGGTGAAAAGGGGCTGCTGGTTTACCGCTCGGTAATTCCGCGCCCGCATGAGTCAATGTGGCGACAGATGGTGGAGGGATAATGGAAAAGCAGCAAACAACAGATCGCATGATTCAGGAATACGTCCCGGGTAAACAGGTCACGCTGGCGCACCTTATCGCTAATCCAGGTCAGGACCTGTTCAAAAAGCTGGGTTTGCAGAATGCGGTATCGGCGATCGGCATTCTCACCATTACCCCCAGTGAAGCCTCAATAATTGCCTGCGATATCGCCACCAAATCGGGCGCGGTAGAGATAGGCTTTCTCGATCGCTTTACCGGCGCCGTGGTGCTTACCGGGGACGTTTCCGCCGTTGAATATGCGCTGAAGCAGGTTACACGCACGCTGGGCGAAATGATGCGCTTCACCGCTTGCCCAATTACACGGACCTAAGCTCATGAAACGTTTGATGCTTATCGGCCCCAGCCAGTGCGGCAAGACGTCCTTGACCCAAAGCCTGCGCGGCGAAGCGCTCCATTATAAAAAAACGCAGGCGATTGAATGGTCCCCGATGGCCATCGACACGCCGGGTGAATACCTCGAAAACCGCTGTCTTTACAGCGCGCTGCTGGCCAGCGCCTGCGAAGCCGACGTTATCGCACTGGTGCTGAATGCCGACGCGCAGTGGTCGCCGTTTTCTCCCGGTTTTACCGCCCCGATGAACCGCCCGACCATCGGCCTGGTGACCAAGGCCGATTTAGCGCCCCCGCAGCGCCTTTCTCTGATTGAGGGCTGGCTTGAACAAGCCGGCGCGCAGCGGATCTTTATTACCAGCGCGCTCAATAAATCGGGACTCACCGCCGTACTGGCTTTTTTGAATGCGAAGGAACCCCTATGTCTCACAAAATAATGGCCATTAACGCCGGCAGCTCATCGCTAAAATTTCAGCTGCTGGCAATGCCTCAGGGTGAAATGCTCTGCCAGGGATTGATAGAGCGTATTGGTATGGCGGACGCCCGGGTGACGATAAAAACGCCAGCCCACGGCTGGCAGGAGAGGGTCCCTGTTGCCGATCATCGTGAAGCCGTGACTCTGCTGCTGGAAAAGCTCCTCCACCACGGCGTGATCGGCAGCCTGCATGAGATTGACGGTATCGGCCATCGCGTCGCCCACGGTGGAGAGCACTTTAAGGATTCCGCGCTGATTACCGAGGGGTCGCTGGCTGAAATTGAACGCCTTGCGGAGCTGGCGCCGCTGCATAATCCGGTCAATGCGCTCGGCATTAACGTCTTTCGCCAGCTGTTGCCCACCACGCCCGCCGTCGCAGTGTTTGATACCGCCTTTCACCAGACGCTGGATGAGCGCGCCTATCTCTACCCTCTTCCCTGGCGCTATTACAGTGAACTTGGTATCCGCCGCTATGGTTTCCACGGCACCAGCCACAAATACGTCAGCGCCCTGCTCGCAGAACAGCTCGGCGTTCCGCTCAGCGCGCTGCGGGTGATCTGCTGCCACCTGGGCAATGGCAGCAGCGTTTGCGCGATTAAAGGCGGCCATTCTATCAATACCTCAATGGGATTTACGCCCCAGTCCGGCGTGATGATGGGGACCCGCAGCGGCGATATTGACCCATCAATCCTGCCGTGGATTGCCCAGCGGGAGGGGAAAACGCCCCAGCAGCTTAATCATCTGTTAAACAATGAGTCCGGGCTGCTCGGCGTCTCCGGCGTTTCGCATGATTACCGCGACGTCGAGCAGGCGGCAGATGCAGGCAATCACCGGGCGGCTCTCGCCCTGTCGCTTTTTGCCGAGCGGATCCGCGCGACGATCGGCAGCTACATTATGCAGATGGGCGGCCTGGACGCGCTGATTTTTACCGGCGGCATTGGCGAAAACTCCGCGCGCGCGCGATCCGCAATCTGCCATAACCTGCATTTTCTCGGCCTGTCGATCGATAGCGAGAAAAACCAGCAGAATGCGGCCTTTATCCAGGCCGACGGCTCGGTCGTTAAAGTGGCGATTGTGAATACAAATGAAGAGCTGATGATCGCCCGCGACGTTATGCGCATCGCCCTCTCCGCGCGGGCGGATCTGTGCGTTTCGGCGTAAAACAGCCGCCCTCAGGCTTGAGTGAAATCATGGTAATAGCGGGATCGCCATGACACTATGCGCCATGAAAAATCGAGTGGAAAGGTGAACCGGTGGCCGTTGCACAATGTCCCGCATCCTGCGGAGAGCTCATCCAGGGCTGGATCCTTGGCAGTGAAAAGCTGGTCTCCTGCCCCGTCGACTGGTACAGCACCGTCGAGGTGAGCGCCGCGCCGCCTCTGCCTGATGAACGCCCGCTTTCCCGGGCAATGGTCGAGCGGCTTTTAGACTACTGGCAATACCCGGCAGGCCTGAGCCACGACATCCGTATCGAGGTGCACTCGTCGATTCCTGTCGCCAAAGGGATGGCCAGCAGTACGGCAGATATTGCCGCTACCGCGGTGGCCACGGCGCATCATCTCGGCCATACGCTGTCGGAGTCCGAGCTGGCGCGGCTTTGCGTCTCCCTGGAACCCACCGACAGCACCATTTTTCGCCAGCTCACGCTTTTCGACCATAACGACGCCTCGACGCAAATTGCCTGCAAGTCCCAGCCACAGCTCGATCTTTACGTTCTCGAAAGTCCCGTAACGCTACGCACAACGGATTATCATCGCCTGCCCCGCCGGTCCCGGCTGCTCGCCAGCTCGGCTACGCTACAGCTGGCGTGGGAAAAGATACAGGATGCCTGTCTTAGCGGCTGCCCGCGGCGGATGGGGGAAGCGTCGACGCTTAGCGCGATTGCCAGCCAGCTGCTGCTGGCAAAACCCGGTTTTACCTCGCTGCTGGCGCTGGTGGAAGAGTGCGACTTATACGGTCTGAACGTCGCTCACAGCGGCAGCGTTGTCGGCCTGATGCTGGACCGGCGGCGGCACGATATCGGCTATATACAGTGGGCGCTGGCGAAGAGGAGCATGAGCGAGCACTGGCCGCGGCAGCACCTGCTGAAGATGGTGCAGGGCGGCGCCCGCCTGCTTGCCGCTTCAGGCGTTCGCGCCAGCGATGCGCCTTAATGCGCTAATCAGCCGCTGATTCTCCTCCGCGCTGCGGATCGCCACGCGGAAATAGCCCGCCCCGAGGCCGGGATAGTTGGCGCAGCTGCGAATCAAAATATGCTGCTGCAGCAGCGCATACTGCAGGTCGATGCCCGGCATATCGGCGCGCAGAAACAGATAGTTTGCCTGACCCGGATATACCGTTAAGCCGGGAAGCCGGCGGAGCTGTTGGTAAAAACGCCGCCCCTCTTCGGCCAGCCACTGCCGGGTCTTCTGCTGGTAGGCGCTATCCTGCAGAATAATTTCCCCCGCCAGCGCGGCAAACGCGTTGATCGACCACGGCATTTGCCGCTCGCGCATCCGGGCGACGGCGCGCTCATCGCCGTTGACCAGATACCCCAGACGCAGGCCGGGTATGGCATAGAACTTCGTCAGCGAGCGTAGTACCCAGATATGCGGGTTATCGCGCAGCAGAGGGATAAACCCCGGCTGGTCGGGAATAAAATCGATAAAGGCTTCATCCAGCACCAGCGCGATGCTTAACGCTTTGCAGCGCTCGGCAATCGCCGCCAGCAGCCGGCGCTCCGGCAGCAGGCCGGTTGGGTTGTTGGGCGTACACAGGAGCAGGCAGTCCAGGTCTGGCGTCAGGGCCGCGAGAAGGGCCTCGGTCAGCTGCCAGCCATCCTCTTCACGCAGAACGAACTCGCGGATCGCGCAGTCCACCGAGCTCAGCGCGCGGCGATATTCGGCAAAGCCGGGTATCACGATCATCGCCTGACGCGGCTTCAGGCCGTTTACGACGGTGAAAATAGATTCGGTTTCGCCATTCCCCGCCACGATCCACGAGGCGGGAATGTGGTGATGCTCGGCCAGGGCCTCGTGCAGCTGCTGATAGTCCACGTCGGGATAGCGCTCTGCGCGGTCAAGATTATCGATCAGAGCGCGCTTCAGGCTTTCAGGCATGCCCAGCGGATTAATATTGGCGCTAAAATCCAGCAGCCGATCGGGCTTAATGCCCAGCAGCGCCGCCGCCTCCCGCGTATTGCCGCCATGCGCGCTCTTTAACAGAGCCATATCCCGCTCCTTTTATCAGCCACGCCTTGCCAGCGTTGCGCCATCGGCGAAGTAGGCCTTAATCCCCGCCAGTATCGACTCGGCAACTTCCTGCTGGAAGGTCGCCGTTTTCAGCTTACGCTCCTCCTCCACGTTGCTGATAAACGCGGTTTCGACCAGGATCGACGGAATATCCGGCGCTTTCAGCACCGCGAAGCCGGCCTGTTCAACCTGGTTTTTGTGGAGGTTATTAATTTTGCCCATCTTTTGCAGCACCGCCTTACCAAACTTCAGGCTATCGGCGATGGTCAGCGATTGCACCATATCAAACATCGTATGGTCGACGTAGCGATCGCCGCTCTTGCTGACGCCCCCCACCAGATCGGAGGCGTTCTGGGTTTGCGCCAGATACTTAGCCGCGGTGCTGGTAGCGCCTTTGGTTGAGAGCGCAAATACCGAAGAGCCCCTCGGCTGGCGGCTGGTAAAGGCATCGGCGTGAATCGAGACGAACAGATCGGCACGCTGCTTTTGCGCCTTGGCGACGCGCACCTTCAGGGGAATAAAGACATCTTCATTGCGGGTCATATAGGCCTTCATATTCCCCTCTTTTTCGATCAGCGCCCGCAGCCGGCGGGCAATCTGCAGCACAACGTCTTTCTCGCGGGTATGGTATTTGCCTACCGCGCCGGAGTCTTCACCGCCGTGTCCCGGATCGAGCATAATCACAATCGGCCGGTCGCGCCCGGCTTTACCCGGCTTCGGCCCGCTTTCTGCCGGCGGCACCTGACGATCGAGATCGCCCTTGTTGTAATCTTCCAGCAGCGCCAGCAGCGGGTCCTGCACATCGGTCGCCGTAGACGGATAGAGATCCATCACCAGGCGCTCTTTAAAGCCGGCAACCGGCGCGAGGGCAAAGAGCTGCGGTTTCACATTCTGTTTGAGCTCAAACACCATGCGCACCGTTTGCGGATCGAACTGCCCGACGCGAGCGGACTTAATATAGGGATCGTCGTCGCGAATGCTGGTTCCCATGCCTTTTAGCACGGAATTAAGGTTAACCCCTTCCAGATCGACCACCAGCCGCTCCGGATTGCTCAACGCAAACTGCCGATATTTCAGCACATGGTTGGATTCCACCGTAACGCGCGTATAGGTTGACGACGGCCAGACGCGCACGGCGACGACCTGTGCAACGGCAGCTAAACCAACCGGACTGACGCTCATTAACCACATAGCGCTCGCCCCCTGTAAAAAACGGCGACGGCTTAATCCTGACTTGTATCCCGGCATGCCACTCCCAAGCAATAAAAACGCATTCGTATCCAAAACAAACAGATTGACCAGAAACTTTAACGAAAGCCGTATAACCTGTCATCAATAAAAGGGTAAACAATCTTTGGTAGCGCGCTTTAAGTCACAGTTCTTTCGCAGGTTCGGGACAAATTTTGGCTTGCGTTTACGGGGAAAACAGAATAAAAATACACTTATTACGAATAATCATGCATTGAGGGTTGTTGTCATGGTGAAGGAACGTCGCACCGAACTGGTAGAAGGATTCCGCCATTCTGTTCCCTATATTAACGCCCATCGGGGAAAAACGTTTGTCATCATGCTGGGTGGCGAAGCCATTGAGCATGAGAATTTCTCCAGCATAGTCAATGACATTGGTCTGTTACATAGTCTGGGCATTCGCCTGGTGGTGGTCTATGGCGCGCGTCCTCAGATAGACGCCAACCTGGCCGAACATCATCATGAGCCGCTTTACCACAAACAGACGCGCGTGACTGACGCCAAAACCCTCGAACTGGTTAAACAGGCCGCCGGCATGCTGCAGCTGGAAATTACCGCGCGCCTGTCGATGAGCCTCAACAACACTCCGCTCCAGGGCGCCCACATCAACGTCGTGAGCGGCAATTTCATTATTGCCCAACCGCTTGGCGTTGATGATGGCGTCGATTATTGCCACAGCGGGCGCATTCGTCGTATCGATGAAGAAGCGATCCATCGCCAGCTTGATAATGGCGCCATCGTGCTGATGGGCCCGGTTGCGGTATCGGTCACCGGCGAAAGCTTTAACCTGACGTCAGAAGAGATTGCCACCCAGCTGGCTATTAAGCTGAAAGCGGAAAAAATGATCGGCTTCTGCTCTTCACAAGGGGTGTACAGCCAGGAGGGTGAGATCGTTCCCGAACTGTTCCCGAACGAAGCCCAGGCGCGGGTTGAAGAGCTGGAAGCGGAAGAGGACTACAACTCCGGTACCGTGCGTTTCCTGCGCGGCGCGGTGAAAGCCTGCCGCAGCGGCGTGCGTCGCTGCCACCTGATCAGCTACCAGGAAGATGGCGCTCTGCTGCAGGAGCTGTTCTCGCGCGACGGTATCGGTACTCAGATCGTCATGGAAAGCGCCGAGCAGATTCGCCGCGCCACCATCAACGATATTGGCGGCATTCTTGAGCTGATCAGCCCGCTGGAGCAGCAGGGGATTCTGGTGCGTCGCTCCCGCGAGCAGCTGGAGATGGAAATAGATAAATTCACCATCATTCAGCGCGATAACACAACAATTGCCTGCGCCGCGCTCTATCCGTTCCCGGAAGAGAAAATCGGTGAAATGGCCTGCGTGGCGGTCCATCCGGACTACCGCAGCTCATCGCGCGGGGAAGTGCTGCTGAACCGCATTGCGACCCAGGCAAAGCAGATGGGGCTAAGCAAACTGTTCGTGCTGACTACCCGCAGCATCCACTGGTTCCAGGAGCGCGGCTTTACGCCGGTGGATATCGACCTGCTGCCGGAGAGTAAGAAAGAGATGTACAACTATCAGCGCCGTTCCAAGGTGATGATGGCCGACCTTGGCTAAGTGAGCGCCCCCTTCCCGGCTAAGCGTAGCGCGGGCCGGGAAAGGTGAAGCGCTGAAGGTTGAGGCTACCCGACGCTGGCGAAGATGTCCGCCAGCCCGCTGCGCCGTTCGGTGCGCGCCACGATAGCCTGAGTAAGCACCTGCTCATCGGCATAAATCGACAGCTGCCTTTTAGCTCGCGTTATCGCGGTATACACCAGCTCACGCGTCACCAGCGGCACGCTGCGGGAAGGCAAAATCAGGGCCGCGTGGTCAAATTCCGAGCCCTGCGATTTATGCACCGTCATCGCCCAGGCGGTATCGTGTTCCGGCAGACGGCTCGGCTGCACCGACTTAATGCTGCCATCCGGCATCGGGAACCAGACGCGAAGCCCTTCTCCCCTTTCCAGCGCAATGCCAATATCACCGTTAAACAGCCCCAGCGCGCTATCGTTGCGCGAGATCATGACCGGGCGGCCTTCATACCAGCGCGAATGCCGCGGCAGCGCAATAGCCCGCTTACGATTGAGCATCAGCTCCAGCTGTTCGTTCAGCCCGCTGACGCCGTAGGGGCCCTCGCGTAGGGCGCACAGTAGCCGGAACTCGCCGAAAGCGGCAATCGCCGCCTCCGGCTCCGCCCGCTCGCGCAGCAGCCGAAGATAGCGATCGTAGCCGGCCTGCGCCTGCGTCAGCATCGTTTCATACTCCTCGGTGGTGCTTAGCGGGTGCAGGGCGATATCGTCGAACGGCTGACGCAGGGTCGTTTTGACGCCATGCCGATCGCCGGCGTTAACCGCCCGGGCCAGGCTACCGATACCGGAATGGCTGCCAAAACGATAGCTTTTCTGCAGCAGGCACAGGCTGTCGCGCAGGGCACCCGCCGCCTCGCCCTCGCCGGCAGGTACCGGCAGTCCGGTCAGCCGCTTTAGCTGCGCCGCGCGATCGGCGGTATAGCCGGCATTAACCCAGGCACAAATATCCCCCAGCACCGCGCCGGCTTCCACCGACGCAAGCTGATCGCGGTCGCCGAGAAAAATCACCCGACCGTGCGCCGGCAGGGCGTCAATCAGGCGAGCCATCATCGGCAGGTCAATCATCGAGGCTTCATCCACCACCAGCACGTCGAGGTGCAGCGGGTTGCCGGCGTGATAGCGCATACGCTGGCTGCCCGGCTGAGCGCCCAGCAGACGGTGCAGGGTGCTGGCCTCTGTCGGCAGCTGCGCCTTCTGCTCATCCGTCAGCGGCAGCTGGCGCAGCGCGCTGCCCAGCGATTCGGTCAGGCGCGCGGCGGCTTTCCCGGTGGGCGCCGCCAGGCGGATACGACAGCGGGGCCTATCCGTCGTCTGAATCAACGCCGCCAGCAGCCTGGCGACGGTGGTGGTTTTACCGGTGCCTGGGCCCCCGGAAATAACCGCAATGCGCCGGGTCAGCGCCACCGCCGCCGCCACCTTCTGCCAGTCAATATCGTCCCCGGCGGGGAATAGCGCATCCAGCGTCGACGCCAGGCGCGTTTCATCCACGCTCAGCACCTGATTGGCTTCGTTAAAAAAGCGCGCGACGGTCAGCTCGTTACGCCACATACGGTTAAGGTAAAGCCGTTCCCCGCAGAGGATCATCGGCGTCGGGCGCTCCCCGCGGCTCACCGCCGCAGAAGAGAGCAGCAGCGTCGACCAGTCATCAGGCGCTCCGGCCTGCGCCAGCAGCTTCTCGCGCAGAGCGGCGGCTTTCCCGCTCAGCGCATCGTCCGCCGCAAGGCGGGAGAGCGGCAGGCATACGTGCCCTTCGCCGGCATCGCGGCTCAGTATCGCCGCCGCCAGCCTCACCGCCGGGTGCGCATCCTGAGCGACCATCAGCGCAAACTGGACGTCAAGCGGACGTAACAAACGCTGGTTTGCTGCCTCAAGCAGCAGCTCATCCATGGTCATGAGGCGATCTCCTGAACTTCGCCGGCAAACAGGGCGTCCAGGCCGTCGATTAGCGGCCGCTCGGGGCGCGTGGTAAATATCCCCTGCCCGCCGTCCTGTCCGTCCATTCCGCGTAAAAAGAGATAAATGACGCCGCCAAAATGGCGCTCATAGTCATAGTCAGCAATGCGGTGGCGTAAATAGCGGTGCAGCGCCAGGCTATAGAGCTGGTACTGTAAATCATAGCGGTGCGTGCGCATCGCCTGCGCCATCGCCTGTCGGGTGTAGGCTTCGCGATCGTCCCCCAGCCAGTTGGATTTGTAGTCCAGCAGGTAGTAGCGATCGTTATGACGAAACACCAGGTCGATAAACCCTTTCAGCATTCCGCGTACCTGACGGAAATCAAGCTCCGGGCACTGCGCCGAAAGCGGGTCGTAGCGGCGAACCAGCGCGTCCAGGCGCCGCGGATCCAGCGGGGCCGCAATGGGTAAATAAAACGCCATCTCAACCTGCTTATCCGCCGCAGTCAGCTGATTCAGCGCGATACCGGCGCCCGGCAGCGGCGTGCGCAGCACATCATCCAGCCATTGGGTCAGCACCGGCGTCCACTGTTCGCCAAATCCGCCGGACTGCAGCTTTTCCGCCATCCAGCCGGCGGGAACCGGCTGGGTAAAGTCGAGATCTTCAAACAGGCCGTGCAGAAATGTCCCCGGCGACGCCCCGCGCGGGAACTGATGGGGAGTGAGCTGTGGCTCCTCGATCACCTCTCCCACGCCGGCGGCGTCAACGTCAAGACGGGGCAGTAAATCCTGCGCCGGGCTGTGGCCATGCTGCTGTAGCCCGGAGTAGCTGGTGACCCGCCAGTCATCGACGATCGCACGCGCCAGCATTCGTGCCGACAGCGGGGGGAGAACCTCCTGCGGCGCCTGCCAGGGTTGCCGATCGGCGACGCCGGGGGTTTGCAGCGCAATATCCGCGCTGCAGAATGCCTGCAGGCGGGCCGTCAGCCCCGCGGCATCCATCGCTTCGCCTCCCTGCAGAAGGCGCCCCAGCGCGCTGTGGTGAAAATCACTGTCGCCCGGCTTGTCGCTGCGCCGGGTGCTGAGCGGCGCCACGCCAAGACTGCAGTGCCAGACCGCTCGCGTCAGGGCCACGTATAGCAAACGCAAATCCTCCGCCAGACGCTCCGCTTCCGCCAGCTCGAGGCTCCCCTCATTCTGTTCAAGGTCGAGCACCGCCGCAAAGGAGTCGCGATCGTGATAAAACGCCTGATCCTGCTTACGGAAGCGGGCGATAAACGGCAGCCACACCAGCGGGTATTCCAGCCCTTTCGATTTATGTACGGTGACGATTTGCACCAGATGCTTGTCGCTTTCCAGGCGCATCTGCTGGCTGGAGGCATTGCTATCCGGCTCGGCGATGCGCTGCGTCAGCCAACGCACCAGCGCATGCTCGCTTTCCAGCTGGTTGGCCGCTTCCTGCAGCAGTTCGCTGATATGCAGGATATCGGTTAAGCGCCGCTCGCCGCCGCTCGTCACCAGCAGATTTTCGGCGATGTTCCGGGTGGTCATCAGCGCTCTCAGCATCGGCATGACCCCGCGCTGGCGCCAGATGCGGCGATAGTCGCTAAACTCTTCAACCAGCGCATCCCACGCGCGCTCATCCTGGTTCAGGTTTTCAATATCGAGAGCGTTCAGACCGAAAATCGAGGTCGCCAGCGCGCTGCGCAGCGTGTTTTCTCGTTCGGGCGCCAGCGCCGCCTGTAGTACCCACAGCAGCTCCTGCGCTTCCGGCGTTTCAAATACGCTATCGCGGTTGGAGAGATAGACCGATGGAATGGCCAGAACCTGCAGCGCATCGCGGATCAGCGATGCCTCCTGGCGATTACGCACCAGCACCGTGATATCGGAAGCCTGCACCGGCCGAGCGCGATCGTCGCGCCACAGCAGCGCCCGCCCCTGCTGGCCGGCGCTAAGCCAGTCACGAATTTGCGCTGCGCAGAGCTGCGCCATAAAGGTTTGATAATCCCCCGCGCCCACCGCTTCGCCCGGCATCAGCCAGATGTTCATTGCCGGAACCACGTCGTCGTCGACGGTAAAACGCAGATGCTGGTTTTTCGGCGCCGACTTCACCGGCAGGAACGGGATTTCGCGGAACATGAACGGATTATCGCTGAGGCTAAACAGGCGATTGACGCTATCCACCATCCCCGGAGAGGAGCGCCAGTTGGTATCCAGCGTGTAGTGAGCGGCAACGTCGCCGCGCGCCTTCATATAGGTAAAGATATCCGCGCCGCGAAAGGCATAAATGGCCTGTTTGGGATCGCCGATAAGCAGCAGCGCCGTATCCGGCTGCCGCCGCCAGATGCGGCGAAAAATGCGGTACTGCTGCGGGTCGGTATCCTGGAACTCATCAATCATCGCCACCGGAAAACGCTGACGGATCGCGCTGGCCAGCGCTTCGCCGCTTTCGCTGCGTAGGGCATCATCGAGGCGGCTGAGCATGTCATCAAAACCGAGCTCTCCGCGGCGACGTTTTTCCCGCGCCACCGCTTCGCGGATCTCCACCATTGCCCGGGCGATCACCAGATCGGTAAGGGTCAGCGGCGCGGAGAGAAGCGCCTCAATCGCGCTAAACAGCGGGTGAACCGGCGGTTCGCCACCCGCTTTGGTACGTTCATGCAGGAACGGCCGGGAGAATTTCTCCAGCGCCTCCGGCAGCCGGTAGCTCAGGGTCTCTTCCTGCGCCCAGAGGCTGACTTTCTCTATCCATTTCCCCTGATTGCCGCGATTGAATTTACGCCGATCGAGGCCGGAATTTTCCAGCACGCTTTCAATCTCGCCCACCTGCTCGCGCCACTGCAGCTTCACCGCGTCGATGCGATCGATGATTTGCCGATGGCGTTCGGCCAGCGTCTCTTCCTGCGCCGGCGGGGATTTAAGCTGCGGGGCTTCGCCCTGTAGCCAGCGGTCGAGGGATTTCAACAGATCGCGCGGGCCTTTCCACGCTTCGTGGATAACCGCCGCGATCTCGCGCGGGAGCGGGTAGCAGTGGCGGCGCCAGAAATCGGCGCAGGCCTGGTAACGGAGCCGGGATTCGTCCTCGATCAGCTGCTGTTCGAAGAGCATGCCGGACTCAAACGCGTTGAGGCTGAGCATGCGCTGGCAGAAGCCGTGAATGGTGAAAACCGCCGCTTCGTCCATCTGCCTTTCCGCCAGCATCAGCGTTTGCGCGGCCTGGTTTTTGTCCGGAATTTCCGCCAGCAGCGCGGCGTAGAGAGGGTCGGAGGCCGTTTCACGCAGGCAGGCGATACGCAGAGCGTGGATATTGCTGCGGATACGACCGCGCAGCTCCTCGGTCGCCGCCTCGGTGAAGGTCACCACCAGCAGCTCCTCCACGCTTACCGGCCGGGGAAAGGCGGATTCTCCGCCCAGCCCCAGCAGCAGCCGGAGGTACAGCGCCGCGATGGTAAAGGTCTTTCCGGTGCCCGCAGAGGCTTCTATCAGGCGCTCGCCCGTCAGGGGCAAGCGCAGGGGGTCAAGAGGCTCGGCGGTTTCGGTCATTCATTCTCTCGCATCAGGGGTAAGGATTTCTGCAATGCGCTGACGGTTTCCCAGACTTTGCCACCCGGCGGAAGGGCGTAATCCGTTTTACCGTTCTGGCTACCGGATACCTGGGATAATATCGCCATGCCCTGCGGATCCACCACCGTCTGATGGAAGAAGTCGGCAAGCTTTTGCGGCGTCAGCAGTTTAATCTGAGCCACTACTTTATCACGTGAATCGAAGCGCATATTACCGCGATCGAAATCTTTGCTCAGCTGCGAGGCTTCCCCGCCCAAAGTTTGCGGTGCCTGCATCATCTGGGCGATCGTCGCCTGCTGAATTTGGGCAAACTCTTCCGGAGTCATCGCCCTCAGCTTTGCTTCCGCCGTCGGGAAGAAGGCCTGGAAACGCTGCCACAGGAAGGCGGGCTGCTTATCGCTGCTTTGCAGCAGGAAGCCAACGCCCCACTGGCGACCGACGTTCATCGAAAACGCGAACACCGCATAGCCCAGCTGTTCTTCAGTACGCAGCTGGTTATAGAACCACGGCTGGATAATTTGCCCGAGCAGAGAGCTGGCGGCAGAGCTGCTGTACTCATCGATATTGGGCGGCGCAAAGACCGCGGCCAGCGCCGAGTCGGTGCTGCTGCCGGTTTTTTCAAAAATGGCCAGCTGCTTGCTATTCACCAGCACGTCTTTATTCCGGCACCATTCGTTCCCGTCGGAGCCCAGCTGTTGCTGAATGTGGCGCGCCATATCGGTGGATTGCCCGGCGGTCAGGTTGCCAATCACCAGCAGCTCCGGACGCCCTTTCGCTTTCAGGTTGTCACGGTATGCCAGAACCTCCTTGAGGGTGATTGCTGGCAGCAGCGCCCGGCGCTCCTCACGCTGGAAGTACGGCACCTGCGACACCATCTGGGCCGGCATAATCGCCTGATCGTACGCTTTGCCTTTATCCGCCGAGTCCATCATCTGCGCGTACCAGGATTTCGCCTGTTCCAGCTGCTCTTCGGTCGGCGCGTAGCTGAAGTAGCCGTCCAGCAGCGCGGTGAACAGCTGCGGCAGCCGCTGGGTATAGCCGTTAGCGTTAACCATCAGCCCGTTGTTAGCGCCGGTAGAGAAAGTGATGCCTCCCACCGCGGCCTGGTTGCTGAGCTGGTCGAGGGCAATCCCCGCCAGATAATCGTTGAGGGCAAACATCACCTGGCTTCTGGCGCTGTCCATCGCCTGCGGATTACGCAGCACCAGCGACACGTCGGCCTTCGGCTCGCTGGCGAAGAACTGGCTCGGGGCATAAACTACCCGCAGGGTCGGCTCATCGACGATCAGCTGCGGATGCGGATAGGCTTTATCGCTGTTGATAAGCGTGAAGTCGTCCGGAATATAGGGGTTCAGCACCGGCAGATTCAGCGCGATCGCGCTGGCTTTCTGCTGCCAGTCGCTAAAGGTCTGCGGGCTGATTTTATCGACCTGATACGGCGCGTTGACGAAATAGGCCGTTTTGTTATGCGGCTCCTGCGGGCTGATATACCAAACGCGCGCGTTTTGCGGGGTCATCATCGCCAGGCGGTCTTTAATCGCCTGCGGATCGTAGCGATCGGCAATATTCACCACGTCCAGAGTATGCTCTACCGGCACGCGGATCATGGTGTCCGCCAGCCATTCAACGTAGTCCATATCGCGGTTGATTGAGGGATAGCGGAAGTCGAGCGCCAGGACATGCGCCAGCTCGTCGAAATAGCGCTTATCGATGCCCTGGGTGCGCAGCAGGCTGAGGTAGCTGAAGATCGCCGCGGCAACCTCGTCACGATGCGCCAGGCCCTTATCGGTCAGGGTTGCGGAAATCGCCAGCACCCCGCTGTTGCCGTTCACCACCGGATCGGAGTCCGCGCGTATACCTTCAACCAGGCCCTGCTTCTGCAGCCAGTCGGACAGCGTGCCGGGGCTGCGGTTGCCGATCATATAGGTCACCAGCTCGTCGGTCTTGCTGCGGAACTGCTCGCTGTTGTTATCGATGCGGAATTCAACGCGCAGCACTTTACGAGGCATCGCCGGCACGTAGTGGATGATGATGCCCTTTTGCGCATCGGTCACTACCGGAACGTTAATCACCGGCCTGTCGATATTATGATTCGGCACCCGGCCGTAGGTTTTGGCGGCGATACTCGCCAGCTCCGGCAGCGGTTTATTGCTGTAAATAACCGCCTTCATCAGGTTAGCGGAGTACCAGCTGTCGCGGAAGGTATGCAGCGCATCAAGAACCGGTTTTCCCGGCTTGTCGCTTAGCGTTTCAAGGTTACCGCCGGAAAAATGCGCCGCCGGGTGCGACGGGTTTATGGTTTCGGCACTCACCTGAGCCATGCGCATCCCGTCACGGGTCCGCGCCATGGTCAATTCGGCATTGACCGCATTGCGCTCACGGTCGGCATATTTTTTATCCAGCAGCGGAGAGGCAATGGCATCCGCCAGGCGATCGACCGCCCCGTCCAGCGCATCATTTTCAACTTCGAGATAGAAAGCCGTGCGATAGGGCGCGGTGCTGGCGTTGTGGCTGCCGCCGTGCATTTTCAGGAACTCTGCGAGGCTGTCGGGCTGCGGATAGTTCTTCGAGCCCATTAGCGTCATGTGCTCGAGAAAGTGCGCCAGGCCCTGGTGCTCTTCCGGGTCCTGCAGCGACCCCACCGGCACCACCAGCGCCGACAGTGATTTTACCGCCTGCGGATCGGAAACCAGCAGAACGATCATGCCATTATCGAGGTGGATCGCCTGATACTGACGCGGATCTTTTTCGCTTTTACGGATGGATTCCTGAACGGGCTGCCATCCGCTATCTGCCTGACTTAACGGCGCCCAAAGGGCTGCCAGCACTACAATAACCTTGAACCATAAACTACGGGGCATTCACGGACCTCACCATTAACAAACTTTTCGCTGTGCAGAGCCAGCGTTGATAAAAAACATCAGTCCGTGATTCGTTGCGCATGATAATTGAAGAGCCGTCATCTGCGCAATTTTTATACTATGACAATTTTATTCGGACTGATGGAAACGAAATACCGGCAACAGATAACGCTGCGCCTGAGCAATAATTTCGTCATAGTAAGCAGGCTCAAGGGTGCGCCACAGGCGCTGGTACCAGACATCGCTACCCTCACCGCTAATCACCATATTGCCTTCATACGCCTGCAGAAACTTGCTGCGCGCTTTTTGCTGCGTCTCGTCGTCCAATAACATGACATCCTTTTCGGCGTCATAACAGGCTTTTAGCCATGCCCCCGCGCTTTCAGGCAGCAGCAGCAGCGGCTTTGACATGCCCTGTAAATAGCCGGCAACCAGCTCATCAAGATATGCCTTCGCCTGCTCCTGCGCCAGCGGCGGGAAACGCCATTCGCCCTCTTTACGCACCAGCAGACGGCTGGTGCCGGAGCCGCCGCCAGCACAGTAGACAAGGTGCTCCAGCCAAAGTTGCATTCCCTGCGCCACGCTGAGCAGCGAAGGCCGCCAGCGCAGCAGGCCGTCAGATTGTACCTGCTGCAGCCACCCCGTAATGTTGACACCGTTACATTGCAGATCGATTTCCATGCTTTGCCCCGGCTGGCGGCTGGCCACCACCCGTTCCGCGAGGTTCTGCATCTCCTGGCGCTGGGTCTCCCAGGCCAGTTCGCCGAAGGCTCCGTAGGGTAATTCGCCCGCCGCGCGGAAGCGGCGGTACATCACCGAGGCATCCTGCTGTTCAATCAGCGTATTCAGCAGCTGCTGATTGAGCTGGTAGCGGCTCAGCCCTTCGAGGGTGAACGGTTCGTCGTCCGGGATCCCGCTCTCTTCTGAGCGGAAATTTACCCGCAGCCGCTGCTGAAAGAAGGCGCGAACCGGATGCTGCCAGAAGCGCAGCAGCTGTTCAAACGGCAGAGTGTCGATTTCCGCCGCCGGAAGCGGCTGGATAAAGTCGCCGTGCGCCTCCCCCTGCTGGCTGGCGGCAGCCAGCCATTCCCGGGCGTAGCTTTGCTCTTCATCGTCGCGGAAGTTGGCCGTATCGAAGGGCATGCGGCTATGCAAATGGGTAATATGCGCTTTGACCCGCCGCTCGCTGGCGTCACAGTCCAGTTCCTCATCGCCCGCCAGGCAGTGGCTCTGGCCGATATAATCCGCCAGCTCCTGTACCAGCACCGATGGGTAGCGTTCGCTATTATCCTGGATTGAGCGGCCGATATAGCTGATATAGAGCTTCTGCTCGGCCGACATCAGCGCTTCGAGGAACAGGTAGCGGTCATCATCGCGGCGGCTGCGGTCGCCGCGCTGCGGCTTCTGGCTCATTAAGTCAAAGCCTAGCGGCGCCAGGGCGCGTGGGTAAACGCCGTCATTCATCCCCAGCAGACAAACGACTTTGAACGGGATAGAGCGCATTGGCATCAGGGTACAGATATTGACCGGGCCGGCCAGGAAACGCTGGCTGATACGCTGCTGATCGAGGCGCTGCGCCAGCTCATCGCGCAGTAAAGAGAGCGGCACCGTCTGCGCATACTGCGCCTGCGCGCCTTCGCCAATCACCGCCTGCCACTGCTGTTCAATCAGCGCCAGCGCGGCTTCCGTTTCGCTGTCGGGCAGGAAAAAGTCGTCCAGCAGGCCCCGGCACAGCGGCAGCCATTCCGCCAGCGGACGTTCAACCGCGAGCTCCCGACGCCAGAGGTTGAGCTGCATCAGCAGCGACGCCAGGTTGCCCACCAGTTCGGCAATCAGCCCGCTGGACTCGTCGTACGGCAGGACCGACTGCCACTCTCCCTGGCTGCTGTCCATCGCGTAGCCCAGCAGCATACGCGTGAGGCCAAAGCGCCAGGTGTGCTGCCCGGTGGCGGGGAGATCCAGCTCGCGCACGTTATCGTCATCCATGCCCCAGCGCACGCCGGATTCGTTCACCCACTGACGCAGGTAGCGCAGCCCTTCTTCGTCGATATTAAAACGCGCCGCCAGCACCGGGACATCCAGCAGAGCCAGCACGTCTTCGCTGGCAAAGCGGCTGTCGGGCAGGGAAAGAAGCGTGATGAACGCCTGCAGCGCCGGATGCGATTCGCGGGCCCGGCGGTCCGAGATGGCCCACGGCAGCCAGCGCTCGCCGCTGGCGGCACCGAACACCGCTTGTATATAGGGGCTGTAGCTGTCGATATCCGCCACCATCACGATAATATCGCGCGGCGTAAGGTCGGGGTCCTCCTCCAGCATCGCCAGCAGCCGGTCGTGCAGCACTTCTACTTCGCGCTGCGGGCTATGGCAAACGTGAATGCTCAGGCTGCGGTCGTTGGGAGCGAGCAGGCGCTTGCTGCGGCTATGAGCAAACTCTTGCGCCGTACGCCCCGCCACCGCCATATTGCGCAGCTCAAGGATGTCAGACTGCAGGTTATGCAGCAGGTTATCCGAAGCGATATCCACAAATGCATCCAGCTCTTCGTAACGCTCCAGCCCGGCCAGCAGATAGATGTAGTCCCGCCCCAGCTTGCCCCATGAGGCCAGCAGCGGGTTACCGATATCCTGTTCACCGTCGTCGTTAAACAGGCCGGGTGCCTGCTCTGCATCGCGAAATAGCGGTAGCTCTCGCGGCTCGCGATGGTGGCGGCGCTGACGCGACATCAGCTTTGCCAGAAACGCCGGATCTTTAATATCGCCCCAGTAGTAGCGGCACGGGTTGGTGAAAAGAACGTATACATCAACGTGTTTTCCGAGAGCCTGCAGCGCCTGCAGGTAGACCGGCGGCAGCGCCGAAATACCGCAAATAAAGACCCGCGACGGCAGCCCGGCCGGCGGCTCATCCGCGGCCTCAAGCGTGCTGATAAAACGCTGGTACAGGTTGGCGCGATGCCACAGTGGCTGTCCCAGCTCGGCGGTATGTTCGACTAACGCCTTCCACAGCGGCGCCTGCCACTGCTGGGCGTCTCCCAGACCGTCAACGCGCTCGTCTGCTTCCCAGCGCATCAGCCATTCCGGGCGATAGACCAGATACTGGTCGTAGAGATCCGCCACCCTGGCGGCCAGCTGGAATAGCTTACGCTTGTCGCTGTCGTCGCTGAGGTAGTGGCGCAGCAGGGCGAAGGCTTCGTCATCCAGCCTCTGCGGCAACAGGGTCATCAGCTTCCAGCTCATGCTCTGTTTGCTAAACGCGCTTTCGCCGGGGATATCGGAGAGCACGCGCACAAACATATCCCAGATAAAGCTCGCCGGGAGAGGAAACTCGATGTTGGCGGCAATACCGAAGCGTTTTGCCAGCGTCATCTGCAGCCATTGCGCCATCCCGGTACTTTGCACCAGCACCATTTCCGGCTTGAAAGGGTCGTCCAGCCGCTGGCGCTCGACGATAAACTCCATCAGCGCTTCAAGGACATCCAGACGGTTTGAGTGGTACACCCTTAACATATTCGCTCCTGACTACTGGCTGACCGGACAATGCAGCCGGGTCATCTGTACCCGCTTTTCCAGCGGCATGGTGATCGTTACCGTGATGCTGACACATCTTGCTGTCGATGTCTGCAAGCGGGTAATGCTCCCGCTTGCCGGGGATTCTGGCGGCTTGAGCTGCCCATAGCGCCACGCGTCTCGCCACAGCTGGCGATACTGGTTTAGCTGAGTAAAGCCGCCGGCCAGCCCCCGCTGGTAGCCGCTAAGGGCGGTAATAACCATCACCAGCAGCGCCGTTGCGAGGATCGTTTCCGGCAGGCTAAAGCCCCGCTGGCGGCTCAGGGCATCTGACATAGGCTCGGCTCCTTCAGCGGGCAAAAATCGCTCCAGCCGTGGGGCGAGAAGCGCACGCTTCCCTGCTCCACCCGGCCAGAGTGCCACAGCAGCACGCGGCCGCTGGCGGCGATCAGCAGCGCCGACGCATCGCTAAATACCCGCAGACAGACGTGCCAGCCTTCGGCGCCCGACCGTCGACACGCCTGCGCATCCTGCGCTGACCAGGTTAGCGTTTTCCCCCACTGCAGGGCGGAGTGCGCGCCAGCGGTATCGCGCAGCGCCCGGGTTTCGCCGGCGGTTTGCGCCAGCAGCGAGCGCTGCTGCTGGTTGAGCCCCTGCAGCAGCAGGCTGCCGAGCGCCAGCAGGAGCAGCACCATCAGCAGCGAAGAGAGCCCGCGCTGACGGTTCACAGGTTATACCCCGTCACGCTGTATTCCGCCTGCGCCGTGATGCGGTGATCCAGCGTCGAGCGCGCGGCCAGCATGATGCTAAGCTCCGGAGCGAAGCCGGTAATATTGTGGCGCTTAACCTGAAAGCGGGTCACCTCGATGGCGCTGGGGTTGGTCATTCTCTCCCAGCCTTGCTCGCCGCAGCTGGTCGCGCCGCGCCGGGTTTCGAGCGCGCCATTGCGCAGCCGAAACCCCGTCGCATCAGACATAGCCTCCGGCGAGGTATTCCAGACGCCGTCGCTCGCGCTGTCCCAGCGGACGATCGCGCAATCACCGCTGCCGGCAATGTGCAGCGGCTGCCCAACGCAGCTGCCGCGACAATAGCCGGCTCGCTGCAAATGCTTAGCAACCGTGAACAGCCGCTGCCAGAGCTCATTATCCAGGGAGTGCTGTTGGGTCTGTTTCAGCACCTGTCGCTGCAGCGCGGGCAGAAAGCGCGCGGTTCCGAGGAGCAAAACGGAGCCAATGGCCATCGCAATCAGCGTCTCTGGCAGCGAGAACCCTCGCGCGTCTACAGACATGATGCCGTCTCCATCCCGCGACAAAGGCGGATACGCCCCCAGTTAGAGACGATGATATTCCAGCCATCGCCGGCGTTTTGCAGACGGATATGCCCGGCCCAGGCGCTGTTGCGCAGGCCGTAAAAGCCCAGGCCCGGCGTGATGTTTGTCAGCGAGACTTCAGGCCAGTGCGGATGCAGCGTAAAGGGCCCCTTCGCCGCGCAGTCGGCCGGGGTGTCAGAGGCGCTCAGGCACCAGCCCTGCGCTGCTTGCCCAACGCTCAGCAGCCGATCGCGGTTATGCCAGTTGGCGTCATCGCGCAGCAGCACCAGATAGTCGCGGACCTGAACGGCGGTTTGCCACAAGCGCTGCTGCTGCTGCCAGCTATTCCAGCCGAACATCCCGCTGGCGCCGAGAATCATCACCAGCGCCAGCGTCACCAGGGTTTCAATAAGGGTATAGCCACGTTGTCTGTTCATAGGGCGAGTATGGGGATGACCCGGCCCCGGCGCGAGGGGCAGATCAGCCATTAGCGTAGCGCGTCGAAGAGTATCGGGAGATTTACAGGGAGTTGCAGAAAATCAGGAAGCGGGCGAGCAAAAGCGGCGCCGGCCAGAACGCTCAGTCCGGCGAAAGGCCCAAGAAGTCCGGGCGCAAAAACCGGCGCAACGCGCGTCATCGCGGTTGGTTAACAGAAGTTACGCCCAGCGACGATTATCGCGGCCGGGACAAAAAAAATGCCAGTCGGCGGCTTAGCTGACTGGCATGGGCGCGGCGGGCGCCGGCTTTGCTTATCGCGAGATAGCTGCGGAATTAAATCGCCACCGGCGCTTTAATGCCCGGATGCGGATCGTAGCCTTCGATATCAAAGTCTTCAAAACGGTAGTCAAAAATCGACGCCGGTTTGCGCTTGATCACCAGCTTCGGCAGCGGACGCGGCTCGCGGCTCAGCTGCAGATCGGTCTGCTCAAGGTGGTTGCTGTAGAGGTGAGTATCCCCGCCGGTCCAGACAAAATCACCCACTTCCAGATCGCACTGCTGCGCCACCATATGCACCAGCAGCGCGTAGCTGGCGATGTTGAACGGCAGGCCGAGGAACACGTCGCAGGAGCGCTGATAGAGCTGACAGGAGAGCTTGCCGTCCGCGACGTAGAACTGGAAGAACGCGTGGCACGGCGCCAGCGCCATTTTATCCAGCTCGCCGACGTTCCATGCCGAAACGATGATCCGGCGCGAGTCCGGGTCGTTTTTCAGCTGTTCCATCACGGTGCTAATCTGGTCGATATGGCGGCCGTCCGGCGCAGGCCAGGAGCGCCACTGTTTGCCGTATACCGGCCCCAGATCGCCATTTTCATCCGCCCATTCATCCCAGATGGTGACGTTGTTTTCGTGCAGATACGCAACGTTGGTGTCACCCTGCAGGAACCACAGCAGTTCATGGATGATGGAGCGTAAATGACAGCGCTTGGTCGTCACCAGCGGGAATCCCTCCTGCAGGTTAAAACGCATCTGATGGCCGAAAATCGAAATCGTGCCGGTACCGGTGCGGTCATTTTTTTGCGTGCCCTCGGCGAGCACTTTCTGCATCAAATCAAGATACTGTTTCATGGTTCCTCAAGAAGTTTGTTGCTGCGGAGGACGACGGTACGCCCAGACCATCATAATGATACCCGCAAGCACCATTGGAATCGAAAGAATCTGCCCCATGCTGATGTACTGGACCCATTCGCCGGTGAACTGCTGATCCGGCTGGCGGAAGAATTCAACGATAATACGGAACAGACCGTAGCCGATCAGGAACAGGCCTGAGACTGAGCCGGTCGGGCGCGGTTTACGGATAAACAGGTTCAGGATCAGGAACAGCACGATACCTTCCAGCGCCAGCTCGTACAGCTGCGAGGCGTGTCGCGGCAGGGCTCCGTAGGTGTCGAACAGCGATTGCCATTCCGGATGCGAAGGCAGCAGCGCCATGTCTTCCGCCCGCGAGCCGGGGAAGATCATCGTGTAGTGGAAGCTCGGATCGACGCGGCCCCACAGCTCACCGTTAATGAAGTTGCCCAGACGACCGGCGCCGAGGCCAAACGGGATCAGAGGCGCAATAAAATCAGCAACCTGGAAGAAGGTGCGCTTAGTGCGTTTGGCGAAAATGATCATCACCAGAATCACCCCGATCAGACCGCCGTGGAACGACATACCGCCGTCCCAGACGCGGAACAGATAGAGCGGATCCTGCAAAAACACCGGCAGGTTGTAGAACAGGACGTAGCCGATACGCCCGCCGAGGAAGACCCCGAGGAACCCGGCATAGAGCAGGTTTTCAACTTCGTTTTTAGTCCAGCCGCTGCCCGGACGATTGGCCCGACGGGTGGCTAACCACATCGCAAAAACAAACCCGACCAGGTACATCATGCCGTACCAGTGAAGGGCGACTGGCCCAACGGAAAATATTACCGGATCAAACTCCGGAAAATGCAGGTAGCCACTATTCATCTGTCACCATAAAGACTTGTTATTCCGCCGAAAGTGGACAGCGGTGATCTTGCGCACTCGCAGAAAACGGGCGCTCCAAAGGTTGCGAATGATAGCATAAGCGCCAGGCGCGATCCGCGCCGGGCGTGTAAAAGATATGTATACGAATGCGAATAAGCGCCGGAAAATTTCCCTGCGGCCGGCGCGCTACGCCCGTCCGGGCCGGGAATACCCGGAGAGCGGCGCAAACGCCTCATCAGAACTATCGACCGCCGCGAATCAGGCCGCCCAACCCTCGACGCTCCATAAAGGCCGCAACCTGATGGCGAACTTCCGTCGTCATCTGCGCCTCCAGGCTACGCCGGGAAAGCTCCTGGGCCTCTTCGATGTCAATGCGGCGCAGCAGGTATTTGACCCTTGCCACCGACCGGCCGTTCATCGACAGGTGGCGATAGCCAAGGCCAATCAGAATGGTGACGCACATCGGATCCCCGGCCATTTCACCGCAAAGACGCAGGTCGATGCCGAAGCGCTCGGCGTCGCGGGCAATCATCGCCAGCGCCCGCAGCACCGCAGGATGCAGGCTGTCGTACATATTCGCCACCCGGGTATTGTTGCGATCGACGGCGAGGATGTACTGCGTCAGGTCATTGGTGCCGACGGAGATAAAATCGACGCGGCTGGCGAGCTGCGCCAGCATGAAGACCATCGACGGCACCTCCAGCATCACGCCGATGCGCGGGCGCGGAATGGCGTAGCCAATCATCTCTTCAACTTCGCGGCTGGCGCGGTCGATCAAACGGCGCGCCTCGTCGACCTCATCGAGGCTGGTGATCATCGGCAGCAAAATGCTGAGGTTGCCGGTGGCGGCATTCGCGCGCAGCATCGCCCGCACCTGAATCAGGAAGATCTCCGGCTGATCGAGCGTAATGCGGATCCCGCGCCAGCCGAGGCACGGATTCTCTTCGCTGATCGGCATATACGGCAGCTGCTTATCCGCGCCGATGTCGAGGGTACGCAGCGTAACCGGCTTCTCGTTAAACATCTGCAGCATGCCCTGATACTGGGCGACCTGCTCCTCTTCCGACGGAAAGCCGCTCTGCAGCATAAAGGGGATTTCGGTGCGGTACAGGCCGATACCGTCAATAAAGCCGCCGAGCTTCTCTTCATGACCGAGGCTCAGGCCGGCGTTCAGCATGACCTTAACCCGCTCACCGCTTTTCAGCTCAGAGGCGCGCTCAAGGTCATCTTCCGCCAGGCGGCTGAGTTCGTTCTCTTCGCTGATCAGGCGCTGATACTCTTTCAGCAACGCCGGTTCCGGGTCGACCAGCAGCTCGCCGCGGTAGCCGTCCACGACCAGGGTATGCCCATGAAGCAATGAAGGCTGAATGTCGGCCCCCATAACCGTCGGGATCCCCAGCGCGCGCACCATGATGGCAGCATGCGAGTTGGCCGCTCCATCGCGTACGACAACACCTACCAGCCTGTCCTGGGGGACTTCCGCCAGCGTCGTCGCCGAGAGCTCGTCGGCGACCAGGACGATACGTTCCGGCCAGGTGTTTGGCCCCTGAGTCGTATCGTCAAGATGAAACAGCAGCCGCTGGCCCAGCGTGCGCAGATCGCCGGCCCGTTCTTTAAGATAGCCGTCGCTGAGCGCCGCAAACTGCTCAGCGAATTTCTCGATAATTTTTTTCACCGCCCATTCGGCGACGGCCCCTTTGTCTACTTCCGCAAAGAGTTCGCGACGCAGGCGCGCGTCGGAGAGCAGGTGTGAATAGAGGTCGAAGATAGCCGACGTCTCTTTTTGCGCCCCGGCGGCGTAGCGCTTACTGTAGCGACGAAACTCGCTGGCCGCCTCTTCCAGCGCTCCGGTGAGACGCTCGCGCTCGGAAGCCGTGTCCAGCGTTGAGGCTTCGTACACCTGCTCCATCTGCGGCAGGCTGACGTCCATCCAGCCTTCGGCGATTGCCACCCCCGATGAGGCGGGCAGCGCGCGGATTCGCGTCTGGCGATACTGGCCAAATAGCGCGGTCAGCTGCGACTGGGAGAGAATGGCGGCCATCTGCGTCGCCAGGGTAACGAGGAAGGACTCCTCGCTTTCGTCAAACTGACGCAGCTCGCGCTGCTGCACCACCAGCACGCCCAGCAGCTGACGGCGCTGGATAATCGGCACGCCAAGAAAAGCGCGGAAGCGGTCCTCTTTTACGGCCGGAATATATTTAAAGCTGGGGTGTTTTTGCGCATCGGCAAGGTTGATGGGCTCCGCCAGGCGCCCGACAAGACCCACAAGGCCTTCGTCAAAAGCGAGCGCAACGGTGCGACCGCGAGGTTTTTTCAGCCCGCGAGTCGCCATCAGGTAGTAGCAGCGTCGGTCGTGATCGGCCAGATAAACCGAGCAGACTTCCGTTTCCATCGCTTTGCAGATATCCGTAACCAGGATATCCAGCGCCTCGTTTAAACGCGGGGCACTCGCGACCTTCTCGACGATTTCTCGTAACCGAGTGAGCATAATGTGCGTGGCTTAACCTCTTTTACGTCGATATGCAGGCGCGCTTTGCGGCTTAGGTGCCGTTTCGGCCAGCGACATCGTGACGCTGGCGAACTCTTTCATCACCCGGCGGTAAACGTCGCGCTTAAACGATACCACCTGACGAACCGGATACCAGTAGCTTACCCAGCGCCAGCCGTCGAACTCAGGCGTGCTGCTGGTTTGCATATTGACTTCCGTATCGCTGCCGATCAACTGCAGAAGAAACCACTTCTGTTTCTGGCCGATACAAACCGGCTTCGTGTCCCAACGCACCAAACGTTTAGGCAATTTGTAACGCAACCAGTTACGGGTAGAGGCCAGAATGCGGACATCTTTACGACTTAGCCCAACCTCTTCAAACAATTCCCGATACATTGCCTGCTCGGCTGATTCTCCTGGATTAATGCCCCCTTGCGGGAACTGCCACGAGTGCTGACCATAGCGCCTGGCCCACATAACCTGGCCCTGGCGATTACAGATTACAATACCGACATTTGGGCGGTAGCCATCGTCATCAATCACCGGACTACCTCAAAATAATCTTCAATGTGAACGATTGTTTCACACTCGCCGGAAACGGTAAACCACTCTGTTGCCACACGGCTCACGAATAACATTTGAATAACTCACAGTTATCAGCAGAGTTATAAACAGCGTTAGCTATCACAGCGCCATTTTATTCACTTTTTCTGTGGATAGAGTTGTGAAGAAGTATGGAATTACCCAGGGAAAACCCGGAGTAGTCCTAAACGCTTACCCATAGCCATATTTAATAATGGCATTATATTCATTAAGTTAGAATGCATTATTTTCATAAATTACAGCATAACGTGATGATCATCACACATGCGATCCCGGAACTGATGAAAGATCGAACAATGTCGGTTTTATCCACAGATTACGCGAGCTCATCGGACATATTTTGTCTAAAAATTCGATTTTCGTCGCACGTCAAGGCTGTAAATGGAAACAGTAGTGACGCTTTTCCCCAGTTATCCCACTTTTCTGTGGATAACATGGTGTAAGATCCTGTTCATTGCCAGTGACCAGTTCTGGAAAACCCGCCGCGGTAATTTTTTTCGCGGCAAAAAAGACAAAAAAAAGTCATATGAATCATCAAATTGTCATACTTACCCAGGAAAAGGTAAACTCTATCCACAACGCACAAAAATAGCGCTTATTTTTTAACCAGAGGTTTCATCTTATGCCCACCCTCTCGCCCCTGCTTGCACCGCCGCAAACCCAGCAGCAGCTTTTAGCCCAGGCCCAGCGGCTGGCGGGCTATTCGCTGGGTGAGCTAGCCGCGCTGGCGGGTATTCCGATTCCGCGCGATCTGAAGCGCGATAAAGGATGGACGGGCATCCTGCTGGAGATTTGGCTAGGCGCCAGCGCCGGGAGTAAACCCGAGCAGGATTTCGCCGCGCTGGGCGTCGAGCTGAAAACGATCCCCGTGGACGCCCAGGGGCGGCCGCTGGAAACCACCTTTGTCTGCGTCGCTCCGCTCACCGGCAACAGCGGAGTCACCTGGGAGAGCAGCCACGTCCGCCATAAGCTCAAGCGCGTACTGTGGGTGCCGGTAGAGGGCGATCGCGCGATCCCGCTCGCGCAGCGTCGGGTCGGGGCGCCGCTGCTTTGGACCCCCAACGAAGAAGAGGATCGGCAGCTGCGAATGGACTGGGAAGAGTTAATGGATCTGATCGTGCTGGGCCAGGTCGAACGCATTACCGCCCGCCACGGCGAAGTGCTGCAGCTGCGCCCGAAAGCCGCCAACAGTAAAGCCTTAACCGAGGCTATCGGCGCACACGGCGAACCGATCCTCACCCTGCCGCGCGGTTTCTACCTGAAGAAAAACTTCACCGCCGCCCTGCTGGCTCGCCATTTTCTGCTCAGCCACGATTAATTTTTTGTTCTGCCTGCCGGGTTGCATATAATTGCTACTTTCTTTTTTGCAGGACTTTGAACAATGTTATTTGCATGGATAACCGATCCTAACGCCTGGCTGGCGCTGGGTACGCTGACGTTGCTGGAAATCGTACTCGGGATCGACAATATTATTTTTCTCTCTCTGGTTGTTGCCAAACTACCCACCGCCCAGCGCGCCCACGCGCGACGCATCGGGTTAATGGGCGCAATGCTCATGCGTCTTGGGCTGCTGGCCTCTATCGCCTGGGTCGTTAAGCTGACCAATCCGCTGTTTAGCGCGTTCGGCCACGACGTCTCCTTCCGCGATCTGATCCTGCTGCTCGGCGGCCTGTTCCTGATCTGGAAAGCCAGTAAAGAGATCCACGAATCGATCGAGGGGGAAGAGGAAGGGCCGAAGACCAACGTCCACTCTTTTATGGGCGCAATTGTGCAGATTATGCTGCTGGATATCATTTTCAGCCTCGATTCGGTGATCACCGCCGTTGGGCTCTCGGACCATCTGTTCATCATGATGGCCGCGGTGGTTATCGCGGTGCTGGTGATGATGTTTGCCGCCCGCTCGATTGGCGACTTTGTTGACCGCCACCCGTCGGTGAAAATGCTGGCGCTGGCGTTTTTGATTCTGGTTGGCTTTACCCTGATGCTCGAAAGCTTCGGTATCCATATCCCGAAAGGCTACATCTACTTCGCGATGTTCTTCTCGATTGCCGTCGAAAGCCTCAACCTGCTGCGTAATAAAAAAAATCCGCTGTAACCCGCAAAAATGCAGCCCAAACCTGGGCTGCAATCTTTTTTAAGACTTTACTGCTTTTTATGTCTCACAAATCAGGCTATTAATACACTGGTGTGAGGTGCGACCATTATAGAGGTGTTAACGATGAAAAAATGGGCAGTGTTGATTTCCGCCGTAGGACTGGCCTTCTCGGTTTCCGGTTGCAGCAGCGATTACGTTATGGCGACAAAAGACGGGCGCATGATTTTGACCGACGGTAAGCCGGCGGTTGACGACGATACCGGTCTTATCAGCTACGAAGATCAGCAGGGCAATAAAATGCAGATCAATCGTGACGACGTTTCACAAATTATTAAGCGCTAAAAGATTGCGGCGGCTCGCCGCTTGCCGGCAATCGCCTGGCAACGCGCCCTCTGCAACCAGCCTCGGTGTTGAGAAAAGAGTCGGGTAAACCTGATACGTCCGCGACAGCAGCCTGCGGACCCCACCAGCCCGGCTTTTTTGATCTTTTTACTTCCTCTTTTTCTTCCCCTCTGCCATTTTGATACTCCTTTGTCGGGGAAAGCCTGACCTTGTCGATAAAAAAGGAAGCCGGCTATGCAGTATCACCGTATCCCACACAGTTCTCTCGAAATCAGCACGCTGGGGCTGGGCACTATGACTTTTGGTGAACAGAATAGCGAGGCCGACGCTCACCAACAGCTCGACTACGCTGTCAGCCAGGGCATCAACCTGATTGATGTCGCTGAAATGTATCCTGTCCCGCCGCGCCCGGAAACTCAGGGGCTGACGGAAACCTACGTCGGCAACTGGCTGGCGAAACACGGCAGCCGCGAAAAGCTGGTTATCGCCTCCAAAGTCAGCGGCCCTGCGCGTAACAACGACAGCAGCATCCGTCCAAATCACGTTCTGGATCGCAAAAATATCCGCGACGCTCTGCACGATAGCCTGAAGCGCCTGCAGACCGATTATCTCGATCTTTACCAGGTTCACTGGCCGCAGCGCCCGACCAACTGCTTCGGCAAGCTGGGCTACACCTGGACCGACTCCGCGCCGGTGGTCACCCTGCTGGATACCCTGGAAGCGCTAACCGAATTCCAGCGCGCCGGCAAAATCCGCTATATCGGCGTTTCCAACGAGACGGCGTTTGGCGTGATGCGCTATCTGCACCTCGCGGATAAGCACGACCTGCCGCGTATTGTCACCATCCAGAACCCGTATAGCCTGGTGAACCGCAGCTATGAGGTTGCGCTGTCGGAGGTAAGCCAGTATGAAGGCGTAGAGCTGCTGGCCTACTCCTGCCTGGCATTCGGTACGCTGACCGGGAAGTATCTCAACGGCGCGAAGCCGGCCGGGGCGCGCAACACCCTGTTCAGCCGCTTTACGCGCTACAGCGGCGAGCAGACACAGCTGGCGGTCGCGGCATATGTCGATATCGCAAAACGGCATAACCTAGATCCGGCACAAATGGCGCTGGCCTTCGTGCGCCGTCAGCCGTTTGTCGCCAGCACTCTGCTCGGCGCCACTTCGCTGGATCAGCTGAAGACCAACGTCGAAAGCCTGCATCTTGAGCTCAGCGAGGAGGTTCTGGCGGAGATTGAAGCGGTGCACCGGATTTATACCTACCCGGCGCCGTAAACGGCTTATCCGGGCTACGGCAGCCGCACCGTCGTAGCCCGGTAAGCGCAAGACGTTCTAGCGCCGCCGTCCCCAGAGCCACAGGGCGGCGATGGCCAGCGCGAACACCGCACCAAAACCAACCCCGACGCCAACGACCGGAATACCCGCCTTGACCGCCAGCGAATAGAGCCCCAGCATCAGCAGCATGGCGACGTTTTCGCCGAGGTTTTGTACCGCTATCGCGTTGCCCGCGCCGACGGTATGCCTGCCGCGCTCCTGCAGCAGCGCGTTAAGCGGCACGATAAAGAAGCCGCCGAACACGCCGAGCAGCAGCAGCAGGCCAAACGCCGGCAGAAGCGCATGCTGAAGGGTAAAAAAGATCACCGCGATACCAATCAGAATCCCGGCAGGCATGCAGCGGGAGACCGTCTGCAGCGTCACCAGCTTCGCCGCCGCACCCGCACCCAGCACAATCCCCACCGCGACCATCGCATTAAGGTAGGTGGGCATGGCGTTGCTGGCGATCCCAAGCGCCACGGGTACCCACAGCACCAGCAGGAAGCGCAGCGTTACGCCGGCCCCCCAGAACAGGCTGGTTCCCACCAGCGAAAAGCGGGTCTCCCCGTTGCGCCACAGCGTTTTGCAGGCGCTGAAGAAGCTGTGGGTCATCGGCGTAAAGCGCCATGATTGTCCCGGACGGGCCGCGGGCAGTTTCGGGATCCACAGGTTCGCCACCACCGCTGCGCCGTAAACCAGCGCGCAGAGGGCCAGCGCCGCCAGAACGTGCCAGTCCGCAAGGATGCCGCCCGCCATCGAGCCCAGCAGAATCGCCGCGATGGTCGAGGACTCCATCAGGCCATTGGCTTTCACCAGCTTATCGCCGGTGGTCAGCTCGCCCAGGATGCCGTATTTCGCCGGGGAATAGGCGGCCGCGCCGATGCCGACCAGGGTGTAGCCGAGAAACGGGTTCACGCCGAAGCAGATACAGCCGGCGCCAACCAGCTTCATGCCGTTGGCGACCATCATCACCCGTCCCTTGGCGAAGCTGTCGGCAAACTGCCCGACAAACGGCGCAAAGAGAATGTAAGCGCCCACAAACAGCATCTGCATCACCGGCTGGCTCCAGTCAGGGTAGAACTGCTGCTTCATCAGCGCGAGGGTCGCAAACAGCAGCGCGTTATCGCCAAATGCCGACAAAAACTGGGCGCAGATAACCGCCACCATCCCCTTCGAGTACAGCGAATTGTTAGTGTGTACTGACTCACTCATCAGAATGTTCCGTCTCTTCAACCATACTTTTAAGGGTGACAAAGTCCGGCTTGCCGCTGCCCAGAACCGGGAGCTGCTTCAGCCAGCGAATGTCGCGCGGAACCGCCAGCTCCGGCACGCCGTGTTCACGAGCGTAGCGCAGCAGCTTTTCACGATTCAGTTCATTATCGGTGGTGAAGAGCACTAAGGCCTCGCCTTTGCTGGCATCCTGCCTGATGGCCGTACCGTGCATCCTGTCAGGAGAGACCGCCAGCGCCATCTGCTCGACCATCTCCAGCGACACCATCTCACCGGCAATTTTAGCAAAGCGCTTCGCTCGCCCCTGAATACGAACATATCCCTGCTCGTCGAAGACGACGATATCCCCGGTGTCATACCAGCCGCTCTCCATTTCGCCATGCTGGTTTTCCGCCTCCGGCGCTTCCAGCACGCCCGGATTTTCCACCCGCAGATAGCCGTTCATAATGTTCGGCCCTTTAAGCTGCAGGCGACCGCCCTGTTCAATGCCCGGCATCGCCAGCAGCCGCGCGTCCATTCCCGGCAGTATCCGGCCAACGGTGCCCACCTTCGCCGCCATCGGGACGTTAATCGACACCACCGGCGCGCACTCGGTTACGCCATAACCTTCGAGGATGCGCAGGCCAAACTTGTCCTGCCACAGCTGTTTAGTGCTGTCCTGAAGTTTTTCCGCCCCGGCCACCACGTAGCGCAGACGATAAAAATCGTAGGGATTGGCGAAGCGGGCATAGTTCCCGAGGAAAGTTGAGGTGCCGAACAGCACCGTACAGTTGCGGTCATATACCAGCTCCGGCACCACGCGGTAGTGCAGCGGGCTGGGATAGAGAAACACTTCCGCTCCGGTAAACAGCGGCGTGAACAGGCCAACCGTCAGGCCAAAGGAGTGGAACAGCGGCAGCGCCGACATAAAGCGGTCGTTGGCGGTAAAATCGGCGATGGTTTTAATCTGCTCGACGTTGGCAAGAATGCTCTTGTGGCTATGCACCACGCCTTTGGGGTGGCCTTCCGAACCGGAGGTGAAGAGAATGATTGCCGCATCTTCCGGCTGCTGCCTGACCTGCGCCAGCTTCGGCATCAGCAGATGGCTGAAGATCCACAGCTTATCGGCGCTGGTCACCTCGCCTTTTAAATCCTCCAGAAATACCCAGCGCACCTGGGTCAGCTGCTCCGGCAGGTGCCAGAGCTTGCCCTTATCGAGGAAGGTGCGGGAGGTGAACACGGTTTTGATTTCAGCGGCGGTAATCGCGCTGCTCAGGCCTTTTACCCCGGCGGTATAGTTCATCATCGCCGGAATACGCCCGCGCGCAATCGCGCCAAAAATCACCGCCGCGCTGATCCCGGCGTTCGGCAGCATCAGGCCGATTTTTTCGCCCTGAGCGCTGTATTTTTCCAGAATACGTGCGACAAACAGCGTTTTGGTCAACAGCTTGCGATAGGTATCCGGCTGGAAGTTAATATCTTCCACGCAGTTTTTCCGCGCGCCGAAACGGTCCTGCGCCGCCAGCAGAGATTCATACAGCGTTTCCCGCGGACGTACCGCCATCCGCGCTTCCATCATTATCTGATGCAGCATTTCGCCGGCAATTTTGCGGCGATCGCGGGCCCGCGGCGCTTCCGGCATCGGCAGATGCGTTGGCGGCAGCAGGTGCAGCCGGATACGCGGGAACAGGCGGCGTCTGACCAGCCCTTTCAGGCGGCTGAACGGGGTCAGCTCGGCGCCTTCGATACGCAGCGGAATAATGGTGGCCTGCGACTTCGCGGCAACGAACGCGGCCCCATCATAGATTTTCATGAGCGATCCGCTCACCGAGATGCGTCCCTCCGGGAAGATAACCACCGGCCGCCCCTGCTCAATCAGGCGCACGAGGTGTTTAATCGACATCGGTTTTGTCGGGTCAAGCGGGACAAAGTCGATAATCGGCGACAGCGCGCGCATAAACCAGCGCTGGCTGATGGAAGAGTACACCGCAAAGACCGGGCGAACGGGTAGAAACAGCGCCAGCAGGACCCCGTCAAGGAAAGAGACGTGGTTCGGGGTAATCAGGACCTTTTTGCCTTGCAGAGCCTGCGTGTCACCGGTCAGCCTGACCCGGTACATTCCTTTGAACAGCAGCCTGAAAAATGCCAAAAGCATAACAACTCCATTTGACCGGTTATTAAGTCATTGCAGGTTACACGAGAAGGCGCTTGAAAGCAGTGTGGGGGAGAATTTTCAGGATAAAAAAAACCTGCGCATCTGCGCAGGCCGGTGCAAGATAATCAGTACGAAATGCGTACTTAACAAACTCACCTATCAATACCTCTGGGACCCTGATTGTCAGGTTTTTTAGCCCCGAGACACCAGCGTTAAAACGCAAGGGAATAAGCCTAAGTGCAACCAGTTATTACCATTTTCGCTAACTGTAACAGCGGCGGATAGCAGGAAAAAACGGTGCGAGGATTTTGGCGGTTTTTTTGTGTTCAGGCTGGTTTGGGTGAGGACGTTTTCTTTCTCTGTGTTCGGAGGAAGGTTCCGTTCAGGGTTGGTGCGCGCATCCTGATGATTTCCGCTGCGGGTGAACGGCACGGGGCGTTACGACGGGCAAAAAAAACCTGCGCATCTGCGCAGGCTGGTGTAATTAGAGTGGTCAACGTGAAGTCGACTCCACCTATCAATACCTCTGGGATAACAAGAATATCAATGCAGTGAACAGAGAAACCAGCGAACATTCGCAACAGCTAATCGCAAAGTGTAACCAAAGGTGTGAATTTACCGCTCGCCGTTTCATTCACCGCGCCGGCTGTGTGTAACTTTGTCATCAGCAAGGCAAACCTGCATCACATTTGCGTTAACCCGTTAGCCCTTATCCTTGAATCTGCCGAGCTTTCCCGTAACATAACCTCAATGTAAACGCTTACCCTATAAAAGGTCTGGTATGGCGACAATTAAGGATGTAGCCCGACTCGCTGGAGTGTCCGTCGCTACCGTATCCCGCGTGATCAACAACTCCCCGAAAGCCAGCGAGGTTTCCCGTCAGTCGGTCACCGCGGCGATGGAAACGCTGAATTACCACCCGAACGCCAACGCCCGAGCGCTGGCGCAGCAGTCAACGGAAACCGTAGGCCTGGTGGTGGGCGACGTATCCGACCCCTTTTTCGGCGCCATGGTCAAAGCCGTCGAGCAGGTCGCCTACAATACCGGCAACTTTTTGCTGATTGGCAACGGCTACCACAGCATCCAAAAAGAGCGCCAGGCGATTGAACAGCTTATCCGCCACCGCTGCGCGGCGCTGGTGGTGCACGCTAAAATGATCCCCGATGACGAGCTTGCCGGGTTGATGAAGCAAATTCCCGGCATGGTGCTTATCAACCGCATATTGTCCGGCTTTGAGCAGCGCTGCGTGGCCCTGGACGACCGCTACGGCGCGTGGCTGGCGACCCGGCATCTGATCCAGCAGGGCCATACCCGCATCGGCTATCTGTGCTCCAACCATGCGATTTCGGATGCCGAAGATCGTCTGCAGGGCTACTACGACGCGCTCAAAGAGAGCGGCATTGCCATTAACGATCGGCTGGTGACGTTTGCCGAGCCGGATGAAAGCGGCGGCGAACAGGCGATGACCGAACTGCTGGGACGCGGCAGGAATTTCACCGCCGTCGCCTGCTACAACGACTCGATGGCCGCAGGCGCGATGGGGGTGCTGAACGATAACGGCATCGACGTACCGCGCGAGATTTCGCTGATTGGCTTTGATGATGTTTTGATATCCCGCTACGTTCGCCCGCGTCTGACCACGGTGCGCTACCCGATTGTCACCATGGCGACCCAGGCGGCCGAACTGGCGCTAGCGCTGGCGGACAGGCTCCCGCCGCCGGAAATCACCCACCTGTTCAGCCCGACGCTGGTTCGCCGTCACTCGGTGATCGCCCCATTAGAGAGCGACAGGTCGTAGCGGTAGAGGTGCACGGCGGTGGCCGGATAATCGAGGCCTTCGCCGATATAGCGCCAGCCGAAGCGCTCATAAAAATCCCGGCAGGCGGAGTAGAGATGCAGCTGCGGATAGCCGCTCCGGCGGGCATAATCAATAACATGCTGCTGCAGTTTCCCCGCCAGCCCCTGCCCGCGCGCCTCTTCGGCAACGTACAGCGCCGCCATCCACGGAAACAGGTCCTGGCGGCTGATCAGATCGCAGCGCCAGAGCCCCACCGTTCCCAGCAGAAGCTCGCCCTCAACGGCAATAAAGGTCAGCGGCAGCGCCCCCGGCGTCTGGCTGTGGGCGACGATGCTGGCAAAAAACGCCCGCGGCAGCGTCTCGCCGCCAAAGGCCTGCCACAGCCACTCCGCTACCTGCGGCGCGTGCTGCGGCGCGGCGTACAGGGGCAGAATGGTCATACCGGCTTTCCCTGAAAGATCGGTACCGACTCAAACAGGTAGCCGTCAAAATCCGGCGCGTCTTCGTCCGACAGCTCCAGCAGGCTGTTTTTAACATTTTCCAGGTGCTGCCACATCGCCTGCCAGGCGCCCATCACGTCGCGACGGCGCAGCGCGGCGAGAATCGCCTGCCGTTCACCGAGCCACTTCAGGCGATAGGCGCGGCTGGCGATATGCGCGTTAAACTGCTGCCAGAGCGGGCTGCTGTCCATCTGCAGCCAGATACGTTCAACCGTTGCCAGCAGCATCTGGTTTTGCGTCGCCCCGGCCAGCACCAGGTGAAACATCCGCGCGTTATCCTGGGAGGCGTCGTTGCCGGCAATCGCCCGCTGCTCCTGCTCGATGATGCGCTTAAGGTTGTCGATATCGGCACGCGTCGCCATTTTTGCCGCAAAGGCGGCAATATTGCTCTCCAGCAGCTGGCGGGCCTGCAGAATTTCAAACGGACCGACGTCGCTGCTCAGCATCTGCTCTTCCTCGCTATCATCCTCGTGGGGGATACGCATCACGTAAACTCCCGAGCCCTGGCGAATATCGACCGTGCCCTGCAGCTCCAGCATCAGCAGGGCTTCGCGGACGATGGTGCGGCTGACGCCGTAGGTTTCAGCGATATTGCGTTCCGGCGGCAGTCGCGACCCGATGGGGTAACGCCCCTGCGCAATCTGGGCGCGTAAATCATCGCCAATTTCCTGGTAGGGTTTCTTTTCCGGCGGAATGATAGCCTTCTCCACAATATCACCTGTGCCTTGTCTGCGAGTGAATCCATATCGGCGCTATCTTAGCAAAATTTACGCCGGGCTAGCGCAACTCATCGTCGATATCCAGCGTCAGCTCGCGGCTTTCGCGCAGCGTGCGAAACCAGCTGGCGGAAGCCTTCGGCCGCCGCGCCCGGTCGTTCTGCAGATCGATTTCAATCAGCCCGTAGCGATTTTTAAACGCGTTCATCGGCGACACGTTGTCGGTAAACGCCCACAGCATGTAGCCGTGACAGTTGGCTCCCGCCTCCCGCGCGAGCAGCGTTTGCCAGAGATGCTCGCTGATAAAGCGAATGCGGTACTCATCGACAATCATGCCTTCGCCGTCGCGAAACTGCCCTTCGTTTTCAACGCCCATGCCGCTTTCGGCGATAAACCACGGAATATTGCGGTAATCATTTTTAATCCGCATCGCCATATCAAAAACGATACGCGGATAGATTTCCCAGCCGCGGGAGGCGTTCATTCGCCGCCCGGGCAGCTCGAAGGGTTCGTAATACCAGGCCGGATGGAACGGCGTCTGCGGGTGCCAGGCGCGCGACGGCGCCTTGACCCGGTGCGGGTAGTAGAGGTTAATGCCCAGCTCATCCACGGTATTGTCGCGGATAATCGCCAGCTCTTCGGCGCTGTAGTCCCAGGCGACGTCGTGCTGCGCCAGCAGCGCAAATAGCGCTGGCGGGTATTCGCCGTGGACCAGCGGGTCGAGGAAGATGCGGTTATAGAACAGATCGTAAACTTCGGCGGCGCGCACGTCGTGAGCCGCCGCTGAGCGCGGGTAGGTCACTTCCGGATTGAGAATGCAGCCTACCGTTCCGCGATAGCCCTTGTCGCGAAACAGCCTGACCACCTTCGCCGTCGCCAGCACCTTGTGGTGGTTCCACTGCATCCAGGTCCCGGTATTTTGCTCGTAGGGCCAGCGCAGCGCGTCAAGGTAGACGCGGGTTTGCACGACAATCGGTTCATTGAAGGTAAACCAGCGCGTGACCTTCTGGTGATAGCGGGCAAACACCTTCTCCGCGTAGCGGACGAACAGCTCGACGACCTTTTTTGCCGCCCAGCCGCCGTACTGCTCCAGCAGGTAGCCCGGCAGCTCGTAGTGTTCAAGGCAGATCATCGGCTCGATGCCGTTAGCCAGCAGCTCGTCGAACAGCTGGTCATAGTAGGCCGCATACTCCTCATCAACCGTGACTTTTTCATAATCGGTCAGAAAGCGCGACCAGTTGATTGAGGTGCGGTAGTGGGTCAGGCCCGCCAGCTTCATCAGCTGGACGTCCTCGCGAAAGCGGTTGATAAAATCGGTGGCCACCGCCGGGCCGTAGCCGTTATGCCAGACGTGGCGGTCGCGTTTGTACCAGAGATCGGGCCAGGAGTCCTGCCCCTCTTTCTTGCCGCTCCAGCCCTCGGTCTGCCAGGCGGAGGCCGCCGCGCCAAGGATAAAATCGTCGGGAATCGCAATCCTTTTTGTACTCATCATATCCTCAGGCGTTGTTGGCGATCTGTGAGTTTTCCGCCTGCCGCTGCGCGGTTTCCAGACGGCGGGAGGCAATCTTCACAAACGGCAGGTAAATCAGTACCGCGGCGATGATACAAACCAGCTGGGTCACCACCGCCCCCATCGAACCGGCGGTAGAGAGCCAGGCGTTAATCAGCGGCGGCGTGGTCCAGGGCACCATCACCACCGCTTTTCCGGCAAACCCGGCCACCGTCGCGAAGTAGCCGATGCTGCCGGTCACCAGCGGCGTGATGATAAAGGGGATCGCGAGGATCGGATTGAGCATGATCGGCATACCGAAAATCACCGGTTCGTTAATATTGAACAGCCCCGGGCCAATCGATAGCTTAGCGATCTCTTTCATCTCCTTGCGCTTGCTGGCGATCATTACCGCAATCAGCAGGCCAATGGTCAGCCCCGAGCCGCCGATGCTCATATAGACGTCCCAGAACGGCATGGTGATGATGTTCGGCACCTCTTTTCCCTGCTCAAAGGCGCTCATATTGACGGTAATCGCGCCCAGCAGCAGCGGCTCGCGGATCGGTTTGATCATCTGATTGCCGTGAATACCGATAACCCAGAACAGCTGGGCGACGAACATCAGCAGCAGGATCCCCGGCAGGCTTTGCACCACGCGCTCCAGCGGCTGCTGCACCACCAGGTAGACCGCGTCATACAGATACATGCCGGTTAGCTGATGGAAAATAAAGCCAAAGGTGGCGATGGCGGTGGTGGTAATAATCGCCGGGATCAGCGCCGAAAACGACGCCGCCACGTTCGGCGGCACGGTATCCGGCATCTTTATCTTCAGGCCCTTGCGCGTCTCCAGCCAGCAGTAAATCTCTACCGACAAAATGGCGATAAACATGCCGAGGAACAGGCTGCGGGTATCTGAAAACTGGCGCAGCAGCACGTCTTTGACCACGTGCAGCTGCCCGTCAACCATCATCTCGACGGTGGTTGGGGTGACGCAGATAAAGCAAATCACCGCCAGCAGGCCGGGGAACAGGCTCTTGATACCGTTAATGCGCCCCAGCTCGATGCCGATCAGAAACACCGCGCCGATATTAAGGAAGTTGAGGGTCGCATAGTTGATAGCGCTGGTAATCGGCTTGAGCGCGGCGAGAAACGATAGCGACTGAAAGCTGGCGAGTCCGTTTTTCGGGTCCAGCACCATGTTTGAGATCAGCACCGAAAAGGCGCCAACGATGATCACCGGCATCAGGGTAATAAAGGCGGATTTTATCGCCATGATGTAGCGGTAGCTGTTGAATTTCGTGGCGAAACTCCCCAGTGAGTCGATCAATTTTTCCTGCAATGCCATAAAGGATACCTCAGGTTTAAGGGCTTCTTGCGCGCCAGGTGTACAGCCGAACACCTTTTGGCATACCAAAAAATAGTGAGAGGTGGTAAAAACTTCTGTGATTAAGATCTCAATGCGCTATTTGGTATTCCAAATTTTTATAAAATTAAATATTGGCATACCACATTGACGGCATCGCTTTCACCGCGGCGCAGTTCCTGCAAAAAGCGTGATCCCGATAGTTTTTTGCACGGCGTAGAGGTCATATCCCCCTGAATGTCTGTGATAAACTGCAAAACACCACGTGATATCAGGAATCGATGAATGGCTACAATGCTGGATGTCTCAATTCGCGCAGGCGTCTCTAAAGCGACGGTTTCCCGCGTGTTGAACGGCACAGGTCAGGTAAAAGAGAGTACCCGCCAACAGGTATTCAAAGCGATGGAGGAGCTGGGGTATCGGCCGAACTTTCTCGCCCGTTCGCTGGCCAACCGCACGAGCAACAGCATCGGACTGGTGGTGTCCACCTTCGACGGCTTCTACTTTGGCCGTCTGCTGCAGCAGGCTTCGCGCCAGACGGAAGCCTGGGGCAAGCAGCTGATTGTCACCGACGGCCACGATGCGCCGGAGCGCGAAGAAGAAGCGGTGCAGATGCTTGCCGATCGCCAGTGCGACGCCATCATCCTCTATACCCGCCATATGAGCGAAAAGAAGATCATGTCGCTGATCGACTCCGTCGATATGCCGCTGGTGGTGATTAACCGCGACGTCAGCCTTGCGCGCGAGCGCTGCGTGTTCTTCGAGCAGGAGGATGCCGCATTCCAAGCGGTTAATTATCTGATTACTCAGGGCCATCGCGAGATCGCCTGCCTGACCGTCCCCATGCACACGCCAACGGGCAAAGCCCGCCTGCAGGGTTACCGTAAGGCGCTGAAGAAAAATGGTATTGCGTGGGACCCGGAGAAAGTTAAATACGGCGATTCAACGATGACCCGCGGCTACGAGCTGTGCCGGGAGCTGCTGGAGGAAAAAACGCCGTTCAGCGCGCTTTTTTCCTGTAACGATGATATGGCGCTCGGCGCCTCAAAAGCGCTGCATCAGGCCGGGCTGCGGATCCCGCAGGACGTTTCGCTATTTGGTTTTGATGACGCCCCCAGCGCAAAATGGCTGGAGCCGGGCCTGTCGACGGTCTATCTGCCCATCGATAATATGATCACCACCGCCATCGACCAGGCGATCAAGCTTGCCAACCATCAGCCGATCGAAACGATCCCGCCGTTTACCGGCACGCTGGTGCTGCGCGAGTCGGTAACGACGGGTCCCTTTTTAGATCAGACTTGCTCTAAGACCAGCAGCTCCTGAATGGTCTGGCGGCGGCGAATCAGCCGCGCGCTGCCGTTATCGAACAGCACTTCCGGCAGCAGCGGGCGGCTGTTGTAGTTCGAGGACATAGACGCGCCGTAGGCGCCGGTATCGTGCAGCACCAGATAGTCGCCCGGCGCCACGTCAGGCAGCAGGCGCGTTTCCACTTTCCCCCCTTCCTGCTGCGTGAAGACGTCACCGGATTCGCACAGCGGCCCGGCGACCACGGTTTCAATCATCGGCGCCGCGCTGAGGTCGCGACCGTCCGCCGCCAGGGCGCTGATATGATGGTAGCTGCCGTACATCGACGGACGCATCAAATCGTTAAAGCCGGCGTCAATCAGCACAAAGTGACGGCTGCCCATCTCCTTCACGCTGCGAACCTGGGAGACCAGAACGCCGGATTCCGCCACCAGGAAACGACCCGGTTCGATCTCCAGCTTCACCGGATGCCCCAGATGCTTCGCCACCTGCTCGCGGGCGGCGTTCCACAGGCCGTAATAGTGATCGGTATCGATCGCCTCTTCGTCCTCGTGATAAGGGATCGACAGTCCGCCGCCGGCGGAGATCGCCTGCAGATCCTGACCAAACTCGATCACCTGACGCACCATCGCGCCGCACACCTGCTCCAGGTGAGCATAATCCACCCCTGAGCCAATGTGCATGTGAATACCCACCAGCTGCAGCTGATAGCGGCGCATCACTTCCAGCGCCGCCGGCAGATGGCTATACCAGATACCGTGCTTGCTGTTTTCACCGCCGGTATTGGTTTTCTGGCTGTGGCCGTGACCGAATCCCGGATTGACCCGCAGCCATACGCGATGGCCCGGCGAAACTTCCCCCAGCTGGCTCAGCATATCCACCGACCCGGCGTTCACCGGGATCTGCAGCTCCTTCACCCGCTCCAGCGTTGCGTCGTCGATCAGATCGGCGGTAAAGACAATATCTTCCGGATGCTGCTGCGGATCGTAGCCCGCCGCCAGCGCGCGCTCAATCTCCCCGAGGGAGACGGAATCCACCTTCACGCCCTGCTCGCGCATCAGGCGCAGGATATGAATATTCGAACACGCCTTCTGCGCAAAGCGCACCACGTCAAACTTGCTGAGCTGGGCAATCTGGCGGCGAATAATCTGCGCGTCGTAGACCCATACCGGGCAGCCAAACTCGGCGGGCAGGCGCAACAGGTTATCTGCGGTCAGGTCGGTATCGGTGGCGTAAAGCGAGCGTGGCATGGTGAACTCCGGCGTTGTCTGCGTTGTGCGTGTTTTTTATGATTACGCCATAGCCTGAAGGGAATAAAAAATATCGTTTTATCGTGAGTCTATGCAAAAATGATATGGACACCTGATGCCACCCGAGAGCCGCCATGCCCGCCGTCAATTTGCGTCATATCGAAATCTTCCACGCGGTGATGACCACCGGTAATCTGACCGAGGCCGCCCGCATGCTGCATACTTCGCAGCCGACGGTCAGCCGGGAGCTGGCGCGCTTTGAAAAGGTGCTGGGACTGAAGCTTTTTGAGCGCGCTCGCGGCCGCTTGCAGCCCACGGTCCAGGGGCTGCGGCTGTTTGAAGAGGTGCAGCGGTCGTGGTACGGGCTGGACAGGATCGTCAGCGCGGCGGAAAGCCTGCGCGAGTTTCGCCAGGGCGAGCTGTCGGTGGTGTGCCTGCCGGTATTTTCCCAGTCCTTTTTACCGCTGCTGCTGCAGCCGTTTCTGGCGCGCTATCCGGAGGTCAGCCTGCAAATCGTCCCCCAGGAGTCGCCTCTGCTGGAGGAGTGGCTCTCCGCCCAGCGCCACGATCTTGGCCTGACCGAAACCCTGCATACGCCCGCCGGAACCGAACGCACGCCGCTGCTGACGCTGAATGAAGTCTGCGTCCTGCCGCAGGGCCATCCGCTCGCCGCGAAGCAGGTTCTGACCCCCGCCGATTTCCACGCTGAAAACTACATCAGCCTGTCGCGGACCGACAGCTATCGCCAGCTGCTTGACGCCCTGTTCCTTGAACATCAGGTCAAGCGGCGGATGGTGGTCGAAACGCACAGCGCCGCGTCGATTTGCGCGATGGTGCGCGCGGGCGTCGGCATCTCGGTGGTTAATCCGCTCACCGCCCTCGATTATGCCGAAAGCGGCGTCGCGGTGCGCCGCTTCAGCATCGATGTGCCGTTTACCGTCAGCATGATCCGCCCGCTGCACCGCCCCGGATCGGCGCTGGTCGACGCCTTTATTCACCACTTGCAGCACAGCCTGGCGCAGATCCAGCGCCCGCTCGATACGGTGCTTAAGAAAGCATAAACTCCACCGCATCCGCGGCGTGAATGGCCGCGGTATCAAATACCGGCAGCGGGCTGCTTTCTACGGGCACCAGCAGGCCAATCTCGGTGCAGCCGAAGATAACGCCTTCCGCCCCCTGCGCCGCCAGCGCCTCGATAACCTGCAGGTAATAGTCGCGCGAAGCCTCGCTAAAGGTGCCGAGACAGAGTTCATCAAAGATAATCTGGTTGATCCGCTGGCGATCGTCAGCGGACGGAACCAGCGTCTCGATAGCAAACTGCTGCTGCAGGCGGCCGCGATAGAATTCTTGTTCCATGGTATAGCGCGTCCCCAGCAGGGCGACGTTGCGCATGCCCTTTTTCTCAATCGCCCGCCCGGTCGCATCGGCGATGTGCAGAAACGGCACGCCGCAGCGCGCTTCAACGGCATCGGCCACTTTATGCATCGTGTTAGTACAGAGCACGATGCCTTCGGCGCCCGCCTGCTGCAGGCCCAGCGCCGCCTGCGCCAGCATATCGCCGGCACGTTCCCATTCACCGGCGGCCTGACAGGCTTCAATCTCATGGAAATCAACGCTATGTAACAACAGCCTGGCGGAGTGCAGCCCGCCCAAACGCGCTTTGATACCCTCATTGATCAGGCGGTAATAAGGAATGGTGGATTCCCAGCTCATTCCCCCCAACAGGCCAATCGTTTTCATTATTCGCTCCTTTTATGGTTACCCCCCAGTGAAACAAACTTGTGATCAACTTTCCACTTCTCCCGTCGATCGTTTCTTTTTAGAAAATTGTGGGATAAATTAAATGAAACATTGTTTCACTTAACCACAGGACCAGCGGATGTTTATTTTTCATAAAGAGACCACCCTCGACGATCTGGGCAATGGCGTGACCCGGCGTATTCTGGCGCACGATGGCAAAATGATGGCGGTTGAGGTTAACTTTGACGCCGGCGCCATCGGGCCTATGCATAACCACCCTCACGAACAGCTGACCTACGTGCTTTCAGGCGAGTTCGAATTCACTATTGGTGATGAGAAACATGTGGTTAGCGCCGGCGACACGCTCTACAAGCGGCCAAATATTATGCACGGCTGCGTGTGCCTGAAGGCGGGAACCCTGCTGGATACCTTTACGCCCGTGCGTCAGGATTTTCTGCAAAGCTAATCTTCCCTGGGCATGTCCGGCATGCCCCTCCCCCGCCCGAGCAATCCCTCCTCCGCAATATTATTTGTTAAAAAATATGTGCAAACACAATCATTAGTCGGGCAATAAAACATCGCAAACCTGCGCAGCTTCACCTTCCCGGCATCGCTCACCAGCCCTTATGGTCCGGACAAAACGCCCGCCATCTCATTTTTTGAAACATCGTTTCGACTTCGATCACATTTCCGTTATGAATCGAATGACTCTGTAATAAATCGCAATAAAATAAATTTAAAACGGCGTTTTATAAAATTAAAGGCGCCGGGCATAGCAAAGCCGAACCGGTGCACGCTCAGCAGGGAGCTGCGGGTGACAAACCATGACAAAAACAGGGTCCAACAGGGAAGGAAGCGCCAGCACAGACACCAGCAACAGATCAACTTTTCCGGCTGATTTCTGCGCGGATGACGCACGCAGCTTGAAGTACGCCGGGTATAAACCGAATCCGTTTTACAAACTCGTAAGCCAGGTAGGTATGTATGAATGAAAACAAGCTGCTGGGATTGGCATGGATATCGCCCTATATCATCGGGCTGATAATCTTTACCGCCTTTCCCTTTGTTTCATCTTTCTTCCTCAGTTTCACTGAGTACGATTTGATGAGTCCGCCGGTATTTAACGGCATTGAAAACTATCGCTACATGCTGACCGAAGATTCTCTCTTCTGGAAGTCTATGGGCGTCACCTTCGCCTATGTCTTTTTAACCATTCCGCTGAAGCTGGCCTTTGCGCTGGGCATCGCGTTTGTTCTGAACTTTAAGCTGCGCGGCATCGGTTTTTTCCGTACCGCTTATTACATTCCTTCGATCCTCGGCAGCTCCGTCGCCATCGCCGTGCTGTGGCGCGCGCTGTTCGCTATCGACGGCCTGCTGAACAGTTTTATCGGCGTGCTGGGCTTCGACCCGGTCAACTGGCTCGGCGAGCCGTCGCTGGCGCTGATGTCGGTGACCCTGCTGCGCGTCTGGCAGTTCGGTTCGGCGATGGTTATCTTCCTCGCGGCGCTGCAGAACGTTCCGCAATCGCAATACGAAGCGGCGATGATCGACGGCGCCTCGAAGTGGCAGATGTTTATGAAGGTGACGGTGCCGCTGATTACGCCGGTGATTTTCTTCAACTTCATTATGCAAACCACCCAGGCATTCCAGGAGTTTACCGGACCGTACGTGATAACCGGCGGCGGCCCAACCTACTCCACCTATCTGTTCTCACTCTATATCTACGACACCGCCTTTAAGTACTTCGATATGGGCTACGGCGCGGCGCTGGCATGGGTGCTGTTCCTGGTCGTCGCGGTATTTGCCGCTATCGCCTTTAAGTCTTCGAAATATTGGGTGTTCTACTCCGCCGATAAGGGAGGCAAAAATGGCTGATATCCAACAAATTTCCGCGGCCCGGGACATCGCCGAGCGCGAGGTTGCCAGAACGCTGCGGCGTGAAAAAATGAACGCCAGCATCCGCTATGTGATCCTGCTGTTCGTTGGCCTGCTGATGCTCTACCCGCTGGTGTGGATGTTCTCGGCGTCGTTCAAACCGAACCACGAGATCTTCACCACCTTGAGCCTGTGGCCCGCTCACGCGACCTGGGACGGGTTTATCAACGGCTGGAAGACCGGGACTGAATACAACTTCGGCCACTACATGCTGAATACCTTCAAGTACGTCATCCCGAAAGTGATCCTGACCATTATCTCCTCCACCATCGTGGCGTACGGCTTTGCCCGCTTCGAGATCCCGTGGAAGAAATTTTGGTTCGCCACCCTCATCACCACCATGCTGCTGCCGAGCACCGTGCTGCTTATCCCGCAGTACCTGATGTTCCGCGAAATGGGCATGCTGAACAGCTATCTGCCGCTGTACCTGCCGCTGGCCTTCGCCACCCAGGGATTCTTCGTCTTCATGCTGATTCAGTTCCTGCGCGGCGTGCCGCGCGATATGGAAGAGGCGGCGCAAATTGACGGCTGCAACTCCTTCCAGGTGCTGTGGTACGTGGTGGTGCCGATTTTAAAACCGGCGATTATCTCGGTCGCGCTGTTCCAGTTTATGTGGTCAATGAACGACTTTATTGGTCCGCTGATTTACGTCTATAGCGTCGATAAGTATCCGATCGCGCTGGCGCTGAAAATGTCCATCGACGTCACGGAAGGCGCTCCGTGGAACGAAATTCTGGCAATGGCGAGCATCTCCATTCTGCCATCCATCATCGTATTCTTCCTGGCTCAACGCTACTTCGTACAGGGCGTAACCAGCAGCGGAATTAAAGGTTAAGAGGGAAATATCATGGCTGAAGTTATTTTCAAAAAACTGGAAAAGGTCTACTCCAACGGCTTCAAAGCGGTACATGCTATCGACCTGAAAATCGCTGACGGGGAGTTTATGGTGATCGTCGGGCCATCCGGCTGCGCCAAATCCACCACCCTGCGCATGCTGGCAGGCCTGGAAACCATCAGCGGCGGCGAAGTGCGTATCGGGGAGAAAATCGTTAACAACCTCGCGCCAAAAGCGCGCGGGATTGCGATGGTGTTCCAGAACTACGCGCTCTATCCGCATATGACGGTGCGTGAAAACCTCGCTTTTGGCCTCAAGCTGAGCAAGCTGCCAAAGGATCAGATTGAAAGCCAGGTTAACGAAGCGGCAAAAATCCTCGAGCTGGAAGAGCTGCTCGACCGTCTGCCGCGCCAGCTTTCCGGCGGCCAGGCCCAGCGCGTGGCGGTTGGCCGGGCGATTGTTAAAAAGCCGGACGTGTTCCTGTTCGATGAGCCGCTCTCTAACCTCGACGCCAAGCTGCGCGCCTCAATGCGTATTCGTATCTCCGATCTGCACAAGCAGCTGAAGAAGTCCGGCAAACCGGCGACCACCGTCTACGTCACCCACGATCAGACCGAAGCCATGACCATGGGCGACCGCATCTGCGTGATGAAGCTGGGCCACATCATGCAGGTTGATACCCCGGACAATCTGTACCACAAGCCAAAAAATATGTTTGTCGCGGGCTTTATCGGCGCGCCGGAGATGAACATCCGTCCCTGCAAGCTGGTTGAGCGCGACGGCCGCCTGCATATGCACATCGGTGACGAACTGCTGCCCCTCAACGATGTGCTGCAGAGCAAAGCCGAAGGCTACAAGGACCAGACGCTGTTCTACGGCGTGCGCCCGGAGTTTGTCTCCATTGCGGACCAGCCGTTCGCCGAAGGCTGCGGCTCCGGCGAGATGGTTCGCGTGGAAAATATGGGCCACGAGTTCTTCGTCTATATGAAGGTCGCCGATTATGAGCTGACCGCCCGCGTCCCTTCCGACGAAGCCAGGCCGATGATCGAAAAAGGTCTGCATCGTAAGGTCTATTACCGGTTCGATCTCAACAAATGCCACCTCTTTGATGCGGCGACCGAACAGAACATCTCTCTGTAATCACTGGAGTATTAAAATGAAAAAAGTGCTCTTAAGCGCCGCAATCTCCGCCACTCTGGGCCTGACCGCGCTACCTTCTCTGGCACAGGATGTCGACCTGCGCATGTCCTGGTGGGGCGGCAACGGCCGCCATCAGGTGACCCTGAAAGCGCTGGAAGAATTTCATAAGCAGAATCCGGATATTAACGTCAAAGCGGAATACACCGGCTGGGACGGCCACCTCTCGCGCCTGACCACGCAAATCGCTGGCGGCACCGAGCCTGACGTGATGCAGACCAACTGGAACTGGCTGCCTATTTTCTCGAAAAACGGCGACGGCTTTTACGATCTGAATAAGATGAAGGACGTCATCGATCTCAGCCAGTTTGACGCGAAGGAACTGCAGTCCACCACCGTGAACGGCAAGCTCAACGGCATTCCCATTTCCGTGACCGCCCGCGTGTTCTACTTTAACGACGAAACCTGGAAAAAAGCCGGCGTCGCCTATCCCAAAACCTGGGACGAGCTGATGGCGGCGGGAAAAGCCTTTGAAAGCAAGCTAGGCAAGCAGTACTACCCGGTGGTGCTGGAGCACCAGGACACCCTGGCGCTGCTGAACTCCTATATGATTCAGAAGTACAACCAGCCGGCTATCGACGATAAAACCAAAAAATTCTCCTACAGCAAAGAGCAGTGGGTAGAGTTTTTCCAGATGTATAAAAAGCTTATCGACAGCCACGTTATGCCGGATACCAAATACTACGCCTCCTTCGGCAAAAGCAATATGTACGAGATGAAGCCGTGGATTCAGGGCGAGTGGGCGGGAACCTACATGTGGAACTCCACCATCAATAAATACTCCGACAACCTGAAGCCGCCGGCGAAGCTGGAGCTGGGTGAATACCCAATGCTGCCAGGAGCCACCGACGCCGGTTTGTTCTTTAAACCCGCGCAGATGCTCTCGATCGGTAAATCAACGAAAAACCCGGAAGCGGCGGCAAAGGTCATTAACTTCCTGCTGAACAGCAAAGCCGGGGTCGATACCTTAGGACTCGAGCGCGGCGTGCCGCTGAGTAAAGTGGCGGTGCAGTACCTGACCGAAGACGGCACGATCAAGGCCGACGATCCGGCGGTTTCCGGGCTGAAGCTGGCGCAGTCCCTGCCGGCGAAACTCTCCGTGTCGCCCTACTTCGACGACCCGCAGATCGTAGCCCAGTTCGGCACCTCCCTGCAGTACATCGATTACGGGCAGAAATCCGTAGAAGAGACGGCGGCGGACTTCCAGCGTCAGTCAGACCGCATTCTCAAGCGCGCCATGCGCTAATTACGCGTCCCCCGAACCTCCCCCGCGGCTCAGGCTGCGGGGGATTTTTTCGCACGGCGCCCGTCACGAAAGGCAAAATCATCCCGCCGGGCTTTGCGACCGGGCGACCTGCTTTACCCTCAGAAGAGATATTTGAAGCGCACGCGCGCGCCGTAGCGTTCGTCCGGGCCCGTGCTTTTCTCCGCCGACGAATCCAGCCACGAAGCGTAGGCGCCGAGGTAAATATTAAAATTCGTCATATCCATGATATTCGGCAGCAGCCATGAGGCATGCAGCGTGTGGATGTCATAACGCCCCGGGGCGAGCACGGCACAATCGTTGTCGCATTCTGCGCTGACCCCCGCCAGATTAAACTGGTCGATTTTGTTATGCGCATAGATGTAACCCAGCTCCACGCGATGCCATAACGCGTTGATACCGGCGCTGAAGTCCTGCTCATCCGTGGCATCAAGATAGGCGGTACTCAGATTCACCACCGCGCCATCCCGGGCATCGGTTTTCAGCGTGTTCCAGCTCATGGTCATGCCGTAGCCGGTACGGCTCGACTGATCGACCCAGCGGCCGCGCGGGTCCTGATAGCCGTAGGCGTTATTGACGAGGTTGCTCTCCAGCGCCGCCGCCGCCGACCACGCGCCGGACTGCCACGCCACCACCGGGCGCACGTAGACGACGTTTTTCTGGTTATCCAGCGCGTTGCCGTGATAGTTGCGATCGACAAAAAGCGTGCTGCCGTCTTCCACCAGCGTATTCACTTCAAAGTACCAGCTATCGAGGGTTTTACTCAGCAGGAAGTTGCCGCCGCTGCTGCTGCGACCGCGCCCCTCTTTCATCATGTAAATATAGCCGTAGCCGTCGCTGTAAAGATCGTTCGCCGTATTGCCGGAATATTCAATAAAGGTATCCTGATTAAGCGGGAACATATCATAGGCTTCGAAGCGGCCAATTTTAATTTTCCAGTCATCCTGCTGACCAAAGAAAAAGGCCGCATCGTCCAGATTCATCTTGCCATTAATATCCGCCAGCGGCTGCACGCTGAAGCCTGCATACTTGCCATCAGCCCCTTTCCGCTGGCCATCAAAGCCGAGAAGAATACGCCCGTTAATATCCCAGCGTTCTTTTTTTCCCGGCGCCCAGCTTTTATTCGCGCTGGTTCTCACCGAGGTCAGGCTACCGCTGCGGCTGGCGCCGTCCATATTAAACTCAACGTCGCCATAAAATTTTAATTCGCCATAATCATTGAGCTGCAGCGTGGGTTTAGCCGCCGCGGCGCTGACCGCCGCGGCTGGCTTCTCCTGACGTTTTAGCGCACGAATCTCCGCCTCGGCGCTGGTCGCCCGCTGTTCGGTCTCCTGCAGCCGCTGCTCCATTTGCGCCAGCCGTTCCTCAAGAGATAACGACGGCCCGGCATAGGTCAGAGGGGTAAATAAAGACGTCAGCATGCAGCCGACCCAGATTTTATTCATCGGTAAACCCTTTTATTATTTAATAAAATAAAGTTTTTTAGTTATGGGTAAAGCACGACGATGATGACAATAATAACCCGCCCATCGTCGAAGACGGGTTATTAACGACAGAATAAACAGTAATTATATTATTCGAGCTGCCAGGCGCCGGCCTCAGATAAGCTGGCCGATCCGCTCCAGGCAAATAATGTTAATTCACGACGCGCGCCATCCGGATAAATACGGCTGCTGAGGCAGGCTTCACCATCATTAACGAAGACCTCCACGGAAGAGCTGTCGAAGAATACCCGTAGCCTGAGCGGCGCCCCGGCGGTTAACGGAACGCTGCGCACGCCGCACAGGCCATGCTGCGGATAATGGCGTTCCAGTACCAGGCGCTGCATCTGCGCATCAACGTAGACCCGCAGGCCGTCGCCGAAGCTGAGGCCATACTGCTCAGCGCTGCAACTGGCGCTATCCCAGTGCAGGATGACCTCCATCGCCTCACAGTTTTCCACCAGCATGGTCTGCTGGTTTTTCAAGGTGCTCACCGGCCACGGGAACCATGCCCCGCGCAGGCTTTCGACCTCCTTAGCCGGGCGCATCTGCAGCCGGTTGTCCGCGCTCAGGCTCAGCTCGCGCGGCAGCGAGAGCATCCCCGCCCAGCCGTCCTGCTGTTCCGGCAGCGGCGATTCCCACATATCCAGCCAGCCGATAACGATCCGGCGACCATCCGGAGCCAGGAAGCTCTGCGGCGCATAAAAATCATGCCCGCTGTCCATCTCAACAAACTCGCCTTCGCGCACAAAGGCGCCGCCGGGCTGCCAGTCGCCGAGCATATAGCCGCTTTGGAACAGGTTCCGATTCTGATAGCCCTGCGCCGCCATGCCCTGCGGAGAAAACATCAGCACGCGCCTGTCGTTGAGGGCAAAAAAGTCAGGGCACTCCCACATATAGCCCATCTCTTTTTCCGCCTCATCAAGCACGCCCGCGTCCTGCCACTGGCGCAGATCGGCCGAACGGTACAGGCGCACCTGGCCGACATCGCCGAGGCGCGCGCCGACAATCATGTACCAGCTATCGCCCTCGCGCCACACCTTAGGATCGCGGAAATGGTGCAGCCCTGGCGGGGTATCGAGGACGATCCCCTGCCGCTCAAAGTGGATGCCGTCGCGGCTGGTCGCCAGGCACTGCACCTGATAAAGGTTGGCCTCGTCGCTCGGATCGCCGTGGAATTTATGCCCGGTATAAATCAGCGCCAGCGTATCGCCGTCGACCACCGCGGAGCCAGAGAAACAGCCGTCTTTATCCTCCGGGCCTTCCGGCGCCAGCGCCACCGGCAGATGCTCCCAATGCACCAAATCTTTACTGCGCGCATGGCCCCAGTGCATCGGCCCCCACTGCGTTGAGTAGGGATGATGCTGGTAAAAGGCGTGGTACCAGCCGTCAAACCACACCAGGCCGTTAGGATCGTTGATCCAGCCCGCGCGGGCGGCAAGATGGTAGCGCGGGTACCAGCGCAGGTTCAGCGCGTCGCTTTTAGCCTGCAGTTCCTGTTCGGCGTTGCTAATTGAGTACGTCATAGTCTTCACTCTTTTCATTCAAATAACGGAGGGTTGCGGCATCAGCGGGTCCGAAGGCGACTTAGCCGATCGCAGCAAGAAGATGGAGATAAAGGTGGTGAAGAACACCAGCAGGCCCATAATCAAATAGGACCGGGCAAAGCCGTATATCTCGTAGCTATAGCCCGCCAGCGGCGACAGCACGGTAGCAATAACCGAGCTGGTGCAGGCAAAGCCCACCAGATACAGCGTCGATGAGAGGCGTTTATCAAAGTTTAAGCTGTTGTATTTAAAGATAGATACCAGCAGAACCGGCAGCTCGACCGCATGCAGCAGCTTGGTTATGGAGATTAGCAGCGGCCCCTCCACCAGCCCGGAGGCCACCATCCGCAGCGCCATCACCATGCCGGCGAAAATCAGGCCATTTTTCGCGCCAATGCGGTTAACCAGCCAGGGCGCGCAGAACATCCCCGCCGCCTCAAGAAACACCTGGAATGAGTTCAGATAGCCGTACATGGCGTTGCCTTCCTGCAGCGTGGCGAACTGCGAGGAGAAATAGACCGGGAACTGCTGGTCGTAGACGCCGTAAATACAGGTGCCAACGACGAAAAACACCAGCGCCCAGAAGCGGCGCAGGGTTAGCAGACGCAGCGCGTCTTCCAGCGTCACCTTGCCGCCCGCCACCGCTTCCTCCATCGCCTGCGACGCAGAGGAGACCCGCAGCCGCGCCAGCAGTATAAAGAACACCAGGCCGGAACAGCTGGCGACCGCAAAGTTCAGCTTCGGGTTGATGTTAAAAAGCAGGCCGGCAAAAAAGGTCGCCACCGCCCAGCCCAGCGAACCCCACATCCGCGCTTTGCCGAACTCAAACTGGCTCTGGCGCGCCACGCGCTCGGTGTAGGACTCCAGTACGCCGATCCCGCCGTTGAAGGTCAGGCCGATGTAGATCCCGCCAAAAATACTGCCGAGAAAAATGTTAATGCCCAGCAGGTAGCCAAACAGCAGATAGGCCGGCCCGGAAAGGATCAGCAGCGCGGTGATATACCAGAGCAGGTTTTTACGCAGGCCGAGCTTATCCTGAATAAAGCCGTAGCAAATTTGGGCAAACAGCGCTGAGACGGAGAGAACCGCATAGATAATGCCGGTATCCCCCGCCTTCAGGCCGACCTCCTGATGGAGCCAGATAGAGAGCAAAGAGCCGGACGAAGACCAGGTTACGAAAAAGAAAAACAGTAAGGCGCTGAGTATCGGATAGCTGTGAGAGTGATGTGCTTTCATCATGACGTTCTCTGTTGGAGTAATGCGTCAATGGTAACGTTAACAAAACCCAAAACTCATGCCCTTTCGCTGAGATACATGATGTTAATCACATAAGTTAACGTTAACATAACAGAGATGCGATCGCGATCAAATATTCCTCGTCAGCGCGGCCGCACAACCTGCGATAGAATATCGCATGATCCTTTTACATCAGCGACTTAGTTGTATAGCCTGTTGCCTGGCGGCAACGTTGGAGTAGTAAATATGGCATCCTTGAAAGATGTGGCAAAACTGGCAAATGTCTCTCTGATGACGGTTTCCCGCGCGCTGAACAGCCCGGAACGCCTGAAGCCGGAGACTCTGGCTCGCGTCCAGTCCGCCATTGAACAAACCAACTACGTCCCCGATCTCTCCGCCAAGAAAATACGCGGCGCCCACGCGACGCCAAACACCATCGGGGTACTGGCGCTGGATACCGTCACCACCCCCTTCTCGGTGGAAATTACGCTCTCAATCGAAGAAACCGCGCGGGCGCACGGCTGGAACAGCTTCGTGGTCAATATGTTTTCCGACGATAGCCCGGAAACCATCGTCGATCTGCTGCTCTCCCACCGGCCGGACGGGATTATCTACACCACGATGGGGCTGCGCCAGGTGCCGCTCCCGGCCAAGCTGCTGACAATCCCCTGCGTGCTGGCCAACTGCGAAAGCCTGCACGACCCGGTGGCCAGCTATATCCCGGACGATGAGCAGGGTCAGTATACGGCGGTGCAGGCCCTGCTGGCGGCGGGCTATCGCCGTCCGCTGTGCCTGCATCTGCCGGCTAAACATCTGGCGACCGTGCGCCGACGTCAGGGGCTGGAGCGCGCCTGCCGGGAAGCGGATCTCGATCCGCATACGCTCGAACACTGCTACATGGAGTATGGCGATGAGCACTACCGCGATATTCCGGCGATGCTGCTGGCAAATATCCGCGCGGGTAAGCCGCAGTTCGATGCGGTGATTTGCGGTAACGATCGTATCGCTTTTATGGTTTATCAGACGCTGCTGGCGCAGGGCCTGCGCATCCCGCAGGACGTGGCGGTGGTGGGTTACGATAATATGGTCGGCATTGGCGATCTGTTTTTACCGCCGCTCTCAACGGTGCAGCTTCCGCATTATGAAATAGGGCGCCTGAGCGCCCTGCATATTATTAACGGCGACAGCCATCGGGATACGGTGCGGGTTGCCAGCCCCTGGCTTCCGAGGGACTCGCTGTAATCAGTTGCCAATATCGCGCAGTTTCTTACCGGACATCAGATTGCGCTCGATGTGCTCAAGGGTGACGTTTTTGGTTTCCGGGATCAGCCAGAAGGTCACCCCGATAAAGGCGACGTTCAGCACGGTATACAGCCAGAAGGTGCCGGCGGCGCCGATCGCGTCGAGCAGCGTCAGGAAGGTCGCGCCGATAATCATATTCGACACCCAGTTGGTGGTGGTGGAACAGGTGATGCCGAAGTCGCGGCATTTCAGCGGCTGAATTTCCGAGCACAGGATCCACACCACCGGGGCGGCGCTCATCGCGTAGCCGGCAATACACATCATGGTCATGCCGACGGAAAGCCAGGACAGGCCGCTTGAGGCGGTGCCGTTATCAAACTGCATCAGGCAGTAGCCGAGCACCAGCGTGCCCAGCGCCATCACGCTAAAGCCGATTTTCAGCGCCGGTTTACGCCCGGCTTTATCCACGGTAAACACCGCAATAAAGGTGGCAAACATAAAGGTCAGGCCGACGACGAGGGTCGCCATCATCTGCTGCTCGGTGGTGGTGAAACCCGCCATTTTAAAAATACGCGGCGCGTAGTACATGATGATATTCATCCCGGTGAATTGCTGCATCGCCTGCAGCAGCATACCGAGGAACACCGCCCGACGGACGTTGCGGTTGATCTTAAACAGCGCCCAGCCGCCCTGCTTGAGCTTCAGGCTTTCGCGAATTTCATTGAGCTCGTCCCGGGCTTTTTCCGAGGTATCGCGCAGCATGCGCAGCACCTCTTCCGCCTCGACGTGCCGCCCCTTCTCCGCCAGCCAGCGCGGGCTGTTGGGCAGGAACACGACCAGAATAATCAGCAGGACCGCAGGCAGCGCCAGCACCCCCAGCATGGCGCGCCAGTTGCCGCTGTAGCTAAATGCCGTATCGGATAAAAACGCCATCACGATACCCAGCGTCACCATCAGCTGGTACATGCTTATCATCTTACCGCGGACATTTTCACTGGCCATTTCAGAGAGATAAAGCGGCGCGGTGTAGGAGGCGATCCCGACGGCAACGCCAAGGAGAACCCTCGCCAGCAGAAGGACCTCCACGTTGCCGGCAAAGGCGGAGCCGATGGAGCCGGCAACAAACAGTATCGCCCCGACCATTAAACTGTATTTACGCCCGAGGCGGAAAGAGAGCCAGCCGTTGAACAACGCGCCGATAGCGGCGCCCAGCATCATGCTGCTCACCACCCACTCCTGCAGGCGGCTGGATAAGGCAAAATGATCGGTAATAAAGGGCAATGCCCCGGCAATTACCCCAATATCGAGGCCAAAAAGGAGCCCGGCCACCGCAGCGGCAATGGAGACAAACTGGTTCATGCGCCGGGTATCGCGCTGCGTACGCGGCATTAACGTAGAGTCATTATTAATTGAGGTCATTTTTCCCTGCCAGAACATAGTAAGACGTGATCAGAAAGTACGGGATCGGCGGGGCAATGTGTCAGGGTGGAGATGCCAAAGATATGGACTAAATAGCTACCATCAATCGTTTTGTGATGGACATTCAACTTTCATAAAGGCGAGACGATTTCTCATCAACATAAAAATTCTTAATATCCATGCGATTCATTGTCACTCTATAACTAATTAATATGGATTTTTTTAGTTTATCGATATGGACGATTAATGTTCACACATAAAAAAACCTGCCGTCTGCGGCAGGTTTTTGTACGGCACAGCGGGAAAAATTAGCGCGCCAGCCAGCCGCCATCAACCGCGACGGTATAGCCATTGATGTAATCAGACGCGCTGGAAGAGAGGAACACCACCGGCCCCATCAAATCGCCCGGCAAACCCCAGCGGCCCGCCGGAATGCGCTCAAGGATTTCGGCACTGCGCTGCTCGTCGGCGCGCAGCTGCTGGGTATTATTCGTCGCCATGTAGCCCGGCGCGATCGCGTTAACGTTGATATTGTGCTTCGCCCACTCGTTCGCCAGCAGCCGGGTCACGCCCATCACGCCGCTTTTCGAGGCGGTGTAGGAGGGAACGCGAATGCCGCCCTGGAAAGAGAGCATGGAAGCGATGTTGATGATTTTGCCGCCGTTGCCCTGGGCAATGAAATGCTTCGCCGCCGCCTGAGACATAAAGAACACGCTCTTGATGTTCAGATCCATCACGTCATCCCAGTCCTTTTCGCTGAACTCGAGGGCATCCTGACGGCGAATCAAGCCGGCGTTGTTGACCAGAATATCGATATGGTCAAATTCAGCGACGGCGCGCTCCAGCAGCTGCGGGATCCCCTCAATCTGGCGCAGATCGGCGGTCAGGCTGAGAAAACGACGGCCCAGCGCGGTAACGCGCTCAATCGTTTCCGTTGGCTCAACAATATTGATACCGACAATATCGCAGCCCGCTTCCGCCAGCCCTACCGCCATGCCCTGGCCCAGCCCGGTGTCACATCCGGTCACAACGGCCACTTTACCCTGGAGAGAGAATGTATCGAGTATCATACCTGGTTCCTTTATCTTTCAGATAGCCCGTACTACACAGGCGAGGTTCTATCGGTTCGACCGGCTGCTTGCGCTGGCCATTATGGTAAGAAGAACTCTCTGGGGTGGCCCCATCATAAAAATAAAACAGAGTTCCGTTTTGCTAGTGTAACCATCTTATCTCCGGGCAAAGTCATTTTCAATTATTATTAAAACATCGTTTCAATTTTTAGGTAAGCAAATGCTAAAAATGCAAAACAGATCACGAAGCGTTGGCCCGACATGAGGGAAAAACGAATTAAATTCATTTAAATACAATGTATTATATAAACTTAGAAAATCGGCATCAGATCGTAAAAAGTCAGCATAAAAACAAAGTCCCCCTCTCTATACCGCTCTCAGCAGCCAAAAAAAGTGCGATCCAGAGCAGGAAGTTATTGCGAACTGCGCTCGCCATCACAAATAATGAAACAATGTTTTGATAAATTGATACCCATCTTTTAAATCAATCTCATCTGGTAAAACGTCCCTTTGGGAAGCGATACCGCAGGAAGGAAAAAGGAGTACATCATGGCTAAAGGCATGCGGGTAAAACTCAACTATGAAGTCAGCCGCGACCCCGATACCGGGGCAGAGGTCACCCGCTTAACCCCACCGGAAGTGACCTGCCATCGTAACTATTTCTATCAGAAATGCTTTTTCAATGACGGTAGCCACCTGCTGTTCGCCGGTGAATTCGACGGACACTGGAACTACTACCTGCTGGATATCGCCGCGGCCGAAGCCGTCCAGCTCACCGAAGGGGCTGGCGACAATACCTTCGGCGGCTTCCTCTCGCCGGACGATACTTCGCTCTATTACGTTAAAAATGACCGCACGCTGCTGGAAGTTAACCTCACTACGCTGCAGGAGCGCGAAGTCTATCGCGTCGCCGATGAGTGGGTTGGCTACGGAACCTGGGTCGCCAACAGCGACTGCAGCAAGCTGGTCGGCATTGAGATCGCCAAAAGCGACTGGACGCCGCTTAACGACTGGCAGACTTTCCACGACTTCTTCCATAAAGGCCCGCACTGCCGCCTGCTGCGCGTCGATTTGCAAAGCGGCGAAAGCCGCACCATCCATGAAGAGAAAAACTGGCTGGGTCATCCTATTTATCGGCCGTTTGATGACCACACCGTCGCCTTCTGCCACGAAGGCCCGCACGATCTCGTTGATGCGCGCATGTGGATGGTGAATGAAGACGGCACCGGCGTACGTAAAGTCAAAGAACATGCGCAAGGCGAAAGCTGCACCCACGAGTTCTGGGTGCCGGACGGCTCCGCGCTGGTGTACGTCTCCTACCTGAAGGGTCAGCAGGGACGAACCATTTACAGCTTTAACCCGGATAGCGGCGTGAACGAAGCGCTGATGCAGATGCCCGCCTGTTCGCATCTGATGAGTAATTTTGACGGCACTCTGCTGGTGGGCGACGGTTCCGGCACCCCGGTGGACGTGAAAGATACCAGCGGCTATACCATCGATAACGACCCCTATCTGTACGTTTTCGACGTGGCGAAACGGGCTTATTTCCGCGTTGCGCGCCACGATACTTCATGGGCGACGATCGCCAACAGCCGCCAGGTGACCCATCCGCACCCCTCCTTTACGCCGGACGACAGCGCGATTTTGTTTAGCTCCGATAAAGACGGTAAACCGGCTATCTATATCGCGAAGATCCCTGAGCAGCGCGAAATGCTGCAGGCATAGCGCGTTGTGACCTGAGTTTGATTGAGTGTTTCTGTAACTGGCCTTGCCCTCCTTTTGGAGGGCTTTTTTTTTGGCCTGCTGCCGGCCACATTCAGGCCGTCCTCGCGCGTAATAATCAACGGAGGACGGCGGCTGATTAACGACAAAACCCCGGCTAACTGCGCCGGGGTAAACGATGAGGCTGTTGTTTATGTCAGAAGGTATACGCCACGCCTACGCGGAAGCGGGTCTGGCGGTCGCTGCGGTCATTGACGCCAACGTTACCCACCTCGCCGTAGGGCGCCCAGTTTTTATCCAGCTTATAGGCCAGCTTAACGTTATATTCCTGGGAGTAGGGTTTATTGTCGTTACGATTTACGCCTTCGCTACTGCGGGCATAAACGTAGTTCAGCTCGGTACGCCAGTCGCCCATCACGAAGCCAGCCCACGCATCGCCGCGGTTAACTTTATCATCCTCTTTGCCCGCGTTTGCCGGATAGCGGGTGTAGTCATAACGGTAGCGGGCGGCAACGTAGAAACCGTTATCGAAGCTATACTGCACGCGCAAATTCGGCTTATAGATCGAGCGGCTGTCGTTACTTTCAATATTGAAGCCCGGCGTTACGGAGAAATTCTTGTTCGCCTTCCACTGCCAGCTGATGGTTTCTTCATGCCCGTTGCCAACAAAGTCTGAATAAGGCTGATCGGTGTTATCCCCTCCTGATTTCCACTTTGCCTCAACGGAGAAACCAAAACCGTTGGCGAACCGGTGCGACACGGAGACGCGGTCGGCGTTGGTTTTATCGGTTTTACCGCCGTCGATGAATTCATGACGCAAATCCACCGTGACGGCCGAAGCAGCAAAAGACGCGGCGCAGAGAGCAGCAAGGGCCAGAGATCGTGCAAACATAGGGTACCCCTCAAAAGTAAAATTATGTTTCTATTTTATGAAACTGCATTTTATTTTTTAAGGGATGATGTTTTAGTGATCGAGATCGTAATTATTTGTTTCAAAAAACATGGCACATAAAGACGTGACAAAGCTCAACAAATAGGGCCGTTATTCGCCCTTTTTGCTGAGATCTATCGCGGAAATCGTGCCCGGTGGCGAAAAAAAGCCCCCTGCTAACAGGAGGCTAAGAAGGGGAAACTCTTTTTTGGCCGCTACTCTCGTTCCACCGCCAGCGCGACGCCCTGGCCGCCGCCGATGCACAGCGTGGCCAGCCCTTTACGGGCGTCCCTTTTGATCATTTCATGGACCAGAGAAACTAAAATGCGGCAGCCGGAGGCGCCGATAGGGTGGCCGAGGGCAATGGCGCCGCCGTTGACGTTGACCCGCCGCTCGTCCCACTCCAGCACCCTGCCCACCGAAATAGCCTGCGCGGCAAACGCCTCGTTGGCTTCAATAAGGTCAACCTCGTCCAGCCGCCAGCCCGCTCTTTCCAGACAGCGGCGGGTCGCATGTACCGGCGCAATACCCATCAGCGCCGGATCGACGCCTACGCTTGCGAACGCGCGGATCCGCGCGAGGATCGGCAGGCCAAGCTCCAGCGCTTTCGCCTCGCTCATCATCATCACCGCCGCCGCGCCATCATTAATCGTGGAGGCATTGCCTGCGGTCACCGAACCCAGGCGGTCGAAGGTCGGCGGCAGACAGGCCAGGCCTTCCGCGCTGGCGTCAACCCGCGGCTGCTCATCGGTATCCACCCGCCGCTGCGCGCCGTTCTGCTCGGTCATCACCGGGACAATCTCGTCGCGAAAGCGCCCGGAGTCGATCGCCCGCCGCGCCTTGTGCTGTGAACTCAGCGCCCAGGCGTCCTGCAGCTCGCGGCTGATGCCGTACTCCCGCGCCAGATTTTCCGCCGTCACGCCCATATGATAATCATTGAACGCATCCCACAGGCCGTCGTGAACCAGGCTATCGATCAGCTGGCTGTTTCCCAGCTGCGCCCCGGTGCGGCTATCGGTTAACACGTGCGGCGCGCGGCTCATATTCTCCTGGCCACCGGCAATCACCACATCCGCCTCGCCACACTGAATGGCCTGCGTGGCGAGATGCAGCGCCTTCAGCCCGGAGCCACAAACGTCGTTAATCGTGATTGCCGAAACGGTATTCGGCAGCCCGCCGCGGATCGCCGACTGGCGCGCAGGGTTCTGCCCGGTGCCGGCGGTTAGAACCTGCCCGAGGATCACTTCATCAATAGCGTGGGGATCGATTCCGGCGCGTTCGACTAAAGCCTTAACCACCAGGCTCCCCAGCTCCACCGCCGAGTGGCGTGATAGCGTCCCCTGGAAGCAGCCAATAGGCGTCCGCAGCGCGCCAACGATCACGACATCTTTCATCCTCTACCTCTGCCTGCCTCTGTGCAAAGAAACAACAACATAGTAGAGAATTGTTATCAAAAAATTTCGCAAATGTTTAAAAAAAGTGAGGTGAATCACAAAGATTTGCGGCGATTTTACTGCTCCTGGCGCTGTAAATGCTGGCGTAGCCAGCTCCCCGCGACTCCCGGAGGCGCCCGCTTATTCCATAATAAATCCACGGATATCGCCCGCGGCCAGCCCGCAATGTCGAGCGGCACCAGCGTTCCGACGCCGGCAAACTCCTCAACCAGCGCGCAGGGCAAAATGCACCACCCCAGCCCCTGTACCGTCATGCTGAGCAGCAGCAGATAGTTGGGTGCCGACCACACCTGTCCCTGGGCAGGATCGGCCCGGCTCTCCAGGTAGGTGCTCAGCCGCAGCTCGCGCCAGCTATGCAGCTCATCCCAGACAACCCTCCCCTGCGCCGCCAGCGGGTGCCGAGGCGCCACGTAAATCGCCATCGCGGTTTGTAGCGGCAGGCGCGTACAGCCGATTTCCGGAGGATAGCTATCCCTGGCCTCAATCAGCCCCACCTGCGCCCGCTCCTTTTGCAGCAGGTCGACGACGTCCTCATCCTCGCCGATCAGGCACTCAAATTCGGTGTGCGGAAAACGACGGTCGAACTGCTCCAGCAGATCTTCAAGGACATCGGGATGCAGCGTATCGGAGAGCACAAAGGTGAGCCGGGCTTCCGTTTCGCCGGACAGAGAAATAGCCAGCTCGTCCAGCCGGTCGCTTGCCGCCAGAATCGCTTTCACATAGCCCAGCACCTGCTCGCCCTGCGGCGTCAGCACCGGCTGGCGGGCTGAACGATCGAACAGCGTCACGCCGAGATCGGCTTCAAGATTGGAGATGGCGGTGCTGACGGTGGACTGGCTTTTACGCAAGCGGCGCGCGGCGGCAGAAAACGATCCGCAGGCAGCGGCTTCGACAAAAGCGGTTAAAGCTTCGGGAGAATAGCGCATGACCTATCTACTTTATCGATGGGAACTATCTTTTGTTTATCATATTTTCCCATAAAATGCGGAGTAATTTCTTATCACCCGTTCAGCCGGCATCGCGATTAAACGGCTGCGAACGACGGCTTTACCCGGAGGTAAAAACCATGCAACAGAGCAACCTGCAGCGTAAGTCGCTGATGGAACGTATTATTCACGCGGTCAGCTTTGAGGGCCTCGCCACGCTGATCCTCGCCCCCACCGCGGCCTGGCTGATGCAGCGTTCGGTGGTCGAAATGGGCGGCCTGAGCGTTCTGCTCGCGACGCTGGCGATGGTCTGGAACCTGATCTATAACGCGGCCTTTGACCGTATCTGGCCGGTTTCCCGCGTCACAAGAAACCTGAAGGTTCGCGCCCTGCACGCCATTGGCTTTGAGAGCGGGTTTATCATCATCGGCGTCACCGCCGTCGCGCTGCTCCTCGGCGTGTCGCTGATGCAGGCATTTATGCTGGAAATCGGCTTTATGCTGTTCTTCCTGCCCTACACCATGCTGTTCAACTGGGCATGGGACACGCTGCGCGTGCGGGTGCTGAAGCGCCGCCGGCAGCGGATCCCCGCGCGTAGCTAAGCGCCGGCGGATCGCCGCGGGAACTCCCGGCGATCCGCCGTGCTACCCATCGTATAAAACTATCGCCACGACCAAAACATAGATGTGGTAAATTACACTCCTTTTTTTTGGTTTTACGGTTGATAAATTCATACAATGTCTAAAATTTGGTCTAAAGAAGAAACTCTCTGGAGTTTTGCCTTATATGGCACTGCCGTAGGCGCCGGCACTCTGTTTTTGCCGATCCAGCTAGGGTCCGCTGGCGCCGTTGTTCTGCTCATCACCGCGCTGGTCGCGTGGCCGCTGACCTACTGGCCGCACAAGGCGCTGAGTCAATTTATCCTCTCCGCTAAGGTTGCTCCCGGCGTTGGCATCACCGGTGCGGTCAACCACTATTACGGTAAGAAGGTCGGGAATCTGATCACCGGGCTCTACTTCCTCGCCTTTTTCGTGGTGGTCCTGATTTACGCCGTGGCGATCACCAACTCTCTTGCCGAACAGCTGGCACGACATATGCCGATTACCGCCGGCGTCCGCGCGCTGCTCAGCCTCGCCGTCGTCCTGGTGCTGAACCTGATCTTCCTGATGGGTCGTCACATCACGATTAAGGTGATGGGTTTTCTGGTGTTCCCGCTGATTGCCTGCTTCCTGTTCCTGTCTATCTACTTAATCGGCGACTGGCAGCCCGAGCACCTCACCAGCCAGATGCAGCTGAACTCGCATACGTTCCACCAGGTCTGGATCTCAATCCCCGTGATGGTTTTCGCTTTTAGCCATACGCCGATTATTTCAACTTTTGCTATCGACCAGCAGGAGAAATACGGCGAGCTGGCCATGGGTAAATGCAAAAAAATCATGAAAGTGGCCTACACCATCATCTGCGCCAGCGTGCTGTTTTTTGTCGTCAGCTGCCTGCTGGCGATACCGGCCTCTTATATTGAAAGCGCGCGAAATGAAGGCGTCACCATCCTGTCCGCGCTATCGATGATGCCCGGCTCACCGGCCTGGCTGGCGGTCACCGGAATTATCGTTGCGGTCGTGGCGATGTCAAAATCCTTCCTCGGGACCTACTTCGGGGTGATTGAGGGCGCCAGCGAAATCGTGAAAACCTCGCTGGGGCAGATGGGAATTCGCAAAAGCCGCGCCTTTAACCGCGCGATGTCGATCCTGCTGGTCTCGGCGCTGACCTTCGCGGTGTGCTTTATCAATCCCAACGCCATCTCGATGATATATGCCATCAGCGGACCGCTGATCGCCATGATCCTGTTCATCATGCCGACGCTATCGACGTACATCATTCCCGCCCTCAAGCCGTACCGATCGCTGGGTAATTTCATCACCCTGGTCGTCGGCCTGCTGTGCGTTTCGGTGATGTTCTTCAGCTAATTCTCCCCCCGCGGCGACGGCTACTGCCGTTGCCGCACGTTCTGCTAATATTCCCGCCGCTAGAAACCTCCTGACCGGTTTACACTTAGGACTTGCACATTATCAGGGGGAGTTTCCATGTCCAACGTACAGCTATCCGGAACCGGTACTTTAGGCGACCGTCAGGTTTATCGTCTGGGATACGGGGCAATGCAGCTGGCAGGCCCGGGCGTATTCGGCCCGCCGGAAGATCCTGACAACGCGATTCGCGTACTGCAGGCGGCGGTTGCCGCGGGGGTCAACCATATTGATACCTCCGATTTTTACGGTCCGCATATCACCAACCAATTGATCCGCAAGGCGCTGCATCCCTACCCTGATGATCTGTGTATCGTGACGAAAGTCAGCGCCCGCCGCGATGAAAAAGGTAACTGGCTCCCGGCCATGTCGCCGGCGGAATTGACCCAGGCGGTCGAGGATAATCTGCGAAACCTCAATCTCGATGTGCTGGAGGTTGTGAACCTGCGCAGTATGCTGGGTACCCACGGCCCGGCGGAAGGGTCGCTGGAAGGCCCGCTGACGACGCTGCTTGAGCTGAAAGAGCGAGGGTTAATCCGCCATATTGGGCTCAGCAACGTCACGGCCAAACAGGTCGCTGACGCGCAAAAGCTGACGCCAGTTGCCTGCGTTCAGAATCAATATAACGTCGCGAATCGCCTGGACGATGGGCTTATTGACGCGCTCGCCGCACAGAATATTGCCTACGTTCCCTTCTTCCCGCTGGGGGGTTTCACTCCGCTTCAGGCACAGGAGCTGAACGATATCGCCGCCGCGCTTGAGGCGACGCCAATGCAGGTCGCCCTCGCCTGGCTGCTGCAGCGTTCAGCCAATATTTTGCCGATCCCCGGCACCTCATCGCTCCAGCATCTCGAAGAAAACCTGGCCGCCGCCACCTTAACCCTGCCCGCCGATTCGCTCAGCATATTAGATAACCTCAAAGTCTGAGCCACTCCCCTGCCCATGGCATTTCTAAGCCCATGGCGACAGGGGTATTCTGTCGCTAATATTTGCCTGGAATTAACTCAACGCTGCTGGCACTATAGATCCTACAAATGGGTATTTGCCCCAGCCGTCCTTTCGCAAGTAACCCTATACATAGCATCATTTTATACTATTTCGACCGGCCTCCTTATTGGAGGCCGCGGTCGTTTGTATCTATCCTAATTTTTTGAACTCTTGATTACAGGAAAAACAACCGCTGATTCGACGTTTATACAAATCAATTTAGCTGCAAAGATAGCTAATAACATCAAATGCTCATTAAAACATCTGATTAACACAATCAGAATGTTGTCATTGCTATAAAAAAAAATCCACACACACAATATAAAATTAACAAGGACTTCACATGACAGAGGGAACAATAAAGACCAGTAAGTATGAGATCATTGCTATTTTCAGGGAGGAACTCAGAAAACAGTCTGAGATAGAAATTTTCTATAATAACAAAAACTTCATTACACAACTGGCGCGTGTAGATTTTTCAGAATTCCACATCGTCACCAACAGTAAAATCCCTCCGGGACATAAATTCAAATTTGTTCTGCATAGCGATTCAGGGAAGATAGAGTTCTGTTCAACCCTGAAGAAACATTCAGGGAGTGGTACGGCTAAAAGCAATAAAGTCTCATTTACCCTACCTGAATGTATCCAGGTGGTTCAAAGACGGCGGGACCCGCGATTTCGCTTACAGCATAAGCATGATTTTTTTTGTCATGGCCGCCATAAAAATGGGGAGAACTACACGTTTGAAATTAAAGATATTTCAGATGGCGGCTGTGCGCTGATGGCCAAAAATCCCAACCTCAAGTTTCTCACCCACAATTCAATCCTCAAAAATTCGATTCTTTCCGTCGCCGAATATGGAGAAATCACCGTCGACCTGGTGGTCAAAAATGTCGTGATGGTGACCCTCGATGAGGATGATGAAAAGGGGGAAAGCTATCATCAGGTTTCCTGTCAGTTTAAGTTTCGACATCACGATGATAAGAGAAAGATAGAGAAAATCTTGCTTGATTTGATTCTGGAAGCCAAGAGAAAAAAGAGAGTTTAAGCCCTTGGACAGTATATTGCTATACACCGATGATAACCTCATTGGTCAATCAATACATCGTTACATGATTGATAACGATAAAAACATTACCGCCTTAAGTTATCAGAACATCATGCGGGGCGCCGCCGTCCCCCAGGCTAAAATCATTATTTTCAACGTTATTCATAAGGATATTTCTGCTGCTGACACGGTGCATTTACTTAACAAACTGCGCTTCTGCCTGGCGCGCTGCGTGCGGCTGGTGCTGATCGTCAGAAGCGATATCGCCGGACTGTGTCGGGAGCTGATTTTTTTGGAAAACTTGATAATTTTAACTGAAAAATCATCACTTAACGATTTTTCAGACATAACAAACATGCCGACTTCCGCCGTGGATTACCGGTTTCTGTTAACCCAAAAAAAGCTCTCGGTGAGAGAGGTTCAGGTGCTGGAACTGATTATGGCCAGCTATAACAACAAGCGTATCGCCGCGGTTCTCAACATTGACCATAAAACGGTACACAGCCATCGAATTCACATCATGAAAAAACTCGGCATGGGCAGTTCCCGGGTTATGAATACAAAAATAGTCCACATGCATCAGTGTTAGACGTTTTTTTCGACCCGGCCTGAAAACAAAAGCAAGTGACCAATCAAAATACTGTCATCAATTGGTCACTTGCTTTTAATAAAAATTCACATCGGCATAAAGGTCACTTATAATATTTTCACCCTGCAGCCTACGCTTGCTAAATTTCCGACACGAGAAAATGAACGCTAATATATTTTCAGACCATAACTTATCACGTGGCGATATCTCTGTTCGTTATGTTTTTCAGAAAATGTTCTCACCGCAGGACACACTGGTTGCCGTGGAATGCCTGAGCCGCTTCGATCATATTCCCGTGGCGCCTGAGTATTTCTTCCGCCACGCCAATAAAGCGCTCCGTGAAAGTATTTTCATGGAGCAGCTGGCGCTGATTGAGAAGCATAAAGCATGGTTTATTAAGAATAATATTTCTGCCACCATCAACGTGGACGACCATATCCTCAGCATTTTACGCCAGCCGCAGATCGAAGAGTATATCCAGCGCCTGGGCTGCGTACATTTTGAAGTGACGGAAAATTCTAATAACCTGCTTAATAATGCACTTAGCGCCTGGCAAAGCACGCAAACCACCACCCTCTGGCTGGATGATTTCGGCGCCGGCAATGCGGGCATTAACGCCATTCGGGGATATCATTTCGATTATGTAAAAATCGACAAAGACTTTTTCTGGCATTTAATGCAAAAAGAGTCCGGTCGACCGCTAATGGATGCGCTGGTTACCTTCCTGTCCCATAATAACCACAACGTTATTATTGAAGGGGTCGAAAGCGAGGCGCATAAAAAGTGGCTACAGGGAATGTCGTGGTTTGCGATCCAGGGCCACTACTGGAAAGAGGTCAGCATTGAAGAGCTGGTCGAAGAAGATAAAGTGATTTAAAAAATGCCGGGCTCGCCGGCATTTTTTTCGTTCGGATAATGTAAACGATCCGCCGCAACGCGCGTTTTTGAGCCTGCTGACATAGGCTCTTAATTATAAACCAGCTCCCAGGTTGCCCAGCTGGTCATCGGACCGGAGGTGGCTTTTTCCGGCGCCGGGGAAACGTACCCGATATAATAGGTAAATACGCCACCATCTACCGCTTTTTCTTTAATCTGTACCCGATTTTGCAGCGGATCGGCCGGCACAATTTTATTGCTCTTATCCAGCGTATTATTGTCATTGGTCGACAGCGCCAGATAAATGTTACGCGCGCCGTCCGGCAGGGTGTTCGCCAGATAACCCGCATTTTCATTGTCGACGGTGTTCACCATAAACCCGTCGATCCAGCGAACGTTCACCGACCGGACTTCGCTTTGATCCGCCGCACCGCCATTGTGACGCAGCTGGCAATTCGACAGTTCGAGGGTAAAAGGCTGCGCTTTCATAAAGGCCCCGGCCCCGCGATCGTGCACTTCCGCCAGGCTTACCGGCGCCAGCCAGACGCTGCCGCTGCCGGCATTATGGCCACCGTTAAGCGCCACGCTGCAGGAGATATCGGTGACCCGGCCGACAAAATCCACCCGCCCGTCATCATAGTTGGTCATAAAACCCGAAGCGGAAGAAGCGACAAGCAGGCCGCTCATCGCCATCAGGCCGACAAGTCGTTTGCCGTTTTTCTTATATCCATTTTCCTTCATACCCGCCTCCCGAATTAATCGTACGTCAGGTTAAAGATCATATGAGACTCAACCTCGCCGGTGCTCGTGGCCGCCGCATACTGATAAAAACGCGCAAGGAAAGGCAACGTGATGTAGCGAGTTTCCTGACTGCTCAAGGTGCCGACGTTGTAATTCTTGTTGAACTCAACCGGCACGCCGTCTTTCAGCACCTGAATCCCAATCCCTTTGGCAATAGAGCTGCCGGCTTTTTCGTTCAGCAGCGCTCCGCGGGTGACGGTAGTGCCGGTAGCCAGGGTACCGGAGAAAGAGGCCTCGATATTGGCATATCCGGATGCGCTTAGCCCGCCGCTGCACTGAAGCTCAATATTAAAATTTTTGCCGCCGGCGTAAGTGCCGACGCCGTTCAGATCGCTGCGCTTAATGGTCCCGACATCAACGTTCATATTCTTACCGCTGAGTACCGTACAGGACGGCGAGACCACGGTAATCGCATTCGCGCTCAGGTAGGTTTCCAGAATCGGGTTGTTGCCCCGCTCCCAGTCGTAGGAGGTATATTTCCCCGCCGCCAGAGTACCGCTGCCGGTAGTCGCGGCCGTTTTAATAATCTCCAGCGTAAAGCGGGAGCCTTCCAGCGAGTAGTTGGTGGTCCGGTTGATGGTGGATGAGAAAACGTCGGGATAGGTGATGTTCACCGTCGCGCCGCCGCGGCTAAAGCGCATGCCGATACCGGGCACGTTGGTAGAGTAGATCTTATTCCCCAGATCGGTGGAGCCTGTAGAGACAATCTTCGCCGCAAAGCGGTTGGTACCGGCGGTACAGCTGTAGCTGGCCCCGCCCGGTGCATTCATCGTCCAGTCCCGGGAGACAATCACCGAGCCCACCGGCAGATCGGGGGGAACCACAACCCTGCCGACCACCATATCCAGGTTCACCGTAGGCTGCGAAAGGCGCGTACAGGCGGCCCAGGCGGAGGTGGTCCCCAGCGCCATTAAGCCAATAAAAAGCGTCAGTTGTTTACTCAGCGACATACCCTTTCCTTTGATTTTGCCTTGCCCAGTTCCACCGTGCACTGCCCGCCGCTCCACTTAACGGTCGCGTGCTGAACGCTGGCGTCACTGATAAACATCATGCTGCCCTGGCCGACAACGCCAATCTCTTTGCCGCTCGGATCGAAAATGCTGGCAGCGAACGGCAGCGGCTGGTTATTCGCCTGGCGCGCCTGAATCGTAATGTTGTTCTGTACCGTGGTGCCAAACGAGACCTTCACGACGCTACCTTCCCAGGGCACGACCTGGGCCACGGTACGATCGAAGGCGATATCATCCTGGCTGCCCTTCGGATCGATCTCGATGGAGTTAATCCGGTACGGGCGCAGATATGGCAGGATGGCGTAGCCGTTGCCGTCGACGCGGGTGCCCGGTGAGCCTGGCAGCATAGCGCCTGCGGCATCTTTCGCTTCGATAAGCGCCATCGTGCTGCCGCTTTCCGGCGAGAACACCACGCCGTGGCGATGGGCGATCAGCGTCCCGCTGGCGCCCAGGCCGCTCTGGCGATACCCCTCGCCCTGGCTATAGCTGCCGTTCAGCGTGGTCCACGGCGTGCGGTAGCTTCCGTTCAGCGCGACATCATGCTGGCCGCCGGTGGCGGTGGTCGTTGAAACGCCGTAGTTGAGGTTGTTCTCACTATCCAGCGAACCGTTGATCCCGATCTGCGAGCTGCTAAAGCGGGAGTTATTAAACGAGGTATTCGACGTCAGGTTGGCGGTCCGGTTTTCGCCAAACCACAGCGGATAGCTGAAGTTAAGCGAGATGCGATCGTCGCGATTGTGGCCGGAGCTGTCCGGCGTATAAACGCGCTGCGCGCTGGCGGACCACGAGAGGCGGCCGAACATATTGTTATAGCTGAGCTGATACTGCTTCTCGGTGCCCGAACGGTTCCAGTAATCGGAGATCCGGCCGCTCAGATAAAAACCGCCCCAGCCGTCCGGCAGGTTCTGGTTAACGGTGAAGGTCATGCCGTTTTTCTGCCGCCACAGGGTGTAGCTGCTGTTGCGGTTCTTCTCCTGGTCGACGGCGTACAGCGCGTCGTTCAGGTTGTAGTAGCCTTTGGTGGAGTAGCGATAGGCCGCCAGAACGATGCTGGTCTGGGTATCGGTAAACATCCGGTTAAAGGTGGCGCGGTAGCTCTGGCCGCTCTCGTCGAGGGTGTCGCTTTTCAGCCGGGAGTGGGTGATATCTAACGACAGCGCGCCGATACCGGTATTCATCCCGGTCCCCAGCAGGAACGCCTGATAGTCATCAAATCCCGTAACGCCGGTATAGCCGGTAAAGACGTTATTCAGGCCGTGCTGCCAGGTTGCCTGGTACAGCATCGGCTTATTCCGCAGCCCGCTGTCATCGACCTTACCGGCCGACAGCGCATAGCGGGTCATCCCCGGACGCAGCAGCTGCGCCACCGAGGCATAGGGAACGCTAAACACCTGCACCGAGCCATCGGCCTCTTTGACCGAGACTTCAAGATCGTTACCGTAGCCGGAAGGGTATACGTCCTGCAGAGTAAACGGACCCGGCGGTACCGAGGTCTGATAGATAATGTTGTTTCCCTGACGCACCGTCACCAGGGCGTTGCTCTGCGCCACGCCGCGAATTTCCGGCGCGTAGGAACGCATTCCGTCAGGGAACATGTTGTCATCGGTCGCCAGGTTTACCCCGCGCAGACCAATGGTGTCGAAAAATTCACCGTTGGTAAAAATCTGCCCGCCGCTGACGATCGAGTTGATCTGCGGGATCGGCCGCTGGAGATAGGTCTGGTTGCTGTTCCAGTGCGCTTTCCCCTGCTGCTGCTGCCAGTTCAGGTTGCCGACATGCTTGAGCAGCCAGCCGTCCCAGGAGAGACCCGCGTTAAGCCCCAGATAGGCGCTGCTGTTATCAGAGCCATTATTTGCCGAGGTGTGGCTGGTCCAGGTATTCGCCATCCAGCCGAGGTTCAGCGCCGCAATGCCTTTATCCCAGAATTCCGGGCTGACATAGTTTTTCAGGCGCTGATCTTCGTAGATTTGCGGCACGGAAATTTCCAGGCGCAGAGAGGACTGGATCAGGTTGTCTTTAACGTTTTCTTCGCTACGCCACTCCTTCAGGCGCCCGCAGTAGCCTTCCTGCTTCCCCAGCTGTGGGTTGAGCTTTTCCGCGGCAATGCCGTAACGTTCGAGCATCTCTTTGGTGTAGCAGATCCCCATGTTGCCGTCTTTATCACGGGTAACCTTCAGCTCATAGCGCCCTTTCCACTCGTTGTTGGTATAGACGTCGAGCGAATAGGTCCCCTCAGAGATCGCGCTGGCGGAGAAGCGTGACAGATCGACCTTTTCCCGACTGCCAACGATAAAACCGTCGTTAAACTGGTATACCGTTCCCGGGTTTTCCTGTCCGCTGGAAAATGGCGGAAAGCAGAACAGCGCCATGGCGATCGCCGAACTTAACCTTCCCGGGCAGATGGTCCTCTGCTTCATGATAGTGTCCCTTATTTAACGGCTACTTTCACTGCCACATCTGCACCATAGTCATTGATATTATTAATCGTCAGGGTCTCGCCTCGGCTAACGGCAGAAGAGAGGGCAACGGTCTGACTGGACTGTGGAGCAAGCATCACCGTTTTGCTGTTCAGGGCTTTGCCGCCGTCACGGGAAATACGGCTCACGGTGAGATAAAATGGCGTAGGGTTGCTGACCGACAGGCTGCTACCGCTGGCTGAAAGCGCTAATTTCTCCGGCGCAGCGTCACGGTTGCCCAATCCGGTCGGGCGGTAGATAAACTTAAAGCGCGAACGAATTGCCAGCTGCAGGATGTTCTGTCCTTCATTTTTTTGATTAGCCTCTACCGGCGGTATTTCCAGCAGATTAAGCCACCACAGCGTCTCTTTATCTTTGGCAAGCCCGGCGCTGCTGCCAAGCTTAATACGTAAGGTCTGCCCGCTTTTAGCATCCACGCGGGATATTGGCGGAGTAATAATAAATGGCGTGGTAATCGTATCCGGCGTGGCGTCGGCGTTGCCGTTATCCAGCCATGCCTGCGCCAGCGCCGGGCGATCTGCGGTATTAGAAAGCTGTACCGTTATTTCTTTTTCATTTCCGGGATAAATAAAGCGGGTGCCGTTAACAATAATATTATTGGCGTGGGCCGCAAAACTAAAAATGAAACAGAAATAAAGGGCAATACGCTTCATGCTGACCTCAGACGGGAAAAATAAGCGGCAGCGGCTGCCGCTTTATCAATGCATATAACCGCCTCAATCAAGGCGGTTTATTTTCAGACGATAATTACTGGTAGGTAATTTCGTAAGTCGCGTAGCTGTTAACCACGCCGGTAGTTACGGTAGCCGGGGTGCTGGTAGCATAGCCAACGAAGTAGGTGAAGCGCGCGCCATCCTGAACGGCAGAAGCATCGCCAGTTGCTTTAGGCTGAGTGCTGTCGCCCGGGATGATTTTGTTGTTCAGAGTAGTGGCATCGTCTGTAGACAGAACCAGCTGGATGTTTTGTGCACCGGCAGCTTCGGTGTTAGCCAGGTAGCCAACCTGTTTGCCGGCAGCGCCAGCCAGCAGGTTACCGCCGGTCCAGTTCACGCCCAGTTTAGATACGTCGTCTTGTTTGGTGCCGTCGGCAGCCTGGCAATCAGAGACGTCAATGGTGAAAGATTTCGGTTTCAGGTAGGTGTCTGCACCCGCCGCTTTCACTTCAGTTAAGGTTACCGGAGACAGGTAAACGTTAGCATCGCTGCCCTGACCGTTTACGGAAACAGTACAAGATACGTCGGTAACTTTACCGAAGAAATTAACCTGGCCACCGCCAACGCTGGTATCAGCCGCATTTGCCGCTGCCATACCGAAAAATGCCGTTGCCATTGCTGCAGAGAGAAGAACCTTTTTCATTGCCATTTCCTTGTCAGAGTGAGTTTTGTATCAATAAACCAACAGTAAATCTGCAGACGATAAGAAGCGTTATGCGATGCCCACCGCTGCAACTGTGAATAGAAACTTCGACTGACCGGAAGCCGCAATATTTAAGGCGTCAGGACGCGAATTCAAATAATGAATTCGATAATGCTGTCGGCGTCAAAGAATGCTATTTTTCGCTGATAAATATACATTTGCTTATAACTTGTTACATCACGCTGACGATAGCCATCACCTATTAATTATCCATAAACAATAATCAAAAACGATGTGTTTGTTATTTACTTCAGCAAGGATAAGGCGCAAAGGATATATCTGTGGGGGGGAAATATAATGACAAATATTGCTATTTGATGACCATCGGGAACAATCTGAATAATAGCGATGATAGGGTGACGCAAAATCCAATACAAAACGTTCTGCCGCCGCGCTGAGGTGACGGCCGCGCCCGGCGCCCGCTGGCCCTACAGCTGCAGCTGGAAGTGCCGGGCCAGGGCGCGCTGTCCTTCCTCGCTAACGGAAACCTCGCGAAAGCCCGGCGTCAGAACAAACCAGCCCTTCTGCTGACCATGCCGTAGTATTGCGGCGCCGACGCTCCCGCCGGCATGAAAGCGCCTTTCGCTCCAGTCCAGGCAGGCGCAGCACGCTTTGCGTCGGCTATCGCCGGTTAATACGATCCCAAGACGGGAAAAGTGCGCTTCGCCTGCCGGCGTCACCGCCGAACCGTCGGGCGTAATCCAGGCCTCGCGCAGTAAAAAGTGATAAATGCCCACCGCCAGCTCGCCGGCGAGGTGATCGTAACAGGTCCTGGCCCGGCGTAAATTAACCGGCGTCCGGGTCGTCAGCGTCAGCGCGCCCTTCCCGGCCATAGTCATCATATTCTCCACCAGGCCGGCGACGTCCGCGCCCGCCAGCCGGTAGTAACGGTGCCTCCCCTGCGCCAGGCAAACCAGCAGGCGGCTGTTCACCAGGCGGCTCAGGTGCGCGCTGGCAGTAGAGGCGGAAATGTCCGCCGCCGTGGAAAGCTCCGTAGCCGTCCAGGCCCGGCCGTCCATCAGGGCGCAAAGCATCTTTACCCGCGAGCTATCGGCCATGGCGGAAGCTATCGCCGCCACGGCGACGGCCAACGACTCATCATCGGTAATGACTGCGGCAGGTTTGAGCATAATGCCTCACGCGTTAGTGGCCCAGCGGCGCGTCGCCTCCTGCGCCAGCGGGAAATTATCGGTAACCAGAATCAGGCGATTATCATGGTCGCTGTACTGGGTCAAAATATTAACCCCCTGCCCGGCCAGCGCGCGGGCGATAGCCCCCAGCTCTCCCGGCTGCTCCTGCTTCAGCCGGCGAATGAGCGGCTGAGTGACCGCCATCACCGGGATCCCGGCCTGTTCCAGCACCGCTCTGGCGCGCGCGCCATCGGCTACCAGAAAATGGGCATGGCACTGGTCGTTCACGGTGAAAACGCCCCCGCCCTCCAGGCCCACGCCGCCGCTGCCGAGGGTTTGCCCGAGCAGCGCCAGCGCTCCCGGCCGATTTGGCAGAATCACATAAATATCATACATGGCCGCGATCCTCGCCTTTTTCCGCGCCGTATTCGCGGATCAGCCGGGCAATGCGAATCTGATAGGCGGCAAAGATATTCGTTTTTCCCTCCTGCTGGGCCTCCCGATGGGCGAGGTTATTTTTCCAGGCCAGCACCGCCTGCTCATCGCGCCACCAGGAAAGCGACAGGATCTTCCCCGGCGTCGTCAGGCTCTGAAAACGCTCAATGCTGATAAAACCATCGATGGTGCTGAGCAGCGGCTTAAGCTCCGCCGCGAGCTCCAGGTAACGCGCCTGGCCTGCTGGCGCAACCTCGGCTTCAAAGAGTACGGCAATCATTGTGTCATCCTTATTTATTCAGCGGTGCCGCCACTCTATGCCTCCCGCGCCCCCAATGCTTCGCCGCCGGGCGAAGTATTCCCTGCGCCGAACGGGTCAAAAAACCGCCAATGCATTCACCAAAACAATAGCTAAGGCCCTGGGGAAGAAAAATCTCAGCGCCGTCGGCGTTTATTTCGCCTGAGCAATAAATCACAGAGAATTTCAACAACCTGCTGTTTTTATTGATTAAGTAAAATTAAAACGTCACCTCACCGTCATCTTAATGGCACAAAAGTGTGATCTAAATCGCACTTTTTGCAACGCACGTTATAGTTAGCAAGCTTATTATAAACCCATCGAAAGCACAGCGCTTTCCACCTGAAAAGTTAAAAGGAAAAACACCATGAAAAACGTAAAATTACTTGCCGCCGCCGGTATGCTGTCCCTGGTTTCTTTTGCTAGCTTCGCTCAGCACCCGGTCAGCGTGACCGCAGATACTCTGGACAACGCGGAAGCTAAAATCGCGACCATCGCTAAAGATCAGGGCGCGTCTTACCACATTACCGAAGCCTATACCGGTAACCAGGTTCATATGACCGCCGAGCTGTCCAAATAAGAGAATGGTTGCAGAGGGAGCTGCCGGACTGGTCGCCTGAAGGCGGCCCGTTTGGCTCCCGCCGCGCAATAACCATGCAGCAATGTCGGGCCCCTTTATGGGGCCTTTTTTGTTAGCGCGCGCTGAATCGACAGCACGCTGAGCAGCACCACGATCAGCCCCACCAGCGCCAGCCCCTGAATCTTCTGTCCGAGAACAATCCAGCCCAGCAGCACCGCGGTAACCGGACTGAGCAGGCTCAGCGCCGATACGGCCACCGGCGAGAGGCGGCTAATCCCGCGGAACCACAGACCGTACGCCAGCATCGCCCCCGCCACGCACAGCCACAGATAGCCCGCCGCCTGGGTCAGGGTCACCTGCTGTAAAGGAGGATCGACCAGCAGCGCAATCGGCGCCAGCACTATACCGCCAATCAGCAGCTGCCAGCCCGTCAGCGCCACCACCGGGAGCGATATCGCCCAGCGTCGGGAGAGCCAGGTGCCCAGCGCCATGCTTAGCGCCCCTAAAAACGCCGCGCCAATGCCCAGCGGCTCCAGCACCGTCTGCGGAGAAAGCAGCAGCAGCGCCATGCCGATAATACCGGTACAGGCCGAAGCAACCGCCATCCACGGCGATCGCTGCCTGTCCACGGACCAGGCCAGCAGCATCACCAGCAGCGGCTGAATGGCGCCGATCACCGCCGCCAGCCCGCCGGGTAAGCGATAGGCGGCAATAAACAGCAGCGCCTGGAATGCGCCAATATTGAGGATCCCGGTGACGATCAGCTTCCACCACTCATCGCGAAGAGGAAAGCGGCGGCACCAGATTAACAGGGCGATCCCCGCCGGGAGCACCCGCAGCAGCGCCGCGATAAACGGCCTGTCCGCCGGTAATAGCTGCGAGGTCACGATATAGGTCGTCCCCCAGATAGCCGGAGCCAGGGCGGTCAACAGCAGGTCAAAAACGGGCGAGCGCGAGAGAAAGGTCATGATTTTATCTTCACATCAAGGTAAATTAGTCAGCAAAGTATGTATCGATAGATATCTTGATATCAAGGTAAGTGGGCACGAATGGACAAATCACCTCAGGCAGACGCCGTAGATCGAATTCTTGAACAGTGGAAGCGGGAACGTCCCGATCTTGACTGTAGCCCGATGGGGCCGATTGGCCGCCTGAAGCGCTGCGCCATGCTGCTGGAACCGCGCGTCGAAGCGGCGTTTATCCAGCACGATCTGGTGCGCTGGGAATTTGACATGCTGGCGACCCTGCGCCGGGCGGGAGAACCGTTTACCCTTTCGCCGACCCAGCTTTTTTCAACGCTGATGATCACCTCCGGCACCATGACCCACCGTCTGAAAGCGCTGGAAAAACGGGGATTCATACACCGCTTAGCGAATCCGCAGGACGCGCGAAGCATGCTGGTGGCCCTGACGCCAGAGGGGCGGGAGCGAATCGATCGCGCGGTCGAAACGCACGTCGAAAACGAACGCCAGCTGCTGGCGGGACTCTCTGCAGAACAGCGCCAGCGGCTGAATGACGCGCTGACGGTCCTGATGCGCCTGCTGGAAGAGAATTAGCAGCCGGCGGCGATATAGTCGCCGTTGGCGCTAATCGGGATCACCGTCAGGAACAGCACGCAGGCAAACAGAATCAGAATGATGCCGCCGGCAATCTTCACCGCCGGAACCAGCAGCTTCAGGCGACCGCCGTTACCGGCAAACAGGCTGACCGCCCGTTCGCGCGCGTAGCGTACCGCCAGCGACAGGCCGAGGATCGACAGGGCCGTCCCCAGCGACATGGCCATCACCGCGGCAATCCCCCAGCTAACGATCCCCAGCGCGTTGGCAAACAGCAGGATCATAATCGCCCCGCTGCAGGGCCTCGCGCCTATCGCCAGCACCACCCCGAGACGGGTTTTCCAGTCCACCTGCGCCAGCTCGCGCCCGACGCCGTGGTGGCCGCAGCCGCAGTTCGGACTATGGTCGCGCAGAGGGGTCAGCGTGCCGATCGCTATTTTTCGCGGCCGTAGGTTTCTTAGCGTTTGATAAATAATAAATGCACCGAAGGCACCGACCATCAGCGCGCTGATTTTTTCCACGTACCAGCGGCTGGCGCTGAGATCGCCGGAGGCAAGATTCAGCCCTACCGCCAGAATAAAAACAAACAGGATGGCGCACACGCCCTGCATCAGGCTGCCGAGAAACGGCACCGCCCGCGCCGCCAGCAGGCCCTCCTGATTAGTGCTGAGATAGGTGGTAACGATAAATTTTCCGTGCCCCGGCCCCACGGCATGCAGCACGCCGTAGAGGAACGCCCCGCCCAGCAGCCATACTCCGCCGCTATATTGATGGTTGTTGAGCTGCAAAAGATACATCACCAGATAGCGGTGTAGCGCGATCTGCGTTGCCAGGCACCACTGAATAAATGCGCCCCAGTGCGCATGGAGCCCCCATCCGCACGACAATAACGCCAGCGCAGGCAAGCCCAGCGACAGCAGGCGCCAGTCACGCGCGAGAATGCGAGTTGTCATCATTTTTCGCCATTAAGTGGATCTGAATTGACCGCCGGGCGGACTACGTTCCTCCTCCGCCAGCCCGCTAAATACGCATAACATCAGCCCAATCTATCGTCGTCAGGCAAGGAGATGCTTGTGGAACACCATACCGCTTCTGAGCGCCCAGACAGCCACGAAAGCCGCTTCCATAAAGAAGAGCTCCCCTTTTTCTGGGTGGTCAACGTCTATGCAAAGTATACCCGGCAGATGGAAGTCGAATTAAAAAAAATCGACATCGACCTCTCCCGCTTTCAGGTGCTGATGCTGGTTCATCAGTACCACCGGGCCAGCATCTCCCGCATCACTGAATACGCCGTCAGCAAAATGCCCACCGTCACCAAAATTGTCTGCCGCCTGCGCGACGATGGCCTGCTGACCACCCACGTCAGCGCCAGCGACGGGCGCGGCCGTTCATCACACGTAGAATCCCCCTATCCCCTCACTCACCGCGCCTTCAGCGGCGCTATCGCGACGGATTCAGGCTCTCCAGCGGAAACGGACGATCCTGCACCACGGTTTTCATGACCAGCGTCGATCGCAGGTGCTGAACGCCGGGCATCGCGGATAGCTTGTCGTCATACAGTTTTTGAAACGCCGGAAGATCGCGGGTCACCACGTGCATCAAATAATCCGGATCGCCAAACAGGCGCTGCGCCAGCACGATCTGCGGGATCTCTTCAACCGCCTCTTCAAAGGCGCTCACCGCTCGCCTGTCCCCCTCTTTTAAGGTTGCAAAGACGATCGCCGTAAAGTTAAAGCCCATTTTTACCGGGTCGAGGCTGGCGCGATAGCCGGTGATAGTACCGTCCTGCTCCAGCGCGCGCAGCCGTCGATGGCACGGCGAGAGGCTGAGATTGACCCGCTCCGCCAGTTCAGTTATCGAGAGGCGGCCATCGGCCTGCAGTTCGGCAAGAATTTTTCGATCTATGCTGTCCATTTGGAAGATTTTCACTTTTAAAGGGTGTTTTAAGCATAACATTGAAAGCTCATTGCGCATCATTCCCGATATTCTTGCTGTTAACTTTTCGCAAGAGTTTGAGCGCAATAGCCATGCAAAATGCACCAAACCACGGTGGGGACCGCTCACTATGGAAATGAGTTTTATCGCGAGCTTCTGGCTGGTCTCTTTTCTGCTGATTATCACGCCAGGGGCCGACTGGGCCTACGCTATCAGCGCCGGTATTCACGGGCGACGGGTGGTTCCTGCCGTAGCAGGACTGATGTCCGGGCATCTGCTGGCAACCCTCGCGGTGGTCGCCGGCGTTGGGGTGCTGATCGCCGGGCATCCGCTGGCGCTGTCGACCATCACGCTGTTCGGCGCGGCCTATCTGCTGTGGCTCGGTATCGCCATTTTGCGCCATCCGTCGGCGCCGTCGGCCGCAGAGCAGCGGGCGGATAGCTGGCAAGGCTGGGCAATAAAAGGACTTTGCATTAGCGGCCTGAATCCAAAAGTCTTTCTTTTATTCCTCGCCCTGCTGCCGCAGTTTACCGATCCGCAAGGCAGCTGGTCGGTGGCGATGCAGATGTCGGCACTTGGCTGCCTGCACCTGATAACCTGCACGTTTATCTATTTACTGGTCGGCTATGGATCGAAAACGGTATTAGGCACCCGACCCCAGATGGCGCAAAGAGTCAGCATACTTTCAGGCATCATCATGGTGATAATTGCTCTGTTATTATTCTACGAGCAGCTCGGATAATGCCGCCGTACGGGCGCAAAGGCAGGAATATCGTCCTGATCGTTTAATCCCTGACGCCGCTGCGTAAATTTATGGCGCAGCGGCCAGCACTATTTTGGTCAGCTTCCCGGCGTGGATTCCGCCTCGTGGAATACCCTCCGGCGCGGATCAAAAAGATCGCTTCAGACGCAAATAATAATAGCGTCAAAAAACCCGATAAAATTAGCCTGCTTATTCAGGCGTAAAAAACACCGGCACCGAAAATTCCAGATAGCTCCAAAAGACTCCAAACCCCCGTAAACAAGGCGTTCAGCTGGTTCAGCGGCGCCGGGGAGATTTCGCCCTCACCGCCGCGTTAATAATTGATCGCTGGCGCCACACATATCGCTTTACTTATTATTACTATTCTCCGCCTGAATTTTGCAGTATGGTTTAACCGCTGTTGTAGTGATGCAGTGAATGCTATCCGGCGTGCATATCGTTCTTCGCAAGCTGCGGGACATTTACGCAATATTCATCTGCGGTACGCGGCCAGAACCCTCCGTCAGGGAATGATGGCGAGCCCGCCGGGAGTTTAATTATTACAGTACTATGAGTCAGGAAAGCTCCAGACCCATAGCCTATGCCTCTATATTTACGGAGCGCATAATCAGGAGAAAAGCAGGATGAACCGGACGTTGAAGCCCCCAGGAAAACCGTATTCTTTCAACAAGATAAAAAACCATCCGTCACTCTTTATGAAGCCACCGCTCCTCAACTGCGGGGATCTTTATGTTTCATTCATTATCTCAAACATAATGACCTGCCGGCAGTAATATATGCTGGAATACTTTTCCTGCTCCCCTGAAAGTACCGCGGAGAGGTAGAGTTAACGATTACAAATTACAGTCGGATGTAAAAGCTGGCCTGCTGACGATGGCCAGAACGTAATGTATGCCTGCAATTAAAAGGGATGATAATGAAAAATAACACCGATATCAAAAAAAGGAACTTCCTGACTCAAGCCGAAATAGAGTCGCTGTTGAAAGCTGCCAATACAGGAGTGCACGCCGCGCGTAACTACTGCCTGACATTATTGTGTTTTATTCATGGTCTGCGCGCCAGTGAAATATGCCGCCTGCAAATATCCGATATCGATCTCCGTTCAAAATGTATTTATATTCATCGTCTGAAAAAAGGATTCTCTACTACCCACCCGTTACTAAATAAAGAGATTCAGGCATTAAAAAACTGGCTGGATATCCGTACCGGCTATCCCGATAGCGACAGCGAGTGGCTATTTTTGTCACGTAAAGGCAATCCCCTCTCACGCCAGCAGTTTTACCAAATTATTTCTTCATCCGGAGGCCATGCCGGGCTGTCGTTGGAAATACATCCGCACATGCTCCGCCACTCCTGTGGATTCGCGTTAGCCAACATGGGGATAGATACGCGATTAATCCAGGACTATCTCGGACATCGAAATATCCGCCATACCGTCTGGTACACCGCCAGTAACGCCGGCCGCTTTTACGGTATCTGGGACAACGCCAAAGAGAAGCGGCGTATTAGCCTTATCCAGTAATCTTACCTGACGCCAGGGAAGGCGTTGTCACGAGCAGTAAGCGGGGAAACATTAATAAATATTAACCATGCGTTAATTGAGATTAATGTTCCCGCAAGTTCTTATTTACTCAGCAAAGAATCAAATAGCGATATCCCTGTATATATTCCGGATATCCATTCGCTATTTATAACCAGACCAGGAACCTGCCCCGCCGGACGTAATTGCCGCAGTCAGTCTGGACACCGACAGCGCGGAGCAGCCGGAGCGTACGCCTGGTACGTAAGGATTATTCGCCACGTTTACCCATTGGAGCGCCCTGCAGGACGTGGCAAATAAATAGCCTGACGGGATAGCTTCGAAACCATTCAGCGCTATTTTTCATCTATAATATCGCCACCAATATCTTTTTCCCTTTTGATTTTATGGACCTGGCAACGATTACCGGCGACTCTATTGTGGTATTGAATAAAATCCATAAAAATAAGAATTATCGCGTGGCGATATTTTGGCTATGTGTAAATGTAATGTGATCGCCTATTTGAACTTAAATACCTTCATATAATACGGTTTTAACATCGCGGATTATTTTTTAATCAGCCTGAACATTTTTTCAGGCTGAGGCCTTCGTGTAAATTAAATACAGGAGCAATGTATTGTGAATCGACGTCGTTTTCTTACCGCCAAAGAAGTTCAGGCTATGATGCTGGCCGTACGGCACGGACCAACCGGCGAACGTGATTATTGTCTTATTCTGCTGGCGTTTCGCCACGGCATGCGAATCAGTGAATTACTCAACCTGCACTACCGCGATCTTGACCTCAGCGAGGGGCGCATCAACGTCCGCCGGCTGAAGAACGGATTTTCAACCATCCACCCGCTGCGCTTTGACGAGCTGGAGGCGATTGAGCGCTGGACTCAGGTCCGCGCCGGCTGGAAGGCCGCGCAAACAAGCGACGCTATTTTTATCTCCCGCCGCGGCACCCAGCTCTCGCGGCAGCAGGCGTATCGTATTATCCGCAGCGCCGGCGAAGAGGCCGGAACCGCGACCCACACCCACCCGCACATGCTGCGTCACGCCTGCGGCTATGAGCTCGCCGAAAGAGGGACAGATACGCGTTTGATTCAGGATTATCTGGGACATCGAAATATTCGCCATACGGTGCGCTATACCGCCAGCAATGCCGCACGTTTTGCCGGATTATGGGAAAGAAATAATTTGCTGGATAAAAGCGTCCCTGAGCAGAAGAAATAAATTATTACTTTGATAAATAAGATAAATTTCGTGAATGAACAGGTCAATTGGGGCCAAACTGTTTATATCATAAAAATGTTTTGTAATCTTTTGCAACTGGCAAGTGCATATATTTCCAAAAATAATAAATATCTAATTGATTAAGAACACTTTTTACCCCGACATTTATTTACTTTCATTTCCATACCATTCGTAACTCTGCCTTGTCCTCTCCGCTGACTCAGCCGCTCTGCCTACGCTACCAAAAATAAAAATACAGCATAAAAAACCACAAAATAGAAAACAAAAGGCCTTAAAAACCAAATAAACACTGAATAATCCACACTTTAAGCATTTTAGTCCAATGAGTCAAAATGGCCCCAATTGACTCATCGTTGGGGCAAAAACTGAGCAGAGCCGGCAGTCGGACCATTCGGCTGACATATGGAATGCCTGGAAGGCACAAAGACTGCCAATTTCGGTTCGTAATATCGACATTGTTTAAAGGAAAACAACATGAAAATCAAAACACTGGCAATCGTTGTTCTGTCAGCCCTGTCCCTGAGCTCCGCGGCGGCTTTGGCCGATACCACCACGGTAAACGGCGGGACGGTGCACTTTAAAGGGGAAGTGGTCAACGCAGCCTGTGCAGTAGACGCCGGCTCTATCGATCAAACCGTACAGCTGGGCCAGGTGCGTTCAGCCAAACTCGCTACCGCGGGCAGCACCAGCTCCGCCGTTGGTTTCAACATCCAGCTGGATGACTGTGATACCAGCGTTGCAACTAAAGCATCCGTCGCCTTCTCCGGCACGGCGGTCGATAGCACCAACACTACCGTACTGGCGCTGCAAAACTCTGCAGCCGGCGGCGCAACTAACGTCGGCGTACAGATCCTCGACAGCACCGGCACCGCGCTGGCGCTTGACGGCGCAACTTTCGGTGCCGCCACCACGCTGAATGATGGCACCAACATCATTCCATTCCAGGCTCGCTACTATGCAACCGGCGCGGCAACTGCCGGTACCGCTAACGCCGACGCGACCTTCAAAGTTCAGTACGAGTAATTGACACATCACGCACGGATGCTCGTCGGGCCAGGATGGCCCGTTATCCATACAGGACTGGGGTAATCACGATGCAAGGAATGAAATCAGGTCTGTTGATCTTTTTGCTGCCGCCGCTGGCGCTGGCCGGTAACCAGTGGAACGTAACCCTGCCCGGCGGCAACATGCGTTTCCAGGGCGTCATTATCGCCGAATCCTGCCGCGTTGAAGCAGGGGATCGGCAGTTGACGGTCAATATGGGGCAAATCAGCAGCAATCGGTTTCATTCAGCAGGAGAAGATACTGACCCCGTCCCTTTCGCGATCCATTTACAGGATTGCAGCACCGCGGTCAGCCAGCGGGTGGGAATGACGTTTCACGGCGTTGCTGATGGCAAAAATCCGGACGTGCTCTCGGTGGGCGAAGGCCCAGGGATCGCTACCGGCGTCGGCGTCGCGCTGTTTGACAGCCAGGACCATCTGATCCCGCTTAATAGCCCACCAACGACCTGGTCACAGCTGTATACGGGACCAACCACGCTACATTTTGTCGCCAAATATCGGGCGACCGGACGTCAGGTGACCGGCGGAGCCGCAAATGCTCAGGCCTGGTTTTCGCTGACCTATCAGTAACCAGCCAGCAGGCATACCGGATACGGGAAACAACGGTGAGTATAAAAGGGGAAAACGTGAGAAAGAGACTGGGGATAACGCGCAGCCTGTTAGCGGGATTGTTGATGATAGCCACCGGCGGGTTTAGCACCTATGCCGATGCGGGCGTGGCGCTGGGAGCCACCCGGGTTATCTATCCTGCCGGGCAAAAGCAGGTCCAGCTGGCGGTAACCAATAACGATGACAACAGCACCTATCTGATTCAGTCGTGGGTAGAAAATGCCGACGGTCAGAAGGACGGACGCTTTGTGATCACCCCGCCGCTGTTCGCCATGCAGGGTAAAAAAGAGAACACCCTGCGGATCATCGACGCCACCAACAATCAGCTGCCGCAGGATCGCGAAAGCCTGTTCTGGATGAACGTTAAGGCGATCCCGTCGATGGATAAATCGAAGCTCAGCGACAATACCCTGCAGCTGGCGATTATCAGCCGCATCAAGCTCTACTATCGCCCGGCTAAGCTGGCGCTCTCGCCGGACCAGGCGACGGATAAGCTGCGCTTTCGCCGCAGTGCGAACACCCTCACGCTGATTAACCCTACTCCCTACTACCTGACGGTGACCGAACTCAACGCCGGAACCCGGGTGCTGGAAAACGCGCTGGTTCCGCCGATGGGCGAAGCCTCGGTGAAGCTGCCGCCGGACGCCGGCAGCGAGATCTCCTGGCGGACGATTAACGACTACGGCGCGCTGACCCCGCGGATGAAGGGCGTCGCGCAATAGCTACGGGGAAACCAGCGTTATCCCCTGAAATATAATAAGAACTGACTGCCGGGCGACTTCGGACCGGAGGGATTATGTCACATCTGAAATATGGACCGAACCGTTTGGTTTCTCCTCGCGCCCGGCGTCATGCCCCGCTTTTTGCACGACGGCTGGTGCAGTTCCCGCTGCTGCTTGCGCTTGCCACGCAGGCCTTTGCCGCGCGGGCGGAACTCTATTTTAACCCGCGTTTTTTGGCTGACGATCCGGCGGCGGTAGCGGACCTCTCCAGTTTCGAAAAGGGACAGGAGGTACCGCCCGGCACCTATCGGGTCGATATCTACCTGAACAACGGCTTTATGACCACCCGCGACGTGACCTTTAAGGCCGGGGAAGAGGATCATCGGCTGGCGCCCTGTTTGACCCGCGGACAGCTGGCGAGTATGGGCGTCAATACTCCCGCCGTGGCGGGAATGGATGCGCTGGCCGCCGATGCCTGCGTACCGCTGACCACCATGATCAAAGAGTCCACCAGCCGCTTCGACGTCGGCCAGCAGCGCCTGTACCTGACCGTTCCCCAGGCCTTTATGGGCAACCGCGCGCGCGGCTATATTCCCCCTGAGCTCTGGGATGACGGAATTAACGCCGGGCTGCTGAACTACAACTTTACCGGCAACAACGTGCACAACGATATTGGCGGCAGCAGCAGCTATGCCTACCTGAATCTGCAAAGCGGCCTCAACCTCGGCGCCTGGCGCCTGCGCGATAACACCACCTGGAGCTACAGCAGCGGCGGCAGCTCATCGAGCAACGAGAATAAGTGGCAGCACGTTAACAGCTGGCTGGAGCGGGATATTGTCCCCCTTCGCTCGCGCCTGACGCTCGGCGACAGCTATACCAACGGCGACGTGTTCGACGGCATCAACTTCCGCGGCGCCCAGCTGGCCTCTGACGACAATATGCTGCCGGACAGCCAGAAAGGTTTCGCCCCGGTCATTCACGGGATTGCCCGCGGGACGGCGCAGGTCTCGATCAGGCAAAACGGCTACGAGATCTATCAGAGCACGGTGCCGCCCGGGCCGTTCACCATCAACGACCTCTATGCCGCAGGTAACGGTGGCGATCTGCAGGTCACCATCAAAGAGACCGACGGCACCCGCCAGGTCTTTACCGTGCCGTGGTCAACGGTGCCGGTGCTGCAGCGCGAGGGCCATTCGCGCTTCGCCCTGACGGCGGGGGAATATCGCAGCGGCAACGACCAGCAGGAGAAGCCGAAATTCTTCCAGGGGACGCTGCTGCACGGCCTGGCGGCGGGCTGGACGCTGTACGGCGGCTCCCAGCTGGCCGACCGCTACCGCGCCTTTAACCTCGGCGTAGGTAAAAACATGGGCGAGTTCGGCGCCGTGTCGCTGGACGTGACCCAGGCAAACGCCACCCTGCCGGACGACAGCAAGCATCAGGGGCAGTCGCTGCGTTTTCTCTATAACAAATCGCTTAACGAAATCGGCACCAATATTCAGCTGGTCGGCTACCGCTACTCCACGCGGGGCTATTACAGCTTTGCCGATACCACCTATAGCCGGATGAGCGGCTACGACGTCGAGACCCAGGACGGCGTTATCCAGGTGAAGCCCAAATTCACCGACTACTACAACCTCGCCTACAGCAAGCGCGGCAAGGTGCAGGTCAGCGTCACCCAGCAGCTGGGACGCACCGCCACGCTCTACCTGAGCGGCAGCCACCAGACCTACTGGTCAACCGGCAAAGCGGACCAGCAGCTGCAGGCCGGGCTGAACGCCGCGGTGGACGATATCAACTGGACGCTGAGCTACAGCCTGACCAAAAACGCCTGGCAGCAGGGGCGCGACCAGATGCTGGCGGTCAACGTCAACATTCCGTTCAGCCACTGGCTGCGCTCGGACAGCAAATCAGCGTGGCGCCACGCCAGCGCCAGCTACAGCATGTCGCACGATCTCGATGGCCGGATGACCAACCTCGCCGGGCTCTACGGCACGCTGCTGGAGGATAACAACCTCAGCTACAGCGTGCAGACCGGCTATGCCGGAGGCGGCGCCGGCAACAGCGGCGGCACGGGCTATACCGCGCTGAACTACCGCGGCGGCTACGGCAACGCCAACGTGGGCTACAGCCGCAGCGACGGCTTTAAGCAGCTCTACTACGGCGTCAGCGGCGGCGTGCTGGCCCATGCCAACGGCGTGACCTTAAGCCAGCCGCTGAACGACACGGTGGTCCTTATCAAAGCGCCCGGCGCGGAAAAAGTGAAGGTGGAAAACCAGACCGGCGTGCGCACCGACTGGCGCGGCTATGCGGTGCTGCCTTACGCCACCGAGTACAGGGAGAACCGGATCGCGCTGGATACCAACACCCTCGCCGACAACGTCGATCTTGACGACGCCGTGGTCAGCGTGGTGCCAACGCATGGCGCGATCGTGCGCGCCGACTTCAAGGCCCACGTCGGGATGAAGCTGCTGATGACCCTCACCCGCAACGGCAAGCCGGTGCCGTTCGGCGCCATGGTGACCTCGGCGAGTAATCAGAGCGGCAGCATTGTCGCCGATAACGGGCAGGTCTACCTGAGCGGGATGCCGCTGGCCGGTCAGGTACAGGTGAAGTGGGGAGACGGGCCGGATGCCGGCTGCGTGGCCGATTATCGCCTGCCGCCGGAGAGCCAGCAGCAGGCGCTCAGCCAGCTATCTGCCGTGTGCCGCTAAGGAAAGGATCATGATGACAAAATCGCTCTATTTGCTGATGGCCGTGCTGTCGCTTGCCGTGGCCAACGCTTTCGCCGCCGACAGCACGATCTCCATCAGCGGCTATGTTCGGGATAACGCCTGCGCGGTGGCGGGAGAATCAAAGGATTTTACCGTCGATCTGCTGGATAACGCCGCCAAACAGTTTCATGCCGTCGGCGCAACCACTCCCGTGGTGCCGTTTCGCATCGTCCTGTCGCCCTGCGGCAGTTCGGTTACCGCGGTAAAGGTTGGCTTCACCGGGGTGGCGGATAACAACAACACCAGCCTGTTAAAGCTGGACAGCGGCGCGTCGGCCGCGGCGGGGATGGGAGTGCAGATCCTCGATACTCAGCAGGCGATGCTGCCGCTGAACGCCGCTTCCTCGGCGATAGCCTGGACCACCCTGACGCCAGGGCAGACCAATATCCTGAACTTTTACGCCCGCCTGATGGCGACCCAGGTCCCGGTCACCGCCGGGCACGTTAATGCCACAGCGACCTTTACGCTGGAATTTCAGTAACCGGAGGCTGAGATGAAATGGACTCACCCAGGATGGCTGGTGGCCGGAGCGCTGCTCATGGCGGCCTTCTCGCTACAGGCCGCCGACGTCACCATCACCGTTAACGGCAAGGTGGTGGCAAAACCGTGCACGGTGTCGACCACGAACGCCACCGTCGACCTCGGCGATCTCTACACCTTCAGCCTGGTCTCAGCGGGGGCCGCTTCGGCCTGGCACAGCGTGGCACTCGATTTAAGCAACTGCCCGGTGGGCACCTCGCGGGTGGTCGCCACCTTCAGCGGCACCGCGGACGGCACAGGCTATTACAAAAACCAGGGCACCGCCGGCAATATCCAGCTTGAGCTGCAGGACAGCGGCGGCACCACGCTGAACAACGGCGCCAATAAATCGGTGCAGGTCGATGACGCCACCCAGTCCGCCCATTTCCCGCTGCAGGTCAGAGCGCTGACGGTAAACGGCGGCGCCACCCAGGGAACCATTCAGGCGGTGATTAACGTCACCTACACCTACGCCTGAATCAGGAGAGTACGTTTATGAAAAAAATAGTCACCCTGCTGGCCGCGCTGGCGATGATGGGCTGGTCGATCAACGCCTGGTCCTTCGCCTGTAAAACCGCCAGCGGACAAACGATCCCCATCGGCGGCGGCAGCGCCAACGTCTACGTGAATCTCTCTCCCGCGGTGAGCGTCGGGCAAAACCTGGTGGTCGATCTGTCGACGCAGATTTTCTGCCATAACGACTATCCGCAGACCATCACCGACTACGTGACCCTGCAGCGCGGCTCCGCCTACGGCGGCGTGCTATCGAGCTTCTCCGGTACCGTAAAATACAACGGCAGCTCTTATCCGTTCCCGACCACCACGGAAACCTCGCGGGTGATTTACGACTCGACCACCGATAAGCCGTGGCCAGCCGTGCTCTACCTGACGCCGGTCAGCACCGCCGGCGGGATCGCCATTACCTCCGGCTCGCTTATCGCCGTGCTGATCCTCCATCAGACCAACAACTACAACAGCGATTCCTACCAGTTCGTCTGGAACATTTATGCCAATAACGACGTGGTGGTCCCGACCGGCGGCTGCGACGTCTCCGCCCGCGACGTGACGGTGACGCTGCCGGACTATCCCGGCTCGATGGCCGTCCCGCTGACGGTGCACTGCGCGCAGAACCAGTCGCTGGGCTACTACCTGTCGGGCACCACCACCGGCTCCGGCAACGCGATTTTCACCAATACCGCCTCCGCCTCGCCGGCGCAGGGGATCGGCGTGCAGCTAACCCGCGGCGGTACGGCGGTGGCCGCCAACAGCCCGGTATCGCTGGGTACGGTCGGAACGTCGCCGGTTAGCCTTGGGCTGACGGCAGAGTATGCGCGCACCAGCGGGCAGGTCACCGCCGGCAACGTGCAGTCAATTATTGGGGTGACGTTTGTCTACCAGTAAGGCGCCGATCCCGCTGCCCGCCCCAGCGGTGGACTGCATCCTCTCGCCGTGTTCGATGGCCGCGGAAGGACTGTCTTCGATGCTCGGCGCGGGAGGGCGGCGGCCAACGTTTTTATCTCCTCAGGCTCATGACGCGCCGTCGCTTCCCGACCCGGCGACCATCAGACGGATCGTGGTGTTTCTGCCCGACGATCCCTTCTGGCTGCTGTTTACCCTGCGCCAGGCAGCGTTGCTGCTCGACCGTAGCGCCAGCGCGCTGCCGATGCTGATCCTCAGCCGCAGCCCCGCCGGCTGGCTGTGGCAAACGCTGCTGTATCTGGTGGGCAGCCGGCGCCGCCTTGCCGCCGTCAAAACCGTCGCCTCCGACCTGCCCTGCCGGCAGCTGGCCTCGCTGCTGGGCCAGGCTGCGCCGGACTACCCTTCGCTGGAGACGCTGGCCTGTGAAGAGGCGGCCGCGCGCGGCATTCCCCCGACGGGCCTGAGCAAACCCGAATTCAACGCCGCGCTGGACTGGCTGCGCGGATACAGCATCACTCGCCAGGCCGAGCTGCGGGGCGTTAGCCATAAAACCCTTTATAACCAGAGATTGTCAGGACTGAAAAAGATGGTGGAACATCATCCGCATCTCGCTACCCGCTTCCCCGGAAGCCAGGCAAAAGGGCACAAAGCGCAGGCTTTCGCCACGCTTTCGGCGTTTGAGCGCGAGTTCGTGCACGCGATCCACTGTCGGCAGGTGTTTCCGGTGTTCCAGCCCATTACCGATGGCCGGCTGATGCTCAAGGGGATCGAGGTGCTGTCGCGCTGGCGACGCAACGGCAATGTGCTGCTGCCCGGCGAGTTTCTGCCGCAGGTGCGTGCGGAATATGCGTGGCTGCTGTTAACGGCCTTTGCGCTGCGGGAAGCCGTACAGGGGATCAACCAGCATAGCGGCGAATACTACTTCTCGGTGAACGTCCCGCCGGTCATCGCCGGTCATGACAATCTCATCCGCATGATGGAAGCGGCCCGCCAGCAGCTGCTTGAACCACGCTGGGCGGAGAGGCTGGTACTGGAATTTGCCGAAACCGTCGATCTCAACCGTCAGGGTAAGATCGGCAACAATATCGTGAAATTACAGCAGCAGGGCTTTCGTATTATGCTCGACGACTGCTTTTCACAAAGCAGCGTGATGTTTCCGGTCCGCGCGGTGCGCTTTAGCGAGTACAAGCTCGACATGAGCATCGTGAATGATTTCCAGCACGACGCCCACGCGCTGGCGCTGGTAAAAAGCCTGATCTACTACTGCCAGCTGACCGGAAGCCGCTGCATTGCCGAGGGGGTGGATAGTCTGGAAAAGCTGAATATGCTGAAGGCGCTGGGGATCGACAGGTTTCAGGGCTATCTGATCTCCCCCCCGGTCAATCGCGAAAACCTCGAAGATCTTATTCAACGCTTTTCACCGGGGCGATATGCCACGCCCGTTGCCGGGTAACGCGCGCTTCTTACTGAAATCACGGCGGTTTATGCCAGCTCCCACCCTCCACTCTCCTGCATCCCGGCAGGGGGGGCGCTCTTTTTCGGAATATGCCTGGTTCCCTTTCCTTGACAAAAATTGAACAATTTTACACAAACTCACATTTGTTCATTTTTCACATTGCAAGGATGCCAATGAACCGCGAAGCCATTATTTGCAAAGCGATCGCCTCAGCTATAGGCCTGTTTTTTCTGCTGCCGGCCCACGCCGCGGGCCCTGACGATCAGTTTATTATTCAGCAGCAGCGTCAGAAGGCGCTGGAACAGCAGCTGACGCCGCCGACGCCGGACGTGCGCCTTTCTGAGCCCTCTTCCAGCTTCGGGCGTATCCCTTTTCCGACGGAAACCCCCTGTTTTCCCATCCACCGCGTGGCGCTGAGCGGCCAGCAGGCGCTCCCCCGCTGGCTGCCGCTGCAGCGCATTGCCGACCAGGCGCAGGGGCGCTGTCTCGGAGGGAAAGGGATTAACCTGCTGATGAGCACCCTGCAAAACCAGCTGGTCGATCGCGGCTGGATCACCACCCGCGTGCTGGCGCCCTCCCAGGATTTGAAAAGCGGTACGCTGAAGCTGGCGATTGTGCCGGGCTACGTGCGTCACGTACGGCTGACGCCGCAGAGCGACGACTACATCCAGCTGTATAGCGCTTTTCCGGCCCATGAGGGCAATTTGCTCAACCTGCGCGATATCGAACAGGGGCTGGAAAATCTCCAGCGTCTGCCTACCGTCGAGGCCAGTATGGAAATTGTCCCCGGCGACAATCCCGGCGAGAGCGATATCGTTATTACGCGCAAACAGTCGAAGATGTGGCGTCTGGGGCTCTCGCTGGACGACTCGGGCACGGAAACCACCGGCCGCTATCAGGGCGGCGTGACGCTATCTCTGGACAACCCCTTCTCGCTAAGCGATTTACTCTATCTCTCCGCCAGCCACGATCTGAACGATAGCGGCGGCAAGAGCAGCCGCAACTACATTGCCCACTACTCGGTGCCTTACGGCTACTGGATGCTAGGGGTCACCGGCAGCGACTACGACTATCACCAGACGGTGGCAGGCCTCAACAGCGATTACCGCTACAGCGGCAAAAGTAAAAATCTCGACGTGCAGCTAAGCCGCGTACTGCACCGCAGCGGTACGCAGAAAACGACCTTCACCTACGACGTTCTGGCCCGCGAAACCCGCAACTACATCGACGATACCGAAGTCGGCGTACAGCGTCGCCAGACGGCAGCCTGGCGCGTGGGGCTACAGCATCGCCACTATATCGGTCAGGCCACTCTCGACCTCGGCGCCAGCTACCAGCGCGGCACCCGCTGGTTTGGCGCGCGGCCCGCGCCGGAAGAGTACGTCGGCGATGCCACCGCGCTGAGCAAAATCACCCAGCTCAACGCCCAGCTCGACCTGCCTTTTACCCTTGGGACACAAAATTTCCGCTACAACGTGCAGTATCTACGCCAGATCAGCAACACCCCGCTGACGCCGCAGGATCAGTTCGCCATCGGCAACCGCTGGACGGTGCGCGGATTCGACGGCGAGCGCACCCTCAGCGCCAGCCACGGCTGGTACGTCCGCAACGATCTGGCCTGGCGCACCCCGCTGGAGAGCCAGGAGCTCTATCTCGGCGCGGACTACGGTGAAGTCGGCGGCTACAGCTCTGATTACCTCATCGGCCAGCACCTGGCGGGCGGCGCGATCGGCGTTCGCGGCAGCGCCTTCAATACCGGCTATGACCTGTTCGCCGGAACGCCATTCTCGAAGCCGGATGGGTTCCACACCAGCGCCGTGACTCTTGGCTTCAACCTGAACTGGAGCTGGTGATGCGCGTTGGACAATACGAGATTAAGGCGCCGCTGATCTTCGGCGGCGCTGACAACGAAGCCGAAGTGCTGGGGGCCAGCGTCTGGCTATGGATGCATTCGCCGATGCACCGGGATGCCCCGCTGCACGCCCTGCCCACGCTGCTGATGCCGATCATCAAGCGCCGTCAGTATGTGCTGGTTATCCAAAACGAGCGGCCGGTGTTTTTTCTCAGCTGGGCGTGGCTCAGCCGGGAGTCGGAAGCCCGCTACCTCACCCGTCCGGCGATTGAGATGCGCGAGACTGACTGGGACAGCGGCGACCGGATGTGGTTTTGCGACTGGATCGCGCCGTTCGGCCATACCGCCGCCATGAACGCCCTGATGCGCCAGGACATCTTTGCCGACCACTGCGCACGGGCGCTCTATCACCGGGGCGAGCAGCGCGGCAAGCGGGTGGTGACGTTCCACGGCCGCCGCGTCAGCCGCGAACAGGCCAGGGCCTGGCGGCGGACTCACCCGCTCGCCGTCAACCTGCCGGAAGCGTTTAAAGGACTAAACCATGAATAAGAACCTCTACCGTATTGTGTTCAACAAAGCGCGCGGCATGCTGATGGTGGTGGCGGACATCGCCCGATCCGGACGCGCCGGCTCCGCACGTTCTTCCGCGCCGGGACGCCTCCCGCGCCAGCTGCACGGCAAGGTCAGCGCCATCAGCCTCAGCCTGTGGCTGGCGATGGGCGTTATTCATCCGGCGCAGGCCAATATCGTCGCCGACGCCGGAGCGCCGAAAAACCAGCAGCCAACGGTGTTGCCGAGCGCCAACGGTACGCCGCAGGTCAATATTCAGACCCCGTCGGCCGCCGGGGTATCGCGCAATACCTACAGCCAGTTCGACGTCAACCAGCAGGGGGCGATCCTCAATAACTCGCATAAAAACGTGCAGACCCAGCTGGGCGGCATGGTGGCGGGGAATCCCTGGCTGGCGAAAGGGAAAGCGAAGGTCATTCTGAACGAGGTCAACTCGCGCGACCCCAGCCGGCTAAACGGGATGATAGAAGTGGCCGGGAAAAAGGCCCAGGTGGTGATCGCCAACCCGTCCGGCATTACCTGTAACGGCTGCGGCTTTATCAACGCCAACCGCGCCACCCTGACAACCGGCCAGGCGCAGATTAATAACGGCAATCTCACCGGCTATCAGGTCGAACGCGGCGAAGTGACCATCGAAGGCGCCGGGATGGAGAGCTCGGGGGCCGATTACACCGATATTATCGCCCGCTCGGTGAAGGTTAACGCCGGGCTGTGGGCCAAAGATCTGCGGGTCACCACCGGGCGCAACCGGGTGGATGCCGCCCACCAGCGCATCGAAAAAACCGGCGACGATCCGGCCACCCGTCCGCAGCTGGCGGTGGATGTCGCCAGCCTCGGCGGCATGTACGCGGGTAAAATCCGCATGGTCGGCACGGAGAGCGGCGTCGGGGTGCGCAACGCCGGCGCCATTGGCGCCCAGGCCGGGAGCGTGAACCTGACCGCCGACGGCCGCATTGAAAACAGCGGCACGCTGCGCGCCAGCGAAAACGCCGCCGTCCGCACCGCCGGCGAGTTCAGCAACGGCGGCGCGCTGACCGCCGGCCATAATGTGGACATTCAGGCGGCCAGCCTCACCAGCAGCCGCAGCAGCGTGCTGGCCGCCGGAGTACAAAATGACGGTAAGCTGGCGGAGAGCGGCGACCTGCGGCTGCACGCCGACGGCCAGCTGAGCGTCCACGGCCAGACGCTGGCCGGCGGAAACCTGCACGCCAGCGGCCAGGGGGTGGACGTCAGCGGCAGCCGGACCCAGGGCCAACGGGTCGAGCTGGACAGCGGCGCGGGCCACCTGCTCACCCAAAATGCCGAGGTCAACGCCCGGGATCTGACCCTGCGCAGCGGCCAAACGCTCAACAACGACGGCGGCACGCTCAGCGCCGACGCGATAACCCTCTCCGCCCGGCATCTTTCGAACCGCAAAGGCAAGCTGGTGCAGACCGGCGGCGGCACCCTGGCGGTCAATCTGCCTGGCGATATCGATAACCGGGAGGGGGAGATTGCCGCCAACGGCGATATTCAGCTCGCGGCGCACTCCGTCGATAACCAGGGCGGGAAAGTGCTGGCGGCGCAGGGCGGCAGCCTGACGGCACACGCCGGGACGACGCTGGATAACCGCAAAGGCACCCTCGCCGCGGCGGGCGATACCCGGCTCGACGCCAGCATTCTCAATAATAACGAGGGGCTGATTTCCGCCGCCACCGGCAGCGGCGAGATCCGCAGCACGCAGGCGGTCAGCAACGGCAAAGGGCGCATCGAAGCGGCCAAAACGCAGACCATCAGCGCCGCCGGGCTGGATAACCAGCAGGGCGTTATCGTCGCCGACCGGGCCACGCTGGCGCTCGCCGACGGCACCTTCAACAACCAGTCCGGCTCGCTGTACTCGCACAGCGCGCTGAATATTCACAGCGGCGCGCTCAATAACCAGCGCGGCTACCTCGCCAGCGGCGGCACGCTCACCTTCAAAGGGGGCGATGTTGATAACCGTGCCGGTCAGTTCGCAGCGGAGCAGGCCCTGAACGCCAGCTTCAGCGCCTTCCAGAACCACGAGGGCAGCCTGAAGGCGCTGGGCGCGATGACGCTGAACGGCGGCACGCTGGACAACGCTCGCGGGATCGTCGGCGCAGGCGGCGCGCTCGACGTTGGCGTCACCAGCCTCGACAACCGCCAGGGCACCCTGTTCAGCAACGCGGATACCCTGCTCCACGCCGACCGGCTGGACAACCAGGGCGGCCAGCTGGCGGCGCAGCGGACGCTGAGCGTTAACGGCGGGCAGCTGGTCAACGATAGCGGCGGCCTGATCCAGAGCGGCGAGGGCCTGACTCTCGCCGCCGACGATATCAGCAACCGCAGCGGCAGCATCATCAGCAGCGCAGCCGCCACCCTGCGCAGCCGGCACCTGCACAACGGCGGGGGAGAGATCCAGAGCGTCGGCGATCTGCTGATCGATAGCGCCCGCGGCATCGTGGACAATATTTCCGGGCTGATGCGCAGCGGCGCGACGCTAACGCTCACGGCCGCCAGGCTTATCAACCAGAATACTCTCGGCGACAATCAGGGGCTGGAGGCGCAGAACATCGCCCTGGCAACCGAGACGATCGATAACCAGAGCGGGATGATCCTGGCCGATAAATCGCTGACGGTACGCAACGACGGCGAGCTCAACAACCGCAGCGGCGGGCTGGCGGCCTCCGGGACGGTGGATATTCGCGGCGACGGGCTGGCGCTGCTAAACCAGGGCGGCACGGTGAAAGCCGGCGAGATGCTGCGCATCGACGCGGACGGTCTCGACGGCGGCGGCCAGCTGCTGTCACTCGGCGATATGGCGCTGAGCAGCCGCCAGTCGCTGAATAACAGCGGGACGATGGTGGCCAACGGCAGCTTCACGCTCATCTCTGCGGGGGATATCACCAACGGCGGTAAGCTGCTGGCGGGCAGCAGGCTCGATCTCACCGGCCGCAGCCTGAACAACGAGGCCAGCGGCGAAATTAACGCCGGGCAAAACACGCTTAACGTCAGCGACACGCTGTTCAACGCCGGGCTGATCGACGGCGGCTATACGCGGATTAACGCCGGAACCCTCACCAACAGCGGCAGCGGGCGCATCTACGGCAACGCCATTGGCGTCAACGCCGTCACCTTCAACAACCTGGCGGAAAACGGCACGGCGGCGACCCTTGCCGGGCGCGAGCGCGTCGACCTCGGGGTGCAGACCCTGAACAACCGCGACCACGGGCTGATCTACAGCGGCGGCGATCTGCTGATTGGCGGCGCGCTGGGGGATAACGGCGCCGCGATCGGCCGGGCGGGAACGATCGATAACCACAGCGCGACGATCGAGTCCGCAGGAAATATGACGATCGCCGCCGGGCAGATCAACAACATCAACGATCGCTTCGCCATCGGGATCGTCACCGTTGCTCAGGAGCAGGTGACCGAATATCAGCACACCGGCTCCCCCAACCGCTGGAACGCCGCGGACGACGGCGTGTTTGTCGACAGGAACTCCGCCGATGGCCTGCGCAATCTGAATACCCCGGACGACACCGGCAGTAATAACGATAGCTTCAACCAGTTCGACTATACCCGCACGGTGGAAGAGACGCGGGTCCTCGAATCCGACCCGGCGAAGATCCTCGCCGGCGGCAATATAACGCTCACCGGCGACCGCCTGCTGAACGATAAGAGCCAGGTCATCGCCGGCGGTACCCTGGCGATCGCCGGCCTGCAGGAGGTGAAAAACGACGACGTAACGGGCGAGCGGCGAACCACCGACGTCGGTACCGCCACCCACTACTACCGCATTCGCCACAAAGGGGGCGACGAGCAGGGCCGCGACCGTACCGCATATACGCCGCCGACCGAAATTCAGAGCATTTCCCTGAAGCCGGGGCAGCTTATCAGCGGCGGCAGCGTCGAGGGCACGCCTCTCACCATCGCGCCGCTGACCCCGCAGGGCACGGCGGCGGCGATCGGCGTGGCGGGCGCCGTCGCCGGTCAGCACACCGTTTCGCCCGGCGAGCCGGTCACGCCGCCGGCGGGCCAGCAGTTTGAGGTCACGCCCGCGGAAGGGGCGATTCGCATCGTCGGCCCGAACACCACCCTGCCGGATAACAGCCTGTTTACGGTCAACCCCGCCAGCGACGTGCCGTATCTGGTGGAGACCGATCCGCGCTTCACCAACCAGAAGCAGTGGCTCGGCAGCGACTACATGCAGCAGGCGCTGGCCGGCAACGGCGACACGACGCTGAAACGGCTGGGAGACGGCTACTATGAGCAGCGGCTGATCCGCGAGCAGGTGATCGCCCTGACCGGCCAGCGCTACCTTGACGGCTACACCAGCGACGAAGAGCAGTTTAAAGCCTTGATGGATCAGGGTATTACCTTCGGCAAACAGTACGCGCTGAAGAGCGGCGTGGCGCTGACCCCCGAGCAGATGGCGCTGCTGACCGGCGATATCGTCTGGCTGGTGAACACCACGGTGAAAATGCCGGACGGCTCGCTGCAGAGCGTGCTGGTGCCGCAGGTCTACGCCAAAGTTAAACCGGGCGACATCGACGGCTCCGGCGCGCTGCTCGCCGGGAATAACGTCAGCATCAGGCTCAACGGCGACCTCTTCAGCAGCGGCACCCTTAACGGCCGCCGCGTCCTGCAGCTTGACGCCGACAATATCACCAACCGGGCGGGTACCCTGACCGGCGACGACGTGCGCCTGAGCGCCCGCAACGATATCAATAACATCGGCGGCATCATCCAGGGCGACAGCAGCCTGCAGGCGGTGGCCGGACGGGACATCAACGCCACCACCACCCTCGCCGACGCCCGGAGCGTCAGCGGCGATAACCGCTTCAGCCGCACCACCATCGACAGCGTCTCCGGCATTTATGTCCAGGGCGATGACGGCAGTCTGACGCTGCACTCCGGCCGCGATATCACCCTCAGCGGCGCGCAGGTGGTCGCCAGCGGCGAACGCGGCGAAGTCCGGCTGGTCGCCGGGCGCGATATCCAGCTCAACGACGTCACCACCGCCTGGCGCGATAGTCTGGTGTGGGATGCCGACAACGCCCTCAGCCAGAGCCAGAGCAGCAGCACCGGCAGCGAAGTGACCGGCAAAGGCAGCGTCACGCTGAGCGCCGGGCACGACCTCAGCGCCCGCGGCGCCCTCCTCTCCTCCGGCGCAGCGCTGAACCTCGGCGCAGGCAATAACCTCACCCTCGCGGCGGGCGAAAACAGCCAGGACCTGGACGAGCGCCACAAGGTCACCGGCAGCAGCGGCTGGCTGTCCAAAACCACCACCCGCACCCAGGACAGCGTGTCGCGGCAGACGGCCCAGGGCAGCGAGCTGAACGGCGACAGCGTCAGCATCACCGCCGGCAACGACCTCACAGTGCGCGGCAGCAGCGTGGCCGGCAGCGGCGACGTGGCCCTGCGGGCGGGCAACAATCTGCGGATCGACACCCAGGATGAGTACAACAGCGAGCAGCACCTGAAGCAGGAGAAAAAATCGGGGCTGATGAGCTCCGGCGGGATCGGCTTCAGCTACGGCACCCAGAGCGTTAAAACCACCGATACCGGGGCGGATGTTACCCGGGCAGGCAGCACCGTCGGCAGCGTGAACGGCGACCTGACCCTGCGCGCGGGCGACAACCTGACGGTCAACGGCTCCGATCTGATCGCCGGGCAGGACATGGCCCTGAGCGGCAAAAACGTCGCCATTACCGCCGCCGAAAACCAGAGCCGGCAGACCCATGTGGTCGAACAGAAAACCTCCGGCCTGACCCTGGCCCTCTCCGGCGCGGCGGGCAGCGCCCTCAACAGCGTGGTGCAGGCCACCCAGGACGCCAAATCCGCGGGCAGCAGCCGCCTGCAGGCCCTGCAGGGGGTGAAGGCGGCCCTCTCCGGCGTGCAGGCCGGTCAGGCCGCCCGTCTGGATGCGGCGCAGGGCAACGATCCGGCCAACAACAATACCGTTGGCGTCAGCCTCTCTTACGGCAGCCAGTCGTCGAAATCGACCCGGCGCAGCGAGCAGACCACCGCCCAGGGCAGCAGCCTGACGGCGGGTCGCGACCTCAGCATCACCGCCCGCGAAGGCGACCTGAATGCGGTCGGCAGCCAGCTGAAGGCGGGCAACGACGTGGCTCTCTCCGCCAGCCGCGACCTGAACCTGATCTCTGCTGAAAATACCTCGCTGCTTGAAGGCAAAAACGAAAGCAAAGGCGGCACGGTCGGCGTCGGGATTGGCGTGGGCTCCGGCGGCTGGGGGATCAGCGTCTCCGCCAGCGCCAACAAGGGCAAAGGTAGCGAAAGCGGCAACGGCACCACCCACAGCGAAACCACCGTCGATGCCGGCAACAGCCTCATCCTCAACAGCGGACGCGACACCACCCTCACCGGTGCTCAGGTCAGCGGGGATAAAGTCATAATGGACGTGGGCCGCAACCTGACCCTCACCTCCGAGCAGGACAGAGACCGCTACGACTCAAAACAGCAGAACGCCAGCGCCGGAGGCAGCTTCACCTTTGGCTCCATGAGCGGCTCCGCCAGCGTCAACCTCAGCAAGGACAAGATGCACAGCAACTACGATTCTGTGGTGGAGCAGACGGGCATCTTTGCCGGCAAAGGCGGCTATGACATCACCGTCGGCGAGCATACGCAGCTGGATGGCGCGGTGATTGGCTCGACGGCGACGGCGGACAAAAACCGCCTCGACACCGGCACGCTGGGCTGGGGCGATATCGACAACCGGGCCGATTTTAAAACCGAGCACCAGAGCGTCGGCTTCAGCAGCGGCGGCAGCATCGGCAGCCAGTTCGCGGGTAACATGGCCAACGGCCTGCTGACCGGCGGGAACAACGAGGGCCATGACAGCAGCACCACCCGCGCGGCGGTCAGCGATGGTGACATCATCGTGCGGGATAAGGATAAGCAACAGCAGGACGTGGCGAACCTCAGCCGCGACGTGGAGCATGCCAACCAGACCCTGTCGCCGATATTTGATAAGGAGAAGGAGCAGCAGCGCCTGCAGCAGACCCAACTGATTGGCGAGATTGGCAACCAGGTGGCGGATATTGCGCGCACCGAAGGACAGATTAGCGCCATCAATGCAGGCAAGGCCGAGCTGGCGGCCCACGATGTGCACGAGCCGGAGAAAGGCGCCAGCAAGGAGGCCTGGGAGCAATATAACGCTCAGGTGGCCGCCACCGAAGGCTATAAGGCCGCGCAGCAGCAATGGGGGACCGGGAGCAGCGTCCAGCAGGCGATTCAGGCGGCAACCGCCGCCGTGCAGGGCCTGGCGGGCAGCGACCTGAAGGCGGCGCTGGCCGGCGGCGCGGCGCCGTATGTGGCGGAGGTTATCGGCCACTACAGTAATCTGGATGATGCGGGCAAGGTCGCCGCGCATGCGGTGGTCAACGCCGCCCTTGCCGCCGCGCAGAACCAGAACGCCCTCGCCGGCGCCGCTGGCGCTGCAACCGGCGAACTGATCGGCATCATCGCCACGCAGATGTACGGCAAAACGGTCAGCGAACTGGACGAAACGCAGAAGCAGACCGTCTCGACCCTGGCAATGCTGGCGGCGGGACTGGCGGGTGGGCTGGCAGGAGACAGCAGCGCCTCTGCGGTTTCCGGCGCGCAGGCCGGGAAAACGACGGTTGAAAATAATTATTTAAGCAGCACTCAGGCATTGGCCTTTGATAAGGAGCTTGCAGATTGCCGGAAATCAGGAGGTGATTGCCAGGCCGTTATTGATAAGTGGAAGCAAGTTAGCGATAAGCAAAGTGCTGAAACCGATCAGAAGCTGAAGGATAACCCGCTGGAAGCCGTAGTTGTTGATAAAGAAGTGGCTCAGGGCGGTATTGATATGGCCGATCGCCCTGACTGGTTGAATGGCATTGGTGCCGATGTAATGAGCAGTGATGAGGCCAAAGCCTACGTTCAGCAGTGGAACGGCCGGGATCTGACGAAAATAGATCAAAATAGTCCTGAATGGATGAAGTATGCCGCGTTCGTATCTGATCCAGAAAATCAGGCTGCATTAGTATCACTGGGAATGTTAGGTAAAGATCTTGTACTGATAGCAAAAAATAGTTTTACAACTAAGTCATTATTTAATGAAATGACAGCTCAGGGTATTAAGTTTACACCTGAAAATGTTGTGAGTGCTGCAAAAGACAGTAGCGGCAAGATTATTTTTCTTGAAAAAGGTAGCTCCAAAGCAGGGCTGCAACATATTGTGGAAAGCCATGGTAGCCAATTTGCGCAAATAGGTGTATCAGAGGCGCGCATTCCTGATATAGTAATGAAAGCCGTCACTGATGGTAAAATAGTTGGTTATCAAGGCAATGGCACTGGCCGTCCAATTTATGAGACCATGATAAACGGTAAGAAATATAATATTGCTGTCACCGTAGGAAATAACGGGTATATCGTGGGAGCCAATTTACGAGGTTCAGTAAAATGAAAAAAATAAAATTAATGGCTGATTATCAGTGTCATCCATTGTGGGGAGTAGCTCCTGAAGAACTTGGTGATATATCACCTGAAAAATTGCCAATATCTTCAGGATTAAAAAGTAGTCTTGAAGAGTGGGCTAAGCGATATGATGCCATTCTCAATATCGATGATCCTGCATCATCGGGTTTTAAAAATAAGGAAGAAGAAAAGTTGTTTATTGACGATGGCTATAAATTAGCCCAACGTCTTCGTGAAGAACTAGGGAATGAATACGAAATAATTTATCAGTCTTGAATGATAAAATCCCGGCCACTGAGCCGGGATTTTATCTTTAACGAGTACTTACTGTGGAGCAGACACAGGCTGGACTGGATAAACTGGCTAAAGGTGACCTGCCTGAAGGTGATAACATCACAGAAGTGATTGTGGATGGCTATAAGTGTTGGTATAGCAACAACAGGCGCTTGGCTAGGTGGAAATTTTGGTAAATATGCACCTGGAGTCATCAATTCAATAACAGGAAAGGAAGTACCTGGTTTCACTTTTGATACCGTAGGTTCACTTGGAACAGAGTTTTTAGGTGGGTATACAAAAGAGTTACTAAATAAACCTGTGCAGAAAGATACATCTAAACAAGATAACGAAGGAAAAAATGATTTCATATATCAAACTATTAATTTACTCTTGCATTTTCTGCATATTGGTCTGTTTTATTTTAGGCGTTGGAGCTTCATTCATCGAACATATTAAAAACGGTTACTTTTTGATCCCCGAAGGACAGATAAAAAGAGCAATTGTTTTTGGATGCATTGCAGGGGTGGCTATTACGTTAGCAACTATAGTTTTTAATTTAATAGATAAATACAACTCGCGAAAATTACCTCCTTCAGATCCTGATTGATCTTCACAAAAAACCCGGCCGCCTGAGCCGCCGGGATTTTACTTTAAGGATCAGTCACGGCTTCGATTCAGGCAATCATAGCGGGGCTTCTCCCGCCGGATGACCGGCAGGTCACCGGTATTATTAAGCGCACCGGGGAACATCTTGATCCATAAGTCCATTTTCTTCTTGCTGAAATGAGCCGCGCTTAACCCTTCGGCACAACCGAACAACTCCCGGCTGTTCTGGGCGGTGATCACAATGCAATCTGGCATCACTCTGATTTTTATCGGCATACCCGGTGTAAATCCGGCCTGCGAAAGCCAGTCACCCTGGAGAGGGATATAGTCATGCCGCATACGGTCATAAAACTCCGTGCGGTTAAGCGGTTGTGATGACTCCGTTGTGGATCTATTCTGCAAGTGCTTAACGGATTTTTTACGTAACAGCTCGCAATTTTCGCCACTAGTTTCTGATTCATCAGATTCTATTTTGGCAATAGCACTTTCTGGCTTAAAATTCTGCTCAGCCATATTCAACTCCTGTTCAGTTGTCTGTGGTTAGCGGTAAAAAGGTGGTGGTACACCTTCTTACCGCGCTCTTTAAAAACCTTCCTGTTTATTCCATCCCTCAGTTATGACAAGAGAAGTTTTATCTGGCTTCATTATATCGCACTGAATAAAAACACAGTATATATTGCATAGACATTGTTGATTATTGCGAAGTGGATTCAGGGAATAATATAATTTCATGTAACGTTGCATTATTAATAAGGACACACCGTTTTTCTGCCATCAGTAGCGGCATTGATGGTATGCATCCCCTGCCCTCCATCAAGAATGGCGGACTGCCGAACACCTCCGCCCATACCCTGGACACAGTGGCGAGTCAGATGTACAGGCAACGAGGTGAACGGCAACACTAAAGGGCAGCGCTGAGCGAGAAGCGGACATTCGGAATACATAGTTTATCTCCTGAGAGTCCAGGAAATCGTCCGCCCTCTTCAGAGTGACATTATAAATATGGATAGAGAATAAAGTCAGGCGTTAAGCCCACCGTAACTCACCGGAAAAAGTCATCCACCGAATCGCTCCACTCATGGCCGGACACAGACCATACCTTGTTTATCGGGGGAGGAAATCCGCTTCTGCAGTACCCATTTTTCCCCACGAAATCGAACGCTCCATGCGGATATCCGTTGATAAGGAGCACGCACTTCTGACTGTCTTCTGACCAGCCGATTTTAACGTCAGAAGGAATGTGGCCGTCTGAAATATCCTCGACATTGTAGATATGTACTGCATCCTGAATCGGGTTTCCATCAACGGACTCATCGAGCGCGTAGAAATACCCGGTCTGGCCGTCGTCTTCAAATACGGCGGCCAGCATCCCCTCAGGAGCCAGGCTTTTTATCACCTGCGCTTCTCCAGTAATGAGCTGAGCCTGTATCGTCACTAAAATCGTCATACCGATGACTCTCCTTTCCCTGGTTGTTTGGTTAGGCTGCTTTCTAACTGACAAGCAATCTACCATAACATCCCGATCGCGAATCACACTTCCTCCCATACCATGTTATGGTTAAAAACTTTCATAACATGAGGATAGATGCATGGTAGTCAGAACATGGCACGGATGCGTACCGTTCAGGCATGCAGAAGGCTTTGCAAATCATCTGCAAAAGACAGGTGTTGAACATTCTGAAGGGACACCAGGAAATCTGGGAGCATATGTACGCAGAGAGACGCAGGGTGAATGGGAGCATTTCTTCCTGGCAACTTACTGGAAAGATCTTGATGCCGTGAAAGCATTCGCAGGCGAACAGTACCAGATTGCAGTCACCTATCCGGATGACGAGCAATTTGAGTTGCTATCTGATCCTTACGTTTTCCAACACAATGTCCAGACGGTATCACCTCTATAGTCATTCACTGGCCGCTGCCATGAGGCGGCCTTTTTCTCTTCTGAGTCTGCCCAGTTCTCATATTTAATTTAATAAAGAGTTCTTTGCAGTACCACCGCCAGCACCCTCAGACTGATAACAACCGTAATAATTGAATGCTTTTCAGCGCAGTGAAAAATAATATTGTTTTGAGCATTATCGGACTGGACCAGTAAGGTTTGAAATGAAAGGATCGTGTTTGTGCGGGGGTATTCCTCCGAAAGATGTGCTGACAGTTTTTCTGAGGGATTATAATCACTGACAGGAATGTTCTTCTGCTAATCGCTTAACTAGCGACTTAAATGGCCGATTTGAGCGAGTAGAGGAAATTCGAAATTGTTCTCACCGCCAGTTAATCTTGACCAGGTCTGGACCATACTCGAGCCAGGGTCATAAAAGGCTCACCGACGAAAACGGTGAGCCTGCTTGCTTATTAACGTATCACGCTAACATTTTCCAGTTTCACTGAACTTTCAGGTTTATCACCTACTTGCACAGAGACCGGGACAAATACGTTGAATTCTTGCAGCCAGGCGAGTTTATTACTGCTTCCCTGCTGCCCTTCATTCGTTTCATAACACTCAACTAATAGATACTTCCCACTAAACTCAGGTGCAATGCTATTCGCGTCCCCAGGACTAACACCACTCAGATATGCAGCTTCCGACTTTCGTTCTGTGCGCTAATTTTGCTGCGACGGATGATCGGCTGCAGGCTCGGCACCGCCTTCGGGGAATAGCCGCTGACGCAGCGTCAGCGTCTCAGTCGGGTTCCCTAACAGGCCGCGCTGTTTCAGCTCCGGGATCACCCAACGGGCAAAATCCTCAAAACAGCCTGGAGAAAGCCACTGCGCAAGATTAATGCCATCGGTATCGCTCTCTTGCAGCCACTGCGCCAACTGCCCGGCAACGCTGGCACCACTGCCGACAAAGGTCTTCTGCCGCCCTAGCCCCTGCTCAGGATGAAATACTTCGCGCAGCGTGCGGCTCGGTTGTCCATCCTCGCCGGCGACCATTTTCAGCAGCGAGCGGTTAGAGTTGGTCTGCTGCCATGCCAGCGGCGCATCCAGCGAATGGCCGGAAAGATCGACGCCGGTGCTGGCGCCATAATGGATCAACGCGCCCTGTAAATCATAGCGCGCGCTTCGTTCTGAATAGCGCTGCTGCGCTTCACTCTCGGTCTCTGCGGTAATGACCGTTACCGCGCTGATAAACTTAATTGCCCCCGGCGAGCGACCAAACTCCGCCGCCCGCGACTTAATGGCCGTGACCTGTCGACGGACGCCGCTGGCGTCCAGCCCGGCGACAAACACCACCTCCGCATGACGAGCAGCAAAATCAATGCCGCGTGGCGAGCCCCCGGCCTGAAAAATGACCGGCGTCCGCTGCGGGCTGGGTTCAGAGAGGTGCGCGTCCGGTACGGTAAACCAGCGCCCCTGATGGCGGATCGGGTGGACTTTGGCGGGGTCGGTATAAAGCCCCTCCCTCTTATCACGCTTCAGCGCCGCCCGCTCCCAGGAGTGCTGCCACAATTTGTAGCTAACTGTCAGAAACTCGTCGGCACGCTCGTAGCGTTCGTCATGATCGATCTGCTTTTCCAGTCCGAGATTGCGCGCCGCGCTCTCCAACTGTGAGGTTACGACGTTCCAGGCAATACGCCCATTGGTCAGGTGATCGAGAGTGGTAAATTTTCGCGCCAGCAGGTAAGGCTGCTCATAGGTAGTGGAGACGGTGATACCGAACCCCAGCCGCTTTGTCTGTGCCGCCATGGCGGAGACCAGCAGCAGCGGATCGATAAGCGGAGACTGGATGCCTTGCTTAAGCGAGGCCGCAGGGCTGCCCTGCCAGCTGTCAATCAGCCCCAGCGCATCGGCAATAAACAGGCAGTCAAAATCGTTCTCTTCCAGCAGCTTCGCCAGACCTACCCAGTACTCAATATCGGTATAACGATGGCTTTGGTCCTGCGGGTCGCGCCACATACCGTAGTTAATATGTGAAACCGCCGCCATCGTAAACCCGCTGAGAATAATGTTATTGCGCATGTCATTTACCGAAATAAAAAGAACTGACAATAAATAAAACCATTTTTATCGACAATTATTAAATCCGGCAAACCAAAGTCGAAAACCGCAAATTAAAAAAATAGAATATAAAATCACAAATGCGCATTTATGCTCTTTTTTTTCCAGTGCTAACATCGCCTTCAGACCTGATGGAAAGACAAAAAATTCAGGCAAATATTACAAAGACCTGCATTCAAAACTTGGACATCGCCATGAAAAACAAGAACTTTCCATCCGGGATATTATTATCTCGTCGTAAGCTATTACAGCTTACGGCTATTTCCACCACATTATTAATGGGATTAGGACTGCCCGGTTTGTCCTTTGCTGAGGATAGCGATGAGAAATCTCGTTATGGCAAAATCTTAATTATTGGTCAGGCTCTGGAACCGACGATTTACGATCCTAACCGACAGTATTCTTATGAAACCTACCGGGTTGATAAACATATTTATGAGTCGTTGGTCGCAGAAGATCTCTCCGTACCCGCGGCGCAGGGCACCCCGCCGATCGTCCCCGGACTGGCGACCCGCTGGGAAATCAATGATGATGCAACCGTCTTTACCTTCCATCTCCGCGAAGGGGTCAAGTTCCATGACGGTACGTCGTTTGACGCCGAAGCGGTGCGTTTTAACGTGCGCCGTTATACCGATCCACAGTTTGAATACTATGACGCCCGCTCACAGGCCACCATGGCTCAGGTCTATCACGATCTGAAAGCAATTGAGGTCGTTGATCCGCTTACCGTCCGCTACACCTTCAACCAGCCTTTCCCTGATTTCCTGCGTTTCTTGCCGCAGGGCAACTGGGTTTCCGGTATTTTCAGCCCGGAGGCGCTGAAAAAATGGGGTCAGGACGGGCTGGCGGAGCACCCTACCGGCACCGGCCCGTACCGCTTTGTGCTGCGGGTACGCAACGACCGCACCGAGCTGGTTCGCAACGACGACTGGTGGGGCAAAAAGCCGTATATGGAAAGGCTGATCTTCCGTCCAATTCTCGACGGCAGCACAGGCGTCAGCGCGCTGCAATCGGGCCAGGTGGATATCCTGTCACGTACCCCGACCGACGCGGTAGATCTGCTCTCACAAAGCGGCTATACGGTGCACGACAGCACAGAGGCCAACCAGCTGTTCCTCGGCTGGAACTTTGCCAATAAATATACCAGCCAGCTGGCGGTCCGTCAGGCGGTGATTAAGGCCATCAACCGCGAAGAGCTGGTGAAATCGCTGCTCAACGGCCACGCGGTGGCGAGCTACAGCATACTCAACCGTTCTAATGAAGCTTTTCTGGCCGAGCAGAAAGACTATGCCTACGACCCGGAAGGGGCGAAAAAGCTGCTGGCCGATGCGGGCTACCAGCCCGGCGAAGTGAGCTTCACCATCATCACTTACGACCAGAACCAGCCGGTTATCGAGTGGATCCAGCGCGATCTCAGCAAGGTCGGCATTACCGTGAAGGTCGTGTCGCAGGAGTGGATCACCTACAGCTCGCATCTGGCCAACCTCGCCGATGACACCGGGCTGTTCACCATGGAGTGGGGGCTGATTAGCCCGCAGTGGCTGAACGTGGCGTGGAAAAACTACGTGGTTTCGCGGGGCAAAGGCGAAAAGGTGATTACCGGCGTCGCGCCGCTGATTGCCGAGGCCAGCGTAACCATCGACCGTCAGAAAGCGTTGACCCTGTGGCACCAGGTCAACCAGCAGTTCCAGCAGCAGGCGGCGTTCGTCCCGCTGCTGGAGCTGAACCGCGTGTTTACCACATCGCCTGCCGTCCAGGGCTTTAACGTACCGGCGCAGAACTTCTACGACCTGACCCGCGTGTGGCTGAAATCATGATACGCATCGTACTGCTTCGGCTGGCGCAGGCCGTCCCGCTGCTGTTTCTGATCTCGCTGCTGGTGTTCCTGATTGCTAAGCTGGTACCCGGCGACCCGATCGCCAACGCGCTGGCCGGCCAGCTCTCCGCCGAAGCTATCGAGCAGATCCGTCACGTCTACGGGCTGGATAAACCGGCGGCGGTCCAGTACCTGCTGTGGCTGAAAAATCTGTTCAGCGGTGACTGGGGAACTTCGCTGACCCTGCGCGCGCCGGTGGTAGAGGTACTGAGTAGCGCCTTCGCCAATACCGCCATCCTTACCGGCGCCGCGGTGCTGATGTGCCTGATCCCCGGCGTGGCGGTCGGCGTGGCGTGCGGTCTGTGGCAGAACACCCGCCGTGACCGTCTGGTGATGCTGTTGGTGCAGCTCGGCCACAACGTCCCCATCTTTTGGCTGGCGGTATTTTTCATCTGGCTGTTCGCCGTCAAGCTGCGCTGGTTTCCGGTCTCCGGCATGTACGACATGCGCGGCGATCGCGGACTCGGCGATCTTCTGCACCATCTGTTTTTACCGGCGCTTTCGACGGCGCTGATCTCAATGCTGATCCTCGCTCGTCAGGTGCGTAACAGCGTAATTGGCATTATGAATGCCGACTACATCCGCACCTACCGTGCGCTAGGCTATCCCACCGCGCTGCTGCTATGGCGGCACCTCGGACGCAATCTTCTGGCGCCAATTGTCAGCATTACCGGGCTGCAAATCGGCTACCTGCTGAGCGGCGTCATTTTTATCGAGAAAATTTTCGCCTGGCCCGGCATTGGCACCCAGCTGTACAACGCCGCGGCTGGCCAGGACTACCCCACCATTCAGACCGGGGTGATGCTGATTGCCGCTTGCTTCCTCGCCGTCAACCTGCTCAGCGACATCCTGCAGGATTGGCTCGACCCGCGCCACCAGGGAGCCCGCTAATCATGACCACGACCCTGTTCCTGCGCCGGCTCTCCCGACACGGGCTGGCACTGTTCGGCCTGTTTATTTTGCTCACCGCGCTGCTGGTCTCTCTGCTGGCTCCGTGGCTTTCGCCATACGACCCGCTCGCTTCGTTTGACGGCCTGCGCCTGGCGCCGCCGGGAACGCCGGGTCATTTACTCGGCCTGGATAATCAGGGACGCGACGTACTGAGCCGAATCATCTGGGGCGGGCGTAGCCTGCTTACGGCTTCGGTGCTGCCGATTATCTTCGCCGCGCTGATTAGCCTCGCGCTCGGCATGCTGGCAGGTTTTCGCGCCTCGGCCTTTTCCGAACTGATTATGCGCAGTATGGACATGCTGTTCGCCTTCCCGATGGTGCTGTTGGCCATCGGCCTCTCAGCAGTGCTGGGCAGCGGCTATCCGACGCTCATCATCACCCTGATTTGCAGCGTCATTCCCTACCTCACCCGCGTGGTCTATCGGGATACTCGCGCCGAGGCGGCGAAAGAGTACGTCGAGGCGCTACGCGCCCAGGGGGCGTCGACCGTCGACATTCTGTTCCGTGAAATCCTGCCCAACGTGGCGACGCCGCTGCTGGTTTACACCACCTCGTTGCTCGGCGGCATGGTGGTATTTCTGGCCGGCCTCAGCTTCCTCGGCCTCGGCGTACAGCCACCGCAGGCGGACTGGGGACGCATGGTTGGCGAAGGCGCGCAGATGATGATCCTCGGTGCGCCGCACGTCGCTACCGCTCCAGCCCTGGCGATCGTGCTGCTGTCGTTGGCTTTTAACTGGCTGGGGGACGGCTTGCGCGATCTCCTTGACCCTTACCAATAAGGAGCGGCAACCATGAGCCTGCTGCAGATTGCCCACCTTAACGTGCTTTTTCACCGCCAGAACGTGCAGGCGGTGGACGATGTCTCCCTGACCGTTGCTCCCGGAGAAGTGCTGGCGCTTGCGGGCGAATCCGGTTCCGGAAAAAGCGTCACCGCCGCCGCCATTCTCGGCCTGCTGCCTGCGGGCCAGGCGACGGTCAACGGCAGCATCGCTTTTGACGGCCAGCCCTTGTTGCACCAATCCACCGCGCGGCTTAATCGTCTGCGCGGACACGATATTGCGATGGTGTTTCAGAACTCGCTTTCCACGCTAGACCCGTCATGGCGAGTGGGCAAGCAGCTGCAGCACAATCTGCGCCGCCTGCATCCGGCGCTGGGGCGGCGCGCTCTGCGTGATGAGGCGCTGACGTGGCTTACCCGGATGAAAATCCGTCAGCCGGAGCAGGTAATGGCGCTCTATCCGCACCAGCTTTCCGGCGGTATGCGCCAGCGCATCCTGATTGCCCTCGCCGCCATGTGCCGCCCGCGGCTGCTGATTGCCGATGAGCCCACCACCGCTCTGGACGCCACCGTGCAGCGCGAGGTGCTCCAGTTGCTCAAAGAGCTGTGCCAGCAGCAGCAGATGGCGCTGCTGATCATTACTCACGATTTCGGCGTGGTGGCCGCGTTAAGCGACCGCGTCGCAGTTATGCAGCACGGGCGCATCGTTGAGCAGGGGTCAACGGCTGACCTTATCGCCGCGCCGCAGCACCCGTATACCCAATCGCTGCTGGCGGCGGTACCGTGGCCGAACACCACGCCGGTGGCCGAATACCACGACGAAGACGCGCCGCTGCTGCAAACCCGCGGATTGGGAAAAGATTTCTGGCGCCGGGAGACGCGGGGATGGTGGCCGAAAAAGGTGGCCGTTACGGCGGTTAACGACGTCAGCCTGACCGTTCAGCGCGGCGAAATTGTCGGCATTATCGGCGAGTCCGGGTCCGGAAAATCCACCCTGGCGCGGCTGCTGGCGCAGCTGATCCCAGGCGATCGCGGCGAAATGCGCTTTGCTGGCGAGCTGGTGAGCAACAAGGATAAGGACAGCATCACTACTCTGCGTTGTCAGCTTCAGTGCGTCTTTCAGGACAGCCTGGCCTCATTCAACCCGCGTCTGACGCTGGAAGAGCAGCTGGTTCGCCCGCAGTTCCGTCTTGGCACGGTCGCACAGCGTCCGCAGGCGGTAGCGCGCGCCAGGTCCCTGTTTAGCGAAGTTGGGCTGGACGTCGCTCTGCTGCAGCGCTATCCGCACCAGCTCTCCGGCGGTCAGCGCCAGCGCGCCAATATTGCCCGCGCCCTGGCGGTAAATCCCCGCTTCCTGCTGCTCGACGAACCCACCTCCGCGCTGGATCTCACGGTACAGGCGCAGGTAATGGCGCTGCTCACTCGTATGCATCGCCAGCACGCCCTGACCTGCCTGTTTATCAGTCACAACCTGGCCCTGGTCGCGCAGTTTTGCCAGCGCATTGTGGTGATGGCCCGCGGCCAGATAGTGGACGATTTCCCGCGCCACGCGCTGTACGCCGCGGATCGTCATCCGATCACCCGGCAGCTGCTGGCCGCCAGCTACCTGCTGCCAACGGGCACGACGGACGCGGCATTAAAACGTTTTGCCTGACCCATTTTAATAAGGACGCACCATGACAACCGCAAAAAAACAGCTGTTATTCAACGGCTTTATGATGAACGTCGTCGGCCATGTCTCCGCCGGACTGTGGCGGCACCCCGATGACCGAGCCAGCGAATACACGACTCTCGACTACTGGCTGCACATTGCGCGCCTGCTCGATGAGGCCGGTTTTGACGCTATGTTTATCGCCGACGCGCTGGGGCAGATAGACGTCTACCAGGGCAAACCCGATGCCGCGCTGCGTACCGCCGCGCAGTCGCCGGTCAACGATCCGCTGCTGCTGGTCTCGGCGATGGCCGCCGCCACCCGACAGTTGGGGTTTGGCATCACCGTTTCAACCACCTACGAGCATCCGTATCTGCTGGCGCGCAAGTTCACCACGCTCGACCACCTGACCAAGGGGCGAGTGGCGTGGAACATCGTGACGTCGGTGCTGGAGTCCGCCGCGCGTAACCTCGGGCTGGAAAAACAGATGGACCACGACGAACGCTACGAGCGTGCGCAGGAGTTCCTTGAGGTGACCTACAAGCTGTGGGAAGGCTCGTGGGAAGACGATGCGGTACGCCGTGACCGCGAGGCGGGCGTCTATACCGACCCCGCCAAAGTCCACCCGATCCGCCATCAGGGGCGCTGGTTTACCGTGCCGGACGCGCACCTCTCTGAACCCAGCCCGCAGCGAACGCCGGTGCTGTTCCAGGCTGGCACCTCTGACCGGGGTCGTCTGTTTGCCGCACAGAATGCCGAAGTCGTGTTCCTCGGCGGCACCACGCCGCAGTCGATCGCGCAGAATATCGACAAAATTCGCACCCTGGCGCATGAACAGGGGCGCGGCGCCGAGGCAATTCGCTTTATCACCGCCATCAGCGTGGTGGTCGATGAGGACGATGCCAGGGCACACGCCAAATTCCAGGACTACCTCAACTACACCAGTCAGGAAGCGGCGCTGGCGCTGTTCTCTGCCTGGACGGGAGTGGACTGGTCCGGCTGGTCGCTGGACGAGCCGCTCAAATATATCGAAACCAACGCCAGCCGCTCGGCGCTGGCCGGGCTGACGCGCATTGACGCCGAGCGCCAGTGGACGGTGGGCGATATCAGTAACTACATCGGCATCGGCGGCATTCACCCGACGCTGGTGGGTAGCCCGCAGAGCGTCGCCGACCAGCTGGAAGCCTTTGCCGACGCCTCCGGGGTTGATGGCTTCAACCTCGCCTACGCCATCAGCCCCGGCAGTTTCGAAGATTTTGTCCGCTGGGTGGTGCCGGAACTTCAGGCGCGGGGACGCATGCGTCGGGCGGACGGTACGTCGCTCACCCTACGCGAACGCCTGCAGGGTCGCGGGCAGCAGCGGCTGCGCGACGATCACCCCGGCACCCGCTTTCGTCAACTAACAGATGGCTATCCTCAGGAGGTGCAATGAGTATCCATCTGCACTGGTACCTGCCGACCAATGGCGACAGCCGGGGGATCGTCGGCGCAGGCGATGACTCTCAGCACATCAGCGGCATCAGCGGCCAGTTCCGCCCCGCCACCCTCGATTATCTGATCGATATTGCCCGCAGCGCAGAGCGCCTGGGCTTTGAAGGCGTACTGACACCGACCGGCAGCTGGTGCGAAGACGCATGGCTCAGCACCATGGCTATTAGCCAACACACCGAGCGGCTGAAGTTTATCGTTGCCTTCCGTCCGGGTTTTATTTCGCCAACGCTGGCCGCTCATCAGGCGGCAAGCTTCCAGCGGCTGACCGAGGGACGGTTGATGATCAATATCGTCACCGGCGGCGATCCGGTTGAGCAGCGCCGCTACGGCGACCGGCTGGATCACGACCAGCGCTACGCCCGCAGCGGCGAGTTTATCGCCGCGTTTAAAGGCGTTAGTCACGCCAGGAACAGCGGCCAGCCGTTCGATTTTCACGGCGAGCACTATCAGCTTGAGCAGGCCACCCTGCTACCCTCGCCGTGGTCAGTGCCGCCGGTGTTCTTCGGCGGTTCCAGCCCGGCAGCCCAGCAGGTTGCCGCCGCGCAGGCCGACACCTGGATTAGCTGGGGCGAACCTCCCGAACAGGTCGCTCAGCAGCTGGCGACGGTGCGCGCGCTGGCCGCCGCCCAAGGGCGTACGCCGAGCTTCGGCATCCGCTTTCACGTCATCAGCCGCGACAGCGAAGAAGAGGCCTGGCGTGAGGCCGCCCGCCTGCTGCTCGGCATAACCCCGGAGCGCATTCAAAGCGCCCAGCTGCTTTTGGGGCGCACCGAATCCGTCGGGCAAAAGCGCATGAGTGCTCTGCTTGACGATATTCAGGCCGAGAAGGTAACGCCGGAAAACGTCCGTCTGCTGGAGATCGCCCCTAACATCTGGAGCGGCTACGCGCTGGTGCGCGGCGGCGTAGGTACCGCCATCGTCGGCAGCCACCAGCAGGTCGCGGAGAAGATCCAGGCCTTCCACGCGCTGGGCATTGAACACTTTATTTTATCCGGTCAGCCGCATCTTGAAGAAGCTTACTGGTTTGCCGAGGGCGCAGGTGCCCTGCTACGCCGCAGCGGACTGCTGCACTCACCACACCAACCATAAAAAAACATCGCCCCTAAGAGAGGAACTATGAGCCATGCTCAGGACATTTATGCAGGACTTAACCACCAGGAATTCGTCCACTGGAAAGTAGTGGCTCAGGAAGTCGCGGACCGTCTCTATGCCACCTTGCTGGAGCGCGATCGCGCCAATAAACATCCGTTTGAAGAGATAGACTGGCTGCGTCAGAGCGGCCTGCTCAAGCTGGCGGTGCCGAAGTCGCTGGGCGGTGGAGGGGCGAATCTGGTGCAGGCGCTGGAGATTGGCCGCATTATCTCTGCTGCCGACGGCTCGATCGGCCAGCTGATCACCTACCACTACTCCAACGGTGTCTGGAGCTACATTCTCGGCAACCGCGAGCAGTGGGAGTTTATCGCCCGCGGCGTCGCCAACGAAGGCTGGTTCCAGTCGAGCATCAGCAACCCGCGTGACCCGCGCCTGAAGCTGGAATGGGACGGTAACGATCTCTACGTCACCGGGCGTCGCACTTTTGCCACTGGCGCTGCCGTTTCGCAGGTAATGACCATCGCTGTATGGATAGAGGATCGGCTGGTGCAGTACCAGGTTACCGCCGATCGGCCGGGGATCGTCTTTAACGATGACTGGGACAACCTCGGCCAGCGCCTGACCGCCAGCGGTACGCTGGAATTCAACCGCGTGCGTCTTCAGGAGAAAGATCGCCTCACCGGGCTGGAGGAGAAGCCGGAGAGCGCGCTGCTGCGCAACGCCCTGCGCAACCAGTTCAGCCAGTTGATTTTTGTCCACTTCTACCTCGGCATTGCCGAAGGCGCGCTGAAGCAGGCCGCCGCCTATTTCCGTGACACCGTACGCCCGTGGCCGGAGTCCGGCGTGGAGAGCGCGCTGGAAGACCCGTATCACCGGCTGAAAGCGGGCGAGCTCTCCTCCGATCTCGCCGCCGGGATCGCGCTGGCGGAAAAAACCGCGCACGCCTTCCAGGATGCCTTCCATGCCGGCGACGATCTCACCGAAACCCAATGGGGCGAACTGGCGCTGCTAACCGACCAGGCCAAGGTCATAGCCAACAACGTGGCGCTAAAAATCAGCAACGAGATCTTTGAGCTGACCGGCGGGCGATCCACCAGCAATCAGTACGGGCTGGACGTTTTCTGGCGTAACGTGCGTACCCACACGCTGCACGATCCGGTGACCTATCGTACGCGAGAAGTGGGCGACTACGTGCTGAGCGGCAAGCTGCCGACGCCGCGCGTCTACTCGCCGCCGAAACGCTAAGGAAGCGACGATGCCGGAGATTCGGATTATCTATGACCCCGCCGAGCTGCTCGCTGCCGCGACGCTGTTTCGCCAGGCGATGTTCGGCCTCCCCGGGGGCGTCACGCCGGTGGAGGCGTGGGCCGAACGCTACGTGGTGCCGGGGCGCGTTTATACCGCTTCGTTCGACGGCCAATTAGCGGGCACCAGCAACAGTTTCCCCGGCGAACTGACTCTGCCGGGCGGCCAGCGAGTGCCGCATGCCGCCGTCACCCACGTCGGCGTCCTGCCCCACTTCAGCCGTCGCGGCGTGCTGCGGGCGCTATTCAGCCAACAGCTGGCCGATCTTTACCAGCAGGGGGTAGCCGTCGCCACGCTGCGCGCTTCGCAGGGCACCATTTACGGGCGCTTCGGCTACGGTATCGCCACGGCTATTCAGGATCTTAGAGTTGACAAACGCGAGCTGTCATCGCTGCCCGCCGCCGAAGGTGATATTCGCCTGCTGCCTCACGCCGACGCCTGGGAGGCGCAACAAACCGTCGTGACGCGCTACCCGCAGCGCCACGCCGGCACGCTGACCCGCTGGCCGCAGTGGTGGGCGCTCCAGCAGCATCGTCTGGCGCACAGCAGCCTGAACCATTATGTGGCGCTGGCGCTCAAAGATGGCGAGCCTCAGGGCTTTGTGCGTTATCACGCCAGGCCCGACGACAACTGGTTGTACAGCGCTGAGCGCACGCTGGTGGTTGACGATCTGCACGCCGCTGACCCGCAGATAGCCGCGCAGCTGTTCGGCTATCTGCTGCAGCTTGATATCGCGCGCTATATCGAACTGCCGCACCGCCCGGTGGATGACGCCCTGCCGCTGCTGCTGGCAAATCCTCGCGCGGTGCAGCAAGTCAGGCGCGTCGACGAAAGCTGGCTGCGAATCCTCAACGTCGAGCGGACGTTTAACGCCCGAGCCCTTGGCGACGGCGAGGCGCTCACGCTGGCGATTGATGACCCTCTGATTGAGGCAAACCGCGGCGTCTGGCGGCTATCGTCTGGCGGCATTCAGCGCAGCGCCGGCCAACCGGATATCTCGCTTGGTATCGATGCGCTTGCCATGCTGCTGCTCGGCGAATACACCGCTCACCAGCTCGTGGCCGCACGCCGTATTCAGCCTCACCATTCGCAGTCCACCGCGCGTTTGACGCGCTTGCTGGCCTGTCATGAACATCCCTGGTCGGGGATTTTCTTCTAACTTTTTCTGGAGATTTTTTGATGCACAGCATTCGTTGGCCCCTGATGGGCCAGGCCCTTTTTGTTGCCTTCATCACTAGCGCAATGGTTCCGGCGTTTGCCGAAGAGGCTGCGCCACAGCCCGGTGGCACGCTGAAGATTGCCTCATTACAGCCGGATCTTGACGCCTTCGATCCGCTGACCGGCTACTCGGTTGACTCGTGGGAGATCCTGCGGGCGGTCACCCGCCAGCTGGTCACCTACCCCGGCTCGACCAGCAGCCTGAAGGATGACACCACGCTGGTTGGCGATCTGGCAAAATCATGGGACGTCAGCGCCGATGGCAAAACTTACACCTTCCACCTGCGCGACGGTATTCGCTTCGCCGGGCCGACGACGCGGCCCATTGTGGCAAAAGACTTCGTCTACGCTATCAAGCGTTTCTGCGATCCCAACAAGCAGGTGGCGGCGGTGAACTACTTTAACCTCGCTTTCTCCGGGTTTGCCGATTACTGCCAGGCGTTCAGTAAAGTCGCTACCGGCGATCTTGCCGCCAGCAAGGCGTTCATTGACGGCCACGAGATTGCAGGCGTCAGCGCGCCAGACGACAAAACGCTGGTACTGCGCTCCGACAGCAAAAACTACGACTTCCTCAACATTCTGTCGATGAACTTCGTCACCCCGCTGCCGGAAGAGGTCGCTTCGCGCTACTTCCCGGACTCACAGGAGTTTCGCAAAAACTTTCCGTCCAGCGGGCCGTATGAAGTCGCCAGCTACGCCAGCGGCCAGAAGCTGGTATTAAGCAAAGTGAAAGACTACAACCACGCGGAAGACCCGGCGCGTAAAGCCTGGGTTGACGCCATCGAGGTGAGTTTTACCGGCAACAACGAAGACAGCGTGATGCAGCGTATTCAGGCGGGCGATGCGGATCTGTCGCTGTACCTTGACGTACCGCCGCAGGCCGCGGTTCGTCAGTATCTGCTGAAAAAGAGCCCGTATCTGCACGCCGCCAACAGCGGTGCGGCGAACTTCATCGCCATTAACGCTCAGCCGCAGGCGAAGAGCGCCGGCGCAACAGCCCTGCGCGACCTGCGCGTGCGCCAGGCGTTGGCCTACGCGGTGAACAAGTCGCACCTGGTGCAGGCGCAGGGTGGGAAAATCGCCGCGCTGCCGCTGGGGCAGATTATCACCAGCACCCTGCTCGGCCATGAGCCGTTCGATCCGTACGCCACCACGGACAGTAAAGGCGACCCGGAAAAAGCCAAAGCGCTGCTGAAAGAGGCCGGACTGGCGGATGGGCTGACGTTGGATCTGGTCTATCGCGCCAATAACCAGTTCAGCACCCTGGCGGTGATCCTCAAAGAAGATCTGGCCCGCTCGGGGATTCGCCTGAACCTGATCCCGGTGCCGCCGCCGCAGTTTATGTCGTATTTACAAAGCCCGGAAAACCGCTGGGATCTTGCACTCGGTCAGACCTCCCCTGACTGGCAAGGTCCGGCGACGCGCATGCTGCTCGGAGGCTGGCTGAATTCAGATGCCTCGCCATGCGGGCGCGGCAACGTCTACGCCATCTGCTACAGCAACGACAAGCTGAACCAGTTAGCGAAGCAGGCCTACAGCTCGGACAACCCTGGCCCTATCTGGCAGGAAGCTGACCGCCTGGTCTCCGCTGACCTGCCGTGGATCCCGCTGTTTGAGAAACGCCGCATTGCGGTGACGTCTGAGCGCGTCACAAACTGGACGTGGTCTTCGCTGGCGACCCAGGCCGATATCACCAATATTGCGCTGAAGCCTTAAGGGGGCGTCATGCCATTACTCAATGTACGCGACTTAACAATTGGCCTTGACCCGCGTAGTACGCTGGTCAAAGGCGTCAGTTTTCACGTCGAGCCGGGAGAAACGCTGGCGGTAGTGGGCGAGTCAGGGTCGGGGAAAAGCCTGAGCCTGCTGGCGGTGCTTGGCCTGTTACCGACACAGATGCGCGTGCAGGGAGAGATTGTCTTTAACGACCAGCCGCTGCACGCCTTTACGGCGAATCAAAAGCGCCAACTGCGCGGCGCGCAGATAGGCTACGTGTCGCAGGACCCTCTAAGCAATCTGCACCCGCTGAAAAGCGTCGGGCGGCAAATCGAGGAGGCGATCCTCGCTCACCGGCGCGTGGGGCGTAAGGCCCTACGCACGCAGGTGCTATCGCTGCTGGCGGAGGTGGGCATTGCGGATGCCGCCCGCCGCTATCACGAGCGTCCGGCGAAGTTCTCCGGCGGCCAGCGCCAGCGGGTGATGATCGCCATCGCCATTGCGTTGAATCCGTCGCTGATTATCGCAGATGAGCCAACTACCGCGCTGGACGCCACCGTCCAGGCCTCAATTCTGCGCCTGTTGAAGCGGCTCCAGCGCCAGCATGGCTGCGCGCTGGTGTTTATCAGCCACAACCTACGGGTGGTGGCTGATATTGCCGACAGGATCGTGGTAATGCAGCACGGCCAGGTTGTCGAACAGGGTGCAGCACGCGCCCTTTTCGACGCGCCGCAGCATGACTATACCCGCTCACTGCTGCAGGCGGGCTGGCATCCGCGCGCCCCGTCTCCCTTCCGTTACGACGAGGCGACGCCGCTGCTGGAGGTGAGTCAGGTTTCGCGCAGCTTTGTCAGACCCTCGCGGCTCTGGCCGGGAAAAGCGGCCGCGCCGGTATTGGATGGCATCAGTTTTAGTCTGCATGAGGGGGAGATTCTCGGCCTGGTCGGCGAGTCCGGCTCCGGGAAGAGCACGCTGGGGCGCATCGTCGTCGGACTGGACCGCCCGGACGGCGGCACGCTGACGCTGGCGGGCCAGCCGTGGAAGGAGCCGGGTAGCCATCACCCGGAACGCCACGCGGTGCAGATGGTGTTTCAGGATCCCTACAGCAGCCTCAATCCACGGCGGCGCGTTGACGACACGCTGGCTCAACCGCTGCAGCTAACCGCCCTACGCGAACGCGGCCAGCCGCTGTCGCCGCTGGCGCTCAGGGCGGCTATCGACGATCTGCTGGCGCAGGTGGAGCTGCCCGCTTTAGCGGCCTCGCGCTACCCGTCGCAGCTGTCCGGCGGCCAGCGCCAGCGGGTGGTTATTGCCCGTGCGCTGGCGATGAAACCGAAGCTTATCGTCGCCGACGAGGCGGTGTCGGCGCTGGATATCACCACCCAGCACCGCATCATTCAGCTGTTTATCCGACTGCGTAGCCGCTATGGCCTGTCACTTCTGTTTATTTCGCACGACCTCGATGCGGTGGCGGCGCTGTGCGACCGCGTATTGGTACTGCAGGCAGGGCACATTATCGAACAGGGCAGCACCGAGCAGATCTTCCAGCGGCCCCAGCACGCATGGACGCGCCTGCTGCTTGCGGCCATTCCCGGCACCGGCCATCGTTTTAGCGAGGAGGTAGTCTATGAGTCAGCCGCTGCTTTCTGAGCCGTTCGCCCTCCCGCCTGTGACGTTCTGGCAGAGGCTGTGGCGGGAACCGAGCGCCCGTCGTGGACTGGTGATTGTGGCGCTGATGGTACTTGCGGCGCTAGCTGCGCCAATGGTCGCCGCATGGCTAGGTCATAGCGAAACCGGGCAGTTCCGTGATAGCGCGCTGTCGGATATGGGCCTTCCCGTAGGGCCGAGTGCAGCGTTTCCGCTCGGCGCGGATGATAACGGTCGCGACGTGCTGGTGCGCACCCTGTACGGCACCCGCATTTCGCTGCTGATCGCCGTCCCCGCCACCACTCTGGCAATGCTGATTGGCCTGTTCGTCGGGCTGTTTGGCGGCTATCGCGGCGGGCGCATTGACGCGCTGTGTCAACAGCTGATCAATCTGGTACTTTCGTTTCCGTTCGTGGTCACGGCGCTCAGCCTGCTGGCGCTGAATCAAGGCGGCGAGAGCGGTCCGCGCGTCGACCCTGTGTGGGTCGTGATCTTTGTGATTACCTTCTTCTCCTGGGGCTACTTTGCGCGCCTGAGCCGAGGGCTGGTGCTGGATCTGCGCCAGCAGGAGTTCGTGGCTGCCGCGGTGCTGATGGGTGAAAGCCAGTGGCGCATTTTGTGGCGCGATATCATTCCCGGCGTGTTGCCGACGATGGGCGTGTACTGGGCCATCCAACTACCTACCAACATCATCGCTGAAGCCACCCTTTCCTTCCTTGGCGTAGGCATTCCCGCACCCGCCGCAAGCCTTGGCAATATGATTGCCGACGTGCAGCGTTCGGCGATGTATCAGGTACAGCCGTGGTTTCTGGCTGCACCCGCGCTGGCGCTGTTTTTCATCGTACTCGGTTTTAACTGCCTCAGTAGCGGCCTGCGTGACGTACTGGACCCTCATCTGGAGCGACGATAGTCATGACTTTTTCCACTCTGTTTAACACGCTGCTGCGTAGCGCCCTGACGCTGCTGCTGGTGCTGATCGTCGCCTTTTTACTCACCCGTATCGCCTATCAGGATCCGGCGGTGATGCTGGCGCCGCGAAACGCCACGCCAGAGGCCGTTGAGGCTATAGCCCGGGCGCTGCACCTCAACGATCCCTGGTATCAGCAGCTGCGCTATTTCCTGCTGCGTGGCCCGGAGATCCAGGGCGCGCCGGTGGGCATGCTGCACTGGCCGCCAGCGCTGGGCTACTCGTTCCGTTTCCAGACGCCGGTCACCCAGCTGATTTTGGAGAAGGTGCCGGTTACGCTGTCGCTGGCGCTGGGGGCGCTGGTTATCTGGACGGTGGTGTCGCTGCTCACCGGCGTGCTGGCGGCACGCTACCGCGACCGCTTTGTCGACCGCCTGCTGGCGTTCTTCGCCTACGTCGCGCTGTCGCTACCCACCTTCCTGAGCGGGATGCTGATTATCTTCTTCCTGTTTTATCAGCTGTCGCTGTATAACATAAACTGGTTTCCTGCTGGCGGCTATGTGGCCCTGCGCGATGACCCGTGGCAGTGGGCGCGGCATCTGGCGCTGCCGTGGCTGACGCTGACGCTGGCTGAAACAGCTATTTTTCAACGCGTGTTGCGCAGCAGTATGCTCGACGTGCTGCACAAGGACTATATCCGTACCGCGCGGGCAAAAGGGGTGCGCGAGTGGCGGGTATACTTCGATCACGCGTTAAAGCCAGCGCTTAGCCCGGTATTGATGCTCACCGGGCTGGAGCTGGCGGCGATTATGGGCGGCGCAATTGTCACCGAGAAGATGTTCGGCCTCGACGGCGTCGGACGGCTGGCGATTGATGCGGCGCTGGACGGCGATTTCCCGGTAGTGATTGGCACCACCATTTTCGCCGCCTGCGTGTTTATTGTCTCTAACCTGTTGACCGATCTTTTTCACCGCCTGTTTTTACGGAGTCAATGAAGGTGTAAGCACCCCGTATCTATACCTGGTGGCGATGGACCGGCACGATGGCGCAGAAAACCAGCGGAAAGAAATCTCGGTGAAAGGGTATGCGCGCTCAGGCATGGGGAAGAGTCATTAATATTTCGAGCCTGGCAGCGCTGATGCCGCCGGACAAGAGGCCAGATTATGCTGCGGCGAAGGCCGGGAGATTACATAACGTTATTCCTGTTCGGGGCGGTTGCAAACGGTGAATACCGTTTCACCCGGCACCATTCATAGCTCCAGCCTGGATAAAGCCTTTCGTCAAACGGCTAAAAATATCGGGCTGGCTTACGATGCGCGGTGGGAAGACATTGACCGGTCGGTGCTTCCCATGTTCGCCCAGGTTCCGATGGGCCGCGTTGGTGGCATGTGGCCCGGACTCTAAAGGCGCAGCGGGTCGTAGCCCCGCTCAGCTGTTCAATGACATCGGCTTACTCCCCCCAGGAGGCAGGCCAAATAACCGACGCACCCAGTTCAGAAACGCGCCGTAAGGCCTGCCCAGACAAAGCATCATCAGCGCGGCGCCGAGAGTGCCTCGAATCAGCCCGCTTCCCGAGGCGCCGCTGAAGGCAATGATCAGCGCATAGATCGGCACCTGGAAACTGACCAGGGCCGCGCTGTCCCATAGCAGCTGAGACACCCGCCCAGGGCCGGCGCGCAGCATCAGCCAATCCCGCCAGATGCCGTAGGGTCTTGCGACCGGAACCATCAGGGCCGCTCCCAGAAGACGGGCGTGGAGAACCTGCTCCCACGTCATACCGGCTATCACCCGTTCGTTAATAATGCCGGTTGTCGTGAAGAAGAGGATCAGCGCAGCGGTATCTGCAATAAATGCGGTCCGACGCATCGACCGTTCCGGGGGTTGAGGCAAATTACATTTCCTGTCGTGGTGGGGGGATTAAACGCCTTCTCATTCACCGAGAAGCTTAAAACTATAGCATACGGGCATTTTGCAGGACCGCGGCCGCACGCAGGTGCGATATCCGCCGCCGCTCATTGCGGCGGCCCTGACCTCCCGCCGTAACCGAAACCATTTACCTGCCGCTCCCCCCGGATTACAGGCCTGTTAATACTTAGACGCGCATGCTGAAACCCATTTAAGATAATCAACCGCATGCTAAGCGCACGCCTCGCCACTGTCCGCACGGACAAGATGCCGCACTCTGCAATGTGCAAAAAAAGATAACAAGCGCCCGTTACGGGCTGCTCACCAGGCCGGTACCACGATGCTGGCCGGAATATTGGCTTTGAATGGGATAAGACTATGGGTTCACTGGTATCCGCAGCGGACGATTCGCTGCTGCGGCACAGGTCGTTCGTCACTTTTTGGCTGGCGCGCACCTGTTCATCGTTTGGCTTTCAGATGTTTTCGGTTGCCGTTAGCTGGCAAATTTACGCCATCACCCACAGCGCGATGGCGCTGGGGATGATCGGTCTGATGCAGTTCCTCCCCTCAGTGCTGCTGGCCCTGCCCGCCGGACACCTCGCGGATCAGTTCGATCGCCGGCGCATTGTGCTGTTAGGCCAGCTCATCGAATGGGCGGCCTTACTCGGGCTGGTGGCACTGACGCTGCTGCACTGGGCGGACAAAGTTGAGATTTGGGGGCTGGTCTTCTTAATCTCGGTGGCAAAAGCGCTGGAGTGGCCGGCGATCACCTCGATGCTGCCGGCGCTGGTGCCGCCGCCGATCCTCGCCCGCGCGATGGCGGCCAGCTCCGTCGGAGGACAGGCGGCGGTGATCGTCGGCCCAACCCTGGGCGGCCTGCTGTACGTGGCGGGTCCGGAAGTGGTGTACGGCGTCTCCGCCCTGTTCTATCTGTTCTCGATTGTGCTGGTGAGCCGGCTGCGCTACGAGCGGCCGCCGCAAACCCGCCTGCCGATGAACCTCAAGAACCTGTTTGCCGGCGTGCATTTTATCCGCGAGAGAAAAGACGTGCTGGGGGTGATCTCGCTCGATCTGTTTGCCGTGCTCCTCGGCGGGGCGACGGCGCTGCTGCCGATCTTCGCCCAGGATATTTTGCACACCGGCCCCTGGGGGCTGGGGATGCTGCGCGGTGCGCCATCGGTCGGCGCGCTGCTGGTGGGCGTCTGGCTCAGCCGCAACAAGCTGGAGAAGAACGTGGGCCTGATCATGTTCGCCTCGGTGGCCGGCTTTGGCCTGGCGACGCTGCTGTTTGCGCTCTCGACAAAGCTGTGGCTCTCCCTGCTGGCGCTGGCCGCGCTGGGCGGGTTCGATATGGTGAGCATGGTCATTCGCGGCGCGCTGGTGCAGCTGGATACGCCGGATGATATGCGCGGCCGGGTGAACGCGGTGAACGCCATCTTCATCAATACCTCAAACCAGCTTGGCGAGTTTGAATCCGGCCTGCTGGCGGCGTGGATGGGCGCCGTACCGGCCGCGGCGCTTGGCGGGATTGGCACGCTGGTGGTGGTGGCGGTATGGATGACCATTTTCCCGCATCTGCGTAAAAGGCAGAAGCTGGAAAATGAAGGCACCCGCTGATAGCAGAAACAAAGCCTGGAGATGCGGCGTACTTTATGCGCGAAGCCGGAAACGTGCTGCTGAAATAATATTGACGGGCACGGCTCCGGCAAAAAATTATGGCTAAGCTCTTTCTCAACGAAATAAGCGCCAAAAAATAGATCCCGGATGCGAGGAGCGCGCCTGCGTTCATCCCTGAAATTTAGCGCCGGCGAAAGCCGGCGTATTTATATCAGGCGCGGATATCATCGTATTCGCGGGTATTATCAAACTCATGTTTAGCAAACGGACATAGCGGGATAATTTTACGCTGCTCGCCGCGCATTTTTTCCACCACCTTCGCCACCAGCCGTTTACCTACGCCCTGCCCTTTCAGGCTCGCGTCCACGTCGGTATGTTCAATAATGCTGAGATGCTCCCCGGTGGGCACAAAAACAATTTCGGCAACCTGATTGCCCTCGGCGTCATTGACGTAAAACTTGTTGTGACCTTCCAGTATTTCCATCACTTCCTCACTTATTTTTGGCGATACTTCAGGGCGCCGCTCGGGCAGGTATCAATGACGCGCACGACCGTGGCGACATCCACCTCATCCGGCACGATCCACGGCTTACGTTTCAGATTGAAGAGCTTCGCGCTACCGCGTACGCAATTCCCCGAATGCTGGCAAATTTCCGTATTGAAGTAGACATCGATTTTCTCTCCCCTGTAGGCGCGAAACCCCGCGTCCAGTAGCTGCTTATCCATGACATTGCCCCATTATTTTTATTGTTCAGATCCTAAGCATAGTCCTGGCGGGAGGCGCTGACTACGGGCAGCAACAGAAACCCTCCGCCCCTATTTCGCCGGCCCCGGCGCCATTAATGCAAAATAAATGCGTTGATATTCACCAGTTTTGTAAAACCGAGCCTCAACCGGAGGCAGAAATATAGGCCTTGAGTCTTCCTGATTGCTCGCAGGGGGATTAAACTCATTCCACAATGATATGAGCGCGCAGGTACCCTCCCTTGAATCGTATAGTGAAGCTGGCCCCTCCGGCACTATTATTAACCTCGCCTTTAATTTCCGGCTGCTCTTTATCGCCGGCGATTCCGGTATTAGGCGCCGCATTTCCAGGCTGGTTCTTCTGTTTATTGGGCGGCGTATTTTTACTCATTCCCTGCCATATCCTGATCGTCCGCCGGGGCTGGCAGTCGCGATTTTCGCCGCTGGTCTTCAGCTACCTGGCGCTGATGTTCCTGTTCGCCACGATCCTGTGGTTCCTTTTCTTTGTTAACTAAGCCGCTATGACAAACTCCAGCCCAAGCGTATTACGGAAAAAGTGGCCCCTGCTGGCCCTCGTCCTCGCCGCGATCGTGGCGCTTATTGTGGTTATCTGGCAGCTCCAGACCTCGCCGGCCACCAACGACGCCTACGTCTATACCGACACCATTGACGTGGTGCCGGAAGTGAGCGGGCGGATCGTCGAGATGCCGATCCGCGACAATCAGCGGGTGAAAAAAGGCGATCTGCTGTTCCGCATCGATCCGCGCCCCTACCAGGCGATGCTCGACGATGCCAAAGCCCGGCTGACGACCCTCGATGCGCAAATCATGCTGACCCAGCGCACGATTAAGGCCCAGGAGTACAACGCCCGGTCGGTGGCCGCCGCCGTAGAGCGCGCCAGGGCGCTGGTTAAGCAGACCACCTCTTCCCGCACCCGCCTTGAGCCGCTGGTGCCGCAGGGCTTTGCCTCGCAGGAAGATCTCGACCAGGCGAGAACCGCGGAAAAGGCCGCCCGCGCCGAACTGGAGGCGACGCTGCTGCAGGCGAAGCAGGCCTCCGCCGCCGTCTCCGGCGTAGACGCGATGGTTGCCCAGCGGGCGGGGATTCTGGCGCAGATTGCGCTGGCGGAACTGCACCTTGAATTTACCGAAGTCCATGCCCCCTTCAACGGCGTGGTGGTGGCGCTGAAAACCACCGTCGGCCAGTACGCCTCGGCGCTCAAGCCGGTATTTACCTTAATGGATGACGACCGCTGGTACGTGATCGCCAACTTCCGCGAAACCGATCTTAAAAACGTCCGCCCCGGCGTTCCGGCGCGGGTCACCGTCATGACCAACCACGACAGATCCTTCGCCGGGGTGGTGGACTCCGTGGGCTCCGGGGTGCTGCCCGAGGGCGGGAGCGTGATTGAAGGCCTGCCGATTATTCAGAAGAGCATCAACTGGGTCCACGTTTCCCAGCGCTTCCCGGTGAAGATCGCCGTCAAAGATCCCGACCCTGAACTGTTCCGCATGGGCGCCTCCGCCAGCGCCGTGCTTCAGCCGCAGTAAGGGGAAGGCATGCAAAACATGTGGTCATTTCTGAGCCGGGAACTCCGCGATGTGCCGGGCCGGGCCAACTATACCCTGCGCCTGACGCTAAGCTGCGCGGTGCTGATCGTCCTGTTTATGACCCTGCAGATCCCCTTTCTGGCCGTCGCGCTGATCGTGGTGTTTTACGTCAGCCAGCCTAACGTGCTGATGATCAAGCTGGTGAGCGTGGTGTTTTTTATCACCGTCAGCGTGGCGCTGGGCAGCGTGCTGCTGATCATCAAATGGACCTATGATTATCCGCTGATCCGCCTGGTGGCCTCGGTATTCCTGTTTTTCGGCGCGATCTACCTGATGCGGGTGCTGGGCAAGCTGGGGATGGCCTTCTTCGTGGTGGCGCTGGTGGTTATCTACGCGCAAACCTTCCCGTCGATGACCAGCCAGAGCGAGGTTCTGGTGCGCCTGCTGCTGTGGCTGTGGGTGGTTATTAATACCGCCATTGTGGTCACGCTGCTGGTTAACGCCTGTTTTCAGCAGGCGTTTCCCGGCTACCAGCTCAAGGCGCGGATCGTCGTGCTGCTGCGCCAGGTTGCGCAGCTCCTCGTTCAGCCGGGGCCGCTGAAAAACCAGCCGACGTTTAAAGAGATCGCCGAAAACTTTGCCCAGCTAAACTCGCTCTATAAGCAGGCCACCCGCTCCAGTCCGGAGATTGCCGCCGACCCGCAGGGGTGGCAATCGCTGATGGCCGCCGCGCTGCATTGCTATCACCTTGCCGCGCTGCTTCAGCCGGGAGATGACCATCCCGCGGAGCGCCAGCAGCTCTCCGCCGCGCTCTCGGCGCTGGCCGGGAACCTGCACCCCGACGCGCTGCCCGCGCAGCCGGAGATCGTCGCCCAGGATACCGCCAACGGCGTGATCCTGCAGGAGATGGCCGCCACCCTGGGCAAGCTGGCCCGCGGCGAAGCGGTTGCGCTACCGGCCGGGGAAGAGGAAAAAGCCCCGCTGCTGCTGCCCGATGCCTGGAGCAATCCGGCCTACCTGCACTTCGCCCTCAAAACGCTGCTGGCGACCCTGCTGTGCTACGTTTTTTATACCGCCGCCGACTGGCAGGGTATTCATACTATTATGCTGAGCTGCGTGATTGTCGCCCAGCCGGGGCTAGGGGCGACCCTGCAGAAGACCTGGCTGCGCATCGGCGGCGCCCTGCTCGCGACCCTGCTGGCGCTGCTGCTGATCGTCTACGTTCAGCCGCATACCGAGTCTATCGTCGGGCTGCTGGGGATGACTCTACCGGTGATGGCGCTGTCGGCCTGGATCGCGGCCGGCTCGGAGCGCATCGCCTACGCCGGGATCCAGATTGGCTTTACCTTTTCGCTGGCCTTCCTCAACTGGTTCGGGCCGCTGGCCAATTTAACCGAGCTGCGCGATCGGGTTATCGGCATCCTGCTCGGGGTGCTGGTCTCTTCGATCGTCCACCTCTACCTGTGGCCGGATAGCGAAGCCGTGCAGCTAAAATCTCGCCTGGCGCGGCTCTACCGGCAGATCGCCGGCTACCTGCGCGCCGGGGATGATGAGGTCAAGCTGGTGCCCCTGTTCCACTCCCTGAACGGTGCCGAAACGCTGATGCATCGGGTGGCGGCCGAGCCGCTCAACGCCTGGGCCCACCCGCATCCGGAGGCCAAAACCTGGCCGGTCAAAGCGACCTGGCTCCAGGCCCAGGAGATCGTGCGCTTAAGCGAAGGCTACCGGCTGTACGCCGCGCCGGGAGATGATTTCCTGCAGCGCAGCGCCGCGCAGCTTCAGGCCTACGCTGATGATATCGAACGCCAGCAGGCCGCGCCGGAGCCGCTCCGCGGGCTTCATCCGGATCGCCACAATCCCTTTGGTCCGCCGCTGGCGACATTACTGACGACATTACCGACGTGGTCGTCCGCACCTTCAGCTATTCCGCGACAGGCAGATAAGTCATGAGAAAAATGGACACCGCAGCACGCTATCTGCGCTACTCACCCCTCGCTTTCCTCCTGCTCGCCGGGTGCGCGCTGATTCAGGACGAGCCCGCGCAGGTCAGGATAGTCAACCCTCAGCAGGCGGAACTCGCGCAGGTGATTCATCTGGCGAACAGCGGCTGGCCGGCGGCCAGATGGTGGGAAGGCTATGACGACGCTCAGCTCAACATGCTGGTGAACCGCGCGCTGCAGAACTCCCCGACCATGCAGGCCGCCCGGCTGCGCATTTCGCAATCGCAGTCAACCGTAGAGCTGGCGCAGTCGGCAATGGGCGTGCAGGCCACCGCGGTGGCGGCGCAAAACCGCCTGCGGGTGACCAATAAGCAGTTCACCTGGCCCTACTCCTACTCTCTGCCGGTCGATAAAAACGGCCCCTGGTACACCCTGAATACGGTGGGCGTCGGCGCGACGCTGAATATCGATTTATGGGGCGCCGACCGCGCCCACGTCGCGGCGGCCATCGGCGAGAAGAACGCGCGCCAGGCGGAAACCGCCGGTATCGAGCTGGATCTCGCCAGCAGCGTGGCGCAGCTGTACTTCGCGATGCAGGCCACCTTCCAGAAAATCGAGCTGCTCAACCAGCTGGAAGAGATTGCCCGCCTGTCGGTGCAGGCGCACGAGCACCGCACCCGCCGGGGCGTGGAGGATAGCGTCGATATCGCCAACGCCCAGGCCGAGCTGCTGGCGGCGCAGCAGCAGACGATTGCCGCCAAAGGCACCCTGACCCAGTATCGCGAAACCCTGCGCGCGCTGATTGGCGCCGACGCGCACAGCATGCCGGAGCTCCACCCGGTTCCGCTGCCGACGCTGCAGGAAACGCTGCCCGACTCGCTCTCCTTCGAGCTGCTGGCCCGCCGCCCGGATCTGCAGGCGCTGCGCGGCTACGTCAGCGCTTCGTTAAGCCAGGTCGATGCGGCGAAGGCGGCGTTTTACCCGCACTTTGATATCAAGGCCTTCTGGGGATATAACGCGCTGAGCGTCGGGGATCTGTTTAAATCGACGTTCCAGCAGATCAACCTGCTGCCCGGCCTCTATCTGCCGATCTTCGACGGCGGCCGCCTGAACGCCAACTTGCGCTCGGTGCGCACCGCCAGCAATATTCTGATTAAGCAGTACAACCAGGCCGTTCTCGACGCCGTTCGCGACGTGGCGATAAGCTCAAGCCAGCTCAACGATCTCAACCAGCAGGCGGCGCTACAGAAGCTGAAGGTGACCGCCGCCCTGGCCACCACCCACAGCGCCAGCGCGCACTATCAGCGCGGGCTGATCAGCTACTACGCCGCCCAGGAAGCGCGTCGGCCGGCCATCGCCCAGCGGCTGATGCTGCTGGATATCCAGGCCCAGCGCCTGAGCACCGACGTGACGCTGATCAAAGCGCTGGGCGGCGACTATCGCAGCCCGCTGGCTGAAATCAGCGCGAAGTAACGCGTCCGGGGCGGCGAACGCAGCCCCGCAGAAGTGACCGCGCGCTTAGTTTAATAGCTGCCACTCTCGCGCCTGATTGACCGCCTGGATGCGGCCGCTGACCTGCAGCTTTTCGTACAGCTGCTTGAGATGCCATTTCACGGTTTCCGCCGAAATCCCCAGCTCCCGCGCCATTCCCTTATTCGAGTAGCCTTCGGCAATCAGGCGCAGGGTTTGCCGTTCCCGCTCGGTTAAGCGTACGGCTACCGGCGCGGAGCGCCCGGCGTTAACCGGGACTCCGGCGGCGGCAAACTGCGCCAAAAGCTGCGTCAGATCGGCGCTGAACTCCGCCCCTGCCGCGCCGCGTTTAGCGATCAGCTGCAGTAACGACGCCAGCGCCGGGCCGCCGTCCAGCAGACTGCGCAGCAGCTTCTGGCGTATTGCCCGCCGCAGCGCGGGAACGCCGACCGCGACGGCCTGATCCTGGGCATTCGCCTGCCACAGGGCCTGCGCCTGCAGCAGCCGCAGGCGCACGGCGAACAGCCACTCCCCGCAGCGCTCCTGGGCGGTCGCCAGCGCATCGAGCCGCTGCGCCGCCGCCATCGGCTCCCCTTGGGCCATCAGCACCCGACTGTGGCTTAAGGCCAGCGAGGCGTGCGCCACATCGCTTTTGCCCGCGTCGCCGGCCAGCGCCTGCAGCCGGGAGAGCAGCGCTTCGGCGGCGGAGGTATCGCCGTCCTGCAGCAGTTGGCTGATTCGCTCGGCCAGCAGCGGAGCCTGCGCCCGCAGCCACCCGCGCTGAACCGCCAGCCCTTCGGCGTGCAGCAGCAGCGACGCCGCGTCCTCCCTGCGGGCGTTGAGTCGCGCCAGCTTCGCCAGCACGATGTAGCAGCGGCTGAAGCCGTCGGGGGGACAAAAATCATCGATCATCTCCAGGCGCAGCGTCAGCAGAGCATCAATGCGCTGCGTCTCCCCCTGCTCCCAGGCGATTTCGGCGAGGATCGGCGCCAGCGTCGCGCCGCTGCTGGAGCGGGCGCCGGTCTGCCGTTCCGCAGCGTGCAGCGCCCGGCTTGCCTGGCGTTCCGCCTCCGCCAGATTGCCCTGGCGCAGGTATCCCTGGGCCATGACGAAGGCCCGGTACACGCCGACGAACAGATTGCGGTTGGCCTCGCGCGCGCCCGATACCCGCTGCTGCACGTCGAGCGCCTGCTGAGGCCGGGAGTTGGCCAGATGACAGTAGCTGAGAATATTGCACACCAGGCCATCGACCCACACGTCGCCGCAGGGCACCTCCCGCAGCAGCGGCTCGACGATGGTAATACTCTGCGGAATATTCTCGGCAAAGGCTTCGCAAATCGCCCGCACCACGCGCAGCTTGACCCACGAGCTGTGGGCTAATCCTTCGCCGCTGGCCGCCGCCAGCGTTTCGAGCGCATCAAGCAGCCGGCGGGCATCCTGAAAGCGAAAGCGGTGCGCCAGCGCCCAGGCGAGGTTAATTTGCAGCTCGATCCGCGAAGGGTCCAGATCCGCCGGCAGATAGCCGAGCCAGCGCACCATCGTGTCGATATCCCCCTCTTCCGCCAGCGACTGCGCCCCCGCTTCCGCATGCCCGGCGCCGCCCTTACCCGCGGCAAGGGCGTGGCGTATCGCCTCCGCCCACAGCTGCTGTCCGGCAAACCAGCTGCCGGCGCGCTCGTGCAGCTGGCGAATATCCTCCTCACCGCCGTGCTGCAGGCGAGAAAGCAGCGCGTCGCGCATCAGCGGATGGTAGCGAAACCACAGCCCGCCCTCGTCGAGGGCGGAAAGAAACAGGTTGCGCTGCGCAATCCATGCCAGCATCGCTTCGCCGTTAGCTTTGCCGGTCACGGCGTCGCACAGCGCCGGATGCAGCCGGTTGAGCACCGACGTTTGCAGAAGGAAGTCGAGCACCTCGGCGGGCAAAGGGGCAAAAATGACTTCGTCAAGATAGCGGGCGATTGAGCGCGATCCGGCGTTCAGCCCGCCTGCAGCCGGATGGGAAGGCGCGCGGCCGCTGGATAAGGTGGCCATTTTCATCCCCGCGACCCAGCCTTCCGTCAGGGCCACCAGCCGGGGGATCTCCTGCTGGCTATATCCCGGCGATAGCGCGGCGGAAAAATAGGCGCTGGCTTCGCCGACGTTAAAGCGCAGCTCGCTATCGTCCACCTCCACCAGCTGATCCTGCATTTGCAGCCGGCTCAGCGCCAGCGTCGGCTGGCAGCGGCTGCCGATAATCAGGTGCAGGGCGGGCGGGGCGTGGTTCAGCAGCCAGCTTAGCCCCGCATGGATCGCCGGGTGGGAGATGTTCTGGTAGTCATCAACAATGAGATACAGCGGGTGCGGGCAGCGGTGGAGCTGGTTAACCAGCTCCGCCAGAAACAGCGTGAAATCGGCCGCAAGGCTGTCATCAGCCTGCTGGAGAAACGCCGGGCTCCACCCTTGCCACAAGGGCGCCAGCGCCGCCTGAAGATAGCGCATAAACAGCGGCGGCGGGCCGTCGTCTTCATCAATGCTCAGCCAGGCGATGGCATCCCCCTGCTGCTGCCGATGATGGTACCACTGGGCCAGCAGGGTCGTTTTGCCGAACCCGGCCGGGGCGCACACCAGCGTCAGCGCGCTGCCGGCGGCGGCATCCAGACGCTGCAGCAGGCGGTCGCGCAGCTGCAGCGAGCCGGGTGAACGAGGCGGCGTAAAGCGGGTGGCGATAAGCGGCAGTTTGCGCGTAAAACCCAAAGGTTGTTCGGGAACAAATTCACTCAGCGAGTCATCCGTTAAGGGCAAAAATTCCATCGTGCCGTTACCTTTTCATCCAGTCCATCCCCCGAGTGTAACTCAAGGAGAGGAGGTTGAACCAAGCCATCGCTGCGATCCCAGGGCGCTGCCCGCCTTTTCGTCGCTGGCCCCCTTATCCCCCCCAGCTGGGGGGTAGGCCACGTTTATCCGCCGCTATACAGTAGTTCCATTCTCTGGCGCTGATGCTCCCCTGGCCCGCTGCGCCCTTCTCGCGCCGGGCCTGCTACGCATCGGGCCGCCATCGTTTATTAATCAGTTCAAGGTGAGTACAGAATGGCTATCGAAAATAAAGTGGCGTTGGTCACCGGCGCGGGTCAGGGCATTGGCCGCGGGATTGCTTTACGTCTGGCTAAAGATGGCGCGTCGCTGATGCTCGTCGACGTCAACCCGGAAGGAATTGCCGCCGTCGCGGCTGAGGTCGAGGCCCTGGGCCGCAAGGCGGCCACGTTCGTGGCGAATATTGCCGACCGCGATCAGGTTTACGCCGCAATTGACGAGGCGGAAAAGCAGCTGGGCGGCTTTGATATTATTGTTAACAACGCCGGTATTGCTCAGGTGCAGGCGCTGGCCGACGTGACCCCGGAAGAGGTCGATCGCATCATGCGCATCAACGTCCAGGGCACGCTGTGGGGCATTCAGGCGGCGGCGAAAAAATTTATCGACCGCCAGCAGAAAGGTAAAATCATCAACGCCTGCTCCATTGCCGGACACGATGGCTTCGCCCTGCTGGGGATCTATTCCGCAACCAAATTTGCCGTACGCGCGCTGACCCAGGCGGCGGCCAAAGAGTATGCCAGCCGCGGCATCACGGTCAACGCCTACTGTCCGGGGATTGTCGGTACCGGCATGTGGACCGAAATCGACAAACGTTTCTCCGAGATTACCGGCACGCCGGTCGGTGAAACCTACAAAAAATACGTGGAAGGCATCGCGCTGGGCCGTGCCGAAACGCCGGACGACGTGGCCAGCCTGGTCTCCTATCTGGCGGGCCCGGACTCTGACTACGTTACCGGTCAGGCGATCCTGATCGATGGCGGCATCGTCTACCGCTAAATCCTGAAGCCGGGCCGCCTTCACCCCGCGGTTCGGCTGACATTGCCCTTCTTCCGCACGCCTTCTGCCGCTTAACTTCTGACTTAACTTCTCGCTTAACTTCACCCGCACGCCTGCCGGCTATGCATCATAGCGCTGGACTTAATTTTATATCGATCATAATATTTTACCCGACATAAAATTATCCTGTCGACATCGACATCAGCCCGACGGAGCAAATACGTGAATACCCCCCAACATACGCAGGGGCTGCGTGAGCAAAAAAAGCGCCTTACGCGTCAGCAGCTCTCCAATACCGCCACCGAACTGTTTATTCAGCACGGTTTTGATAACGTCACCATTGCCGATATTGCCGCCGCGGCCGGCGTCTCGAAAATGACCGTGTTCAACTATTTCCCGCGTAAAGAGGAACTCTATTTCGATCGCATCGACGAAATCCACCAGCTGCTGCAGCAGGCCTTCGATCGGCATCCCGGGCTGGCGCCGGTCGCGGTGTTCTCCGCGCTGGTCCAGGAGCTGATGAGCCAGCAGCATCCGCTGGTCAGAATGGATCGGCGGGTGGCGGCGTTCTGGCAGGGCGTTCACGCCAGCCCGTCGCTGCAGGCCTACGCGCTTGAGCAGTTTGCCCTCCTGACCCAGGCGCTAGGCGCCGTGATCTCGTCGCGCCTTCAGCGGCCCGACCAGGACCCGCTGGCGCAGCTGATCGCCAGCATCGTGCTCAACGGCTGGCGCATTGCCTTTAGCGACGCGCTGCGCCTGCAGCAGGACCAGCCCGCAGACGCCGTTCGCGAGCATTTCCTCGCGCTTCTCGAACGTAGTTTTCATGCCGCCAGCGCCGCCGCGCAGGATACTCCCTATGCGTAGCGCCCCGCGTTGAGCCGACCATGAACAGAACCCTGAGCGTTATTTTTATCACTATCTGGCTCGACGCCGTCGGCATCGGGCTTATTTTCCCGCTGCTGCCGCAGCTGCTTAAAGAGGTGGTTCACACCGCCGATATCTCCCCTTACATCGGCATTCTGGCGGCGCTGTATGCCCTGATGCAGTTTATTTTCGCCCCCCTGCTCGGCGCGCTAAGCGATAATTTCGGCCGCCGCCCGATACTGCTCATTTCACTGGCCGGGGCGGCGCTCAACTATCTGCTGATGGCTTTCTCCAGCCATCTTTGGCCGCTGCTGCTCGGGCGGGCTATCGCCGGCCTCACCAGCGCCAACATTTCGGTGGCGATGGCATGGCTGACGGACGTGACGCCGGCGGAAAAGCGCGCCGGCCGCTTCGGGCTGTTCAACGCCACTTTCGGCGCGGGATTTATTATCGGTCCGGTGCTCGGCGGCGTACTGGGCGATTACGCCCTGCGCCTGCCGTTCCTCGTCGCCGCAGTGCTGAACGGCGCTAACTTCCTGCTGGCGCTGCTGGCCCTGCAGGAGTCGCGCCGGCCGGCGAAGCGCAAAATGGCGCTCGCCGAACTCAATCCCCTCCGGCCTATGCGCTGGCTATTCTCGGCCAAAGGGCTGCTCAGCATCGCGCTGGTGTTCTTTTTCTTAAGCGCCACCGGGGAGGTCTACGGTACCTGCTGGACGCTGTGGGGGCAGGATATGTTTCACTGGAATGGGCTGTGGGTTGGCCTGTCGCTGGGCGCGTTCGGCGTGTGCCAGACGCTGGCGCAGGCCTTTTTGCCCGGCCCGGCAGCCCGCAGGCTCGGCGAGCGCGGGGCTATTCTCTGCGGCATCGCCAGTGCCAGCATAGCGCTGATTATCCTGTCGCTGGCCCACCAGGGCTGGGTTGTCTTTGCGGTGATGCCGCTGATCGCCCTCGGGGGCATCGGCGCGCCCGCCCTGCAGGCGCTGGCAACCCGCCAGGTCAACGCCGATCGGCAGGGGCAGCTGCAGGGCGTACTGGCCTCCACCGTCAGCCTGGCGTCGATCGTCGCGCCGCTGGCCTTTTCGTCGCTCTATTTCGGACTCAGAACATGGTGGCCCGGGGCCATCTGGCTGTCGGTGGTGGTGCTGTACGCGTTTGCCGTGCCGCTCATTTACCGCTGCACGCGCCGGGAGCCGTAGCTCGCAGACGAAAAAAAGCCGGCGCATCAGGCGCCGGCTTGCAGGATCTCGCTTCTTTTACCGTCAGGCGTTCGCCGCCGGCTGCTGTGCGGTTTTGGTCTGGGTATTTTCCAGCATCCGGCGTACCGGAACAATCAGCACGCAGAGTACGGCGGCGCAGATCAGCAGCGCGATCGAGCAGCGGGCGAAGAGGTCCGGCAGCATATCCAGCTGGTCGGCCTTCACGTGCCCGCCAATCAGGCCGGCGGCCAGGTTACCCAGCGCGCTGGCGCAGAACCAGAGCCCCATCATCTGACCACGCATTCTTTCCGGAGCCAACAGCGTCATGGTCGCCAGACCAATCGGGCTCAGGCACAGCTCGCCCAGCGTCAGCATCAGAATACTGCCGACCAGCCACAGCGGCGATACCCCTGCCCCGCCGTTGCTCAGCACGTTTTCAGCGGCCAGCATCATCAGACCGAAGCCGCCGGCGGCGCAGAGAATACCGATAACAAACTTGGTGATGCTGCTCAGACGGACGTTTTTACGCGCCATCGCCGGCCATGCCCAGCTGAATACCGGCGCCAGCAGAATGATAAACAGGGCGTTAATCGACTGGAACCATACCGCCGGAATTTCGAAACTGCCGATGGTGCGATTGGTGTAGTCGTTGGCGAACAGGTTAAACGACGTTGGCTTCTGCTCGAAGGCCGACCAGAAGAAGGCGGCTGAGACCAGCAGGATAAAGCACACCAGCAGGCGAGCGCGCTCTTTGCGGCTCAGGCCGGCAAAGGCGAACAGATAGATAAAGTACAGCGCGACCGACGCCGCAATGACGTACACCAGCGTACTGGCGACCGCCACGGGGTTAATCACGATAATGCCCTGAGCAATCAGGGTAATCACCGCCGCAACCCCAATCGCCAGCGCCAGCAGCCAGGCGCCGACGCCGTTTTTCTTCGCCACCGGACTATTCCAGGTGGAGTCCAGCCCCACTTCACCGTCATAGCGTTTCATGGCCGGAACGGCGAACAGGCGGAAGATAACCAGCGCTACCAGCATCCCGATACCGCCGATGCCAAAGCCCCAGTGCCAGCCGTGGGATTTGATCAGCCAGCCGGAGATCAGCGGGGCAATGAACGAGCCCATATTGATGCCCATATAGAACAGCGAGAATCCGCCGTCGCGGCGCGCGTCGCCCTTCTTATACAGCGTGCCGACCATCACCGAGATACAGGTCTTAAACAGGCCGGAACCGAGCACGATAAACATCAGCCCGATGAAGAACAGGGTGTCGCCCATCCAGGCAGAGAGGGCAATCGACAGATGGCCGAGCGCAATCAGAATCGAGCCATACCAGACGGCCTTCTGCTGACCCAGCCAGTTATCCGCCAGCCAGCCGCCCGGCAGCGCCGCAAGGTACATACTGCCGGCGAAGATACCGACGATCGCCGACGCGTTTTCGCGCGCCAGCCCCATTCCGCCGTCATAGACGGTGGCGGCCATAAACAGGATTAATAGCGGGCGAATGCCGTAAAAAGAGAATCGCTCCCACATTTCGGTAAAAAACAGCGACCCTAGCGGATAGGGATGACCAAAGAAGGTCCGACTTTCGTTTTTATTAACAGAGGAATGCATAACTTCTCCCAATAAGGTGCGCCGAAGCGCCTGTAAATCGCGGAAAGCGCGTTGACCATTTTTTCATTTGGCCAATCATTTACTTAAAATTTAATATTATTTAACCATTTGATAACCGGATAGTGGTTTTGTCTAGCCCCTTACCCAGACTTTTTAGATGAAAAGTCGACAAACGTCTACTTTTATAGATTTTAAGTTTGTCCAGGTGTGAATGCTGTTGACATTGCCATCTCGGGGATTTTTATAATTTTATTGTTTATAAACATAAAGTTAATGAATATCCATTCAGCAAAGATGGATAGCCAGCGGCGGCGGAATAACGTGATTAAAAGTAGGGTAAATACGCGGTTGGCAGAGTCTGTGTCGGGAAAGGCTGATAAATACGGCTATTGATTTGGCGCCGGTCGTCGGGCGCCAGCGGCCCCCCGCCGCTAAGCAGGGGGCCAGACGCCTATGCGGCGTCCTGTAAAATAAACATCCCGTACGGATGAATCTGCAGGAAGTAGCTATCCCCGACGTCAGGCTGCAGGCGGGTGGCGTTGATTTGCAGCAAAATCTGCTGGCCGTGCCACTCAACGATCGCCTCATACTGCGGCCCCATATAGGCCACGTGCCGGATGACGCAGCGCTGGCTCTCGCTCCCCTGCTGGCTGAGGGTAATCGCCTCCGGGCGGACGCCAACGGTGCCGCTTCCGCTGGCGGTAAAATGCGGCGGACGCGGCAGACGGTAGCCGTGGATCTCCACGCAATCGGCGCTGAAGCTGGCCGGGAACAGGTTCGCGTCGCCCATAAAGCTGGCCATAAAGCGCGAAGCGGGCTGACGGTACAGCGCCTGCGGCGAGCCAATCTGCATGATGCTGCCTTTGTTCATCACCAGCACCGTATCGGAGACCGCAAAGGCCTCGCTCTGATCGTGAGTGACGTACAGCGAAGTAATATTGAACTGCCTTTGCAGCTCGCGGATCTTATCCCGCATGCTGCGGCGCAGGTTGGCGTCAAGGTTGCTCAGCGGCTCGTCGAACAGCAGCACCTTCGGCTTGAGGATCAGCGCCCGGGCCAGCGCCACGCGCTGCTGCTGCCCGCCGGAGATCTGATCGACAAAGCGATCCTCATAGCCCTCCAGGTCGACCATCGCCAGCGCCTCCTTCACCCGCGCTTTTGTCTCGCTGCGCGATACGCCGAGCATCTTCAGGCCGTAGCCGACGTTTTCCCCCAGCGACATATGAGGGAACAGCGCGTAGGACTGGAACACCATGCAGATATCGCGCTGCTGGATGGAGCGGTGGGTAACGTCTTCGCCATCGATAAAAATCTGCCCGCTGGTGGGCTTTTCCAGCCCGGCCACCAGCCGCAGCACCGTGGTTTTCCCGCAGCCGGACGGGCCGAGCAGCGTCACCATCTGCCCCTGCGGAATGGCAAGATTAATGGTTTCGATAACGGTGTTATCGCCAAAGCGCTTGCCGACGTTGCGCAGCTCAACGAAATGTTTTTGAGTCATAGAATTACGCCTGATTTTTGGCTTTTGAGCGGGAGATTCGCGCCTCGCCGATCAGCCAGTCAAAGAGGAAAATAATCGCCAGCATCACGACTATCAGAATGGAGCCGTAGGCGATCGCCACGCCATATTCGCCGTCTTCTACCCGGTTGAGAATGTAGGCCGTTGCCACCCGGGTATCCGGCGTGACGAGGAAAACAATCGCGCTGACGGTGGTAATGGCGCGGACGAAGCTGTAGATCAGCGCCGACAAAGTGGCCGGCCGCAGCAGCGGCAGCAGGATATGGGTAATGGTGCGTAGGCTCCCGGCGCGCAGGCTGAGCGAGGCCTCATCCAGCGATTTATCGATCTGGCCCAGGCCGGCAATGCCCGCCCGAATGCCGACCGGCACGTTGCGCATCACCATCGACATAATCACAATCGCCGCCGTACCGGTGAGATAAACCGGCGCGCTGTTGAAGGCCAGGATGTACGACACCCCCGCCACGGTGCCGGGAACCGCGAAGCACAGCATGGTGGTAAATTCGATGGTCTTTTTGCCCTTGAACTGCTGGCGCACGACGACCCAGGCGATCAGCAGGCCAAAACCTGCGGTGATGGGCGCCGCAATCCCGGCGTACAGCAGGGTATCAAGCAGCGAAGGCCACGCGCCGTCGCTCATCCCCTGGCCAAACAGCTTAATAAAGTTATCCAGCGTCAGGGTATAGTCCACGCCCCAGTTGACGGTGAAGCTGCCGTAGAAAATGCTGCCGTAGAGCAGGGCGTTGAAGGCAATCCAGATCGCCAGCAGGGCCACCACGCCCCGCACCAGCATCGCCGGCAGCGGCTGCACGTCGCCGCGGTAGGACTTGCCGGAAACGGTCACGTAGGAGCGCTTGCCAATCCACATATACTGCACGCAGAACACCAGCAGCGAGAACAGCAGCAGGAATGCGCCGAGGGTGCTGGCGGCCTGATAATCCAGCTGCGAGCCGGTAATGTAGAAGTAGATCTGCGTCGCCAGCACGTCGAAGTTGCCGCCCAGCACCAGCGGGTTGCTGAAGTCGGCCAGCGACTGCACGATAACAATCAGGAAGGCGTTCGCCAGCGCCGGTTTGAGCAGCGGGACGAATACGCCGTTAAAGGTTTGCCAGCGGCTGGCGCGCAGGGTATACGACGCCTCCTCCAGCGAGGGGTGGATGGTCTTGATAGCGCCGTCGAGGATCATAAACGCCATCGGGGTAAAGGCCAGCACCTGCGCCAGCCAGATGCCGGTAAAACCGTACAGCCAGTTGGTGTTGGTCAGCCCGAACCAGGTCACCATAAATTCGGTCACGTAGCCGGAGCGCCCCATCATCAGCGTAACGCCAAGCCCCACCACGAACGGCGGAGTGACGATCGGCAGAATCGAGAAGATGCGCCCGATGATCGCGCTGCGCTTCGCGATGCGGGTGGTGTAAATCGCCAGCACCAGACCGAAGAAGGTGCAGCCGATCCCGACGGCAATCGACAGCAGGATCGAGTTGATAATGACCTGTACGATATGAGCCTGGGAGAGGACGCTGAGGAACGCCAGCGGCGCGAACTCCCCGGCCGCATTGGTGAACATCGGGATAAAAATGGCGATGCTCGGCCAGACGATAAAAATGCCGATCAGCGCGATGATGGTAATCAGCGAGCCAATCACAAAGCGGTCGCCGCCCAGCCATTCGAGGCGCGTCAGCGCCAGGGTCATGATCGCGCCCAGCGCCACGAACAGCACGATGGCGGCGTAGCCTAAACCCCGGCCCTCTACGCTGGCGCTGATGACGATAAAGGCCATGCACAGCAGCGCCCAGCCGGCGTCAAAATAGTGGCGGGCCCGCTGCTCGCGGCGCGCTTCGCTAAGCGGGCGGACCAGCAGCAGGCTCGGGAGCAGATACCATAGCCAGCTAACGTTGACCTGCGACCAGCCGTAGGCGGCGAGGATCTCATCGCGCGTCGACTCCAGCAGGCCGTAATCCAGGCTCCAGCCCGGCAGCAGGGCAAACGCCAGCCAGCCGAGTAAAACCCACAGGAATACCGCATCCCGTTTTTTCGCGGGATGAAGAGCTAATGTGTGTGACATAAGTTTTCCGGGTGTTGTTGGCCCGACGCGGACGCCGGGCGATAACCACTTGTCGCGGGCTTATTGACCCATCTTCACGTCGGCGACCCATTTGTTAATGAGCGCTTTGCGGACTTCCGTTGAGCCGTACTTATCCATGTCATAGCTGATAAGCTTGAGGTCATCGAGCTTCAGCGAGTTTGGCGAGGTTTCCGCCGTGGTGTTGGTGAGGATTTGATAAGATTTGCCCTTCTTCCACGCCAGCTCCTGGGCATCCTTCGACAGCACCCAGTCAACGAACAGCTTCGCGTTCTCCGCGTTGCGCGCGCCCTTCAGAATGCTGACGCCGCCAATCTCGTAGCCGGTTCCCTCGCACGGGGAGATCAGCTCCAGCGGCGCGCCCTGCTCTTTTTCCAGCGAGTAGTCGTGAAGGAAGCCGATGCCGATCGCCGTTTCGCCGCGCGCGGCGTTACGCGCCGGGGCGATGCCGGATTTGGTGTACTGGGAAACGTTGGCGTTGAGCTGTTTCAGATAATCAAACGCCTGGTCTTCACCCCACAGCTGGACGAAGGTCGCCAGCGCGGTGTAGGCGGTGCCTGAACTCTGCGGATCGGCAATCTGGATCTCGCCTTTGTATTCCGCTTTGGTCAGATCTTTCCAGCATTTTGGCACCGGCAGATTCTTCTCTTTCAGCCGCTGCGTGTTGACGCCGAAGCCGAGGATCCCGACGTAAACCGCCGAGGAGAGGTTGCCTTTCACCTTCGCCGGATCGCGGAATTTCTCCATGATCTGCGCCAGATTTGGCGACGGGTAGGCCTGCAGGAGCCCCATTTCACCGGCCTGCGACTGCGGGTCCAGCGTTCCGCCGTACCAGACGTCGGCCTGCGGGTTTTTCTTCTCCGCATCCACCTTCGCCAGGGTACTGCCGGAGCCGTTGCGGATAAATGAGGTTTTAACATCGTACTTTTCGCCGAACGCTTTGGTTTCGACTTCGCACATTTCGTTGGTGGCGCTGCAGTAGACCACCAGGCGGCCTTTAGCCTGCGCCGCGCCGGTAAGGGCGGCGAGCGCGAGCCCGGAAGCAATGAGGGTAGAGAGAAGCGTTATTTTCATTATTCAGCCCTTCAGGATGTTGTGTGATTGCGAGAAACGGTGACGCCCGCCATCAGCAGGGGCATCAGTAATAAACCCATCAATACGGCGGCAAGCGAGAGCAAGCTGAACATCCCCGACCAGCCGTAGCGTTCGATAACCTGCGACAGCGGCCACCCGGCCAGCGCGGCCCCCAGATAGGCAAATACGCCGAGAAAACCGCTGATCGACCCCGCCGCCTGCTTGTGCCCGCACTCAACGGCGGCAAGACCAATGAGCATCTGCGGACCAAAGACAAAAAAACCGACGCTAAAAAAGCACATCGCCAGCAGCGCGTAGTGGTGCACCGGCGCCAGCCACAGCGCGGCGACCGAGACCATTAACCCCAGCGTGAACAGCAGGAGCATCGGCGCGCGCTGGCCGCTGAACAGCAAATCTGAACCCCAGCCGGCAAACAGCGCCCCGAGCAGGCCGCCGGCCTCGAACAGCATGACCGTGGCGTTGGCGCTCAGCAGGTTGACGCCGTGGCTCTCCGCCAGCCAGATGTTGCCCCAGTCGTTGAGCGCGATGCGGATCAGATACACCAGCACGTATGAGGCGCCCAGCAGCCAGATCATCGGGTTCTGCAGCATGGTGGTGCGCAGCATCTGCCACAGCCCCATCGGCGGGCTCTGCAGCTCCTGGCGCAGCTCCAGCGGATCGTTGCGCCACTCGCCCACCGTCGGCAGCCCCTCCTCCTGCGGCGTGCCCCGCAGCTGCGTGGTCAGCCAGATGCCGAGCACGATGCTGATGAGACCCGGCGCCAGCATCGCCGCCCGCCAGCCGAAAAAGTGGGCGGCTAAGGCGCAAACCAGCGGCACGATCGCCCCGCCGATATTGATGGAGGTGTTCCAGCATCCCCACCAAAAGCCGCGTTCGTTGCGCGAATACCAGTGGGTTAACAGCCGGGCGCAGGGCGGCCATCCCCATCCCTGGAAAAAACCGTTTAGCGTCCAGATAAACAGCAGCACCGGCAGGGAGTGGCTAAACACGAACAGCACGTTCAGGACTCCGGTCGCCAGCAGGCCAATCCCCATAAACGCCCGCTGCCCGTGGCCGTCATGCCACAATCCGGCGGCAAATTTCGACAGGCCGTAGCTCAGATAAAACAGCGAGCCGATCAGCCCGATGTCGCTTTTGCTCAGCCCCATGTCCAGCTGCAAAACCGGCAGCACGTAGTTGATGCTTTTACGCGTCAGGTAGAACGCGGCGTAGCCAATCACCATGCACAGCAGCAGCCTCGGGCGCTGGGTCCGGTAGCGTTGAGCGATCTGTGCAGCAGACAGTGAGGGCATAGCGTTCTCCGTTTAGGCTGACGATATAAAAGCGCGGGGCAAAATGGATGAGAGAAAGTCCGGTGCGGCTAAGACTTTTTCCTGGTTAGCGAAGTGTTTGTGACGAAAATGTGGGCAGGTTAACAATTACGCGCGTGCCGCCGCGTGATTCCAGGGTCAGCTCCCCGCCGAGGGCGTGGACGCGCTCGCGAATGCCCTGCATGCCAAAGCCCGGCGTATTCTGCGGGCCGAGGCCGCTGCCGTTGTCCCGCACCTCGAGGTACAGGCCGTCGCCCTGCTGGCAAAGCAGGATCGCCACCTCGCTGGCGCCAGCGTGCTTGCTGACGTTATTGAGCAGCTCCTGCAGCAGGCGATAGAGGGTAAAGACCAGGGTTTCGTTGGCCGGCGGGGCCGCCAGCCGGTAGTCAAAGCGGCAGTTAATCCCGCGTTCGGCAAAGGCGAACTCCTTCACCAGATGGTGCAGCGCCTCCTTGAGCGACAGTTCGTCCAGCGCCGGGGGGCGCAGCTGGCGCAGCATCTGGCGGGTGGAGTGGTGAATGCGCTGGGCCAGCTCGCCGATCTGTCCGGCGGCCTCAATCGCCAGGGCGGTGCCGCCGGCCCGTTTGACCAGCTGCGACTGGATCTGAATGGCGGTGATGTTCTGCCCGATTTCATCATGCAGCTCGCGGGCGAGATGCTTGCGGGTGTCCTCCTCCGTGTGGATCAGCTTCTCCGTCAGCTCGCGCCGGGTCTGCAGCTCCTGCTCCAGCCGGCGGCGATAGCGATCGAGATTGAGCGCCAGGTGCTGCTGGCGGCTGATGGCGATACCCAGGCCGATCCCCAGCAGCGACTGGGTGGCGAGGAAAATTTCAAGCTCCAGCAGGTCCGTAAATCCGCCGCCCACCTGGCGCGCGATGGCGATCATCATGCTGCCGAGCAGACCGGACAGCACGCCGCCCTGCCAGCCAAACTTCCACGCCATCACCACGTTAGGCAAAAACACCACGATCAGCAGCAGCCGCTCCAGCGCCGGGGAGAGCACCATCTGGGTGCCGATGCCGATGATAAAAAACAGGCTACACCAGATAATCAGCGAGGCGCGCAGCGGCGGGTTGCTGGTATCCAGCCCCAGCAGCTGATAGCGATGCTGCTGGCGCAAAAACTCGAACATCAGATAGACAAACGGCGCCAGCAGCACGCCGCCGGTAAACGAGGCTAGCCCGAGCAGCGTCGCGGGGCTCTGCAAAAAGGCGATCAGGGCCAGGGTCTGGAGCAGCGCGTTGGCGCTGACCGCCGCAATCAGCAGCGACAGCCGCTGCCAGTAGAGCGGAAAGCGGTACCAGAAACGCTGCGCCATATACGCCGACAGCATGCCCACCAGCGGGACGATCGCAATCGTGTAGCCGGTCAGCAGCTGCTCGCTTCGCAGCCAGACGATCGCCGCCAGCGGCGGCAGGACAACCGCCGGCCAAAAGCGGCGCGGCAGCAGGATCAGCAGCGCCAGATAGACGCCCTGCGGCAGGAACAGCACCGCCTGCTGGCCGTTGTGGGTCAAATAAAAGCTGAGCGTCCACAGCATCAGCCAGCCGCTTCCCCAGGCCAGGGTGATAAACAGCGTCAGGATCAGATGACGGGACGCGCGTGTCATCAATGGCCCGTCAGCAGCTGATTATCGAGAGCGAAATGCACCAGCTCAATGGTGCTGCCGCACTGCAGCTTACCCAGCACGTTAGCCCGGTGCACGTGGACGGTTTTATGGCTCAGCGCCAGGCTGAAGGCGATCGCCTTAACGCTCTCCCCTTTCACCAGCAGCTCGAATATCTCCCGCTCGCGCGGGGTCAGGACGTCGAGCGCTTTTGGCGATGATTCGCCGCCGCGCAGCGCTTTGAGCGCATCAACGCACAGATAGTGGCCGCCCATCCCCACCGAACGTACCGCCTGCACCAGCTCCTCCGGGCCGCAGCGTTTGGTAAGATAACCGCTCGCCCCGGCATCGATGGCGCTCTGCACAAAAGCCGGGGTGTCATAGATGCTGAGAATAATGGCGCGAAATCCGGGGTGCTGCTGGCGCAGGCGTTTGAGCAGGCTCAGGCCGTTCTCGTCCGGCATGGCGACGTCCAGCACCGCAACGTCAATTTCGCTGCGCATCAGCGCGGTCCACGCCTCGGCGGCGCTGCTGTACTGTCCCGCCACGATAAGATCGTCTTCCAGATTTAATAGCTGGGCAAAACCGGATCGAACGACCACATGGTCATCCACCAGGGCGACTTTGATCATGATGAAATACTCTTGCCGGAAGGTCGTTTTATGATGCCTGTTACCGCGGCGCAGGCAATGCCGCAGCCGCCGTTATGTAATGCATGTAACAAAATTGCAATAAACCGCCCCGTACAAAAGATCGCCCGATAGAAAAATTTTCCGAATAGATGTTCCCCCTGCCGCGTTTACCCATCACCAACACCGCTGATGGAGTCCCTTGTTATGACAGAACTATCCCCCACCGCGCAGCGCCAGCGCTATGACGGCTTGACGCTGACGCTGCACTGGCTGACCGCCGCCTGCGTCATCTTTCTCTTTTCCAGCGCCCACATCTGGGCGTGGCTGGAACGCGGCACGCCGTTGCGAAAAGAGCTGCAGGCCCTGCATATCTCGTGCGGCATCGTGCTGGCGCTGACGATCGTCGTGCGCCTGCTGTGGCGTATTATCAGCCAGCGCTCCCCGCGCTACGCCCTGCCGCCGACCCGGGATTCGCGCCCGATAAAGCTTGCCGCGCACGCCGTCCACGGGATGCTGTACCTGTTGCTGTTCGCCCAGGCCGCGCTGGACTTTCTGTTTCGCTGGGCTCAACAGGAACCGTTCCGCTTTTTTGGCGGGCTCGATCTCTCCGGCTGGGTGAACATCGATCCCGCGCTCAGGCATAGCCTGGGGGAGTGGCACAACAACGTGGCGTGGGCGCTCATTATTCTCGCCTGCGCCCACGCGCTGGCGGCGCTGGCCCACCACTACCTGTTTCGCGATAACGTGCTGTCCCGCATGCTGCCCGGTCGCACCGGCCGTTAATCCCTGCCCTCCCGCGCGAATAGCGCGCGGGGGAGTTTAGGCCCGATGCCGGACTTTAGCCTCGATGGCGATATCAATGGTGACGGTATCCCCCACCAGCGCCACCACCCGGCTGCTGGTAAACCGGATCGCCGGGTAGCGATCGGCGTCGAAAAAAAGGCTACTTTTCATTTGCCAGGTCAGCAGGCTATTGGAGGCCGCGAGGGTGGCGACCGGGATGGAGACGCTCAGACGATCGTCCATGTCATTGTCCATATCCAGCGTCAGCTCCCCCGTTACGCCGGCAAGATGCGTCTGCGAGGTGCCGCCGAAAGCGTGCCATGAAAGCCCGATAGCGGTGTCGGGGGTGCTGATGCCGTAGCTAACCGGCATCGCGTACAGCGGGGCCGAGCAAGAGCCCGAAGGCCATAGCGGAAACAGTGCGCGTCATAGTGGGTTATCCTCAGTGTCGATAGCCGGTAAACGCGCCTGGATCCGTTTTTATTCATTTCTATTTTTGCCGGCGGATCGGTAATGAGCCGGTTTGCCGGCGACGCGCGTAGCGGTTGAGCGAATGAGTTGTTGATGGTAAACAGGGGAACGCTTAATACGGAGATCAATAAATGTCAGCAGCATACGCCTTTGTGGAAACCGTTCCCCCGGCAGACGATTTTTGTCGCCTGCGCGTCATCTCCGGTTTAACGCCCCGCCCTCTTGAGGCGGCTAAACGCGCGCTGCCCCGCAGCTGCCACGGCGTATACGTGGAGTATTCCGGGCTGATTGTCGGCATGGGACGCATCGTTGGCGACGGCGTGCTTAACTTCGAGATCGTCGATGTTGCCGTCGATCCGGCGCATCAGGGAAAGGGGCTGGGGCGAAAAATCATGGAGCATCTGATGGCCTGGCTTGAGCTGCATGCGCCGGCGGGCGCCTACGTCAGCCTGGTCGCCGACGTTCCCGAGCTGTATAAAAAATTTGGCTTTCAGCTGGTGCGCCCGGAGAGCGAAGGCATGGCGCTGGTGTGGGGATCGCAAAGGCGCTGAAGGTATGCATCGATTTCCTGATGGACTATTTTCAGCAAGATCCTCCCGTTGGCGAAGCGCTGTGGAGGAAAATCACCGCTGAGGATGGGGAGAACCGGCTGGTTTAACCAGGGGCAGGCAGGCGCGCTATCGGGGCCGCTAAGCGGCCCTTACCTCCCCGGGTTGCAGCCTGGAGCCGTTAGCTTCGTCGGCAAGTTCCCCTCCTCCACCCGAGTTAGCTAAATGGATGCGCTGCCTGCAATTACCCTGTGACAAGGGGCGATAAACTATTTACGGTTTATTATTTCCGCCGGGATAGCTTCGCCGTGGTATTTTTCGTAAATGGCGTTTAGTTTTCCATTTTTAAGATTGGTGACAATCCATTCATTTAATTTTTCTTTCAACTCCGGTTCACCTTTTTTAACTCCGATGGCTAAATCAAATACCGTTAGGGTTAATTTGGGCTCAAAGCTTAATTTAGGATTCTGTTTTTTAATCTGGTTAACCAGCGTGGCGGAAGTGGCGACCGCATATGCCTGACCGCTAACGGCGGCGGTGACTAAGGTTGCATCATCATCATAGCGTTGAATGCTATAGCCCTTTTTCATCGCATCCTGACTCAGCATTGAGTCCTGAGTGGTGCCGCGCGTAACGGTAATTGCATGCCCTTTTAAATCGGCCCAGTCACTGACTTTGGTGGCGGCAGGTGCCGCAATAACAGAGCGCAAGCCTGCATAAGCACGGGTAAAATCAATCACCTGCGCACGCTGTGGCGTGACGGACAGGGTTGAAATGACGATATCTGCCTTACCCGTTTGCAGGTTCGGAATACGCGTCGGTCCGGTAGTTTCAATAAATTTCAGTTTTAATCCCCAATCCTTCGCCAGCAGTTCAGCGGTTTCAACATCGGATCCTATCGGTTTCATCGCCGCATCCAGCATGCCTGAAGGCGGCAGTGACATATCGGTGGCGACACGCAGTTCGCCGCGTTGTTGAATGTCTTCCAGCGCGTTTGCCGAGGCCGGCTGGGCGATAAGTGCTGTTACCATGCTGGCGAGTAGGGCAATCGATTTTGCGTATTTCATTATTATTCTCCTGATGAGGATGGGTACAGGGTATCGGGTGAATTACAGATCGTTGGCAATAAACTCCTTTAAGGCCTCGGTTTCCGGCGCTTGCAAAATGGCGGCACTCCCGCTTTCATGCACTTTTCCCTGATGCATGAAGATCACTTTATCGGCGACTTTGCGTGCAAAATTCATTTCATGCGTCACCATGATCATCGTCATGCCGCTCCCAGCCAGCCGCTCAATAACGCGCAGCACTTCGCCGGTTAATTTAGGATCCAGCGCCGAAGTGACCTCATCAAAAAGCATCACTTTTGGTTTCATCGCCAGAGAGCGGGCGATAGCGGCACGCTGCTGCTGCCCACCGGAGAGTTGCTCAGGATAGCTGTCCACTTTATCCGCGAGCCCGACCTGTTCCAGAACGGAGAGCGCTAGCCTTCTGGCTTCTGCTTTCGGCATTTTTTTCACCGCGACCGGACCAAGCGTAACGTTCTGCTCAATGGTGAGATGGGGAAACAGGTTGTAGCTCTGAAATACAATACCAACGTCCTGGCGTAACTTACGCAAATCGACTTTGGGATCCTCCACTTTATAGCCACACACTTCGATACTGCCGCCATTGATGGTTTCTAACCGATCGATACAGCGGAGCGCAGTGCTTTTGCCCGAGCCGCTGGCACCAATCAGCGCCACGACCTGGCCCTGATTCACTGAAAACGAGACATCTTTCAGCACTGAATTATGACCAAAACTCTTCTGTACGTTACTTAAGGTAATGATTGACATAACTTTATCCTTATCCTCGATTAACGCGCGCCGCAATGGCCTGCAGGCGCTTAGCCTGTTTCTGTGGTGCTCCGCGTTCCAGCCTGCGGCTTAATGCTGAAACCGGAAAACACAGGCAGAAGTAAATGACGGCAACGATCAGATAGATAATAAAGGGCTGGAAAATCGAGTTGTTGATGAGCTGGCCAGCACGCGCCAGCTCGACAAAACCCACCACCGACGCCAGCGAGGTGTTTTTGATTATCTGTACCGAGAATCCAACGGTAGGTGGCGTTGCCAGCTTGATTGCTTGCGGCATAATCACTTTGAACATGCGCTGAGTGCGCGACAGTGCCAGACATTCGGCCGCCTCCCACTGTGCGCGTGGAACCGCTTGTATGCAGCCGCGCCAGATCTCACCGAGATAGGCGCTGGCATAAATGGTAAGAGAGATACCTGCTGCCAGCAGAGGAGCTATCGAATAACCGAGTTGAGGTAAGCCGAAGTAGACCATAAACATGATGATCAGTAGCGGCGTACCCTGAATTAGCTGCACCCATGCGCTGACCAGAAGACGCAGCGGCTTCAATGGCGCAATGCGTCCCAGCGCAATGAGGAACCCCACCAGACCGCCACCGCCAAAGGCCATTAGTGACAAAATCACCGTCCACAGCGTGCCATCAAGCAGAAACTGTAGATGGGCAAAGTTAAGAGGAATATTCATCTACGACTCTCCTTAAATCGACGTGCCAAGACGGCGGCGGCGAGGGAAAATCACCTGACCAAATAGCCAGAATATCACTCGCATCAACAGCGACAGCGCGATGTAAATACAGGCCACGATGAAGAACGTTTCAAAGGGGCGATAGGTTTCTGACTGGATAAAATTGGCCGTTGCCGTGAGCTCTTCCGCTGAAATTTGCGATGTCACCGATGATGCCAGCATCAGCAAAATAAACTGGCTGGTTAGCGAGGGGTAAACGCGCTCAATCGCCGGGCGCAGCGCCACATGCCAGTATTGCTGCCAGCGATTCAGCCCCAGCGTTTCGGCGGCTTCCCACTGGCCTTTGTGAATCGACTCGAAGCCGGCGCGCATAATCTCTGCCGTATACGCCCCGACGTTGATGGTGAGTGCAATGACTGAAACCGTGAAAGCGCTGAATGAGAAGCCCAGACTGGAGAGACCAAAATAGACCAGGAAGATCTGCACCAGAAAAGGCGTATTGCGAATCGACTCGACATAAACGCCCGTCAGGCGCGCCAACCAAACCGAATCAGAACGACGCGCCGCTGCGCAAAGCGTGCCGATCAGAAAACCGGTTAACGTCGTCACCAAAGCCAGTTTGGCGGTGAGTAGCGCGCCACTCCACAGAAGCTGCCACTGCGCGAGAATTGCTGTGAAATCGAGCATCATAAGGTCAACCCCGGTTATTTTGTTACGCTGTTTTGCTGGCCGGTCAGGCGGTCGTAAACTTTAAAGAGCGCCTGATTGCCGTTGGCACCTTCGCCATAGGCCTGCGCGTTTTGATACTGTGAGGCGACCAGCGCGGTAGCGGGCAGTGGGACCGGATGCTTCTGAGCGGCCTCCAGCACAAGACGCAGATCCTTCATCATCAGGTCGATGCGAAATCCTGCGGAGACATCACCGTCAATCATGGCGCTCCCCAGCTTATCGAGCATCCAGGAGGCTGCCGAACCGCCCATCAGCACCTCGCGCATCTGAGGAAGATTAATATCCCAGGCGCGCGCCAGCGCTAACGCTTCACAAATCGCCTGAATATTGATGCCACAAATCAGCTGGTTACATAGTTTTACCGTCTGCCCCGCGCCGGATGCGCCAACGTGATTGAGCGTGGTGCCCATCGCGCGCAAATAAGGAGTAGCCTGAGCAAAGCCCTCGGCGCTGCCGCCCACCATGATCGTCAGATTGCCGTTTTTTGCGCCGACCGGGCCACCGGAAACCGGAGCATCCAGCATCGTGACGCCAATTGTTGCCAGAGATTCGCTTAGCTGGCGCGTCGCGGCGGGTGCGATAGTGCTCATATCAACAAACAGTTTCCCGCGCGGCGGGTTGCTCAGCAGTCCGCCGGCACCGCGCACTATCTCTTCAACCTGCGGGGTGTCGGGCAGCATGGAGATGACGATATCGGCATCGCTGATAGCGCTGGAAAGATCGCTGACTACGTCCACGCCATACTGGCGGAGCGCATCACCTGCTGTTGTGACGACATCAAACGCGCGAACGGTAAAACCTGCCTGTGCCAGATTACGCGCCATCTCGCGGCCCATGACGCCAAGTCCAATAAACCCGACAATGCCGGAAGTGCTGTTACTCATCGTTATGCTCCAGGTTGATGGTTAGTTAAGTTGTTCCAGTTGAGCGAGCTTCGCGACGCGACGAACAAAGTCGTCGTCATGCACAAACTTCGCTTCGAGGAAAGCCATAATCAGATCGCGAGCGAGCCACGGCCCGACAATTTGCGCCCCCATACACATGACGTTGACATCGTCATGCTCCACCGACTGGTGCGCGGAGTGCACGTCGTGGCAGACCGCCGCGCGGATACCTTTTACTTTGTTAGCGGCGATAACCGCCCCGACGCCGGTGCCACATACCAGAATGCCGCGCCGATCTGCGCTGCTGCGCACCTTGCTGCATAACGCTAAGGCGATATCCGGAAAATCAACCGGTTCGGGGTCGTGGCTGCCGACATCGTCAATCTGATATCCGGCCTGATGCAGCCACTGTTTAAGCTCCTGCTTGAGGTGAAATCCTGCGTGGTCACTGCCAATCACAATCTGCATCTGCTGTTTTCCTTTTACGGAGTAGTGAAGGTCGATGAACCGCTGCTGGCCTTGAGGATGGTGGCGCGGCGGCGAAAATCTGAGCCAATCTCGAAGTGGCGGCCAAGTAACTCATCGGCTTTATTTTCATCACGTTCGACGATGGCGGAAAAAATGGCGCGGTGATGGTTAATGAGGAACTCTTCAATACCCTCGACCTGAATGATCTGCTCGCGGCGGTCAAGGTGTGAACGGCGCATCAGCATGCTGATGGACTGATAAATATTGATAAGCGTGGGCGAACCGGATGCGGTGACGATGCTTTCGTGAAACCTGAAATCCGCTAAAGCACCGAGTTCGGGGGTGCGAATGGTTTCGATGATTTCACCGAGACAGGCGGCCAGGCGATCGTAGTCACTTTGTGTCGCGCGGCGACAGGCTAAACGAACGGCCTGACGCTCAATAGCGATTCGTGCCTGCATGACGTCATCTACCACGTTGGGCTGGTGGGCAAGAACGAAAGTAAAGAATTCGCCGAGAATTGAGACATCAGGTTTGGTTACCACGGTACCAATGCCGTGGCGGATCTCCACCGCCCCGACCATGGCGAGCGCCCGCAGCGCCTCGCGAAGTACGGGGCGACTCACGCCTAACTTTGCCGAAAGCTCACGCTCCGGCAGAAGGCTATCTCCGGCTTTCAGTTCGCCATTGAGTAGCTGATCCCGCAAAAACTTTACAACTCGGTCGTAGCCGCTGCCGGCTTCTGTCTTTTCGCGCCTGATTTCCATGTGATCTCACCAGTGGTCTGTAGTGGTAATACCAATGGTAGATGTGTTAGTGAAATATTAACGTGATGTTGATCGTTAATTGATCAGTTGTTTTTGTGATGTAAGCAACAATGAGTGGAGAAAGCTGGACGGAACAAGAAAATGCTTAGCCGCTGGCTGACAAAAGGTTGTGGTGAACTGAGCAACGGCGGGCAGATGGGAAATGGACAGGTAGCGGAGAGGCTGCTGGTAGCGTGCGTTAGGATTTAGCTGAACCGGGAAAAGGGCCCGCACAAAAAATGATAGCGGAGCCGTCGCCCGGACCTATCGGGGATGATGAGAGATATTTGCGAACGGAGATCGGCCTGATTTTTCCCAGGCGGCGAGTTAACCTTCTTGTCCTCGAATAGCCGAGGGTGCCTGTACATTACTCTGCATTGAGCTGTCTCATCTCATTATCCCGCCAGCGTTCCCAACGGTTCCTGAGCTCACTCCTGCTGGTGCCAATATCTTCATTCAATATCGTCACCTGGCGTATGCGCTCAGCCCGGAAGTGACGAAAGCCGCCGCGTAGTTCGCACCAGCTAATGAGGAGACAGCAGTTCTGGTCATAGCCCAACACCACCGGCCAAACGGTTCTTTGAGTGATGTCACCGGACCTGGAGCAGTAATCCAGCAACAGCTTTTTGCCTTCCCGAATGGCGATGCGTATATTCCGCGTATCGGGTTTGAAGCTGCCTGACTCATCCGGTTTTATCCCTACCGCCGAATAAGATAAACAACCGAGCAGCCTTGCGGGGACTGCCGAGGCGATTTTTGCCAGCACATCGCTGGCGTTATTCGCCAGAGTCGCATCCGGTAAGCGCCGCACCAGCTCTGCGCCAAGAAAGATGGCTTCCAGCTCCTCGGCCGTAAACATCAAAGGCGGCATGTCGTAATCTGCACTTAAAACATAGCCACAACCCGCCTCCCCCTCTACCGGAACCCTTTGCCCTGCGAGATCCGCAATATCCCGGTAAATGGTTCGCTTTGATACTTCAAGCTCTTCGGCCAATTTCGCCGCGGTGACCGGAAGCGTCGAACGCCTGAGTATCTGGAGAATCTGAAACAGCCTGTCTGCACGTCGCATTTTTTCATCCTGTTGCCACCACGCTGTCAGCATACCTGAGTGAAGATATTTTTCAGAGGCCGCGCTATTCGCCGCCATAATGGAGCTTCGCTATGAAATTCGTATCTGTCCGCCTGATTGCGCAAAACATCAAAGACGTTGTGCAGTTTTATGAATTAGTTACCCGCAGCAAGGCTGACTGGCTAGCCCCGGTTTTTGCGGAAATCGTCACGCCGGTAGCCGTTATCGCCATAGGTAGCGTTGAGACGGTAGCTCTGTTCAAAGAGGGCAGCGCCCAGCCCGCATTGAATCGCTCGGTAATTTTGGAGTTCAGGGTCGAAGATGTCGATGCCGAATTTAATCTTTTAAAAGAACAAGTTGAAGTGGTTCATCCCCCTAAAGATTTACCCTGGGGAAACAGGACGGCACAGTTTCGCGATCCCGAAGGCTCGTTGATTTCACTTTATACTCCGGTAACGGAAGCAGCGAAAACGCGCTTTAATCGGGGATAAGAGAGAGACGAACCGATAAGAAGCTCTCCCGGCCGAAAGAAAGATGGGAGAGCTGCTCGGGGAAGCCCCACGCCTGAGGCGACGACGAACGGGGCCGGCCGAATCAGTTTATTTCAGCGGCAAATAGATATCCGTGAGCAATTCATGTTCCGCCACCTCATGCACAAAGTTGTGGTAATGAAAGAAGAGCGGGAAGTGGCGCAGCTCTTCTCCGCTACCGGGCAGCCAGTCGCGGTACAGAGCCTGCGCCAGCCCGGTTAACGCGTCGTGCGATCCCTGATGGCGCAGCACCGCGCATCGGCCCGCGGGGATGTCGCTATTAACCACCCCGAAGCGATTGTCTTCGGCAATCGGTGAGGTTACCGTTCCGCAAATATGGAACGCAAATTCATCCGACGGCGTTGTAGCCGGATCGTCCGGAGCAAGACCATACGTCTGGCTGCTGGCAACGGGCGAATAACCCGTGGTTTTTCGCCATTCAATAAAGCGGGCCGCAGTTTCGTTTATGAGCTCCGGCTGGCCACGGTGGCTCAACATGGCAACCGACGTGGCGGAAAAGTTAATGATCCTGACCTGACCTTGCATCGTTTTTCTCCTCGTTTGATAAGGTTCTGATATCCGCTGATGCCACTCTACCCAAGGGGGCTGCTGGCGAAACTGCGTCGGTGACAGACCAAACATTTGCCGGAAGGCGCGGCTAAATGATTCGGCATGCTGAAAACCGGCGTCGAACGCGATATCAGTGATTTTCTCTAACGGATTAAAAGCCAGCCGATAGGATGCGCGTTTTAAGCGCATCATCTGGATGTAACGACCAGGCGACATGCCGCAATAGCTGCAAAACTGACGATGGAAATGAAATGGCGAAAAGTGGGCCACTTCGCTGAGTTTTTCCAGCAACAGCGCGTCGTCAAGATGGCGGTCAATATAATCGAAAACCTGATTAAAACGTCTGGCGTAACTATCGGTTTTGTTATCACACATGGCTTCCTCCGTGCCTCTTAATATGCGCAAAGGCGATTTGATTTGCCTGACCGATCTTGCGCAAAATAACAAAACGTCAAAAGAAACCAGTCGCAAGGTGCGGCGTTATCAATGATGGCGCCGGGATGCGTCAAAAATGGAGTATGCCGCTCCAGAACTGGCGGTTGGCAATGAGCCGTTTTATTATCGAGTTCGGTGACCGCCTGAGCGATCGCCTTTAATACGGTGGCAGTTACACAGAATTATTTACAGGGTCTGTGATGGCATAGCATTTCAAGGGCTTTCCTGGAGCTGCGTTTGTTTGTGCCGACACGGTTTTGAAAGCTATAAAGCGCTGAGGTAATAGCAGCCCTATTTATGGTGATTTGTGGGTATTCCTGAACCAGACAGCCGCGCGAGCTGGTGACGCACTCAAATTACGATATGCAGATTTTAATCATCTGGAAGGCAACATTCTGAACCTGAAGGAGCAAAAGACCGGGAAAACCCGTTCTATTATGCTGGCAGCGAGAGCGCTCGAACTAGTTGCACAGCGCCGCGCTGATAATCCAGGGCATGAATATCTCTTCGAAGTTGACAGCAACCGGGCCAAAGACAAACCGATCTGCCGCGTAACAGTCTCAGCAAAATTTAATTACTCCCCCTCTGAGGTTATGCGGTTGGTCGCTCGTTCCAGGCATCCGTGAACTGAATATTCCCGTCGTGAATCTTCCATGTGATTTTCTCGTACTGCAAGCTGACACTTTCAACGTGGTTCATTTTGTCATTAGCTGCAAGTTTGCAGTTAGGAACACCGCAGTTAACACCTGTGATTTTCACGTTTTCCATCAGCACAGAGTAATACGGTACTTCCTGCCCTGCGTCGTTGATGTGCTAGAAACGAATCTCCGCGCTTTTCAGTGTCTGACCAGTTGCAGCGGCCTTATAAAGATACGGAGTAGAGCTATCAACTTCCTTTTCAATCATCATTGATGAATGTTGACGGGTCCCGGTGATCTTACCGTTGGCATTGTCTACAGGTAAGTTGATTCAGTGGCTCAGTCCGATGATCTCAATGCTGCCGTCACGATCCTGAACGTCAACAGATCCCTTTATGTCTGCACCGCCATCGTCTTTAAGCCACATATACGGGGGAATTGGCATTTTATTTGCTCCTTATTTTTCTAAGTAACATCATTGTTAAACGGTAAAGAACAGTTGTTATAGAAAAAACAACGATTACAGATATATAAAAATAGAGATCATAAAAGTTGTCGGCTCCAACCTCTCCAGGCCCGTAAACTATATGCCCAATCTGGCTGGCTAGTTCATGGCTCATCCATGTTTCAGGATTTCCGAGTGTGCGACCAACAACCAAAGATAAAAGGATGTAAAATGCTACTTTGATAACTCTACGGGCAAGTGTTCGAGCCATTGGCTACCACCTCAACCCAACCACGAGCCATAAGAGAACGCATACAGGGAACCTGAATAGGGGATGTGTTTATTTAATAGCGCGTTTCGGATGGTGGCAAAATCTGAGCTATGAGCTATCGTTATGCAACCTTCAGAGACAGTGCCAGGGTGAAGCCGAAACAATCCACTGTGAACATTGTTTATCCAGGTACCATCATCAATGCCCCAATCATCCTTATACAAAGCAAACCATTCATCACGCCCAAACTCGGTTCCGTAGTACATCTTATTGAATAAGTCTTGCGCTTTAGCCTTCGCCCACGATCCTAAACCACCTGATCCACGTTCAACTATCCAGTATTTGCCAGGTGGAATCGGGCCATTATCGGGTACGGCTCCACAGCCGCCCTTATTGCGATATATGCCTTTGCCAGAGTGGGCCATGAACACACCCACGCCGTACAGGTTGAAAGGTGCATAATCTGCCCCGTTCAGTATCAACTTTCCTTGTAGAGCCACAATAACCCTTTATTTAACATAGGTATTGATCGTTAATCGTACACCTACGCAATCGGATACGGGAAAGATATCTTCAAAGAAATTTCTGATTTTAGGCAATAGAAGCCATAAAGCCCCGTTAGTGGTAAGGAGACAAGTGGAGCGTAGCGACTTCATCAGATTGCCAGAGGGATCACGCCTTATCGGGTGCTCGTGTACCGTTAGGAGCGTGAGCGAAGCGTTGGCAGAGCCGGTTCTGTAGCTACCGGGGCGTTCCACTATTCACCTGTTTACGTGGCTCATAGAGCCACACATCGGGCTTAAATGCATGTAATCAATCTGCTTCGGGAATTGTGCCAGGCCAGGTATACGGCTTTTTGTTCGTTGTTGTGCTATCGCGGTAAGAACCCGGAACCACCGCCAGCGTGGTGGTATGCTCCCCATATACCACAGACCAATCACGCGACAGGTGCGGGCGTAGTTCAACGGGTAGTTAAAGTTGTACCTGTAAAGCAGGGCAACGTAACTAACTGAATAATCTAACTTGTTGATGATGCAGGAGATCTGGAGCGGGCGAAGGGAATCGAACCCTCGTATAGAGCTTGGGAAGCTCTCGTTCTACCATTGAACTACGCCCGCAAAGAGGTGCGAGGGTCATTATAGACCTTACGCACCGTCTGACAAGACTGAACCATGCTAACTGCTGATAAAATAACCCGTTAGCACTTAGGCTTACTGCCCTGCGGCGGTAAATAGCGCTGCGGATCGATGGCCGTTGCCCGGTAGCGTATCTGGAAGTGCAGACGCACGGAGTCGGCATCGGTGCTGCCCATCGTGGCGATCTGCTGGCCTATCTTCACGCTCTGGCCGTTATTGACCATCATTTTATCGTTATGCGCATAGGCGCTGATGTAATCATCGCTGTGCTTAATCATGATCAGATTACCGTAGCCGCGCAGCTGGCTGCCGACGTACACCACCTTCCCCGTTCCGGCCGCATACACCGGCTGGCCGCGCGTACCGGCGATATCAATTCCCTTATTGCCACCATCGTTTGAGGAATAAGGCAGGATGACCTTACCGCTGGTCGGCCAGCGCCAGCAGCGCTGTCCTACCGGCGGCCACGATACCGGCGGCAGGGCGGCCGGCGACTTAGCCGCAGCGGTGCGGGTCGCGCTGCTTTTCTTAGCGGCCTTTCCGGCGCTCGCTCCCGATGCGCTGTTCAGCTTCAGGCGCTGTCCCACTTCAATGGTATAAGGCGGCGAAAGATTATTCAGCCGGGCCAGATCTTTGACGCTGGTGCCGGTGGTGCGGGAAATTCGGTACAGCGTATCACCGCGTTTGACGGTATAGGCGGAACCAGAATCAGATGAACTGGAGCATCCGGCAATCACCAGGCTGCTAACCAACATCATCGTGATATAAAAGCGTTTTCTCATCAGGCGTCCTGCACTCAACACAAACTCTCACCTCGTCAGAATGGACGAATATCATACCAGCCCATAGCCGGATCCCCAATCGATACGCCTCTTATCCTTAAGGATTAAACGCCCGGCGGAAAGCGGCCAATATAGCGCCTTCCCGCCGTCCGCGAGGAGCCTGGGCTTGTTTTGATAATGCCTTTCGTCCGCAAATGATCTACCCTAACGGCCTGAGTACATGGCCCGGCGGGTTTGTACCGGGTCATTTTTTATTTTCAGGAGTCGTCATGACCGGGGAACACGTCATTTTGCTGGACGAGCAGGATAAGCCAGCCGGCATGCTGGAAAAGTATGCCGCTCACACCTTAGATACCCCACTACACCTCGCGTTTTCCTGCTGGCTGTTTGATGAACGGGGCCAGCTGCTGGTCACCCGGCGTTCGCTGGAGAAGAAAGCCTGGCCGGGCGTGTGGACCAATTCGGTCTGCGGGCACCCTCAGGAGGGCGAAACGTTCGAGCAGGCCGTCACGCGGCGCAGCCGCTTTGAGCTCGGCATCGAAATTACCGGCATCGCGCCGGTCGCGCCTCGGTTCCGCTACCGGGCCGTCGCCCCCAACGGCATCGTCGAGAACGAAGTTTGCCCGGTATACGCCGCCCGCGTCACCGGCCCGCTGCGGCCGAATAGCGATGAGGTTATGGACTATCAATGGTGCAGGCTGGAGGATCTGCTAAACGCGCTGGCGATAACGCCGTGGGCCTTCAGCCCGTGGATGGTGCTGGAGGCCACGGATGAGGACGCCCGCACGGCGCTGCAAAAATACGTTGCGTCACTGAGCTGAGCTTCGCCTCATACGGCCATCGCGCAGGATCGCGGCGCACCAATAAAAAACCCCGGCACGCAGGCCGGGGTTTTATCATTCGCGATCGGTCTTATTTAACCGGGCGCATTGCCGGGAACAGGATCACGTCGCGGATGGTATGGCTGTTGGTAAACAGCATCACCATGCGGTCGATACCAATGCCCAGGCCAGCGGTCGGCGGCAGGCCGTGCTCCAGCGCGGTCACGTAGTCTTCGTCGTAGAACATCGCTTCGTCGTCGCCGGCGGCTTTGGCGTTCACCTGATCGAGGAAACGCTGCGCCTGGTCTTCAGCATCGTTCAGCTCGCTGAAGCCGTTACCGATTTCACGTCCGCCGATGAAGAACTCAAAGCGGTCGGTGATTTCCGGGTTGTCGTCGTTACGACGCGCCAGCGGAGAAACCTCAGCCGGGTACTCGGTGATGAAGGTCGGCTGAATCAGGTGCGCTTCGGCCACTTCTTCAAAGATCTCGGTCACAACGCGGCCCAGACCCCAGCTCTTCTCAACCTTGACGCCGACGGCGGCGGCAATCGCTTTCGCAGAGTCGAAGTTATCCAGATCCGCCATCTCGGTTTCCGGACGGTATTTCTTGATAGCCTCGCGCATGGTCAGCTTTTCAAACGGCTTGCCGAAGTCAAAGGTCTGATCGCCATAAGGCACCGCGGTGTTGCCGAGAATATCCTGCGCCAGGGTACGGAACAGGGATTCGGTCAGCTCGATCAGATCCTTATAGTCCGCATACGCCATATAGAGTTCCATCATGGTGAACTCAGGGTTATGGCGTACGGAGATGCCTTCGTTACGGAAGTTACGGTTGATCTCGAACACGCGCTCGAAGCCGCCGACAACCAGACGCTTGAGGTACAGTTCCGGCGCGATACGCAGGTACATGTCCAGATCCAGCGCGTTGTGATGGGTGATGAACGGACGGGCGGAGGCGCCGCCTGGGATCACCTGCATCATCGGGGTTTCAACTTCCATAAAGCCGCGACCGACCATGAACTGGCGAATGCCGGCCAGGATCTGCGAGCGCACTTTGAAGGTGTTGCGGGATTCGTCGTTGGAGATCAGATCCAGGTAGCGCTGGCGATAGCGCGCTTCCTGATCCTGCAGGCCGTGGAATTTGTCCGGCAGCGGGCGCAGGGCTTTGGTCAGCAGACGCAGCTCGGTGCAGTGGATAGACAGCTCGCCGGTTTTGGTTTTGAACAGCTTGCCGCGCGCGGCGATGATGTCGCCGAGGTCCCACTTTTTGAACTGCTCGTTGTAGACGCCTTCCGGCAGATCGTCACGCGCCACGTACAGCTGAATGCGGCCGCCGACGTCCTGCAGGGTCACGAAGGAGGCTTTACCCATGATACGACGGGTCATCATGCGGCCAGCCACCGAGACCTCAACGTTCAGCGCTTCCAGCTCTTCGTTTTCTTTCGCATCGAAGTCAGCGTGCAGTTGGTCAGAGGTATGGTCACGACGAAAATCGTTCGGGAACGGAATACCCTGCTCGCGCAGCGCAGCCAGCTTTTCACGACGGCTTTTCAGTTCATTATTAAGGTCAATTGCCGCGTCAGCGCCCTGTGCTTGTTGTTCAGACATGTTGGTTCCTCATAACCCTGCTTTCAGACTTGCTTCGATAAATTGATCCAGGCTGCCGTCAAGCACCGCCTGAGTGTTGCGGGTTTCCACCCCGGTGCGCAGATCTTTAATGCGGGAATCATCCAGCACGTAAGAACGGATCTGGCTGCCCCAGCCGATGTCCGATTTGGTATCTTCCATCGCCTGCTTCTCGGCATTTTTCTTCTGCATTTCCAGTTCATAAAGCTTGGCTTTCATCTGCTTCATGGCCTGGTCTTTGTTTTTGTGCTGTGAACGGTCGTTCTGGCACTGCGTGACTAACCCGCTTGGAATGTGGGTAATACGCACCGCGGATTCGGTACGGTTAACGTGCTGACCGCCCGCGCCGGAGGCACGGTAAACGTCAATACGCAGGTCCGCCGGGTTGATCTCGATGTCGATATCGTCATCGACTTCCGGGTAAACGAACGCGGAGCTGAAGGAGGTATGGCGACGGCCGCCGGAGTCGAACGGGCTCTTACGTACCAGGCGGTGAACGCCGGTTTCGGTACGCAGCCAGCCGTAGGCATAATCGCCGATAATCTTGATGGTCACGGACTTGATGCCCGCCACTTCGCCTTCAGACTCTTCGATAATTTCGGTCTTAAAGCCGCGCGCTTCGGCCCAGCGCAGATACATGCGCGTCAGCATGCTGGCCCAGTCCTGCGCTTCGGTGCCGCCGGAGCCGGCCTGAATATCGAGGTAGCAATCGGCGCTGTCGTACTCGCCGGAGAACATGCGGCGGAATTCAAGCTGAGCCAGCTTCTCGTCGAGCACGTTAAGCTCGGCGACGGCTTCGTTGAAGGTCTCTTCGTCCTCGGCTTCGACAGCCAGCTCCAGCAGGCCGGAAACATCTTCCAGGCCCTGGGACATCTGATCGAGGGTGTCAACGATGGCTTCCAGTGAAGAACGCTCTTTACCCAGCGCCTGTGCGCGCTCGGGTTCGTTCCACACGTCCGGCTGTTCCAGCTCGGCGTTTACTTCTTCCAGACGCTCTTTCTTAGCATCATAGTCAAAGATACCCCCTGAGAACGTCGGAGCGCTCCGTGAGGTCCTGAATACGGTTTTTTACCGGATTTATTTCAAACATGATCGATTTTCTTTTAATGGATTGGTCAAAATGCGGTGATAAGAGCGGAATTGTACCGGATCCCCGCTCTCTTTTATACACACTTCAGCCTTCAGGCGGCCTCTTTGTTGCCGGTTTTTTCATCAGACCGGCCAAAGATGGTCAATGATAAGCTGCAGGCTGCGGTTGCCGCGAAACTCGTTGATATCGAGCTTATAGGCCAGAGTGACTTCGCGCACGCCGTTATCCGGCCAAATCGAGGTATCGACGTTAAAGGCAATCCCGTCCAGCAGCGGCCCGCCGCCAACCGGCTCGACCATCACCTTGAGGTGTCGCTCGCCCACCAGACGCTGCTGCAGCAGGCGGAAACGGCCGTCGAACAGCGGTTCCGGGAACATTTGCCCCCACGGCCCGGCCTCACGCAGCATCTGCGCCACCTCCATGCTCATCTCCCCGACGTCCAGCGGGCCGTCGGAAACCACCTCCCCCTGCAGCAGCGCGGGGTCCAGCCACTCGGTCACCAGCTCGCCGAAGCGCTGCTGAAACTCCTCGAAGCGGGCCTCTTCCAGCGACAGCCCTGCCGCCATCGCGTGGCCGCCAAATTTGAGGATCAGCCCCGGGTTCAGCGTGTCGAGACGCTCCAGCGCATCGCGCATGTGCAGCCCCTGGATAGAGCGGCCGGAGCCTTTTAACAGCCCGTCGCCCGTCGGCGCGAAGGCGATAACCGGGCGGTGAAAACGCTCTTTAATTCGCGAGGCCAGGATACCGACCACGCCCTGATGCCACTGCGGGTGATACATCGCCAGCCCGCCGGGCAGCGCTTCACTGCTGCGTTCAAGCTGCTGGCACAGCGTGAGCGCTTCCGCCTGCATCCCCTGCTCAATCTCTTTGCGCGTCTGGTTCAAGGCATCCAGCTCGTTGGCCAGCACCCGCGCTTCGCCGGCGTTATCGCACAGCAGCAGCGCCACGCCGACCGACATATCGTCCAGCCTTCCCGCCGCGTTCAGCCGCGGGCCAAGGGCAAAGCCGAGATCGCTGGCCGCCAGCTTCTGCGGGTCGCGGTTGGCAATTTCCAGCAGCGCCTTAATCCCCGGACGGCACTTGCCCGCCCGAATGCGGCTCAGCCCCTGCCAGGTGAGGATGCGGTTATTAGCATCCAGCGGCACCACGTCAGCCACCGTTCCCAGCGCGACCAGATCCAGCAGCTCCGCGAGGTTAGGCGCGGCAATTCCCCGCGTTTCGAACCAGTTTTTATCGCGCAGGAAGGTGCGCAGCGCCAGCATCAGGTAAAACGCCACCCCGACTCCGGCCAGCGATTTTGACGGGAAGCCGCAGTCGCGCAGGTTCGGGTTGACGATAGCTTCCGCCGCCGGCAGCGTGTCGCCCGGCAGGTGGTGATCGGTAACCACCACCGGGATCCCCAGATCGTGCGCGCGATCGACGCCGCTATGCGAGGAGATGCCGTTGTCGACGGTCATAATCATCTGCGCGCCGCGGGCGTGGGCCTGATCGACCACTTCCGGGCTCAGACCGTAGCCATCTTCAAAACGGTTCGGTACCAGATAGGAGACGTTGCCGTAGCCCAGCGCGCGCAGCGCCAGCACGCTCAGGGCGGTGCTGGTGGCGCCATCAGCGTCAAAATCGCCGACGATTACAATATGCAAATCCTGCTGGAAGGCGTCGTAGAGCATCTCCACGGCTTTATCGATGCCGTTCAGCTGCGCCCACGGCAGCATGCCTTTAACGCCGCGCTCCAGTTCCTGCGCGCTGCGTACGCCGCGGCTCGCGTAGAGCCGCTGCAGCAGCGGCGAAAGGTCGGCGGGAAGCTCCGCGCCATCGGCCGCCTCACGGCGGCGCAGTTGTGTCTGTTGTTTCACGCGAATTATTTACCGCTGGTTTGTTTTTGATGCTCATCGAGGAAGGCTTTCAGCTCTTTCGGTCCCTGATAGCCCGGCAGCACGTAGCCGTTGCTCAATACCATTGCCGGCGTACCGTTGACGCCGAACTGCACGCCAAGCGTGTAGTGCTTGCTGATATCCACGCCGCAGCTGGCCGGCTGTACGCCTTTGCCGCCCATCGCGTCATCCAGGGCTTTATTGCGATCTTTGGCGCACCAGATGGCCTGCATATCCTGCTCCGTCTGGCTCTGCAGCCCCTGGCGCGGGAAGGCCAGGTAACGAACGGTGATGCCCAGCGCGTTGTAGTCGCTCATCTCTTCATGCAGCTTGTGGCAGTAGCCGCAGGTGATATCGGTAAAGACGGTGATGACGTGTTTTTCCTGCGGCGCCTTATAGATAATCATCTCTTTTTCCAGCGCGTTCAGCTTACCCACCAGCAGCGAGTTAGTGACGTTAACCGGCTGGGCGCCGCTGACGTCATACATCGGTCCCTGAATTACGTGCTTACCGTCGTCGGTCACGTACAGCACGCCGCTGTCGGTCAGTACGGTGCTCATGCCGCTAACCGGCGAAGGCTGAATGTCCGTGCTCTGCACGCCCAGCTTGGCCAGCGACTGCTTGATCGTCGCGCTGTCGGCGTGCGCTGCGCCGGAGAGCGTTGCCGCCAGCAGGGTGAACATCAGTAAACCTTTTTTCATACTCAATCCTTTTTATTCAGCACTCACGCCCGCGGGTGGTGCTGTTGATGAAGTTGTCTCAGACGCTCGGTCGCCACGTGGGTGTAAATCTGCGTCGTCGAGAGATCGCTGTGTCCTAACAGCATCTGCACCACGCGTAGGTCAGCGCCATGATTTAGCAAATGCGTCGCAAACGCGTGACGTAAAACGTGCGGGGAGAGCTTCGCGCTGTCGATCCCCGCCAGCACCGCGTAGTGCTTAATTCGATACCAGAAAGTCTGTCGGGTCATTTGCTGCGCGCGCTGGCTGGGAAAGAGCACATCGGAAGCTACGCCGTTCAGCAGCCAGGGACGTCCGTACTCAAGGTAGTTCTCAACCCACAGCACCGCCTCTTCGCCGAGCGGCACCAGCCGCTCTTTGTTGCCTTTCCCCACCACCCGCAGCACGCCCTGGCGCAGGCTGATATCGCTCATCGTCAGGCCCACCAGCTCCGAGACGCGCAGGCCGGTGGCATACAGCACCTCCAGCATGGCCTTGTCGCGCAGCTCCAGAGGCTGCTCCACCAGCGGCGCCTGCAGCAGGCGGTCCACCTGCGCTTCGCTGAGATCTTTCGGCAGACGCTGCGGCAGCTTTGGCGACGCCAGCAGCGCGCTGGGATCGTCGGTACGGATTTTTTCCCGATACAGATGCTGGAAAAAACGGCGCACCGCGCTTAGCAAACGCGCGGTGCTGGTGGCCTTATAGCCGCCGGTTTGCCTTTCGGCCAGCAGCGACTGGAGGTCCTCCCCGCTGACGCTGACAAGCGTCAGCCCGCGATGATGCAGCCATTCCACGACCATCGTCAGGTCCCGACGGTAGGCGCTCAGCGTATTTTCCGCGAGGTTGCGCTCCAGCCACAGGGCATCAAGAAACTGTTCGATTTGTGCCAGATCCTGTTCCACATCGGCCTCTTTGCTCGTTAAATCGTCCCCAGTATACCCAAATAAGCCGCACGACTGGACAAAAACGGCGGCGACGGGCTGCCTGAAGTATGACGGGTATCATCACCTTTCTGGTAGACTAGACGCAAAGTCACAGCATGAATTGAGATGTTTACGCAATGAACATAGGCCTTTTTTACGGTTCCAGTACCTGCTACACCGAAATGGCTGCGGAGAAAATCCGCGATATTATCGGCCCTGAATTAGTGACCTTGCACAATCTGAAAGATGACTCCCCTGAGCTGATGACCCGCTACGACGTGCTGATCCTCGGCATCCCGACCTGGGATTTCGGCGAGATTCAGGAAGACTGGGAGGCTATCTGGCCGCAGCTCGGGACGCTGGATCTGCAGGATAAGATAGTGGCGCTGTACGGCATGGGCGACCAGCTGGGCTACGGCGAGTGGTTCCTCGACGCGCTGGGCATGCTGCACGACAGGCTGGCTACCCGGGGCGTGAAGTTTATCGGCTACTGGCCGACCGAAGGCTATGAGTTCACCAGCCAGAAGCCGATCGTCGCCGATGGCCAACTGTTCGTTGGCCTCGCGCTTGATGAAACGAACCAGTATGACCTGAGCGACGATCGTATCCAGAGCTGGTGCGAGCAAATCCTTGGGGAAATGGCCGAACAGTTCGCCTGATTTTAGCGGCGAGCCTGACGCGCCAGGCTCTTAGTCCTGCGCCGGTTTGTGCAACACCAGCCGGCGCAAATCGCGCCACTCCCTCGCATCCATGCTATCAGCCGCCACCCACAGGTGCTGGCTGCGACGCGTTTGCGTATGGCGCAGACGCAGCAGCATCCCGCTGTTGATCACCCACGGTATGCCGACGATCTCCCACTCCGCTTTTTGCCAGCGCAGTCGGGAATCGGTCATCAGCTTTATTTCTCCCTGGCAGGCGTGGATCCGCCGCTGGCTGCGTACGCAGTCAAACACCACCAGAGAGAGCAGCAGTAGCCATAGCGGGGTGTAGCTGAGCGGCCAGGGCATCAGCAGGACGATAGCCGCCACCACGCCGTGGAGCAGCAGCGAGAACCACTGCGAACGCCAGGAAATGCGTAAATCAGATTGCCACAGGACCACGTTCCCGATTCCGAGTCTGGATTAATTTTACCATCCGCTGCAGCTGCGCGTCGGAGGGTTCGCCGTGATTCATCAGCCAGTTGAACAGATCCGGGTCGTCGTTTTCTAACAACCGGATGAACAGCAGCTTGTCTTCATCGCTGAGCGTATCGTACTCATACTCGAAAAACGGCATAATGGAGATGTCGAGTTCACGCATACCCCGGCGGCATGCCCAGTGGATGCGGGCTTTATTATTAATGTCCATGTTATCCTTCCAGCGTAAAGGGATATACCCGTCATACTTCAAGTTGCATGTGCGTTAGCCGCGTTCGTTCCCCCCAGTCACTTACCCGAGTAAGCTCCTGGGGACTCGCTCACTTGCCGCCTTCCTGCAACTCGAATTATTTAGGCTATAGGTTAGTTTAACCCGTTTTTAGCACTTACTTTACAGCATTATCGAGAAGCGCGAGCAGCATTCCACAAAAACCGTAAATTTATTATGGTTTTATCCATTTCCTTCGTTCGCCTCCTTACGCCCTTAGGGCACAAATGGCCTGCCGAAAGCGCTTGCATTGCACCATAGCTCTTTTACCATTAGTCATTCACTCTGCGTTAAGCTATTCAGGACATGACTATGGCTTTTACACCTTTTCCTCCACGTCAGCCCTCTTCTTCCGCGCGGCTGCCGTTAACGCTGATGACCCTGGATGACTGGGCGCTGGCGACAATCACCGGTCAGGATGCGGAGAAATATCTGCAGGGGCAGATCACCGCTGATGTCAGCGCGCTGACTGACGATCGCCACCTGCTGGCCGCGCACTGTGACGCCAAGGGTAAAATGTGGAGCAACCTGCGCGTGTTTCACCGCGACGGTGGCTTCGCGTGGATTGAGCGCCGCAGCCTGCGCGACGCGCAGCTGACCGAACTGAAAAAGTACGCGGTGTTCTCTAAAGTGACCATCGCCGCGGATGATGAACACGTCCTGCTGGGCGTCGCCGGTTTCCAGGCCCGCGCCGCGCTGGCTCCGCTGTTCAGCGAACTGCCGAATGCCGATAAGCAGGTGGTTACCGACGGCGCGACCAGCCTGCTGTGGTTTGCGCATCCGGCGGAACGTTTCCTGCTGGTTACCGACGCTGAGACCGCCATCCGGGTGACCGAAGCCCTGCGCAGCGATGCGCAGCTGAATAATAGCCAGCAGTGGCTGGCGCTAAATATTGAAGCGGGTTTGCCGGTCATCGATAGCGCCAACAGCGCGCAGTTTCTGCCGCAGGCCACCAACCTACAGGCGCTGGGCGGCATCAGCTTTAAAAAAGGCTGCTATACCGGGCAGGAGATGGTCGCCCGGGCAAAATTCCGCGGAGCCAACAAGCGGGCGCTGTGGTCTCTGACCGGGAAAGCCAGCCGCGTTCCGCAGGCCGGGGAAGATCTTGAGCTGCAGATGGGCGAGAACTGGCGCCGAACCGGCACCGTGCTGGCCGCCGTACAGTTAGATGATGGTCATCTGCTGGTACAGGTGGTGATGAATAACGACATGGAGGCGGACAGCGTGTTCCGCGTACGCGATGATGCCGGAACGTTAAGCATCACCCCGCTGCCGTACTCGCTGGAAGAAGAGTAGCTTTCCGTTCGCGGATAATGGCGCCAGCGCTCTGCGCTGACGCTACTATCCACGCGACCCACGCGACCAAACCTTCGCCGCGCCCGGGCAGGCTGATTTATTTAAACCTGCCCGACGTACAGATAGATCGCCAGAAAGTGACAAACGCTGCCGCCGAGAACAAAGCCGTGCCAGATGGCATGGTTGTAGGGTATCCGCTTGCAGACGTAGAAGATAACCCCCAGCGAATAGACGATCCCCCCGACCGCCAGCAGCGTCACCCCGCCAACCGCCAGCTTAATCGCCAGCTGATAAACCACGATTAGCGACAGCCAGCCCATCGTCAGATAGGTGACCAGAGACAGAATTTTAAAGCGGTGCGCGATGGTCAGCTTAAACAAGATCCCCAGCAGCGCCAGGCTCCAGATAACGATCATCAGGCCGCGCGAGAGCGGCGAGTTGAGCCCCACCAGCAGAAAAGGAGTATAGGTACCCGCAATCAGCAGATAAATGGCGCAGTGGTCGAATTTTTTCAACCATAGCTTCGCCCGCTGATGCGGAACCGCGTGATAAAGCGTAGAGGCGAGGAACAGCAAAATCATGCTGCCGCCGTAGAGGCTGTAGCTGGTAATCGCCATAGCGCTGGCGTTAGCGTCCACCGCCTGCACCAGCAGCAGCACCAGGCCAACGATACCAAACACCAGCCCAATCCCGTGACTGATGCTGTTGGCAATTTCCTCTGCCAGAGAATATCCCTGGGTGATTAATGGTTTGCGAACCATATTTGACTCCGAAAACGTGAAAGCTTTCAACGCTCACCTAGGGTAACTGAGAATGATTCCAGTGAACACCTGTTAGCTAAAATAAAACGATGAATATTTGTAAGTAGTTTAAAATCATAATGTTACATCAAAATTTCACCTAACAGTCGTTCGCTATTTATCAAAGCAGTTTGAATTCAATGACATAAAACTGGTCTTCATCCGGGTAGATCTCCGCGATGACCTGCCGCAGCTGCGCGAGGGTCATATTTTCCTGCTGTGCATGCCGTTCGCTCAGCGTCGCCAGGGTTACCGTTGAGGTTGCGACCACGCTAATCGTGCAAAAATAGCCGTCATCTTCATAGCGCCCGACGCGCAGCACGTCCCCGACTTTGAAATGCGACTCCGCGGCATTGCGGATGGTGATCGTTTTGCGGCCGCTAAGGATGTCGTCCTGAAAGCGCTGAAAAAAGGTTATGTCATTCGGCTGCATGATATCATTCCGTCCTGGTCATTCTGAATTGTGAGTTATTACTGTGAGTATGTTCTCCCACGCCGCTATTGCCAGTCTCAATAATCTTGAGATGATGGTCTACCACTACGTCATTAAGAATCGTGACAAAGTGATGTATATGACCATCCGCGAGCTGGCGGAAGCCGCCGGCGTTTCCACCACCACCGTGCTGCGTTTCTGCCGCAAGCTGCAGTGTGAGGGGTACTCAGAGTTTCGCATACGCTTTAAATTATATCTGGAGCAGAATGAGCCTCAACAGGCAAATATCGGCGCCAGCGAAATTATGAGCTTTTTTAAAAGCGTCAATAACGATGAATTTGATGATTTACTCGAACGCGCTGTGGATATTATCCTCGCCTCAGAGCGTATTATTTTCGTCGGTGCCGGAACCTCCGGCGCGCTGGCGAAATATGGCGCACGGTTCTTCTCCAACGTCGGGAAATTCAGCAACCATATCGACGATCCCTATTTTCCGGTGACTAACGATATGGCGCGCAACGCGCTGGCAATCGTCCTCTCCGTTTCCGGTGAAACCGAAGAGATCCTGCGCTTTGCCGGCCAGTTCAGCCTGCATCGCTGTAAAGTGATGTCGATAACCAGCCACGAACACTCGCGGCTGGCGAAGCTGGCTGATTTCAACCTCTCCTGGCACATACCGCAAACGCGCATCGGCGGCGTCTACGATATTACGACGCAAATTCCGGTTATTTATATTCTTGAAAGTCTGGGGCGTAAATTAGCCCGCAAAATAGCCTGAAAATAACACCCTGTTTTTTCGATGTAACATATTCCAGGCGCAGGAAATTGTTATATCGTGACATTTATATGCTCTTTGCTAGACTCGAAAACAACGAAACATCAGACGAGATTAGCAACAATGAAAAAAATACCCTTAGCGAAAGATTTTTTATGGGGCGGCGCGGTCGCGGCGCACCAGGTGGAAGGCGGCTGGAATAAAGACGGCAAAGGCCCGAGCATTTGCGACGTGCTGACCGGCGGCGCCCACGGCGTGCCGCGCGAGATTACCCACCAGGTAGAGCCGGGTAAATATTACCCGAACCACGAAGCCATTGATTTCCACGGCCGCTACAAAGAAGACATCAAGCTGTTCGCCGAGATGGGTTTCAAATGTTTCCGCACCTCCATCGCCTGGACCCGCATCTTCCCGCTCGGCGACGAAACTCAGCCGAACGAAGAGGGGCTGAAATTCTATGACGACATGTTCGATGAGCTGCTGAAGTACAACATCGAACCGGTTATCACCCTCTCCCACTTTGAAATGCCCCTGCACCTCGTGCAGCAGTACGGCGGCTGGACGAACCGTAAAGTCGTCGATTTCTTCGTGCGCTTTGCCGAAGTGGTCTTCGAGCGCTATAAGCACAAAGTGAAATACTGGATGACCTTTAACGAGATCAACAACCAGCGTAACTGGCGTGCGCCGCTGTTCGGCTACTGCTGCTCAGGCGTGGTCTATACCGAGCATGAAAACCCGGAAGAGACCATGTACCAGGTGCTGCACCATCAGTTCGTGGCCAGCGCGCTGGCGGTGAAGGCGGCGCGACGCATCAACCCGGAGATGCAGGTTGGCTGCATGCTGGCGATGGTCGCCCTCTACCCGTTCTCCTGCAAGCCGGAAGACGTGATGTTCGCTCAGGAGTCGATGCGCGAACGCTACGTCTTCACCGACGTGCAGCTGCGCGGCTACTACCCAACCTACGTGCTGAACGAGTGGGAGCGACGCGGCTTCAGCATCAGGATGGAAGAGGGCGATGAGCAGATCCTGCGCGAAGGCACCTGCGACTACCTCGGCTTCAGCTACTACATGACCAACGCGGTGAAGGCCGAAGGCGGCAGCGGCGATGCCATTTCCGGCTTTGAAGGCAGCGTACCGAACCCGCACGTTAAGGCCTCCGACTGGGGCTGGCAGATTGACCCGGTGGGCCTGCGCTACTCGCTGTGCGAGCTGTACGAACGCTATCAGAAGCCGCTGTTTATCGTTGAAAACGGCTTTGGCGCCTATGACAAGGTAGAAGAGGACGGCAGCATCAACGATGACTACCGCATCGACTACCTGCGCGCCCACGTTGAAGAGATGATAAAAGCGGTCACTTACGATGGCGTCGAGCTGATGGGCTACACCCCGTGGGGCTGCATCGATTGCGTCTCCTTCACTACCGGCCAGTACAGCAAGCGCTACGGCTTTATCTACGTCAATAAGCACGATGACGGTACCGGCGATATGTCCCGCTCGCGTAAGAAGAGCTTCAACTGGTATAAAGAAGTGATTGCCAGCAACGGCGAAAAGCTCTGATTTCATGCTCTGCCTCCTCCTCTCCCCTGCCGGGAGAGGAGTCCCCCCCGCCCGGACACGTCTTTACAGCTTCGCATTGCCAAAACGCTTCCACCCGCGAAGATAGGCCATGTGAATAACTGAGGCGATCATGATTAAGCGACAGCGAAAAGCCATTCTTCTTGTAGTCCTTGCCTGTCTGGTGGTGCTGGTATGCGCAGCGTATGGTGGGGCTGGAGAGGTGGCTGGCACGCAAAAAAATGGCGCTGCCGACGGTTAACGACCCCGACGGGCGGCTTTCAGGCCAGCGGGACGTACAGGTCACGCCAGCCCTGGAGGTGATTTCTCGCGGCGAGGTGAAATCCATCGCCACCGGCTGGAGCAGCGGCTGGGGAGTGCGCCTGCGGCTATGGCTGGCGTCATAACCTCATGAACCCGGGCAAAGCGCAGGCCGCCGCCCGTATTGCGCACTGGCCGGAGGTTATTTTCCTCCGGCCAGCTCAAGGAAGCTGCCGGTCACGTAGGAAGCTTTATCGCTCAGCAGCCAGGCGATCGCCTGGGCGACCTCTTCCGGCTGCCCGCCGCGCTGCATCGGCAGCGCCGCTTTCACCCGCTCCACGCGCCCCGGCTCGCCGCCGGAGGCGTGCATGTCGGTATAGATAAACCCCGGACGCACGCCGTTAACGCGAATGCCCTGCGCCGCCACCTCCAGCGACAGGCCGGTGGTCAGCGTATCGACCGCCCCTTTCGACGCGGCGTAATCAACGTATTCCCCCGGTGAGCCCAGACGCGCCGCCGCCGAAGAGACGTTGACGATGGCCCCGCCCTTGCCGCCGTGACGGTGCGACATCCGCTTCACCGCCTCGCGACAGCAGAGGAAATAGCCGGTGACGTTGGTGCTCAGCACCCGATTAATCCGCTCGGCGGTCAGGTCTTCAACAGAACTCTGCGTAAACAGAATACCGGCATTATTCACCAGCGCGCCCAGGGGTTCGCCAAGGCGGTCGATGCCGGCAAACATCGCCATCACCTGCGCTTCGTCGCTGATATCCGCGCGCAGCGCGATAGCCTTGCCGCCCTGGGCAATAATCTCATTCACCACTTCCGTCGCCGCGCTCACGTTGTGATGATAATTCACCGCCACGGTATAGCCTTCCTGCGCCAACAGCAGCGCCGTCGCCCTGCCAATTCCGCGGCTCGCGCCGCTAATCAGTGCTACCGTCATCGCATTCTCCCAAAAAATAAAGGCGCCGCAGCGCCTTTAAAAGATAGTCTAATCAGCTAATTACTGATATTCGCTCAGCGGAACGCAGGAGCAGAACAGGTTACGATCGCCGTAAACATCGTCCAGACGCTTCACCGTCGGCCAGTATTTATTCGCCAGGCCTGCCGGGAACACCGCCAGCTCGCGGGTGTACGGATGGCTCCACTCAGCAACCAGCTCGCCCTGGGTGTGCGGGGCGTTCACCAGCGGGTTATCCGCCAGCGGCCACTCGCCCGCTTTCACGCGATCGATTTCGCCGCGGATCGCCAGCATCGCCTCGATAAAACGGTCCAGCTCAACTTTGCTTTCCGATTCGGTCGGCTCAACCATCAGCGTACCGGCCACCGGGAAGGACATCGTCGGCGCATGGAAACCAAAGTCGATCAGACGCTTGGCAATATCCAGCTCGCTGATGCCGGTCTCTTCCTTCAGCGGACGAATATCCAGAATACATTCGTGCGCCACGCGGCCGTCGCGGCCGGTATAGAGCACCGGGAAAGCCTCTTTCAGGCGCGTCGCAATGTAGTTAGCGTTGAGGATCGCCACCTGGCTGGCCTGCTTCAGCCCTTCCGCGCCCATCATGCGGATATACATCCAGCTGATAGGTAAAATAGAAGCGCTGCCGAACGGTGCCGCGGAAACCGCGCCCTGACGGGTCAGCATGCCTTCAATTTGCACCACGCTGTGGCCCGGCACGAACGGCGCCAGATGCGCCTTCACGCCGATTGGGCCCATGCCCGGGCCGCCGCCGCCGTGCGGGATGCAGAAGGTTTTATGCAGGTTGAGGTGCGACACGTCCGCGCCGATAAAGCCCGGAGAGGTGATCCCCACCTGAGCGTTCATGTTCGCGCCGTCGAGGTAAACCTGGCCGCCGAAGCGGTGCACAATCTCGCACACTTCGCGGATGGTCTCTTCGTAAACACCGTGCGTTGACGGGTAGGTCACCATGATGCAGGAGAGATTTTCCCCCGCCTGCTCCGCCTTGAGGCGCAGATCCGCGAGATCGATGTTGCCGTTTTTATCACAGGCTACCACCACTACCTGCATCCCTGCCATCTGCGCGGATGCCGGGTTGGTGCCGTGCGCCGAGCTTGGGATCAGGCAGATATCGCGATGGCCTTCATTGCGGCTTTCGTGGTAGTGGCGAATCGCCAGCAGGCCCGCATATTCCCCCTGCGCGCCGGAGTTCGGCTGCATGCAGACGGCGTCATAGCCGGTCAGCTTCACCAGCCAGTCGGAGAGCTGGGCGATCATCTGATGGTAGCCTTCCGCCTGTTCCGCCGGGCAGAACGGGTGCAGCTCGGCAAACTCAGGCCAGGTGATCGGGATCATTTCCGCCGCGGCGTTAAGCTTCATGGTGCAGGAGCCCAGCGGGATCATCGCCTGATTCAGCGCCAGATCTTTACGCTCCAGCGAGTGCATGTAGCGCATCATCTCGGTTTCGCTGTGGTAGCGATTAAATACCGGGTGGGTCAGGATCGCATCGTCGCGCAGCATGCTGGCAGGGATCGAACGGCTGTCGAGCGCCACGTCTTTGTCCAGCGCATCGATATCCAGCCCGTGCGCGTCGCCAAGGATCGCGCGGAACAGGTTCAGCACATCCTGGCGGGTGGTCGCTTCATCAAGGGTGATACCGACCGCGTTGTGAATGTCGCTGCGCAGGTTAATTTCCAGCGCCTCGGCGCGCGCCAGCACCGCGGCTTTGTCGGCAACGTCGACGCACAGGGTGTCAAAGTAGTGCGCGTGGCGCAGCTTGAGCCCTTTCTTCTGCAGGCCATCGGCCAGAATATCCGTCAGGCGATGGATGCGGCTGGCGATACGCTTCAGGCCAGCGGGTCCGTGGAAGACCGCATACAGGCTGGCGATGTTGGCCAGCAGCACCTGGGAAGTACAAATATTGGAGTTCGCTTTCTCGCGGCGGATATGCTGCTCGCGGGTCTGCATCGCCATGCGCAGCGCGGTGTTGCCGGCGGCATCTTTCGATACGCCGATAATACGGCCAGGCATGGAGCGTTTGAATTCATCTTTTGCTGCAAAGAAGGCCGCGTGCGGACCGCCGTAGCCCATCGGCACGCCGAAACGCTGGGCGGAACCGAAGACGATATCGGCCCCCTGCTTGCCCGGAGCGGTCAGCAGCACCAGCGCCATAAAGTCGGCGGCGACGCTCACCACGACCTTGCGCGCTTTAAGCTCGGCAATCAGGCCTGAGTAATCGTGCACTTCGCCGGTAGTACCGACCTGCTGCAGCAGCACGCCGAAAACGTCCTGATGATCGAGCGCTTTTTCCGCGTCATCGACGATAACATCAAAGCCGAAGGTTTCCGCGCGAGTGCGGACCACGTCCAGCGTTTGCGGATGCACGTCGGCAGCCACAAAGAAGCGGTTCGCGTTCTTCAGCTTGCTGACGCGCTTCGCCATCGCCATCGCTTCTGCGCCGGCGGTTGCTTCATCCAGCAGCGAGGCGGAGGCGATATCCAGCCCGGTCAGATCGAGCGTGACCTGCTGGAAGTTCAGCAGCGATTCCAGGCGGCCCTGCGACACTTCCGGCTGATAAGGGGTATACGCGGTATACCAACCCGGGTTTTCCAGCATATTGCGCTGAATAACCGGCGGCAGCTGCACGGCGGTGTAGCCCATACCGATGTAAGACTTAAAGCGCTTGTTACGCCCGGCGATCGCCTTCAGTTCCGCGAGAGCGGCGAATTCCGTCGTCGCATCGCCGACCTGAGGCGGCGTTGCCAGCTGAATATCCTGCGGCACAATCTGGCCAATCAGGGCGTTAAGCGAATCGGCGCCAACGGTTTTCAGCATCTCCTGCTGTTGCTGAGCATCCGGACCGATGTGACGTTCAATAAAGGCGCCGCGGTTTTCAAGCTGACCTAAAGTCTGAGTCATGAGCGATGGTTCCTGAAACGTGCAGTGAATCGTAATTGTCTGACTGGTTCGCCCGGTGGAGCACTAATGCTCGCCGGGCTTTAATACGCAAAATCATTCACGCGGCGGGCAGCGACACCCCTGGTGCTGACAAAAGCCTGCGGCGTGAAGGATGGAGGTACTTACTCGTCTTCTAACAGCGCGGCGTAGGCCGTCGCGTCCAGCAGCGCCGCGACCTGAGCTTCATCGCTGGCTTTGATTTTGAAAATCCAGCCAGCGGCGTACGGTTCGCTGTTAATCAGCTCCGGGGAGTCGTTCAGCTCTTCGTTCACCGCAAGGATCTCGCCGCTAATCGGGGCATAAATATCCGAGGCCGCTTTTACCGATTCCGCAACGGCGCAGTCATCGCCGGCGTCAACGGCCGTCCCGACTTCCGGCAGATCGACGAAAACCATATCGCCAAGCAGCTCCTGCGCGTGCTCGGTGATGCCAACGGTGTAGGTGCCGTCGGCTTCTTTGCGCAGCCATTCGTGTTCTTTACTGTATTTCAGTTCTGCTGGTACGTTGCTCATCAATTCATCTCCAAAAGGGGGAATCACGCAACGGCTTTGCCGTTACGAACAAAAACGGGTTTAGTCACTTTTACCGGCATTTCGCGGTTGCGGATCTGTACAACGGCCGTTTCACCGATGCCTGCCGGTACGCGTGCCAGTGCAATACTGTAGCCCAGCGTAGGGGAGAACGTCCCGCTGGTGATAATACCCTCTTGCTGATTACCGTCAGCGTCGGTAAAGCGCACCGGCAGACCGCCGCGCAGCACGCCCTTCTCGGTCATCACCAGGCCAACCAGCTGCTCGGTGCCTTTTTCACGCTGCAGCTCCAGCGCCTCACGACCAATAAAGTTGCGATCGGCAGGTTCCCAGGCAATGGTCCAGCCCATATTTGCCGACAGCGGGGAGACGCCTTCGTCCATCTCCTGGCCGTACAAATTCATCCCGGCTTCCAGACGCAGCGTATCGCGAGCGCCGAGGCCGCAAGGCTTCACGCCCGCGTCCAGCAGGCTGCGCCAGAAATCTGCGGCCTGCTCTTTCGGCAGCGCAATCTCATAGCCCGCCTCGCCGGTATAGCCGGTGGTGGCGATAAATAACTCCCCCGCCTGCACGCCAAAGAACGGCTTCATGCCTGCGACGGCCTGGCGCTGCTGCTCGTTAAACAGGGTGGCGGCTTTCTCTTTCGCCTGCGGCCCCTGAACGGCGATCAGCGCCAGATCGTCGCGCACGGTTATCTCCAGGCCATAAGGTTCAGCCTGCTCGCCGATCCAGGCGAGGTCTTTTTCGCGCGTCGCGGAGTTAACCACAAGGCGGAAATAATCTTCCGTCAGGAAATAGACAATCAGGTCATCGATAACGCCCGCCGAAGCGGTCAGCATTCCGCTGTACAGCGCCTTGCCCGGGACGGTGAGTTTCGCCACATCGTTAGCCAGCAGATAGCGCAGGAACTCGCGAACCCGGCTACCGTGGAAGTCGACGATGGTCATGTGCGAGACGTCGAACATGCCGGCATCGCGGCGCACCGCGTGGTGCTCATCAATCTGGGAACCATAGTGCAGCGGCATCATCCAGCCGTGGAAGTCCACCATGCGAGCGCCGCACAGCGTGTGTTGTTCATACAACGGAGTCTGTTGAGCCATCTTTTCCTCGTCGAATAAAACGGAACCAGCTACTTTTTTTGGCGGCGATTTCGCCCCGCGAAATCCGGCATCGACGCCCTTCGCTGGCGCCGACGCAAACGTTACCTTTGGCCTGAACTTACCACCGAAACCGGCGTTAAACCATAAGGTAAATCAGGACATCACATTAGCTTATGACCAAATCTCGCCGAAAACTCTACAGAATTATTGACTGGTAAAAAGCGATTTATGCCACATAAAATTAACATAACAAAAGAACTAAGCAGGTGATGATGATATTTTATGCGAATAAACGGGCCTGATTTCTTTCACAAAAAAAGAGAGACATTAATAAAACTAATGCGAAAAAACGGGTGAGATTAGATTATTTCAAATGAGAGGGGGAAACCCGGCGCGAGGGCCGGGAGAGAGAAGTGTGACGCGCTTAACGTAACCAGGCCGGAAGGTCGTTTAGCCCCATCGCCTGGCGGATCAGCTGCGGCTTCACGCCCGGCAGCGTATCGGCCAGCTTGAGACCGATATCGCGCAGCAGCTTCTTCGCCGGATGGCTGCCGGCAAACATTTCGCGAAAGCCCTGCATCCCCGCCAGCATCAGCGCGGCGCTGTGCTTGCGGCTGCGCTCATAGCGACGTAGATACAGATGCTGGCCAATATCCTTGCCCTGGGCATGCAGGCGCCGGATCTCATCGATAAGCTCTGCGGCATCCATAAAGCCCAGGTTCACCCCTTGCCCGGCCAGCGGGTGGATGGTGTGAGCGGCATCGCCAACCAGCGCCAGCCGATGGGCGGCAAACTGGCGCGCATAGCGGCCGGTGAGCGGGAACACTTCGCGCTCGCTCTCAAGCTGGCACAGGCCAAGGCGGTTATCGAAGGCAATACTCAGCGCCTGATTAAACGTCGCCTCATCCGCCTGCTGCATCTGCTCCGCTTCCTGCGGCGATAGCGACCAGACGATAGAGCACAGGTGCGGATCGCTGAGCGGCAGGAAGGCGAGGATACCGTCGCCGTGGAAGGCCTGGCGCGCAATAGCCTGATGCGGATCTGCGGTACGGATAGTGGCCACCAGCGCGTGATGGCGATAGTCCCAGAACGTCAGCGGAATATCGGCTTTGTTGCGCAACCAGGAGTTGGCGCCGTCGGCGCCGACCACCAGCCGGGCGGTCAGCATGCTGCCGTCCTGCAGGCTGAGAAACGCTTCGTTCTCACCCCATGCGACCTGCTGCAGCTGCGCCGGGGCCAGCAGCGTGACGTCAGAACAGCGCTGCGCCTTTTGCCACAGCGCGTGGTGAACGACCGCATTTTCAATAATGTGCCCGAGATGGCTGAAGCCCAGGCTCTGGTCATCAAAGCTGATGCGGCCAAAGCTGTCTTTATCCCACACTTCCATACCGTGATAGCAGCTGGCGCGCCGGGCGATAATTGTTGGCCAGACGTCAAGCTTGCTCAGGAGCTTCTCGCTGGCGGCGTTAATCGCTGAGACCCGCAGCGCTGGCCGCGCATCGGCGCTCAACGGCTGTGGTTCAGCCTGCTCAAGTACGGCTACGCGCAGCCCGCTGCCCTGCAATCCGCAGGCCACCGCCAGCCCCACCATGCCACCGCCCACAATGGCCACATCAACACTTTGCACGTTCAACTCCTTAACGGGGGACCCAACCGAGGGTACGCTGCGCCAGCGCATCGCGCGCCGGAGTAAATAATTCCATCGCCATCAGGCCGACGTTACGCCCCGCTACCAGCGGCGCCCAGCGGTTGGCAAACAGATGAACCAGGCCATCGGTCACGCCGATAGTGGCGGACTTATCATCCGCTCGCCGCGCCTGATACTGGTCAAGCAAAGCATAATCGCCGGGATCGCGGCCGCTGGCCTGGGCCACAATTTCAGCCAGGCTCATCACATCCCGCAGGCCAAGGTTAAACCCCTGCCCGGCAATGGGATGCAGCGTCTGCGCCGCGTTGCCGACCAGCGCCAGGCGATGGGAAACCGCGCTGGTGGCGGTGGTTAGCGCCAGCGGATAAACGCTGCGCGCCCCGGCGTGGGTAATACGCCCCAGCCGCCAGCCAAACGCCTGCTGCAGCTCGTGGCAAAAACGTTCATCAGACCAGCTCAGGACGTCGTCATACCGTGACTGAGGATGGCACCACACCAGCGAGCAGCGGCCCTGCGACATCGGCAGCATCGCCAGGGGACCGTGCTCGGTAAACCGCTCAAAGGCGCGCCCCTCGTGGGGCAAAGCGGTGCTAACGTTGGCAATAATCGCCAGCTGTTGATAGGGCTGCTGCTGCCAGCTGATACCGCAGCGGGCGCCGATCGTCGAGCGCGATCCGTCCGCCGCCACCAGCAGCCTGCCGTCGATCGTTTCGCCGCTGTCCAGCGTGATGCTGACGCCCTCCTCCCATCGGCTGACGTTTTCTACTTTTGCCGGACAGTGCAAAGTAATACCCGGCGCATCGCGCAGTTGCGCAAACAGGCGCTGGCCGATGTCGTGCAGCTCGACGACCTGGCCCAACGCCGCAAGGCCATAGTCCTGCGCGTCCAGAGTGACAAACCCCGCGTGGCCGCGGTCGCTGACGTGCACGCGCTGAATCGGCGTCGCGCAGTCGGCGATCTCCTGCCAGATACCGACGCGCGCCAGCTGCTGGCAGGTTCCTGCCGCCAGCGCAATCGCCCTGGCGTCAAATCCAGGATGCTGAGAAGAGTCCGGCGCTGCCGCTTCCACCAGATGAACCGGCAGCGCGCCGTCGGTCAACCGGGAGATAGCCAGGGCCAGGGTCGCGCCGGTCATTCCGCCGCCAACGATCAGCACGCTCATGATCGCTGTGCCGCGGCCATCAGCGCTTCGATGTCGTCCGCGCTTTTCACCACTCCGGCGGTCAGATTTTCATTGCCGTCAGCGGTTATCACAATATCGTCTTCGATGCGGATACCGATACCGCGATACTGCGGCGGCACGTCGGCGTCCGTCGCAATATACAGCCCCGGCTCAACGGTCAGCACCATGCCCGGTTCGAGAACCCGCGAGCGGTCGACATCGTAGTTTCCGACATCATGCACGTCCAGCCCCAGCCAGTGGCTCAGGCCGTGCATAAAGAACGGGCGGTGCGCATTGTTAGCCAGCAGCTCTTCAACATCCCCTTTAAGGATGCCGAGGCGTACCAGGCCGACGACCATTATCCGCACGACTTTCTGATTTACCTCCTGAATAGAGGTTCCCGGGCGATAGAGCGTCAGCGCGGTTTCCAGCGATTCGAGGACAATGTCATAAATCTCGCGCTGGGCCGGACTAAATTTGCCGTTCACCGGGAAGGTGCGCGTGATATCGCCCGCATAGCCGCGGTATTCGCAGCCGGCATCGATCAGCACCAGATCGCCATCGCGCAGCTCGCACTCGTTTTCGGTGTAATGCAGAATGCAGCCGTTGTCACCGCCGCCAACGATGGTGTTATAGGAAGGGAAGCGGGCGCCGTGGCGGTTGAATTCATGAAGGATTTCGCCTTCCAGCTGATATTCGTACATCCCCGGCTGACATTTTTCCATCGCCCGGGTGTGGGCCAGCGCGGAAATTTCTCCGGCGCGGCGCAGCACATCAAGCTCTTCTGGCGATTTGAACAGGCGCATCTCATGCACTATCGGCCGCCAGTCGATGACGGAATTTGGCGCCTGCAGGTTCTGGCGCGAGCCTTTACGCAGCTTTTCCAGCGCCGTGAAGACGATTTTATCGGCGTAGGCATATTCGCCCTGCGCAAAATAGATGGCGTCAAGGCCGTTCAGCAGCTGGTATAGCTGCTGGTTAATTTCGCTGAATGCCAGAGCGCGATCGACGCCGAGCTTCGAGGGCGCGGCGTCCTGCCCAAGGCGACGGCCGAACCAGATTTCCGCCGTCAGATCGCGGACGCGATTAAACAGCACGCTGTGGTTATGGGTCTCGTCGCTTTTAATCAACACCAGCAAGGCTTCAGGCTCATTGAAGCCTGTGAAGTACCAAAAATCGCTGTTCTGCCGGTAGGGATATTCTGAATCTGCGCTGCGTACCGCTTCCGGCGCGGCGAAAATGAGCGCCGCGCTGCCTGGCTGCATCTGCGCTAACAGAGCCTGGCGACGAGAAAGAAATTCCTGCTGTGTCATGACGCCCCCTCAACAAATTGTAATTAGTGTAGTGTCGGCTTGCGTACTTCTGGTGCGGTTGGCTGCTGGCGCGAGAAGGTTTCATGGCACAGCAGCGCGGCAACGCGTACGTACTCGATAATCTCTTCTAACGACATCTCCAGCTCTTCCTGGTCTTCGTCTTCGTCGTAGCCCAGTTGCGCAATGTTGCGCAGATCGTCGATAGCTTCGCCGGTTTCATCTTTGACTTTATCGAGCTTCGGCTGAGTCACCCCAAGGCCTAGCAGGAAGTGGTTAACCCAACCGGCCAGCGCATCGGCGCGTTCAAATACGGTCACGCTATCCCCTTCCGGCAGATAGAGCTGGAACAGAAAGCCATCGTCTTCCAGCGAGTCGCTGGTTGCGGAATGCATGTTGCGCAGAGACTGCGCCAGCTCGTGGCCAAACGCGAGACCTTCGTTAGTCAGGTCATGCACCAGCGGCTGCCAGCTGCTGTCTTTATTGCCGCCGCACAGGATACCGCTGATCAAACCGTGCATTTCGGCCGGGGTTAAGCCCACGCCCTGTTGGTTCAGTAACTGGTCTACGGCGTGGTAACCAGGCATTTCGTTCTGTATAGACATGCGCATTCGTCATCGTTGGGAGGAATATTCATGATATGCTACCACTTTGGACCCTGGTGAACCAGAATAGGGCTTGTACCTTCGCATCAGGGTAGCTATAGTGTCGCCCCTTCGTAGCCCGGGGTATGGGCGTGAAGGCCGCGCAGTCAATCAGCAGGAAGGTGGCATGTCTGCACAACCCGTCGATCTCCAAATTTTTGGCCGTTCACTCCGCGTGAATTGCCCGCCTGAACAAAGGGATGCCTTGAGTCAGGCAGCTGACGACCTGAATCAGCGGTTGCAAGATTTAAAAGAACGCACTAGAGTCACAAATACTGAGCAGCTGGTCTTCATCGCCGCGTTGAACATCAGCTATGAGTTAACTCAGGAAAAAGCGAAAACCCGCGACTACGCCTCCAGTATGGAACAGCGTATTCGGATGCTTCAGCAGACCATCGAACAAGCGTTGCTTGAGCAAGGTCGCATAAGCGAAAGAACCGGGCCGAAGTTTGAATAACACTTTGCAATTAACTGTGTTAGAGTAATCGCAAGAACAAAATTTCTCTGAGATGTTTGCAAGCGGGCCAGTCCCCTGAGCCGATATTTCATACCACAAGAATGTGGCGCTCCACGGTTGGTGAGCATGCTCGGTTCGTCCGAGAAGCCTTAAAACTGTGACGACGCATTCACCTTGAACCAAGGGTTCAAGGGTTACAGCCTGCGGCGGCATCTCGGAGATTCCCTTCTTTTAGCGCTTCATTTCGCACGACTTCGCTTTCAGCATTTCACCTTCTGTGTATTACACTACGCCTACATGCATAACCGGCTCACGTCGTGACGTGATAATGCCAAATCAGGCGATCTATCATGACCCAAATTTCTGATACCCGCTCAACCCGACAGCAGATTCGCCAACACATCCGCCAGCTTCGACGCGCGCTGACGCCTGAACAGCAGGCACGCTTCGCCGGGCTTGGCGCGAACCGCATGATGGCCTATCCGCCGGTGACCCTCGCGCGAACCGTCGCGCTGTTTCTTTCATTTGACGGCGAGCTGGATACCCAACCGCTGATTGAACAGCTGTGGCGGGCGGGAAAACGCGTCTATCTCCCCGTGCTCCACCCTTTCAGCCCGGGAAACCTGCTGTTTTTGCACTACCATCCGCAAAGCGATCTGGTGATAAACCGCCTGAAAATTCACGAGCCACAGCTTGACGTGCGCGACGTTCTGCCGCTGTCCCAGCTTGATGTGCTGATTACGCCGCTGGTCGCCTTTGACGCGCTCGGTCAGCGCCTGGGAATGGGTGGGGGATTTTACGACAGAACGCTGCAAAACTGGCGGCAGTATCATCTGCAGCCCGTCGGCTACGCCCACGACTGCCAGCAGGTCGACGCGCTGCCGACGGAGCAGTGGGATATCCCGCTGCCCGCGGTGGTTACGCCGTCGAAAACCTGGAGCTGGTAAAGCGCCGGGTTAACCGACGCGGATGACGCTTTAAGCTGATTCAGGCAGGCCGCTAGCCAGCCCGCCAGTCGCAAAAAGATTAGAACAACAGACGCGCGCGGATGGTGCCCGGAATCGCCTTCATTGCCAGCAGCGCCTGCTGCGCCACATCCTCTTCGGCTTCAATATCGATAACCACATAGCCCATCTGCGGGGTGGTTTGTAGATACTGCGCCGCGATGTTGATGCTCTGAGCGGCAAAGATCTGGTTGATTGCGGTCAGGACGCCCGGACGGTTTTCGTGGATATGCAGCAGACGGCGGCCGCCGTGCAGCGGCAGCGACACTTCCGGGAAGTTAACCGCAGAAAGAGTTGAGCCGTTGTCGGAATACTTCGCCAGCTTGCCCGCCACTTCCAGACCGATGTTCTCCTGCGCTTCCTGGGTAGAGCCGCCGATATGCGGCGTCAGGATCACGTTGTCGAACTCGCACAGCGGCGAGGTGAACGGATCGCTGTTGGTCGCCGGTTCGGTAGGGAAGACGTCAATTGCCGCGCCTGCCAGATGCTTGCTCGCCAGCGCATCGCACAGGGCCGGGATATCGACCACGGTGCCGCGAGAGGCGTTGATCAGCAGCGCGCCAGGCTTCATCAGCGCCAGCTCTTCCGCGCCCATCATATTTTTGGTGGAGGCATTTTCCGGCACGTGCAGGCTCACCACGTCGCTCATGTTCAGCAGGTCGGAGAGATGCTGCACCTGGGTGGCGTTACCGAGCGTGAGTTTACTTTCAATATCATAGAAATAGACGTGCATCCCCAGCGATTCGGCCAGAATGCCCAGCTGCGTACCGATATGGCCGTAGCCGATAATACCCAGCTTTTTGCCACGCGCTTCAAAGCTGCCGACCGCCAGTTTGTTCCACACGCCGCGGTGCGCTTTGGCGTTAGCTTCAGGGACGCCGCGCAGCATCAGCAGCAGCTCGCCAATGACCAGTTCGGCAACGGAGCGGGTGTTAGAAAACGGGGCGTTAAAAACGGGGATACCGCGTTTGGCCGCAGCGTCCAAATCAACCTGATTGGTTCCGATACAGAAGCAGCCGACGGCGACCAGTTTTTCTGCGGCAGCGAAAATCTCTTCCGTCAAATGAGTACGGGAGCGCAGGCCAATGAAATGGGCATCACGGATCGATGCTTTCAGCGCTTCGCTATCCAGCGCGCCTTTGTGAAATTCAATGTTGGTATAGCCTGCAGCGCGGAGGTTATCCACCGCTTTTTGATGCACACCTTCAACCAGCAGAAACTTAATCTTGTCTTTTTCCAGTGATACCTTAGCCATTTCCCCGTCCTGTTTTTGTCTTATCTGATGTCGTGCGGAACGACACTTCATCCCAGCAACATATCAAAAAAAACTATCGCGGCAATATGAACGTTTGCGTCGACGTCCTGAAGAAATATCACTCAGAGGGAAATAGCAGGACAAAAAACCAGAAAGGGAAAGAAAGGTAGATTGTTACTCAGGCTAGTTGCATAAATGTGACAGAAGTCACCAAATTCAGCCTGGAGAAAAAATATTTGCGAGGGAGCGATTCGCGCTCCCTCCGATCGGATTATTTTACGATGGTTTTAACGCCATCGGCGGTGCCGATCAGCGCGACATCGGCGCCACGGTTGGCAAACAGCCCCACGGTCACTACGCCAGGGATACCGTTAATGGCATTTTCCAGCGCGATCGCGTCGAGGATTTCGAGGCCGAAAACGTCGAGGATAACGTTACCGTTATCGGTGATCACGCCCTGGCGGTACTCCGGACGGCCGCCGAGCTTCACCAGTTCACGCGCCACGGCGCTACGAGCCATAGGAATAACTTCTACCGGCAGCGGGAATTTGCCGAGGATATCGACCTGCTTGGAGGCGTCGGCGATACAGATAAACTTGTCCGCAACCGAGGCGATAATCTTCTCGCGGGTCAACGCCGCGCCGCCGCCTTTAATCATCTGCATATGGCCGTTGATCTCATCGGCGCCGTCAACGTAAATTCCCAGACGGTCGACGCTATTGAGATCGAAAACCGGAATGCCAAGGCTTTTCAGTTTTTCGGTGGAGGCATCGGAGCTGGAAACGGCACCCTCGATCTGCCCTTTCATTGTGCCCAGCGCATCAATAAAATGCGCGGCCGTGGAGCCGGTGCCGACACCGACGATGGTGCCCGGCTGTACATACTGTAATGCCGCCCAGCCTACTGCTTTCTTCAGTTCATCTTGCGTCATGATTATGGTCCGAGATGTGAATACCTGAGGCGCATTATAGAACATCAGGGGTGTTATTGTCCCTGCGACGGGGATCACACAACTGAGCAGACTATTTTCGTCTTCATCAAAAAGAAATTTATGTCATAGTGCAAGTTAATGAAAAGTTATGGGGGTACGCCAGAGCAATGAAACGACCGGACTACAGAACACTACAAGCGCTGGACGCGGTGATAAGAGAACGTGGGTTTGAGCGCGCCGCGCAGAAGCTATGCATTACACAGTCCGCCGTCTCTCAGCGTATTAAACAGCTGGAAAACATGTTCGGCCAGCCGCTGCTGGTGCGTACCGTACCGCCGCGTCCTACCGAGCAGGGGCAGAAGCTGCTGGCCCTGCTGCGCCAGGTTGAGCTGCTGGAAGAGGAGTGGCTGGGTGATGAACAAACCGGATCCACGCCGCTGCTGCTGTCGCTGGCGGTGAACGCCGACAGTCTGGCGACCTGGCTGCTGCCGGCGCTCTCCAGCGTGCTTTCCGACTCCCCTATTCGCCTGAACCTGCAGGTGGAAGACGAAACCCGCACCCAGGAGCGCCTGCGCCGCGGCGAGGTTGTCGGGGCGGTCAGTATTCAGCCGCAGGCGCTGCCAAGCTGCCTGGTCGATCAGCTCGGGGCGCTGGACTACCTGTTTGTCGCCTCGAAAGAGTTTGCGCAACGCTATTTTCCCAACGGCGTAACCCGCTCGGCGCTGCTCAAAGCGCCGGTGGTCGCCTTCGATCATCTCGACGACATGCACCAGGCGTTTTTGCAGCAGAACTTCGATCTGCCGCCGGGCAGCGTGCCTTGTCATATCGTTAACTCATCGGAGGCCTTTGTGCAGCTCGCACGCCAGGGCACCACCTGCTGTATGATCCCGCATCTGCAGATTGAGAAAGAGCTGAACAGCGGCGAGCTTATCGATTTAACGCCGGGCCTGTTCCAGCGCCGGATGCTCTACTGGCATCGTTTCGCGCCGGAAAGCCGGATGATGCGCCGGGTCACCGATGCGCTGATTGCCTACGGTCACAAGGTGCTGCGCCAGGACTAAACGCCGGGCATAAAAAAAGCCACTTCAGCTGAAGTGGCTTTTTTGCATCTGGCTTACTGCGCCGCGGCGGCCGGTTTCTCCGGCGCCGCCGGCTGGGCTGGCTGCAGCTCAAAGACCACATCCACCTGATCGTCAAACTGAATCGTCGCCTGCTCGTAGGTTTCCTGGGCGGAAACCGGCGCGGCATCGGCGGCTTTCATCATGCGAACCATCGGGCTCGGCTGATAGTTCGAGACATGGTAGCGAACGCTATAAACCGGGCCCAGCTTGCTATGGAAGCCGGCAGCCAGCTCCTGAGCCTGGTGCACGGCGTCGTCGATCGCCGCCTTACGCGCCTTATCTTTATAGGCATCCGGTTGCGCAACGCCCAGCGATACGGAGCGAACTTCGTTCAGACCGGCCTTCAGCGCGCCGTCCAGCAGACCGTTAAGCTTGTCCAGCTGGCGCAACGTCACTTCGACAGTGCGCACGGCACGGTAGCCTTTCAGGATGCTTTTGCCATTCTGGTAATCATAGTCAGGCTGGGTGCGTAAGTTCGCGGAGTTGATATCCTTCTTGGCGATGCCGTTCTTTTCCAGGAAAGAGAGGTATTGCGCAACGCGGTCATCGGCCTGCTTTTTCGCCGATGCGGCATCTTTCGCGGCAACGTTGACCTCAATTGCCAGGGTCGCAATATCGGGCGCCGCAGCAACGCTGGCGGTCCCCGAAGTCACAATGTGGGGGCCATTTGGCAATTCATTTGCCTGAGCTGCCATTGAGCTGAATCCGATTGCTGCCGCCAGGGCCATGAGCTTTAACTTCACTGTCGTTTCTCCATCTACATTGGTCGCCCATATACGGACGCATGCCAGCAAGCTTAACGCGTATAAGCGAAAAGTCCATCGGACTAAGCCTGGTTGACCAGCGCCTGTACGTGTAAAAAGCCATCTTTCGCCAGCTGGACGGCGATCAGCCACATCACCAGGCCAACCAGCACGTTAATGATCCGCTGCGCCCGGGCGGTGCGCAAACGCGGCGCCAGCCAGGCCGCCAGCAGAGCCAGGCCGAAGAACCACAGGAACGAAGCGCTGATGGTGCCGAGCGCAAACCAGCGCTTCGGCTCAACCGCCAGCTGCCCGCCCAGGCTGCCGAGCACCACGAAAGTATCGAGATAGACGTGCGGATTCAGCCAGGTTACCGCCAGCATGGTGACAATAATTTTCCAGCGCCCCTGCTTCATCACCTCCGCGCTCGCCAGTTCCAGATTGTTACTAAAAGCCGTTTTCAGCGCGCCGAAACCATACCATAACAGGAAGGCCACGCCGCCCCAGGTTACCAGCGCCAGCAGCCACGGCGACTGCATCAGCAGCGCGCTGCCGCCAAAGATACCGGCGCAGATCAGCAGCAGATCGCTAATGGCGCACAGCAGCGCAATCATCAGATGATACTGGCGGCGAATCCCCTGATTCATTACAAACGCATTCTGCGGGCCAAGCGGCAAAATCATAGCCGCTCCCAGGGCAAGCCCCTGAAAGTAATACGATAACATAGTGGTTTTTCCGATGAGGTCGTTAATGCAGGTGAATATAGCGCGAACAAATCATTAGAGGAAATTGATAATATTAATCATTAATAAGCCAGGCTAATAATACAGATACAATAAAGGCCAGCAGGTGCTGGCCTTAGGTTATTGCTGGCGCTGAGCTACTCCGCCTGCTCCTGCGGACGGATAACGTGCACGTCCATCTGCGGGTACGGGAAGCTGATACCGTTGGCATCAAAGTCGCGCTTGATACGCTCCAGAACATCCCAGTAAACGCTTTGCAGATCGCTGCTCTGGCTCCAGACGCGGATCACGTAGTTAACCGACGACGCGCCCAGCTCATTCAGGCGTACGGTCCTTTCACGATCTTTCAGGATACGATCGTCTGATTCGATAATATTGGTCAGCAGCTGTTTCACTTTATCAATATCGGCATCGTAGGCAACGCCAATAATAAATTCGTTGCGGCGAACCGGCTCACGCGAAAAGTTAATGATATTACCGGCGATAATTTTACCGTTCGGGATCACCACAATTTTGCCATCGGCAGTACGCATGGTCGTGGAGAAAATCTGCACGTTCAGCACGGTACCGGCCACGCCGCCGAGATCGACGTATTCACCCGCGCGGAACGGGCGGAACATCACCAGCAGCACGCCAGCGGCGAGGTTAGACAGCGAGCCCTGCAGCGCCAGACCAACGGCTAAACCGGCGGCACCGAGTACGGCAATCACCGACGCCGTCTGCACGCCTACGCGGCCTAAGGCGGCAATCAGGGTAAAGGCGATAACAGCGTAGCGCACCAGCGCGGAAAGAAAATCGGCAACGGTGGCATCAATCTTACGCGCCAGCATCAAACGATTAACCGTGTTCGACACCATGCGCGCCACGATCATCCCGACGATAATAATCGCGATCGCCGCGACGATGTTGACGGCATAGCTCAGGAGCAGCTCCTGATTACGCACCAGCCATGAGCTGGCGTTGTGTATGCTATCGGCAACGTTCAAATCTTCCATTTAACATTCCTTATAAATACCCGGGCGGGAAATAAAAAACCAGGCCTGCAAAACGGCAGGTAGGTTAAGGGTAAACAATAAGCACGTATTTTGCCAAGCCGATCACAGTTTCTCCCTGGAATATCCTTTTGAGTAGAAACGAAAAAGCCCGCAATTAAGCGGGCTTCAGGGTAAGAAACGGAATTTTCTTACAGAACGTCGATCGCGTTCAGCTCTTTAAATGCCTGCTCCAGACGAGTCACCATGGACGTCTGAGCAGCGCGCAGCCATACGCGCGGATCGTAGTATTTCTTGTTCGGCTGGTCTTCGCCTTTCGGGTTGCCCAGCTGGCCCTGCAGGTAAGCTTCGTTAGTTTTGTAGTACTGCAGGATACCGTCCCAGGTTGCCCATTGGGTATCGGTATCGATGTTCATTTTGATCACGCCGTAGCTTACGGAGTCTTTGATTTCCTGAGCAGAAGAACCGGAACCGCCGTGGAAGACGAAGTTCAGGCTGTTGTGCGGCAGGTTATGTTTCTTAGAAACATATTCCTGAGAGTCGCGCAGGATAGTCGGGGTCAGAACCACGTTGCCCGGTTTGTACACGCCGTGTACGTTACCGAAGGAAGCAGCGATGGTGAAACGCGGGCTGATCTTGCTCAGTTCAGTGTACGCGTAATCAACGTCTTCCGGCTGGGTGTACAGGGCAGAAGCGTCCATGTGGCTGTTGTCCACGCCGTCTTCTTCGCCGCCGGTGCAGCCCAGTTCGATTTCCAGGGTCATGTCCAGTTTGGCCATGCGCGCCAGGTATTTAGAGCAGATTTCGATGTTTTCGTGCAGGGACTCTTCGGACAGGTCAATCATGTGGGAAGAGAACAGCGGTTTGCCGTGAGCGGCGAAGTGTTTTTCACCCGCGTCCAGCAGACCGTCGATCCACGGCAGCAGTTTCTTCGCGCAGTGGTCGGTATGCAGAATAACCGGCACGCCGTAGTGTTCAGCCATCTGGTGAACGTGATGCGCGCCAGAGATAGCGCCCAGGATTGCCGCACCCTGAGGAACGTCGGTTTTAACCGCTTTGCCCGCGATGAACGCAGCGCCGCCGTTAGAGAACTGAACGATAACCGGAGATTTAGCTTTTGCAGCTGCTTCCAGAACGGCGTTGATGGAGTCAGTACCCACACAGTTAACCGCTGGCAGTGCGAAGTTATTCTCTTTAGCTACCTGGAACACTTTCTGAACGTCATCACCAGTGATCACGCCAGGTTTTACGAAATCAAAAATTTTAGACATGTTACGTAGTCCTGTATCTTCGGCCGTTTCTGCTCGTCACAATTCGTGCTGCCAGTGCGTTGGCTCTTCTCGCTTACCGCCGCCGCTAACTTGCGTAAGCCGCCGGGGTTCGCCGTGTCGCTGCCTTCCGGCAACGCGAATTATTTAGAGCGACAATTGAATAGAATTTGAAAAACAGGCGGTGTTACCCGCCTGTACAAACTTACTTCTTAGCGCGCTCTTCGAGCATTGCTACTGCTGGCAGTACTTTGCCTTCCACGAATTCGAGGAACGCGCCGCCGCCAGTAGAGATGTAGGAAATTTTGTCCGAGATGCCAAACAGGTCAATTGCAGCCAGGGTATCGCCGCCGCCTGCAATGGAGAAAGCTTCGCTGTCGGCGATAGCGTTAGCCACGATTTCAGTCCCTTTACGGAAGTTCGGGAACTCGAACACGCCGACCGGGCCGTTCCACAGAATGGTTTTGGCGTTTTTCAGGATATCAGCCAGCTTCTGCGCGGAAACGTCGCCGAGGTCCAGAATCTGCTCTTCATCTTTGATGTCGTTAACAGATTTCAGGGTTGCGGTCGCAGTTTCGGAGAATTCAGTCGCTACGCGAACGTCGGTCGGAACCGGGATGTCGCAGGTAGTCAGCAGACGCTTAGCTTCGTCAACCAGGTCAGCTTCGTACAGGGATTTGCCGACGTTGTGGCCCTGAGCGGCGACGAAGGTGTTGGCGATACCGCCACCGACAATCAGCTGGTCAGCGATTTTAGACAGGGAGTCCAGAACGGTCAGCTTAGTGGAAACTTTAGAACCACCGACGATGGCAACCATCGGGCGAGCCGGCTCTTTCAGCGCTTTACCCAGCGCGTCCAGCTCTTCAGCCAGCAGAGGGCCGGCGCAGGCTACGTCGGCAAATTTACCGATACCGTGGGTAGAAGCCTGGGCACGGTGGGCGGTGCCGAATGCATCCATAACGAACACGTCGCACAGCGCCGCGTATTTTTTAGACAGCTCTTCGTCGTCTTTCTTTTCGCCTTTGTTGAAGCGAACGTTTTCCAGAACAACCAGTTCACCGGCGGCAACTTCAACGCCGTCCAGGTAATCTTTAACCAGACGTACCGGGCTGGACAGTTTGTCTTTCAGGTAATTAACAACCGGCAGCAGAGAGAATTCTTCGTTGTACTCGCCTTCGGTCGGACGACCCAGGTGAGAAGTGACCATCACTTTAGCGCCCTGCTTCAGAGCCAGCTCAATGGTCGGCAGAGAAGCACGAATACGCGCGTCGCTGGTTACTTTACCGTCTTTAACTGGTACGTTCAGATCGGCACGGATAAAAACGCGTTTACCAGCCAGATCCAGATCGGTCATCTTAATTACAGACATGGTGAATCCTCTCAATTTGATTCATAAAGTTTTGCAGACGCCATGCGCTTCATCCTGCAAGCTGCCTCTTTGCTGGCTGCCCCACTCACCCCAGTCACCTACTTTGTAAACGCCTGGGATTCATTCAGCTGCCGCCTCGACGCAACCTGAAGATTCCGTACACGGTAAGTCTTACCTGAAACCTTGAGCGGCCATCGCTAACGTCGTGTCGAGCATCCGGTTAGCAAAGCCCCATTCGTTATCGCACCAGACCAACGTTTTGATCAAATGCGCTCCACTCACCCGCGTCTGGGTGCCATCAACGATGGCGCTGTGCGGATCGTGGTTAAAATCTGTCGAGACTAACGGTAATTCCGTATAGTCAACTATACCATGAAATGTTCCCTGCGCTGCTTTTTGCAGCAACTGGTTGACTTCACTAGCCTTTACCGGTTTTTTCACCGTTACGCTCAGGTCGATCGCCGTCACATTTATCGTCGGTACACGAACCGCAATCGCTTCAAAACGGTCGTTAAACTGAGGGAAAATACGCGCGATCCCCGCCGCAAGTTTAGTATCAACCGGAATAATTGACTGACTGGCCGCACGCGTACGGCGTAAATCCGGATGATAGGCGTCTATAACCTGCTGATCGTGCATGGCGGAGTGGATCGTCGTTACCGTCCCTGACTCAATGCCGTAGGCATCATCTAGCAGTTTAATGACCGGAATAATGCAGTTGGTGGTGCAGGAGGCGTTGGAGACAATGCGGTGCTCTGCACGTAGCTCATCATGGTTAACGCCGAACACGACGGTGGCATCGAGATCGTTACCCCCGGGATGCGAAAAGATGACTTTCTTCGCCCCAGCCTGAAGATGGGCTTCGCCATGCTCACGGCTGCCGTAAACCCCGGTACAATCAAGTACGATATCAACCGCCAGCTCTTGCCAGGGTAGCGCCTCTATTGAAGCTTCGTGCAGCAGGCGAATGACGTCATCGCCAACGTAAAGCTGCTCTCGCTCCTGGCGAACGTCCCAGGCAAAGCGCCCATGGCTGGTGTCATATTTCAACAAGTGCGCGATGCCCGCAGCATCCGCCAGCTCGTTGATTGCCACCACGGTAATTTCCGCACGACGCCCGGATTCATATAAAGCGCGAACCACGTTGCGTCCTATGCGACCGAAGCCATTAATCGCAATGCGTATGGTCATAGGTCTCCTGCAAGGTTATCCCTGATGTGAGGTGGCTGACAGAGTAATCCAGCAACGCCCGGAGGGAAACCTTACCCGTCGCAAACTGCGACTGATTGATTAATTGTCGAACATTTAGACGACTGAAACGCTTCAGCTAGAATAAGCCAAACGAGGAATAAAAGGAATGCTTGTCCAGCACGAGAAGCCTGTAATCTGACCTACATCACATTTTCACTGGAATAATATGCAGCTTCATGACGAGCATCGGGAATAACAGCAACAAAAAAGCCGGGCGTTAGCCCGGCTCATTCTTATACTCGCGTCGCGGCGCGCGTTGCTCAGAACTACAGCAGCGCTTTCGCCTTAGCGACAACGTTCTCAACGGTGAAGCCGAACTCTTCGAACAGCAGCTCGGCCGGCGCAGACTCGCCGAAGCTCGTCATGCCGACGATAGCGCCGTTCAGGCCCACGTATTTGAACCAGTAGTCGGCGATACCCGCTTCCACCGCCACGCGAGCCGAAACCGCTTTCGGCAGCACCGATTCACGGTACGCCGCATCCTGCTTGTCGAACGCGTCGGTGGACGGCATGGATACCACCCGCGCCTTCACCCCTTCCGCAGACAGCTGGTCCCACGCGGCAACCGCCAGCTCAACTTCTGAACCGGTGGCGATGAAGATCAGCTCCGGCTGGCCGGCACAATCTTTCAGCACGTAGCCGCCGCGGGCAACGTTCGCCAGCTGCTCTGCCGTACGCTCCTGCTGCGCCAGGTTCTGACGCGACAGGATCAGCGCCGTCGGGCCGTCGTGACGCTCAACCCCGTATTTCCACGCAATCGCCGATTCCACCTGGTCACACGGACGCCATGTGCTCATGTTCGGCGTCACGCGCAGCGAAGCCACCTGCTCGACCGGCTGGTGCGTCGGGCCGTCTTCCCCCAGACCGATGGAGTCGTGGGTGTAGACCATCACCTGACGCTGCTTCATCAGCGCCGCCATACGCACCGCGTTACGGGCATATTCCACGAACATCAGGAAGGTGGAGGTGTACGGCAGGAAACCGCCGTGCAGGGAGATACCGTTGGCAATCGCGGTCATCCCGAACTCACGCACGCCGTAATGGATATAGTTACCCGCGGTGTCTTCGTTGATGGCTTTCGAGCCGGACCAGATAGTCAGGTTCGACGGCGCCAGGTCAGCTGAGCCGCCGAGGAATTCAGGCAGCAGCGGGCCGAAGGCTTCAATCGCATTCTGCGACGCTTTACGGCTGGCAATTTTCGCCGGGTTAGCCTGCAGCTTCGCGATGAACTCGTTCGCTTTCGCGCCGAAGTCGGCCGGCATCTCGCCTTTCATACGACGGGTGAATTCAGCCGCTTCCTGCGGGAAGGCGCTGGCGTAGGCCGCGAACTTCTCGTTCCAGGACGCTTCTTTTGCCTGACCGGCTTCTTTTGCATCCCACTGCGCGTAGATGTCAGACGGGATTTCAAACGCCGGGTGATGCCAGCCCAGCGCCTCGCGGGTCAGCGCGATTTCCGCGTCGCCCAGCGGCGCGCCGTGGGAGTCGTGGGTACCGGCTTTGTTCGGCGAACCGAAGCCGATGATGGTTTTGCACATCAGCAGGGACGGTTTGTCGGTCACCGCGCGCGCTTCTTCCACCGCGCGTTTGATGGCGTCGGCGTCATGGCCGTCCACGCCGCGCACCACGTGCCAGCCGTAGGCTTCGAAACGTTTAGCGGTATCGTCGGTGAACCAGCCTTCAACGTGACCGTCGATGGAGATGCCGTTGTCGTCATAGAACGCCACCAGCTTGCCCAGCTTCAGGGTACCGGCCAGGGAGCACACTTCGTGAGAAATGCCTTCCATCATGCAGCCGTCGCCCATGAACGCATAGGTGAAGTGGTCAACGATATCGTGGCCCGGACGGTTGAACTGCGCCGCCAGGGTTTTTTCGGCAATCGCCATCCCGACCGCGTTGGCAATCCCCTGGCCCAGCGGGCCGGTGGTGGTTTCAACGCCGGCGGTGTAGCCGACTTCCGGGTGGCCCGGGGTTCTGGAGTGCAGCTGACGGAAGTTTTTCAGTTCTTCAATCGGCAGGTCATAACCGGTGAGATGCAGCAGGCTGTAAATCAGCATCGAGCCGTGGCCGTTGGACAGCACGAAGCGGTCGCGGTCAGCCCAGGTCGGGTTGTTCGGGTTATGATTCAGGAAATCACGCCACAGGACTTCGGCAATGTCAGCCATACCCATCGGGGCACCCGGGTGGCCGGATTTGGCTTTCTGTACCGCGTCCATGCTCAGCGCACGAATAGCGTTAGCAAGCTCTTTACGTGAGGACATTTTGACTCCAGTTCGGACTGTTGAAGGCCATACCCTTAACGACTTGACGAGAGCGCGTTTTGGGCTACGCCAGAAAAAAGTGTCAACAATGTAACCCAAGCGACAAAGCATGTACATGGAGCATCCTTTTGTGGTTTAAGAAATCTCCGGAACACGTTGTGCTGCCCCGGAATCCTCTCGCCCGTATCACGCAATACTCTTTATAATTTGTGCAGGATGCGACATGCTTATCGTCGCCTTTTTCAGACAAAAAATCGTAAGATTGTGGAAGATAAAAATGAAAATTCGCTCAACTATTCTTGCCCTTGGGATTGCAGCAACCCTTACCGGATGTCAGAACATGGACTCCAACGCCCTCCTCAGCTCCGGCGCCGAAGCTTTTCAGGCTTATTCTCTGAGCGACGCGCAGGTCAAAACCCTCAGCGACCAGGCCTGTAAAGAGATGGATAGCAAGGCTACCCTTTCGCCGGCCGGCAGCGAATACAGCAAGCGTCTGAATAAAATCGCCGCCGCGCTGGGCGACAATATCAACGGCCAGCCGGTCAACTACAAAGTCTATGAAACCAAAGACGTCAACGCGTTTGCGATGGCTAACGGCTGCATCCGCGTCTATAGCGGCCTGATGGACATCATGAACGATAACGAAGTGGAAGCGGTTATCGGCCACGAAATGGGCCACGTCGCGCTGGGTCATGTGAAGAAAGGCATGCAGGTGGCGCTCGGCACCAACGCCGTTCGCGCCGCCGCCGCGTCGGCGGGCGGTATCGTCGGCAGCCTGTCGCAGTCTCAGCTGGGCGCTCTGGGCGAAAAGCTGGTGAACTCGCAGTTCTCCCAGCGCCAGGAGTCCGAAGCGGACGACTACTCCTACGATCTGCTGCGTAAGCGCGGGATCAATCCGTCGGGACTGGCCACCAGCTTCGAGAAGCTGGCTAAACTGGAAGCCGGGCGTCAAAGCACCATGTTTGACGATCACCCGGCATCGCAGGAGCGCGCTCAGCACATCCGCGATCGCATGAAGGCGGACGGCATTAAATAATCCCGGAGCCCCTCTCTGCAGCGCCAGAGAGGGGGTAACGGCTTAATACAGCGTTTTCTGCGGCGGCCCGGCAAAGCGCAGGGCGCCAATCTGCCCCATTTTGACCTCCACCACCGACGGCCCCGGCATCGCCAGCGCTTCGGTCATCACCGACTGGAAATCCTCCGCCCGCTCAACGCTCCACGCCTGCAGGCCGATGGCCTGCGCCAGCAGCGTGAAGTCCGGGGTATGCAGCTCGTTGTAATACTGGCGGCCGCCGAAATACTTATCCTGAATCCCGCGCATCACGCCGTAGCCGCCGTCGTTCATAATCAGCAGAGTGACGTTAGCTTTTTCCTGCGCCAGGGTCGCCAGCTCCCCCAGATTCAGGCTCAGCCCGCCGTCGCCGACGAGGCCGACCACCTTACGCTGCGGATTGGCAATCGCCGTGCCGATCGCCATCGGCAGGCCCATGCCAATGGCTCCGGCCAGCGAGTGGATGTTCATTAACGGGCCGTGGGCGCGGAACAGACGGCTCCCCCACAGGCTGCCGGAAACGGTGATATCGCGCACCAGGATCCCGTCGTCAGGCAGCGCCTGGGCGATGGCGTCGTTCAGCTGCGCGTAGGCGCCGCACTGCTCGCGCAGCCCAATCTCCGCCAGCGCGACCGCCTCTTTGACCTGCGCATCCCACTGGACATTACCCCATTCACGCCCCTGCGCTTTTTCCGCCAGCGCCGCCAGCAAAGTGGCACAGTCGGCGATCAGCGTGTTATCCATCAGATAGTTACGGCTGGCCGCCGCCGGATCGATATCAATCTGCACCCTTGGCGACGGCAGCTCCAGGGTCCAGGAGCGGGTTTCGTTGCTGCGCAGGCGCGAGCCCGCCACCAGGGTAAAGTCACATTGCGCCATCAGCGCTTCAACGGACGGCGAATTGTGGAACGCGCGCAGGCTGGCGCGGTGCCCGTCCGGCAGCACACCGCGGCCGTGGGTGCTGGAGATCACGGTCATTCCGGCATCGGCCAGTTTTTTCACCGCCGCCGCGCTGCCTATTGTTCCGCCGCCCAGCCACAGCAGCGGCCGTTTAGCCTGCCTGAGCTGCGCCCACAGCGCATCGACGGCGGCGCTATCGGCAGCCGCAGCCGGGGCCGCTTTCAGCGCGGCGGTCACCAGCGATGCCGGGATTTTAGCGCCCTGAATATCAATCGGGATCTCAACCGAGACCGGACCGCACGGCGGCGTTTGCGCCTCCTGAATCGCCTTATGCAGGATAGCCAGCGCCTGGCTGGCGTTGCTGATGCGGTACGCGCGCTTCGAGCTGGCCTTCAGGAAGGTCAGCTGGTCGCGGGTTTCGTGAATAAAGCCGGTGTCGGCATCGAGCCAGGTTTTCTCCACCTGACCGGTGAGGTGCAGCAGCGGCGTACAGGCGTTCATCGCCTCCACCAGCGCCCCTACCGCGTTGCCGGCCCCCGCGCCGGTGCTGGTCAACGCCACGCCCAGTCCGGAAAAGCGCCCGTGGGCGTCGGCCATAGTGACCGATCCGGCCTCACCGCGCGCCGGAACAAAGCGGATATTTCCGCGCTGGCCTACCGCATCGGCGATCGGCAGGTTGTGAATAGAGATGACGCCGTAAATAGCCTCAACGTTGTACTGCTCCAGCGTTCTGGCGATGGCTTCGCCGACGGTTATCATTTCGCTCATTGCACACCCTTCTCTTAGTCGCACCAGTGGTTGACGCTATTACCCGTCGCCAGATAAATGCTCTTTTGTTGCATCCAGGCCTTGAGCCCCTGAATCCCTTTTTCGCGGCCCAGGCCGCTCTCTTTAAAGCCCCCGAACGGGGTGGAAATGGAGAAAACCTTGTAGGTGTTGATCCACACCGTCCCGGCTTCCAGGCGATCGCTTAAGCGCAGGGCGCGTCCGCTGTCCCGCGTCCAGACCCCTGCCGCCAGGCCGTAGACGGAATCATTGGCTTCGCGGATCAGCGCCTCCTCATCGCTGAAGGTCATCGCCACCAGCACCGGGCCGAAGATCTCCTCCCGGCAGGCGCGGGCCGCGTTGGTCAGCCCTTCAACGATGGTCGGTTGAAAATAGCTGCCTGCCGCCAGCGTCGGGTCCGCCGGGATCTCGCCGCCGCACAGCACCCGGCCGCCTTCGCGTTTAGCCAGCTCGACGTACTCCAGCACGCTGTCGCGGTGCTTAGCATTAATCAGCGGCCCGACGTGGGTTTCTGCGCTAAACGGATGGCCGATTCTGAGCCCGCGGGTCAGCTCCAGCAGGCGCGCCATCAGCTGCGGGTAGACATTTTCATGCACAAACAGCCGCGAGCCGGCGATGCAGGCCTGGCCGCCGGAGCTAAAGATGCCGTAGCAGATGCCCCGCGCCGCCTGCTCAATATCGGCATCTTCCAGCACGATAGTCGGCGATTTTCCGCCGAGCTCCAGCGACGCCGGGATCAGCTTTTCCGCCGCTACGTGCGCCAGATGACGTCCGGTGCTGGTGCCGCCGGTAAAGGAAATTTTGCGGACCTTGGGATGGCGGGCCAGCGCGTCGCCAATCACCGATCCTTTACCCGGCAGCACGCTGAGCAGACCCGCCGGCAGGCCGGCCTGTTCGAAGATCCGCGCCAGCTCCAGCGCCATCAGCGGCGTGGCCTCCGCCGGCTTGAGGATCACCGCGTTACCGGCGGCGATCGCCGGGGCCACTTTTTGCATCTCGCTGGCGATCGGCGAGTTCCACGGCGTGATTGCCGCCACCACGCCCAGCGGCTCGTAGCGGCTGAGCGTCAGCAGATCCGCCTGCCGGGGGGTCGGCAGTTCGCCCTCCAGCAGTTCGCAGGCGGCGGCAAAGTAGCGGGCGCTGCCCGCCGCGCTCATCACCAGGCCTCGCGCCTCCGCCAGCGGCTTGCCGTTGTCGCGGCTCTGCATCCGCGTCAGCTCCTCAAGGCGGGATTCGATAATATCCGCCACTTTATGCAGGATCTTTGCCCGCAGATGGGGCAGCATGCTGCGCCACGCCGGCTGGCGCCAGGCGCTTTCGGCCAGCGCGATCGCCTCATGCAGATCGTCAAGGCTTGCCGCATGAAGCGCGGCGTTTACCGAGCCGTCGGCCGGAAACAGGCTGTGCATCAGGTTGCCGCCGCCGTAGCGCCAGCGACCGCCGATAAAAATCTTTAACTCATCCATCGCCGCCTCTTTGCGCTATGCCAGTTCGCGGCAGGCGCGAACCGCGCTCAGTGCCGCCAGGGTGGAAGTTTTTGGGTTGCTGGCGAGCGGTAATCCGCTGAGCTCCAGGTGGAACTCGCCAAACGCGCCCTGTACATGCAGCGTATGGGTATTGCGTTTGGTCGTCGGATCGACCATCAGCTGTACCCGGGTATCGTCCATCCCGATGCCGCCCAGCGCGACGGTTGCCGCAACGTTGGCGTTCGCCGGAAACAGACGAGCCGCTTCGCGCGCGCTGCCTTCAAAAAAGATTTTTGCTTCACTGACCGCGTTGAGGTCGATGAGCATTTCCGCATAGCTGCCGCGCCAGCTGGCTGGGCTTTTGCGCGACCGGTAGGTCACCTGCTCAAGACCGCCCTCTTTCGCTGCCGCCAGGCCGTCGATACCGGCCACGGCTCCGGCAAGCAGGGTTAGCCGGCCTCCGGCGCTCGTTAAACGTTTTTCCAGCTCGCTATCCGCCAGCGCGCCGGTGGAGATCACCGCCAGATGCCAGCCGCGCTTGAGAATAGCTTCGCCAAACTGCGCCACCGCCTGCTGGCTGGCGCACTCCAGCACCAGATCCGGGGTTTGCGTACAGGCCTGCGGGTCGTCCAGCGCCACCACCGCGTCGCCGAAGCGTTGGCGGATCGCCGCGTGATGCGCCTCGCGCGCCACCACCCAGCCCAGAGCAACCTGCGGCGGCAGGCGTTCAATCACCGCCTGCGCCATCGCGCCATAGCCGATGAGCATGATCTTTTTCATCTCAACTCCTTACAGATGGCGGCAAAAGCCGCCGGAGACATCCAGCGCCGCGCCGGTAGTAAACGACGCCAGCGGCGAGGCGAGGAACAGCAGCGCCTGTGCCGGTTCCTGCGGTCTGCCGAGACGCGCCATCGGAATGCCGCGCCTGCGCGCGATATCCGCCGTCCACTCGGGCCAGCTCTGACTCCTGTCCGTGCGGTTTTCAAAGCGCCGCTGCCACTGCCCGGACTCCACCATGCCGAGCAGAATGGAGTTCACGCGAATGCCTTTGGCTATCAGATCCTTCGACAGCGTCAGGGTCATGTTGAGCAGCGCCGCGCGGGCGGCGGAGGTGGCGATCATGTGCTCCTCCGGCTGCAGCGCCAGCAGCGAGTTCACGCAGGTGATCGAGGCGATATCCGAGCGCTCAAGCTGCGCCTGAAAGGCTTTTACCGGGTTAATCACCCCGAACAGCTTGAGCTCAGCCTCATGCAGCCACGCCTCCCGCGGCGTATCGGCGAAGTGCGCCACGTACCCCTGGCCGGCGTTATTAATCAGCATGTCGGCATCGCCAAAGCGGGCCGCTACCGCCTCGGCAAAGCCCCGCACCTCGTCTTCTTTCAGCACGTCGCAGCGGTAAGAGAAGACCTCCGCTCCGGGATATTCGTTTTGCAGCGCCGCATGGGCGCCGGCGAGCCGGTCCGGATCGCGGCCGCAGAAGGCGACCTTCGCCCCTTCGGCCAGCAGCAGGCGCAGCGTTTCAAAGCCAATCCCTGACGACCCGCCGGTAACCACCGCTACGCGGCCTTCAATTTGTGCATTCATCGCGCACCTCTTCCCTTACCCGTAAAAGCTGTTGATTGAAAAATATGTCGTTATCGAGATAGCTGGCGTGCCCCGCTCGCGGGATGCCGACGAACGGCATGGCGTAGCGCAGCGCCAGCCCCTGCACCAGCTCCGGCTGGGTAATGGCATCCTGCTCACCGCACCACGCCTCAAAGCGGCCGCCAAAATCGCCAAGCCAGCGGTGAATATCGTCATGGGCCAGCATCCACGCCGCGGCAAGATAGCCCTCGGCGCGCAGCCTGCGCATGCCGGCGGCGACGACGACGACGTTGGCCTCATCCGTACAGGGGTGCAGCAGCTTCGCGGCCCGGCTCTGCGCCATCGCTTCGCCGCCGGAGGCCATCTGCTGCCGGCGGCCCAGCCAGATTTTTTCACGCTGCGCGGCTTCTGCCCGGCCGTAGCCCTGAGCGGCATCGGCCAGCACCAGGCGCAGAACGCGCCCGGGATACTTTGCCGCAAAGGCGCTGGCCACCAGCGCGCCCAGCGAGTGGCCCACCAGCACCGCCTGCTCAACGCCGGCGCTGTCCAGCAGGCGCGCCAGCGCCTCGGCATAGTCGCCGGCATCGGCTTGTGCGACCGGCAGCATCGGGCTTTCGCCATAACCGGGCATATCCCAGGCCAGCACGCGGTAGCCGGGCAGCGCCATCTGCTTATGCCAGGAGGCCGCGCCGGAGCTGATACCGTGCAGCAGCACCAGCGGCGTGCCGCTCCCCTGTTGACGAAAACCCGTCATACCGCCTCCTTAACCGCGCTTCACTTTTGACAGGGGATGATCTTCCGGATAGGTCGGGATATTCGGCTTGCGGGTGCCGAGCATCACGCACATCAGCGCTTCCTCTTCGCCGTGGTTAAACAGCCCGCGGTAGATCCCCGCCGGGACGGAGATCAGGTCGCGCTCGCGCAGCACGGTTTCGGTGTAGCTGTCGCCGTCCTGAACCATCAGGGTTATCTGCCCCTTGAGCATGAAAAACACCTCTTCGACATCGTCGTGCAGGTGCAGCGGCCCTTCGCACTTCGCCGGCAGCACCATGGTGGAGAAGGTGAAGTTCTCCGCCGCCACGGTATTGGTGTCGTTGGCGACGCCGGTGGCGCCGGTGCCGATGTAGCGCATCTGGGCGCGGCGGTATTTCGGGTCGAAATCGGCCTGGAACTTCAGCGCATTCCAGTCATATTTGCGTCCTTCAAAGCGCGCGATACGCGACTCAATCCACTCTTCCATCGTCAGGTGCTCAGGCTTGAGGCCCTGTTTTGCAGTTACGCTTGAATCTGTCATCGTCTTCTCCTCAGTAACGTCTTAGCAGCGGCAGCAACAGGAGACAGCCTACGACCGCCATCACCGCCAGAAAGATCAGTCCGGAATCCATGCTGTGGGTGAAGGCGATAAGCGCGCCCATCACCGCAGGCGACAGGGCGCCGGCAAAGTTTCCCAACCCGTTGAAAATCCCACCCGCCGTGGCGCTGACCCGGGGATGGGTCGCCTTCGCCAGCAGCGCAAAAATATTGGGGGCGCCGGTTCCCCACATGAAGGTGCTAAAGCTCATCGCCGCGATAACCGTTAGCGGAGTGGTGAAGTGCATCACCGCCGCCAGACCCACCGCCGCTCCGGCCAGCGAGATAAAGCAGGCGGCCGCGCGTTTATCCACCCGGTCTGAAAGCCACGCCCCGATGATTTCGCCGAGCAGCATGGCGATAAACGGCATCGACGACAGCCAGCCGGCGTGCTCCAGGTGGATACCCTTGCCCTTAACCAGGTAGCCGGGAAGCCAGCCGTTGATGCCCCACAGATAGGCCAGGAAAGCGATATTGAAGACGCAGATCATCCAGAAGTGCGGACTGACAAACAGCTCCCGGCGGGCGCTACGCCGCTCTTCCTGCGAACTCTCGGCTGCGGACGTTTTGCCCTCCAGCTGGATCCCGCGCAGGCCGATACGGACAAAAATCAGCACCGGCGCCGTCAGCATCGCCATCGCAAAGAAGGTGCTTTGCCAGCCGAAGGTGCTGAGCAGCCAGATGGAGAGCGGGAAGCCGATGGCCGCGCCAACCGGCGTACCGAGCAGCCACAGCATGGTGGCGCGCGCCTGCAGACGCTGCGGGAAGGTGTGGCGCACGATGGCGAAGGCCAGCGGAAACAGCGGCCCTTCGGCGATACCGAGCAGCACGCGCAGCACGATCATGGCGCTGTAGCTGTGGGTGAATCCCATCATCACCATCAATACGCACCACGCCACCATCATGCCGGTGAGCAGGCGCAGCGGCGCGATGCGGTCTCCCAGCCCGCTGAGCAGAACCGAGGAGAAACCGTAGCTCAGTAAAAAAGCGCTCATCAGGATGCCGAGGCGGGTGGTATCAAAATCGATGCCCATCGCCTGCTGGAAATGGCTATCGGAAAACAGCGCCGCGATGCTGATTTTGTCGAAGAACGCCAGCAGCACGCAGGCCAGTAACGACAGCGGAATGGCCCAGCGAACCGCTTTTTCAGGCGCGTGGACGCCCTCACCGCCCGCCACGGAGGGCGCGGTGTTGGTCTCTAATGTGGTCATCTCTCCCCCTTAAGGGTGCGCGGGTGTTATCGCAATGACATCAGCGAAAAGGTCAGATCGTCGAGCGGCACGGCGGAAAGATCCCTCCCCGCCGCCATCCAGCGCTTCGCCAGCTTGACGGCGCGCGCATCGTTAAACGCCACCAGCTGGCTGAGGCGGCCGTCGCCAGCGATCGAGAAAAACAGCGGCCCTTTGGGATCGCGGCGAACCACCGTCCGGGTTCCCGGCTGCGGAATACCGAGGATCTGAATATTGTGCGCGTATTGATCCGACCACAGCCACGGCGCTTCGTCGTAGCCCTCAGCCTGCGGATCGAGCATCGCTTTTGCCGTCGCCACCGCCTGATTCTGGGCAAAGGCCCACGACTGAATGCACAGACCGAACCGGTGATGGCGGGCGACATCGCCGGCGGCGAAAATAGCCGGATCCGCGGTCCGCCCCTGGGCGTCGACCACGATCCCGCGATCGACCGGCAGGCCCGCCTCCTGCGCCAGCTCGAGGTTAAGATCGACGCCGATCCCCACCACCACCGCATCGAAGGTCTGACGTCGGCCGTCGCAGCGGATCACCGGCAGGCCGTCGCTATCTTCGAGGCCAAGCGCGCCGCACCCCGTGCGGACGTTGACCCCCTGATCCCGGTGCAGCCATTCCAGCTCCTGCGACACTTCGCCGCTCACCGAGCGCATGCACAGCGCCGGCTGCTGTTCGTATAGCGTGACCTCGACGCCGCTTTTGCGCGCCGAGGCGGCAATCTCCAGGCCAATCCAGCCGCCGCCGACGATCGCCAGCCGGGTGCTGGCCGCCAGACGCTGCTTCAGCCGCCGGGCATCCTGCCAGTGGCGCAGAGTGTAGACCTGCGGATGCTGCGCCCAGGCCTCGCCGGGCAGGCGGGCGCGGCCGCCGGTGGCGATCAGCAGGCGGTCGTAGGTTAGCCGCTCGCCGCCGCTCAGGCGCACGGTTTTGCTCTCGCGCTCGATGGCCTCCGCCCGCTGCGGGCGATACCACGTCAGGTTCAGCGCCTGCTGAGCTTCCGCGCTAAACAGACGCGGCAGCGCCGGTTCGGCCTCCAGCAGCGCCGCTTTCGATAGCGGCGGACGTTCGTAAAAATCCCACTCCTCTTCAGCGATGACGCAAATCTCGCCGTCAAAGCCTTCATCACGCAGCGTTTTTGCCGCCCAGCCGCCGGCCTGGCCGCCGCCGATAATCACTATCCGCACCGTCATACCGCCTCCGGCTTTTTCTGCTGGCGGCGGGTATCGTGGTCGATACCGCCCTCCACCGCCCACTCGGTAAAGGAAACCAGGGAGTGTTCCAGCTCGCGCGGCTGCCAGTTTTCCGTCAGATAGTCGTCGTTGGTGTAGTACTCAAACGCCCCGCCGGTCGGGCTGTTGACGTACCAGAAATAGGCCGAAGAGACCGGGTGGCGGCCGGGGCCGATAAAGGTGCTCCACTGGCTTTTGTTCATCGCGATCCCGCCGCCGATCACTTCGTGAATATCGCGCACCGTAAAGGCGACGTGGTTAAGGCCGCGCTTGCGAGTCGGCAGCTGTAATAAAAAGAGATTGTGATGACCGCCGCGGACGCCGCAGCGCAGGAACACCGCGCGGTTGATATAGCGATCGGAAACCTGGAAACCCAGCACCTCGCGGTAGAAGGTCTCTACCGCCGCCAGCTCCTCAACGAAGAACACCACGTGGCCGATGTTGATCGGCTGAGCGCGGTCATAAACCGGGCTAGGCGTATCGATCCTCCGCACGTCGCCCCACTGGTTTATCGGCTCGACCTCCAGCGCGACCGGCGTCTGCCGGCTCACCTGGACCCGCAGCGTCATGCCGTTCGGGTCCTGGCACTCCAGAGCGCCGTCCACTTCGCGAAAGGCCGGCTGCTGCGCCAGCTTCGGACGCAGCGCGTCCAGCGCCGCCTGGTCCGCCACGCCCCAGGTCATCCGGCGCAGGGTATTACCCGCCTCAAAGGCGGGCGGCAGATCCGGGCTGTTGATCGGGTTCAGCAGCACCTGAGCGCCGCTCAGGGTGGTAAAACGCCGGCCGTCGGCATCGCTCGTCAGGCCAAAATCACGCATAAATTTGGCGCTATGGGTCAGGTCGTCGACGCCAAATTCCAGCTTTTCAATTCCGGTTACACTCATCGTTCGTTGCCTCTTTACCGTTCTGTCGCCCGGATTTGGGCGTAAAACATGCCCGACGCACCCAAGCGCCTGCAGTTAACGTATTGATTTAAATAGCCTGAGCTAAATGCCCGAGGAAGCCTGAAATTTTGTCCGCCGCCATGCTGACATCGTTTTGCAGCCGCTCGCGGTCGGCCTGCGGGATCTCATCCGACGGCACCAGGATACTGACGACCGCCGCCACCCGTCCGCTGCGATCGTAGACCGGGTAAACGATGGAGGAGATCCCGTGACGGTAGAAGGACTCGCCAATCACAAAGCCCCGCGCTTTATCCTGCTGCACCATCTGCCACAGCGCCTCGCGGTCGTGAATTTGCCCCGGCGTATTGCCCGGCAGCCGTTCGTCAGGAAACAGCTGTTCAAACTCACGGCGGGAGACGTCGGTCAGCAGCATGCGGCCAAGCGAGGTGCAGTGGACCGGCAGCCGGGTGCCGATGCTGACCTGATTAATGCGCGAGCCGGCGGCGCTGACGCGGGCGATATAGATAATGTCGCGCCCGTCGCGGATCGCCAGGTGGCTGCTGCACTGGCTGGTATCGCGCAGCTGTTCAATCACCGGCTGGCCGACCTGCGCCACATCCAGGGAGGCGATATATTCAAAGCCAAGACGCAGGACGTTCATCCCGAGCGAAAAGGTATTGGTGCGCGGATTGCGCTCCAGAAAGCCCATATATTCCAGCGTCTGCACCACGCGATAGGCGGTCGCTTTCGGCATATCCACCAGCCGATGCAGCTCGGCAAAGGTGAGATCGCGATGCTGCTCGCCAAATGCCAGCAGCAGCTCCAGCCCCCGCTCCAGGCCCGGCACCAGGTACTTCACTTCCCGCTCGTTTGCCATACCGCCTCGCCTCTTTAGTTAAAAACAAATCCGCCGTTGACCGGGATCAGCTGTCCGGTGATAAACCGCGACAGCTCACTGAGCAGCCACACCACGCTGCCGGTAACATCCTCCGGCTGCTGGGCGCCGCTCAGAGCCCGGCCGTTCTCATACAGCTGATGACGTTCAGCCGGAACATACTCGGTTGCCTCAACCCGGGTCAGCCCCGGAGCGATAGCGTTAATGCGAATGCGCTTCTCGCCAAGCTCCCGCGCCATTGAGCGGGTCATGGCGATGACCGCACCTTTGCTGGCGACGTAGGCCATCAGACGCGGCGCGCCCCACAGCGCGGTGTCCGACGCCACGTTAACGATCCCGCTGCCTTCACGCAGCAGCGGTACCGCCGCCCGGGTGACCAGCCAGGTGCCCTTGACGTTAACCGACATCACCCGATCCCACAGATCCGGATCGTAATCGATCATATTCTTGCCGCCGACGCCGGTGGCCATTGCGGCGTTATTCACCAGCCCGTCGATGGAGCCCCGTTCGCCAATCGCGCTAAAAACCTGCTCGATTGAGCGCGGATCGGCCAGATCGATAACGTAAGACTCGATGGCAAAACCCCGTTCGCTGAGCCCATGCGCGCTCTCGGCCAGTTGGCCCTCGAGGATGTCGCACATCACGACTTTCGCGCCCTGCTCCGCACAGGCTTTGGCGAAGTGATAGCCCAGCCCGCGCGCGGCCCCGGTCACCACGATGCGTTTACCTTTCAATAGTCCGTTCATCAGGCGGCGCCCTGCTGTTCATCCCGCGCCGCCAGCTGCTCTTTGGCCGCTTTTTGCATCATGCGGCGCAGGCGCGACAGCCCGACGTCGTGCTGATAGAGGTATTCATGGTCGCGGGCGTTCGGCGCCAGGCTCTCCAGCACCACGCGATCCTGCTCCAGCACTTCCCAGTGCAGTTTTTCCAGACGGTTGCGGTACATAAAGCGCCACATATCGCGCTGCCAGCCCTGTACGCCGCGGATACGCCAGAAAAAGACCCGACAGTTGTCATTATCTTCCGGTACCACCATGCCGACGATAAAGAAGTGGCCTCCTGGCCCAAAGCGTTTCTGGTACGGGATCGACAGGCGCATCCAGCAGGCCCCGCTGTTACCCAGCTCCACCCAGTCAAAGTTGACGCCGCTCTGGCCTTTTTTCTCAAAGATAAAGCCGGTTTTGGTCGGCTGAAGCACCATGTCCGCTTTACGCTCACCTTCCGCCATCGAGTGTGAAGAGGAGTGCAGGTAGGTGCCGTGCATCGGGTCCATAACGTTTTCCAGCGCGTACTGATAGTTGCATTTCCACGCGGCGGTGCAGAGAAAGTTGCTGTATTTGTCGCCGTTAGCCAGCTCTTCCGGGAAGCTCAGCTCATCCGGCTGCTGGTTCGCCGTCGCGCCAAACCATAAAAAAATCGCCCCGTGCGCTTCCTGAACGCTATAGCTGCGCACGCACTGCTGGCCCACCAGCGGGCACTTGTCGACCGCCGGGACATCTTTCACTTCGCCGCTCCCCGCCACTTCCACGCCGTGATACCAGCAGGCGATGCGGTCGCCGAGGTTCCAGCCCATCGACAGGCGTGCGCCGCGGTGCGGGCAGCGGTCTTCCAGCGCCTGCAACTGACCGTCTTTGTTACGCCACACCACAATTTGTTCGCCGAGACGGGTGATGCCTACCGGCGCGGACTGCACTTCCCAGCTTGCCAGCACCGGATACCACAGGCCGCGTAAACCTTTATCGAGATAGTTCTGTACCGTTGTCGTCATCGCTGTGTCCTCAGTATCCGTTTACCTGCAAAAAAGCCTCAAAGCTGGCTTCACTCCACGGTTCGCCCTGCTGGTCGTGCATCCTGAGGCCGTTCAGCCCGTCCACCAGCTGCGTCAGGTTTTCCGCCCCCTGCTCAAACAGCCCTTCAAGGGTGGCGATAAGCTGCAGCTCCCAGCTTTCTGGGACGCGACTGCGGGTCTGCCAGATAAGATTTTCGTAGTCGCCCGGCTTGTGAATATTGCCGTTTCCGCCTTCGGCGGGCGGCGTAAACTGGCGGCTTTCCGGCAGCGCCGGGTTGAAGTTCAGGGTTTCGCTCATGCCACGCTCTCCTCGATAAAAGTAATCTGGATCTGATTGTCGAATACCCGCACCGGGTAACGATTGAGGTTACGACCGCCCGGACCATGCAGACATTGACCGGTTTTCACATCGAATACCGCTTCGTGCAGCGGACATTCGACCTTGCCGTCTTCCACAAAGCCCTGGCTTAACAGCGCGTAGGCATGGGGACATACGTCCTCCAGCGCGTAATACTCGCCATCAATCAGATAAATGCCGATTTCTTTACCGTCGATATTGCCGCTATAAGGGAAATCTTCCTGTACCTGCTCTGCGTCACATACGCCTATCCAGCTCATCACGATCCTCCAGGCTTTGTTTCATATATGAAACTCTGTTTCTTATTTAATACGGTCAATATAAAAGCGTTCAATCTTTCGTCAAGCGGCAATGTGAAGGATTTGTTAAGTAGTCGTGATTTAATTAGCTAAGTGTGCAATCGATCACGAAAAATTGCGGTAATATGAAATTGTGATATTTAAAACGTGGCGTGAAAATAAATTAAGCGGGAACTTAACTTTTCGAAAACGACTATTGACTTCTTTTCCATATAATCATTAAAAATGATAAAGCCGGCTTCACATCAAGTTTCACAGGTGAAACAAATTTTAATTAATTTTTTATAAAACAATGAGTTTCACCTATGAATCATTTTACATCCGTGACTATCACCGCTATTTAAAAATAATGAAGCTGATTCATAAATGACCGGGGGAAAAGAATAAAAATGACCGCAAAATGGCAAGGAACAATCGCGCTACTGTTGTTAATTATCATCTCTTATATTGATCGGGTAAATATTTCAGTGATGATACTGAACCCTGAATTTGCTGCCCACTTCCAGTTAAATGAAAACAGAATGTTACAAGGAATGCTGATGACCTGCTTTCTTGTGGGCTATGGCATTTCGGCATTACTCTTAACGCCGGTGATAGAAAACCGGCTGCACTACCGGCAGGGACTATTAATCAGCATCGCTATCTGGGCGGCGGTATGCGCCGTTTCTCCGCTGCTCGGCTCGCTGTTCGGGATGCTGATCGCCCGCGTTATCTTAGGCATTGCGGAAGGGCCGCTATTTTCACTCAAAACGCGCTTTATCAGCGACAGTTTCGCCGCCAGCGAGATCGGCAAACCGAACGCGGTCACCGCGCTCGGGGTCTCGCTGGGGCTGGCGGTGGGCTTCCCGCTGGTCACTTTTTTAATCGAGCATCAGGGGTGGCAAGGCTCTTTCTATAGCCTGGCCGCGCTTAATCTGCTGCTCGGCGGCGGGCTGATCTGGCGCTTCCTGCCGGCTCCGGCCGCGGCGGCGCAAAGGTCTCGCTCCGGCTTCAGGCAGACGTTTCAGCTAGCCTGGCGTACGCCGCTCCTCGGCTGGATCCTGCTGGTCGAGATCGCCACCCTCAGCTATCTGTGGGGCAGCAGCGCCTGGCTGCCGGCGTGGCTGCGCGATGAGCATCACTTCTCGCTACAGGCCACCGGCGTTCTGGCGGCGATCCCCTTTCTGCTCAGCCTGGGCTCAAAACTTCTTGGCGGCGTGCTGCTCGATAAAATGCGTCCTGAACAGGCCCCGCTGCTGTTTATCAGCGGCGGCTTTCTGACGGCCTGCTCGATACTGGCGCTGATGCTCAGCCACCAGCCGGCGTGGCTGGCGCTGTTTATGCTGTCGGCCAATATCTTTTGGGGGCTTCAGGGGGCGGCGATACCGGCGGTGGTGCAGCATCACGCGGCGAGGGAGGCGGTTGGCAGCGCCTACGGCATCATTAACGGTATCGGCAATATCTGCGCGGCGTTTATCCCGCTGCTGATGGGGCTGGTGATGAAGTCGGTCGGGTCGGTCAGTTCAGGATTTTCGGTACTGGTGGCGTCACAGGTGGTCACCCTGCTTGCCGGAGGGGTACTGCTGCTGCGCATGCGTCGCGCAGCAGCCGTGAGCACTTAGGGATTATTCGCCCTTTTTCGCCGCCTGGATATAGAGCATTTCCAGCGCCAGGGTCGCCGCCGCCAGGGCGGTGATCTCGGACTGGTCGTAGGCCGGCGCCACTTCCACCACGTCCATGCCGACGATGTTCAGATCCTTCAGGCCGCGCACCAGCTTGATCGCGCGATCCGAGGTCAGCCCGCCGATCACCGGCGTGCCGGTGCCCGGCGCAAACGCCGGATCCAGGCAGTCGATGTCGAAGGTCAGGTAGACCGGCATATCGCCAACGATCTGTTTGATCTGAGCGATAACATCGTCAGCGGTACGATCGTTAACCTGGCCCGCATCCAGCACGGTAAAGCCGTTGTCTTTGTCGAACTCGGTGCGGATACCGATCTGTACGGAATGGTTCGGATCGATCAGGCCTTCGTTCGGCGCGGTGTAGAACATGGTGCCGTGGTCAAACTCGCAGCCGTTGGCGTAGGTGTCGGTGTGGGCGTCGAAATGCACCAGCGCCATTTTACCGAAATGTTTTGCGTGCGCGCGCAGCAGCGGCAGAGTGACGAAGTGGTCGCCGCCGAAGGAGAGCATACGTTTCCCGGCCGCCAGCAGTTTTTCAGCGTGGGCCTGCAAACGTTCGCTCATGTCGCGCGCATCGCCGAAGGCGTAAACCAGATCGCCGCAGTCGACAACGTTCAGACGTTCACGCATGTCGAAGTTCCACGGGAAGCGGTTGCCTTCCCAGGCAAGGTTGGTGGAAACCTGACGAATCGCCGCCGGGCCGTGACGCCCGCCCGCGCGGCCGGAGGTTGCCGCATCAAAAGGAACGCCGGTGATCACCCAGTCAGCGTCGCTGTCGTACGGCTGGAAGTTCAGCGGCAGACGCAAAAAACCAAACGCGTTAGAGACCAGGGAATTATCGTATTGATGACCTAAAGTGCTCATGGGTGTGACCTCTTTTTACAGGCGATATAGTTAAAAATGCACATAAAAAAACCCCTCCGCGTCGTTAGGCCCGACGAGGAAGGGTTTGAATAGGGTGACTGCTTGTTGGGCGAATTATCGCCGTTAATGCCTGCGGGTTCAAGTCGGTATCGCGTTTGTGCGACCTGATGCCCCCTCCTTCACAAGAGAGGGCGCGCAGCATGTTACTCGTCTTCCAGATAAGTGTAGCCGTACAGGCCCGCTTCGAACTCTTCGAGGAACTGCTGCTGCAGCGCCTCGTCGAGACCGGAGTTTTTCACCTGATCGCGGAACTGGGTCAACAGCGTGTTCGGATCCAGCTGCACGTACTGCAGCATATCCGCCACGGTATCCCCTTCGTCGGAGAGCTCAACTTCAACGCTGCCGTCAGGGAAGACGAACACGTCAACCGCTTCGGTATCACCGAACAGGTTGTGCATGTTGCCGAGGATCTCCTGGTAGGCGCCAACCATAAAGAAGCCCAGCATCGGCGGGTTATCAGGATCGTATTCCGGCATCGGCATGGTGGTGGCGATCCCGTCGCCGTCGACGTAGTGATCGATAGCGCCGTCGGAGTCGCAGGTGATATCCAGCAGCACCGCGCGGCGCTCAGGCACCATGTTCAGCCCTTCCAGCGGCATCACCGGGAACAGCTGATCGATACCCCACGCGTCCGGCATCGACTGGAACAGGGAGAAGTTGACGTAAATTTTATCCGCCATCCGCTCCTGCAGTTCGTCAATGATTGGCCGGTGCGCGCGGTTGCTCGGGTCGAGCTGTTTCTGCACTTCGTGACACATGTTCAGATACAGCTGCTCCGCCCACGCGCGCTCCTGCAGGTTGAAGGTGCCGGAAGAGTAGCCGATATGAATATCGTGCAGGTCCATCTGGCTATCGTGCAGCCATTCGCGCAGCGAGCGGCGGTTGCCGGTCTCGTGCATCTCAAGCCAGGTTTCCCACATGCTCTGCAGCGGGCGCGCCGCATCTGCCGCAGGGGGGGTCGCCTCGGTGTATTCGTTACGCTCAACGCCGATGATGTTGGAGACCAGCACGGTGTGGTGCGCGGTGACCGCGCGGCCGGACTCGGTAATCACCGTCGGGTGCGGCAGGCCGTTCTCTTCGCAGGCGTCGCCAATCGCCCAGATAATGTTGTTAGCGTACTCGTTCAGGCCGTAGTTTACCGAGCAGTCGGACTGCGAACGGGTGCCCTCATAGTCCACGCCCAGACCGCCGCCGACGTCAAAGCACTGGATATTGACGCCCAGCTTATGCAGCTCGACGTAGAAGCGTGAGGATTCGCGTACGCCGGTGGCGATATCGCGGATATTGGCCATCTGCGAGCCAAGGTGGAAGTGCAGCAGCTGCAGGCTTTCCAGATGCCCCGCCGCGCGCAGAATCTCAACCAGCTGCAGAACCTGCGTTGCCGCGAGGCCGAATTTGGATTTCTCGCCGCCGGAGGACTGCCATTTACCGGAGCCCTGCGAGGCCAGACGCGCGCGGACGCCAAGACGCGGCACCACGTTCAGGCGCGCGGCTTCTTCCAGCACGATGGCGATTTCCGACATCTTTTCGATGACCAGATAGACCTTGTGGCCCATCTTTTCGCCCACCAGCGCCAGGCGGATATATTCACGGTCTTTATAGCCGTTACAGACGATCACGCTGCGGGTCATGCCCGCATGCGCCAGCACCGCCATCAGCTCGGCCTTTGAACCGGCTTCCAGACCCAGCGGCTCGCCGGAGTGGATCAGCGACTCAATCACGCGACGATGCTGGTTAACCTTGATCGGGTAAACCAGGAAATAGTCGCCGTTATAGCCGTAGGATTCGCGCGCGCGCTTGAAGGCGGCGTTAATCGAGCGCAGGCGATGCTGCAGAATCTGCGGGAAGCAAAACAGTGCAGGCAGGCGCTGCCCTTGCGCTTCGCGCGCTTTGACTAATTCGGCAAGATCGACGCGCGCTTCCGGTACGTCAGGATCCGGGCAAACGCTGATATGGCCCAGCTCGTTGACGTCGTAGTAGTTATTACCCCACCAGGCAATATTATAAGTACGTAGCATTTTGCTAGCTTCCTGGGAGCTCATCGCCACCTCCTGCATAGAACGTAGTACACCGTGTTCGCCTGCTGACGAAGGCGAAACCATAGACATGTCGTCAGACATAGCGAACCTCAATTTTTAATAATAAGTGTAAGACAGTTAACTACTATCGCAGTCCAAAGACGCGATAACAACCCATGAACAGTCCTAAACCCCAGCAGATAGTGCTGGCGCTGCGACTGCGCGACCGGTTTCTTCTTCATATGATAATAAAACACGTACCCGAACGTAGTGTGACAGTCCGGAGAAACCACGAGAAAACTCTTGCGATAGAGAGCAAGAGAGCCCTTGTTCAGTTTTCTGACGACCTTCCGGCCCTGGAATCCTGAGAAGCGCCGAGATGGGTAGAACATCGGCAGGTATGCATGAAAGAGATGCAGATTGCGGGATCTTGACGCGCGACGGAACGACGCGACGAATCAGGTGAAAAACGTGGGTTCATTATCTGGTATCACCTCCACACTGCCCCGAAACGGGCCAGCGACAAGTCAAAGCTATATACCTGGCAGCAGGCGCAAAGGCCGCTGCGGGATTCTGTAAATACAGAGTGCTTAACCCGGCTGGAAGTGGCGTCACGAGGTACTCTTCGTGCGCTGTCATAATGAGCCGCGCGCGGCGTTTTATACCGATAAGCAGGCTAAAATGCAAAATAAAAATATGCGTGTTGCCGCATCTGGCAGGAAAAATTTCCACCGACTATTGCGCATAAATGCGATGCGCATCAAAAAAGTCTGGAAATGGGATTAAGATTTGACCTAAAATAGCCGTCCAGAAGTTAATCCGTCTATACTGATTAACACTCAGACTGCTCGTGTCACTACCTGCAAGCTTTGGTAGAGTCGTCTAACAAAGCCTCTCCACACAACAGTATGAGCTATACGAATACTCCACAGGTAAAATAAAACATGGCAAAACACCTCTTTACGTCCGAGTCCGTATCAGAAGGGCATCCAGACAAAATTGCTGACCAAATCTCCGATGCCGTGCTTGACGCGATCCTTGAACAGGATCCGAAGGCCCGCGTCGCGTGTGAAACCTACGTCAAAACCGGCATGGTTCTGGTTGGCGGTGAAATCACCACCAGCGCATGGGTTGATATCGAAGAGATCACCCGTAATACGGTTCGTGAAATTGGCTACGTGCATTCCGATATGGGCTTTGACGCCAACTCCTGCGCCGTTCTGAGCGCAATCGGCAAGCAGTCCCCGGACATCAACCAGGGCGTTGACCGTGCCGATCCGCTGGAGCAGGGCGCGGGCGACCAGGGCCTGATGTTTGGCTATGCCACGAACGAGACCGACGTGCTGATGCCGGCGCCGATCACCTATGCTCACCGTCTGGTGCAGCGTCAGGCTGAAGTGCGTAAAAACGGCACTCTGCCGTGGCTGCGTCCGGATGCGAAGAGCCAGGTGACCTTCCAGTATGACGACGGCAAAATCGTCGGCATCGATGCGGTGGTGCTGTCGACTCAGCACGCGGAAGATATCGATCAGAAATCGCTGCAGGAAGCGGTGATGGAAGAGATCATTAAGCCGGTTCTGCCGACCGAATGGCTGAACAGCGCCACCAAATTCTTTATCAACCCGACCGGTCGCTTCGTTATCGGCGGCCCGATGGGCGACTGCGGCCTGACCGGACGTAAAATCATCGTTGATACCTACGGCGGCATGGCTCGTCACGGCGGCGGCGCGTTCTCCGGTAAGGACCCGTCTAAAGTTGACCGTTCCGCAGCTTACGCAGCGCGCTATGTAGCGAAAAACATCGTTGCCGCAGGCCTGGCCGATCGCTGTGAGATTCAGGTTTCCTACGCTATCGGCGTGGCTGAACCGACCTCTATCATGGTTGAAACCTTCGGCACCGAAAAAATTGCTTCCGAGCAGCTGACTCTGCTGGTGCGCGAATTCTTCGACCTGCGTCCGTACGGCCTGATTCAGATGCTGGATCTGCTGCACCCAATCTACAAAGAAACCGCGGCATACGGTCACTTTGGTCGCGAACATTTCCCATGGGAAAAAACCGACAAAGCCGCCCTGCTGCGCGAAGCTGCCGGCCTGAAATAAGCGCAAGCTTTACCGTTTCGAAGGCCAGCCTCGCGCTGGCCTTTTTCTTTATCTCTTCTCCATACCTTCCCCCCCTGCGCTCCGCGTCTTTCCGCTTCTCCGCTCTTATATGTCAAAAAAATGAAAGCGATTACATCAGATTAAAAGCCATTAGTTAGCTGCGATGCGGCGTCAATGAAACAACCTTTCACAATGTTACATACTGTTTCAGGAAAGTCTGATTCCCGTTTTTATCTCGTCGACTAAAATTACATATAATACTGATTTATATGTTTATTTATTGATTGCGTTTCTTTACCTTAGTGTAAACGATTACACAGCCGTGATTACAATCACATTTTTTTGCTACGCACTCCCCTACTCTAAGCATCGACAGAATCAATAACTCAACTGGAGGGCGTTATGCCTGACAACAAAAAACAAGGGCGCTCGAACAAAACGATGACGTTCTTTGTCTGTTTCCTCGCCGCACTGGCCGGCCTGCTTTTTGGCCTTGATATCGGCGTCATTGCGGGTGCCCTGCCCTTTATTGCCAACGAGTTTCAAATTACCGCTCACACTCAGGAATGGGTGGTGAGCTCGATGATGTTCGGCGCCGCGGTCGGCGCGGTCGGCAGCGGCTGGCTCTCTTTCAAACTGGGCCGTAAGAAAAGCCTGATGATCGGCGCGATCCTGTTCGTTGTCGGCTCCCTGTGCTCTGCCGCCGCGCCGAACGTTGAAGTGCTGCTGATTTCCCGCGTACTGCTCGGCCTCGCGGTGGGCGTCGCCTCCTACACCGCCCCGCTGTACCTGTCCGAAATTGCGCCGGAGAAAATCCGCGGCAGCATGATCTCGATGTATCAGCTGATGATCACCATCGGTATTCTCGGCGCCTATCTGTCGGATACCGCGTTCAGCTACAGCGGCGCATGGCGCTGGATGCTCGGGGTTATAATCATCCCGGCCATTCTGCTGCTGATTGGCGTTTTCTTCCTGCCGGACAGCCCGCGCTGGTTTGCCGCCAAACGCCGCTTTGTCGACGCTGAACGCGTGCTGCTGCGCCTGCGCGATACCAGCGCGGAAGCCAAACGTGAGCTCGATGAAATCCGTGAAAGCCTGAAGGTCAAACAGTCCGGCTGGGAGCTGTTTAAAGAGAACAGCAACTTCCGCCGCGCGGTGTTCCTCGGCGTTCTGCTGCAGGTGATGCAGCAGTTCACCGGGATGAACGTCATCATGTACTACGCGCCGAAGATTTTTGAACTGGCGGGCTACGCCAACACCACCGAGCAGATGTGGGGGACGGTTATCGTCGGCCTGACCAACGTGCTGGCGACCTTTATCGCGATCGGCCTGGTTGACCGCTGGGGCCGTAAGCCAACGCTGATCCTCGGCTTTATCGTCATGGCCGTCGGCATGGGCGTGCTGGGCAGCATGATGCATATCGGCATCCACTCCACGATCGCACAGTACTTCTCCGTGCTGATGCTGCTGATGTTTATCGTCGGCTTCGCCATGAGCGCAGGCCCGCTGATCTGGGTGCTGTGTTCAGAAATTCAGCCGCTGAAGGGCCGCGATTTCGGCATCACCTGTTCCACGGCCACCAACTGGATCGCCAACATGATCGTCGGTGCGACCTTCCTGACCATGCTGAACTCGCTGGGCAGCGCGAACACCTTCTGGGTCTATGGCGGTCTGAATATCCTGTTCATCTTCCTGACCCTGTGGCTTATTCCGGAAACCAAAAACGTTTCGCTGGAACATATCGAACGTAACCTGATGAAGGGCCGCCCGCTGCGTGAAATCGGCGCTCGCGACTAGTCATCACCGCGCTTCCTCCCCCCGCGGGAGGAAGCTTCTTCTTGCTCTCATCTCCTCGCCGCACTATCCTCTGGCGCTATGAAGACACCCCGAATTCCCATCGCTACGCAGCAGGCCGTGATGCGCAGCCTGCGGGAAAAACTCGCCCTGGCGAACCTCAAGCTTGAGCGCCGCTATCCGGAACCCGCGCTGGTCTATCAGCAGCGGGGAACCTCCGCCGGCACCGCCTGGCTGGAAAAGAATGAAATTCGCCTCAACCCGGTACTGCTGCTGGAAAATCAGCAGGCGTTTATCGATGAGGTGGTGCCGCACGAGCTCGCGCACCTGCTGGTGTGGAAGCACTTCGGCCGCGTGGCGCCGCACGGCAAAGAGTGGAAATGGATGATGGAAAGCGTGCTGGAAGTGCCGGCCCGACGCACCCATCGCTTCGAACTTGATTCCGTGCGCAGAAATACCTTCCCCTACCGCTGCCAATGCCAGCAGCACCAGCTGACCGTTCGCCGTCATAATCGCGTGATGCGTGGGGAAGCAACCTACCGCTGCGTTCGCTGCGGCGATCTGCTGGTCGCTGAAGAGTAAATATCGGGTATAACTGGAAATTTTCTGATCTGACTGATTGCATCTGACAATCTCATTCGCTACGTTGCGGGCTCGTTTTGACACGGAGTTCACGATGTCCCGTACTCATATTTTTGCCGCAGCGTTTCTGACTGCGGCCTGTAGCGGTCAGGCTATGGCCGAAGGAATCAATAGTTTTTCCCAGGCAAAAGCCGCCGGAGTGAAGGTTAACGCCGATGCCCCCGGTGACTTCTACTGCGGCTGCAAAATCGACTGGCAGGGTAAAAAAGGCGTTATCAACCTGCAATCCTGCGGCTATAAGGTGCGTAAAAACGAAAACCGCGCCAGCCGCGTCGAGTGGGAGCACGTCGTTCCGGCGTGGCAGTTTGGCCACCAGCGCCAGTGCTGGCAGGACGGCGGGCGTAAAAATTGCGCCAAAGATCCGGTTTACCGCAGGATGGAAAGCGATATGCACAACCTGCAGCCGGCGGTCGGCGAGGTCAACGGCGACCGCGCTAACTATATGTACAGCCAGTGGAACGGCGGCGAAGGCCAGTACGGTCAGTGCGCGATGAAGGTGGATTTTAAAGAGAAGGTTGCCGAGCCGCCGGTGCGCGCTCGCGGCGCAATTGCGCGGACCTACTTCTATATGCGCGATAGCTATCAGCTCACGCTTTCCCGTCAGCAAACCCAGCTTTTTAGCGCCTGGAATAAGACCTACCCGGTAACCCGCTGGGAGTGCGAACGCGATGAGCGTATCGCTAAAGTTCAGGGCAACCACAATCCTTACGTCCAGCAGGCTTGCCAGGCACAAAAGAGCTAACCTACACTAGCGGCAATTGTTAATTTGCAGGTCCCGCTATTCTCCCGCGACCGCGGGAAAGAGAGGACCTGCGCGAAGAACGGAATATCAAGCATGCGCACTCCCCGCATCCACCACCCTGAGCCGATTATCGTCGGTAGCCAGATAGCCCTTTCCGACGACGCTGCGAACCACGTTGGCCGCGTATTGCGAATGGGTAAAGGCCAGGCCATTCAGCTTTTTGACGGTAGTAATCAGGTATTTGCAGCCACTATCGTCGACGCGGGCAAGAAAAACGTGACGGTTGAGATCGTCAGCGGCGAGAGGGACGATCGCGAATCGCCGCTGCATATTCACCTCGGTCAGGTGATGTCGCGCGGCGAAAAGATGGAATTCACCATCCAGAAATCGATCGAGCTTGGAGTAAGCCTCATTACGCCACTGTTTTCCGAGCGCTGCGGCGTTAAACTGGATGCCGAACGCTTGCAGAAGAAGATCCAGCAGTGGCAAAAAATCGCCATTGCCGCCTGCGAGCAGAGCGGCCGCAACGTGGTGCCAGAGATTCGCCCGGCCATGCAGCTGGAGGCCTGGTGTGCGGAGCAGGATGATAGCCTGAAGCTGAACCTGCACCCTCGCGCCAGCGCCAGCATTAACACGCTGCCGCTGCCGGTGGAGCGCATTCGTCTGCTGATTGGCCCTGAAGGGGGGCTGTCAGCGGAAGAGATCGCGATGACCGCTCGTTACCGGTTTACTGATATTCTGTTGGGACCGCGCGTTCTGCGTACAGAGACAACTGCGCTAACTGCCATTACCGCGCTACAGGTGCGTTTTGGCGACTTAGGTTGAAGCGTTAACGGAGAATAATAATGATCAAGCTCGGCATCGTGATGGACCCCATCGCAACCATCAACATCAAGAAAGACACCAGCTTCGCCATGCTGCTGGAAGCCCAGCGTCGCGGCTACGAACTCCATTATATGGAGATGAACGACCTGTACTTAATCAACGGCGAGGCCCGCGCCCGTACGCGCACGCTGAGCGTAGAGCAGAACTACGACAAGTGGTACGAGTTCAGCGGCGAGCAGGATCTGCCGCTGGCGGATCTCGACGTGATTCTGATGCGTAAGGACCCACCGTTCGATACCGAGTTCATTTACGCCACCTATATTCTGGAACGCGCTGAAGATAAGGGCACGCTTATCGTCAACAAGCCGCAGAGCCTGCGCGACTGTAACGAAAAGCTGTTTACCGCCTGGTTTGCCGACCTGACGCCGGAAACGCTGGTCACCCGTAACAAGGCGCAGCTGAAAGCCTTCTGGGAAAAGCACGGCGATATTATTCTCAAGCCGCTGGACGGCATGGGCGGTTCATCTATTTTCCGCGTGAAAGAGGGCGATCCTAACCTGCCGGTGATTGCGGAAACGCTGACCGATCTCGGCAGCCGCTACTGCATGGCGCAAAACTATCTGCCGGCCATCAAGGACGGCGATAAGCGCGTGCTGGTTGTCGACGGCGAGCCGGTTCCCTGGTGCCTGGCGCGTATTCCGCAGGGCGGAGAGACGCGCGGTAACCTCGCCGCCGGTGGTCGCGGCGAAGCGCGCCCGCTGACCGAGAGCGATTGGGAGATTGCCCGCCGCGTCGGCCCTACGCTGAAGGCCAAGGGCCTGATTTTCGTCGGTCTGGATATCATCGGCGATCGCCTGACGGAAATTAACGTCACCAGCCCAACCTGCGTACGCGAGATTGAGGCCGCCTTCCCGATCTCCATCACCGGCATGCTGATGGACGCCATTGAGAAGCGCATCGCTAAGTAAGCCCGAGGCTCACGGATGAGCCAGTTGAAAACGCAGCGTCCTTATTGCATCCGGGACAAGCCAGCTTGCTTCAACGAAAGCTAAAGAGTAAAGGGGCCAACGCCCCTTTACTCTTTTGTTCTCTTGCTCTTTTGCTCTTTTGCTCTTTTGCTCTTTTGCTCTTTTGCTCTTTTGCTCTTTTGCTCTTTTGCTCTTTTGCTCTTTTGCTCTTTTGCTCTTTTGCTCTTTTGTTCTCTTGCTCCTTGCTCTTCGCTTTTTACCCTTTATCTTTCGCTTTTTACTCTTCGCCCTTTTCGAACCGATAATCGGCCAAACTGATTCAACGAAAGATTTCAGGTTACAGGAAGGCGGCGACGCAGCGAGCGCCCGGGAGCATAGTTTACTATGTGACCGGGGCGAGTGAGGAAGCCAACGCACCTGTAGCGTGAAAGATAAAGTTGAATCGACAGAGCGGCACTTTGCCCGCATACTAGGTGCTGCTTTTTTGAACCAGGAACAGAACCTCTGACAATGAATTTACAGCATCACTTTTTGATTGCCATGCCTGCTCTTCAGGACCCCATATTCCGCCGCTCCGTGGTTTATATCTGCGAGTACAACGATGATGGTGCCATGGGTATTATCGTCAACAAACCGCTGGAAAATCTGCAGATTGACGGGATTCTGGAGAAGCTGAAAATTGTCGCTGAGCCGCGCAATCCCGATATTCGCCTCGATAAGCCGGTCATGCTTGGCGGCCCGCTGGCGGAAGATCGCGGCTTTATTCTGCACTCGCCGCCCTCTGATTTCTCTTCCAGTATCCGTATTTCCGACAATACCGTGATCACCACGTCGCGGGACGTGCTGGAAACCCTCGGAACCGATAAACAGCCGAGCAACGTACTGGTCGCGCTGGGCTACGCCTCCTGGGAGAAGGGACAACTGGAGCAGGAGCTGCTTGATAACGCCTGGCTCACCGCCCCGGCCGATCAGAATATTTTGTTTAAAACGCCGATAGCCGATCGCTGGCGCGAAGCGGCAAAGCTGATTGGGATCGATATTGTGACGATGCCCGGCGTTGCGGGGCACGCATAATGAGCGGAACCTTACTGGGCTTTGATTTTGGCACCAAAAGCATCGGCGTCGCGATAGGGCAACGCATTACCGGCACCGCCCGCCCTCTTCCTGCGCTCAAAGCGCAGGATGGGAAACCGGACTGGAACGTTATCGAAAAGCTGCTGAAAGAGTGGCAGCCGGAAGCCGTTATCGTCGGCCTGCCGCTGAATATGGACGGCACCGAGCAGCCGCTAACCGCGCGCGCGCGCAACTTCGCCAATAAAATTCACGGCCGCTTTGGGGTACAGATTACCCTGCACGATGAGCGTCTGAGTACGGTGGAAGCCCGCGCCGGGCTTTTCGAGCACGGCGGATTCCGCGCCCTGAATAAAGGCAGCATCGACTCGGCCTCGGCGGTGGTTATTCTGGAAAGCTACTTCGAGCAGGGTTTTTAAGCCCGTCGATGATGGCGCCGCCGAACCGGCGCCATCATCGCTATGACCTAGTGACGGAGATGCTCGTTAGCCCAGCTCACCGCCTGGGTACGATTCTTCACGCTCAGCTTGCGAAAGACGTTATACAGATGAGTGCGCACCGTATTCTCACTAATGAACAGCGCACGAGCAATATCCATATTCGTCGCACCGCAGCGCAGCTCGTTTAAGATTTCACATTCACGTTCCGTCAGCGGAGAGTTTTCCGCCGGTACCGATGCATGATTCGCAGCGTACATCGCCGGGTGCATAACGCTCAATTCAGCCGTCTGTTGGCCGTTCAGCACGGCCTTAACGCCCTCAATTAAACGCGATTCATCATCGTCATGGCGGAAGACTCCGTAGAGCGCGGGCCACTGCGCCATCTCATAGAGTTCATACTTTTGTGCGCTGTTGATAATCAGCAGGCGCGGGTTCTCTACCTGCGATCGAATAATATCTCGCCACACTCCGTTCAGCTTTTTATTCGACACGGCAATATCAAATAATATTACGGAGCCTTTCGCTAAGCGCTGCATCAGAGGCTTATTGATATTATGCAGGGTCACCGCAATCGATAGCTTTTCCGCCAGTCTGTTGACAAAAAACTTACTCTGAATCGAGGGATGAGTAATAAAGACAATCTGCCGAGAATAATTTGAATTACCTGATAAATTAATCACTTAAAACTCTCCTTAGCAAGCATCCACCATCATGGTGGTTAAATGAATTAAAAACAAAAAATCACATATCCATTAATAAACTGAAATAATCTTACATAATAAAAAAATATTTTATGGGAATCATCCTATGCCCATAAACAGCATAAGTCGAATTCATTAAAAGTGTCAAAAGATAATCTAAATTTTTTCCCATTTCTGCGAGGATAATGTCTAAATCAATTCCCGCCGCTCATTATTCTGCATCAATCATTTACGTTCATCTATATTTATAATCAATATCAAAGAACATTAATAAAACATTACGATAACAACAAACTGGCATGACGACTGAATATTAAACCTCCGGCTACAGGCGGCCTGATGACACACGCTGTTGAAAACTTTGCGTAAAAGTCTGCATCCCGCTCTGCTGTCCGGTCTGCATCACTCCGGGTAATTGATGGGTTTTACCTTCGCGGATCAAATTTGCCACCGCCGGTGTATTTACCAAAAGCTCGAATAGCGCAACTCTCCCGCCAGATATATCCGGCAATAATTTTTGTGCCAGTACGGCGCATAAACTTCCCGCCAACTGGCCGCGAACCTGATCTTTTTCCTGAGCAGGAAAAACGTCAACCAGGCGCTCAACCGCCTGCGCGGCCCCGCGGGTATGCAGCGTGGCCATCACCAGGTGCCCGGTCTCCGCCGCCGTCAGCGCCAGGCGGATGGTCTCGCTGTCGCGCAGCTCGCCCAGCAAAATGACGTCCGGGTCCTGGCGCAGCGCCACCCGCAGCGCCGCAGCAAACGACGGGGCGTGGCGGCCAATTTCGCGCTGCTGGACCAGGCATCGTTCGCTGTCATGGACAAACTCCACCGGGTCCTCAAGGGTCAGGATATGGCCATCGAGGCGCTGATTGAGATAGCCAACCATCGCCGCGAGGGTGGTCGATTTACCGCTGCCGGTAGCGCCGGTCACGAGGATCAGCCCGCTCTCTTCATTGAGCAGCTCGGTTAGCGCGGCGGGGACGCACAGCGCATCAAGCCGCGGGCAGGCTTCCGGCAGCAGGCGCAGCGCCAGCGACAGCCCGCGCGTGTGGGCGAATGCGCTGGCGCGAAGGCGCGGCCCGCCGGGTAGCGCCAGCGCAAAATCAACCTGTCCGCCGGCCTGCCACTGGGCCTGCTGTTCATCATTGAGCCACTGCGCGAGTATTTTGCCGATCTCCGGCGACGTAAAGGGTGCGGGCTCCAGCCTCCCCTGGCGACGCCAGCGCGGCGCCGAGGCATTGCACAGGTGTAGATCGGAGACGTTATGCTTTACACTAAGGGCCACTATTTCTTCCAGCTCCATAACTCATCCTCGGAATATGAACGATATTGCGCATAACCTGGCACAGGTCCGGGACAAAATCTCAGGCGCTGCCGCTCGCTGCGGCCGCTCGCCAGAAGAAGTTACGCTGCTTGCAGTCAGTAAAACCAAACCTGCGAGCGCGGTTGAAGAAGCGGTGGCTGCCGGTCAGAGGGCGTTCGGTGAAAACTACGTGCAGGAAGGGGTGGAAAAAATTCGCCACTTTCAGGATGCCGGGGTTCGCCATCTACAGTGGCACTTTATTGGCCCGCTGCAGTCCAACAAAAGTCGTCTGGTGGCGGAACATTTCGACTGGTGCCACACCGTCGACCGGCTGAAGATCGCCGCCCGGCTTAGCGAGCAGCGTCCGGCGCATTTGCCGCCGCTTAACGTGTTGATTCAAATTAATATCAGCGACGAGCAAAGCAAATCAGGGATCCCGCCTGAGGAGCTGGATGCATTGGCGGCAGAGATAGACGCCCTGCCGAATCTGCAGCTGCGCGGATTAATGGCCATCCCGGCCCCAGAGTCAGAGTATGTAAGGCAGTTTGCCGTCGCCCAACAAATGGCGGTAGCATTTGCGCGACTTAAGGCGCACTACCCTGCGGTCGATACGCTGTCTCTGGGAATGTCGGATGATATGGAAGCCGCTATCGCGGCGGGAAGCACTATGGTGCGCATCGGTACCGCAATCTTCGGTGCGCGCGACTACAGCAAAAATTAAGGAATCTGAGGAACGCCATGAAGACGTTGACTTTCCTGCTTTCAACGGTCATTGAACTCTACACCATGATCATGTTGTTACGCGTCTGGATGCAGTGGGCTCGCTGCGACTTTTACAACCCCTTCTCGCAGTTTGTGGTGAAGGCAACCCAGCCTGTCGTTGGGCCGCTGCGCCGCATTATCCCGGCCCTGGGGCCGCTCGACAGCGCCTCGATGCTGCTGGCCTTTATTCTCTGCGTCATCAAAGCCATCGTGCTGTTTATGGTGGTCACCTTCCAGCCGATCATCTGGATTTCCGCGCTGCTGATCCTGATTAAGACTATCGGCCTGCTGATTTTCTGGGTGCTGCTGCTGATGGCGATTATGAGCTGGGTGAGCCAGGGCCGCAGCCCGGTTGAATACGTGCTGATGCAGCTCGCCGACCCGCTGCTGCGCCCTATTCGCAAGCTGCTGCCGTCAATGGGCGGGATCGACTTCTCGCCGATGGTGCTGGTTCTGCTGCTGTACGTGATTAACATGGGCATTTCCGAACTGCTTCAGGCAACCGGTAACGTTCTGCTTCCGGGGCTGTGGATGGCGCTATGAGTGCCGTCGAAGCCTGCGCCGACGGGCTGGTCTTGCGGCTGTATATTCAGCCCAAGGCCAGCCGTGATAGCATCGTTGGTTTACATGGCGACGAGCTCAAAGTCGCCATTACCGCCCCGCCCGTTGATGGTCAGGCAAATGCCCATCTGATTAAGTTCCTCGCCAAACAGTTTCGCGTCGCGAAAAGCCAGGTGCTTCTTGAAAAAGGCGAACTGGGCCGTCATAAGCAGATAAAAATCATTAACCCGCAACAGATCCCGACTCAGGTCGCGGCGCTGACAGAATAAGAGCCTGGCTCTAAACAGGATTAATCATGCAAAAAGTTGTTCTCGCCACCGGCAATGCCGGAAAGGTCCGCGAGCTGGCCTCGCTGCTGGAAGATTTTGGTCTGGATATCGTTGCTCAAACCGAGCTGGGAGTAGACAACGCCGAAGAAACCGGCCTGACGTTTATCGAAAACGCCATTCTGAAAGCCCGCCATGCCGCACAAATTACCGGCCTGCCGGCGATTGCCGATGACTCCGGCCTGGCGGTAGATGCGCTAGGCGGCGCGCCGGGGATCTACTCCGCGCGCTACTCCGGCGAAGATGCCAGCGACCAGCAGAACCTGGAAAAGCTGCTCGTCGCCCTGCGCGACGTCCCTGACGATAAGCGTCAGGCGCAGTTCCACTGCGTGCTGGTCTACCTGCGTCATGCCGCAGATCCAACGCCGATTGTTTGTCACGGCAGCTGGCCCGGCGTGATTGCCCGCAGCGCGGCAGGCAGCGGCGGCTTTGGCTACGATCCTATTTTCTTTGTTCCGTCTGAGGGTAAAACCGCGGCGGAGCTGAGTCGTGAAGAAAAAAGCGCGATATCCCACCGCGGGCGCGCGCTGAAACTGTTACTGGAAGCATTACGTAATGGCTAATTTGCCACCTCTGAGCCTGTATATTCACATCCCGTGGTGCGTGCAGAAGTGCCCGTACTGCGATTTTAACTCGCACGCGTTGAAGGGCGAGGTACCGCACGACGACTACGTGCAGCACCTGCTCAACGATCTGCGGGCCGACGCGCACTACGCCCAGGGCCGTGAAGTCAGGACTATTTTTATCGGCGGCGGTACGCCAAGCCTGCTCTCCGGGCCGGCGATGCGGACCCTGCTCGACGGCGTTCGCGCCTGCCTGCCGCTGGCCGCCGACGCCGAGATCACCATGGAGGCCAATCCCGGCACCGTGGAGGCCGATCGCTTTGTTGAGTATCAGCGCGCGGGGGTCAACCGGATCTCCATCGGCGTGCAAAGCTTTAGCGAGGCAAAGCTGCAGCGTCTGGGACGTATTCACGGCCCGGCCGAGGCGAAACGCGCGGCGCATCTGGCCACCGGCCTCGGTCTGCGCAGCTTCAACCTCGACCTGATGCACGGCCTGCCGGACCAGTCGCTGGATGAAGCGCTGGACGATCTGCGCCAGGCCATCGAGCTCAACCCGCCGCACCTGTCGTGGTATCAGCTGACGATTGAGCCGAATACCCTCTTCGGCTCCCGTCCGCCGGTGCTGCCGGATGACGATGCGCTGTGGGATATTTTTGAACAGGGGCATCAGCTGCTGACGGCGGCAGGCTATCAGCAGTATGAAACCTCCGCCTATGCCAAACCCGGCTACCAGTGTCAGCACAATCTTAACTACTGGCGCTTTGGCGACTACCTCGGCATCGGCTGCGGGGCGCACGGTAAGGTGACTTTCCCTGACGGACGCATTCTGCGAACGGCAAAAACGCGCCATCCGCGCGGGTACATGGAAGGCCGCTACCTTGAGCGCCAGCACGACGTCGAGGCGGCGGATAAGCCGTTCGAATTCTTTATGAACCGTTTCCGCCTGCTCGAAGCCGCGCCGCGTGACGAATTCAGCCGCTATACCGGCCTTGATGAGAGCGTGATTCGTCCGCAAATTGCCGCCGCCATCGCCCAGGGCTACCTGGCTGAAGACGCGCACTGCTGGCAGATAACCGAGCACGGTAAGCTGTTTTTAAACTCGCTGCTGGAGCTGTTCCTGAGCGAAGATTAAGCATCCGGGCGGCCCTTCGCCGCCCGTTTTTTTGCCGCACGATCCCCCTTTTCAAGGTCGTTTTTTCCTCCGCGCTTCGGTCAAAACGCCTGCTCCTTTTTTATTCAGATCTTTGCAGCCAATCACAAATACACATCGATATTTTTCCATTTCTTGACTCCTTTTTTGCGCAGTGGTAATCCTGCTTCATCGGTTGAGCAAATGTAAAACCGAAGTATCCTACATGTGAATTATTGGTAACTCTTATTAAAAAAGTCTTTATGACGTCGGCCGAGGCCGGCGGGCTCAAGCATATAAAAAAGAGGGTAAGGCAATGAATTACCGTAAAGTTTTTATCGCACTTGCAACAATATCCGCCGGCATTACCGCTTCAGCACAGGCAGCGGAATCCGCCACGGTCGCCTTTTTAATGCCCGACCAGGCATCGACGCGCTACGAGCAGCATGATTTTCCCGGCTTCAAGGCGGAAATGAGCAAACTGTGCGCCGACTGCAAGGTCATTTATCAAAACGCCAACGCCAGCGCCACCCTGCAGCAGCAGCAGTTCAACTCGGTCATTGCCCAGGGAGCGAAAATCATCGTTCTCGATCCGGTGGACTCTTCCGCCGCCGCCGCGCTGGTTGCCAACGCCCAGGCGCAGGATGTCAAAGTGATCGCCTACGACCGCCCTATCCCGGCGAAACCGGCAGATTTCTACGTCTCGTTTGATAACGAAGGGATTGGCTATGCCATCTCTAAATCCTTGACCAGCCACCTGAAAGAGAGCGGCGTACCGCAGGATGCCGGCGTGCTGCAAATCAACGGCTCCCCTACCGACGCGGCGGCGGGACTGATCCGCGACGGTATCCACCGCGGCCTGAAAGAGTCGGGCTACAAAACCCTGGCGGAATTTGATACGCCGGAATGGGCGCCGCCAAAAGCGCAGGAGTGGGCTGCCGGGCAGATAACCCGCTTTGGTGACAAAATTAAAGGCGTGGTTGCCGCCAACGACGGCACCGGCGGCGGGGCGATTGCCGCCTTCAAAGCCGCTGGCGTCCAGCCGTTACCGCCGGTCACCGGCAATGACGCCACCATCGCCGCGCTGCAGCTCATCATCGCCGGCGACCAGTACAACACCATCTCAAAACCGTCTGAGATCGTCGCGGCGGCGGCGGCGAAAGTGGCCGTTGAGTTTATTGAGGGTAAGAAGCCTCAGGCCAGCACCACCCTGTACAACACCCCGTCGCAGCTCTTCACCCCGGCGGTGATCACCGCGAAAAATATTAAAGCGGAAATCTTCGATAAAAAGATCCAGACCTACGCTCAGGTTTGTACCGGCGAATACGCTGCAGCCTGCCAGAAGTTAGGCATCGAAAAGTAATTTTGCCCATACGCCCGTCATCCAACGGCGGGCGTAGTTTCGCAATAATTGAGGTCTCTTCCATGTCGCAAGAACAAGAGAAAGTATCGACGGCCGGGCAACCGATCCTGAAGCTAAGCAACGTCTCTAAACACTTTGGCGCCGTCTGCGCCCTGGCGGATATCGAGCTGGAGGTCCACGCCGGTGAAGTGGTGGCGCTGGTTGGCGATAACGGCGCGGGAAAATCTACGCTGGTTAAAATTCTCGCCGGCGTGCATCAGCCTACCGACGGCACCATTGAGTTCGACGGCAGGGTCGTCACGCTTGATAGTCCGGGGAAAGCGCTGGAATACGGTATCGCCACGGTTTTTCAGGATTTAGCGCTGTGCGAAAACCTGGACGTGGTGGCCAACCTGTTTTTAGGCCAGGAGATCTCGCCTTTACAGCTGGATGAGGTTGCCATGGAGGTACGGGCGTGGACGCTGCTGCAGGAGCTGGCGGCTCGTATTCCGTCGGTGCGAGAGCCCATCGCTTCGCTCTCCGGCGGCCAGCGTCAAACCGTAGCCATTGCCCGCTCTCTGCTGATGAATCCCAAAATTATCATGCTGGATGAGCCGACCGCCGCGCTCGGCGTCGCCCAGACGGCGGAAGTGCTCAACCTGATCGAGCGCGTTCGCGAACGCGGCCTCGGCGTCATTATTATCAGCCATAACATGGAAGACGTCCGGGCGGTTGCCGATCGCATCGTGGTGCTGCGCCTCGGGCGTAATAAAGGGATCTTCACCCCCGACGCCTCCAACCAGGATCTGGTCGCCGCCATTACCGGCGCAACGGAAAACGCCGTTTCGCGCCGCGTTGAACGTAAATCACAGTTAAGTTCTTCTGGAGTGATTTAATTTTATGAACAGCAAGACAGAATCCCGCCCGGCCCTGGATCGCAGCGACGAGCGCGTCCAGCACAACGATGGTCTGTTCGGCGTGGTGCGTGCGCAAATCAATCGTATCAGGACCGGCGATCTCGGCACCGCCCCGGTGATTGCCGGACTGATTGTTATCTCCCTGGTGTTTACCTGGCTCAACCCGGTGTTTATTGCGCCGAATAACCTGGTTAACCTGCTTTTTGACTGCGCCACCGTAGGCTTTATCTCTCTGGGGATCGTCTGCGTGCTGATGCTAGGGGAAATCGACCTTTCGGTAGGTTCGATGAGCGGCCTTGCCTCGGCAATCGTCGGCGTCCTGTGGGTCAACGCGGGCTGGCCGGTGGCGGCGGCTATTGGCGTGGCGCTGCTGTGCGGTATCGCCGTCGGCCTGATTTACGCTCTGCTCTATAACCGCGTCGGGATGCCGAGCTTCGTGGCGACGCTCGCCGGCCTGCTCGCGCTGCTCGGGATGCAGCTGTACATTCTTGGCCCCAGCGGCAGCATCAACCTGCCCTACGCTTCGCCGCTGGTTCGCTTCGGCCAGCTGATGGTCATGCCGGGCTGGTTCTCCCATACCCTGGCCCTGCTGCCCGGTCTGGCGCTGCTGACGTTTGGCCTTAAAACCCGCGTACGCCGCCTGCAGGCCAACCTCTCCGCGGAGTCCGTCAGCTCGCTGCTGCTGCGCGCGGCGCTGCTGACGGTGATTTTTGAGGCTGCCGTTTTCTACCTCAACCTGGGCCGCGGCGTACCGTGGATTTTCGGTCTGTTTGTCGCGGCGGCTATGGTGCTCAACTATGCGCTGAAGCGGACAAAATGGGGCCGCTCGATGTTTGCGGTCGGCGGCAACCGGGAGGCCGCGCGGCGCTCGGGGATTAACGTCAGGGCCATTTACGTCAGCGCCTTTGTGCTCTGCGCGACGCTGGCGACATTCGGGGGGATTCTGGCGGCTTCGCGCCTGGCCTCAGCCAGCCAGCAGGCCGGTACCGGCGACGTTAACCTCAACGCCATCGCCGCGGCGGTGATCGGCGGCACCAGCCTGTTTGGCGGGCGCGGCAGCGCCTGGTCCGCGCTGCTGGGGATCATCGTGATTCAGTCGATTTCGAACGGTCTGACGCTGCTGAATCTGCCGTCATCCCTGCGTTATATCATTACCGGCTGCGTGCTGGCGATTGCGGTGATTATCGACTCTCTGGCCCGCCGCTCCCGCGTATCGCACGGGCGTGCCTGAATCGAGAGGATTAAAGAGAATAGTGCGCGGCTCGGGCGTAACGGGCCGCGCAATGAAAAGGTTATTTCAGTGAACTCACCAGCGTCTTGCGGCTATCTTCAAGGGAAACCACCCGGCTGCAGACATCTTTGCCGAACTGCTGGAAATCCGCTTCCTGATTCTTCCACTCTTCCTGAATCGCCGTTTGCAGGCCACCCAGGCTACCGAGGATCCCCTGCAGCGGATTGCCGCCGCCCTTGAGAACCGCCTTCGCGCCCATCTCGTTAATGCTGTCCTGCAGGATGCCGCCCATCGCCTGATTGACCAACTGCTGGCCGTCGGCGCGGACCTGATCGATCGCTTTATAATGGAAGGTCAGCCCATCGCTGCGGCGTTCAATAATCCGGTTCATCTGCGTTTTTAGCTGCGCGTCCAGTTTGGTCAGGCGACCGTGCATGCTGCTGCTGGTTCCCACCTGCTCGGTGATGATTTTATCCAGCGCCGTGCGGCCTTTTTCAACCCGGGCGCGCGCGCCGTCGTCAATCCACGGCAGGCTGCTGCGCAGGCTGGCCTGATAATCCTGAGCCTGCTCGCGCTGGGCCGCATTCAGGGAATACTGTTTTCCGTTCCAGGTAAGGCTGCCGTCCGGCATAATCACCAGATCGCCGTTCTCCCCTTTCACCTGCACCTTCTGCGGGCTGAGGATCACGTCGTCACGCGGCGTGACGCTACACTGGTAGTCCGCATGCGCGGTCAAAGCGGTGACGGACAGCGCCACCGCCAGCAGCGTTTTGCGCATCATAAAGCTCCCTTCAGACAAAGCGGGTCGGCAATTGCCGACCCTTGTCAAACTTAGTCCCACCAGACGTCAAAAAGTTCGCTGGTGCGCACGTCGGCAAGCTGGCGCTCTTCCAGCCACTTGCGGACAATGGCCTGATGCTCTTCGGTGCATTTACCGATTTCCTGCATGCAGATCAGACCTTCCCAGGAGAGGTAGCCGCTGCCGTCAAACGCCAGTTTGTTCGGCTCGATCACTTCATTGATCAGGTCATTTACGGTCTGGTCGATATGCTCTTCGCTGCTCCCTTCCGGGAAACGCCAGGCGACAGAAAAGCCCATTTCCTGAAACTCGTCGATATGCATTTTCTTACGCAGACGACGGCTACGATTCTTTGCCATTATTTCACCCTCTCGAACATTAAGTCCCATACGCCGTGGCCAAGACGATGGCCACGCTGTTCAAATTTGGTTACCGGGCGCGATTCCGGTCGCGGTACATAGTCGTTGCTTTCAGACAGGTTACGATAGCCGTCGAGCGAAGACATCACTTCCAGCATATGCTCGGCATACTGCTCCCAGTCGGTCGCCATATGGAAGACGCCGCCGAGCTTGAGCTTGCTTTTCACCAGTTCAGCAAACGGCGCCTGCACGATGCGGCGTTTATTATGCCGCGCTTTATGCCACGGGTCAGGGAAAAACAGCTGCACCATATTAAGGGAGTTATCCGCAATCATGGTGTGCAGCACTTCGACCGCATCGTGACACATCACGCGCAGGTTTTGTACACCCTCTTCCTCAGCGGAAGCAAGGCACGCCCCGACGCCCGGAGAATGGACTTCAATACCGAGGAAATTCTGCTCCGGTTTCGCCTTGGCCATCGCCACCAGCGAGGCGCCCATGCCAAAACCGATCTCTAAGGTGACCGGCGCCTCGCGGCCAAACAGCGAAGCTAAATCAAGCGGCGCATCGGTGAACTCAACGCCCATCACCGGCCAGATAGTATCCAACGCGTGCTGTTGCCCTTTGGTCAGGCGGCCCTGGCGGCGGACGAAGCTACGAATGCGGCGCAGAGGACGGCCGTTTTCATCGAACTCCGGAGATATGACGTCGTTTTTCATAAAGGTTAGGTCTGCTTGTGAATGTGTGCGGAAAACGGGCATTATCCAAAGTTACCCGACGGATGCAAGGGTTTACAGCCTCTCGCCCTTGTGCTGCAATCTGCCACCCTGTTATCGCAATTCCGGAGCTGCAGCTTTGACTTTTCTCGCCGCGCAATTTTCAACCCAGGTGCTGGAGTGGTACGACAAATACGGGCGTAAAACCCTGCCATGGCAAATCGGCAAAACGCCTTACAAAGTATGGCTCTCCGAGGTGATGTTGCAACAAACTCAGGTGGCAACGGTTATCCCTTATTTTGAACGCTTTATGGCGCGTTTCCCAACGATTATCGATCTGGCGAATGCCCCGCTGGATGAAGTCCTGCATCTGTGGACCGGCCTCGGCTACTACGCCCGGGCGCGCAATTTACATAAGGCGGCGCAGCAGGTGGCAAACCAGCACGGCGGCGAATTCCCGCAGACCTTTGATGAAGTGGCCGCGCTGCCCGGCGTCGGGCGCTCGACGGCGGGCGCCATTTTATCGCTCTCTCTGGGCAAGCATTATCCGATTCTCGACGGCAACGTAAAGCGCGTGCTGGCCCGCTGCTATGCGGTAAGCGGCTGGCCGGGAAAAAAAGAGGTCGAGAAGCGGCTTTGGGGGATTAGCGAAGAGGTCACGCCGGCCAAAGGGGTCGAGCGTTTTAACCAGGCGATGATGGATCTCGGGGCGATCGTCTGCACCCGTTCGAAGCCCAAATGCGCGCTTTGCCCGCTGAATAACGGCTGCGAGGCGTACGCCAATAATTCATGGACTCAATATCCAGGCAAGAAACCGAAGCAGACTATTCCGGAACGCACCGGCTATTTTCTGCTGATGCAGCACGGCGACGAGGTGTTTCTCGCCCAGCGTCCGCCGGTGGGATTATGGGGCGGATTATTCTGTTTTCCGCAGTTTGAAGATGAAGAGACGCTGCGCGAGTGGCTGGTACAGCGGCAGATTAAGGCCGATAATCTGACGCAGTTGACCGCGTTTCGCCACACTTTCAGCCATTTCCACCTGGATATTGTACCGATGTGGCTTACAGTGCACTCATCCGGCGCATGCATGGATGAAGGCGGCGCACTCTGGTATAACTTAGCGCAGCCGCCGTCGGTCGGTCTGGCGGCTCCCGTGGAACGCCTGTTGCAACAGCTGAAGGCCGGGGCGTTGGTATAGCGTTCTGGCGAATTAAAGAGGATGAATCATGAGCAGAACTATTTTTTGTACTTTCCTGCAGCGCGAAGCGGATGGCCAGGATTTCCAGCTGTACCCGGGCGATCTCGGCAAACGCATCTATAACGAGATCTCCAAAGAGGCCTGGGCCCAGTGGCAGCACAAGCAGACCATGCTGATCAATGAGCAGAAGCTCAACATGATGAACGTGGAGCACCGCAAGCTGCTGGAGCAGGAGATGATCCAGTTCCTGTTTGAAGGGAAAGATGTGCATATCGAAGGCTATACGCCGCAGGAAAAACGGTAAGGGCCGACGGCTCTTGCCCCCACCAACACAACGCACGCTCCCGGAATGATGAAAAAATATTTAGCGCTAGCGCTCATTGCGCCTTTGCTCGTTTCGTGTTCCAGCTCGAATAAAAAGGGCGCCGGGTATGACGAAGCGTGGGTAAAGGACACTAACGGCTTCGATATCCTGATGGGACAGTTTGCCCATAACGTCGAAAATATTTGGGGGTATAACGAAGTCCTGCTCGCCGGGCCGAAAGACTACGTTAAATATACCGACGGGTACCAGACCCGCAGCCACATCAACTTTGATGAGGGTACCATCACCGTCGAGACCCTCGCCGGAACCGATCCCACCGGGCGTCTTCGTCAGACGATCATTAAAACGCTGCTGATGGGGGACGATCCGGGCTCCATTGACCTCTATTCCGATACCGACGATATCCAGATTTCGAAAGAGCCGTTCCTGTACGGCCAGGTGGTGGACAATCACGGCGATCCGATTCGCTGGGAGTGGCGCGCCTCGCGTTACGCCGACTATCTGCTGCAGACGCGGCTGAAAAGCCGCAGCAACGGCCTGCGAATCATTTACAGCATCACCATCAACCTGGTGCCGAACCACCTCGATAAGCGTGCGCATAAATATATCGGCATGGTGCGCCAGTCGGCGCGGAAGTACGGCATTGATGAATCGCTGATCCTGGCGATAATGCAGACCGAGTCCTCTTTCAACCCTTACGCCGTCAGCCATGCCGACGCGCTGGGCCTGATGCAGGTCGTCCAGCACAGCGCCGGGAAAGACGTTTTCCGTTCCCAGGGAAAATCGGGCCTGCCGAGCCGCAGCTTCCTGTTCGATCCGGCCAGTAATATCGATACCGGCACCGCGTACCTGGCGATGTTGAACAACGTCTATCTTGCCGGTATCGACAACCCCACCTCGCGCCGCTACGCCGTCATCACCGCCTATAACGGCGGCGCGGGAAGCGTACTGCGGGTCTTCTCCAGCGATAAGGTTCAGGCTGCCAACATCATTAACAGCATGACGCCGGGCGATGTCTACTCGACGCTCACCACCCGCCACCCCTCCGGGGAATCCCGCCGCTACCTGTATAAAGTCAACACGGCGCAGAAATCCTACCGCCGCAAATAGGGTCTTTATCCTTTACCCGGCTCTCGTTACGCGCACGAGAGCCGGGTCGTTCGGCGCCCTTTTCGCTACGCGCCATACGAAAACGTTATTTGCATCACAATCTAATCTGCAAATTAATATGGATTGCATTTATTTGCGGAAGGTAACAAAACATGATGCCGCTTGCTGATAGAATTTCATCAAATCGTAGTCCTGAATGTAACCATAACAACAGCTCCCCCGCTTACTCGTGAGGAAAATAACATGAACCTTAAGCTGCAGCTTAAAATATTGTCGTTTCTGCAGTTCTGCCTTTGGGGTAGTTGGCTGACTACGCTGGGCTCCTATATGTTTGTGACGCTTAAGTTTGACGGAGCGTCTATCGGTGCCGTGTACAGCTCGCTGGGTATTGCCGCCGTGTTCATGCCTACGCTGCTGGGGATCGTGGCGGATAAGTGGATCAGCGCGAAGTGGGTGTATGCGCTATGCCATCTGGTCGGGGCGGGAACGCTGTTTATGGCGGCCCAGGTCACCACGCCGGGTGAGATGTTCCTGGTTATTCTCCTCAACTCGCTGGCCTATATGCCAACGCTGGGGCTGATTAACACCATCTCCTACTATCGTCTGAAATCCGCCGGCATGGATATCGTCGCCGATTTCCCGCCTATCCGTATCTGGGGAACCATCGGTTTTATCATCGCGATGTGGGCCGTGAGCTTCGCCGGCTTCGAGCTGAGCCATATGCAGCTTTATATCGGCGCAACGCTCTCCGTCGTGCTGGCGCTGTTCACCCTGACGCTGCCGCATATTCCGGTCTCTAACCAGCAGAAAAACCAGAGCTGGAGCACCATGCTGGGCCTGGACGCATTTGCCCTGTTCAAAAACAAGCGGATGGCGATCTTCTTTATCTTCTCCATGCTGTTAGGCGCTGAACTGCAGATCACCAACATGTTCGGTAATACCTTCCTGCACAGCTTCGACAATAACCCGCTGTTCTCGGGCAGCTTTATCGTCGAGCATGCGTCGGTAATGATGTCGATTTCCCAGATCTCCGAAACCCTGTTTATCCTGACCATTCCGTTCTTCCTGAGCCGCTACGGCATTAAGAACGTCATGCTGATCAGTATCGTGGCGTGGATGCTGCGCTTCGGCCTGTTCGCCTACGGCGACCCAACGCCGTTCGGCACCGTGCTGCTGGTTCTGTCGATGATTGTCTACGGCTGCGCCTTCGACTTCTTCAACATCTCTGGTTCGGTGTTTGTCGAGAAAGAGGTAAGACCGGAAATTCGCGCCAGCGCCCAGGGGATGTTCCTGATGATGACCAACGGCTTTGGCTGCATTCTCGGCGGCGTGGTGAGCGGGAAAGTGGTAGAGATGTATACCACCGACGGCATCACCAACTGGCAGCCGGTGTGGCTGATCTTCGCCGGATACTCGCTGGTTCTGGCCTTCGCCTTCGTCGCGCTGTTTAAGTACAAACACGTCAGACAGCCTGCCGCAGTCCAGCAGAGCGCCTGATAACAGCCCGGCGGCGCTACGCCTGCCGGGCAACAACACGCCACGCCCCGAGCTCGCGCCGGGGCGTTTTTTTATGCCTTCAGCACGTTGCCGTACAGCCGCTTGATGCCGTCAGGATCCGTTTCGCTGTAGACGCCCTGCAGCTCCGGCGAGAAGCCGGGCAGCATATTGACGCCCTCCTCCAGCGCGAGGAAGTAGCGCAGCACCGCCCCGCCCCACACCTCGCCCGGCACCACGCACAGCACGCCCGGCGGATACGGCAGCGCCCCCTCCGCCGCAATGCGACCTTCGGCCTCGCTCAGGCGCACGAGGTCGACGTTACCGCGAATAAATTCGCGGTTCGCATCCTGCGGATTCATCACCACGCGCGGGAAGCTCCGCTTGCGGAACATCTCTTTTTGCAGATCCTTAACCGCAAAACTGACGTACAGATTGTGCATCTCCTGGCATAGCTCGCGGATAGTGTAATCACGATAGCGCACCGGATATTTGTTATAGATGGTCGGCAGCACGTCAGCCAGCGGGGTATCGGCTTCGATATGCTGTTCAAACTGCGCCAGCATCGCCACCAGCTGCGCCATTTTTTCAGCGCTCTCGGCCGGCGTCAGCAGGAACAGAATCGAGTTCAGATCGCACTTCTCAGGCACAATGCCGTTTTCGCGCAGGTAGTGCGCCAGAATCGTCGCCGGGATACCAAAATCGGTATATTCGCCGCTTTGCGCGTCGATGCCCGGCGTGGTCAGCAGCAGCTTGCAGGGATCAACGAAGTACTGATCGCCCGCATAGCCCTCAAAACCGTGCCAGCTGGCGCCCGGCTCAAAGCTGAAGAAGCGCCGCTCGCGGGCGATGGCTTCGGTCGGATGATCCTGCCACGGGCGCCCGGCCACCGTCGGCGGCACAAATGGCTGAATCATTTTGCAGCGGGCGAGGATCGCCTTGCGCGCTTCAATACCCAGCGCTACGCAATCAGCCCACAGCCTGCGGCCGCTTTCGCCTTCATGAATTTTGGCATTCACATCCAGCGCCGCAAACAGCGGGTAAAACGGGCTGGTCGACGCGTGCAGCATAAAGGCGTTATTCAACCGCTTGTGCGGGCAGAACCGCGCCTGGCCGCGCAGGTGGTTATCCTTCTTGTGGATCTGCGACGTTTGCGAGAAACCGGCCTGCTGTTTATGCACCGACTGGGTGACGAAAATGCCCGGATCTTCAGGAGTCAGATCGAGCAGCAGCGGCGAACAGTCGGCCATCATCGGAATAAACTGCTCATAGCCGACCCACGCGGAATCAAACAGGATGTAGTCGCACAGGCTGCCAATTTTATCCACCACCTGACGGGCGTTGTAGACGGTGCCATCGTAGGTGCCAAGCTGAATCACCGCCAGACGGAACGGCCGCGGCGCATCGGCCTTTTCCGGCGCCACTTCGCGAATAAGGTTGCGCAGGTAGCCTTCATCAAAGCAGCGATCATCGATGCCGCCGATAAAGCCAAACGGGTTGCGCGAGGCCTCCAGATAGACCGGCGTGGCCCCGGCCTGAATCAGCGCGCCGTGGTGGTTGGATTTGTGGTTATTACGGTCAAACAGCACCAGGTCGCCGCGGGTGAGCAGCGCGTTGCTGACCACCTTATTCGCCGCCGAAGTGCCGTTAAGGACGAAATAGGTCTTGTCGGCGTTGAACACCCTCGCCGCAAACTTCTGCGCGTGTTTGGCGGAGCCTTCGTGAATCAGCAGATCGCCCAGCTTGACGTCGGCATTGCACATATCGGCCCGGAAGATGTTCTCGCCAAAGAAGTCAAAGAACTGACGGCCCGCGGGGTGTTTTTTAAAAAATGCCCCGTGCTGATGTCCCGGACAGGCAAAGGTGCTGTTGTCCATCTCGACGTATTGAGTCAGAGTATTAAAGAACGGCGGCAGCAGGTTGTCTTCATAGCGGCAGGCCGCCGCCTCCAGCTCCAGCCAATCCTGCTCTTTGCCGGTCATCACCGCCGCGACGCCGTCCGGCTTTGCCATTTCGGTCTCGCTAAGCAGATAGACCGGCAGGTTAAACCCGCTACGCTTAAGTAGAGAGAGGATGCCGCTGCGGCTGTCCGCTGCGGTAATGACGACTGCCGCCACATCGGTAAAATCAGTATTGTCCAGCGCGACCACGCGACGGTGGGTGGACAGATGGGGGACCAGCTCGCAGCTGGCGGCAATGTGCATTGATTTCATTAGCGCGAATACCCGTTTCCGGAGAGTAAAAGGCCTCAGACAGGGCGTTCACGCCTTGTCCAACGAAATGTCAGGGTCCGACTGGATTCCAGCTCCGACCGCCCGACATCAGTAAAAGCAGACCGGGTCCGCTTTTACTGTTGTCCTGCAGTGAGCATACGCTGCCTTCACCGCATGCGGGGAAGAGGATCGAGACTAAGAGTAGCAAGATGAGGCGGCTTACGCATCTGCGCGCGGCGGCAATGCGTTGGCGATGTGGTCATCCCGGCGGCCTCATAGTTGAAGAGAAGAAAATTCGCGCAATAATGTCACCTTTGCCATACCCAGGCAAGATGAATTACATATGCAGTCACATCACTGTTCCACGAGCCTTTACGCCGTGGCAGGTTCATAATAATGCACTTATTAGGGATAATTAACGGGAGCACGCTGTGGTTACAGGACCTTTTATTAACGCCTGCGCGGTGCTGTCAGGCGGCATCATTGGCGCACTGTTAAGCCAGAGATTGCCGGAGCGCATCCGCACATCGATGACCTCTATTTTTGGTCTCGCCTCTTTGGGCATTGGTATTTTATTAGTGGTTAAATGCGCCAACCTGCCGGTGATGGTGCTCGCCACCCTGTTGGGCGCCCTGCTTGGCGAAGTGTGTAATATGGAGAAAGGGACCAACGCGCTGGTCGGCAAGCTCCAGCAGATATTTTCGCCGAAGGGCAAGCGGCGGGTTGCCGCCCATGACTCTTTTGTTCAGAGCTACGTCGCGATTATCGTGCTGTTCTGCGCCAGCGGCACCGGGATCTTCGGCGCGATGCGCGAAGGCATGACCGGCGACGCCAGCATTCTTATTGCCAAAGCGTTCCTCGACTTTTTCACCGCCACCATTTTTGCCTGTTCTCTTGGCATTGCCGTCGCGGCGATAAGCGTTCCGATGCTGGTTATCCAGCTCACGCTGGCGGCCTGCGCTGCGTTAATTATGCCCTTGACGACCCCGATGATGATGGCCGATTTCAGCGCCGTTGGCGGAATGCTGCTGCTGGCGACCGGGCTGCGCATCTGCGGTATCAAAATGTTTGCGGTGGTTAATATGCTGCCGGCGCTGGTGCTGGCAATGCCGCTATCGGCAGCCTGGAGCCTCTTTTTCGCCTGAAGCTGCGTGCTTTTAATGCAATGTGGTGATAGATTGTCCATCCTGCGTTGATTTGATGAAATTTCGTTGACGCAGCGAGGCGAATCGGTTTTAATGCGCCCCGTTGCCCGGATAGCTCAGTCGGTAGAGCAGGGGATTGAAAATCCCCGTGTCCTTGGTTCGATTCCGAGTCCGGGCACCACTATTCAGAGAACCCAGCCGATGGCTGGGTTTTTGCATTTCTGCAGCCGGACTCTCCATCGAACTACGTTCGATTATTCGCCGCCAGCGGCTCACCCCTGCGGGGCCGGCGCGACAGGCGCGCCGTTCAACGCCTCCGGCGTTAGTCCGAGTCCGGGCACCACTATTCAGAGAACCCAGCCGATGGCTGGGTTTTTGCATTTCTGCAGCCGGACTCTCCATCGAACTACGTTCGATTATTCGCCGCCAGCGGCTCACCCCTGCGGGGCCGGCGCGACAGGCGCGCCGTTCAACGCCTCCGGCGTTAGTCCGAGTCCGGGCACCACTATTCAGAGAACCCAGCCGATGGCTGGGTTTTTGCATTTCTGCAGCCGGACTCTCCATCGAACTACGTTCGATTATTCGCCGCCAGCGGCTCACCCCTGCGGGGCCGGCGCGACAGGCGCGCCGTTCAACGCCTCCGGCGTTAGTCCGAGCCGGGCACCACTATTTAAAGAACCCGCCCAAAAGGCGGTTTTTTGCATTTCTACGGCCGGACTCTCCATCGAACTACGTTCGATTATTCGCCGCCAGCGGCTCACCCCTGCGGGGCCGGCGCGACAGGCGCGCCGTTCAACGCCTTCGGCGTTAGTCCGAGCCGGGCACCACTATTCAGAGAACCCGCCCAAAAGGCAGGTTTTTGCATTTCTGCGGCCGGACGGGGCTGCTTCCGGATATTTCTCGTCAGGCGTACTATACACCTGTGTTATAGCTACATACCCGCCACTGAAGATTGCTTCAATGTAAGCGGCCTGCCATCCGCTGTCGAGCGTCATCAGCGGAATGCTGAGTGTGTCACCGCCGGTAGTCCGAGTACCGGGAACTGAGTTGCATTTAATATCGCAGGCATAACGAAAATCCCTTACACCAAATAATTAACTTTGAGGGGCTAAAAGTATGTAAGCCGCATACTGTGTACCGGTAACTACTGCATTCATCAGCATATGAAGAATCACTGGCATCAAAAGCCCCCGGCTCTTCACCCGCGCCGCCGTGAGGGTTAAAGAAACCAAAAACAACATGATAAAGGTCCTTATTTCCGTATACTGCAAGTGGACTGCCGAAAATATCAAGGACACGATGATAGCGGCACCATAAATATTTCCCCGAAACCAGAATTTAAGTATGTTAAACAGGCATCCACGGAAGACGATTTCTTCATAGACAGGCGCAATGAAAATTAGCAGAATGGCATTAATCCAAAAAATGTATCCTCCGAGAGTCGCCTGGGATTCGGACCATTTTTCAGCTTTATTTATCCCGAAAAGATAAGGGAAAAGATACTGAACAAGCAGAATAATAAGAAACAGTATCATAAACGTTTTAAGCCGAAAACTACCGACCCCCATGCCTTCTCTTTTACGGAAAAAGATATAATAGAGAGGAATAATGAACATAAATTCCAGAGTAATGAGTAACGGAATCAGAAGCCCTCGCGCCATAAGTTCTGCACCGTTTCTTAAAAATAAGGGGATAAAGGTTATCCCGAAGAACAGTATGAACATAGCAAAACATCCGGATACGGATTTGTTTCTTTCAATATATTCACAGCTGTATTTTTTGTCTTCCATTTCATCATTCCTGATACAAATCAATAACTTAAGACCATAGCCGAAATTTACCATCGCGTAAGGCCTCGGACTCGTCAGGTAGTAGTGTGTTACATTTCCTCTTCATTTGACCAGATTTATTTAGTATCGAATGATTCAGGTAAGTAAGTACAGGCTGGATACCTGCCTTTGACGAAGAAATATTAATAGCATTGCTTTAGTCGTGTCCTGCAGACGCATTCAATAAAACTACCCGCGCGGCCGATTTTACTGTTATTTCTCCGTGAGCGATAATTATCCGTGTTATATTAAGATGTTTTATCGCTTGATTAACATAATTTTCACTCTCAGTATTCAGCGCACTTATGGCCTCATCCATGCATAAAATACCGGGACAACGGTAAAGCGCTTGTGCAATAAAAACCCGCGGTTTCTGCCCGCCAGAAAATCTTGCTACCGGTTCGCTAATCAGCGCCTCATAACCCACGGGCATTTTTATGATAACTTCGTGAATAAAGCTGGATCTGGCGGCGCGCTCCACCATCCACGCCCCATCGATATTTTCAGCGAAACCGCAGATATTTTCTCGAACAGAGTCTGAAAACAGCCGGTCATCCTGCATCACACAGGCAATCATTCTGTGATAATTATTGACACCCAGCGACCTGATATCCGTACCGTCTGCCGGACTCGGGTACAAACAGCCCGCACAGTACCTTTACCAGGGTGATTTTCCCTGAACCTGAAGGCCCGATAATCGCCACAATTTCTCCTGGTTTTATACTGGTGTTCAGGTTGCTGAAAACGGGCGCAGACTGACCGTCATAACGAAAACTCAGGTTCCGGATCTCCAGTGCTACCGGATGTATATCGGCTTGCATAGCCGTATCAGGTTTCCGGGCTTCCCGCGCGTTCAGGGCGATAATTCAATACTTGCCTCTTTAGAGTGCAAATATTATCGAATTGAATATTCTAGCGATAAATCTGAGTAATATATTGGCGCTAGTTTAAGTCATAACATAACAATAAAAATGCCAATACCGCTCTTTCTTGCCGGCAAGAGGGGATATAAACAATGTTTGTTTAACTCCAGGTGCAGCCCGCAAGGCGACGTTCATCTGTTTACATCACCGCGTAGCGCAAGCGTTCAAGGAGGTCCCCGGGCCCCGTGGGGTCGTCCCCGTTCATCCGGCCGTCGAATCCATGCCAGCGCGGTGGACATTAGCGTTATTTAGCAGGGTCATTTCGCAAATTGTCATCGCCCAGGCCGCCAATAAACGGCAGACGTATACGTAACGGCGTGAAATCCAGCCCCACGTTCAGCCCCAGCAGGTTGAGTTCAAATCCCTCTTCAGCCCCCAGCGTAACACCGGCAATCCCCAGCACCGACACCTGTACCCCGCGTCCGGATGGCGGGAGGCCGATGGGATCCAGCAGCGAGCGAAAATCTTTCCCCACCGCGTTGGCGGGCATATCCAGCTTGAGCGCAGGCACCTCGCGCCCAATATGGGCAATAAAGGTGTTACTGTTGGGCCCTGGCCAGGCGTGGTAGGTATCCGGCCAGGGATAGGTGGCAATGGCCGCGACAATCTGCGGAATCATGGCTTCGGCCTCTTGCCCCCGGTGTTCCACCAGCAAACGGGGCTTCGCCCCGAACCAGTAGCCATCCGGAGGGTTACGATTGCGGCGCACCTTTTCCCCGCCTCCCCAGCTAATCACTTCGTAACGGCTATATTCCGTCTCCCCGGCGCGTTTATAGATGATCCATGGATGTACCGCCACCACCCCTCTCCATCCCCAGGTCGGCGCAGCGTAGACCTGCACAATGGCCAGCCTGGCGTTTTGCTGAGGGTCGGGCGCCAGCCCCGCTGAGTCACGGCGGGCGGACCACCAGCCCTCCTGCGAGCGCTGCTCACGCTGATGCATCGCCTGGGCCAGGCTGGCGCCAAGAGAGAGCAGGATGATGCAAAGAAGACTCAGACAAACGATTTTTATGATCATGGCAGCCTGTATTCAGGGAGGAAACATCCATATGCGCGATTATTGTACTGATTGCGCTGCGCATCAAGACAGTTCGGCAGCGCCGAACTGCGACGTTTCCACAAAAAACGCTGGCGGCGTGCCTTTCACCGAAACGCCGCGCCAGCGCCTCCCGTTACATGGATTTTTTAACTTCGTCCTTTTTTTTCATCGCCATCCCGGCGCCAGGCTTTTTCTCCTTCGTCATCATGGTGCCAGGATGTTTATCAGCTTTCATCATCATGGTTGCGGAATGATCATCGGCCTTCATCATCGCGCCGGAGTTATGGTCTGCTTTCATCATGGTGGTCGATGACGTTTCGCTCGTCGTATCTGCCGCATAGCTCACCGTCACGGAGCCCATAGCACAGACGGCTGACAGTGCGAAAATAGCTAATTTTTTCATAATATTTTCCTCAGTTATTGTCGATACACCCGCGATACCATTACCGACTATCCGCCACATCTGTTCCCCAAAGCCTCACGCAAATTTAAATTAAATGTGATATTTCAACGGCAGCAGAGGGAGTTGTGTAAGCTGCAAGAGTAGACGGGAAAATGGGGGGTTAAATATGACAGGCGTAACCGCAAAAAAAATCCTGATCGTCGAAGATGACGCCGACATTGCCGACCTTCTCGCCCTTCACCTGCATGATGAGGGCTATGACGTTACCCATGCTAATGACGGTAATAAAGGCGTCGCCCTGCTGGAAAGCGGCGGCTGGGATGCGCTGATCCTCGATTTAATGCTCCCCGGTATCGACGGGCTGGAGATCTGCCGTCGCGCGCGTAATATGGCCCGCTATACGCCCATCATTATTATCAGCGCCCGCTCCAGCGAAATACACCGCGTGCTTGGCCTGGAGCTGGGGGCTGACGACTATCTGGCAAAACCGTTTTCCATGCTGGAGCTGGTCGCCCGCATCAAGGCCCTGTTTCGCCGTCAGGAAGCGATGATCAGCGCCATGAAAATGGATGCAGGAATGTTGCGTTTTGCCGGCCTGGTGATAGATCCCATCGCGCGTGAAGTACATCTGGATCGCAAACCGGTGGAACTCACGCCGCGTGAATTCGATCTGCTCTATTTTTTCGCTAAAAACCCCGGCAAAGTGTTCTCGCGCATGAGCCTGCTCAATCAGGTCTGGGGCTATCAGCATGAAGGCTATGAGCATACGGTCAATACGCACATTAACCGCCTGCGGATCAAGATTGAACATAACCCGGCGGAACCGGAGCGCCTGCTAACCGTCTGGGGAATGGGATATAAATTTTCCCCCGCGGTCGAAAGCGCAACATAAGCAGCCGGTCGTAAAATATCTCTTCTCCCGATGTCGGCCGGCTGCTAGCCGGAAAAAATGCCGCCCCGTAGGGCAAACCGCGCCCCCTGACGGCGACGCGGTGGGGAATCATTAACCTTTCACCAGCACCGGTTCGCTATTCCACAGCGCCGGGAAGTTTTTTTTCAGCTGCTCAACTTTGGGTTTGTCATTGATCACAATGTACGGGTAATCGGGGTTGTCGTTGAGGAAGTTCTGATGATATTTCTCCGCCGGATAGAAGCTGGCGCGCTCCTCAACCGTAGTCACCAGCGGCGCGTTGAAACGGTGGCTGCCGTTAAGCTGGGCAATATAGGCCTTCGCTACGCTCTCCTGCGAATCATTCATCGGGAATATCGCTGAGCGATATTGCGTACCGTAGTCCGGCCCCTGCCGGTTCAGCTCCGTCGGGTTATGCGCGACCGAGAAGAAAACCTGTAACAGCTGGCCGTAGGTTACCTGCTGCGGATCAAAAGTGATCTGTACCGACTCGGCATGACCGGTCATACCGGTGCTCACGCTATCGTAATAGGCGGTGCGGGCTTTGCCGCCGGCATAACCGGAAGTCACATTAGTGACGCCTTTGACGTGCTGGAAAACGCCCTGCACGCCCCAGAAACAGCCGCCGGCAAGGACGGCGGTTTCCAGACGCGTCGAACCAGGAGCCTCATCCTGCAGCGGCGCGGGAATAATTACCGCGGGTTCAGCTTCAGACCAGGCGACGCTCTGGAATACCAGCGCGCTAACCACCAGAGCCGAAGCGCCTACGGCACGGATACAATGGGTCATTTTTTTCATCTTCGTAGCCACCTGTATTAACCAAATGTGAAAGCGTATGCGTCTACATCCGGATCTTTAAACTCAATGCTGAAGGTGTGTTCCCCCACCCCATCAGACCCGCGAACTAACTGATACAAACGCTGTTCCGTCACCGTGCCGCTACCGTCGGCGGCCACGTCGGCGCCGTGCATCCTGCCCGGAGCCTGGCCATCGACCAACACCTTAAAGCGAACGGGTTTCCCGTCCCTACCCGGCCCCAGAACCAGATGCAGGTCGCGAGCATGGAACTGATAGGCAATCTTGCCGGTGCCGCCGTTCAGCGTGATATGCTCGTCGCCGATGGTCCAGCGTCCTTCCAGCCCCCATGAATCGAGGGGCAGCGCCGCAATATGGTAATCAGCGGGCTGGTCTTCGCTGACCTTATCGGAGGCAAAGTTTGCTCCGCGCGAATAGCCGAGGTAGGTTTCCGGTGAGATATTGCTTTGACCGCTGGCAGCCTGTTCAACGCCCGTAGCTGAAACCGTACTGACGCTATTATCGACATTTTTCGCCCCCGCCTGACGCAGCAGCTCCTGAATCACATGTTCGGAGCGGTCATAATCGCCTTCGCCGAAATGTTCGTAACGGATATGCCCGCTGGCATCAATAAAGTAGTGCGCTGGCCAGTACTGGTTATGAAAGGCGCGCCAGATGCGGTAGTCGTTATCGATCGCAACCGGATAAGTGACCCCCAGCTTTTTCGCTTCTTTCGCAACGTTGCGAATATCTCTTTCAAAGGCGAATTCCGGCGCGTGCACGCCAATCACTACCAGCCCCCGATCGCGGTACTTCTCCGCCCAGGCTTTAACGTAAGGCAGTGAACGCAGGCAGTTGATACAAGAGTAGGTCCAGAAGTCCACCAGCACGACTTTGCCGCGCAGCGCTTCCGGGGTCAGCGGCGGCGAGTTCAGCCACTGCACGGCGCCGGTCAGTGGCGGCGCCAATCCTCCATCGCTCAGCAAAGATGACATACCGTTATCAGCCGTACTGGCTACGGCGCTGGCGGGGGTTGCCGCAGGCGCCGAGGCATATTTTCCGCTGCCCGGAGAGAGTTTTTGTATCAAGGATTGTTCAATACCGCCGGTTGATGCCGTCGAAATCCGCGCCAGGACGCCGGTGTCCAGTCCGAAACCGATCGCCGCCACGCCCATCAGCATACCGACGCCGAGCGCGCGGCGGATCCACTCCCCAACCCCCAGCGAGCGCTTCATGGTGGCGAAGACTTTACCGCCAATCAGCAGCGCCAGCGCCAGCGAGGTCGCCGCACCGGCGGCATAAGCCAGCAGCAGCAAGGTGGAGTTGATATTCGCGCCCTGCAGCGCCGCACCGGTCAGTACCAGCCCGAGGATCGGCCCGGCACACGGCGCCCATAGCAAACCGGTGGCAATACCCAGCAAAAACGAGCTGCCCGCGCCGGAGGATTTACCGACGGTAATCCGGTTTGACAGGGAATTCCCGGCAGAGACCAGCGGATGCATGATCCGATCCGCCAGGCGGGGGAACAGCAGCGTTATCCCAAATAGCGCCATCAACACCAGCGCGGCGTCACGACCATACTGGTTGGCCGCCACCACCCAGCCTCCGCCCACGGCAGCCAGCGTGGCAAACAGCGTAAAGGTTATCGCCATTCCCGCCAGCAGCGGCAGACCGGTGCGCATAAACGACCGATCCGAACGGGCAAAAACAAACGGCAGCACGGGTAAAATACAGGGGCTGGCGATGGTCAACAGGCCCCCAAGATAAGCAAGAAAAATAACCAGCATAATCAGCGTCCTTATTGTGGACAGTGGGGGCTATATTTTTTCCGGTCTAAACAGCATCGCATAGCCATTCATGCAATAGCGTAGTCCGGTCGGCGCCGGGCCGTCGCTAAACAGGTGGCCCAGATGCCCCCCGCAGCGGCGGCAATGAATTTCGTCGCGCACCATGCCAAATGAGCTATCGCGGCTCTCTGCCACCGCGTCATCCAGCGGTTGCCAGAAGCTGGGCCAGCCGGTGCGGCTGTCAAATTTAGCGGCGGAGGAGAAAAGCGGCAGCTGGCAGCCCGCGCAGACGAAGGTGCCGCGCCGGTGTTCATTGTTCAGCGGGCTGGAATAAGGTCTCTCGGTCCCCGCCTTCCGCAGGATGTAATACTGCTGAGGCGTCAGGAGCTTCTGCCACTCCTGCGGGCTATGGGTTATGGCAAACTTTGCCCCCGCCGGGGCAGCAGTCGCTTTGCCATCAGCGGCAAACAAAGAGGGGAAGCGCCCTACCGCCAGTACGCCGGCCGCGATCGCGCTGCCTCCCAGCAGAAAATTTCGTCGGTTTAACATCATCGCCCCGCGTTCTGTGGAAAAGGAATGATGTCAACTTACAGAGGAAGTTCTTATCAAATCCTCCCGAAACGTTCACAAATTTGTGATAACTTTCGCCGGGTAGGGAGAGGTGGGAGCGCTACAATTTATATTTCTTTAGAAACAGAAGATTAGAGAATATTAAAAAAGATACTTCCGCGTAAATTTGGCTGACGTCCGCAGAGGCCGAAACCGGCGGAGCTTCGATCCGAATGCTGCAGGAAATGTCGCCCTTCAGGGGGAAAGGTGTCGACTCATGGCATATCAGCAAGACTGGCAGTTTGTTTTTGCCGGTTATACAGACAGAGAGATTTCATCGTTTGCGATTTGCCATTATCCATTCTTTTACCGGAAATAATGAGGGCCGAGTAACCGACATCATCACTAAAATCTATGCGCTGTCCTGTCACCTTTTTATGCAGCAGGTCGCTCTTTGCCAGGCATGAGCGTTGGATAGTTTTATCAAATTCTTTCCACGCTGCCTCTGAGGAGGCAAATGCGCCAGCTGGCAGCAGTAATACAGGAACCAGTGCGATTAGTTGTAATAGTTTCATACAGATATCTCCAATATAAGGGGAGTAAGTACCGGTGGCGTAAAGAACGTGCCAACAATATAACTCATCTTTTATTTTCAACAGCCGCTGCGGTCGGATTATTTCGGCGTTCTGTTTTCAGGCGCTTTAATACCTCAGAGCGCTGAATGACTGCCGTCGCTATCTGCATCAGACTTGCCGGCACGCGCCCCCCGTGGTTTCATTGAGAACGGCCGCGCCGTGGCGCAGCGTCTCACCAGACCGCTCCGCGTTGGCCCGGCTACAGGCGACAGTTGGCGATGAGTGATGAGAGAGAGCGTCTCGCAATGAGTGCGAGGACAGGTGCGCAGGAGCGGTAAACAGAAAACCCAGCCCGTGGTTGGCTTTTACATTTTCGCAGCCGGACGCGTGGCGCTACTGCACATATAGGTCGGCAGCGTTCCCAAAAGAAAGAGATAGCTACCATTTTTCTGTTCATTAATACGCATATAGATATTTTTTCCCGGATAGACGAAAAACAGCGGCTCATATTTTTCCAGCCAGCTATCCGGCACGTTATCGTCCGGGAATTTAATATTGTGTTCTGATACCAGGTACCAGACACGGCCTTTGCGCGTCACCAAAAACGATATTTTACGGTTAATAACTCTGTTCGGCTCCCCCTGCACGTGACCGTTAATGCTGAGCGTCCCGCTCTTCCCGTCTACGGTGTAATTCATCCACAGAATGAGGGTCGTATCCGGATGATGCTGGACAAAACTCACCCGACAGGAGAACGGCGCGACATAATAGCGACACCACAAAAAATAACTCGCCAGCACGGCGCCGAGCAGCAGGCAAAAGCAGGACAGGTAAAGCACCTGACGATGATGGGCCATGCTAACGATCCTCAATAAAATAGTCCGAAATGCAGCGGTTTGGCTCCTTCATCGACCGATCGCACCGAATAACGGAGGCTCGAGGCAGCAGAGCATACCTGCCGATATACACCCATGGATAATTCACGCAGCCATCTTTAAATTGCCCGGCGTAGGTCAGCGCCCTGGCCCGCTCATCCTGCGTCTGGATGCTATTGGTCAGATAAACCCGGCACTCTCCCACCGTACCCGCAAAGTAATAACCATCGATAAAAAGAGTTTCCCGGGAAAAACTATGATTAATCATTCCTGCGCCTGTGAATAACAAAACTAAAAATAACGCTTTCGTCCACCACCGCAGGCGTTTAGGTGAATAAGCCGCTATTACAGGCTGCACTGTAGGTTCAGCCTGCGGAACGCTCTCCGCATCCGAAAGCGCAGTATCATATACTTCATCATCTGACGTTTGCCGCGGAACCTCTTTAATCGTTATCGTAGTTTCGCTGGATAATGTTAATCCAATACGCGGGATCGTGACGATCGGATCGCTATTGAAGCCAATTTTTTTCAATCCCTTGCGTAGAACAGAAATATTCTGGTAATAGGTATTGGGTGAAACCAGCATCCCTCGCCTTTGCCAGACGATATCCATGCACTCCTGTTGCGTGACAATGGCGCCGGCTCGCTCTATTAATAATAATAAACAGCGCCCTGCGGGCGAATTGAGTACCACCACGCGATCCGGGTTGCTGAGATCGCGCAGCGTGCCGTCCACAGGATGAAACTCAACTATTTCATTGATAATATAATGCTTGTGCATACAATCGGTGAAAAATCTCCGGTTAAAGCATGTCGGTAGTACCCAGGTCTTATCACCATATGGATGAGAAGAGATTAATCCTTCTCCTCTCTGAGGGTAATATGGCCGATAAATTCGTTGCTGTATATCACAGCAACTGGCGAAACATCTTATTTTCCTGTCATTGCTCTGCAGGTTAACTGAAGTACAATAAACGCTAACCCCATTCCTCACCCCGTTCCCGAGCGCCGCCTGACGGGCGTCAACGCCCTTCTCTTATCTTTTCTTAAGTAGATCTTATCTTCACTCAACCGACGGGAGAGCGCTTTCCTGCGGCCCGATTCCCGTGCCCTGACCATTCGCTTCGCCGCTATATCTCCCGTAGAAAACCTCCATCAAGCAGCTGATACAAAAGGAAAAATAAAAATATGAACTTCGCTTAACGCGAGGTTTAGGCATTGAGAAAAAACGATAATAAGGAGTACGAAAAACCTGTCGGCGCGGGGAACTGAGGCCCGTTCGTCCACGATTAAGCCAATATAGTTCGGCGAACGGGTTCATCGGACGGCCTCACGCTTTGCAATTAATATAAATTAAGATTAATTGAGATTACGTAGTCATCTCCCGGGGTATAGTAGTTCCACAGAGTGAAAGGCTTAATTGCTTTAAAAATACAGGAATACAGGTTGATACCTGTCATACGCATACGGGCTGACCTCATTATTATTATAAATCGAGGGAATAACATGGCGAGTAAGCTTGAACTACAGCATCATTTAAATATTGCGTTAATCGGTGGCGATCGCTTTGCACGCTGTGGCATTACCGCCTTATTGCAAGGAATGTATTCTGGTATTCAAATCACAACATCGACGAATGATTACCAGCACCTTGACGATCTTTTAGCAATGACCAAAATTGACGTTATTTTTATTTCAGGTATAGAAAAACACCATACCGGAATGGATTGTCTGGCGTACATCAAAACGATTAAAGCCAGTTACCCGGAGGTACTTATATATATGTATTCCGCAGCAGTGAATTCATTGTTGTGGGTACACGGTGATATTGATGCCTATATTTCATTACAGGATCCGCTTTATCGCTGGCGAACCTGTTTATTAAAAGTGGCGGAAAGCCGCTATCAACCGAAAAAGAAATCAATGGCGCTTTCGCTAACGCCAGGGGAATGGAGGGTATTGAAGAAACTGAGAAATGGGTTGGATATACGTTATATAGCAGAAATAGAGAAGCTTTCATACCGCCGTGTCAGCGCGTTAAAAAGCTCAGCAATAAGAAAACTCGGGCTCAGGAATAAAACAGATTTACTGGTGTTTTTAACCAGCTAAATCTGCAGCCTTCAGAGCCAGTCTCGTAATAACAAAACTATGGAATCAGAAAAATGAAAGCTTACTTAAATAGCAAAACTCTGCTGGCGCTGGGCATTGCGGCCCTGCTGCCTGCGGGCTCCTCGCTGGCTGCCACCACCAGCGGCGGCACCGTAAATTTCAGCGGCAGCGTCGTGACCTCAGCCTGCGCCATCAGCGCCAACAGTGGCAACATTGACGTCGATCTGGGTGAAGTTCGTACCGCCACGCTGGCCGCGGCGGGCAGTGAAGCCAACACGGCAAAAGCGTTCGCCATCACCCTTGAAGATTGTGAAATCGCCGATACCTCCGCCGGCACCGAGGAAAACCCAATCCCGGCGACTACGGTTTCCGTAACCTTCACCGGCATCCCGGATAGCACCGATGCTGACGGCCTGGCCGTCGGCTCAAACGGCAGCAGCAGCTCGGCGCAAAACGTCGCTATTCGCCTGTATGACGAACAGGGCAACGTCGTGAGGCTTGGCGAGTCCGCCGCGCCCGTCGAGCTGCGTAGCGGCTCGAACACCCTAAACTTCAGCGCCAAATACTACTCTCCGCAGGGCAACGCCACGGCTGGCGATGCCAGCGCTGTAGCCACCTACACCGTAACCTATTCGTAATCCTCTGGCCCGGGCGGGTCGCCGGGCCAGGCTCAACTTTCAGGAGAGACGCTATGCGCTCATTAACATGGATTTGTCTGCTCGGCTCGCTGTGCTCATCCGCAGCCTGTGCCGGCGGCGTGGGCCTGGGCGCAACGCGAATGGTCTACCTCGGCAGCGCGAACCAGTCGATGCTGCAGGTCAGAAATACGCATCCCGACGCCTCATTCCTCATCCAGTCATGGGTTGAAAATGAGCAAGATCGGCACTCCAACGATTTCGTCATTACGCCGCCTCTGTATGTCTTAAAACCGGCAACCGAGAGCGTGGTGAAAATTATGTTTAGCGGTAAATCTCTGCCGCAGGACCGGGAAACGCTGTACTGGATTACGGTCAAAGCCATTCCGCAGCAATCCAAAAGCGCCTCCAGCAATTCGCTGCAGTTTGCCTCAGCGAACCGCATAAAAGTTTTTTACCGCCCGGAAGGGCTGCAAAGCGGCGCCAGCGAGGGGTGGAAAAAAATAACCGGCGACTACCGCGCGGGCAAAATTACGCTCAATAACCCAACGCCTTATTACCTCACCACCATCAATTTAAAAGTCGATGGTAAGCCGGTGCAGCCGGCGATGGTCCCACCAAAAGCAAGCGTCACGCTGGCGGGCTCATTCAGTCAGGCAAGCGCTTTTAGCTATCAGACCATCAATGATTACGGCGCATGGACGCCCACCGTCAGCCTGTCGTTGAACCGGAAATAAAATAAAAAAGGTGCGATCGCGTGAAAGCAAAAATCGTCTGTGCCCTGATGATCTGCCATGCCATTCGGTATGTCTCTGCCGCAGAGAACGATTTGCAATTTAATCCTGCGTTCCTCAACGGTGAAAGTGGAAATATTGTCGACCTCTCATGGGTCAATGCGGGGAGCGCCTTACCGCCGGGCGAATACAACATTAACGTATATATCAATAAAAATTACGCCTTCACCGGAAACGTGGCATTCAGCGTTGATAAAAATACAGCGCAGGACGACGCCCAGCCCTGCGTCACGGCGCAGCAGATTGCCGCCCTGGGCATTGATAGCCGCCAGGCCGCAGAAGAGCGGCTGCCGCTGACCCGGCAATGCTATTTTTTAAATCACGCGTTCCCCGGCGCCAGCTTTGACTTCGACCAGAAGACGCTGACGCTCAATCTCAGCCTGCCGCAGAGCTATATGCGTAATCTTCCGCGTGGATACGTCAGCCCTGAGAGCTGGGAGTCCGGGATCCCTGCTGCGTGGCTGAACTATGTCGTTAACGGCGCCAACAATGAGTACCGGGGCAATAAGCGCACCCGCACCCGGCAGCTGTTCGTTAGCCTGAACAGCGGTGTGAACCTGGGCGCGTGGCGGCTGCGCGACTACACGACGTGGACCAAAGATGCGAATACGCTTACCCACGTACAAACCTGGCTGCAGCGGGATATACCCGCCCTACGAGCGCAGGCGTACGCTGGGGAAACCTACACTTCCGCTCAGGTCTTTGACTCCGTAGGCCTACGCGGTATCGCCTTGAAAACCGACGATAACATGCTGCCGGCCAGCCTGAACGGCTATGCGCCGGAGGTTCGCGGCATCGCCCGCAGCAGCGCGACCGTTACCGTCCAGCAGAACGGCAACACCATTTATCAGACCAGCGTCCCCTCCGGGGAGTTTATGCTGAAAGATCTCTACCCCACGTCGTCCGGCGGAGATTTGCTGGTGACGATTCAGGAGAGCGACGGCAGCAAAACGCAATATACCGTTCCGTTTGCCAGCGTGCCGAACCTCGTGCGCAGCGGGCAGATAAAATATGCCTTCGGCGCCGGGAAACTTCGCGCCGTCAGCAATCAGAACACCCCGACGTTTGCCCAGGGAGAGCTGTTTTTCGGCTGGGAATACGGCCTCACCTTTTACGGCGGCGCTCAGCTTGCAGAGCGCTACAGCGGGCTCGCGCTGGGCATTGGACAAAATCTCGGGCGCTTTGGCGCGTATTCCGTCGATGTGACCCACGCGCGCAGCATACTGGCCGACGATCGGCCCTACACCGGGGATTCCGTGCGCCTGCGCTACAGCAAGCTGCTGAACAATATCGGCACGCGCTTTAACTTCTATTCGCTGCGCTACTCAACGCAGGGGTTCTACACCCTCAGCGATACCGCCTATAAGGGGATGACGGGCGGTATGACGAAGCAGGTCACGGAGGCAGACGGCACCGTCACCACCAGCTATGAGAACGTGTATAACCTGCATATGTCGCGCAAAGCGAAAAATCAGCTGCTGCTGTCGCAGCCAATGGGTAGGTTTGGCTCGCTTTCTCTGTCATGGGATCGGCAAACCTACTGGCGCACCGCCAGCAAAACGCAAAGCATGCAGTTTGCGTGGAACGCTATGGTTCGCAACGTCTCGGTTGGCGTGAGCTTTCAGCGCAGCACCAGCCTGTTCGATAACCATAAAGATAACGTTGTGGCGATGTCGCTTTCCGTGCCGTTCGGCAACCCGCAGCTGGCCACCAGGGCGCGTTTTACCACCACCCATGCGGACTCAACGGGAGCCACCAGCAGCGCCGGCGTAAGCGGCTACGTTCCCGGACAGGAGAGCCTGTTCTATAACGTTAATCAGCGCTACGGCGCGCAGCTGCGGTACGGCGGCGATGCCGCGTTGCAGTACGAAGGCCAGCGCGGCGATTACAGCCTGGGCTACAGCTACTCCAGCGATTCCCGCAGCCTCAGCTACGGCATGAGCGGCGGCGCGGTGCTACATGAAGATGGCCTGACGCTCAGCCAGCCGCTGGGGAATACTAACATCCTGATCAAAGCGCCGGGGGCCGGTAGCGTGGCGGTGCTTAATCATAAAGGAGTCAAAACCGATAGCCGCGGCTATGCCGTCATTCCTTACGCCACGCCGTATCGCATCAACCAGGTCGCGCTGGATGTCACTACCGCCGGAAACAACGTTGAGCTGGAGAACGCCATCGTGAGCAAAACGCCGACCGATGGCGCGCTGGTGCGCGCAACCATCGTCACCCGCCGGGGCGCGAAGGCCCTGTTCACGATCGGCTACCGCAACGAGGCGCTGCCGTTTGGCGCCATCGTATCGCTCGCCGATGAGCAGACCAGCGGCATCGTGGGGGATGGCGGCAGCCTTTATCTCGCCGGCCTGCCGGCTGAAGGCACGCTCAGCGCCGTTTGGGGACAAGACAGCGACAAAAGGTGCGTCGTTAAATATCGTCTGAACCCGGAGGATTACAGCGCCCGCACGGGCCTTTATACGCAGGAGGCGGTATGTCAGTAGCAGCCCGGATATCAGGCATAGCGCTGCTTATTGCCCTCGCCGCCCCGGCTTGCGGCTACGACGTGCTGGTCTCCGTAACCGGAAACCTGATCGGCAATACCTGCGTGGTTTCCGCCGATTCAGCAGAACAAACCGTCCCGCTGGGCACCATCGGCATGAAGCAGTTTCACTCGCCGGGAGCGGTAAGCAATATCAAACGGGCCTTCACGCTCACGCTGGAAGAGTGCGGCCCAACCTTTATCGGAGTGAAGATCCGCTTTAGCGGCACGCCGGATGACCTCAACCCACAGCTGATTAAGGTAGACGACGGCGGAGCGAGCGGCGTGGCGGTACAAATCCTCGATAAAGACGGGGTACCGATCCCGCTGGAAGCCCAAACGGCGGCCTACGGGGCGTCGGGAGACGAACGCGTGCAGATGACATTTTATGCCCGGCTGGCGGCCAACGGCGCCGCCGTCAGCGCCGGTGACGTTTCGGCCATCGCGACCTGGACTACGGAGTATCAATAATGCGTTTCTTACTGCTTGTCTGCTGGCTGTGCGTCAGCGCCAGGGTTTTGGCATTGGATTGGGTATCCGACATTACGCTCTCGCCCCAGCCGATGACCTACACCGGCCCCGCGGACTCCGTTATGCCGGGAAATATTATCGGCTCAGCGTGGAGCGCCACGGCCAGCGTGCAGCGGGTGTTCTGGTGCGGATACCTGTTCGTCTGTACCAAAGGAACTCTCGAACCCGGCAGCAGCGCCGTGTCTGCGGGGATCGCCGTCAACGTCGATGGCGTAAGCTATAGCGTTTTTGAAACCGGCATCCCCGGCATCGGCTATATCATCGGCCTGAAGGATTTTAACGGCACAACCTACGTGCCGCTACAAACCGGCGTGACCCAAAGCTACCCCGCCGATGGCACCAACGGCATGGCTTTCGATTTAGGTTGGTCGGCAAAATTAACGTACATTAAAACGGACAGCGCGCTGAAGTCAGGCGTATACCAGATCCCAGCCATCAACGCCGCAATCCTGACGGCTTATAATAACGAAACCAAAACGGCACAGGTGATCATCAACCCGACGACCATTACGGTGACGGCCAGCGGCTGTACGGTGAGCACCAAAAGCGCCAGCATCGATCTCGGCGCTCCGGATATTCATACGTTGCCCAACGTGGGCAGCACCTCGCTATCGGGCTCATTTAACGTCAGCCTGACCTGCGACGAACAGGTGGCGCTCTATGCGGTAATGACGGATCAGACCACGCCAGACAACACCTCCTCTGTCGTTACGCTGACCAACGATTCTACCGCCTCCGGCATCGGCGTACAGTTCTTCTATAACGGCAGCGGCCCGCTGATGATGGGGCCGGACAGCTCCGCAGCGGGTACCGTAAACCAGTTCTTTATCCAGACCACGGCGACGACCCAAATAGTGTCGCTACCGTTCCAGGCGCAGTACGTCCGCACCGGGGAGCTGGTGCCGGGAAGCGCAAACGCCCTCGTGAGCATTACGTTTTCCTACCAGTAACGAGCGTCGCCGCCGGCGTCTTATTTTGATACGTCTGCGGCGAAATACTCGTTGGAGATCCGCTGGTAGGTGCCATCGGATTTGATTCCCGCCAGCGCCGTATTGATAGCCTGACGCAGATCCGGATTCCCCTTGCGGATTAATACCGCCTCCCGCTCAGCATCGGCCCTTTCCGCCACAATTTTTACCGGGGCGTCGGGCTTATGCTTTTTGAAATCGAGGAACGAGAGGTTGCTGTTAATAGTCGCATCCGCGCGTCCCTGCGACACCAGCGCGATAGACTGATCGAAGCCATCGGTTCCCACCACTTCAGCGCCATTTTCGCGGGCAATTTGCGCATAGTTACTGGTCAAGGTATGCGCCGATTTCTTGCCTTTTAAATCAGCAAAGGTATGAATGTCGGTGTTTTTCTCATTCACGATCAGTACGGCTTTAGGGGAAATGTAGGGATCGGAGAAGTCATACTTCGCCTCCCTCTCGGGCGTAATGGATACCTGGTTTATCACCGCATCGTAGCGATTAGCATCCAGACCGGCCACCAGGCCATCCCACTTACCTTCAACGAACTCGGCCTTTACGCCAATCCGTCTGGCAATTTCACGCGCGATATCAACATCAAAACCCACCAGCTTTCCCGCCGTATTGTGGTAGGTAAACGGCGGGAAGGTCCCTTCGGTGCCGACTTTAAACACGCCCGCTGTTTTTATCTTTGCCAGGTCGTCCTGCGCAGCCGCCGCATGCGCCACGCCCAGTTGGATCGCGGTAGCCAGTAATGCCGTCATCAGTACTTTCATCATTAACTCCTTAGTCTGCTATGCCGTGTTGTTGTTTTAAATTTCCCAGGAATCAGGAAACGTTTCGGTCAATGTGGAAATAAAAATTTGCGTCCGCGTTTTCCTCGCATGGGTAAAAATATCCCGCGAGCTACCGCTCTCGATAATCTGTCCGGACTCAAGAAACACGACCTGACTGGCTATACTGGCGGCCAGCCGCAGATCGTGAGTGGCCATCAGCATGGTTGTCCCCTCCTGCGCCAGCTGACGCAAAACAGAAATCACCTCCAGCGACAGCTCAGGATCGAGCGCCGAAGTTGGCTCATCGCAGAGCAGCACCTTAGGTGAAGGCGCCAGCGCGCGGGCAATAGCCACGCGCTGCTGCTGGCCACCGGACAGCATCGCCGGCCAGGCATGACGCTTATGCAGCAGACCCACCTTCGCCAGCAGTTCCTCGGCGCGGGCCCTCGCGCGTTCGACAGGCCATTTCTGCACCACAATCAGCCCCGTCATAATGTTTTCAAGTACCGACAAATGAGGGAACAGCTGAAAATTCTGGAAAACCATCCCGGTTTGCTGGCAAATACGCCTGATATCCTTTCTCTTCGGCGCCGCATCGGCGGAGAACACAATATTTTCCTGGCCAATAGTTAATTTCCCGGCCTGCGGCAGCTCAAGTAGGTTAATGCAGCGTAATAGCGTACTTTTGCCGCTTCCCGATGGCCCAATAAGCGCGGTAACGCTCCCCTCGGCAATATTTAACGAAATATCGTGCAGGACCTTTTGCCCAGCGAAACTTTTCTCAAGCCCGGACAGGGTTATCATTATTATGTTCCTTGCCTGAGGTATTTTTTTCTAACCGGGCCTCTAGCCTGGATTGCAGGTACGACAGCACCGAGCTGATTAATAAATAGATAATAGCGGCTTCGGTATACAGTATTAATGGCTGATAGGTCACGGCGGCAATTCTCTGAGCAGCTAAAAAAAGCTCCGGCACGGTAATCACTGACGCCAGTGAAGTATCTTTCACTAACGAAATAAAGGTATTCGATAACGGCGGTACGGCCACCCGCGCGGCCTGCGGCAAAATAATATGGCGCAGCGACTGCCACCAGTTCATGCCGATCGAGTGCGCGGCCTCCCACTGCCCCCTGGCGACGGAAAGCAGCGTCGCCCGGATAACCTCAGAAGTGAAGGCCCCGACGTTCAGCGTAAAGCCAATAACCGCGGCAGGAAAAGCGTCGAGAGTAATTCCGATACCCGGCAGCGCGTAAAAAATCAGAAACAGCTGCACCAGCAGCGGAGTGCCGCGAATAACCCAGACATAAAAACGCACCAGCAGCCGTAGCGGCCGCGGCCCGTACAGCCTGATAAGCGCCGCGACAAACCCCAGCCCGAGGCCCAGAGCAAACGAAATTAACGTAATAGGGATAGTAAAAACCAGCCCGGCATAAAGCATCGGCCAGAATGAACTTATCGCTAATGATATAAATTCAGGCACATCTCACCTTTTCTTCCGGCGCTTGCTGAATAAGCCCGGACGCAATAGCAAATCGTTCTAATTTAATAAAGGTTATCATGCGCCCGGGCTCGCACGTATCTATCAAAAACGGTATTGAATATCTGGCTTTGTTATTTGTTTTCGATAAAAAGCTATGCTCCAGCAGCCTGATTCAGGCACCTCCCCCTGGATATTTGTCGCTATGATTTTTTTAGCCATCCTTTTCTGAAAAACGCATTTGCGTCGCCGCAAAAATGCATTAATCGCTGAAAATTACGCCAAAAATAGTAATTTTCAGATATCAATACACCCAGGCGGCTAACAACCTTTCCCTCCGGATGGCTAAATAGAATCTTATATTCCATTTTGCTCTTATGAGCGGTTAAATATTCTTTAATTTGCCAAATTCACAGACCTACCATTCGTCATCTCGATACGAATGGGTAAATAGTCATGTCACTCTTTCATTCTGTTAGCGAACTTATCGGCCACACGCCCCTGCTTCAGTTGCACAAGCTGGAAACCGGCCCCTGTAGCCTGTTCCTGAAGCTGGAAAACCAAAATCCCGGCGGTTCTATTAAGGATCGCGTTGCGCTGTCGATGATTAACGAGGCTGAACGCCTCGGTAAGCTAAAGCCAGGCGGCACGATTATTGAAGCCACCGCGGGCAATACCGGGCTCGGCCTGGCGCTCATTGCGGCGCAAAAGAACTACCGCCTGATCCTCGTCGTCCCCGACAAAATGAGCCGCGAGAAGATATTCCATCTGCGGGCGCTGGGGGCAACGGTGCTGCTCACCCGCTCCGATGTTAATAAAGGCCACCCGGCCTACTATCAGGATTACGCCCGTCGCCTGGCGGAGGAGACGCCGGGGGCATTCTATATCGATCAGTTTAATAACGAGGCCAACCCGCTGGCGCATATCAGTACCACCGCGCCAGAAATCTTCGCCCAGCTGGATGGCGATATCGACGCCATTGTCGTTGGCGTCGGCTCCGGCGGTACCCTCGGCGGGCTGCAGGCGTGGTTTGCCGAACACTCGCCGAAAACGGAATTTATTCTTGCCGATCCGGCGGGATCGATCCTCGCCGATCGGGTAGAAACCGGCCGCTCCGGCGAGGCGGGATCGTGGCTGGTCGAGGGGATTGGCGAAGACTTTGTTCCGCCGCTGGCCCATCTCGACGGCGTGCATACCGCCTATCGCGTCACCGACAGGGAGGCGTTTGCTACCGCGCGTGAGCTGCTGCAGACCGAAGGCATTCTTGCCGGCTCTTCAACAGGAACGCTGCTGCACGCCGCCCTGCGCTACTGTCAGGCGCAGACCACCGCCAGGCGCGTGGTGACCTTTGCCTGCGACAGCGGCAACAAGTATCTGTCGAAAATGTTCAACGATGACTGGATGCGCCAGCAGGGGCTGCTGACCCGCCCCTCGCGCGGCGATTTAACCGATTTTATCGCCCTGCGCCATGACGAAGACGCCACCGTCACCGCCGCGCCGGACGACACGTTGGCCACCATTCTTGCGCGCATGCGCCTGTACGACATCTCCCAGCTGCCGGTACTGGAAAATGGCCGCGTCGTTGGGATCGTCGATGAGTGGGATTTGATTAGCCACGTCGAGGGCGACAGCCAGCGCTTTGCGCTGCCGGTCAGAGAGGCTATGACCCGCAACGTCGAAACCCTCGATAAACGCGCGCCGGAAAGCGCGCTGAAAGCCATTTTCGATCGCGGCCTGGTGGCCGTCATCGCCGATAACGATCGTTTTCTCGGCCTGATCACCCGCAGCGACGTGCTGACCACCTGGCGTAACCGACTTGAACACTAAGGATCGTCCATGAAAAACTTAAATACATTGAGCGTCCACGGCGGCACCTTTAATGATGCGCACGGCGCCGTCATGCCGCCCATTTATGCCACCTCCACCTTCGCACAACCGGCACCCGGGCAGCATACGGGCTATGAGTACTCGCGCAGCGGCAACCCTACCCGCCATGCGCTGGAAACGGCCATTGCCGAACTGGAGAGCGGCTCCCGCGGCTACGCCTTTGCTTCCGGGCTGGCGGCGATTTCCACGGTGCTTGAGCTGCTGGATAAAGACAGCCATCTGGTCGCCGTCGACGACGTGTACGGCGGAACCTGGCGGCTGATCGAAAACGTCCGTCGCCGCAGCGCCGGCCTGCAGGTAAGCTGGGTCAAACCCGACGACCTGGCGGCGATTGAGGCGGCCATCAGGCCGGACACGCGAATGATTTGGGTTGAAACGCCGACCAACCCGCTGCTCAAGCTGGCGGACCTCGGCGCCATCGCGGCGATTGCCCGGCGGCACAATCTCATCAGCGTCACCGATAACACTTTCGCCTCACCGGTCATTCATCGTCCCCTCGAACTGGGGTTTGATATCGTCGTGCACTCGGCGACAAAATATCTGAACGGCCATTCCGACGTGGTGGCGGGCCTCGCGGTGGTCGGCGACAACCCCGAGCTGGCGGACCGGCTCGGGTATCTGCAAAATGCGGTGGGCGGCGTGCTCGACCCCTTCAGCAGCTTTTTGACGCTGCGCGGTATTCGCACCCTCGCTCTGCGTATGGAGCGCCACAGCAGCAACGCGCTTGCGCTCGCCGAATGGCTGGAACAGCAGCCGCAGGTGGAAAAGGTGTGGTTCCCGTGGCTGGCGTCGCACCCGCATCATCAGCTGGCGCGTAAGCAGATGGCGCTGCCTGGCGGTATGATTTCGCTGGTGGTGAAAGGCGACGATCGCTATGCGGAGCAGGTTATCGGCAGGCTGCGCCTGTTTACGCTGGCGGAGAGTCTCGGCGGCGTGGAAAGCCTGGTCAGCCAGCCGTTTAGCATGACCCACGCTTCCATTCCTCTGGAGCAGAGGCTGGCAAACGGCATTACGCCCCAGCTCATTCGCCTCTCCGTCGGCATTGAGGACGCGCAGGATCTGATTGCCGACTGGCAGCAGGCGCTGCGGGACTAAACAACAAACCCGCCGGCCGGCGGGTTTTACTTTTGGCGTATCGGCTGCGCGTAACCGCGCTCAGCCAAACAGCTTGCCTTTAAGCAGGTTCACGCCTTCAGACAGCAGATCCTGCCGCGCAGGAGCCTCGCCTTCAGGGGATAAACCGTCGACAATTTTCGGCAGATACTCGGAGATGAGCGACGAGGCGGTCTGCGGGTCGATCCCGAGCTTTGCCGCAAGATCCTGCAGCGCTGGCGATCCGAAAACCGAGGTGACCTGGTCGCTGGAGACCGGGATATTGCCCTGCTGGCCGATCCAGGATTCAACTATCTCGCCCAGGCCGCCGCTGCGGAATTTTTCAAGGATCCCCTGAACGCCCCCCTGCTGCTGGACCCAGGCCATGATTGCCTGCAGCTGCTCCGCTTTACCGGCCTGGCCGCCGAGCATGCCGCCAATTTGATCAAGTAGTCCCATTACCGACTCCGTAACAATAGATCGTGCATAAACGCCGCTTTTCCCGCCTTACTTATTCGGGATAATCAGCACCTGTCCCGGATAAATCTTGTCGGGATGCTTCAACATCGGCTTGTTGGCTTCAAAGATCCGCTGATAGTCATTCGCCGAGCCATACACGGTTTTAGAAATAGCACTCAGCGTATCGCCGGATTTCACGGTGTAGTAGCGACTCTCGGCGCCGCTCTGCGTCACGCTAACGTTGTCGCTGACCTGGGCAATGCCGGTGACGTTACCCACCGCCACCATAATTTTTTCTTTATCCTCCTGCGAGCCGACGTCGCCGCTGACCGTCGCGGTGCCGTCTTCGGCCACGGTGATGCTGACCTTATCCGCGCCGGGAAGATTAAGCGCATCGATATGCTTTTTCAGCTTATCGGCCTGGCTCTCTTTGTCCCCGCCCGAAACGGCATCCCAGATTTTCTCGCCCGCTTCTTTCACAAAACTCAATAAACTCATACCAATCTCCTTTTAGCAGAAGTGATCTATGAAGAACGTTCATCAGACCAGACCAGATAATAATAGTTCATAAATAGCGCCCGCCCTCGTTCAGCACGTGCTCGACAAACCGGGTCAGCTTCGGCAACGGACGAAGATCCTGACGCCAGAGCAGATGTACCGGGCGCGGTTCGGGGGTATAGGCCTCAAGTATGCGGACGAGTTTTCCGCTGGCAAGATCCTCCGCCAGCAGCACTTCCGGCTGCAGCAGCAGGCCGGCTCCGGCGATGGCCGCCATCCTCAGTCCGTAGCCGTCGTTGCAGCGGAGGATCGCATCGCGCCTCCAGCGCACCTCTTCCGTTATTCCCGGCAGCTTCCACTCGTTGCGCGCGGTCCACACCGTATGGGAGAGGCAGAGATGGCCGGCAAGATCGGCAGGCGTGAGCGGCGTGCCGTGCCGGTTGAGATAGGCGGGAGCGGCACAGATCACCATCCGGTAGGCACAGAGATATTTCGCCACCAGGTCTGTTTGGTGAATATCGCCAATGCGGACCGCCAGATCGAACCCTTCATCGACCAGATCGACCAGCCGGTTGGTCAGATCGAGCTCCACGCGCACGTCCGGCCACTGCTGGAGGAAAGTGGCGGTCAGCGGCGCCATGACGCAGGCGCCAAATGAGGTCGGCGCGCTGATGCGCAGCGTCCCCGCGGGCGCCAGCCGCAGTCGTTCAACCGAACTTTCGGCGATCGAGACCTGCTCCAGAACGCGTTTCGCCTCTTCATAGTAGACCCGCCCGGCGTCGGTCAGGCTCTGACGACGGGTATTACGCTCAAGCAGGCGGGTCGCCAGCTGACGTTCGATGAGGGCGATATATTTGCCCACCATCACCGCCGACATCTCCAGGTGCGATGCCGCTTCGGTAAAACTGCCGTACTCCACCACGGCGATAAACGTTTCCATTCCGCGCAGCTTATCCATATTCCAAACCTCTGGTTAGTAATCATCTAACTTTTTGCCAGTTTATCCGATATCCATTTCATTAAAGAATAGAGGCTCACAACTTATCAGGAGTCAGCCATGAAAATCGTCGTTATCGGCGCCAGCGGTACCGTGGGCCGTGCGGTCACCGCAGAACTTAGTCGTCAGCATGAAGTCATTCGCGTCGGTCGTACTCAGGGCGACCATCAGGTTGATATCACCTCCCAGCACAGCGTGCATGCGCTGTTTGAGAAAACTGGTCAGGTTGATGCGATTGTCTCGGCGAGCGGAAACCTGTTCTTTGGCCCGCTGGCCACCATGACCGACGAGGATTTCAACCAGGGTCTGCAGGACAAGCTGCTGGGGCAAATTCGCCTGGCGCTAACCGGCCAGCGCTATTTGAACGACGGCGGCTCCATTACCCTGATTAGCGGAATTGTCGCGCATGAGCCGATTGCCCAGGGCGTCAACGCCACAACGGTTAACGCCGGACTGGAGGGCTTCGTCCGCGCCGCCGCCTGCGAACTGCCGCGCGGGATCCGCATCAATCTGATCAGCCCTACGGTGCTGACCGAATCAGCCGCCGCCTATGACGGGTTCTTCCCGGGCTTTGCCAGCGTCCCGGCCGCTGCGGTGGCCCAGGCGTATCGCCGCAGCGTGGAGGGGATCCAGAGCGGTCGGATATACACCGTCGGCTACTGATACTCCGCCCGATGATAATAACCCGTGATGCTGGCGGGTTATTATTTATATATGCAGAGGCCATCTCTTCCCCGTGAATCAGATAAAAGCCGACGCGACGTGTTTTAAATATTGATCCATCGCACACTATGAATAAATCAATTTTATTGTGAAGAACCTCGCATATTTTATTTATGCGCAGCAGCTGATCTCCACCGATTCCGCTCAGCAACGCGATGATTTACCTCAGATTAGATTTACCATTTCTCTGATTTATGGTCATGGGTTGCCGAATTAAAGCGCCTTTTATATTCCCTACAATAAACAGGCCTTTGGTTTTATTTCAGACAATCAATCATTCCACGCCGCATCTTCCTGCTCGAATAATTATCTCGCTTAAAATATCCGCCCAGATTGTTAAATATAAAACAAGCAAGGCCGCAGCATAAACTTCTAAAAAACAGCGGAAGATGGCCGTCCGGAAACGACAATCAGGCCACGGGTCCCGGGTAAAGCACTTTTTTTATATCGACGTTCGACATTTTTAATAATTTCCAAAATGATACGAGATTGTGAGAATAGTAAACGAAATGTTATGATGAGTAGATTAGCTGTACTCCTCATTGGAATATCAATCTAACGCTGATTTATACCCATGATGCCTCAGGCGCCATCGTTGTTGGCTGCGTTCGCTCAGCTAGCGGCCTGCTGTTGCCCGAATCATTCACGGTATAGACCCGCAGTGATGAGAGAGCACCATGACTAAACATCAACCTGTCAACGTTGAAAATCTCGAAAGCAATACCATCAGACCTATCCCTCTGAATATGCGACACGGCAAACCGGGCGATCTGTTTACCATCTGGTTTGGCTCTAACATCATGCTGTTAACCGTTATCACCGGGGCGATGTCGGTAACCATTTTCCATCTTTCTTTTTTCTGGTCAGTCGTTGCGCTGTTTATCGGCAGCCTGGTCGGCGGGCTGTTTATGGCCCTGCATTCCGCACAGGGTCCCAGGCTGGGGGTGCCGCAAATGGTGCAAACCAAGGGCCAGTTTGGTTCCTATGGTTCGGTGCTGGTGGTGTCCATCGTCGTATTAATGTATATCGGATTTACTGCCTCCAGTCTGGTATTAGGCGGGCAGTCCATGCACGCCATCTATAAGCCGATGAACTCCGATGTGGGGATTATTATCGTCGGCGCCCTGAGCCTGTTTGCCACAATTTTCGGCTATAAGATCATTCACTCCTACGCCAGAATTATGTCGTGGATATCCGGTATTGTGCTGGCCGCAACCTTTCTGTGGATCGTCTTTATCCACGGGCTGCCGGTAGATTTTCTCGATCGCGGCGGCTTCAACAAAGTCGGCTTCCTCGGCGCGGTCTCTATTGCTGCACTGTGGCAGCTGGCCTACGCCCCCTATGTCTCTGACTACTCGCGCTATATGCCTTACAGCACCAACGATAAAAGCGTCTTTTACGCCAGCTACTTTGGCTGCATCTTAGGCTCTTATCTGCCGATGGTTCTCGGGGTGCTGGTGGCGACCAGTATTGGTAGCGATGATATTATTCAAGGCATTATTGACCTCACCGGCGGCTTCGGCGCGGTGGTCATCGTGGTGCTGGCGTTGGGGATTGCCGCCACTAACTCCATGATGCTGTACTGCGGCGTGCTCTGTACGCTGACTCTGGGTCAGACCTTTATTGACGGCTGGTCGCCGATGGCTCGCGCCAGGATAATCACCGCCATCCTCACGATGCTCCTCGAAATAGCGCTGGCGATCTATGGACAGGAAAACTTCTTATTAATCTATACCAACTTTATTACCATCCTGCTATATGTTCTGGTGCCGTGGACGGCAATTAACCTGGTGGATTATTACCTGGTCGCGCACGGTGAATATGATGTTGAGTCCTTCTTTAAGCGTGACGGCGGAATATATGGCTACTTTAATGCTACCGCCATCTTCTGCTACCTGTTGGGGATATTAGTTGAGGTGCCGTTTATGTCGACGGCGATCTATACCGGCCCTGTTGCAACCGCATTTGGCGGGGCTGATTTATCATGGATTATTGGCCTGCTGGTGGTTTCACCGGTCTATTACACCCTCTCTAAAGCGAAGGCGGTGAAGAATATCGCCCTGGTGAAAGAGAAAGTTTAGCGCTTCGCTTTCTATACCCGAAATAACCCGAACATCAGGAAGGCGGCAGCTTGAGGTATAGCGGGTATATTCAGTACGTTTTACTGACTCCGGATAAACCATCCGGAGTTTTTTTATCCATATACGGCTACAGAGCAAGGCTGAAACACAGAAGGAAGGAGGGACAGGCACAGGTCGGGGGGTAAAAAACGCGCCTTAATTCAGGCGCGTAAACGTTAAGACAGAGCCATCCAGCGGCGCAAATTACCCAGCATCGTCAGGCACTTCTCCAGCTGATCCAGGGCGATAAACTCATCCGCTTTATGTCCTTGCTCCATACTTCCAGGCCCGCAGATAAGCGTGGCTACGCCCGCTTCATCAAACAGACCGCCCTCGGTACCGAAGGCCACGGTGGAAAACGCCTCGCTTTGCGCCCACTGCGCCAGCCAGCCGGCAAATTCCGACTGCGGGTCGCTTAGCAGGCCCGGATAGCGGCTGAGCGGGCGAAAGGTAATATCCGCCTGCGCCGCAACCGCCCGCATCGAGGTCAGCAGTTCGCCGGCGGCATAGCCGCGCAGCTCGGCGAGCGTCGGCTCAAGCGAAACGTCCGGCAGATGGCGAATTTCAAAATCAAACTGGCAGCTTTCCGGCACAATATTGAGCGCCGCCCCGCCGTTAATCACCCCAACCTGCAGCGTGCTGTAAGGCGGATCAAAGCGGGTATCCTGGCTTTGCGCCAGCTTTTCGCCGAGCGAACCTAAACGGGTGATCAGCTTTGCCGCATACTCGATGGCGTTTACGCCGTGGGGGGCGTAGGCCGAATGGCAGGCCTTGCCCTGCACCGTACAGCGCATGGCCAGCTTGCCTTTATGGCCGTAGACCGGACGCATCTCGGTGGGCTCGCCGATGATGCATAGCGCCGGCTTGTCCTTCGAGGCTTTAAGGTGGTCCACCAGGCTACGTACGCCAAGGCATCCGACCTCCTCATCGTAGGAAAAAGCCAGATGCAGCGGCATGCGTAAAGGTTGGGAGAGAAAGTCGGGAACGGCGGCCAGCACGCAGGCGATAAAGCCTTTCATATCGGTGCTGCCGCGGCCGTAGCACCGGTCGTCGCGCAGGGTGAGTTCAAAAGGGGGCACCGTCCAGCGCTGCCCGTCAACCGGGACCACATCGGTGTGCCCCGACAGCATCACGCCCCCCGGCCCCTGCGGGCCAAAGCGGGCGTAGAGGTTGGCTTTTTTGCCTTCCTCATCAAAGAAAAGCTGCGTGGTTATGCCATAACCGCGGAGATACTCATCGATATAGTTAATCAGCTGCAGATTCGATTCGCGGCTGGTGGTGTCGAATGCCAGCAGCGTTGCCAGGATCCGTTTCAGGTCGCTATTCATCACCGGGTACTCCGTAACTGGGGGCCTCCCGCGGGTCGAGCGCGCGCGTAATATAGGCCTGCATCTGCGGCTCGTACGCCAGCCACAATGCGCTAAGTTCGCCAATCGGATCCTGCTCATGCCAGTCAACGCGCAGGTCGACCAGCGGCCAGGAGTAATCATCCACCACTTTCACCGCCGCAGAGTGCACCGGCCCGGCCTCGCCGCCGCAGCCCAGCCCTGCCTGAAGGGCGGCCAGCAGGCGCGTCGCCATCTCCCCTTCGGCCTGCTGGAATTCGGCAACCATCGCCTCAACCACCGCGGGGCTGGCCAGCATATTGCCGCCGGCGATACAGTTCACCCCTTCGGCGACGTGATAGATGCCGAGGGTTTTATCGCCGCTAAACGAGGCCGTTTCCCCGCTGGCATTGATGGCGATAATTTGACGATAGCGGCTGAAATCATCCTCCGCCAGCGCCTTGCGTAGCGCCTTTTCCGGAGCCAGCCCCTGCTCCAGCTGCGCGAGCGTCAGCTGGCCGAGGGCAGGCAGGGTGATATTTTGGCTGGATACCGCGCCGACTCCCGCCTGCAGCCACGGACAGCGGGCGCCGACGGCAATGCTGGAGGAGCTTATGGCGATGCCAAACTGCCCGGTTTCCGGGCAGAATGCCGCGATAGAAAACGTCATGGCTGCTCCTTATTTCACAAAGTCATCGGGGATCACGGCGATCACGTCAATTTCCATCAGCCACTGCGGCTGCGCCAGGGCGGAAATAACCAGCCCGGTGGAGATAGGAAATACGCCCTTCAGCCACCTGCCGACTTCCTGATAGACCGGCTCACGGTAGCGCGGGTCGATAATATAGGTGGTGGTTTTCACAATATGCGACAGGTCGCTTCCGGCCTCTTCCAGCAGCTGCTTGACGTTCTTCATCGCCTGTTCGGCCTGCGCCTGCGGGTCGCCCAGCCCCACCAGATTGCCTTCAAAGTCCGTGCCCACCTGGCCACGCACGTAGACGGTGTTACCGGCGCGCACGGCCTGGCACAAATCGTTGTCCAGGGTCTGATTAGGATAGGTCTCTTTGGTGTTAAACATGCGAATACGCGTATGTGTCGGCATCATTTTTATCCTGATTAATAGCTACAGTTCAGCGCTGACCGGCATCCCGGTACTGGCTGTATTTCCGCTGGGTGGCGATATGGTCGGCGATGTGCTTCGCGTCGTGCCAAACGCCCCAGATAAAGGTCGAACCCCGACGCGACAGCCACGGCAGGCCGAGGAAATAGACCCCCGGTTCGCTGGAGACGCCGCGCTGGTGCTGAGGGCGATTCTGCGCGTTAAAGGCGTTAACGTTGAGCCAACCGTAGTCTACGGCGTAGCCGGTCGCCCAGATGATGCTCGTCACCCCGGCCTGCGCCAGGTCCAGAGAGAGGATCGGCGACGTCATGCACTGCGGATCGGCTAAAAATTCACGCGCCGCAGGCTCCAGCGGCAAATCGAGGCCGTTGGCCGCAACGTAGGCGTCAGCGGCGTCCAGCAGCGAGAGGTAGTTTTCATCGCCGCGGCGGATGTTGTCGCACAGGTCCGGCAGGAAGGTCGCGACGCCGGATGCAAACGCCTTCGTCAGCCCGACCAGGGTGATGCCGCGCTGCGCCAGCTCGCGAAAATCCACCGTCCGCCCGCCGTGGGCGCCGCTCACCGCGATGGTGACGTGCTCTTTCCCCGGCTCGCTGGCGGGGGCATCCCACAGGCCCAGCACCCCCAGCCACCAGCAGAAATCGCGGTTGCGGTAGGCACGCGGCGGCCGATCGTGGGCGCCGACGGAGAGATAGACCTGGCGGCCCGCGCGCTGGAGCTCATCGGCGATCTGCACGCCGGAAGAACCCGCGCCAACCACCAGCACCGCGCCGGCAGGCAGCTGCTCCGGGTTGTAGTATTTGGCGGAATGGATCTGATGAATGTTGCCCTCTTTCGGCGCAATCGGCGGAATAACCGGCTGCTGGAACGGCCCGGTCGCGGCAACGATACGCTGCGCTTCGATCACCCCATCCGTGGTTTCAACGGTAAATCCTGGGCGCCCGCTGTTGCGAACCGCGCTTTTTACCTCCACGCCGGTACGCACCGGCAGGGAGAATTTCCTGACGTAATCTTCAAAGTATTGCGCAACGTCGTCCTTGGGAATAAAGCTATCCGGCTGGGCGCCTTTAAACTCCATTCCCGGGAAACGGTCGTGCCACGCCGGGCCGTTCGCTACCAGCGAATCCCAGCGCCCGGTACGCCAGGCCTCCGCGATACGGTTTTTCTCGATAACCAGATGCGAGATCCCCTGCTGAGTCAGATGCTCACTCATGGCAATACCGGCCTGACCACCGCCAACAATCAGCGTATCAATTTGTGTTTTTTCTACGGTCATAAATGTGTCCTTCGAATGGAGTTCAATCGCCAGGAATAAACCACTGCGCAGGACCGAGGTTAATAAACAGTAACAAACAGGTAAATTATTATAAATTTAGATCCTGAGAATAAAATAGTGATGCAGAACGCAGCGTATTGAATCTAAAAGATAAAAGTAGATTTATCGCAAAATAACTCGCCAGATAATTTTGCGCTTAGCGATTATTTAGCGACGGCGCGGGAGCGCCCCCGAGGGGATATAAAAAATATATTCAGAGGATCGTTTTTTTATATTCAGTAAATGATCCGCTAAATATAAAAACGACCCGCCGCTAACGCGAGCCGCTGTGATGAATAAAACCAGGGTCAGGCCACCCGCGCCTCCTGCTGCGGCGGGCTGAGTACCGCGTTGCGGCAATATTCCATAAACAGTTTGGCGGGATTAGTGGGCTCGCTGCTGCGCAGATGGGCCATTACCAGCGTCGAGTTGGCCATCTCATCCTGAATATCGACGCAGCGTACCTGCTGCCCGTCGTAGGTGATATCAGAAACCGGGCGGGTCACCAGAACCGAAAAGCCCAGCCCCTGACCGACCATACAGCGCACCATCTCAATCGACGGCGAACTATAGGCAACCTGCGGGTTGTAGCCTTTGTCTTTGAAAATACTGATAAAATAGTTACGGCTGGGGACGACGTCCAGCAGCACCATCGGCAGGTGGCTCAGCTCCGATAGTTTGACCGACGCCCGCTGCGCCAGCGGGTGATTCGCCGGCAGCAGCGCGTAGGGCTTTTGCGGGGCGTTCAGGCTCTCGGTGTGAATCGAGACATCCAGCTCGAGATCGTACATAAACGCCAGGTCGAAGCGGCCGCGGTGCAGGCCGTGGGCAATTTCATGCTGCTCGCCATCGTAAATTTTAATGGTGATATCCGGATAAATGGTCTTAAACCCGGCGATGAGCGAGGGTAAATAGAGCGGCGCCGCGGTCTCGAAGCAGCCGACAGAAACCACCCCTGACACCAGCTCATTATCCGCCCTGGAGTTTTGCTCGAACTGGTATGAGAGCCGGAGCAGCTCCTTCGCTTTTTCATAAAAGCGCTGCCCGCTGGAGGTCATGGAAACCCCCTGCGCATGGTGGCGAATAAAAAACTGCTGCTCAAACATATCCTCCAGGGTTTTAACCGCAATGGAGATGGAGGGCTGCGCGATATGGAGCTGCCGGGAGGCTTCGGCAATGCTCTCCGCTTCGACAACGGCAACAAAGTATTTGAGCTGTTTCAGGGTGAAATGGGGCATACGATACCTTATTTTTTGTTGGCAAAGAGACGGATTAAACAGGATTAAACTATGCTCCCCCTCATGCGCAACCCCGCCAGCAAATAAAGATCAACAATCCGACATCGGTCAGGTTTTTACAGAAAATTAACATGCAGGCGCTGAAAAAACGGCGGCCCCGTCACGGGACGGCGGCGTGACAGCTGAAGATAAAAAAGCCGCCTATATTTTTTTAATTCCTTAAGTAGGCATCTGAGAATATTAAACATTGTCAGAGACAGCATAGCGAGCCGGTATTAAAAATCCGCAGATAAAATAAAAACTCTTTAATTACATAATATTAAAATCAAGGCTGACGAACTCCTTTGAGCGGCGTCACACAAATTTTCCTCGGCAAAAACATCGGGCCCGCAGCGCTTTGCCGGGCTAACAAAGTTTTTTATGGAGGTTACCTAGATTTTTAGTCCTTTCTCACTTATCCCCCCTCCGGCATCATGAATTAACGGCAACAAATAAATAACAATTACGCAACACGATAACGGAGAGGCTTATGACTGATAGAACCTTTTGGCAGAGCAGGCTGCAGGAGCAGCGCTTGATCGGCCATGCCATCGTCGATGGACAACCCTACATCGCCAAAAGCCGCCGCGTTTTCCCGGTCATCAACCCCGCGTCCAATGCGGTGCTCGCCGAGGTCACGGCGCTTCAGGCAGAAGATATTGCTATCGCAGTACAATCTTCCCGTAGGGCCTTTAACTCAGGCATCTGGTCAGGGCTATCCGCGCAGGAGCGCAAAGCCGTTCTGCTGCGGCTATCGGGGCTGATCCTCGAACATCGCGAAGAGCTGGCGCTGCTGGAGAGCGCGAGCATGGGTAAACCGGTCAACGATGCGCTGAACGTTGACGTTCCCGGCGCGGCGCACGTTTTCAGGTGGTACGCCGAAAGCGTGGATAAGATTTACGACGAGGTAGCGCCCGCCAGGAAGAACTCTCTGGCGACCATCACCCGCGAAGCCATTGGCGTCGTGGCGGCCATCGTGCCGTGGAACTTCCCGCTCGACCTCGCCTCATGGAAGCTCGGCCCGGCGCTGGCGGCCGGCAATAGCGTGATCCTCAAGCCTTCCGAGAACTCGCCGTTTTCGGCGCTGCGCCTGGCGGAGCTGGCGCTGGAAGCGGGTCTCCCGGCGGGCGTGCTGAACGTCGTCACCGGGCTGGGTACCGAAGCCGGCAGCGCCTTAGGCCTGCATAACGACGTCGATACCATCACCTTCACCGGCTCTACCGCCGTCGGTAAAGCCTTTATGGCCTACTCCGCGCAGTCCAACCTGAAGCAGGTCTGGCTGGAGTGCGGCGGCAAAAGCGCCAATATCATCTTCGCCGACTGCCGGGATCTCGATCTGGCCGCCGAAAAAGCGGCTTTCGGCATCTGCTTCAACCAGGGCGAGGTCTGCTCGGCTAACTCTCGCCTGCTGGTCGAGCGGACAATTTACGCCGAATTTATCCCTAAGCTGCGGGAAAAAATGCAGGCGTGGGCGACGTCTCATCCCTTCGATCCTGAAGCCAAAATGGGCGCGATGGTCAGCGCGGCGCATACGCAAAAGGTTATGAGCGCCATCCGCGCAGCCGAGCGCGCCGGCGCCCGCGTCCTTATCGGCGGTCGCGAGATTGAGATCGACGGCATCGCTAACTACGTTGAACCGACGCTGATCGAAGTCGCAAATACCGATACCTCGCTGTGGCAGGAGGAGATTTTCGGCCCGGTGCTTGCCGTGATGCCTTTTGACGACGAACAGCAGGCCGTCACCCTGGCCAATCAGCACATTTACGCCCTCGCCGCTTCGCTCTGGACCGACGATATCCACCGCGCCCATCGCGTTGCCGGAATGCTCAACGCCGGGACCGTATCGGTGAATACCGTCGACGCGCTGGACGTCACCGTGCCGTTTGGCGGCAATAAACAGTCTGGTTTTGGTCGCGACTTGTCGCTGCACGCCTTCGACAAGTTCACCAGCCTCAAAACGACTTGGTTCCAGTTTCGCTAGCACCCGGCAGCTTTCGCATTTTTAGATTCCGCTTACAGGAGAGAAGAAGATGACTACCTCGAATAACCCGCAGCGCAGCACCCCGGATTATCAAAGCGCGGATGCAGCACACCATATCCACGCCTTTCTCGACCAAAAGGCGCTGAATGCCGAAGGGCCTCGCGTTATGGTACGCGGGGAGGGTCTGTACCTTTGGGATAACGACGGCAACAAGTATCTCGACGGGATGTCCGGCCTGTGGTGCACCCAGCTCGGCTACAGCCGCCAGGATCTGGCGGATGCGGCAGCGGCGCAGTTCGCAAAGCTGCCGTATTACAATATGTTCTTCCATACCACCCACCCGACGGTGATCGAGCTCTCCGAGCTGCTGTTCAGCCTGCTGCCGCCGCACTACAGCCATGCGATTTACACCAACTCAGGCTCTGAATCGAACGAAGTGCTGATCCGCACCGTTCGCCGCTACTGGCAGATCCTCGACAAGCCGCAGAAGAAGGTGATGATTGGCCGCTGGAACGGCTATCACGGCTCAACTCTGGCCGCCACCGCGCTCGGCGGGATGAAGGCGATGCACGCCATGGGCGGCATGATCCCCGACGTGGCCCATATCGACGAGCCCTACTGGTACATGCACGGCGGCAGCCTGACGCCGCATGAGTTTGGCCTGCGCTGCGCCGGTCAGCTTGAGGAGAAAATCCTCGAGCTGGGCGCGGAAAACGTGGCCGGTTTTATCGCCGAGCCGTTCCAGGGCGCGGGCGGGATGATTTTCCCGCCGGAAAGCTACTGGCCTGAGATCCAGCGTATTTGCCGGAAGTACGATGTCCTGCTGTGCGCCGATGAGGTCATTGGCGGCTTTGGCAGAACCGGCGAGTGGTTCGCGCATCAGTACTTCGGCTTCGAGCCGGATACGCTGTCCATCGCCAAAGGGCTGACCTCCGGGTACGTGCCGATGGGCGGCCTGGTGCTGAGCAAGCGCATGGCGGAAGTGCTGGTTGAAAAAGGCGGCGTCTTCGCCCACGGTCTGACCTACTCCGGCCACCCCGTTGCCGCCGCCGTGGCGATTGCCAACCTGAAGGCGCTGCGTGATGAAAATCACGTCACCAACGTACGCGATAACACCGGCCCGTATCTGCAAAAAACCCTGCGGGAGGTGTTCGACAATCATCCGCTGATCGGCGAAGTTCAGGGCGCAGGCCTCGTCGCGGCCCTGCAGTTCGCGGAAGATAAAAGCACCCGTCGCCGCTTCGCCAATGAGAACGAGCTGGCCTGGCGCTGCCGGACAATCGGTTTTGAGGAGGGGGTGATTATTCGCTCGACGCTGGGGCGCATGATTATGGCGCCGGCGCTGATCGCCGGACGTAGCGAACTGGATGAGCTGGTCGAAAAGACCAAACGCGCTATCGACCGTACGGCGAAGGAAGCCGGCCTGCTGTAACACCCTGCCCGTTGGCGAAGCGATGATTACCCTTGCCGAAGGCCCGCCAACCTGATGACCCGAACGCCCGCGACCCTGCGGGCGTTCGCCGGATGCCGACGCTGTAACTATTTCGTCATTAATTTCGTCGCCGCCGATTATTTGCGCAGAATGCAGGCGGATCGGCAAAACGTTACGCCATGCGTAAAGGCAAAACAAAAATTATGTTTCAAAAAATCAGATAGTTCGCCATCATCACCGTTGGCAATGGCTGCTGTTACCATAAAAAGTAGTTGATCTGATACGCACAAGCTCTTATTTTGCTTATCAGTTTTTCAAACGAGATAAAACGATGCCTACTATTACAGCTGGTAGTATGAAAGAAGCTAAAGAGTTAGTTAACTGCGGGAAATATAAGGAAATAGTTCTTAATTTTGATATTGATGCCGATGATTTCTTCACCCTCGCGACATCCCAACACGCAACCAAAATCACCATCTCCGACAAAAACACCCACTCACCGGTAAAATTAGAAAAATAATTAAAAACCTCTGAGGTATTTCTTATGTTGCTATTTATTGGCACAGCGGCAGTTGCTTTTCTCTCTTCATTAATGCTGATCTGGCTCGACGATCGCATCAGCGAGCAGGACTAAACCCCGGCGCGCAGTTCCCTTCTCTTATTTTACATGCCCGTATGCGCTCGTCGTGCAGCGCTACGGGCTGTTCCAGCTGCACCCGATAAACTCACCGTTCTGCGGGAAAGCGTGAAGGCTCCGCGCCGTTTCGCGACGCGGAGTGAAAGCGCGGTCGTTACAGCGATTTCGCCAGGCGCTCGACGGCGGTCAGCAGACCCGCTTCCGACACCGTTGAGTAGGAGAGGCGCAGCGTGCGGGTGTCCGGATTGTCGTTATAGAACGCTTCACCCGGCACGTAGACCACGCCGTTTTCGAGAGTCTTTTTCATCCATTCCATAGTATCGAACGGATAGCGGAAACGGGCCCACAGGAACATGCCGCCTTTTGGCCGGCTGAACTCCAGATGCTCGCCAAGCTGGCTCTCAAGGGCATCGGCCAGCGCGACGCACTTCCTGCGATAGTCTTCGCGGATCAGGGCTATCTGGTTCTCCAGACGATTCATCGCCAGATATTCCGCGGTAATCACCTGCGACAGCATGTTGGTGTGGAGATCCGCCGCCTGCTTAACGATCACCGTTTGCTGCGCCAGCCAGTCCGGCATCACAATCCAGCCAATACGCATGCCTGGGGCGAGGATCTTGGAGAACGTCGAGGTGTACACCACCTGCTCCTCGCAGCCGAGCTCCTGCGCATACTGATACAGCGGGCGGCGGACTTCGTCGGTAAAGCTGATTTCACCGTAGGGATCGTCTTCGATAATCACGAAATCATGCTGCTTCGCCAGCTCAACCACCCGACGGCGGCGATCGGCGCTCAGGGTTTTGCCGCCCGGGTTGCCGAAGGTTGGCACCAGATACACGGCCTTCACCCTGGTGGTCTCCAGCAGATCCGCCAGCTGCTCCACCAGCATGCCGTCGTCGTCGGTATCGACGCTGAGGATATTAGCCTGAGCCAGCTGGAACACCTGCAGCGCGGCCAGGTAGGTCGGGCGCTCGACAACGATCGCATCGCCCGGATCGAGCAGCGTACGCGCGACAATATCCAAAGACTGCTGCGAACCTGAGGTGATATAGACATGGCTTGCCGGGCAGGCAACGCCGCGCGCCTGACACAGTTCGCTAACGGCCTGACGCAGCGGCGGATAGCCTTCGGTCAAACCGTACTGGAACGCATCGTTGAAACGCCCGCTCATCACCTGCTGCACCGCCAGATTCAGACCTTCGGTATCAAACAGCTCCGGAGCCGGGATCCCACCACCCAGAGAGATAACGCCGGGCAGTTTGCTGTGCTTGAGAAGTTCGCGGACGGCGGAGGGTTTGAGTTCACCCGCGCGGGCGGCGAGTCGCCGATCGTGCATATTATGTTCCTTTTTTGTCTGTCTTGTTGTTGTGGTTTGTTAACTATTTGGTACCAATTTTTACCGCAAAAGCCCCGGCAGCGCTACGCTTACCGGGGCTTTTGCGGCCCGTGCGATTCGGCGCCGCCAGAATTATCGTCTATCGCTGTCTTTCAGCACAATTAACGGTTCAATATCGCTCTCTTTTTTGACGACCAGCGAATCATCGCCGCGCAGACAGGTGCCGCCATAGTTACCGCCAACGGTAAAGGTGCATACCTGGATGTATTTACCATCCACTTTCGGCAGGCACCACAGCTGCTGGTAAATATTTTTGCGATCGACAAACTTCCCGCTGGTCTTATCCAGCACCTCGTCGTCAGGACTTATCAGATCGATATTGTTCCCGCAGCGCCCGGAGATAGGCTTAACCGCATAGCCGGTTTTCGCCAGATCGTCGTTGACGACGAAATCGGTATCCAGCAGATAGCGATGATTCGGGAACAGCGACCACAGCACCGGCAGAATCGCCTTGTTGCCGGGGATCACCGTCCACAGCGGTTCGAATACCAGTACCTCGGGGCGCAGCAGGACGTCAATCAGCCGCACCTCATTTTGCGGATGTCCGGTGCGGATCGGCACGGCGGCGTACTCGTCAGCGCTGACCTCACGCACCTGCTCAATGGCGGTTTCCCATGCCCAGGTTTTCCAGACGCAGTTAACCAGGCGCCCGTCGCCGTCAATCAGCTGCCCGGCGGCATCCCAGCGCAGCTCATCAAGACCAAAGAGGATTTTGCTGTCGAATCCGGCCTGGGTGAGCGAACGCTGGATAAACAGCGCGTGGTAGTTCTCCTCCAGATCCTTATCCTGCATGATGTGCACAAAAGGCCGCGCCCGGCTGTGCTTCCACGCGCCCGCCAGCTCATCCAGCAGATCTTCCGCCGGGTTATGCCCGCTGCCGTAGTAGCCCTGTTTCAGCCACTGTTCGAGGATCAGCCCGCCTTCGGTATGGCAGGAAGCGGAGTCGGCATTGTATTCATAGACCTTCAGCCCGCGCTCATCCATACAGAAATCCATGCGGCCGGTAATCATATGGTGGCGACGTCGCTGCCATGAGAGGCGCAGACGCGGCCAGAGAATTTTGGGGATATCGAACAGCGCCAGCAGGCTGTCGTCTTTCATCACCTTATCGGTGGCGTGCAGGTACATCAAATGCAGCTCGTTGGTCGCTTTGATCAGCTCCTGCTCGGCGCTTTCGGTAATGGTGAAATACTGGTAGGGATCGGCATTAATAAAGTGGCCGTTGGCGTCAACGTAGGCTTTCTGCAGCGTATCTTTCTCATTCAGCCACTTACCGCGAAACTGCCCGTTATTCGGCAGCCGGGCGCCCCGAATGGCCATCGCCTCGCCCGGCAGCACCGGCTGCGGCAGGCTGTGCTCGGTATCGGCGGTCTGGATCATCCAGCCGAGGATCTGAGTGTCCGTAAAGGTATCTTTGAGGGTGTAGATGCCGTCCTTCACGTCGAGGGTTAATTCACGCGTCCACTGCTGGCCCTGCGGCAGCGGCGTGTGGATAACGTTTTGCTCGGCGATCCTGACCTTATTACCCACCAGCTGCGTAATCACCGCCACGTGGCCCGTATGCTTAAACTCGCCGCCCTTCTGCCAGATCAGCAGGGAACCCACCATCGGCGGACGACGCGAGCCGTTAGCAAAGGCCTGCAGCGGCAGAATGTTGTCGTTAACCACCTCGCGCAGAAAGCGCAGGGAGAAGATTTCATACGCCATGCCGACGTCGGTGAAGACAAAACCGTAGGTGAGAAACAGGAAGCGGCGCGCGAACTCAACGCACTGCCATTTGTGCCCCATATACTCATTATTGATATAGCTGCGGAACGTGGCGTCATCCGGATAGTCTTGCGGATTTAAGCTGCTGTAGTTCGATGAATAGATTGCCACGCCGCCCGGCGCGTAGCCTAACAATGTACCAAAAGGGGCATCACTGCTTGTCGATCCTTTACTCATTAGCCTGACCTCAAATTAATGCAGCCCGGGCAGTTGGCGGAACAAAACTCCCTCTTCTTATCCTGCCGCAGGCACTTACCAGACAGAGGTGGAATAATGATACCACTCATTCGATTCGCTAATTGTGCCCTTACGGAAAATAACCCTGCGCCGCAGGGCAAAAGTGATATCGTTTATCTGAGATATAACAACAAATCGCGAATTAACGTCAGGAGTTGATTATGAGCACACAACCACATCTGCAAGCACAACCGCTGGTCTGGGGACATGGTCCGCGTACTTTTGAGGTTTTCCTGGAACCAACCTGCCCGTATTCGGTACGCGCATTCAACAAGCTCGACGACCTGCTCGACGAGGTCGGCGCGGATAACGTGACCATCAAAGTTCGCCTGCAGTCCCAGCCCTGGCATATGTTCTCGGGGGTCATCGTGCGCTGTATTCTGGCGGCCTCCACCCTGCCGCACGGCAGAGAGCAGGCGCATAAGGTGCTGAAAGCGGTTGCCGACCATCGCGAAGAATTCGAATTTACCGACCACTGCAGCGGGCCGAATATGAACGCAACTCCGCAGCAAATTGTTGAGCGTATCGAGCGCTACAGCCACGTTCTGCTTTCCGCCGCGTTCGCCCGCCCGGAGCTGCAGACGGAGATCAAATGGCATAGCAAATATGCGCGCCAGAACGGTATCCACGTGTCGCCGACCTTTATGGTCAACGGGCTGGTGCAGGCGGATCTCGGCAGCGGCGACGATATCAGCGTCTGGGCCGCGCGGATAATGGCCTGATTTAGGGCGCTGCCCCGGCGAGCGTAACGCGGCCGGGGAAGCCGTCCGGGAATATCGGCAGCGGGTGAATAAGCCTCACACTGTTAAATCCTTAATATTCCACCTGCTACACTCCCTGAACACCTCACTACAAAGGCAGACCAGCATGTCAGAGAATAACTACCAACCCCCGAAAGTGTGGGAATGGAAGCAGAACAACGGCGGCGCGTTCGCCAACATCAACCGTCCTGTCTCCGGCGCAACTCATGAACAAGAGCTGCCGGTCGGCTCACATCCGCTTCAGCTCTACTCCCTGGGAACGCCTAACGGCCAGAAGGTGACGATCCTGCTGGAAGAGCTGCTGGCGCTGGGAGTAAGCGATGCGGAATATGACGCCTGGCTGATCCGGATCGGCGAAGGCGATCAGTTCTCAAGCGGCTTTGTTGCGGTGAACCCGAACTCAAAAATCCCTGCGCTGAGCGATCGCTCAACCACGCCGCCAACGCGCGTGTTTGAATCCGGCAGCATTCTGCTTTATCTCGCGGAGAAGTTCGGTTTCTTCCTGCCCAAAGATCCGGCCGGGCGCACCGAAACGCTGAACTGGCTGTTCTGGCTACAGGGCGCGGCGCCGTTCCTCGGCGGCGGTTTTGGCCACTTCTTCAACTACGCGCCGGTGAAAATCGAGTACGCAATCGACCGCTTCACGATGGAAGCCAAGCGCCAGCTCGACGTGCTGGATAAACGGCTCGCCGATAACCGCTACGTTGCCGGAGAAGAGTACACCATCGCCGATATGGCTATCTGGCCGTGGTACGGCAACGTGGTACTCGGTGGCGTCTATAACGCCGCTGAATTCCTCGACGCCGGGAGCTATAAAAACGTCCTGCGCTGGGCGCAGGACGTAGGCAGCCGTCCGGCGGTTCAGCGCGGGCGGATCGTTAACCGCACCAACGGCCCGCTCGACGAACAGCTTCACGAGCGCCATAGCGCCAGCGACTTCGACAGCCAAACGGAAGACAAGCGCCAGGCATAAGGCCACGCCAGCCGAAGGCTTCGGCCTTCGGCTATTAGCGCTCCAGGCGATATCCCGCCATAAAGTAGCGCATCGCAGTGCAGGAACTCCCCTCCTTAAAGAAATCCATAATCATGTTCCGGTCCAGGCCATAGCGACGGGTGAGAATCCCGGCCTCCCACGCGCTAAGCTGGCGATCGCCGGTTTTTTCAAACATCCGCTGAGAATAGCCGAGTACAAACCCGCGCTTATAGTCGGCACAGAAATTCGCGGCGCTGCTGGCGCTGTCAGCCTGAGCCGCCTGCAGCCCGGCCATTAAACCTTTACCAAAATGGTTATCCATCGCTTTCCCCTCAATCGTTATATACAAAATTATATAGCGATTTTTTAAGCAATGGGTAGCGCTATTTCAGCCGATCGCGCTAGCGTAAATACTTCCCGAACCAGTCCAGGGTTCTCTGCCACGCCAGCTCCGCAGCGGCCCGGTCATAGCGCGGCGTGGAGTCATTATGAAATCCGTGATTAACCCCCTGGTAAATATAAGCCTCATAGACCTTATGCTGCGCTTTGAGCGCCTCTTCATAGGACGGCCAGCCCTGATTGATTCCGCTATCGAGGCCGGCGTAGTGCAGCAGCAGCGGCGCCTGAATCTTGTCGACTTCATTGAGCGGCGGCTGTCGGCCGTAGAACGGCACCGCGCAGGCCAGTTCAGGGATCGCCACCGCGGCGGCGTTGCAAACGCCCCCGCCGTAGCAAAAACCGGTGATGCCGACTTTTCCCGTCGCCTGCGGATGCTTCGCCATAAACGCCACCGCGGCAAAAAAGTCGTTCATCAGCTTCACGGGATCGACTTTCTGCTGCAGCTCTCGCCCCTCATCATCATTGCCGGGATAGCCGCCGACGGAGCTCAGGCCATCCGGCGCCAGGGCGATATAGCCCGCCTTCGCTACCCGCCGGGCAACGTCTTCAATATAGGGATTGAGGCCGCGGTTCTCATGTACCACCACCACCGCCGCGGCTTTGCCGGCCATCTTCGTCGGCGTCACCAGGTAAGCGCGCACTTCGCCATGACCGTCCGGAGAGGGATAGTGAATATATTCCGCGCGGATATCCGGGTCGGTAAACGCCACCTGTTCCGCCAGGGCATAGTTCGGTTTCAGCAGGTTAAACAGCGCCAGCGCGGTCATTCCGCCCACGGCATATTTCCCCGCCAGCTGGAGAAACTCGCGTTTGCTGATTTTACCGTGGGCATAGTAGTCATAGTACTCGAGCAGCTGCTGCGGGAAATCTTTGGCCGTCAGTCGCGTCATCGCATGTTCTCCGTAAGTGAAGGCCCTTTAAGCAAAGCATAAGCTCGCCGGGATGCCAGAAATCTCGCGCAGTGTGATCCAGCAAACGCCTCATCGGCGACTTAGCGTCTAAAGTAGAACGTCGTTTTAAATTAAAAAGGAGAGATCATGTCCTGGTTCGCTAACCCTGGCCGCTACGATCGGATGCAGTATCGCTACTGCGGCAAAAGCGGCCTACAGCTGCCCGCGCTGTCGCTGGGCCTGTGGCATAACTTTAGCCACGGTAACGCGCTGGATGACCAACGAGCCCTGCTTCGCAAGGCCTTCGATCTGGGCATTACCCATTTTGACCTGGCCAATAACTACGGGCCGCCGCCCGGCAGCGCCGAGGAAAACTTTGGCCGCCTGCTGCGGGAAGAGTTTGCCGCCCACCGTGACGAACTCATTATCTCGACCAAAGCCGGCTATTCCATGTGGCCGGGACCCTATGGTTCCGGCAGTTCACGAAAATATCTGCTGGCCAGCCTCGACCAGAGCCTGCAGCGCATGGGGCTGGATTACGTCGATATTTTCTATTCTCATCGCGTTGATGAGAACACGCCGATGGAGGAGACCGCCGCAGCGCTGGCGCAGGCGGTGCAGAGCGGTAAGGCCCTGTACGTCGGCATCTCCTCCTATTCGCCGGAACGCACGCAGCAGATGGCCGCGCTCCTGCGCGAGTGGAAAATTCCGCTGCTGATCCATCAACCCTCCTATAACCTGCTTAACCGCTGGGTCGACAGTAGCGGATTGTTGGATACGCTGGAGGAGCACGGCGTAGGCTGCATCGCCTTTACGCCGCTGGCACAGGGCCTGCTGACCGGCAAGTATCTCCAGCAGATCCCGGAAGGTTCGCGAATGTTTTATGAAGGGAAGAGAGATCGTGGCCTGACGGAAAATATGCTCAGCGAGCCAAACGTCCGGAGCCTGCGCCTGCTGCAGGAGATGGCGCACGGCCGCGGTCAGAGCATGGCGCAAATGGCGCTGAGCTGGCTGCTGAAAGACAGCCGGGTGACGTCGGTACTGATTGGCGCCAGCCGTCCGCAGCAGCTAGAAGAGAACGTAAAGGCGCTGGAAAACCTGACTTTCAGCGCCGAAGAGCTGACGCAGATCGACCAGCACGTGGCGGATGGTGAGCTGAATTTGTGGCAGGCTTCGTCGGATAAGTAAATCGCTGGCCCGGTAGCCAAACGCTGCCGGGCAAGCAGGGATCAGTGCTTAACTTTGGTCAGGCGATCGAGATAGCCCATCACAAACGCCGACAGCACGAATGTCAGGTGGATAATGACGTACCACATCAGCTTGTTGTCCGGCACGTTCTTCGCATCCATAAACACCCGCAGCAGGTGGATCGAGGAGATAGCGACGATGGAGGCCGCCACCTTATTTTTCAGCGAGGTGGCGTCCATTTTCCCCAGCCAGCTGAGCTTCTCTTTACCCTCGTTGATATCCAGCTGAGAGACAAAGTTTTCATAACCCGAGAACATCACCATCACCAGCAGACCGCCGACCAGCGTCATATCCACCAGCGACAGCAGGGTAAGAATCAGGTCCGACTCCCCCACGCTGAAGATATGCGGCAGGATGTGGAGAATCTCCTGAAAAAATTTGATCGATAGCGCCACCAGCCCCAGAGAGAGGCCAAAATAAACCGGTGCCAGCAGCCAGCGTGAGGCGTACATGGCATTTTCCAGAAAACGTTCCATAAGACCCTGTAAGTTAAAAAAAACGACCGGCATTATATCGCAACCTGCCAGCGTGAATGCAACATCCCGTCAGCGCGCGGATCGGCAGACATAAAAAAGGCTGGCACAAGGCCAGCCTGGGGAGAGATGTCGGTGAGGGCTACTGCGCTTTAACGGTCTCTTCGCCCACCAGACCAATCTTCAGATAACCCGCCTGATGCAGGGTATCCATGACCTTCATCATCGTCTCATAGTCCACGGTTTTATCCGCGCGGAAGAAGACGGTGGTGTCTTTCTTACCTTCAGTCAGCGTATCCAGCGCGCCGATCATGTTCTCTTCGGTGACCGGATCGTTGCCGAGGAACATGGCTTTATCCGCTTTCACCGACAGATAGATCGGCTTTTCCGGACGCGGCTGCGGCTGGCTGGAGGACGCGGGCAGGTTCACCTTCACATCAACCGTCGCCAGCGGAGCCGCCACCATAAAGATAATCAGCAGCACGAGCATGACGTCGATAAACGGCGTCACGTTAATATCGTGCATTTCGCCGTTATCATCGAGGTTTTCGTTAAAATGCATTGCCATAAAGCATCAACCTACTCGTAATTTCTGCGCGGTACGTACCGGGGAAGTGCCGCTGGCGCTAAGGTCCAGATCGCGGCTTTGCAGCAGCAATACCTGGGCGGCAACGTCACCGAGGGTGGCTTTGTAGCTGCCGATCATACGGGCGAAGATGTTATAGATAACCACCGCCGGGATAGCGGCGAACAAGCCAATTGCCGTTGCCAGCAGCGCTTCCGCGATGCCAGGCGCGACAACCGCGAGGTTGGTGGTCTGAGTCTGGGCAATGCCGATGAAGCTGTTCATGATGCCCCAGACGGTACCAAACAGGCCGACGAACGGGGAGATGGCGCCAATGGTCGCCAGATAGCCGTTACCGCGGCCCATATAACGACCCACAAACGCCACGCGGCGCTCAAGGCGGAAACCGGTACGTTCTTTAATGCCTTCGTTATCTTCGACGCCGGCCGAAAGCTCCAGCTCGTTTTGCGCTTCATTGATAAGCTGCGTGCTCAGGCTTTTAGGATGGAAAGCGTTGGCGATATCACTGGCCTGATCGAGGGAGCGCGCTTCGCCAAGTAACTGCTGTTCGCGCTTGAGGCGGCGCTTGCTGGAGAGGATTTCCGCACCCTTGCCGAAGAAGATAGCCCATGTGACTATCGACGCCAGAATCAGGCCGATCATCACGACCTTAACGACAATATCGGCATGATGATACATACCCCAAACGGAAAGATCCGCCTGCATCAAATTATTACCCACTCTGAGTCTCCAGGACGTAAATCACAAAATCTGAGCATAATAATATCAAAACGGCATCGAATTGATAGTGGTTCTCATTAGTATTTACACTGTGCAGCAAATCACGTTTATTTTCCTTGCGCTTACGCAGTAAAAAAGTGGCCGCCGGGGATTTGGTAAAATTTTTGCCTGTATCCGCCGTTAGCCGGTACACATCCGGGTATTCATGCTAGTTTAGACGTCCAGACGTATAAAAACAGGCAAAAACATGGCTGACAAACATCTTGATACCGCTCTGGTCCACGCCGGGCGCAGTAAAAAATATACCTTAGGATCGGTAAACAGCGTGATTCAGCGCGCTTCATCGCTGGTATTCGATACCGTCGAAGATAAGAAACATGCCACCCGCAACCGGGCGAAAGGCGAGCTGTTTTACGGCCGCCGCGGCACGCTGACCCACTTCTCGCTGCAGGAAGCCATGTGCGAGCTGGAAGGCGGCGCCGGCTGCGCCCTGTTCCCCTGCGGCGCGGCGGCGGTGGCCAATACGATTCTGGCGTTTGTTGAGCAGGGCGACCACGTTCTGATGACCAATACCGCCTATGAGCCGAGCCAGGATTTTAGTACCAAAGTGCTTGCCAGACTCGGCGTGAGCACCGGCTGGTTCGATCCGCTGATTGGCGCCGATATCGCCCGTCTGGTCCAGCCGAATACCCGCGTGGTATTTCTCGAATCTCCGGGGTCGATAACTATGGAGGTCCACGATGTTCCGGCGATCGTCGCGGCCGTGCGCAGCGTTGCCCCGGAAGCGATCATCATGATCGACAACACCTGGGCTGCAGGCGTGCTGTTCAGGGCGCTGGATTTCGGCGTCGATATCTCTATTCAGGCCGGCACCAAATACCTGATTGGCCACTCCGATGCGATGGTCGGCACCGCGGTCGCCAACGCGCGCTGCTGGGACCAGCTGCGTGAGAACGCCTATCTGATGGGGCAGATGCTCGACGCGGATACCGCCTATATGACCAGCCGCGGCCTGCGCACCCTCGGCGTGCGCCTGCGTCAGCACCACGAGAGCAGCCTGCGCATCGCCGAATGGCTGGCGCAGCACCCGCAGGTGGCGCGGGTCAACCATCCAGCGCTGCCGGGCAGCAAAGGGCATGAGTTCTGGAAGCGCGACTTTACCGGCAGCAGCGGTCTGTTCTCGTTTATTCTCAATAAGCGGCTGAACGATGCCGAGCTGTCCGCTTATCTGGACAACTTCAGCCTGTTCAGCATGGCCTACTCCTGGGGCGGGTTTGAATCGCTGATCCTGGCTAACCAGCCGGAGCACATCGCCGCCATCCGTCCTGAGGCTGAAGTCGATTTCAGCGGCACGCTGATCCGCGTCCATATCGGTTTAGAAAATGTTGACGATCTGTTGGCGGATTTAGCGGCGGGCTTCGCGCGTATCGTGTAAAGTGACAGCCAGTGGCAATAATTGCGGACGTTCTGTTAGAGGCGGCCGCTTTTGTTGCGCCCGGGATCAAGGTGTTCGGGCCTCTTCAGGAGTACACTAGTCAAAAATACGGTACCACTTAGGAAAGTCCATGGTTGTTATTCAAGAGATTGTCGCCGCGCTCTGGCAACATGATTTTGCCGCATTGGCGAACCCTCACGTTGTGGGCGTTGTATATCTGGTCATGTTCGCGACCCTGTTTCTCGAGAACGGTCTGCTGCCGGCCTCATTTTTACCCGGTGACAGCCTGCTGCTGCTCGCCGGCGCGCTGATTGCTAAAGGCGTCATGGACTTTGTGCCCACCCTCGCCATTCTGACGACGGCGGCCAGCCTCGGCTGCTGGCTGAGCTATGTCCAGGGGCGCTGGCTCGGCAATACCGAGACCGTTAAGGGCTGGCTTTCCCATCTACCGCAAAAATATCATCAGCGTGCGACCTGCATGTTTGATAAGCATGGGCTGCTGGCCCTGCTGGCCGGGCGTTTCCTGGCCTTTGTGCGCACCCTGCTGCCAACAATGGCCGGTATTTCCGGGCTCTCCAACCGCCGCTTCCAGTTCTTCAACTGGCTCAGCGCGCTGCTGTGGGTCGGCGTGGTTACCGGACTCGGATATGCGCTGAGCATGATCCCTTTCGTCAAGCGCCACGAAGATCAGGTGATGACCTGCCTGATGATCCTGCCTATCGCTCTGCTGGTTGCCGGCCTGCTGGGTACGCTGGTGGTGGTCATTAAGAAAAAGTTCTGCAGCGCCTGATTGACCTTCCCGGGAGGGCGCCGGCGCGCCTTCCCCGGAGCGTACGCTTCCTGTCACATCCCCTGAATCGTTCTGATCCGCGCCGCATCTTCGCCCGGCGTCATGCCAAAATAGCGCTTAAACTCCCGGCTGAACTGCGACGCGCTTTCGTAGCCTACGCGCATCGCCGCCGCGCTGGCCTTCATCCCGTCGTGGATCATCAGCATCCGCGCTTTATGCAGGCGATAGCTTTTCAGATACTGCAGCGGTGATGTGCTGGTGACCGATTTAAAATTGTGATGAAACGCCGAGACGCTCATGTTGGCCTCTGCCGCCAGCTGATCGACGCTCAGGTTCTCGGTGTACTGGCTTTCAATGCGCTTGAGGACGCGGCTGATCAGGCTGAAGTGGGTTTGCCGGCTCACCAGCGCCAGCAGCGCCCCGCCGCACGGCCCGGTCAGCACGTAGTAAAGCATCTCGCGAATAATCTGTTTGCCCAGAATGCGCGCATCCAGCGGCCGCTCCATCACGTCCAGCAGCCGTTCAGCGGCGCACAAAATCTCCTCAGAGAGCGCCGCCGAGTTGATTCCGCTCGATGCCACCGCGGGCTGGAAGCGCTCATCCTCGCCAATATCCATCAGCAGCTCCTGCAGCTGCAGAATATCAACGTTCAGCCGTAGCCCCGCCAGCGGAACCTCCGGCGTCGCGAAGGTCTCGCACTCAAACGGCAGCGGTACCGTCAGCAGCAGATATTCATTGGTGTCGTAACGAAAAGTCCGCTCATTTATGTAACCAATTTTATGACCCGAAAAGAGAAAAACGATGCCTGGCTGATACATCACCGGCGTGCGCGTTCCCGGCTGCGTGCCGTACAATAACCGAATATCAGGCAGGAGTTCGCTGAGTTTTTCTTCGTTATTTTTCAGATTGTTAACCTTTTCAGTTAGCAGCTGACATATCTGGGAACGCTTCATTTACGGTGACTCTCCAGTCGTTTTTTCACGACTTCATTGTGCGCATTCCGCAGCTTTTTCTCCAGCCCCACGGAGAAATGGGCAAGACATCGGCAGGAATGTGCATTGAGGGGAACGGATGAGGGGACCACAATGTCCGTCATCTGGCCGGGATATCTTCTCTGCCGGCAGTTTTCTCTTATTGAGGTGATGAGCAATGAACAATTTCGATCTGTATACCCCAACCCGTATCCTCTTTGGTAAAGGTGCCATCGAAAACCTGCGCGATCAAATCCCGGCGGGAGCCCGTATTCTGGTCACCTACGGCGGCGGCAGCGTGAAAAAAACCGGCGTGCTGGATCAGGCCCTGAGCGCGCTCAGCGATTTTGAGGTGCTGGAATTCGGCGGTATTGAACCGAACCCATCCTACGAAACGCTGATGAACGCGGTCAAAATTGCCCGTGAACAGCAGATCACCTTCCTGCTGGCGGTTGGCGGCGGTTCCGTGCTCGACGGGACGAAATTTATCGCGGCCGCCGCGCATTATGATGAAAGCGTCGATCCGTGGGAAATCCTCGAAACCTACGGTAAAAATGTCAAAAGCGCCATCCCGATGGGTTCCGTGCTGACGCTGCCGGCGACCGGCTCCGAGTCCAATAAAGGTGCCGTAGTTTCACGTAAAACCACCGGGGACAAGCGCGCCTTTATGTCTTCCCACGTGCAGCCGGTGTTTGCGATTCTCGATCCGGTCTACACCTACACCCTGCCTCCGCGTCAGGTTGCCAACGGCGTGGTTGACGCATTTGTCCATACCGTTGAGCAGTACGTAACCTATCCGGTTGATGGCAAAATCCAGGACCGCTTTGCCGAAGGCATCCTGCTGACCCTGATCGAAGATGGCCCGAAAGCGCTGAAAGAGCCGGAAAACTACGACGTGCGCGCCAACATTATGTGGGCCGCGACCCAGGCGTTAAACGGCCTGATCGGCGCCGGCGTTCCGCAGGACTGGGCAACGCATATGCTGGGACATGAGCTCACCGCCATGCACGGCCTTGACCATGCCCAGACTCTGGCCATTGTTCTGCCGGTGCTGTGGAATGAAAAACGCGATACCAAACGCGCTAAGCTGCTGCAATACGCCGCCCGCGTGTGGAATATCACCGAAGGTTCTGAAGATGAGCGTATCGACGCGGCTATCGCCGCAACGCGCAATTTCTTCGAGCAGCTCGGCGTACCGACTCGCCTGAGCGGCTACGGTCTTGACGGTAGCTCCATCCCGGCGCTGTTGGCTAAACTGGAAGAACACGGGATGACTCAGCTCGGTGAAAACCAGGATATCACTCTCGACGTCAGCCGCCGTATTTACGAGGCTGCACGCTAATTTTCCCCTGCTGATACGCCCTCTCCTTCGGGTCATCGGATGCGAAGGAGAGGAGTTTAACTACCGTTTTTAGCTATTTCGTCCAGACTTAATGCTACCCCTTAGCGAAATGTACCCCGCTAAGTTTCATTAACAGGAGGAAGGCATGACACATCCAACCGTGATAAAACTGCACGACGGCAACCTGATGCCACAGCTGGGCCTCGGCGTGTGGAAAGCAGGCAACGAGGAGGTCGTCTCCGCCATTCACAAGGCGCTGGAAGTCGGTTATCGCTCTTTTGACACCGCCGCCGCGTACCAAAACGAAGCCGGCGTCGGCAGCGCGCTGAGCCAGGCTGACGTCCCTCGCGATGAGCTGTTTATCACCACCAAGCTATGGAACGACGATCAAAAACGCCCGCACGAAGCGCTGCAGGAGAGCCTGAACAAGCTGCAGCTCGACTACGTCGATTTGTATTTAATGCACTGGCCGGTTCCGGCGATCGACCATTTTGTTGAAGCCTGGAAGGGCATGATTGAGCTCCAAAAACAGGGGCTGGCAAAAAGCATTGGCGTCTGTAATTTCCAGGTCCACCATCTGCAGCGGCTGCTCGATGAAACCGGCGTGGTACCGGTTATTAATCAGGTCGAACTCCATCCCCTGCTGCAACAGCGCCAGCTGCACGCCTGGAACGCGACGCACAAAATCCAGACCGAATCCTGGAGCCCGCTGGCTCAGGGCGGCGAAGGCGTATTCGATCAGAAAATCGTCCGCGAGCTGGCCGATAAGTACGGCAAGACGCCGGCGCAGATTGTGATCCGTTGGCATCTCGATAACGGCCTGGTGGTGATCCCTAAATCGGTGACCCCTTCGCGTATCGTGGAGAACTTTAACGTCTGGGACTTCCGTCTCGATAAAGACGAACTGGGAGCAATGGCGAAGCTGGATATTAACAAGCGCCTCGGGCCAGACCCTGACCAGTTTGGCGGTTAACCTTCCTTCCTGACCGCAGGGCGGTTTTTCGGTTATCCCGGACGGTGGCGCAGCGGCCGCCCTCTCCGGGCAACCTCATCCCTTTATTCCGTCACCCCGGCCAGACTTGCGCTGCCGGGGCACTTCGTTTTAGCGGGACGCTGAGCGAACGCGTTTTTTCGCTCCGCCGGCAGGCGCCTGCCGCTGATGCTCAACCGGCGTATGCTTTGTCAAGGCCGGGCGAGTATGGCGATTCTGGCGACGCGCTTCACGCATCTCGTCCAGCGTCGGCGCAGGCACCAGGCAGTCGCGGCGTGAGCCGATCAGGTGCTTTTTACCCATCGCCTCCAGCGCCTGGCGGATCAGGACCCAGTTTGCCGGATCGTGGTAGCGCAACAGCGCTTTATGCAGGCGGCGCTGCTTATCCCCTTTCGGTACCACCACGTCTTCGCTTTTATAACCAATTTTGCTCAGCGGGTTTTTGCCGGTGTAATACATGGTGGTTGAGTTCGCCAGCGGCGACGGATAGAAGTTCTGCACCTGATCCAGACGGAAACGGTTTTTCTTCAGCCACAGCGCCAGGTTCACCATATCTTCATCGCGGGTGCCCGGGTGCGCGGAGATAAAGTACGGGATCAGATACTGCTCTTTCCCCGCCTGTTTTGAGTAGCTATCGAACAGCTCTTTGAAGCGATCGTAGCTGCCCATCCCCGGCTTCATCATCTTCGACAGCGGCCCTTCTTCGGTATGCTCAGGGGCGATCTTCAGATAGCCGCCGACGTGGTGGGTCGCCAGCTCTTTGATATAGCGCGGATCCTCCACGGCAATGTCATAGCGCACCCCGGAAGCAATGAGGATTTTCTTGATCCCCTTCAGATCGCGGGCGCGGCGATAAAGATTAATCGTCGGCTCGTGGTTGGTATCCATATGCGGGCAGATGTCCGGATATACGCACGACAGGCGACGGCAGGTCTGCTCCGCACGCGGCGACTTGCAGCGCAGCATATACATATTGGCCGTTGGGCCGCCGAGGTCGGAAATCACCCCGGTGAAGCCGGGAACCGTGTCACGAATCGCCTCGATTTCGTTAATGATCGAATCTTCGGAACGGCTCTGAATAATGCGCCCTTCATGCTCGGTTATCGAACAGAAGGAACAGCCGCCGAAGCAGCCGCGCATAATATTGATAGAGAAGCGGATCATCTCATATGCCGGGATGCGGCTATCGCCGTACGCCGGGTGCGGAATGCGCTGATACGGCAGCGCAAACACGCTATCCATCTCCTCCGTCGACAGCGGAATGGCCGGCGGGTTAACCCAAATATAGCGCTCGCCGTGCTTTTGCATCAGCGCGCGCGCGCAGCCCGGGTTGGTTTCATGATGGAGAATACGCGACGCGTGGGCGTACAGGACCTTATCCCCTTTGACCTTCTCAAAGGACGGCAGCAGGACGTAGGTTTTTTCCCACGGTTTCGGGCGCGGCGGCTGAACGGTGACCGGTTTAACCTCTTGTTTTGCCGGCTGAACGGTTTTGTTGTCCGCACACGGCAGATCTTCGCCGTACGGATGCGGGATCGGATCAATTTTGCCCGGAGTGTCGAGACGGGTGGAATCGACGCCGCTCCAGCCCGGCAGCGCTTCTTTCACCATGATTGCGGTATTGCGCACGTCGCGAATCTGCGTAATCGGCTCGCCCGCGGCCAGGCGGTGCGCCACTTCTACCAGCGGGCGTTCACCGTTGCCGAACATCAGCATATCGGCCTTGGAATCAACCAGCACCGAGCGGCGCACGGTATCGGACCAGTAGTCATAGTGCGCGGTGCGACGCAGGCTGGCCTCAATGCCGCCGAGAATAACCGGGACGTCTTTCCACGCCTCTTTACAGCGCTGGGTATAGACCAGAGTCGCGCGATCCGGGCGCTTGCCGGCGACGTTGCCCGCGGTATAGGCGTCGTCATGGCGCAGCTTGCGGTCGGCGGTGTAGCGGTTGATCATCGAGTCCATGTTGCCGGCGGTTACGCCGAAGAACAGGTTCGGTTTACCCAGGCGCATAAAGTCATCTTTATTATTCCAGTCCGGTTGGGAAATAATCCCGACGCGGAACCCCTGCGCCTCCAGCATGCGGCCGCAGATAGCCATGCCGAAGCTTGGGTGATCGACATACGCATCGCCGGTTACCAGAATGATGTCGCAGCTATCCCAGCCAAGTTGATCCATCTCTTCGCGTGACATGGGTAAAAACGGCGCGGGGCCAAAACAGGCGGCCCAGTATTGCGGCCAGGAAAAAAGGTCACGATCCGGTTGGATCAGGGATATTGCGCTCATATTGCTTCCGGGGGAAAAAATGATAAAAAAATAACCAAAGGGCGGCGATTATAAGCCGGATTGCCACAGGAAATGAAGGGAGTTTTTCTCTTACCCTAACCGTTGGCCGGTTAGGGTAGCGGGTATTACGGCGCCGGGTTAACCAGGATCTGGCCAATCGAGCCGCGGTCGGCGAGCTCCAGCGTCTGGCTAAGGAACTGGAACGGGAAGTGTGACCAGGAGGGCTGGGCGTAGTACACCAGCAGCTCCACCTGCCCGTCGATCCAGACGGTATCTTTCCAGCCGCGGTCTTCCGGGAACGGCGTGGAACCGTTGACGTTGCGCACCTGGAACATCACCCCTTCGATATGGAACGACTGCGGTCTGTCGGCGCGTACCGTCCAGCGCTCCCAGGTTCCCTGCTGGGCGGTAATATCGATGCGCTGCGGATCCCAGAGCTGACCGTTAATCCCCGGATCGTCGCCGAGCGAGATATCGCGGCTGCGGGTCGGCGTCCCGGTCAAAATATCCGTCGGCAGCAGGCGTACCGGCAGGCTGTCGGTGACCAGCGGCAGCAGGCCCGTTGGGCGCAGGGTTAACAGCAGCGTCGAAATCAGAATGCTCGAGGGCTCGAAGAAACCGCGAATGCGATCGACGATGCTCGCCGCTTCGCCGCAGGTAATCGACACCTCATCGCCGTTGGTCATGTCCACCAGGATCTCACGCCGCTCGCCGGGAGCCAGAGAGAGCTGTTTCAGCGAAACCGGCGCCGGCAGAAACCCCTGATCGCCGGAGATAACGTGCAGCAGTCGGCCATCGCTCATCTGCAGCTGATAGCGGCGGGAGTTAGAGGCGTTCAGCAGGCGCAGACGCACCCAGCCGCGCGAGACCTCTACGTACGGGCCCTGTACGCCATTAACCAGCAGCGTATCGCCGACGAAGCCGCCGCTGCCGGGCTCGCTGTATTCCGGCGTGCCGAAATTATCCAGCCGCTTGTCCTGAATAATGACCGGAAAATCATCCACGCCGTAGTGGTTAGGAATGGGCAGATTTTTGCTGACCTCGTCTTCCACCAGCCACATCCCCGCCAGGCCGTTGTAGACCTGTTTGGCCATATGGTTTGGCGTATTCGCCTGATACCACAGGGTGGAGGCGCTCTGGCGGATAGGCAGCACCGGCGCCCAGTCGGCGTTCGGCGACATCATCCGCGCCGCGCCGCCAATCAGCGGGCCGGGAACCTGCAGGCCGCGAATGGTCATGGCGACGTTTTCAGCCAGGCGGTTGCTGTAAATCAGCTTAACGTCATCGCCGTTCCACACGCGAATAGTCGGCCCAAGATAGCGACCGTTTACGCCCCACACCGACGCGCGGGTGCCCGGCGTAAATGACCAGTGCGCGCGCTGCAGGGTCAAAAACAGCGGCTGGCCGCGGCGGGATTCGAGCAGCGGAGGAACGGGCAGTGCTGGCTGTTGGCCGGCGGCATGTGCGTTCAGCGGCGCGGCTCCCGCGCACAGCGCTACGCCTGAAGCCTTAATAAACTGACGCCGACTGAGTGACATATTAACTCCATGAAATACTGATAAATCAAAAAGGGAATTCGTTTCCCGCTAGCACCAGGCTCGCGTTAGCCCGGCGTTTCCTGTTTATTTCATACCCGCGGCTTCACGTTCCGCTACTTCGCGATCCAGCTCTTCAATCTTCGCAGCCATCAGCTCGCGGCAGTGTTTCGCCAGCGCGCGAACGCCGTCTTTACCAAACTCGCTGGTATCAACCGGCGGTAGCATTTCAACAATCACCAGACCGTTTTTCAGGCGATTGAGATTAATTTTATTCGATGTATTGGAAACGCATACCGGAATAATCGGCACACCAGCGGCGATTGCCGCGTGAAAAGCACCGGTTTTAAACGGCAGCAGGCCACGGCCACGGCTGCGCGTTCCTTCCGGGAACATCCAAAAAGATATTTTGCGTTTTTTAAACGTATTCACCACCTGAGCGATCGTCCCGTGCGCCTTCGCCCGGTTATTACGATCGATCAGCAGGTTCCCCGTCAGCCAGTACAGCAGGCCAAAAAACGGAACCCACATCAGGCTCTTTTTACCCACGGTGACGGTTGGCGGCTGCACGATGTTTGCTGCCGTCACCATATCATAGTTGTTCTGGTGATTAGCGATGTATATCGCGTTGCCATAGCTTTCCGCATCGGCGGGCTTGCGCGTTTCCACCTTCAGACCGAATACCGGAGAGAGCCGACCAAAAAGATGGCCAAAGGTCGCCACGTGTTTCGGGTTACGCGGGCTGAATAAGCAGTAAATACAGCCAAATATGCAGACAAAAATACAGTAAATAACAACGATAATTAGTCGAAAAATAAATAGCATAGCTACCTCTAAAACCCAAACCGCAGAGAATAATACCCGTTATACCGCAGGCTGCTCGCGCGCAGGCTGCATTGTCCGACCCTTACGGGCCGCCGCTGGTATTAATCAGGATACAGATTCGCTGTTCGCCCGTTGAAGACGCCGGGAGCGACTGACGCCCCCGGGCTATCTTGAATGATTTTGCGTCTATTGTTAATCGCAACGGCCGAATAAACAACGGTTTGGCGGCAAATGTTAACATCCTCTTCCCTGCGGAGGAGGATGCCCATATTACTCTTCGCTATCGCCCGCCGAGGCGCGATGAGGCGAATCAATGTCCACACGATCGATTTTCTGCAGTCCACGCATCAGCGAACCGCGGCGACCGCGCTCGCCGGTGACTTTTTGCAGCTCTTCCGGACGCAGCTTGATCTTCCGTTTGCCGACGTGGATCGTCAGCGTACTCTGCGGCGGCAGCACAAACAGATGCGCCAGGCCATCCTGCCCGGAAGCGGCATCCGCAGACGGAATATTGATAATTTTATTGCCTTTGCCTTTCGACAGCTGCGGCAGATCGCTGACCGGGAACATCAGCATGCGTCCGGCAGAGGTGATAGCCAGCAGCATGTCGGACTCGTCTTCAATCACCAGCGGCGGCATCACCCGTGCATTTTCCGGCAGCGAGATTAGCGCCTTACCGGCACGGTTGCGCGCGACGAGGTCGTTGAAGGTGCAGACAAAGCCGTAGCCGGCGTCGGAGGCCATCAGCAGCTTCTGGTCGTCGCCTTCCATCAGCATATGTTCGACGCTGGCGCCCGGCGGCAGCGTAAGCTTGCCGGTAATCGGCTCGCCCTGGCCGCGGGCCGACGGCAGCGTAATCGGATCGATTGCGTAGCTGCGCCCGGTGGTATCAATAAACACCACCGGCTGATTGCTCTTGCCCTTCGACGATGCTTTCCAGCTGTCGCCGGCTTTATAGCTTAGCCCCTGAGCGTCAATGTCATGACCTTTGGCGCTGCGTACCCAGCCCATTTGCGACAGCACAATCGTCACCGGTTCAGACGGCAGCATATCGTGTTCGCTCATCGCCTTCGCTTCTTCACGCTCGCGCAGCGGCGAACGGCGGTCATCGCCAAACGTGTCGGCATCGGTCTGCAGCTCTTTCTTCAGCAGGTTATTCATCTTGCGCTCGGACGCCAGAATAGCCTGCAGATGATCGCGCTCTTTTTCCAGCTCGCCCTGCTCGCCGCGGATTTTCATCTCTTCCAGCTTGGCGAGATGACGCAGCTTCAGTTCGAGGATCGCTTCCGCCTGCGTTTCGCTGATGCCAAAGCGCGACATCAGGGCCGGCTTGGGCTCATCTTCGTGGCGGATGATTTCGATCACTTCATCGATGTTCAGGAACGCAACCAGCAAACCCTCAAGGATATGCAGGCGCTTGAGCACCTTCTCCAGACGATAGTTCAGGCGGCGACGGACGGTATCGCGACGGAAGGTGAGCCACTCCGTCAGGATCTCCAGCAGGTTTTTGACCGCCGGACGATTGTCCAGGCCAATCATATTCAGGTTGATGCGGTAGCTTTTTTCAAGATCGGTGGTCGCGAACAGATGGTTCATGACCTGATCCATATCCACGCGATTGGAGCGCGGAACGATCACCAGCCGGGTCGGGTTTTCGTGATCCGACTCGTCGCGCAGATCGTCAACCATCGGCAGCTTTTTATTGCGCATCTGCGCGGCGATTTGCTCCAGCACGCGGGCGCCGGAAACCTGGTGCGGCAGCGCGCTAATCACCACCGCGCCGTCCTCTTTTTTCCACACCGCGCGCATGCGTACCGAGCCGCGGCCGTTCTGATAGATTTTGCGGATCTCAGCGCGCGGGGTAATGATTTCAGCTTCGGTGGGGTAATCCGGTCCGTGAACGATATCCAGCAGCTCGTCGAGCGAAGTCTGCGGCTTTTCAATCAGGGTGATGGCCGCTTTGGCAACTTCGCGCAGGTTGTGCGGCGGAATATCGGTTGCCATCCCCACAGCGATACCGGTGGTGCCGTTGAGCAGAATATTCGGTAAACGCGCAGGCAGCATTTTCGGCTCCTGCATCGTACCGTCAAAGTTAGGCACCCAGTCAACGGTTCCCTGGCCCAGCTCGCCCAGCAGCAGCTCCGCATACTTTGACAGGCGGGATTCGGTATAACGCATCGCGGCGAAGGATTTGGGATCGTCCGGGGCGCCCCAGTTGCCTTGACCGTCCACCAGCGGGTAGCGGTAAGAGAACGGCTGCGCCATCAGCACCATCGCCTCATAGCAGGCGCTGTCGCCGTGCGGGTGATATTTACCCAGCACGTCACCGACGGTGCGGGCGGATTTTTTGAATTTAGCGGTGGCGTTCAGACCCAGCTCGGACATCGCATAAACGATGCGCCGCTGGACCGGTTTCAGGCCATCGCCAATGAACGGCAACGCCCTGTCCATGATGACGTACATGGAATAATTCAGGTAGGCGTTTTCCGTAAATTCATGCAGCGCAAGGCGCTCTGCCATATCGCTCATTAATCGTGAATCCTCAATCTGCGTACCGACCGTTCGGACGGCAAAACTACCCGCGATAATACCCTATCTAACGCCCTGAGTCACAGGGCGTTAGACCGGTTGAGGATTCTGCAATGGAGAGCGACGGCGGCGGCCCGCTCAGAGGCTTTACGGGCCGACTTTGCTTATCTGTTTCACGTCGATTTCCACCGAGTTCCAGTCTTTATCGACCTCACCCTGAATTTCCACCGTATCCTTCGGCGTCACGGTTACGCCATTCCAGCGTTTGTGGTCAATATCGACATTCACCGTGCCGGAGGCATCCTGGAATTTATAAAGATCGTCGGAGATGCGCTCAACAATTTTACCGCGCAGGGTCACCCAGGTGTCGTCACGCAGGGATTTGGCATTCTCTACCGTCGTCACGCTGCCGTTCGGGCCCACAAAGCCGCCTTTTTGCGCGGTTGTCTGGCTGGTTTGCGCGGCGCCAGGGCCGGAAAAACCACCCTGCTCGGCGGCCAGCACCGGCATAGAAACTAAAGCAACGATTGCGGTAATTGCGGCGATTTTCTTCATGATGTGTTCTCCCTTGATGTTGATATCGCCACCATTAAAGCTGGCAAAACTTAACAACTTCTTAAGCGGGAAAAAGAAATTTTATTGCTGTACAGAGGGCGCCGCAACGCGTTTTACTGCGCGTATATCCGCGAGCCACAGGAGCAGGCCAATGCGTATTTTACTGGTGGAAGACGACAAACTCATCGGCGACGGCATCAAGGCCGGGCTGAGTAAAATGGGCTTCAGCATCGACTGGTTCACGCGCGGCGAAGAGGGAAAAGCCGCGCTCTACGCCGCTCCCTATGACGCGGTCATCCTCGATCTGACGCTGCCCGGCATCGACGGTCTCGATATCCTGCGCGAATGGCGCGATAAAGGTCACCACGAGCCGGTGCTGATCCTCACCGCGCGCGATGCGCTCAGCCAGCGGGTTGAGGGGCTTCGGCTCGGCGCCGATGACTATCTGTGTAAGCCTTTCGCGCTTATTGAGGTTGCCGCCCGCCTGGAGGCGCTGATGCGTCGCGCCCACGGCCAGAGCAGCAGCGAGCTGCGCCACGGAAACGTCACCCTCGACCCCGGCCACCTGACGGTCACTCTGGCTGGGGAGCCTCTGGCGCTGAAGCCCAAAGAGTTCGCCCTGCTCGAACTGCTGATGCGTAACGCCGGGCGCGTGCTGCCGCGCAAGCTCATTGAAGAAAAGCTCTATAGCTGGGACGGCGATGTCTCCAGCAACGCCGTGGAGGTCCACGTACACCATCTGCGCCGCAAGCTCGGCAGCGAGTTTATCCGCACCGTCCACGGCATTGGCTACACCCTGGGGGACGCATGAAGCGGCTGGGTCGGCTAAGCCTGCGCGTTCGCCTGACGCTGCTTTTTTTCCTGCTCACCAGCCTGGCCTGGGGAAGCGCCTCGTTTATTGCCTGGCAGCAGACCACCCACAAGCTGGATAAGCTGTTTGATACTCAGCAGCTGCTGTTTGCCCGCCGTCTGAGCGCGATGAATTTCGACGAGCTGCATACCTCTCCCCCGCAGGTGCGGGCGAAAAAGAAGGTCAGGCATGGCCACCTTGACGACGACGCGCTGGCATTCGCCATTTTCACCACCGACGGCAACATGGTGCTGCACGATAGCGAAAACGGGCAGGATATTCCGTGGGATAACCGACGAGAAGGCTTCAGCGACGGCTACCTGCATAACGATGATGATGAGTGGCGCTTTCTTCAGCTCACCACCGCCGACGGCCGCTACCGCATTGTCGTCGGCCAGGAGTGGGACTATCGCCGGGAGATGGCGCTGGATATCGTCACCTCGCAGCTCACCCCCTGGCTGGTTGCGCTGCCGCTGATGTTTCTGCTGCTGATTGTCCTGCTCAGCCGGGAGCTGGCGCCGCTCAAACGGCTCGCCCGCACCCTGCGCCTGCGCGCGCCGGATTCAGCGGAATCACTTAACGTCGATAGCATCCCCAGCGAAGTCCGTCCGCTGGTCGATGCGCTGAATCAGCTGTTTGCCCGTACCCACGACGCCATGATCCGCGAGCGCCGCTTTACCTCCGACGCCGCCCACGAGCTGCGTAGCCCGCTGGCGGCGCTGAAGGTGCAAACCGAGGTGGCCCAGCTGTCGATGGACGACCCGCAGGGACGTGAAAAGGCGCTGGCGCAGCTGCACGTCGGGATCGATCGCGCAACCCGGTTGGTCGATCAGCTGCTGACGCTGTCGCGCCTCGACTCCCTGGCCGCGCTCGAAGACGTGGATAGCATCGCCATCGACGAGCTGCTGCAGTCAGCGGTGATGGAGATGTACCATGCGGCGCAGCAGGCGGGCATCGAGCTCCGTCTGCATCCGCATGCCGCTAAGTTGACGCGCGTTGGTCAGCCGCTGCTGCTTGGCCTGCTGGTACGCAATCTGCTGGATAACGCCGTACGCTACAGCCCGCACGGAAGCCGGGTGGATATCATTCTCGACGCCCGCGGGTTTCGCGTTTGCGATAATGGTCCGGGTATCAGCCCCGAAGCGCTGGCGCGTATCGGCGAGCGCTTTTATCGCCCTCCCGGCCAGGATGAGCCGGGCAGCGGGCTGGGGCTGTCTATCGTCCGGCGCATTGCCGCCCTGCACGGCATGACCGTCACCTTCCGTAACGCCCCCGACGGCGGCTTTGAAGCGCGGGTCGGCTGGTAGCGGGATTATTGCGAAAAAAGCAAAAGACTTTGCACATTTTGCTCATTTTACCGCCCCGCCATGCGGGGTAAAATAGTCGACAAAATTGAAACGCCAGGGATAAAAAATGAGCAACATTCTGATTATCAACGGGGCGAAAAAATTCGCCCACTCTAACGGCCAGCTGAACGACACCCTGACCGAGGTCGCGGAAGGTTATCTGCGCGACGCCGGGCATGATGTTAAAATCGTCCGCGCCGAAAGCGAATACGACGTTAAAGCAGAAGTACAAAATTTCCTCTGGGCCGACGTTATTATCTGGCAAATGCCGGGCTGGTGGATGGGCGCGCCCTGGACCGTGAAAAAATATATCGATGATGTCTTCACCGAAGGCCACGGCTCGCTGTACGCCAGCGACGGCCGCACCCGCTCCGATGCCAGCAAAAAATATGGCTCAGGCGGTTTAATTCAGGGCAAGCGCTACATGCTCTCCCTGACCTGGAACGCCCCGATGGACGCCTTTACCGATGAGGAACAGTTCTTCCACGGCGTCGGCGTTGACGGCGTTTACCTGCCGTTCCACAAGGCCAATCAGTTCCTCGGCATGACCGCCCTGCCGACATTTATCGCTAACGACGTGATTAAAATGCCTGATGTTCCGCATTACATCGCAGAATATCGCAAGCATCTGGCGCAGATTTTTGGTTAACTAAAGGTCTACATACAGAAGGAGTTGAGTACATCATGTTGACAGTGATTGCAGAAATTCGCACCCGCCCTGGCCAGCGCCATCGCCAGGCCGTGCTCGATCAGTTCGCGAAAATTATTCCGACGGTTTTACAAGAAGAGGGCTGCCACGGCTATGCCCCGCTGGTCGACCACGCCGCTGGCGTAAGTTTTCAGACTACCTCGCCTGACTCTATCGTCATGGTTGAGCAGTGGGAAAGCGTGGCGCATCTCGAAGCGCACCTGCAAACCCCGCATATGAAAGCGTATGGCGAAGCGGTGAAGGGCGACGTGCTGGAAACCAGCATTCGCATCCTGAAGCCGGGCGTTTAAGCAAATACGTAAACGAGCGGGCCTGCGGTATCAGGCCAGCAAAAAGGGAGCCAATGGCTCCCTTTTTTGTCCCGGTCGGTCGGCTCAGGCTTCAATATCCGCCATGTCGCCTTTTTCCTGCAGCCAGTTGCGGCGATCTTCCGAGCGCTTCTTGGCTAACAGCATATCCATCATCGCGTTGGTCTGCTGCTCGTCCTCATCGCTGATAATCAGCTGAACCAGACGGCGGGTATTGGGGTCAAGCGTGGTTTCACGCAGCTGCATCGGGTTCATTTCACCCAGCCCTTTAAAGCGCTGAACGTTCGGCTTACCCTTCTTGCGCTTGAGCTGCTCAAGCACTCCGGCTTTCTCTTCTTCAGTCAGCGCGTAGTAAACCTCTTTGCCGAGGTCAATACGGTACAGAGGCGGCAACGCCACGTGGACGTGCCCATGTTTAACCAGCGCGCGGAAGTGCTTAACGAACAGCGCGCAGAGCAGCGTGGCGATGTGCAGGCCATCGGAGTCCGCATCCGCGAGGATACAGATCTTGCCATAGCGCAGCTGGCTCAAATCATCGCTATCCGGATCGATACCGATCGCCACCGAAATATCGTGCACCTCCTGCGAGGCCAGCACTTCATCCGAAGAGACCTCCCAGGTATTGAGGATCTTGCCCTTCAGCGGCATGATCGCCTGATACTCACGGTCGCGCGCCTGCTTGGCAGAACCGCCCGCCGAGTCCCCTTCCACGAGGAACAGCTCGGTACGGTTGAGGTCCTGAGCGGTACAGTCCGCCAGCTTACCCGGCAGCGCAGGGCCGCTGGTCAGCTTCTTACGCACCACCTTCTTGGCCGCGCGCATCCGGCGCTGGGCGCTGGAAATCGCCATTTCGGCCAGCAGCTCTGCGGCCTGGACGTTCTGGTTCAGCCACAGGCTGAAGGCGTCTTTTACCACGCCGGAAACGAAGGCCGCGCACTGGCGCGAGGAGAGGCGCTCTTTGGTCTGGCCGGCGAACTGCGGATCCTGCATTTTTACCGACAGCACGTAGGCGCAGCGATCCCAGATATCCTCCGCCGAGAGCTTGACGCCGCGCGGCAGAATATTGCGATATTCGCAGAACTCGCGCATGGCCTCCAGCAGACCCTGGCGCAGGCCGTTAACGTGCGTCCCGCCCTGCATGGTCGGGATCAGGTTAACGTAGCTTTCGGTTAACAGTTCGCCGCCTTCCGGCAGCCACAGCAGCGCCCAGTCGACCGCTTCGGTTTCACCGGAGAAGTTGCCGACAAACGGCTGTTCCGGCAGCAGCGGCAGGCCGTTCACCGCTTCGCGCAGATAGTCCGTCAGGCCATCTTCATAGCACCAGCGCTGCTCGCTGCTGTTCACCAGGTCACGGAAGACGATCTCCACGCCGGGGCACAGTACGGCTTTGGCTTTGAGCAAATGGGTCAGGCGCGATACGGAGAAGCGCGGGCTATCGAAGAAGCTTTCATCCGGCCAGAAGTGCACGCTGGTACCGGTGTTACGCTTACCGCAGGTGCCGGTGACGTGCAGCTCTTCAACCTTATCGCCGTTCTCAAACGCAATGCTGTAGACCTGGCCGTCGCGACGTACGTTAACCTCAACGCGCTTCGACAGGGCGTTAACCACCGAAATCCCCACCCCATGCAGGCCACCGGAGAACTGGTAGTTCTTGCCTGAAAATTTGCCGCCCGCGTGCAGCCGACACATGATCAGCTCAACCGCCGGAACCCCTTCTTCAGGATGGATATCGACCGGCATTCCTCGCCCGTCGTCGATAACTTCCAGCGATTGATCGGCATGAAGAATGACTTCCACGCGTTTAGCGTGGCCGCCCAGTGCTTCATCCACACTGTTATCAATAACTTCCTGACCAAGATGGTTAGGACGTGTCGTGTCGGTGTACATCCCCGGGCGGCGGCGAACCGGCTCTAGCCCGGTGAGTACCTCAATGGCATCAGCGTTGTATGAAGATTGCGTCATGGTGTGTATTCGTAGGTAGTCCAGGAATGCTTAGCGCAGGCCCAGAAAATCGATAATCTGAGTGAAATGATCTTCAAAGCCGACAAATGCATGATTGCCGCCCTCCTCTACCGTCTGCCGACATGAGGCGTAGTAGCCAACGGCCTGGCGATAATCCAGCACTTCATCGCCCGTTTGCTGTAACAGCCAGAGTAAATCAGGCGATTCCAGCGGGTCGATTTGCATGACTTTGAGATCGTAAATATGGCGAGACTCTAGCACATATTGCTGCCCCGTGTACGGATTCTCATTGAGGCCGAGGAAATTGTTCAGCAGCTCAAACGGGCGCACAGCCGGGTTTACAACTACCGTCGGCAGCATAAAACACTGCGAGAGCCAGGTTGCGTAGTAGCCTCCCAGCGAGGAGCCCACGACGCCCAGCGGTTCTCCGCCATGTTCGAGAACAATCGCTTCCAGCAGCTCCGCCGCTTCAGCAGGGTAAACCGGCAGCTCCGGCACCACCATGTTAATTTCAGGATAATTTTGCGCCAGCCACGCCTTCAGCGCCGTCGCTTTAGCCGATCGCGGAGAGCTGTTAAATCCGTGCAGATAGAGGAGCGTAGCCATCAGTATCCTTCAGAAGCGATATCCGGGTGAAATTTCACGCCGCTAAGGCGGCAGACCTCGGTCGTCAGGGTGCCGTCGGGATACAGATCCAGCCAGCGCCAGCCGGGAGAAACGGTATCCAGCGTAAAGTTGTCGCAGTGCGGCTTAAACTGCACGCAGGTCGATGGCGTGGCCATCATGCGTCGCCCGCTCCAGTTGAGATCCAGCTCCTGGTGAATATGACCGCACAGCAGATGCCTGACCCGAGGAAAAGCGGCTAACGCGCGATCGAGCGCCCCGGCATTGCGCAGGCTATGCTGATCCAGCCAGCTACAGCCCGAGGCGAGAGGATGATGGTGTAACAGCAGCAGCGTATAGCGTTCAGGTTCTGCCGCGAGCTTCTGCTCAAGCCACTCCAGCTGAAAATCGCTCAACTCACCGTGGGGAACGCCGAATACCTGGCTGTCCAGCAGCAGTACTTGCCAGTGGTCGCCGAGCAGAACGCGTTTAGCGGGGGAAATGCCTGATTCCTGCAGCGTGCTGTACATTGCCGGCTGAAAATCATGATTCCCCGGCAGCCAGACGCAGGGCGCAGAAAAACTCGCGATACCCTCAGCGAAGTGCTGATAGGCCGCGGCCGAGTGGTCCTGTGCCAGATCGCCTGTCGCGACAATCAGATCGCACTGGCGCTGTGAGGCGTGGATGGCATCCAGCACAGCCTGATAGCTTTCCCAGGTATTGATGCCTAACAGCGTTTCATGTTTTTCAGCAAACAGGTGAGTATCAGTAATTTGTAATATCCTGACTCTGGCCTCACCAGCCAAAGGAAGGTTTAACAGGCTTTCCAAATGGTGTCCTTAGGTTTCACGACGCTAACAAACCGGAATCGCCATCGCTCCATGTGCTAAACAGTATCTCAGCCAGTCGGCTAAGAACTGGTTAATTTGATGCTTTTCGTCGCGTTGATGCAACTTTTTATTAGGATAATCATACCGCGCTTTGAAGCGAAAAATCTGCTGACTCGAACACACTTCGGCCACCATCGCGTCATGATACAGGCGTACCGTCATGGATGGTAAACTCCAGTAGCTTACCGCCGGAGCCGTTTGCTCAATCGACACCAGTGTAGTGTAGCGGGTCGATTCAACGATAGTTAGCCGGTATTGCGCACTGCCCACCTGGTAGCCCGCCATATCGCCCACTGCATCGGTTCGAGGCAGCAGGCGGCGCAACTGGGCAAAATTGGTTTCACACAGGCGCATCATTTCCGGGAAGTCAGGTGTATAACGCTTCATTTTAGCCACTCATTACGTAAATTTTGATAGTGCAGCTGCAGCCATTGCAGCGCGATGACAGAAGCTGCGTTGTCGATCTTCCCTTCTTCTACCCACTGATAAGCCTGCTCCCTGCTTACCACATGAACCCGAATATCCTCATTTTCATCCGCCAGGCCGTGGATGCCTTTTGCCGTCGTCGCATCGACCTCCCCCACCAGAATCGACAGCCTCTCGCTGGTGCCGCCGGGGCTCGCCAGATAGCTCAGCACCGGCTTTGTTCGTCCGACTTCAAGGCCCGCCTCTTCTACCGCTTCACGCCGGGCGACGTCCTCAGGCGTTTCGCCTTCTTCAATCATGCCGGCAACCATTTCGAGCAGCCACGGGCTCTCGCTGGTATCATAGGCGGCAATGCGAATCTGCTCGATCAGCACAACTTCATCACGTATCGGGTCAAAGGGTAGCAAGACGGCGGCATGCCCGCGCTCAAAAATTTCGCGCGTCACTTCGCCGCTCATCCCGCCGTTAAACAGACGGTGGCGAAAGCGGTATAAATCCAGCGAAAAAAAACCACGATAAAGCGTTTCGCGTGCAATAATTTCTACATCGTTTTTAGCGAAGGTAATTCCCTGCTTGTTGGGCTTGCTCATTGTCGGTGTCCTGCGAATTCGAAAGTAGGGATTTATAAGCCGTTTGGCTACCGTTTTACAGTCCGTATGTTAGATTGGTGCAAATTACCGCCGGATGGCACGTAACGCCAACTTTTTACGGCGACAGACTCTATACAATCAGCAGATATATTTAGATTTTGGGCAGCGCTTTATGCTTCACAACAAGGAATGCAAATGAAGAAATTTTTCCCCATCCTTATCGGCCTGGGCCTGACTGGCTTCAGCGCCATAAGCCAGGCAGAAAACCTGATGCAGGTTTATCAGCAGGCGCGCATCAGCAACCCTGACCTGCGTAAATCAGCAGCCGATCGTGATGCTGCATTCGAAAAGATCAACGAAGCACGTAGCCCGTTACTGCCTCAGCTCGGTCTGGGTGCAGATTATACTTATACCAACGGCTATCGCGACAGCAACGGCATTAACTCTAACGTCACCAGCGGGTCGCTGCAGTTAACGCAAACGCTGTTCGATATGTCGAAATGGCGCGCCCTGACGCTGCAGGAAAAAACGGCTGGTATTCAGGACGTCACCTATCAGACTGACCAGCAGACGCTGATCCTGAACACCGCTACGGCCTACTTTAACGTGCTGAGCGCCATCGATACGCTCTCCTATACCGAAGCGCAGAAACAGGCGATCTATCGTCAGTTGGATCAGACCACTCAGCGTTTTAACGTGGGCCTGGTTGCCATTACCGACGTGCAGAACGCCCGTTCCCAGTACGACTCCGTGCTGGCGAACGAAGTCACCGCACGTAACAACCTCGATAATGCGGTTGAAGCGCTGCGTCAGGTGACCGGCAACTACTATCCGCAGCTGTCGTCGCTGAACGTTGACGGCTTCAAAACCAACAAGCCGGAAACGGTTAACGCGCTGCTGAAGGAAGCGGAAAACCGCAACCTGTCGCTGCTGCAGGCTCGTCTGAACCAGGATCTGGCGCGTGAGCAAATTCGCCAGGCGCAGGACGGCCACATGCCGACTCTGGATTTAACCGCCTCCACAGGTGTCTCCAACACCTCTTATAGCGGTTCAAAAACCCATAACAGCAACCAGTATAACGACAACGACGCGGGCCAGAACAAAATCGGCCTGAGCTTCTCGCTGCCGCTGTATCAGGGCGGGATGGTTAACTCGCAGGTGAAACAGGCGCAGTACAACTTCGTCGGCGCCAGCGAGCAGCTGGAAAGCTCGCACCGCACCGTGGTGCAGACCGTTCGTTCTTCCTTTAATAACATCAACGCCTCAATCAGCAGCATCAATGCCTACAAACAGGCCGTGGTCTCTGCCCAGAGCTCCCTTGATGCGATGGAAGCCGGCTATTCCGTTGGTACGCGTACCATCGTTGATGTGCTGGATGCGACAACTACGCTGTATAACGCCAAGCAGCAGCTCTCCAGCGCGCGTTATAACTACCTGATTAACCAGCTGAACATCAAGTCCGCGCTCGGTACCCTGAATGAGCAGGATCTGGTTGCGTTGAACAATACGCTGGGCAAACCTGTCGCGACCTCACCGGATAGCGTTGCGCCGGAAACCCCGCAGCAGGACGCCAGCGCCGACGGCTACGGCAACAGCGCAGCGCCAGCGGCTAAACCGGCGGCAGCTCACACCACGAAAACCAGCGGCGCGAATCCTTTCCGCCAATAATCTTCGTTGCGTCATAGCGCTTCGCTTAACGGATTGCGTTAAGCGGAGCGCTAAACGTAAGGCAACGTAAAGATCCCCTCCTTTCAGTCCCTATTCGCTTCATTTTCCACCACTCATCCTCTATCCTGAGCGTTAACAAACCGCCATACCACTGGGTCCAGGAAGACAAAAATGAAACGGACAAAAAATATTAATCATGCCTCGTTCCGCAAAAGCTGGAGCGCACGCCATCTGACGCCGGTCGCTCTTGCCGTGACGGCCGTCTTTATGCTCGCCGGCTGCGAAAAAACCGACGAGACGGTTTCTCTGTATCAAAATGCCGATGACTGCTCTGCAGCCAACCCTGGCAAAGGCGCAGAGTGCACAACCGCCTTTAATAACGCGACCAAAGAAGCCGAACGTACCGCGCCAAAATACGCCACGCGTGAAGATTGCGTGGCGGAGTTCGGTGAAGGCCAGTGCCAGCAAACGCCGGCTCAGGCAGGCGTAGCGCCGGAAAACCAGGCTCAGGCGCAAAGCAGCGGCAGCTTCTGGATGCCGCTGATGGCCGGCTACATGATGGGCCGCATGATGGGCGGCGGCATGGGCGCACAGCAGCCGCTGTTCAGCTCGAAAAACCCGGCCAGCCCGGCCTATGGTCAGTACACCGATGCCGGCGGCAAGAGCTACGGCGCCGCGCAGCCTGGCCGTACGATGAACGTACCGAAGACGGCCATGGCGCCAAAACCAGCGACCACCAGCACCGTGACCCGCGGCGGCTTCGGCGAGTCGGTGGCGAAACAGTCCGCCATGCAGCGTAGCGCCGCTGGTACCACCTCATCCAAACGCTCAATGGGCGGCTAACACTCATGGAAAGAATCAGCATCACGGAGCGCCCGGACTGGCGCGAAAAGGCGAATGAATATGGCTTTAGCTTTCATACCATGTACGGCGAGCCGTACTGGAGCGAAGAGGCCTATTACAAGCTGACCTTGGCGCAGGTTGAGAAGCTGGAGGACGTTACCGCCGAGCTGCATCAGATGTGCCTGCAGGCGGTAGAAACCGTGATCGGCAGCGATGAGCTGATGGCCAAATTCCGTATCCCCAAACACACCTGGGGCTTCGTGCGCCAGTCGTGGAAAACCAACCAGCCGTCGCTCTATTCGCGCCTCGACCTGGCGTGGGACGGCGTTGGGGAACCAAAGCTGCTGGAGAACAACGCCGATACGCCAACCTCGCTGTATGAGGCGGCCTTCTTTCAGTGGATTTGGCTGGAAGATCAGCTCAACGCCGGCCAGCTGCCGGCAGGCAGCGACCAGTTCAACAGCCTGCAGGAAAAGCTGATTGAGCGCTTTACCGAGCTTCGCGAACAGTTTGGCTTCCAGCTGCTGCACATGGCGTGCTGCCGCGATACCGAAGAGGATCGCGGTACCGTACAGTATCTGCAGGACTGCGCTGCCGAAGCCGGTGTCGCTACCGAATTCCTCTATATCGAAGATATCGGTCTGGGCGAAAAAGGCCAGTTTACCGATGTTCAGGATCAGGTTATCGGCAATCTGTTCAAGCTTTATCCGTGGGAGTATATGCTGCGCGAGGTGTTCTCCACCAAGCTGGAAGACGCCGGCGTACGCTGGCTTGAGCCGGCATGGAAGAGCATTATCTCCAACAAGGCGCTGCTGCCGCTGCTGTGGAAGATGTTCCCGAACCACCCTAACCTGCTGGCATCCTGGTTCAGCGAAGACGCGCATCCCGAAATGGAGAAGTACGTCATCAAGCCGATTTTCTCCCGCGAAGGCGCAAACGTGTCGATTGTTGAAAACGGCAAGGTGGTGGAAGCGGTAGAAGGCCCGTACGGCGAAGAAGGTACCATCGTGCAGGAGTTCTATCCGCTACCGAAGTTTGGCGATAGCTATACGCTGATCGGCAGCTGGCTGATCAACGATAAGCCAGCCGGGATCGGCGTTCGTGAAGATCGGGCGCTGATCACCCAGGATCTTTCACGTTTCTATCCGCACATTTTCGTCGAGTAGTATCCCGCCCCGGCAGCACTGCGCCTGCCGGGGCATCTCCATTTCCCCGCTACGCGCCGACAAGCACTGACAGCATGCTTAACGACCCCATTTCCATTCCTTCTACCGGCACGGAAATCGGCTCTTCGCCGTCCCAGGCGCCCAGCACGTACAGCAGCGGCAGGAAGTGTTCCGCCGTCGGGTTTGAGAGCGACCCGCCCTCATGCGCCAGATAGTTCACCAGCGGATGTTCCTCAGCCGGCCCTTTCCAGGTCAGATTCGTTTTCACATACTCATTAAACGACTCCGCCCAGGGATACGGCGTGCTTTCGCCATGCCAGCGCGCCGTGCGCAGGTTATGCACCACGTTACCGCTCGCTATCAGCATAATGCCTTCATCGCGAAGCGCCGCCAGCCTGCGCCCCATCTCCAGATGCCAGACCGCCGGCTTGCTGCTGTCGATGCTCAGCTGCACCATCGGAATATCGGCATCAGGGTACATTTTGATTAGCACACCCCACGAACCGTGGTCGAAGCCCCAGGCTTCTTTATCCAGCGTCACCGGTACGGGCGCCAGCAGCTCAACCAGGCGCTGCGCCAGCTCAGGGGAACCGGGGGCCGGATAGTGCGTATCGTACAGCGCCTGCGGGAAGCCGCCAAAATCGTGGATCGTTTTCGGAGCTTCCATTGCCGTGACGCCGGTACCGCGCGTAAACCAGTGTGCGGAGACCACCACAATCGCCCGCGGACGCGGCAGCGTTTCGCCCAGATGCCGCCAGGCGCGAGTATAGATGTTATCTTCCAGCACGTTCATCGGGCTGCCGTGGCCTAAAAACAACGCTGGCATTCGGGTAAGGGACATGATGATATCCTTGAGTAGAGGAGATTTGATGCCTTCACATTACGCGTTTTTGCATCAGGATAAACTCAGATAAGCGTGATGATCATCATCAGAAAATTTGAATGTAAGTCGCGGTAAAGGACTCATTTCCCTCTCGCTGCCGTCAGACAATATGGATATTATGAATGATAATCATTATCAAAGGAGCTGAGTGATGTCATCCCCCCTAATATTGACGCTGCTGGCCGGCAGCGCGACCTTTATCGGCGCGATTTTCGGCGTATTGGGCCAGAAACCTTCCAACCGCCTGCTGGGTTTTTCTCTGGGTTTCGCCGCCGGGATCATGCTGCTTATCTCGCTGATGGAGATGCTGCCCGCCGCGCTGAACGCCGAGGGAATGTCGGCGCTGCTCGGTTACGGCATGTTTGTTATCGGCCTGCTGGGCTATTTTGCGCTGGACCATATGCTGCCGCACGCCCATCCGCAGGATCTGATGTCACCCGGCGTCCCCCGCCCGCGCAATCTGCGCCGCGCCGCAATTCTGCTGACGCTCGGTATCAGCCTGCACAACTTCCCGGAAGGCATCGCCACCTTCGTGACGGCCAGCAACAACCTGGAGCTGGGCATAGGCGTCGCGCTGGCCGTCGCGCTGCATAACATTCCCGAAGGGCTGGCGGTGGCGGGCCCGGTGTATGCCGCGACGGGCTCACGCCGCAAGGCGGTATTCTGGGCCGGGCTATCCGGAATGGCCGAGATCCTCGGCGGCCTGCTGGCCTGGCTGATCCTCGGCAGTCTGGTATCGCCGGTGGTGATGGGCGCCATTATGGCGGCCGTCGCCGGGATTATGGTGGCGCTGTCGGTTGATGAGCTCATGCCGCTGGCAAAAGAGATCGATCCGCAAAGCAACCCAAGCTATGGCGTGCTGTGCGGTATGTCGGTGATGGGATTTAGCCTCGTGGCTTTGCAGGCGATGGGGATTGGCTAACGCCAAAAACAACAAAGCCCACGATTACGTGGGCTTTGGGATGCAGCGAAGCCGGATCAGCTGGCTTTACGCTCGTGCTCGCGGCGATAGGCCACCAGATCTTCAATGGTGACCACGGCCATATTGTGCTGCTGAGCAAATTCGATGCACTGCGGCGCGCGGGCCATAGAGCCATCGTCGTTAGTCAGCTCACACAGAACCCCAGCCGGCTTGAAGCCTGCGAGCGTCACCAGATCGATAGTGGCTTCGGTGTGGCCGCCGCGGGTCAACACGCCGCCCGCCTGAGCGCGCAGCGGGAATACGTGGCCAGGACGATTCAGGTCGGATGGTTTTGCGCCATCGGCAATCGCAGCACGTACGGTGGTGACGCGGTCGGCCGCAGAGACGCCCGTAGTGACGCCAGCGGCGGCTTCGATGGTCACGGTGAAGCCGGTGCCGTAGGCGCTGGTGTTATTTTCCACCATCATCGGCAGGTCAAGCTGCTTGCGGCGTTCATCGGTCAGGCACAGGCAAACAATACCGCTGCCGTGGCGAATGGTCAGCGCCATCTGCTCAACGGTCATGGTTTCGGCGGCGAAAATCATATCGCCTTCATTTTCACGGTCTTCATCATCCAGCACCATCACACCGCGGCCTTCGCGCAGTGCATTTAAAGCGTGTTCCACACGTTCAAAAGCGGTACCAAAAGAGGAAAGGAGCGTCTGATTCATGGTAAAAAAACCTCATTAAAATTATGGTTACCAGAATCAGGGCAGTCTTAGGAGTGCCGGTTAAGCGGCAAAAGTCAACGCAAGCGGATGCAATCCGACTGAGCCGTTACTCTCTCCCATCCGGACTCTAACCGTCGGCCCCGGAATTACACCGGATCTGCTGACCTTTCTGCTTTCGCAAAAAGCGCTCGCGGGCTTTCAACGCTATGGTTGATTTACCGCCGGTGGGGAATTTCGCCCCGCCCTGAGAATAAGCGAGATAACTATAACGCTATTGATTATCCTCGGCAATGCATAAGCTTCAAACATTTCTGGTTTATAGGCGGCGCCGATCGCACTACAATGGACGGTAAATCGACCAGAGCAGGAAACCACCATGATTGACCCGAAAAAAATTGAACAGATCGCCCGCCAGGTCCATGAATCGATGCCGAAAGGCCTTCGTGATCTTGGGGAAGACGTGGAGAAAAAGATCCGTCAGGTGCTCCAGTCGCAGCTGACCCGCCTGGATCTGGTAGGCCGTGAAGAGTTTGACGTGCAGACTCAGGTGCTGCTGCGCACCCGCGAAAAGCTGGCTTTACTCGAACAGCGCATTAGCGATCTGGAAAGCCGTTCGGCAACGCCGAGCGTCGAAGAGAAGCAGTAAAAAATAACGGGCCATCAGGCCCGTTGTTGTATCAGTGCTCCAGCTCTCGCGCCGGCGCCTCTGCCTGGCTGACCTGACGACAGTAGAGCTCATACCGCTGGCAAAACCATTCACGATGATCCTCATCCATATTGCCGACAATTGCCTCAAGATCAACGACGTGGCCTTGCGCGCGCATTCTGGCAAAGCTCAGTGCCAGAAAATCGAAATTATTCATTGAATACAGGTCGTTATGGTTCATCCGCATACTCCTTCAGCCGTTGGTGTTCTGATTGGTCATATGCTTTACTGACTTCAGTATTTATCCTTACGTTAACTTTTTTTGCGCGAAAAATGCGCAAAATAAGAACAATTATTGCGCTGAATCATTTCCGTCATCAATTAAATAAAAAAAGCCCGCGATCGGACGATCGCAGGCCTCTCCAGCATGACTTTCTCGCTACCTTCCCGACCGCGTCGTGCTTACCAGGACGATGATCGAGCCGCCGCTTAGCAGGAAAACATTACTTCCCGCTATCTTTCTGGATCTTTTTGATGATGTTAGTGGTCGAACAGCCATCTTCAAAATTCAGCACCAGTACCTCACCGCCGTTTGCCCAGACCTCTTCGCTTCCGGCAATCTGTTCTGGCTTATAGTCACCGCCTTTCACCAGCAGATCCGGCAGGATCCCGGCGATCAGGCGCTGCGGCGTGTCCTCTTCGAAAGAGACCACCCAGTCAACGGCCTCCAGCGCGCCCAGGACGATCATCCGCTGCTCAAGCGGGTTCACCGGACGGGACTCTCCTTTCAGACGTTTTGTCGACGCATCGCTGTTAACCGCAACAATCAGGCGATCGCCCAGCTTGCGCGCGTTTGCCAGATACGAAACGTGGCCAGCGTGCAAAATGTCAAACACGCCGTTGGTCATCACCACTTTCTCACCGCGCTTACGCGCCGCGGCAACCGCCTGCTTGAGCTCTTCTTCATTCATCACGCCAAAACCGGTCTCTGCGCGCCCGCGGACCGCGTTTTCCAGCTCGATCGGTGAAACGGTTGAGGTGCCCAGCTTGCCGACGACCACGCCGGCCGCCGCGTTGGCGAAATAGCACGCCTCTTCCAGCGTATTGCCTGAGGCAAGCGTCGCCGCCAGTACGCCAATAACCGTATCACCGGCGCCGGTGACGTCATACACTTCCTGCGCCTGGGTTGGCATATGCAGCGGCGGTCTGCCCGGCTGCAGCAGCGTCATGCCCTGCTCGGAGCGGGTCACCAGCAGCGCGGACAGTTCAAAATCAGCAATAATCTTCAGGCCGCGCTCAACGATTTCCGCTTCGTCCTTACATTTCCCCGCCACCGCTTCAAATTCAGAGAGGTTCGGGGTCAGCAGCGTGGCGCCGCGATAGCGCTCGAAATCGGTGCCTTTCGGGTCGATCAGCACCGGGACGCCCGCATCCCGCGCCAGCTTAATCATCGTCTGCACGCTGGCCAGAGCGCCTTTCGCATAGTCAGACAGGACCAGCGCCCCGATAGAACCCAGCGCCTGCTGAATACGTTCGTGCATGGGCTGCGGATCGACGCCGGAAAAGCCCTCTTCAAAATCAAGACGGATCAGCTGCTGGTTGCGTGACAGCACGCGCAGCTTGGTGATGGTCGGGTGCGTCGGCACCGAAACGAAGTCGCACTTCACGTTGACGTCGGCCAGCGCTTTACTCAGCGCGCGGGCGGCATCGTCAATCCCGGTCAGGCCAACCAGCCGCGAGGTCGCACCGAGCGACGCGATATTCATCGCAACGTTTGCCGCGCCGCCGGGACGTTCTTCGATATTTTCCACTTTCACCACCGGCACCGGGGCTTCAGGGGAAATACGGCTGGTGGGACCATACCAGTAGCGGTCCAGCATCACATCGCCAACCACCAACACTCCTGCTCGTTCAAACTCCGGCAGCGTTACTTTCATTACTCTCTCCTGCGAGATGCAAACTTTGCGCGCGATAATAGCACACCCGGTTTTTTAGTTAAGCCATCAACCACTTCTGCCAGCTGGCGCTGACCTGCTCACGTTCATGAGCAAAGGCCTCCGGCGCGACGTTTCCCGGCTGCTCCTGCAGCGCCAGATGGTGCAGCGCATCGCGCAGCGTGGTGTAAGCATGGGTCAACGCCCGAGCCTCTTCTTCATCCATAATGTCGTTCTGCGCCAGCAGCTCCAGAATGCGCACATTATCAGACCAGCGCGTCAGCTTCGGCTTGTCGTGGGCATAGCGTAAGACCAGGTACTGGGTGATAAATTCAATATCGGTGATCCCGCCGGCATCGGCTTTAATATCAAAGCGATCGCGCTGCTTATTGCCAAGATGGGCGCGCATTTTCTCACGCATTTCCCGCACCTCCGTCTGCAGCGTCGCCCCCTCGCGCTGGCGGGTGAGGATAGCGCGACGAATCTCATCAAAGCGGATCTGCAGCTCAGGATCGCCGTAGACCACGCGCGCGCGGACCAGCGCCTGATGTTCCCAGGTCCAGGCTTCATTTTGCTGATAGTCGGCGAATGAATCGGCGGTGGTGACCAGCATGCCCGCGGCGCCTGACGGACGTAAGCGCGCATCCACTTCATAGAGGATCCCGGAAGAGGTGCGGGTGCTGAAGAGATGCATAATGCGCTGCGCCAGACGCAGATAGAACTGGCGGCCGTCAATCTCGCGTTCGCCGTCGGTCATGGCCTCCTGCGGGCAATCATGGAGGAACACCAGATCCAAATCGGAGCTGTAGCCCAGCTCCCAGCCGCCCAGCTTGCCGTAGCCCACGACGGCAAAGCCGCGCCCCTGACGGTCGCGCAGATGCGTCGGCTGGCCATAGCGCGCCACCATCTGCATCCACGCCTGCTGAACTACCGCATCGATCATCGCCTCGGCCAGCCAGGTTAAGTGATCGCTCACTCTCATCACCGGCAGCGTGCCGGCGATATCCGCAGCAGCAATATGCAGCAGCTGCGCCTGCTTGAACTGACGCAGCGCCTCCAGCTGCTGCTCTTCATCCTCTTCCGGTACGCGCAGTAAATACTGGCGCAGCTCATCGCGATAGGCGTCGGTCGCCGTCGGCTGATAGAGCGTATTCGGGTCCAGCAGTTCGTCCAGCAGCAGCGGATGGCGCGCCAGCTGGCTGGCAACCATCGGCGAGGCGGCGCACAGGGAGATCAGGTGTTTCAGCGCGCCGGGGTACTCGCTGAGCAGCTCAAGATAGGTTGTTCGGGTCACGATGCCGGTCAGCAGCGGCGTAATGCGCGCCAGCGGCAGCGGCGCATCGGCACGCGAGCAGACTTCGCTGAGCAGGTGCGGCATAAGCTGATCCAGCACCTGCCGCCCGCGCGGGCCAATGGTGCGCCTGTCCAGCTCTTTACGGAAATCAGCGATCAGCGCCAGCACGCTGCGCCGATCGGCATCATCGAGATGCGTCAGCGCCGGGCTGGTATCATCCTCCTCCAGCGCGTCCTGCCACAGCTCGCGCCAGTACTCGGCGAGCTGTTCATCCGGCGACTGCGCTTCATCATCGCCAATCAGCTCGTTGAACACCCGCCGTACGCTGGCCATTTTCTCTTCCAGCTGCGCGCTCAGCGTCTCCCAGTCGGCAACCTGCATCCCCCACGCCAGGCGAGCGCGGTTGAGCTCATCCTGCGGCAGGGTTTGCGTCTGCTCATCGTTGATGCTTTGCAGCAGGTTTTCGAGGCGACGTAAAAACAGGTAGGACTCGCGCAGCCGGGAAGCATCGCCTTCCGGCAGCAGATGCAGTTCGTCGATAGCCGCCAGGGTTGGGAGTAGCGCCCGCAGCTGCAGCGCGGGCTCGCGGCCGCCGCGGATCAGCTGAAAGACCTGAACGATAAATTCAATTTCGCGGATCCCGCCGGCGCCGAGCTTGATGTTGTCCTTCAGCCCGCGGCGGCGAACCTCGCGGGCAATCATCCCTTTCATATTACGCAGCGACTGGATCACGCTGAAGTCAATGTAGCGACGGAAGACGAACGGCCGCAGCATGGCGCGCAGCTCGCTGGCATAGATGCCTTCGTTATCGCCCATGATCCGCGCCTTAACCATCGCATAGCGCTCCCAGTCTCGCCCCTGCTCCTGGTAGTAATCCTCCAGCGCGGCGAAGCTCAGCACCAGCGGGCCGCTGTCGCCAAACGGGCGCAGGCGCATATCCACGCGGTAGACAAAACCGTCCTGGGTGGCCTGATCGAGGGCCTTAATTAAACGCTGGCCGAGGCGGGTAAAGAACTGGGCGTTATCCAGCTCGCGGCGCCCGCCGCGGGTTGCGCCGTGCTCCGGCCAGGCAAAAATCAGGTCGATATCGGAGGAGAAGTTAAGCTCTCCTCCGCCAAGTTTACCCATCCCGAGGATCAGCAGCGGCTGCGGCTTGCCTTCGGCGCTGCAGGGCGTGCCCCACTCCTGGCAGCAGGCGGCATATAGCCAGTCCCGGGCGGCGACAATCAGCGTCTCCGCCAGCACGCTGAGCTGCTGCAAACTACTCTCTTCGCTGACCAGCGACAGCGCCTGGGCCCAGGCGATGCGCACCATAATCCGGCGGCGAAAGAGGCGCAGCTCGCGCATCAGCGCCGCTTCGTCATTGACCTCCGCCAGCGCCGTCCGTAGCCAGTCGGCATAGTGGCGCCACTCATCCGCTTCCGGCGCCGAGCTCTCCAGCTCTACCAGCCACTGCGGCTGGGCAACCAGGCTCTGCTCGACAAAATCGCTGAACGCCATAACCGACTGCGCCTGCGGACTTAACGTTTGTAATGGAAAATCCGCTGGTAGCCGGTCTACAACCGTCTGCCAGTGCTGCTGTAACTGCGAAGAAAGCGGCATTATAGGGGTCTCCCTGGCCTGAAATTATCGTTTTCCACTATGCAGCCAGAACGGTTCCGCGGCCAGCGCCTGACGACGGAAATATTCAATGACGCTGCTGTCCCGGTGCTCAACGGCCCGACGAAGCTCTTTCCAGTTTTCCAGCCATGACGATGCGGCGTAGGCGTAAGCGCCGGCTAACAGCTGAATAGTGTCGATTTCGCGCGCCAGGCGCGGCAGCTGGCCCTCATACTCATCGCCCAGCGACTGCAGGAACGCGTTTTTCAATTCAGCCGCCGCCCGCGAAAGCTGAATATCGGCAAAGCGTTTAAAAGACCCGGCAATTTTCTTCTGCGCGTTCTCGTTGAGAAACTCGCGCCAGCCGCGGCTTACCAGCCATTCCGTCAGCATCAGCTTCGCGCTGACGGTGGCGATGCTGAACAGCGCCGCCTGCGCATTTTCAGCCGCTGACAGCGCCGCCTCCGCTTCGCTTAGCTGCTCGCGCAGCGCCGCGGTGGCTTTACGCGGCACGATGCCGCCGAACAGCGCCAGCGTATGACGCAGGCGGGCAATCGCCCGCAGAATTTCGCCTTTTGCCGCCGGGTTGCCGCGGCTCCAGACTTCATCATGATAAAGCCAGTGGGCCAGGGCGCTCTCCAGCGCCGCCTCCATTCCCTGCTCAACGCTGGCCTTCGCTATAGCCGGCAGAATATCCAGCGCGGTCAGCGGACGTTCGCCGTCGCCCTGAGCCAGATGGTAGCCTCGCGCCGCCTTGCTCAGACTACCCTGACGCAGCGCGCCGGTATCCAGCAGACGACGGGCGAGGATCAGGACATCTGCGGTATTGCCGGATAAAAGCTCCAGCTCCAGTTCACAAATGGCTTCCTGATGCTCACCGGCCTTAACCTCACCGCGATCGAGGGCGATTTCAATCTGGCTATCTCCTTCGCTCACCACCCATTTTTCACGTTCAAAATCAGTGCTGAAGAGCGGCTGTACGCTTTGCGCCAGCTCGGCCGGCAGTTCACCCTGCGGCCACACTTCCGCCGGCAGCAGGCCCAGCGTCAGCTCCGGTTTTTCCAGCGGGATGTTGTATTCCGGGCGCTGATGCAGCCCGCCCACCACCCGGCCGGCAATTTTCAGGGTCATTTCGTAACGACCGCGATCGCCGCGAATACGCAGCCCCATATCATGACGGCGCAGCCAGTTATCCGCCGTTTCATAGTAAATATTGAGCAGCTGTCCTGCGGGCGTGTGCTGCGCATTGAGCGTATTAAGGTGCTGACGCAGTGTTTCCACACCGCTATCGGAGACGATAAATTTTAATTCGATTTCTTGCGCCATGACTGAATTTTTCCGCTTCTGTGCTCTGCAGGGAAAATACGGCGAACTAACGCCGATATTTCTTGTCAGTAGATAATATTTTGCGGCGAATCGCCATGCAATGCGCATTTTGCCGGGCCACCTCCTGGATGTTTCCGATTGTGGCGGAAAACTTTGCGTCGCTATGGTGATGCCACTACTATCGTTCAACTTTTTATGACCAAACGATGACCTGATGCCAAAATTACGCCTGATTACGATAACTTTGCTGGCGCTTAGCGCCGCTACGGCGGTTCATGCAGAAGAAAAACGCTATGTTTCTGATGAGCTGAACACCTGGGTTCGCACCGGTCCTGGCGATAATTATCGTCTCCAGGGAACCATTAATGCCGGGGAGCAGGTCTCTCTGCTGCAGACCAACGACAGCACGAATTACGCCCAGATCCGCGACGGCAACGGCCGCACCGCCTGGATCCCGCTGAAAGAGCTGAGCAATGAGCCCAGCCTGCGCACCCGCGTACCGGATCTCGAGAATCAGGTTAAGACCCTGACCGACAAGCTTAACAACATCGACACCACCTGGAACCAGCGCACGGCGGACATGCAGAAGAAGGTCGCCGGGAGCGATAACGCTATTAACGCCCTGAAAGATGAGAACCAGAAGCTGAAAAATGAGCTGGTTGTCGCGCAGAAAAAGGTCAATGCCGCGAATCTGCAGCTTGATGATAAGCAGCGCACCATCATTATGCAGTGGTTTATGTACGGCGGCGGCGTGCTGGGCGTTGGCCTGCTGCTTGGGCTGGTGCTGCCGCATCTGATCCCGAGCCGCAAGCGTAAAGACCGGTGGATGAACTAATTCGTCTTCTCTGCCAGACTTACGTATCATCCAGCGCAAAGTAGATACGGGAGAATCAGGCGTGAAGATTTATTTGGTCGGCGGTGCCGTCCGGGATGCATTACTCGGACTACCGGTCAAAGACAGAGACTGGGTGGTGGTGGGCGCCGCGCCCTCAGAGCTGCTTGACGCGGGCTACCAGCAGGTAGGCCGCGATTTTCCCGTGTTCCTGCACCCGCAAAGCCGGGAGGAGTACGCCCTGGCGCGAACCGAGCGTAAATCCGGTGCCGGCTATACCGGCTTCACCTGCTACGCCGCGCCCGACGTCACCCTCGAACAGGATTTACTCCGCCGCGACCTGACGGTTAACGCCCTCGCCCAGGATTCAGACGGCCAGATTATCGACCCCTACGGCGGCCAGTCCGATCTGCGCCAGCGCCTGCTGCGCCACGTTTCACCAGCTTTTAGCGAAGATCCGCTGCGCGTTCTGCGCGTAGCGCGCTTTGCCGCCCGCTACGCCCATCTCGGGTTCCGCATTGCGGATGACACCATGACGCTGATGCGCGCGATGGCCGATGCCGGCGAGCTGGCACATCTGACGCCGGAGCGGGTGTGGAAAGAGACCGAGAGCGCGCTGGGCACCCGCAACCCGCAGGTCTTTTTCCAGACACTGCGCGACTGCCGCGCGCTCGGCGTGCTGTTCCCGGAAATCGAGGCGCTATACGGCGTACCCGCACCGGCCAAATGGCATCCGGAAATCGACACCGGCCTGCATACCCTGATGACCCTGACCATGGCGGCAATGCTGTCGCCGGAAATCGACGTGCGTTTCGCAACCCTGTGCCACGATTTGGGCAAAGGGCTGACGCCGAAAGCGCTCTGGCCTCGTCATCACGGCCACGGGCCGGCCGGCGTCAAGCTGGTCGAGCAGCTTTGCGCTCGCCTGCGCGTCCCGAATGAGATCCGCGACCTGGCGAAGCTGGTCGCCGAATTCCACGATCTGATTCATACCCTGCCGATACTGCAGCCCAAAACCCTGGTCAAGCTGTTCGACAGCATCGACGCCTGGCGCAAGCCGCAGCGGGTGGAAAAAATTGCCCTCACCAGCGAGGCCGACGTTCGCGGCCGCACCGGCTTCGAAGCCTGCGACTATCCGCAGGGGCGCCTGCTGCTGGAAGCGTGGCATATCGCCCGGTCGGTCTCGACGAAAGAGGTGGTGGCGGAAGGTTTTAAAGGACCGGAGATTCGCGAGGAGTTAACGCGGCGGCGTATTCTGGCGCTCGCGCAGTGGAAGGAAGAACGCTGCCCTCAGCCGCAAGACTGAGGGCCAGGGTCTTAGAAGAAGACTACGTAAACGACCGCCGCCACGATAAAGCGGTAGATAGCGAACGGAATAAACGAAATACGTTTAATCAGCTGCAGGAAGGTCTTAATCGCAATCAGCGCCACGATAAACGCCATAATAAAGCCGACGGCAAACATCGGAATATCGCTGGCATTCAGGAAGCCGATGCTTTTATAAACGTCCAGCACGGTGGCGCCCATCATCATCGGTACTGCCAGCAGGAACGAGAACTCCGAGGCCGCATAGCGGCTGACGCCCATGAGCATGCCGCCGGAAATCGTCGCGCCGGAGCGAGAAAAGCCCGGCCACAGCGCCAGGCACTGGAAGCAGCCAATCACGAACGCCTGACGATAGGTCATATCGTCAACGCCTACCGCGCGCGGCTCCTTCGGCTTCAGCACCTCAGCGGCAATCAGCAGCACGCCGCCGACCACCAGCGCATACATCACGTTGACCGGGTTAAATAGCGACTTAATGGTGTCGTGGAATATCAGGCCCAGCACCACCGCCGGAATCATCCCTAACAGAATATGGATAAGCGATAAGCGACCGCTGCCCTGCCCTTCATGCGCAGGTGGTTTACCGAAATGGATACCGATCAGGCCAAACAAACGACGCCAGAACATAACGACAACGGCAAGAATAGAACCTAACTGAATGACCACCTCAAATGTATTTGCAGTATCACCTTCAAATCCCAGCAGATGACCAACAATAATCATATGACCAGTACTGGAAACAGGTAAAAACTCTGTCAAACCCTCAACCACACCCAATATTGCCGCCACCAGCAGCGAGTGTATATCGCTCATCCAATAAACCCTTTAAAAGTAAAATGAAAAAACCAGGCACTACGAGCCATGCCATCAGGCGTCATTGGTGCAGCCAGTTTGGCCTCGGACGGCGCGTCAATTCCGGAGCGTACACGGAGTACGTGAGGATTTCGAGCCCCGTTCGAGGAGAATATGGCAAATAAAATAACCTGACGGCCGGCACTAAGACCTGTATAAGCCCAAATTGTTTAATCAATATGACCTTAAAAGTTTTGTTTCAGATTAAGGCCACGCTCAATGATGACGCCGACGTTGGCCGCGCGGGCAACCGCGCCCGGTTTACTGACTTTAATTCGCACCCACGGTGAGGAGAATTTTGCCAGCAGCAGATCGGCAATTTCTTCGGCCACGCGTTCGACCAGCGCAAAACGCCCCCCTTCAACGTGGTTGATAACCAGCTCGCTAATATCGGCATAGCTAAGGCAATCGCTCACATCATCGCTGGACGCCGCTTTACGGTTATCCCACGCCATTTCGATATCGAACACCAGCTTCTGCTCAATGGTTTGTTCCCAGTCATAAACACCAATAGTGGTGATTACCGAAAGTTGCTCTATAAATACAATATCCATCACGACCTGCCTGCTTTTTGGCTAAACCGGATACCACTTCCGGCGAATTATGCGTATTATCCACAGATGCAAAGACATCCCCTAAATAATTTGCGTTGCAGGAAGGCGGCGGCGCAGCGAGCTTCCGGGAGCATAGCGTCACTATGTATCCGGGCGCGCGAGGAGAGCCCACGCACCGGCTGCGCCAAGGATGACGGGGATAAAACGACACTTTCAAAATGGAACAGCTGATGAGTGCAATCGCGCCTGGACTCGTTATCCTTGCCTACCTCTGCGGCTCAATTTCCAGCGCCATTCTGGTTTGCCGCCTCGCTGGCCTGCCCGACCCTCGCGATAGCGGCTCAGGCAACCCTGGGGCGACCAACGTCCTACGAATTGGCGGCAAGGGAGCGGCCGTAACGGTGCTTATTTTCGATGTGCTCAAAGGCATGCTGCCGGTCTGGGGCGCATGGGCACTCGGTCTGACCCCTTTCTGGCTGGGCCTGGTGGCGATTGCCGCCTGCATTGGTCATATCTGGCCGGTGTTCTTCAATTTTCGCGGCGGCAAGGGCGTTGCGACCGCTTTCGGCGCCATCGCGCCTATCGGCTGGGATCTCACCGGCGTCATGGCCGGGACCTGGCTACTGACCATCCTGCTCAGCGGCTACTCTTCGCTCGGCGCCATCGTCAGCGCGCTTATTGCGCCGTTCTACGTCTGGTGGTTCAAACCGCAGTACACCTTTCCGGTATCGATGCTCTCCTGCCTGATCCTCCTGCGCCATCATGACAATATCCAGCGCCTGTGGCGTCGTCAGGAAACCAAAATCTGGGCCCGGCTGAAGAAGAACAAGAAAAAGCCGGAACAGAAATAATCTCCGCGCCCGGCGCTGCCGGGCACGATTTTCCCCGACAATATCTTTTGATCCCCCGGCCTTACAGCCAATCATTCCACCGCGCCGCCGTTTAAAAGATAATCCTTTCGCTACAATCACTTAGTTATGTCTTATAACCAAAAATGATTTATTCGCCCGCCCCGCGATGTTTACTCTGAATCTCCTGATAAGACACAACAGAACAATAATATGACAGACGTAATCAATGCGGCGCCGATTGCAGCGGCAGGGTCGCCTGACGGGGAAGTTCGATGGATACGCGGCGCGGCGGACGTTTCGCGCCTGATTAACGAGGGCAGCAGCGGGCGCAGCAACGCGCGCATCGTCATGGGCATCGCGCTAGGCGGGATTTTTCTCGATGCCTACGATCTTGGCTCCCTGGCCTTTGGCCTGAAAGACATTACCCGTGAATTCAACCTGACGCCCGCCGGCACCGGCATGGTGGCCTCAGCCATCACCTTCGGCGCCATCGTCGGCGCGCTGCTGGGCGGCTATCTGACGGATAAAATCGGCCGCTACCGCGTCTTTATGGCGGATATGCTGTTCTTCGTGGTTGCAGCTATCGCCTGCGCGCTGGCTCCCAACGAATACGTCCTCACCGGCGCCCGGTTCGTCATGGGGCTCGGCGTGGGTATCGACCTGCCGGTGGCGATGGCCTTCCTGAGCGAATTTTCTAAACTCAAAGGGCCGGGCAACAAAGCCGCCAGCGTCGCCATGTGGTGCCCGACCTGGTACGCCGCCATCAGCGTCTCATATCTGCTGGTGCTATTTTTCTACGCCGCGCTGCCGGAAAGCCACAGCGACTGGCTGTGGCGGCTGATTCTCGGCTTCGGCGCGATCCCCGCGCTGGTGATTATCGCCATTCGCAGCCGCTATATGAGCGAGTCGCCGGTTTGGGCCGCCAATCAGGGCAACCTGCGTGAAGCGGCCTCCATTCTGCGCCAGGCCTACAACATCAACGCCCACGTGGCGCAGGATGCGCTGGATAAACCGGCGCCGGTGGTGAAAAAAGCGCAATGGAGCAACTACTTACGCCTGTTTCAGGGGGTTTACCTGCGGCGGACGACCCTGGCAACGCTGCTCTCCGTAGTCTCATCATTTGCCTATAACGCCGTTGCCTTCGGCCTGCCGGTGATTATCTCCAGCTTCTTCGTCCAGTCGATGCTGACCACGATTCTGATCTCGCTGGCGCTGAACCTGCTCTTCGCCTTCGTCGGCGGGCTGCTGGCCGTACGGCTGGTGCCGCGCCTTGGGGCATGGAAAATGTCGCTGGCGGGATACGCCTGCCAGCTGGCGGCGCTGCTGGGGCTGGCGCTGATTGGCCGCCCGGAAGGCGCCGCCGAAGGGATCGCCGCGGTTGCCATGCTGGCGCTGTTCCTCTTCGGCCAGGGCTTTGGCCCCGGCGCGCACACCATGACCTTTGCCTCGCTGAGCTACCCGACTTCACTGCGCGGCGTCGGCGTCGGCCTGAACCAAACCCTGATGCGCAGCAGCTCAACGCTATCGCTGTTCCTCTTCCCGCTGCTGGTCGCGGCGCTGGATACGCGCGTCTTTTGGGTTATCGCCGCGGCGCCGCTTATCGGCCTGCTGTCGCTGCTTGCCATCCGCTGGGAACCTTCGGGCTACGACATCGACGCCGAGGATTATCAGGATAAATAGCGTTACCACCGGGCGCTCGCGCTGAACGCCCTTTACCGCCCCTTCACCTTTCAACATGTAGCTATCCCGCCTGCGGGGGAAGGTCCAGGGACGGACTCTATCCGCAGCCGCCGGGCGGTTTACGGGGCAACAACCATAAGCTTTTCATATGATCGGGATGCTTTGCGGCCGATCAATACTCATCGCTGCTGTTTTATCTTGAGTTTGCAGGGGCGCAACATTGCACAGCACCGTGTTACCACAGACAAAAAAAGGCTGGCAGGCTACGCTGGATCTCCGCTTTCAATCTACCGGCGATAAAACGGTCCTGACCTCTTCCCGTCACGTTGGCCCATTAACCGTCCAGCGCCCTTTTTATCCCGAAGAAGAAACCTGCCACCTCTATTTATTACATCCGCCGGGCGGCATCGTTGGCGGCGATGAGCTGACGATTACGGCCGCCCTCGACGGCGGCAGCCACGCGCTGATGACCATGCCCGGCGCCAGCAAGTTTTACCGCAGCAGCGGCGCGCAGGCGCATCTGCACCAGCGCTTCACCGTCGCGGCGCACGCTATTCTTGAATGGCTGCCGCAGGACGCCATTTTTTTCCCCGGCGCGCGGGCTAATCTGCATACCACCTTCCATCTTTGCGCCACCAGCACCCTTTTAGCCTGGGATCTGCTGTGCCTCGGCCGCCCGGTGATTGGCGAAACGTTTAGCCACGGCACTCTCGCGAACCGCCTGGAAGTGTGGGTTGATGAGACGCCGCTGCTGGTGGAACGGCTGTGCCTCGCCGATGGCCAGCTGGCCTGCATCGCGCAGCGGCCGTGGGTGGGGACGCTGCTGTTCTATCCGGCTAATGAGACCCTGCTCGACGGCGTGCGCGAACGGCTCGCCGGGCTCGCCAGCTACGCCGGCGCCAGCCTGACCGACGGCCTGCTGACGGTCCGATTTTTAAGTGATGATAATTTGCTGTGCCAGCGGGCGATGCGCGATATATGGCAGTTTATGCGCCCGCATCTGACCGGGAAACCCCCGGTTCCTCCCCGAATCTGGCTGACCTGAGAGAGCGCTATGGAACTGACACCCAGAGAGAAAGATAAGCTGCTGCTGTTTACCGCCGCGCTGGTGGCTGAGCGCCGCCTGGCCCGTGGGCTGAAGCTGAACTACCCGGAAGCGGTGGCGTTAATTAGCGCCTTTATTATGGAGGGCGCCCGCGACGGCAATAGCGTGGCGGCGCTGATGGAAGAGGGCCGCCACGTCCTGACCCGCAGTCAGGTCATGGAGGGCGTGCCCGAAATGATCCCCGACATCCAGATCGAAGCCACCTTTCCGGACGGCTCGAAGCTGGTCACCGTCCACAATCCGATAATCTGAGGTTCCGCGATGATCCCAGGTGAGTACCAAGTGAAACCCGGCCAGATAGCCCTTAATGTTGGCCGCATGACCCGCAGCATAATCGTTGAAAATCACGGTGACCGGCCGATCCAGGTGGGATCGCACTATCACTTCGCCGAAGTGAATCCGGCGCTGAAGTTCGACCGCGAGCAGGCGACGGGCTATCGCCTGAATATCGCCGCCGGTACCGCGGTCCGTTTTGAACCCGGGCAAAAGCGAGAAGTGGAGCTGGTTGCTCTTGCCGGCTCCCGCGCGGTGTACGGCTTTCGCGGCGCGGTGATGGGAAAACTGGAGGAAAACGATGAGTGAAATTTCACGCCAGGCCTATGCCGATATGTTTGGCCCCACCACCGGCGATAAGGTCCGCCTTGCGGACACCGAGCTGTGGATAGAGGTCGAAGACGATCTCACCACCTACGGCGAAGAGGTGAAGTTCGGCGGCGGAAAGGTGATTCGCGACGGCATGGGCCAGGGCCAAATGCTCTCAGCGGAGTGCGTCGATCTGGTGCTGACCAATGCGCTGATCGTCGATCACTGGGGGATCGTGAAGGCGGATATCGGCGTCAAAGAGGGGCGCATCTTCGCCATCGGCAAAGCGGGCAACCCGGATATCCAGCCTGACGTCACCATCCCTATCGGCGCGGCGACGGAAATCATTGCCGCCGAAGGTAAGATAGTCACCGCCGGCGGCGTCGATACGCACATCCACTGGATCTGCCCGCAGCAGGCGGAAGAAGCGCTGGTCTCCGGCGTCACCACGATGGTCGGCGGCGGCACCGGACCGGCGGCGGGCACCCACGCCACCACCTGCACCCCCGGTCCGTGGTATATATCGCGGATGCTGCAGGCGGCGGATAGCCTGCCGGTCAACATCGGCCTGCTGGGTAAAGGCAACGGCTCCAATCCGGACGCGCTGCGCGAGCAGGTGGCGGCTGGCGTGATTGGCCTGAAAATCCACGAAGACTGGGGCGCGACGCCCGCGGCCATCAACTGCGCGCTGACCGTCGCCGATGAGATGGACGTTCAGGTGGCGCTGCATAGCGATACCCTCAACGAGTCCGGGTTTGTCGAAGATACCCTGGCGGCGATTGGCGGGCGTACCATCCACACCTTCCATACCGAAGGCGCCGGCGGCGGCCACGCGCCGGATATTATTACCGCCTGCGCGCACCCCAACATTCTGCCCTCCTCCACCAACCCGACGCTGCCCTACACCGTCAATACCATCGATGAACACCTCGATATGCTGATGGTTTGCCATCACCTCGACCCGGACATCGCGGAGGACGTGGCGTTCGCCGAATCGCGCATTCGGCGGGAAACCATCGCCGCGGAGGACGTCCTGCACGATATCGGCGCTTTCTCGCTGACCTCTTCCGATTCGCAGGCCATGGGCCGCGTCGGCGAGGTGGTGCTGCGCACCTGGCAGGTCGCCCACCGCATGAAGGTCCAGCGCGGCCCGCTGGCGGAAGAGCGCGGCGACAACGACAATTTTCGCGTTAAGCGCTATATCGCTAAATACACCATTAACCCGGCGCTGACCCACGGTATCGCCCATGAGGTCGGCTCGATTGAGGCCGGCAAGCTGGCCGATCTGGTGCTGTGGTCCCCGGCGTTCTTCGGCGTGAAGCCGGCGTGCGTGGTGAAGGGCGGGATGATTGCCATCGCGCCGATGGGCGATATTAACGCCTCTATTCCTACCCCGCAGCCGGTGCACTATCGGCCGATGTTCGGGGCGCTGGGCAGCGCCCGCCATCGCTGTCGGCTGACCTTCCTGCCGCAGGCGGCGATAGCCAGCGGCGTGGCGCAGCGCCTCAATCTGCACAGCGCCACGGCCACGGCGAAGGGCTGCCGAACGCTGCAGAAGGCCGACATGATCCATAACGGCCTGCAGCCCAATATTACCGTTGATGCGCAAACCTACGAGGTGCGCATTGACGGGGAGCTAATAACCAGCGAACCGGCAGAAGTGCTGCCGATGGCGCAACGTTACTTTCTGTTTTAAGGAGTCCGGATGCTGTATCTGACCCAACGCGTGGAGACGCCGGCGCAGGCAACGGCCAGCGTCACGCTGCCGATTGATGTGCGGGTAAAAAGCCGAATCAAAGTCACCCTTAACGATGGGCGCGAAGCGGGCCTGCTGCTGCCGCGCGGCCTGCTGCTGCGGGGCGGTGACGTTCTGAGTAATGAAGAGGGCAGCGAGTTTGTCGCAGTCATTGCCGCCGATGAGGGCGTCTCCGTCGTGCGCTGCGAGGACCCGTTTACGCTGGCGAAAGCCTGCTATCACCTCGGCAACCGCCACGTTCCGCTGCAGATTATGCCCGGCGAGCTGCGCTACCACCACGACCACGTGCTGGACGATATGCTGCGCCAGTTCGGCCTGCAGGTGAGCTTCGCCCGGCTGCCGTTCGAACCGGAAGCCGGCGCCTACGCCAGCGAGAGCCACGGGCATGGACACGGGCATCATCATGGCCATAGCCACGATGACCACCATGAGCACAGCCACTGAATGTCGTCGCTGGAAAAACGCCTGCGGCTGATGCAGCTGGCCAGCAGCAACCTGCCGGTCGGCGGCTATAGCTGGTCGCAGGGGCTGGAGTGGGCGGTGGAAGCGGGCTGGGTGGCCGATACTCAGGCCTTCGAACGCTGGCAGCTGCAGCAGATGGAGCAGAGCTTTTTTACCGTCGATCTGCCGCTGTTCGCCCGCCTCTATCGCGCCTGCGAAGATAACAACCTGCCCGAGGCGCAGCGCTGGGCGGCGTATCTGCTCGCCTGCAGAGAAACCCGCGAGCTGCGCGAAGAGGAGCGTAATCGCGGGGCGGCATTCACCCGACTGCTTGCCGACTGGCAGCCGGAGTGCCCCAAAGAGTGGCGGACGCTGTGCCAGCAAAGCCAGCTTGCCGGGATGGCCTGGCTTGGCGTGCGCTGGCAAATCCCCCTTGCCGATCTGGCGCTGAGCCTCGGCTACAGCTGGATTGAGGGCGCGGTGATGGCCGGCGTTAAGCTGGTGCCTTTTGGGCAACAGGCCGCGCAGCAGCTGATCATCCGCCTGTGCGATCGCTATGCGGCGGATATGGCCAGCGCGCTTGCCGCCCCGGACGGCGCGATCGGCTCCTCCACGCCGCTGGCCGCCATCGCCTCCGCCCGGCATGAAACGCAGTATTCCCGATTATTCCGTTCTTAGGAGAAAGCATGAACAACTACAAACATCCGCTGCGCGTGGGCGTCGGCGGCCCGGTCGGTTCCGGGAAAACCGCGCTGCTGGAAGCGCTGTGTAAAGCCATGCGCAACACGTATCAGCTGGCCGTCGTCACCAACGATATCTACACCAAAGAAGATCAGCGCATTCTCACCGAAGCTGGCGCGCTTGAGCCGGAACGTATCGTCGGCGTCGAAACCGGCGGCTGCCCGCATACCGCCATCCGCGAAGACGCGTCGATGAACCTGGCGGCGGTGGAAGCGCTGAGCGAAAAATTCGGTAACCTCGAACTTATCTTCGTCGAAAGCGGCGGCGATAACCTCAGCGCGACCTTTAGCCCAGAGCTGGCCGATCTGACCATCTACGTTATCGACGTGGCGGAAGGGGAGAAAATCCCGCGCAAAGGCGGCCCGGGGATCACCAAATCGGACTTCCTGGTGATCAACAAAACCGACCTTGCACCGTATGTGGGCGCCTCGCTGGAAGTGATGGAGCGCGACACCATGCGGATGCGCGGCGAGCGTCCGTGGGCCTTTACTAACCTCAAGAGCGGCGACGGCCTGCAGAGCATCATTGCCTTCCTCGAAGACAAAGGCATGCTGCGCCGCTAGGCCCGTGCACCATCCGGACGCGCCCGCGCCCGGATGGTGCATTCGACGCCCTCTTTTTATCCTCCCCTCCCCCACAGCCCCCTGCGGCGCCTGCTCTACGAAGTGGCATAAGGTTTGCTAATTACAGTCATACCTGACCATTAAGGAATGACTATGTCATCACTGGATATTAAAACTGAGCTACCTGCACAAACCGGCACATCCGGCTCCCGTGAAACATTGGAAGATTACACCCTGCGCTACGCTCCGCTGAGCTTTCGCCGCTGGGGGCCAGGCGTCGTCGCCGTCACCGCGCTGGGCGGCATTGCCTATCTGGCCGACTTTTCTATCGGCGCCAGCATTGGCATGGCGTGGGGCACCACCAACGCCATCTACTCGATCCTGCTGGCCGCGCTGGTGATTTTCCTGACCGGCATTCCGCTGGCGATCACCGCTGCCCGCTACAACATCGACCTCGATTTAATCACCCGCAGCGCCGGATTCGGCTATTTTGGCTCGGTCATTACCAGCATCATTTTTGCCGGATTTACCTTTATCTTCTTCGCTCTTGAAGGCTCGATTATGGCGCAGGGGCTGCTGGTCGGCCTCGGGATCCCGCTGTGGATGGGCTACCTCATCGCAACCCTGATGGTACTGCCGCTGGTCGTTTACGGCATGAAGGCCCTGACCCGTCTGCAGGTCTGGACCACGCCGCTGTGGCTGGTGCTGATGGTTGTGCCGGTGGCCTGGCTTATCGCTAAAGATCCTCAGCTGGTGGATGGCTTTATGAACTTCGCCGGTAAGAACGACGCCTCGCGCGTGGATTTAACCGCCATTATGCTGGGCGCCGGGGTATGCCTGTCGCTGATCATGCAGATCGGCGAGCAGATTGACTATCTGCGCTTTATGCCGCCGAAAACGGCGGAGAACAGCAAAAGCTGGTGGCTGGCGGTCTTTTCTGCCGGCCCGGGTTGGGTGGTGCTGGGCGCGATTAAACAGATTATTGGCGCCTTCCTCGGCTTCTACCTGCTGACCCGCTTCCCGGCTGTACATAACACCGAGCCGGTTCAGCAGTTCGTCAGCGTCTTTGACAATCTGGTGCCCGGCTGGCTGGCGCTGACCCTGGCCGTAGTGCTGGTGGTTATCTCGCAGATTAAAATTAACGTCACCAACGCCTACTCCGGCTCGCTGGCCTGGACCAGCGCCTGGACGCGCACCACCCGCAGCTATCCGGGGCGGATCGTCTTTGTTGTCGTCAACCTCGCCATTGCGCTGGCGCTGATGGAAGGCGATATGTTCAGCGCCCTGTCGTGGATCCTCGGCTTTTACTCCAACTTCGCCATTGCCTGGGTTGTGGTGGTCGCCACCGATATTACCGTCAATAAAGGCCTGCTGAAGCTGGCGCCGGCCCAGCCGGAATATCGCCGGGGGATGATCCATAACGTTAACCCGGTGGGCGTGGTTTCCTTTGCTCTCGCCGCCGGGCTCTCTATCTGCGCATTCTTCGGCCTGCTCGGCACCACCCTGGCCCCGTTCTCACCGCTGATTGCGCTGGCTGTCGCCCTGGTGATGACGCCGCTGATGGGCATTCTGACCCGCGGCCGCTACTACATCAAACAGCACGATGACGGCATTGCCGAACCGCGCTACGACGCTCAGGGGAACGCCTCCACCACCGTGTATCGCTGCATTACCTGCCGGGAAGAGTACGAACGTCCGGACGTGATGCACTCGGCAAAACATCAGGGGGCGATTTGCTCGCTGTGTAAGAGTATGGAATAGCTCAGAAAGACAGGCCGACGCGAGGTCGGCCTGTTAGCAGGATCAGGCCGCCGGCAGCTCGGCGAGCGGCCAGCGCGGGCGCACGGTGACGCCGAGGTCGGGCTTCGCTCCGCTCCGCAGGCGCACCATTCCGGCATAGGCGATCATCGCGCCGTTATCGGTACAGAACTCGGGGCGAGCGTAGAACACTTCGCCGCCGCGCTTTTTCATCATCTCGGCCAGCTTCGCGCGCAGCGTGCGGTTGGCGCTCACGCCGCCCGCCATCACCAGGCGCTTAAAGCCGGTCTGCTCCAGCGCCCGACGGCACTTAATCATCAGCGTATCCACCACCGCATCTTCAAACGCCCGCGCAATATCCGCCCGGGTCTGCTCGTCATTTTCATTATTGCGGATGGTGTTGGCGGCAAACGTCTTCAGGCCAGAGAAGCTAAAATCCAGCCCCGGACGATCGGTCATCGGGCGCGGGAAGACGAAACGGCCTTCGCTCCCCTGGGAGGCCATTTTAGAGAGCATCGGGCCGCCGGGATAATCGAGGCCCAGCAGCTTCGCGGTTTTATCGAACGCTTCCCCTGCCGCATCATCTATCGATTCACCCAGCAGTTCATACTGACCAATACCGGTCACGCTAATCAGCTGGGTATGGCCGCCGGAAACCAGCAGCGCCACAAAGGGATAGTCCGGCGGATTATCTTCCAGCATCGGCGCCAGCAGATGCCCTTCCATATGGTGTACCGGGATCGCCGGTACGTTCCAGGCGAACGCCAGCGAACGGCCTACCGTTGCGCCAACCAGCAGCGCGCCGACCAGCCCCGGCCCGGCGGTGTAGGCAACCGCATCAATATCTTTTGCCGTCAGCCCGGCCTCTTTCAGCGCCGCCTGGATCAGCGGCACCGTTTTACGCACGTGATCGCGCGAAGCCAGCTCAGGAACCACGCCGCCGTAGTCAGCGTGTAGTTTCACCTGACTATACAATTGGTTGGCCAGCAGGCCTTGCTTATCGTCGTAAATGGCGATGCCGGTTTCATCGCAGGATGTTTCAATACCCAGTACACGCATGTCTTGTTTTACCTCGCTCTAATACCGCGCAGTTTAGGACCAATGCGGGTTGATGTATACCCTAAGAATTCCAGGCAGCAGCGCGACACGGCCCGGAGCCCACAAGGGGTACGCGGGCGGGGCGGGCGAGAAAAGCTGGCCCCGGGACGGACTCCGGGGCAGCGGACATAAAACTTTGTTCGCCCCAGGAAGAACCCTCGTGTATACTCCTCACCCTTATAAAAGTCCTTTCAAAAAGGGCGCAGGTGCTTTACAAAGCAGCAGTAGTTGCAGTAAAATTCCGCACCATTTTGAAATAAGCTGGCGCTGATGCCAGCAGCAAACCGAATTAATCAAAGGTGAGAGGCACATGCCGGTAATTAAAGTACGTGAAAACGAGCCGTTCGACGTAGCTCTGCGTCGCTTCAAGCGTTCCTGTGAAAAAGCAGGTGTTCTGGCGGAAGTTCGTCGTCGTGAGTTCTATGAAAAACCGACTACCGAACGTAAGCGCGCTAAAGCTTCTGCAGTGAAACGTCACGCGAAGAAACTGGCTCGCGAAAACGCACGCCGCACTCGTCTGTACTAATCTGTTGAGGGCTAAAGCCCTCAATTCAGGCTGAGTTGTAAGTTGTAAGGCCGTGCTTCCGGAAGGAATGCGCGGCTTATTTTCGTTTATGCATTAGCATATACGCCCCACCCTTCAGGATGCACCAAAGCAGCAAAAGAGCGAATCCCAGGAGCTGGCTGACGTCAGTGGCAGGGGGCGCATCGGCGCTGAAGCAGCTTGATGGATAAGGTGTATAATTTACGGGGCCTATGGCTGGACGAATCCCACGCGTATTTATCAATGACCTGCTGGCGCGAACCGACATCGTCGATCTTATCGACGCGCGGGTAAAGCTCAAAAAGCAGGGCAAGAACTACCACGCGTGCTGTCCATTTCATAACGAAAAAACCCCCTCTTTTACCGTCAACGGTGAAAAACAGTTTTACCACTGCTTTGGCTGCGGTGCGCACGGCAACGCCGTCGACTTCCTGATGAACTACGACAAGCTCGAGTTCGTGGAGACGGTCGAAGAGCTGGCCGCCATGCACAACCTTGAAGTGCCGTACGAAGCGGGCAACGGACCCAGTCAGATAGAACGCCATCAACGGCAAAGTCTCTATCAGCTGATGGATGGTCTGAATGCGTTTTATCAGCAGTCTTTGAAGCAGCCCGCCGCCGACCCCGCGCGCCAGTATCTGGAGAAGCGTGGTTTAAGCAGCGAGGTCATTGCGCGCTTTGCGATTGGCTACGCGCCCCCCGGTTGGGACAACGTTTTAAAACGTTTTGGCGGCAATCAGGAAAACCGCCAGTCGCTTATCGATGCCGGCATGCTGGTGACTAACGATAAGGGACGCAGTTACGACCGCTTCCGCGAACGGGTGATGTTCCCGATCCGCGATAAGCGAGGCCGGGTAATTGGTTTTGGTGGTCGCGTGCTGGGTGATGCCCTGCCGAAGTACCTTAACTCCCCGGAAACCGATATTTTCCATAAAGGTCGTCAGCTGTACGGCCTGTATGAAGCGCAGCAGAACAACGCCGAACCGCCGCGTTTGTTAGTTGTCGAAGGCTATATGGACGTCGTCGCACTGGCGCAGTACGACATTAACTATGCCGTCGCGTCGCTTGGCACGTCGACCACCGCCGACCATATTCAGCTGCTGTTCCGGGCGACCAATCAGGTCATCTGCTGTTACGACGGCGACCGGGCGGGCCGCGAGGCCGCATGGCGAGCGCTGGAGACGGCGCTACCGTATATGTCCGACGGCCGTCAGCTACGCTTTATGTTTCTGCCCGACGGCGAAGACCCGGATACGCTGGTGCGTAAAGAGGGTAAGGCCGCGTTTGAAGCGCGGATGGAGCAGGCTCAGCCGCTCTCCACGTTTTTGTTTAACAGCCTGCTGCCGCAGGTTGATTTGAGCACCCCGGACGGGCGCGCGCAGCTAAGCACGCTGGCGCTGCCGCTGATCACTCAGGTTCCGGGCGAGACGCTGCGCATTTATTTGCGCCAGGAGCTGGGCAATAAGCTGGGGATTTTAGATGACGCCCAGCTTGAACGTTTAATGCCGAAACTGACAGAAAGTGGCGCACCGCGCCCTGCGCCGCAGCTAAAACGCACGACCATGCGTATACTGATAGGACTGCTGGTGCAAAATCCGGATCTGGCGCCGCTGGTACCGCCTCTGGCAGGCCTGGATCAGCGCAAAATGCCGGGACTGGGCTTGTTCAGCGAACTGGTTAACACCTGTCTGTCTCAGCCGGGTCTGACCACCGGGCAACTTTTAGAGCAGTATCGCGGCACAAATGAGGCCACGACCCTTGAAAAACTGTCGATGTGGGACGATATAGCAGATAAAGATATCGCAGAAAAAACCTTCACCGACTCGCTCAACCATATGTTTGATTCACTGCTTGAACTGCGACAGGAAGAGTTGATAGCTCGCGATCGCACGCACGGCTTAAGCAGTGAGGAACGCCGGGAACTCTGGACTATCAGCCAGGAGCTGGCAAAAAAATGAATTGCACGGCTTAAGTGCCGAATATCGTTCGGGAAGCCCCCGACAGCCGCGCTGAGGCGCAGCGGCAATAATATAAGTACGCCCTCGCTTTAAATGCTGGCAGTTTGTCTGTCAACACCAATCAAACGAATTAAGTGTGGATACCGTCTTATGGAGCAAAACCCGCAGTCACAGCTTAAGCTTCTTGTCCAACGAGGTAAAGAGCAAGGCTATCTGACCTATGCCGAGGTCAATGACCATCTGCCGGAAGATATCGTCGACTCCGATCAGATCGAAGACATCATCCAAATGATCAATGATATGGGCATTCAGGTGATGGAAGAAGCACCGGATGCCGACGATCTGCTGCTGGCTGAAAACAGCAACAACACCGACGAAGATGCAGAAGAAGCAGCTGCACAGGTTCTGTCCAGTGTTGAATCAGAAATCGGACGCACGACCGACCCGGTGCGCATGTATATGCGCGAAATGGGTACCGTGGAACTGCTGACCCGCGAAGGCGAAATTGACATCGCTAAGCGCATCGAGGACGGGATCAATCAGGTCCAGTGCTCCGTTGCCGAATATCCGGAAGCCATTACCTACCTGCTGGAACAGTACGATCGCGTTGAAGCTGAAGAAGCGCGTCTGTCAGACCTGATCACCGGATTCGTCGATCCGAACGCCGAAGAAGACATGGCGCCAACCGCCACGCACGTCGGCTCCGAACTGTCTCAGGAAGAGATGGATGACGACGAAGAAGATGAAGAAGAAGAAGACGACGACAGCAGCGATGACGACAACAGCATCGACCCTGAGCTGGCGCGCGAGAAATTCGGTGAGCTGCGTACGCAATACGAACTGACCCGCGATACCATCAAAGCAAAAGGCCGTAGCCACGCCGCAGCACAGGAAGAAATTCTCAAGCTGTCTGAAGTCTTTAAACAGTTCCGCCTGGTACCGAAACAGTTCGATTACCTGGTCGGCAGCATGCGTAGCATGATGGACAGAGTGCGTACTCAGGAACGCATCATCATGAAGCTGTGCGTCGAACAGTGCAAAATGCCGAAGAAAAACTTCATTACGCTGTTCACCGGCAATGAAACCAGCGAAACCTGGTTCAACGCGGCTGTCGCCATGAACAAACCGTGGTCTGAAAAGCTGCACGACGTCAAAGAAGACGTTCAGCGCGGCCTGATGAAGCTGCAGCAGATTGAAGAAGAAACCGGCCTGACCATCGAGCAGGTTAAGGATATCAACCGTCGTATGTCCATCGGTGAAGCGAAAGCCCGCCGTGCGAAGAAAGAGATGGTTGAAGCAAACTTGCGTCTGGTTATTTCTATCGCCAAGAAATACACCAACCGCGGCCTGCAGTTCCTCGATCTGATTCAGGAAGGTAACATCGGTCTGATGAAGGCGGTAGATAAGTTCGAATACCGTCGCGGCTACAAGTTCTCCACCTACGCAACCTGGTGGATCCGTCAGGCGATCACCCGCTCCATCGCGGATCAGGCGCGCACCATCCGTATTCCGGTGCATATGATTGAGACCATCAACAAGCTCAACCGTATCTCCCGCCAGATGCTGCAGGAAATGGGCCGCGAGCCGACGCCGGAAGAGCTGGCCGAGCGCATGCTGATGCCGGAAGATAAAATTCGTAAGGTGCTGAAAATCGCCAAAGAGCCTATCTCCATGGAAACGCCGATCGGCGACGATGAAGATTCGCATCTGGGTGATTTCATCGAGGATACCACCCTCGAGCTGCCGCTGGACTCCGCTACCACGGAAAGCCTGCGCGCTGCCACCCACGACGTTCTGGCTGGCCTGACCGCTCGTGAAGCGAAGGTCCTGCGTATGCGTTTCGGTATCGACATGAATACCGACCACACGCTGGAAGAAGTGGGTAAACAGTTCGACGTTACCCGCGAACGTATTCGTCAGATCGAAGCGAAAGCGCTGCGCAAGCTGCGCCATCCGAGCCGCTCTGAAGTCCTGCGTAGCTTCCTGGACGATTAATCGTCAGGCAGTAAATGCAAAAAGCTCCCTACGGGGAGCTTTTTTTTGCCCGGCGTTTGCCTCCGGGACGGAAGCTATAGACCGCGCGACGCCAGCGCGTCGTCAAGCTCGCGATAGGCTTCCACCAGCTTATCCAGCGTCGCCCGGTTCAGTCCGCTGGGATTCGGCAGCACCCATAGCTCGGTCGCCCCGATAGTCTCCTGCTGCCTGCCCCACTGCACGCTGCGGGCCTGAAACGCCTTCTCAAAGGCCTGCTTGCCAAGAACCGCCAGCGCCCGCGGCTGATACTGCTCTATTTTCTGCACCAGCTCTCGCCCCCCGTTACGCAGCTCCTGCAGCGCCACTTCGCTGGCCTGCACCGTCGGACGCTCCACCAGCATGGTGATCCCGCAGCGGGTGTCGAGCAGCTGCAGCTCCTCTTCCGGCTTCAGCTGCCGGTCGGTGAAGCCCGCCTGATGAATCACCTTCCAGAAGCGATTCCCCGCATGCGCGAAATGAAAGCCGGTATGGGCGGAGGATTTTCCCGGATTGATCCCGCAGAAGACCACCCGCAGGTTCGGTGCCAGAATATCGTTAATCATCGTGCCCCCTGCTCAATAGCTAAAAGCTGATTATAAAGGATTGAAAATGCGTTGTTTATAAAAACAGCAGCCGCGCGTTTTAGGCTGGATTGCGTCTGCCAGTTACTTTATAATCCCTCGCCACGGCCCCTTAGCTCAGTGGTTAGAGCAGGCGACTCATAATCGCTTGGTCGCTGGTTCAAGTCCAGCAGGGGCCACCAAATTTTAGATTTAAAATCATATAATTAAGCCACTCGAAAGAGTGGCTTTTTTGTTACGCGATGTTATTACTGGCGTAAAAAAGACCATATCTGGTGGGCGTTTATCATAGGGACAGCGGGCCGCTTACCGAGGGCGACTATCGTCCCTGGTGTGGCAATCAAGAAAGTTGCAGGGCCAGCGCCCGGTACGAAATCGCGCTGATGCATCAATGTGAAACAAGCTCTCCGACGAAGAACCGCATCAACGGGGAGGAGATCAGCAATCCCGGTGATCGGCTTCCCCCAGCTTCCAGTAGGCGGTGATATCCGCGTTTTTCCGGCTACGTCCTGATTTGAATAGCGCCTGACGAATTTGAATGACATCGCCATGCTCTCCGGCCCCCCATACCTTTTCAGGGGCAAGGCGCTGGATTGTATTAATCACGTGCGTGCAAAAATCATCAGACCGGGGGGACAATCGGGTTACGCTAAGCGTGCAGCAGACCGGCGGCGGCGGATAATCTTGTTTGTCATCAAGAGCCAAAATAACGTGCGCGGTGACATGCGCTGCCAGCGTCGGAATAATAGCAAATATGGCAGGAATAGCCGTTTCGTCGCCGAACAGCAGCAGGGAGCCGACCCCCTCGACGGCCAGCCCTTCTCTGGGGCCGGCAAGGCGAACAATCTCTCCGGGGCGTGCGCTTTTTATCCAGCTCATGGCGGGGCCGCTGCCATGCCGAACAATATCAAGGCTAAGCGTCTGCGCCTCCTGATTCAGGCTGCTGATCGTGTAGGCCCGGCCTGGGCCCTCAGCCTCGCCGGGCGGGGTAAAAAATAGCTTCACCCAGGCGCCGGGCAGAGCATCAGCAAAATGGGCCACCGCCTCACCAGACAGCACCACACGCGTCATTCGTGGGTTGATGTCGGCGATCTGGCGAATGCAGGCCGGGCGTAACAGGCGACTTTCATGCTTATCCACACGTACCGCTCCTCTGACTCAAGGGATAAAAGATGCCTTCTTCCCGGGAGAAACCGCATTGAGCGCATTCAGCATGACGTCCCGGGTTTGATTAAGATGTTCCGTCAGTATGGCAGTCGCCCGATCGGCATCATTGGCAAGGATCGCCTCCAAAAGCTCATTGTGGTCGGCGTTGCGCTCCCCTTCTTCGGCTGTGACGGGTAATAAAACGCGCTGATAGATAGAAAAAGCCTCAGCCAGCTGTTTTATCATCAGAAACAGCCAGTCACTCCCACAATTTTCCATCATGATAAAGTTGAAATCCTCATGGCGAGAGTGCCATCCTGGATTGAGCTTTCCTGGCTCTTCTGCCAGCGTTTGTGGCGTATGCACCAGCCGATGGTTCGCTGCCACCAGCCGTGCCTGCCACTCCACATCTCGCGTTGCAATTGATTTACGCAGGGCGATACTTTCAAAAAGAATTCGCTGCTCGGTGAGATCCCGAAGGTCATCAGCATCCAGCCCACGAACGCTAAAACCCTGCTGAGGGGCCACTTCTACAAGCAATTCACCCGCCAGACGATTCAGTGCTTCCCTGATAACGTTGAGGCTGACATCAAAGCGATGGGCCAGCTCAGAAATCTTCAGCTTGTTCCCCGGTATCAGTTGTCCGGTCAGAATCAGTTCCCTGATACGAGCATAGATCGTCTGATTCAGCGACCTTCCTTCCTTGAGCGTTTTCATTGCAACCTCTGTTTAATTTTCAATAAGTTAATTTTAAAAGTCCATCATTGTGTTAATAGTAGCACAAAAGATGTTAAGAAGATATTAATACCAAAAACTTATAATTAACAAAAAAATCCATTTTTTACTTTAAAAAAGTTTTTCGCCGGGTATTATCAGCCTTACACCCCATCCGACGCAGGAGTTGATATGTCTCATACACTGAAGAGGTCATTTTTTGAGTTTGAAGGTATGGAGGTAGGTTATTACAGCGGCGGAGAGGGAGAACCGCTCATGATGATTCACGGCTCCGGCCCGGGCGCATCCAGTCTGGGAAACTGGAGCCGGGTACTGGATGACCTGAGCCAGCGTTACCGCATCTATGCGATGGATCTGATTGGCTTTGGCGTCAGCAGCCGCAAAACTGCGCCGCCCTATTTCGATTTCGGAATGTGGGTTCGCCAGGCTAAAGCGATGCTCGATTTGATCGACGCACCGCAAATCGGCGTTATTGGTCATTCTCTGTCGGCGGCAATCGCCCTGCAGCTGGCATCAGCCGATCGGCGAATTTCCGCAGTGTTAACCACCGGCGCCATTGGTGCCCCTTTTTCCGTATCCGACGCAACCAGACGTATATGGCGCTGCCCGGAAAATCGAGTCGAATTAGTGGCGGCACTTAGCACATTAATTCATGATACATCCATTATTGACGATGACTATATTGCTGCACGTGAGCCGGTTGTTTTTGCCCAAGGCTATGCCGATTACTTTAACAGCATGTTTTCCGGCGACCCACGGCAATATGTAGAACAAACGACGCTGAGTGAACAAACATTGTCGGCAATTAATTGTCCGGTAATCATGCTGCATGGCCGCGAAGATGTTCCATTCCCGCCGGAAACTTCTGAAGTGCTGGCAAAAAAGATAAAACAGGCCGATCTTTATATTCTTCATGGATGCTCGCATTCGGTAGCGTTTGAACGAAGCCGCTCCTTTTTGTCAGCGGTAAATCAGCTTTTTAGTTAATCCTTTTTCTTTTACCCGAGGTCGCTATCACGGATTATATTATTACGGGTTAATACTACATCTGGAAACATGCCGCCTTTTATTTCGAAAACGCCATTAAATCTGGGGGGATACATCTGTCCCTGTGTTTTGTGAAACGAGGAAACAATAATGAACTGGCTGTCTCAATATAAAAATACACCTGCATCTTTACGTTTAACCTGTTTTATTACATCGATAATATTTTCAGTATTAATGACCTCGCCAGCCAGAGCGGAAGAGGATCGCCTGGTGGGGCTTATCCCCGCAATAACAGCAGCAAAGCCATTTAAACTGGCGGTGACGGTAGTACACCTTAATGATGACTTTTATAAAGGTATCATTTACGGCATTACCGATGAAGCCAAACGGACTGGGGTGAATGTCGTGCAGGTTTCCGTAGCCGGTGCTTACGGCAACGTCCGTGAACAGTTTGCTCAGCTTGAAGCCTTTAAAAGCATTGGCGCCGACGTCGCCGTATTGGCCCCAGCCGCCTATAACGGTTTCGATCCCATAATCAAATCCCTTAAAGACGCGGGCATTAAGGTCGCTTCGGTCGGTATCCCGGTTGACAGCAAGAACATCGATTTTGGTGTGCTTCAGGATGACACCTATATTGGAAAGCTGATGGCCGATGCGGTGTGTAAAGCCGCTGCAAAACCGAAAAAAGTGGCGATGATCCCGGGCCCGGCCGGTGCCGAGTGGGTGCGTCTACGCTACGAGGGCTTTAAAGCTGAAGCGCAGAAATGCACCAGCCCGGTTTCAGTGATTGATTCGGCATTCGGCGGCGGCATTGATTTGCAGGAAGGGCTGGCCAAAGCGTCCGACCTGATGCTGCGTAACCCGGATATTAACTTCATTTATACCCCGCAGATTACCCTTGGCATGGGGGCCGTTCAGGCGATACGCCAGCAGCATCGCGATGCTGCCGTGGTCAGCTCCGCAATGGTGAAACGGGCGGTGCCAATGATTGAGGATGGCAAAATGCTGGCGGTGGTTTCCGAACCGGGAATCATCATGGGTCGCCTGATCGTGCAGTACGCCATTCGCGAAATGGAAAATAAACCCCTGCCCAATCTGGCCCCTGCTGGCGCCGACGGTCTGAGCTACGCCCACTATAACGTGCCGAATAAAGTGTTGGACAAGAGCAACGTAGCGACACATCCCTTTGAAACCTATGAAATTGCACCGGCGGACTGGAAAGTCCCGGCGATGCAGTAACGCGACCAGAGGGAAGTACGGATGCACAATGTAGAGACCACCACGAGTCCGAATTATCCCCTGTTGCGTATCAGCGGATTGTCCAGGCGATTTGGCGCAACCCAGGCGCTGAACAATGTCTCGGTTCAGTTTGCCGCCGGAGAAATCCACTGCTTATTGGGTGAAAACGGCGCCGGAAAATCAACCATCGGAAAAATCATCAGCGGGCTCTATCCCGCTGATGAGGGAAGTATCTGGTATGACGAACAGCGGGTAGCCTTCAACAGCTCCCGGGAAGCACGGCACGCAGGTATCGTCATGGTTTATCAGGAGCTGTCTCTGGCACCGAGTCTATCCGTACGCGCCAACCTGTGGCTGGGAGCGGAGCAAGGAAAAACGCTCCTCTCGCTCACTCGTCGCGCTCAGGAGAAGACCAGGGTAATGGAAGTCCTGACCCAGCTTGGTCTGGACGACATCGATATGGAAAGCGCGGTTGGCCATTTTCCGGTCGCGATTCAGCAACTGATTGAAATCGGCAAATCGCTGATGTCGCAACCTCGGGTCATTATTTTTGATGAGCCGACCGCCATGCTCGGCGCCGTTGAAAAAGAGATGTTCTTCAGCGTCCTGCGACGACTGCGTGAAACCGGCATCGCGTCGATACTGGTCACGCATCATATCGATGATGTACTCGCCGTCAGCGACCGCGTCACCATTATGCGCAACGGCCAGGTGGTGGATGCCTTTCAGGTAAGCCCGGAGGTAACGGCAGATTTCATCGTCTCGCGGCTGACGGGTAAAGCGCCGGGTAGCCACCGCGTGGAGAACAAGAGGGAGCAGAATTTCCCTCCCCTGCTCGACTTTGAAAATCTGCCGGTCAGCGGCGGCGGTAACAGGGTCTTCAGCTTAGGGAAAGGCGAAATACTGGGGATCTACGGCGTCGTCGGTTGCGGTGGCGACGTGCTGGTGCAAAACCTGGTGGGCTTTATCCCCACACCGTATGACGCCTCGTCTCGTTTCCGGCTGGATGGCTATGAATGGCGTCCCAAAAACGTGGTGGATGCGCTGAAAAACGGCGTGGCGTGGCTACCTGCGGGTCGGGCCAGTAATGGCGTTTATCCCACGCTGTCGATTGCTGAAAATCTGATGATGACGCAGTTGAAGGCCTTCAGCATAGCGGGATTCATCCGCTCCCGTCAGGCTGATGCCAGCGCCGATAAGATTCTCAAAGCCTGCGGGGTTAAGTTCGCCGACAAGCACGATTTACTGACCAGCCTGAGCGGCGGCAATCAGCAGAAGGTATTGCTGGCGAGGGCGATGGCAAGCGCAAAGAAAGTGCTGGTGCTGGAGGAACCCACTGCTGGGGTGGATATCGATGCCAAATACGAAATCCATCAACGCATTCGGGCGCTGGCGAACAGCGGTGTCTCGGTGATCCTGCTTTCCAGTGATTTAGCCGAAACAATGTCCCTGTGCGATACGGTCTGGACTCTGTTTCACGGCTGCGTGGTGAACACTTATCGCACGCCGGATGAGCACGACAAGGCATCAATTATTGCCGATGTGGTGGGGCAAGAAGCATCCGATGATGGCCCCAATGAATCAAGCGTTAGCCTGAAGCAGGAGTGGCCGGGGTCATGGTGATGAATCACGCCGGCATTCCCGCCGGGCTGCTGGTGATGGTGCTGGTGGGTTCCCTAACCGGCGCGGCGTCAGGCGTGCTGATCTCCTTTTTTAATACTTCGCCTCTGGTGATCACGCTGGGTATGCTCTCAGTCGCTCAGGCGTTTGCGCTGATCCTTTCCGGCGGGGTGCCAATATATGACGTTCCCGCCGCTTATATTGACGCGGTAGGTTACGGCACGCTGCTGGGGATACCGGTGATGGTATGGATTGCCGTTGCGCTGACAGCAGCTATTGGCGTACTCCTGAAATACACCCTGTTTGGCCGCTACGTTTACGCCATGGGTTCTAACGTCTCCGCCGCGTCCAAATCCGGCATTAATGTCCGCCTTAATACGGTGCTGGTTTATATGGTCAGCGGCTTCTGCGCGGGTATCGGCGCCATTATTCTCACCGCCTGGACCAGTTCCGCCCAGCCGATTGCGGCAGCGAATCTGACGCTGCAATCGCTGGCAGCCGTAGTACTTGGCGGCGTAGCGCTCACCGGCGGAGCCGGAAATTTGCGCCAGGTGATTACCGGCGTGGTGGTCCTGACGCTGCTTTCCAACGTCATGAACATGGTCGGCGTATCGGCATATTACCAGACGCTTGCTGTCGGCGTGGTCATTATTCTGGCGGTAGTCCTTGACCGATTTCGCCGTCGCGAATCGTACTGATATTCATCGCCAGTATTTATTAGAAATAGGTTGAGCATTCTTACCGTTATTTATCCTGCTATAAGGAGTGTTGCTATGTCTAAAAACGTTATATATATCAATCCTGAAAATGCCAGCCCGGCGCAGGGGCTCTACTCTAACCTGACCAAAGTCCGCGCAGGCGATCTCTATTATATCTCAGGACAGCTTGCGGTCGGTTATGACGGCAACGTGGTCGGGAAAGGCGATTTCGATGCGCAGTTTTCACAGGTATTTAAAAATCTCGGAGATGTGCTCAGCGCCGTCAATTGCGATTTTAATGATGTGGTAAAGTTCAATACCTATCTGGTGGCGTCGCAGCACATCGAAAACTTCATGAAAAATCGTGAAGCGCTTTTTCCCAGCCTGTTCGCAACCTCCGACTATGCGCCCAATACCCTGCTGGTGGTCGACCGTCTGGTGAAAGAAGAGTTTCTGATTGAAGTGGAAGCCGTCGCCCGCGCACGCGATTAATTACAGGACTGCAGGAAAGGTTAATTATGAAGCTAGTAACTTATGTCTATTCAGACAGTAAGAGAATTGGCGTTATTAATCACGCTGGAAATATTATCGACGTCAGCGACATTGTAAACTCCAATGATATGAATGTGCTTATCGAGCATTTTTCGGAAATAGAGAACAGCTTAAAATTATGCTGTGAAGGTGCAGGCAAAAACGCGGTGCCCATTGACGCCGTGCGTCTGCTGGCGCCAATCCCGGCCACGCGGCGAAATATTTTCTGTGTGGGCAAAAACTACTATGCGCACGCTGAGGAGTTCGGTAACAGCGGCTATGACTCCAGCGCGGCGGCGGGCAACGTACCGGCGAATCCTATCATCTTCAGCAAACCTACCACTTCCATCTGTGGCCCTGATGACGCCATCGACAGCACGCTGGATCCGTACAACACCATCGATTATGAAGCAGAGCTGGCGGTGGTGCTGGGTAAAAAGGGACGGATTGCACAGGACGAGGACCCCATGTCCTTCGTCTTCGGCTATACCTTGGTGAATGACGTCACTTCTCGCCACTTGCAGAAACTGCACAGCCAGTGGCTGCTGGGAAAAGGAATTGATGGGTTTTGCCCGATGGGGCCGGTTCTGGTCACCGCCGATGAGTTTGGCCTCCCCGGTAGCCAGACGGTCTCCTGCCATGTGAATGGTGAGCTGCGCCAGCAAGCGTCCGTTTCCGATCTGATTTTTGATATCCCGCGATTAATTAAAACCATCGGTCAGAATATTACCCTGCTGCCCGGGGACGTCATCGCCACCGGGACTCCCGCAGGTGTGGGTCTAGGATTTACGCCGCCCCGTTATCTTGTCCGCGGCGATAGCGTGACGGTTTCCATGAATGAAATTGGGCAGTTAACCAATACCATTATCTGATAAAAAGAAGGAAGTCCTTATGGCTAAGATTGTCAGTGCAATCAGCATGTCCCACGTTCCCGGTGCATTAGGCTGGGCCGATGCGCCTTCCCCTGAACAACGCCAGCGGCTGGCGGAAATTCATGCCAGATTAAAACAGTGTATCGATGAAACTAAGCCCAATCTGATCATTGCCTTTTTAGACGATCACTTTGAGAACAATTTTCGTAATTTAATGCCGACATTAGGCGTACCCGTCAGTGATGCGAATATCGGCCCAGCCGAATATATGATGGAAGCGCTGAAATTTGATAAACAGCACAGTATTGCCAGCAACGCTGAAATTGCACAACTGCTCCTGGAAAAGTTGATCCACGGCGGATTTGAAGCCACCCGGATGGGGCCGATTGAATACGGTAATAACCTGATGATGCCGCTGGTATTTATTAATCCGGAATTCAATATCCCGGTCGTTCCGGTATATATCAACGTCTTCTCTCCGCCGCTAATGCCCTATTCACGCGCCTACGATCTCGGTCTGAAAGTGCGTGAAATCATCGACGCTCTGCCGGATGAGTTCCGCGTGCACTTTCTCGCCACCGGGGGACTGTCGCACTGGCCTCCGGTCTGGACGGAAGGCGCGCCGGAAGGCGATGAGCTGCTGCAGCGTATGAAGGTCTACCAGACCATCGGCAAAGAGGCTCTGATAAACGACCCGACGCTCTATACCGATTTCGCTCAGTATGAAATTGAAATGATGAGCAAAATGGAGTGGCCGCTGGGTAACAGCCACCCGTTGGTCAACGAAGAGTGGGACCGCGAAATGCTGGAACATTTCGAAGCCGGTGACGTCAACTACATGCGCGCGCTGACCTACGACGAAGTGGAAGATCGCGGCGGCCACGGTGGCCATGAGGCCCTGAACTGGGTGGCGCTAATGGGAGCAATGAAAGGGGCCCGTCCGGACTATGTTGCCTATGAATCGGTACCGGAGTGGATCACCGGCATGAGCTATCTGACCTATCCAGGCCAGAAATAAGAGGAAGCGTGATGGCAAGAATCGCAATAGTAGGCGCCGGCATGGGTGGTCTGGCCTTTGCTTCGGTCATGAGAAACGGTCAGCACCAGGTGACTATATATGAACAGGCCAGTGAACTGGCCGAGCTGGGTGCGGGTATCTCCTTATGGGCTAACGGCACGCGCTTGTTTGAAGAGATGGGCATCGCCGCGCAGATGGCGGCACGATCCTGTGAAACGGAGATGGCGTTCTTCAGAAATGAGGACGGCAGCGTGGCCGGATCTCAACCGTTGGCGCGGGAGAACTGGTATCGGAATGAGTATGGCTATCCCTATTACGGGGCATTCCGCCCCCATCTTCAGTCGGCGTTGCTCGATGTGATTGGCAAACAGACCATTCGGCTGAACAAACAGCTGGTACGGCTGGAAGAGGCAGACGATGAAATCATATTACATTGGGCGGATGGCTCAAGGGACAGCGCCGATTTAGTGGTGGGCGCAGACGGCATTAAGTCGGTCGTACGGCAGTATGTCAGCCCCGACGCGTCACCGGTGTTTACCGGCAACAGCGCGTTTCGCGGGCTGGCGAAAACAGCCGATCTCGATCTGCTGCCGGAGCCGCGCTCCTTTACCGACTGGATGGGTAACGGCATGCACGTACTGAATTTTCCTGTTGGCAAAAATTTCGAATACCAGACCATTGTGGTGTTTATGGATGGGCCGGAAAAATGGCAGGACGAATCGTGGCGTGTCCCGGCAGATGCGAAGAGTGTTCGCAGCCATTTTACCGGCTGGCACCCTGCCGTCGGCCAGCTGCTGGAACACGTTAATCTGGCAGAGCGCTGGGGCATGTTTCAGGTTAGCCAGATGTTCTCCTGGTATCGCGGGCGGGCAGTGCTGATTGGCGATGCGGCTCACGGAATGATGCCGCACCACGGACAGGGCGCGATCTCCTCTTTTGAGGATGCGGTAGCCCTGGCGCATATCCTCAATGATAGCGCCACGACATCGATTGCTGGCGGGCTTGAACGCTATGAGCAAGAGCGCAAAGGGCGTGGCGAGAAAATTCAGCAATCCTCCAGGCGGCTTAATGATTGCCTTCACCTTCCGGCCGGACAGGATCGCACCAGGCGTAATGCGGTACTCAATAGCCTGCAACAGCATTTCTCCTGGCTGCACAGCTATAAAATTGGCGTTTAACCGCTGAGCTGGGCAGGCATCGGCCTGCTCAGAATCGCCTTTTTTGGCACGATGGCGGTGCGAAGCGACGCCATTCCCGAGCGTCCTGGCAGGCTGACTTTAAAATAATCCATTGCATATCATTATCTTGACGGAAGCTTATTCGCAAGAGGCACGGTTATTGCCTGATTAAGCCATGGGCCAATAAACATCGCATTCTTTTACAGGTATCAGCATGCTCAACACATCGGTAGTACTGTCGGTAGGAATCGAAGACAAGGTGTCGCCCACCCGCACGTTGATGTTTGCTCTACAGCACCTGCTGGCGTTGACCGGGATATGGGTCTTCCCGGTCATCATTGGCGCCTCGCTGAATCTCAGCAACCAGCAGACCGGCACCATCGTACAGGCCTGCTTTTTTACGACCGGTATCGTCACCATTTTGCAATCGGGCCGTTTTCTGCGCCTTCCGGTCGTGCAGGGCCCGACGGCCGCCTTTATGATCGCCGTGTTGGGATCGGCGCATAGCGTTGGGCTGGGCACCGCTTTTGGATCGATGTTTGTGGCGGCTTTAATCTTCGCAGTACTCTCCATGCCGCTGAAGCGGCTAGGGATCACCGGCCTGCTGATTCGCTATATATCTCCTCCTATCGTTTTTGGCTCCCTTCTGGTGATTATTGGCGCGCAGCTCGCCAGCATCGGTCCTGCTGGCTGGTTCAGCACCGCCAGCGGCGGAACTCTGGGCACCAGCGTTATCGCCGCTCTGGCGACGGTTCTCGCGATTATTGGCTGCATGGTGTTTGGCCGCCATGATCTGATAAAACGCGGTGCGCTGCTGTGGGGGATCGTCGTTGGCGTGGTGGTGTTTAAGCTGCTGACGACGTGGCATCTACCCGATCTCGCCAACGCGCCGCTTGTCGCGTTACCGCACTTCTTCGCTTTCGGATTCGGCGTATCGCTGCCGGTGGTTTTGCTAATGATGCTGGCTTTTCTGCAGGCCTCAGCGGAAGCGATGGGCATGTATTCACTGCTGGCCGACTGGGGCGGTCAAACGCTGACGACCCAGCGAATTAATCGCGGGCTGTTTACCGAGTTTATCGGCTGCGCCATTGGCGCGGCGGCAGGCGGTTTGGGCACGACGTCGTACCCGGAAAATGTTGGCATTATCCGCGTCTCGGGCGTTGCCAGCCGTTTTGTCACATTGGCTGCCGGGGTTCTCTCGCTGCTTATCGGGTTACTGCCGCCGGTTGGCTTATTGCTGGCGTCGCTTCCTCAACCCGTACTTTCTGCCGCCTCCTCCATTCTGTTTGGCATCATAACCCTGAGCGGGATCCAGATAATGGCGCGAATTCACTGGGATGAACTGAACCTCGCAGTGGCAGCACCAGCCTTCATTCTCTCCATGGGGAGTATGTATCTACCGCCAGAGGTGCTGAATCTGCTTCCCGACGCCCTAAAGGGCATTGTGGCGCAGCCGATGATTGTTGGCATCATCCTGCTGATTTTCCTCAACCTCATTATCAATGTATTTGTGCGCGGCTTACGCAAGCCCGCGCTTGAAGAGGAGACGCTTTAATGATGGGAAAAGTGACGTGGGCTATTGATCCTGCTCGTACCGCGCTGATTGTGGTGGATATGCAAAAGGTGTTTTGCGTCGAAGGCGAAGGGCTATATGTTCCTGAGACCGCGAATATTATCGAAAACATTCAGGCCCTCAGCAGCCTGATGCGGCAGCGCAAAATGCCGGTGATCTATCTGCGCCATGTGGTACGGGGAGACGGCGAAGACACCGGGCGGATGCTTGATTTCTACCCTAACGTTAATGAACTATTGGGACGCGGTAATCCGGCGGTTGAAATCATTGATGCGCTCGCCCCCAGGCCAGGCGACATTGTGGTTGATAAGCTTTTTTACAGCGGTTTTCACAACACTGACCTGGATGCGATTTTACGAATGAAGGATATCGACACCCTGATTGTCTGCGGCACGGTGACCAACGTCTGCTGTGAAACCACCATTCGCGATGGCGTGCATCGGGAATACAAAATGATAGCCCTGAGCGATGCAAATGCTGCAATGCCCTATCCTGATATGGGGTTTGGTGAAGTGAGCGCAGCAGAGGTTCAGCGTATCTCCCTGAGCGCTATGGCCTATGAATTTGCCGAGGTTACCGACACTCCCGATATCATGGCGCGTATTCAACTAGTTGGCTAAGCCCTTTCGCCTGTAGCCCCCTGCCGGGCAGGGGGATGCGTAAAGCTTCAGCTAGAGCCGACGATGCAGTCCACTTGTGCATCGCAAGTCCCCTCTTCCGCTTTCCCAACGTCGGGCCGTTTACGCCGACGGGCGCCCGTCAGGATTCGGTCAGCGCCAGATGCAGGCGGTCGGTCAGCGGCTTCAGCAGATAGTTCATCAGCGAACGCTCGCCGGTGCGGATAAACCCTTCAACCGGCATGCCGGGTCGAATCGTTAATCCCTGCAGCTTGTCCATCCCCTCCTGCGTGACCTTAACACGGAGCGCGTAATAGGGCTTCCCGGTTTGTTCATCGACCAGGCGGTCCGCGCCGACCATCGTGACCTCCCCCGCCACGCGCGGCGTGGTGCTTTGATCGAAGGCTGAAAATAGCAGCTCCACCGGCAGGGCCTGATGCACCTTATCGATCAGCTCGACCGGCACGCGGGCTTCGACCTCCATCGGCGAATCCTCCGGCACGATCTCCATCAGCTGCTGCCCGGCCTGAATAACGCCGCCCTCGGTAAATACCGCCATGCCGACCACCGTTCCCGCCACCGGTGCCTTAATCTGCGTATCCTGCAGATCGGCCTGCGCTTTCTCCAGCTGGTTTTTCAGAGCGGCGATCTGCACCTGGCCGTCCGCCAGCTGGGTATTCACCTCTTTACTGTACTCATCCCGACGCTGCTGCGCCTGCAGCCGCAGCTCGATCGCCTGCCGCTGCAGCCGCCCGATGCTGCCGTGGGTTTGTGAAATCTCCCCCTCCACGCTGGCAAGCTCCCCCTCCATCGACAGCAGCTGATTACGCGCCACGTAGCCCTTCGCGGCCAGCCCCCGGATGCCGGATAGCTGCTCGTTGAGCAGACGCTTTTGCTGCTGCTTGCTGCTCAGTAAAGACTGCATGCCGCTGAGCAGCGCCTGGGTACCGGCCACGCCTTCATCAATGGCCGCCAGCTCGCTGCGCAGGGCGGCGCGACGGTTGATTAACAGCTGACGCTGCAGCGCCAGCTGCTCCACCACCTCCGGTTCATCCCTGACCGCCGCCAGCTCGGGCAGCATCACGATTTCGCTCTCACCCGTTCGTTCCGCCGCCCAGCGCGCCATTTGCAGCTGCAGGCTGCGCAGCTGGCTTTGCAGCGCGTCGCGTCGGGTTTGCGTAGTCACGGTATTCATCACCACCAGCACCTGGCCTGCCTGCACCTTCTCGCCATCGTGGACGCGCAGCTGCGCAATCACCCCGCCGCCGGGATGCTGTACCGCTTTACGGTTTCCCGTCACCACCACGCTGCCGGAAACCGGCACGCCGCGGTCGAGCGGCGCGAAGCTGGCCCAGCAGAGAAACCCGCCGAATCCGACGATGACCAGCCATAATCCCCAGCGTAAATAGGCGCGTTCGCTGAACGACCCTTCATACCAGGCCAGCTGTTCGGGCTGCGTCAGCGCTCTCATAATTTACCCTCAGCGCGTACCCGCGGCTGCACCGCGGTATAGCCCACGTTAAAACCGCCGTGCCGGCCCGCGCCGATCGGCGTCACCGCGCCGGAGGTCGGCGCGCCGGCCATGCCCGGCAGCTTTTTCAACACCTCGGCGCTCGGGCCTTCGTGCTGCATTCTGCCGGCGGCCAGCACCAGCAGACGATCGGTAATCGCCAGAATAGCCGGTTTGTGCGTCACCAGAACCACGCTTTTCCCTTTCTCTTTCAGGGTCAGAATCGCCTGCTGCAGCGCCGCTTCGCCCTCTTTATCAAGGTTGGCGTTCGGCTCGTCCAGCACCACCAGGGCCGGTAAACCATAGAGCGCGCGGGCGAGCGCCACCCGCTGACGCTGACCGCCCGACAGACCGCTGCCGCCTTCGCCCAGCACCGTGTCATAGCCCTGCGGCAGGCGTAAAATCAGCGCGTGGATACCGGCCATCTGCGCGGCCAGCACCACGCTATCGGCATCCACCTCGCCAAAACGGGCGATGTTTTCCGCCAGCGTTCCGGCAAACAGCTGGATATCCTGCGGCAGATAGCCGATATGCGGACCCAGCGCCGTTTTATCCCACTGATGGATTTCAGCATCGTCCAACCGCACGCTGCCGGATAGCGGTTTCTGCACGCCGACCAGCTGCTTCATCAGCTGCGTTTTACCCGAACCGGATGCGCCAATCACCCCCAGAACGGTGCCGGCAGCCAGCGAAAACTGCAGCTGCATCAATATCGGCTGACGGCCTCCCGGCGCCGTAATCGTCAGCTGCTCAACGCGTAAATGTCCCTGCGGCGCGGGCAGCGGTAAACGCTCGGGCTGCGGCGGATTCGCGGCCAGCAGCACCTGCAGCCGCTGCCAGGCTTCGCGGGCCGCCAGCCACTGCTTCCAGCTGCCGATCAGCTGATCGATAGGCCCCAGCACGCGGCCAATCAGGATCGAGCCGGCGATCATCATGCCGGAGGTAATATCGCCGTTGACCGCCAGCAGCGCGCCGCAGCCGAGCATCAGCGACTGCAGAGCCAGCCGCAGCGTACGCGTCAGGGAGGTGATCAGCGCCATTCTCTCGCTACCGCGGCTTTGCAAATGTAAAAACTCTGCGTGCTGGCAGCGCCAGCGCTGACGCAGGGTTTGCAGCATCCCCATCGCTTCTATCGCTTCGGCCTGCCGCAGCTGGCCGTTGGCCCGCTGGCTGGCATGGAGCGCTACCTTTCCCGCCCGCTCCAGCAGCGGCTGGCTTAAGCGCAGATTGAGCCAGGCCAGCGCCAACAGCAGCGCCGCGCCGAGGGTCGCCAGAACGCCAAGCCACGGATGCAGCAGATAAACCACCAGCAGATAGAGGGGAAACCAGGGGGCGTCAAAAAAGGCGAACAGCGCGCTGCCGGTCGCGAACTGCCGTAAACTGGTGAGATCGTTTAACGCCTGGCCTGCCAGAACATTACCCGTTTTCAGGTTGGTGCCGAACGCGGCGTCAAAAACCCGCGCGTTGAGACGCATATCCAGCTGCGCGCCGAGGCGGATGACCAGCCCGCTGCGCACCCATTCCATCAGGCCAAGAAACAGCAGCAGCCCGACGATCATCAAGGTCAGCATCGTCAGCGTCATAAGGTTGCCGGACGGCAGAACGCGATCGTAGACCTGCAGCATATACAGCGCCGGGGAAAGCATCAGAATATTGATCGCCGCGGTGAACAGCGCCACGCACCAGAAGCCGCGCCGGCAGGTCGCTAACGCCGCCAGGATCTCCTGCCGTCCCGCCTGAGGCACCTGAGTTTCGCTCATTCTTTCTCCTGCCTGAACCGTTTCCCCGCCGCAGCGGGGAAACGGTAGGGTTATGCCGCCAGCAGGTCCGTATGGTCTGCGGTTGCCGATGAGCCCACGACCGCCGCGATCTGATCGAAGGTCGAATCGATGCTCAGGTTGTACTGGTCGAGGATGCCGTTCAGCGCGGTTTCCAGCGCGCTGGTATCGCCGGACATCAGGCCATAAACCACCTCATGCACGATGCCGTCATGACCTTCGGACTGCGCGCTGCTCAGGCCCAGTCCGCTGAAGCTAACGTCCAGCGCCTGGATGTTGTACGGCGAAGAGCTGCCGCCCTGCAGGCCGTCGCCGAACGACAGGCCGTCAAGGGAGCCGTACAGCGTGTGCGCCGGGTCGGCAAACAGGGTATAGGTTAAGTTTCCTTCCGCCACGAATGAGGTGATGTTATTCGCGGTACTGGTGATAGCGTACTGGCTTCCGGACAGCGAACCGCCGTAGAAGCCGCCGGAGTTGCTATCGTCCACGTTACCGTTGGTATGGTTAACGTCACCAAATGTGGCTGACCATTCAGCCAGATAATCATGAATGCTATAGCTGCCTACAGAGCTGTCGTAATCCACTGAAAATGCCATATTGGTCTCCTGATATTACAGATATCGCGGCCTTTTTACGTGCAGAGCACGCCCGAACTGCGCCGCGTCATACGGGGGTTAAAAGCGGTATTCGATGCCACCCTGCACGGTGCGGCCGCGGCCTAAGGTATTGCCCAGGGTTTCGCCGTAGCTGACCACGTAGGCGCGGTTGGAGACGTTCTCCACGGAGCCGCGCAGCGTCAGGTTGTCAGTCACGCGGTAGCTGGCGTAAAGGTCAAACAGGGTGTAGCGCGGCCAGTCGGCCAGATAGGGATAGTTGGTCGGCACGCTGTGATCCTGATAGCCCGGCGCAAAACGCACCGTGACGCCGGCGTCGAGCTTGCGGTCAAAGGCGCGTCCGCCGAGGGTAAACGAGCCGCGATCGCCGGGGAGGAACGCGGCGGAGCTGAACTGGCTGCCGCCGTCGCAGGTCACGAAGTTGTTCGCCTCATCATTATCTTCCCAGTACCAGTTATTGGCGCTGCCGGCGCCCTGCTGCTTCCCGCCCAGCCACGCTTTCCGCGAGCAAAACTCGTTTTTACCGATCATGTGCGTGTAGGTGAAATCGGTATAAACAAAGCCCGCATCGTAATTCAGCTGATACTCGATCCCACGGAAACGGGTGCTGTTGAGGTTATTGACGTACGCGGTGTTGCCCAGCCCCGGCTGCGTGATGCCCGGCTTTTCGCGGTTAATCGCCATGCTGATATAGTTCGACACCTTGGTATCGAAGTAGGCCACTTTGACCGCCAGGCGATCCTCCTCCTGCAGCAGACCGCCTTTCAGCAGGTTCACCCCCACTTCCCAGGCGCGGGAGCGTTCCGCCTGCAGGAACGGGTTGGGGTACTGCGTGGAGTCGCCGTGGGCGCTGCCGCTGGTCAGGGTTTCAGTGATGGCCGGCGGACGCCAGGAGCGGCCGTAGGTGGTATACAGCTCCAGCCAGTCGACGCCCGGCTTCACCGCCAGCGCCAGCGTCGGCGAGACGCGGGACTCTTCGCGATCCACCAGCCATTCATGGTAAGAGCTGGAAATGAGGCAGCCGCTCAGACGACGCGAGGTGCAGGGGTTATCAATGGTGTAAGTCGCTTCGGGGTAGTTCATGCCGGTGGTGCCGCGCAGACGATAGCGGTCATAGCGCAGCCCGCCTTCGACGGTGAGCCAGTCGTCGTACTCGTAGGTCAGCGTGGAGAACAGGCTGAATATCGACCGATTTCCGCCGGGCGTCACGCCCTCCATATCCTCAGACGTTGAGCGGCTGGTGGCTTTGTCATAGTAAAACTCGGCGCCGTAGTTAGCCTTCAGCGTATGCTCCGCGGCCAGCGAGAAGTGCGAGGTGTTTTGCAGCTGGGCGCCGTAGGTGCGCAGGCGGGTTTGCGTCCAGTAATCGTCCGTCGTCCCGCTGCCGTAAGTATCGCTGTTCGAGTCGGTATCGACGTAGTAGAGCTTGGCGTGCAGATCGAGCCAGTCGCGATCGTAGGGCGCGAGGCTGTAGTCGAGGGCGACGTTGCGCGCCATCACCACGTCGTAGCCGCTCTGCTTCCAGCCCAGCGTCCGGTCATCGCCTTCGCCGACGGCGGTCAGGGTGCTGGCCGTCGGCGAGCTCACCTGGGTTTGCAGATAGCTCAGCTGCAGACGCTGGTTAGCGGGCAGATTCCAGCCCACCTTCGCCATACGCGACAGCATCTTGTAGCGGCTATCGGTAATCTGATTGTTTTTTAAGGCGCTGGCATAGCGATCGTAGTTGCCGGTGTCGTTGTTGACGCGAATGTCGCCGATATCGCCTTTATTACCCGGCCAGTAATCGCTCAGGTGGCGCTCGCTGGCGGCCAGCAGAATATCCCCCGTCTCATTGCCCCACGCCAGCGCGCCGCTGCCGATAAAGCGGGTGCCGTTATCGCCGGTGCTGGCGTGCAGCTTGCCGCCCAGCTCTTTGCCGTCATAGATAAAATCGCTGGCATTCAGGGTGTTAAAGGTGGCGATGCCGCCCAGCGTGCCGGCGCTGCCCATGCCGCCGGTGGTGCCTTTTTCGACGGTGACCCCGCTCAGCAGCTCCGGATCGATATACATGGTGCCATTACGCTGACCGTGGCCGCTTTTCTGGAAATTCTGCCGCATCCCGTCGATGTTCATGTTGACCCGGCCATAGTCCTGCATCCCGCGAATATTCACCGACAGGGCCGGATCCTGCTGGCTCACGCTGGAGTAAACGCCGGCGGTCTGTTCGAGGATATCCGCCGCGTGCCGAGCCGGCCGGTCGTCCATCTTCTTGCGGTCGATCACGCTGACGGAGCGAGGCTGTTCGTAGACCCAGTCATCCGCGGAATAATTTAAGGTGGCGGTAACGGTCAAGGTATCGTCATTCACCGGCCCGCCGATGCGGGTTTCATCGGCGCGCTTCGTGCGGAGAATAATCTGCCCGTCGGCGGTAAATTCCGGCGCCACGGCGTTGTTGCCAATCAGCTGACGTAGCGCGGCGGCGATCGGCATCGTGCCGTTAAGCGACTGCGACTTCATCCCCTGCACCGTGCGGTCTTCAAAAAAGATCTGCACGCCGGACTGCTCGCCAAATCGTAGCAGCGCGCTTTGCAGGGATTGCGGGGGAATAGTGAAGGTTTTGCTCTGTTTTACCGCTTCCGTTGCCGCCGACGCGGCCTGGCTTAGCGCAGGCGCGGTCAGCGCTAACGTCAGCGATATGGCAAAAGCAAGGCGACGACGGCTTTTGCAAAATTGGGGCTGTAATGGGTGCATGTGTGTACTCGATTATCGTTGATAATGGTAATCAATCTCATTCAACAATAAAGACGAACGACGTACACAAACCCGTAAAAATTTTTTAGAAAAAGTAAAAATATAAAAATGGGGCCACAAAAATGCCCGCAGGACCTAGTACAGGAGCGTCATTCCCGGCAGCGTCACCTGCTTCGCCCCCAGCGTCTGGCGCAGGGTTTCAACGGCGCGTTCAGGCTGCTTGAGCGCGAAAGCGCCGCTGACGGTCCGCTTTCTCAACGTCGGGTTGACGACGATAACCGTTTGGTTCTGGTAGCGATTTATCTGCGCCACCGCCTCGCTTACCGGCTGCTTGTCGATAATCAGCCAGCCGCGCCGCCAGGCGAACTGCGCCGGCGAAACCGGCCGCCGCGTCAGGCTATTATCGGCATAGCGCGCGCCCTGCCGTTCAGCCAGCACCAGCGATTGCCCTTTATAGCTGACCCGCACGCTGTGCTCATGCACCGCCACGTCCGCTCCGCTGCCGTCAATATCGACGCTGAACTGCGTCCCTAATGCCTGCGTAATGCCGCCGTTCGCCTCTACGCGAAAGGGGCGCATCTCGCTGGCGCCGACCGGGGCCACGGTAAACCAGGCGTGTCCGGAGAGGAGCGTAACGCGCCGCTCCTTTGCATTGAAATGCAGCTCGATGGCGCTGCGGCTATCGAGATCGACCCGGCTGCCGTCCGGCAGCGTCACCTGGCGAATTTCGCCGGCGGCGGTGTAATAATCGGCCTGCCAGCGCAGCCAGGCGTCGGGAAGCATCAACAGTACCGGCAGGGACGCCAGCACGACGACGGCGGCCGTCGCCCAGTGGCGCCAGCGGGGACGAGCGCTCGCCGCCGGCGGAACGGGCAAAGGCAAAGGAACCACCGTGGGAGATAGCGTATCCGCTCCGCAGGCGGCCGGGGCCGATCGCGGCAATGTTCCGAGCATAAGCCACAGCTGCTGCGCCTGAATCAGCGCGTCGGCATGCTGCGGATCTGCATCCCGCCACGCGACCATCGCCCGCTCCTCATCATCCGTCAGCGACCGCTCGGCCATTTTCACAGCCCATAGCGCGGCCTGCTGACGTATTGCCTCACTCAACTGACTCATTTCACTGCTTCCTGACTATCCGGGTTAATCATTAAGACGTTTGAACCAGGTAAAACCCGTAAAAAAAATGCCATTATTTCTGTATTCCGCACATCAGGGTTGCCAGCGCCTGCGCCAGATGTTTTTCTACGGTGCTAAGCGATACGCCCAGCCGCGTCGCAATTTCCGCCTGCGGCAGCCCCTCAAGCCGGCTAAGACGAAAAATAGCCTGCGTCCGTTCCGGAAGATTCATCAGCTGGCCGATAATCCTCTCAACCTGCTGCTGGTCAATCGCGCGCTGTTCAGCGCCCGGATCGTCGCTGGGAAAGTGGGCCATCTCATCATCGCTGAACGCCATGGTTTGCCGCCGCTGCTGCTGACGGTAATGATCGAACAGCAGATTCCTCGCCGTACGGAACAGATAGGATTCACTGTCCTGAATTTTTCCCTGTGGATAATGTTCGGAGAGGCGGGCAAAACTCTCCTGCATCAAATCGTCAGCCAGCTGCGCATCGTGCAGTTGGCTTTTCAGATACGCCAACAGCGGCTGGGCATGACGCTCAAACAGCACCTGCAGCTCAATATTGGACATTAACTTTTCCCTGAAGAGCCTGCATCAAAGCCACTATAAATCACATAAATGATTCTCATTTTCAATAAGCTTTTTAGCCGCATCTGCGTCGGAAGAGTTCGGAGGGAAGCTGGCGCCGGCAACCGGCCGGCGCCAGCTTTATCAATCATGGCCTATTTTCGAGGTCAGGCGGGCGGGTAAAGCGGTGAATCGAGGCTGCGCGCGGCGTTAACGGGAGCGGCGGTTCCGGACCGAGTTTATTGGCGATCCCGCCAGCATCATCCCCGCTCTCGCGAGCTTAGCGCTCGTCGGCTTCCTCCAGCGGAACGATGCGCCACTCATTCGGCTGCTGTCCGGGTGAAATCCACATCGGCACCACGTTACCAAGCCGGATGCCGTAGGGCGTACCGAGCGCATGGCGGCGCAGCACCCGAAACACGCCGGAATGGGCGATAATCAACGGGCGCTCGTACTGCGTCAGGATCGTATTTAGCGCGCCGGTCACCCGGTGGCAAAACGCTTCCCAGCTTTCCCCGCCCGGCGGCGTCTCTTCATACGGCGGCTGTTCGCTCCACGGACGCCGTTCTAACTCCCCCCAGTCCCGCTCGCGCAGATCGTCGAACACCGTATAGGGCACGTCGGGGAGCGCCAGCTCGGCCGTTTGTCGCGCGCGCAGCAGCGGGCTGACGGCGATGCCGTTCCAGCGATAGCGCCCCAGCAGCGGACGAACCTCCTGCGCCTGCAGCTCGCCCTCTTCGGTGAGCGGTACGTCCGTGCTTCCGCCGATTAATTTATCCCGGTTAAGGGCCGTTTCGCCGTGGCGAACGAAGACAAAAGGCTTACAGATTATTGGCATAGTTCCATCTCGATCATCGGATGAGTCATAATTTGGCAGCTCAACGCCTGCTGCCACAGAAGCGGGTTGTCAATGGCGGTAAACAGCGGCGCGAAATAGCGGCAGGAGAGCTGAGAGATCAGCGTTTGCAGACAGCTGACGGTGGGGTGCACATTCCAGCGGCAAAAATCGACGTCGCCTGCCAGCCACTGCTGGTGAGCGAGCTGATTCAGGTGGCCGGTAAACAGGGTTCGATGCTGAAAATCCTCCCGTGCCCGCAGCGCGCCCGCCATGCCGCTCATGCCGTCGGGGTCGGCGGCCAATACCAGCGGCGCGTGGGGCGAAAAGACCGGAAGCACCGCGGCCAGCGCCCGCAGCTCTGCGGCGACGCCATGCTGCAGGCTGCCATCGTCATGCTCCGCCATCTGCGCCAGCATGCTCAGGCAGGCGGCGTCCATGGCAACGTCCGGCCGCCGCTCGCGGGCCATAAACAGCGCCAGCTCGGCGGCGCGTCCGGAAGGCGGCACCGGGCATAGGGTCGGCTGCAGCAGATGCGCGCGCAGCTTTTCCCGCTGCCGGCTTTGCGGCACATCGTATAAACCGTAGGAGGCATCCACCAGCGCCAGGCGCGCGGGAGGCGGAACATCAAAGCGGAACAGCAGGGATTCCATACTGATATCACCGCTGTAAAACAGGCCGCCCGCCACGTTCAGATGGAACCACATCCCGCCCCAGGCGTGGCCGCAGCTGCCGGTGGTCACGGTTATCTCGCCGAGGGAAAACTGACCGCGCACCGCTACCGGGCGGACGTTGCGCCCCGCAGGCAGCGCCTGGCCGGTGACGGCGCTGCAGTAGATAGGAATTTCCGCCGGCAGACGGCTCAGCCCGGCAATATGATCCACATGATCGTGGCTTAGCAGAATCGCGTCGATATCCGCCGGGACCGGCCACGGCGCCTCATCCGGCTCCAGCGCGCCGCCGGCATCCAGCAGGATGCGCTGGCGCGGCGTGCTCAGCAAAATAGCCGCCGGAGCCTTGCGGTTTAAGCCGCTAATGATTTCGATCTTCACGCCCTTCACGCCGCCTCCAGACGCCAGCCCTGGGTCAGCCGTACGCGGACGCTCTGCTGCGCCTGCAGCGGCGAGTGGTGGAAGGCGCTCAGCGACTGCCCGTCAGCGAGGCGCAAATCCACCAGATAACGCTCTCCCTGATAGATACAGTTTTCCACCTCCGCGCTCAGCCCGCTCTCCGCGAGCTGCACGTGTTCCGGGCGCACCAGCACCGGCTGCGCCGCCGCATGCTGGCCCGCGGAAAATCCCTCATGCAGCAGAGCGCAGTCCAGCTGGCGCTGCTGGCCGGGTATCGCCAGAGACAGCACCTGCCCCTTACCGATAAAGCGCGCCACCCAGGCGTTTTGCGGCTGCTGATAGAGCTCCTGCGGCGCGCCCCACTGCATTAACGCGCCCTGATGCATCACCGCGATGTGGCTGGCCAGCGCCATCGCTTCCGCCTGGTCGTGCGTCACGTAGACAAAGGTGGCGCCGGTACGGCGGTGAAATTCCCGGAACGTCTGCTCCATCGTCGCGCGCAGGTGCCGATCGAGGTTCGCCAGCGGTTCATCCAGCAGCACCACCTGCGGCTCGGAGACCAGACAGCGCGCCAGCGCCACCCGCTGACGCTGGCCGCCGCTCAGCTCCTGCGGCGAACGCCCGGCATAGGCCCCGAGCTCGACCACCTCCAGCGCCTCCATCACCCGCTTCTGCCGGGCGGCGCCGTTAACTTTACGCAGCCTGAGCGGATAGCCGACGTTCTCCGCCACGGTCATGTGCGGCCACAGGGCGTAGGACTGAAACACCATCCCCATATCGCGCTGCTCCGGCGGCAAATGGACGGCAGTATCCGCCAGCAGGCGATCGCCCAGCAGCAGGCGTCCATCGCTAAGCTGCTCAAGGCCGGCAAGAATGCGCAGCGTGGTGGTTTTACCGCAGCCGCTCGGCCCCAGCAGCGCGGTGAAGGCGCCCTGCGGGATGGTCAGATTGAGATCCCGTACCACGGTCTGGTTGCCAAATACTTTACTGAGCCGCTCCAGCCTCAGTTCTGCCATGGAATCACTCCTTTGGGTAAATATCTGCCGAGCGCGCTGAGCAGCAGCATCACCACCGCCACCAGCGCCACCACCAGTACCGAAACCGCCGACGCCAGCACCTTATCTCCGCTCTCATCAAGATTGAAAATCATCACCCCCAGCGTCTCTTTCCCGGCGCTCCACAGCAGCGCCGATACCGTCAGCTCGTTGACGGCGGAGAGGAACACCAGCAGCGCGCCGGCAAACGCCGCCGGCGCCATCAGCGGCAGTACGATGTGGCGCAGGCGCTGCGAAACGTTCGCTCCGGCGAGGCTGGCGGCCTCCTCCATCGCCGGGTCCAGCTGCAGCATGCTGTTGTGTACCGGCTTCAGGCAGATGGTGAGAAAACGGGCAAGATAGGCGAAAAAGATAATCGTCAGCGTCCCGATGAGGCTGATATTCAGCAGCGGCAGCGGGCGGGCAAACAGCAGAATGCAGGCAATTGCCAGCACCACGCCGGGCAGGGTGTAGGGAATATCGATAAGGTTGTGCAGCCAGCGCAGCGGCCGGGAAGGATGGCGCACCAGCAGCCACGCCAGCGGCAGGCTGAGCAGCATCAGCACCGCCGCGGCGCTAATCGAGAGCAGCATGCTATTGCTCAGCGCCCGCCAGGTGGCGCTCTGCGCATCAACGACTCCGCGCCAGGCGGCAAAGGTCAGCGTCTCGCCGTTGAGCGGCACGCCGAGCGTCGGCACCAGCGAGGTGGCGATCAGCGCCAGCAGCGGCGCGACCAGAATAGCGAACAGCACGACGCCCAGCAGCGCCTCCGTCGCCAGCCGCCACTTACCCAGCGAGAACCCCAGCGCGCGCCCCGCCATCCCAATCAGCGGCAGCGCGTAGCGGCGCTGCATATGGCCCTGGACGATAACAATCCCGATCGCCAGCACGCCCATCAGCACCGACAGCGCCGCCACCTCATTAAGCATCGACGGGCCGAAGCTGGAGAGCGTCTGGTAGATATAGACCGGCAGCACAAACAAAGAGATCGGGATCCCCAGCATAGCCGGAATACCGAAGTTGCCGAGCGCGGAAACAAAAGCAATCGCCGCCCCGCCCCATAACGCCGTGCGGCACAGCGGCAGCACGATATCGAAAAAGACCCGCCACAGCGAGGCGCCGTTGAGCCTGGCCGCTTCGATATGCTCCTTCGGCAGGCACTGCAGCTGCGTGCGCAGGGCCAGAAACACCAGCGGCGCATGCTGAATGCCGAGCAGCAGGGCGATGCCCTCGGCGGAGTAGAGCGGATTGGCGCTGCCAAATCCCGGCGCCAGGCCGATGCTGTTGAGCAGAATGCTGCTCGGCCCGAAGAGCTGCAGCCAGCTCAGGGCGGTGACCTGCGGCGGGATCATCATCGGCAGCATAAACAGGAACACCCACACCGGCTTAAAGCGGATATTGGTCAACGCCAGGCAAAAGGCGAACAGGCTGCCAAGCAGCAGCGAGATCAGCGTTCCCAGCCCGCTGGTATACAGGCTGTTATACAGCGCGGTCCAGGTGGCGGGATTGCTCAGCACGCGCCACAGGCTGCTGTCGCTGCCCTGCCGCCAGTCGATCAGCGCCGCGATAAGCAGGCGCAGGCTGGGCAGCAGGCTGACCAGCGCCACGAGGCATAATAATAGCCACAGCAGCCCCTTCAGCGAGCTGCCGCCGGCGTTTTGCCGCAGAGTCATATCGCTCATCAATTAACGGCTGCCGAACAGGTCGGCAAAGCGCTTTTTGTTAGCCTCGGTATCGGCCAGCGCTTTGGCGGCGTCGAACGGCATCAGCTTAATGCTGTCGCGCGGCGGGAAGCCCTCAGGTACCGGCAGCGAAGCATCGGCCGGCAGGTAGCCCTGCTGCAGCACCAGCTTCTGCCCCTCGGTCGAGAGTAAGAAATCGATAAACGCCTTTGCGCCCTGCGGGTTTTTCGCACTCTTCAGCATCGCTACCGGCTCGGTCACGATGCTGACGCCCTCTTTCGGGAAGGTAAACCCGATGGGCGCGCCCTTGGCCTTTTCGCGAATGGCCATGTAATCCACCAGCACGCCGTAAGCCTTGCTGCCGGAAGCGATGGCGTTCATCACCGCGCCGTTGCCGCTTTGCGGCATCGCGCCGTTCGCTTTTAGCTTCTCGTAGTATTGCCAGCCGAGATCGGGAGCGTTCATCAGCGTGGCCTGATGGATTTGCGCCGCGCCGGAGTAAAGCGGGCTGGGCAGGGTGGTCATGTTCTTTAGCTCCGGCTTCAGGAGATCCAGCCAGGAGGTCGGTTTAACCGGCGCTTTAGTATTCCAGGCGATGCCGGTGGTGATCAGCTTGGTGCCGTAGTAGTAGCCGTCTTTATCATACAGCTGCGCGTCAAAGCGGCCGGCCTGCGGCGAGCGATAGCCGGCCAGTAAATTCTGCTGCTTCAGGGCTTCCATAGTGACGCTATCGGCGATCAGCAGCACGTCCGGCGCGGCGGCGCCGGCGGCGAGCTCGGCCTGCAGGCGGGCGGTCAGCTTGGTGGTTCCGTCACGGATCCATTTCACTTCAATATCGGGATGCGCTTTTTCAAAGGCGCTGACGGTGGTCTGCGCGTCTTCGTTGGGCTGGCTGGTATAGAGCGTCAGCGTCGATTTGGCAAAAGCCGATGCGCTCATGATGGTTAGCAGCATCGCCGCCAGCACGTTTTTTTTATTCATCGTTCCGTCCCCGTGTTTTCGTTGCGACGATTAAAACAAGGGAATCTGACAAAAATATGACCACTTTCTTTCGTAGTCATAGTTTCATATTGCCGCGCTAGCATGGCCGAAAATAGCGTGACAGGAAGGGAACATGACACCGGAAACCCGTCGCAGCGCCATTGTCGCCCTGGCGACAGAACGCGGCGAAATCAGCATTGAAGCGCTCTCCAGGCACTTTGGCGTATCGCTGCAAACCATACGCAGCGATCTGCGGGACCTGACGGCGCAGGGGCTGCTGCTGCGCCGCCACGGCCTGGTCGCGCCTTTCGCGCGCGAAAATATCGCCTGGCAGCAGCGCAAGATCGTCAATATCAACGGCAAACGCTGGATTGGCGGCCAGGTTGCGCAGCTGCTCTGCGGGGCGCAAAGCTGCTTCCTCGGCACCGGCACCACGGTGGAGATGGTGGCGCACGCCCTGCCGAAGAGCGTTTCTCTCGCCGTCTTCACCAATAACCTGCACGCGGCACAGCCGCTCAGCCAGCTTCCCGACTGCGCGCTGACGATAGCCGGCGGACGTATCCGCAAGCGCGATCTGGATATTATCGGCGGCGACGCCCTGGCGTTCTTTAGCCGCTACCGGGTGGATATTGGCGTGGTGTCCGTCGGCGGCATCGACGAAGCCGGCGAGCTGTACGATTTTAACGATGATGAAGTGGTGGCGCGGCGGGCGTTAACCGCCGGCGCGGACGTCACGGTGCTGGCGATCGACAGCACCAAGTTTGGCCGCACGGCGCTGTGCCGCAACGGCCACGTCGGCGATTTTGACTATGTCGTCAGCGAGCGTCCCCCGACGGCGCAGCAGCGTACGGGGCTGGCCCAGCGCCGGACGCAATGGCTGTACCGCGACGCCGCCGCTGCCCTGACGCCGTACGGCGAGTAGGCGTCTACTCCAGATGTTTACGCTTAAACTGGCCGGCGTCGATGTCATACTGCTTCATCTTGCGCCACAGCGTGGTACGCCCGATATTCAGCAGCTGCGACATCTCCTGGACCCGGCCGCTGGTCACGCGGGCGGCGTGGATAATCGCCTCTTTTTCAATGGCGCTAAACGTCAGGCTGGCGGGGAGCAGCGAAGAGGAAGTGTCGGTGCCGGTACGTTCGGTAAACAGGTACTCCGGCAGGTTGCTCAGGCGAACGTGCCCGTTGTCGCTGCTGATCGCGACGTTTTCAATAATGCTGTTCAGTTCAAAATCATTTCCCGGCCAGGAGTAGTTCACCAGCTGCGCCAGGGCGTCATCGTCCACCTTCAGGCGCGACGAGAAGCGCTTTTCCAGGCTCCGCAGACGGTTATGCACCAGCGAGGTGATGCTGTTGCGCCGCGCCCGCAGCGGGGGAATCACGATCTCAAACGAGTGCAGCGCGTAGTACAGCTGGCGGCTAAAGCGGTTCTGCTCCACCAGGTTGGCGAGGTCGACGGTGGTCGTCGCGATCACCTTCACGTCCACCGGGATCAGGCGCCGGGCGTCGAGGCGGGTTAATACGCCCTGCTTAATGACCTGCAGCAGCGCCGACTGCAGCTCCGGCGCCAGGTACTCGATTTTTTCCAGAAACAGGGTGCCGCCGTTGGCCAGCTCCAGCCGGCTCAGGCGGCCGTTTTCGTCGTCGGTCGGCGCGCTGCCCATAAAATCCTGCCCGAGCGCGCCGTCGGCGTACAGCTGGCAGTTCACCGCAATATAGGGGCCGCCCGCCCGCTCGCTTTCATTATGGATGGCCTGGCTGAGCAGCTCTTTGCCGACGCCCTCTTCCCCGCACAGCAGCACAGGAAAAGCGCCTCTCGCCGCCTGGCGGCCAAAATGAATCAGGCGCCGGGTTTCCGGATCGTCCGCCGACATCTGCTCAAAGGTGTGGCTCACCTTGCCCAGCTGGCTGGTCATCAGCTGGCGCATCTGTTCCACCGGGTGCAGCAGCAGAATAAAGCTGTTGCCCTGCTCTTCGACAATCGGCTTCAGCGTAATCACGGCATCGACAAACTGGTGCTGGCTTTCGAAGGTGACTTCCACATGATTCAGCCCGCGCGCGTGCTTAATCGCCCTGCGCAGCAGCGCCGGCAGCGTCACCAGCTCGTTAATATTGCGTCCCTGGCTGGCCTGCGCATCGAGATGCAGCAGCGTCGCGGCCCGCGCGTTGAGAAACTGCAGAACCCCCTGCTCGTTCCACGCCATCACCCCGTCATCCATGCTTTCCAGCAGGCCGTACATCTGATTAAGGTGCCGATTGGACTCGGCCAGCAGGCTGTCGGTCAGCAGAGAGTTCCCCACCTCGCGGGCAATCGCGAGGGTCAGCGATAAATCCGACGTCGCCTGCTGCTCCGTCAGGCAGCACAGCGAGATAGAGCCAAACAGCCGGCCGTGGTTATCAAACACCGGCGTCGAGCTGAACGACCACGGCCGCAGCGCCTGCTTAAAGTGGCTGTCGCCGGCGGTTTTCACCGGCTGTCCGAGCATCGAGGCCAAAGAGAGCGCGCAGCTGCCGATAATGCTTTCCGCGCAGTAGCTGCCGTCGCGAAAGCCCAGCTCAGCAAGCTGGTCAAGGGTTTGCGGATCGCCGCAGCGGCTGAGAATACAGGCGGACTCGTCGAGGATAAACAGCCCGCAGGGACGGCTATCCATAAACTCCCAGGCGTCCTCCAGCGCCGCCTGGCCAATCGTCAGCAGCGCGGTCTTGCGCCGACAGATGGATTCAAACGTCAGCCCCTGCGCCTGGTGCGGCGCCTGCCAGGTTTCCCGCTGCATAAACTTGCTGCAACGATGCCATGACTGGGTTATCACCGAAGAAAAGCTCTGAGTCTGCGCAGTCATATCCATTTCCGCTGTGTTAAAAACGACAACCCCTCCGGCAGAAGCTGCCGAAGGGGAGAAGAGGTCTCTTTACTCTCCAGAGAAGAGACTTACCGGCACGCTATCACCGCGCCAGCCACTGCTGCCCCAGCAGGTCGGCGGTCAGAATCGCGGCGTAGACGCTGCTGGCGGTCACCGGGAACGGCATATTGTGGATGGTTTCGCCCGGCGCGCAGGTCGCCTGCGCCACGGCCGCAATTTTCCCTTCAATGCCCTCCTTCACGCCCATTTGCGCAAGGGTCACCGGCAGGCCCACTTTCTGGCAGAAGTTCAGCACCGTTTCAATCTCTTCCAGCGGGCTATTTTGTAGCACCAGCTGGGTCAGGGTACCAAACGCCACTTTTTCGCCGTGGTACAGATGGTGACACTCTTCCAGAATGGTAAAGCCGTTATGGATCGCATGCGCGCCGGCGAGGCCGCTGCTTTCAAAGCCGATACCGCTGAGGTAGGTATTGGCTTCCACGATGCGTTCCAGGGCATCGGTCACCACCCCCGCCTGGGCGGCAAGACGCGCCTTTTCACCCTCGGCCAGCAGCGTATCATAGCACAGGCGCGCCAGGCTCAAGGCCGCCGCCGTGGACTGCCCGCCCGCCATGCTGGTTGCCCTGGCATCAAAACAGGCCTTCGCTTCAAACCAGGTGGAGAGCGCATCGCCCATCCCGGCCACCAGCAGGCGCACCGGCGCTTTGGCGATAATCGCCGTATCCATCACCACCATATCCGGGTTTTTCGGATAGATCAGATACTCTTCAAACTCGCCCGCTTCGCTGTAGATAACCGACAGCGCGCTGGTTGGCGCATCGGTCGAGGCGATGGTGGGGATAACCACCACCGGCAGCTTCTGGTAAAAGCCGATGGCTTTCGCCGTATCGAGGGTCTTGCCGCCGCCAATCCCCACCACGCCGCGGCAGCCGTGCTGCTGCAGAATCGCGATCAGGCGGTTGATTTCCGCATGGCTGCATTCACCGTTAAAGCGCTCGGCATGGCAGCTAATATTGTGGCTATGCAGGCCGTTAAGCACCTTGTCTCCCGCCAGCTTCATGACGAAGTCATCGGCAATCACGAAAAAGCTGTCCGCCAGGTTTTTGGCGTACTCGCCAAACAGCGTGGATGCATCAGGTCCCTGGAGATATTTGGCTGGAGATTGAATAACTTTTAGCATTCCTTTCACCCTCAAATAAGAGCCTATCCCACCAGGCGTAATTGGCGTAGCCAGTTTGAACACGGACAGCGCGGAGAAACCGGAGCGTACACGTAGTACGTGAGGATTTCGAGCACTGCCCAGGTTCCAAATGGCAAGTAAAATAGCCCTAATGGGATAGGCTCTAAGTGCATGTTTTTACATAATGAGCCCTGGCGCCACTCCGCTCCGCCTTCTGCTAATGAGGGGAACGGGAGCGCTACCGGAGCGATGCAACCACTGTAGGGCGAGCGGAGAACAAAAAAATCTTTCGTAATTTTGTTCTGATATGGAACAGAGAAAATTTTTTTGCGTTTCATATTGAAACATTAATCACCATGAAACGCTGGGATTGCGATCCCGATCCGCCCGTGCGGCGTAAATTTGCCCGGCAAACAGCATAGCTCACCGGGAAATCGGCCCCTGGCCGCGAAAAAAAACTAAAAACCCGCTTCGTCATCGCCGCTTATCCGCCTCGCGGCGGTATGAAAAAAACCGCTCTGGGTCGCATTTTGCTTTTTTCTTCGCAATAAACGTTTCATTACGGAACATTTATCAGCAATCACGTTCCGGAATGAAACCCTCTTCGGGCAGATTTTTTTTTTCGCTAACTCAGCCAGAATCACTACATCGCCGGACAGCGCTTATCGGCTGGCGAACCCCTACACGATGACCGCCTCCGCCAGCAGAGAGGCTGCATCGAACCACTGCGACGGAGCATAAAGATGAAAAAACTGATTAACCGTGTCGAAGATGTCCTGAGCGAACAGCTGGCGGGCCTGGCGAAGGCCCATCCCGAATTAACGCTGCATCAGGACCCGGTGTACGTCACCCGCGCCGATGCGCCGGTTGCCGGAAAAGTGGCGCTGCTTTCCGGCGGCGGCAGCGGACATGAGCCAATGCACTGCGGCTACATCGGCCAGGGCATGCTCTCCGGCGCCTGTCCCGGCGAGATCTTCACCTCGCCGACGCCGGATAAAATGTTTGAGTGCGCGATGAATATCGACGGCGGCGAAGGCGTGCTGCTGATTATCAAAAACTATACCGGCGATATTTTGAATTTCGAAACCGCCGCCGAGCTGCTGCATGAGAGCGGCGTCAAGGTCACCACCGTGGTTATCGATGATGACGTGGCGGTGAAGGACAGCCTCTATACCGCCGGTCGCCGGGGCGTAGCCAACACCGTGCTGGTTGAAAAGCTGGTGGGCGCCGCCGCCGAGCGCGGCGACTCGCTGGAAGCCTGCGCCGAGCTGGGCCGCAGGCTCAACAACCTCGGCCACTCCATCGGTGTCGCCCTGGCGGCCTGCACCGTTCCGGCCGCCGGGCAGCCCTCTTTTGAGCTGCAGGATAATGAAATGGAGTTCGGCGTCGGCATCCACGGCGAGCCGGGGATTGACCGCCGCGCCTTCAGCTCCCTCGACCAGACCGTGGACGAAATGTTCGCCACCCTGCTGGAAAACGGTACCTACAGCCGCACCCTGCGCCAGTGGGACCCGGCCAAAGGCAGCTGGCAGGACGTCCAGCAGAGTAAACAGGCGCTACAGAGCGGCGACCGCGTTATCGCGCTGGTCAATAACCTCGGCGCCACGCCGCTATCGGAGCTGTACGGCGTCTACAACCGCCTCGCCGAACGCTGCGAGGAGAGCAGGATCGCTATCGCCCGCAGCCTTATCGGTAGCTACTGCACATCTCTGGATATGGTGGGCTTTTCCATCACCCTGCTGAAAGCCGACGACGATACGCTGGCCCTGTGGGATGCCCCCGTCCATACCCCGGCGCTGAACTGGGGCCATTAAGGAGCACAACATGTCACTAAACAGAACGCAGATCGTTAACTGGCTCTATCGCTGCGGCGAGATCTTTACCAAAGAGCGGGATTTTCTTACCGGGCTGGATAAAGAGATTGGCGATGCTGACCACGGCCTGAACATGCATCGCGGCTTCAGCAAGGTGGTGGAAAAGCTGCCTTCTATTGCCGATAAGGACATCGGTTTTATCCTTAAAAATACCGGGATGACGCTGCTTTCCAACGTTGGCGGTGCCAGCGGCCCGCTGTTCGGCACCTTCTTTATCCGCGCGGCCCAGGTAACCCAGGCGCACCAGAGCCTCAGCCTCGACGAGCTGTATCAGATGATGCGCGAAGGCGCGGACGGCGTGGTCAACCGCGGCAAGGCGGAGCCGGGGGATAAAACGATGTGCGACGTCTGGCTACCGGTCGTTGAATCGCTGCGCCACTCCAGCGAACAGCATCTGTCGATGCACGCCGCGCTGGATGCCGCCTGCAAGCAGGCGGAAATCGCCACCCGCTCCACCATCACCATGCAGGCGCGCAAAGGCCGCGCCAGCTATCTCGGCGAGCGCAGCATCGGACATCAGGATCCGGGCGCGACCTCGGTGATGTTTATGATTCAGGAGCTGGCTGCGGCAGCCAAAGAGTAAGGAAAAAGCGATGGTAAACCTGGTGATTGTTTCTCATAGCGCCCGGCTGGGCGAAGGTGTCGGAGAACTGGCCCGGCAGATGTTAATCGGCGACGGCTGCCGTCTGGCGATCGCCGCCGGGATTGACGATCCTGAGAACCCGATCGGCACCGATCCCATAAAGGTGATGGAGGCGATTGAATCCGTTGCCGACGCCGATCACGTGCTGGTGATGATGGATATCGGCAGCGCCCTGCTGAGCGCCGAGACGGCGCTGGATCTTCTCGATCCCGCTATCGCCGCTAAGGTTCGCCTCTGCGCGGCCCCGCTGGTCGAAGGTACGCTGGCGGCCACGGTCAGCGCGGCGACCGGTTCAACGATCGACAAGGTTATTGAGGACGCCATGAATGCGCTGGAGGCTAAGCGCGTTCAGCTGGGGTTACCGTCGCCCGCTCAGGCCGCCCCTGAGGCGACCCCCTTTGCCGAGGATGACGGCGCGCGGTCGGTTTCGGTGGTGATTAGCAACCACAACGGCCTGCACGTTCGTCCGGCCTCGCGCCTGGTGGCGGCGCTGGCCGGTTTCAACGCCGATCTGCTGCTGGAGAAAGGCGGGAAGTGCGTGGCGCCGGACAGCATCAATAAAATCGCGCTGCTGCAGGTGCGCCGCGACGACCGGCTAAGGCTGCTGGCCCGCGGGCCGGATGCCGAGGCGGCGCTGGCCGCATTCCAGGCGCTGGCGGCGGAGAACTTTGGCGAGCAGCCGGACGCCGCCCCGGCGGCTTCCGCCCCCTCCACCGCCCGTGTCCAGGGGAAGGCGCTGTTTTATCCCCTGCCGCATGCCGAGCCGAGACGGCGAAACAGCGCCAATAGCGCCAAAGAGCAGCGGCGCCTGAAGCAGGCCATTGACCAGACGCTGGCGGATCTCAACGCGCTGACCCGCCTGGCGGAGGAGCGCTATTCCGCCGATATCGCAGCCATTTTTTCCGGCCACCATACCCTGCTCGACGACCCGGACCTCTATGACGCCGCCTGCGCCATCCTGAGCAAGGAGCAGTGCTGCGCCGAGTGGGCGTGGTATCAGGTGCTGGTCGATCTCAGCCAGCAGTATCGCCAGCTGAGCGATGCCTATCTGCAGGCGCGCTATATTGATATCGAAGATCTTCTTCACCGTACGCTGCGCCATCTTCAGGGCCGCAGCGAGGTGCCGCTGGCGGTGAATGAACCGGTGATTATCATCGCCGATGATATCTTCCCCTCTACCGTACTGCAGCTCGACGCCCGGCAGGTCAAAGGGATCTGCCTGCAGGGCGGAAGCGACGTCTCCCACGGCGCGATTATCGCGCGCCAGGCCGGGATCGCCTGCCTGTGCCAGCAGGGCGACGCGTTGAAAACGCTGCACGGCGGCGATGCCATCACCCTTGATATCGCCGAAAAGCGCATTATCCGCGGGTAAGCCGTTGCCTGCCCCACTGACCTTACGCCGGAGGCCCTGCCTCCGGGGACTCTGTTTTCGCTCAACCTCCAGGAACCGTTATGTCTCAATTCTTTTTTAATCAGCGCACCAGCCTCGTCAGCGACGTTATTGAAGGGGCGATTATCGCCAGCCCGTGGAATAACCTGGCGCGGCTGGAGAGCGATCCGGCGATCCGCGTAGTCGTGCGCAGCGATCTGAATAAGAGCAACGTCGCGGTGATCTCCGGCGGCGGCTCAGGTCACGAACCGGCCCACGTGGGCTTTATTGGTAAAGGCATGCTCACCGCCGCCGTCTGCGGCGATATTTTTGCTTCACCGAGCGTCGATGCGGTGCTGACGGCCATCCAGGCCGTCACCGGCGAAGCGGGCTGCCTGCTGATCGTCAAGAACTACACCGGCGATCGCCTTAACTTTGGCCTCGCGGCGGAGAAAGCGCGTCGTCTGGGCTATAGCGTCGAGATGCTGATTGTCGGCGACGATATTTCGCTGCCGGATAACAAGCATCCGCGCGGCATTGCCGGGACCATCCTGGTACACAAAGTGGCGGGCTACTTCGCCGAACGCGGCTATAACCTGGCGACCGTGCTGCGCGAGGCGCAGTACGCGGCGAACAACACCTGCAGCCTCGGCCTCGCGCTCTCCAGCTGCCACCTGCCGCAGGAGGCCGAAACGGCCCCGCGCCATCATCCGGATCGGGCCGAGCTGGGGATGGGCATTCACGGCGAGCCCGGCGCTTCGGTTATCGCTACCCAGAACAGCGGGCAGATTATGCAGCTGATGGCGGAGAAGCTGACCGCGGCCCTGCCGGCAACCGGCCGCCTGGCGGTAATGCTCAATAATCTCGGCGGCGTGTCGGTCGCGGAGATGGCGATCCTCACCCGCGAGCTGGCCAATACCCCGCTCCATCAGCGCATTGACTGGCTGATTGGCCCGGCTTCGCTGGTCACCGCCCTGGATATGAAAGGCTTCTCGATTACCGCGATCGTGCTGGAAGAGAGCATTGAGAAAGCGCTGCTGTCCGAGGTGGAAACCGCCAGCTGGCAGAAGCCGGTTCAGCCGCGCGCCGTCGGCGTCATGCCCTGCTCGCTGCGCAGTAGCCGCGTGGAGTTCCAGCCTTCAGACAATAGCCTCGTTGCGGGCTATGTCGGGAAGGTGACCGCAACGCTGTCCGACCTTGAGGCCCACCTGAACGCGCTGGATGCCAAAGTCGGCGACGGCGACACCGGCTCGACCTTCGCCGCGGGCGCGCGCGACGTTGCTGACCTGCTGCATCGCCAGCAGCTGCCGCTCGCCGACCTCGCCACCCTGTTTGCGCTGATCGGCGAACGCCTGACCGTGGTGATGGGGGGTTCCAGCGGCGTGCTGATGTCTATTTTCTTTACCGCCGCCGGGCAGAAGCTGGAACAGGGCGCAGGCGTCGCCGAAGCGCTGAACGCCGGCCTGGCGCAGATGAAGTTTTACGGCGGGGCGGACGAAGGCGATCGCACCATGATTGACGCGCTGCAGCCGGCGCTGGCGTCGCTGCTGGCCGCGCCTGACAATCTGCAGGCGGCGTTTGCCGCGGCCGAGGCCGGCGCGGAAAGCACCCTCCACGCCAGCAAAGCCAACGCCGGGCGCGCGTCGTATCTGAACAGCGACAGCCTGCTGGGCAATATGGACCCGGGCGCTCACGCGGTGGCGATGGTGTTTAAGGCGCTGGCAGAGAGGCAGGATTAGTCAAACATTCCCGCAGGCGCACGGCGCCTGCGGGAATACAGGGCATTTTGGCAATGCGGCCCGGACAGTAAGTTAGCCGCGGCCCGGGACTTCATGGCATCCGCTTATTTACTGTGCCAGTAGGCCTGCGAGCGCACCAGCTGCGGGTCGATCTCTTCCCCTTTAAAGCGCTCAAGCAGCGATTTCACCACCGCGCCTTCGCCGGTCACCCAGATAAAGTAATCCTCAGCCGGGACGCTCACCTGCGCCAGACGTTCGGCCACCGCGGCGGGGTTATGGCCCACCACCCACTCGATATTGAAGCCATCAAAATCCGCCAGATAGTCTTTATAAGACTCATCGCCAATGGTGACGATCGCCGTAACCTGCGGTTGAACCGGCAGCTGGCTTAATGCCTGCAGGCGACGAAGCAGCGCGGGCATCCCGGACTCATCGCCGACATACAGCTGCCAGGCGTAGTCTTCCGGCACCACCAGCGAACCGCGCGGCCCGCCAATCACCAGCTTATCGCCGACGCTTGCCGCCAGCGCCCAGCGGCTGGCGATACCGCCGTCATGAATAAAGAAATCATAGGCCAGCTCGTGGCGTTCGGCATCGTACAGCGGCGTGTAGTCGCGGCTCGCCGGGCGCACGCCCTCGCCCCAGTTAATGCCTTCATCCGTCACCTGCGGCGGCGTAAAGGTCGCGCCCTCCTGCGGGAAAAAGAGCTTGGTATGGTCATCAAAACCCTGCGAAACGAAACCATCCAGCGCTTCGCCGCCCAGCACGATACGCTGGAAGCCAGCGCCCACGCGCTCAACGCGCAGCACGGTGAGCTCGCGGAAACGGAGTTCGTTTTGTACGCGTTGCGGATACTGCGTTTTTTTCATTGTTGTCATCATCAGCGGCCTTCGTGAAATTAAACAGATATATCTAAATACTTTGCAAATGATAATGATTGCCATTAAAAAAGAATGCAAGCTCTTTTTTGATATAGTCAAACCAAAAGACATGAAAATCCAAAAAACAAAATAAAGATAATAATTATCAATTAGTTAATAAAAACAAAGCAATCAAACTTGCCATGATATTACATTTAGATATAAATTAGATATATCAAAACAGACAGGAGAAAACGATGCGCAACCATCATGAAGAAGAGCACGACTCGCGCGAGCATCACGGTGAACGTGGCGATCGCGGGCGGAGAGGCGGCGGGCGGCGCCAGCGTTTCTTCGGCCACGGCGAGCTGCGGCTGGTTATCCTCGATATCCTCACCCGCAGCGCCAGCCACGGTTACGAGCTGATTAAAGAGATCGAGAGCCTGACTCAGGGCAACTACAGCCCGAGCCCCGGCGTTATCTACCCCACCCTCGACCTGCTGCAGGATCAGGGGCTGATCGGCGTTGAGGAGGAAAACGGGCGTAAAAAAATCTCGATTAGCGAAGACGGTCGCCGCCTGCACGCGGAGAATCTGCAGTCCCTGGCCGACATTCAGGAGCGTCTTCAGGCGCGGATGGTCGGCTGCGAACTGCGCAAAAATCCGCAGATGAAGCGGGCGCTGGAAAATTTTAAAGCCGTGCTGGATTTAAAAGTTAATCAGCAGGCCATCAGCGAAGCGCAGCTAAAGCAGATTATTGCCGTCATCGACCGCGCGGCGATGGAAATCTCCCAGCTCGATTAAGCTATCGCCGCGTGCCGCCCGCCAGCCGGCCCTCTTCTGCCCCAGCGTTGGGCAAAGCGCACCGCGGCGAAGCATGCGGCATAGAGCCCGCAGAGCGCATGCCGCGCCCGCTCAGGAGTAAAGCATGCCAAAAATATCGCCGGAAGATTAAATATTGCGCAATTGCGCTTTCACGCTGCGTTTATCCCGATTTTCAGCTCCTCCACCGAAGTGGCGTAATCCCTGCAATACTTAATTCAGTATCATGTGATACGCCCATCCCAGGAGCCCACTTTGAACAGGTTACCTTCCAGCGCATCGGCTCTGGCCTGTAGCGCACACGCACTGAATCTCATTGAAAAGCAAACGCTCGATCATGAGGAGATGAAAGCACTTAACCAGGAGGTCAGAGAGTACTTTAAAGAGCACGTAAATCCGGGTTTTTTAGCGTATCGAAAATCTGTTACCGCTGGCGGGGATTACGGAGCCGTAGAGTGGCAGGCGGGAAGTTTAAATACGCTTGTCGACACTCAGGGACAAGAGTTTATTGATTGTCTGGGTGGCTTTGGGATTTTTAATGTAGGGCACCGTAATCCAGTCGTTGTTTCCGCCGTAGAGCATCAGCTCGCTAAGCAACCTCTTCATAGTCAGGAACTGCTCGATCCGCTGCGGGCCATGCTGGCCAAAACGCTGGCGGCCCTGACGCCGGGCAAACTGAAATACAGCTTCTTTTCCAATAGCGGCACCGAGTCGGTCGAAGCGGCGCTGAAGCTCGCTAAAGCCTACCAGTCCCCTCGCGGCAAGTTTACCTTTGTGGCCACCAGCGGCGCCTTTCATGGCAAATCGCTGGGCGCGCTGTCTGCTACCGCCAAATCGACGTTCCGTAAGCCTTTTATGCCGCTGCTGCCGGGATTCCGTCACGTGCCGTTTGGCGACATCAACGCCATGCGCACGCTGCTCAGCGAGTGTAAAAAAACCGGCGATGACGTCGCGGCGGTGATCCTTGAGCCGATCCAGGGCGAAGGTGGGGTGATCCTGCCGCCGCAGGGCTATCTCCCCGCGGTCCGTAAGCTGTGCGACGAGTTTGGCGCGCTGCTGATCTTCGACGAAGTGCAGACCGGCATGGGCCGCACCGGCAAAATGTTTGCCTGCGAGCATGAAAACGTTCATCCGGACATTCTGTGTCTTGCCAAAGCGCTCGGCGGCGGCGTGATGCCGATTGGCGCGACGGTTGCCACCGAAGAGGTGTTCTCGGTGCTGTTCGATAATCCGTTCCTGCACACCACCACCTTCGGCGGTAACCCGCTGGCCTGCGCCGCGGCGCTGGCAACGATCAACGTTCTGCTGACGGAGAATCTGCCGGCGCAGGCCGAACAGAAAGGCGATCTGCTGCTGGACGGCTTCCGCCTGCTGGCTCGCGAGTATCCGGAGCTGGTGAACGAAGTCCGTGGTAAAGGGATGCTGATGGCCATTGAATTCGTGGATAACGAAATCGGCTATGACTTTGCCAGCCTGATGTTCCGCCAGCGGGTGCTGGTGGCCGGCACCCTGAACAACGCGAGGACGATCCGCATCGAACCCCCGCTGACCCTGACCCTTGAGCAGTGCGAGCTGGTGCTGAAGGCGGCGCGGAACGCGCTGGCCGAGCTGCGGGTTTCAGTGGAAGAAGCCTGACGATAGCCAACAAAAAGCCCGGAGGAAGCGATATTCACCGGGCTTTTTTACGCCTGCCGTTCCGCCATACTGACCCGGGAGACGCGTTATCGCCCGGCTTTCATCCTTATGCAATGCGCCGTTTGCCCATAAAGTTAATATGTCGCCCACTCATTCCATGAGTCAGTATAGATAATATTGCCATCGCAATGCTTCCAGGTAATTTTTTCATAGCGCATAAGAATCGTTTCAAGATGCGTTCCTGTATTTGCTCCTGGGTATAAATCCGGTGTAATTGATGTCAGCTTTACGTTTTCGAGAATAATATTGAAGTACTCCTGCTCTAATCCGGCCTCAATAATCTGGTACATTTTGAATATCGCAGATTGTAGGGTTTTCCCGGTACTCAGCGCGCGATAGAGCATGGGGGTTACACGATCAAATTCTTTTTGGAACATAATCGGCATATGAATACGCGTACCTGTCAGTTTTCCGGTATTGCCGTCAACTGGAATATTGACATTATGGGTGAATGATTTCAACTCGATAGCACCTTCACGACCCAATACAAGCGATGGGCCAACCATTGGTGAACCATTTTCATCCGTCAACCATAAATAAGCTGGGTTTGACATAAAAGATCCTTTTCGTAGTAATTATTTATCGTACTTATCAAATCGCCCGAATAAAACAGGATGGACAATAATTAACAATATGACTGAAACCACAGTCAATACAAACCAGTATTCAGGGACTAAATACATAAAAATTAATCCACTTGCAAATATCCAAACGAGGAAAAGTATTTCCGTAAAGAGTATTGATAGCAAGCTTTTAAACATGGTAGTGGCTCTTTAGATAAGCATAAAATTCATCGTAGTTATTATAGAATCGCATTTGATATTGCTTGATAACATCTGAAAGAATGGGATCAATAAAATAATACAACATTTCAACTTCTGCATTATAAAGGATTGCGTAATACGATGGATCGAGTGTTTTAAGTTGTCGTGCGGCAATAGCGCATTTTTGCTCAGAACCAAAAAGCTGAAGAGCCATGACGATTGCCGGTGTGCGCTTTGACAGGCGCTTAATTACGGCGTCAGATACTAAATCGGATGCAGAAAGAGCTTTCGAAAGAGTCAGAGCCAATGCAAAGCGAGTTGCTCTACCAACGGGTACTTTCGTAGCCATTTGTGTAATTTTGGAGTCAACATATCGTACACTGCCTTGCTGATTGTCATTTTTGCTATCGTTAATGATCATTTCAAAATAGAGGTAGAACATATGACCAATTACGTCGTGATAACGAAAAACAGAAAGAATCGACTTATACATGCGCTGTTCTTCAGAAACTAATTTATTACAAACATCATGATAGCGGGGGATAAGACATGAGGAATACCAGCTTACCCGCTCAACTCCAGAGTAAATATCAGAACCAATACCCTTCATTGCTTTCCATGTGGAGGTCACGCCCTGTTGTCCATAAACAGCTAACTGCCTGTCACTTTGTAACTTCATCTTTAAATAGCTGGAGGCCTTCATAAAGTGTCCTTACTTTTAATATTGTTAAATGGAAATATATGCCGAAAAAACAAACAACTCAAATGAAAATCACAAAAAACACCTTAAACTCTCGAACTGTTCATTCGTAGAGTGTTAATTAATAATTTAGTTAGCAGTTCATTTCTGTATATATAAACATGCTGAATATATCAAGAGTGGGATTCATTGAGGCTGCTATAGGTATTGAGACATAACCATACACGCGATATCAACAATACAAAAAGCTCGCCGTGCGCTGCGGTAAGAATAGTGAAGGATGATACATGTAAAACCTAATATTGCAGAAGCGACGTGAGAATAAATTCATTCTGTTGTACGGAAGGGTTATTTATGGAAGGAGGCTCTCAATTGAAAATTTAAATTCCCGAAGAAAGTTATATTTTCCAGATCAATTAATGGATAAGGCCCATACTGTGAACCACCCTTTGGTTTACTGAGCAATAAAATCTATCTTCACCACGGCGTTAAAATCGCCACCAATGACCCGGCTCCTGAAGTGGTACATCCCCGTATCCAGGGAAAAGTCCCTTGCCCCCCTCCAGCCGGGACTTAGCCTGCGGTAATCCGTTCGCCGGACGATCCCGCAGGCCAGTTTCCAATGCTATTCCGGCAGCAGGCCTATAAAGCTGCGCTTCTGCCGCGGCTGCGACATCATCTCATCCAGCTTCTCGATGCAGGCCAGATAGTGCGGCGTTTTTTTGTGCGCCAGCACGGCTTCGTCATCCCTATAGGCCTCGTAGATAAAAAACCGCGTCTTGACCTCCGGGTCCTGCAGAACGTCGAAGCGCAGGTTGCCCGGCTCCTGCAGCGCCCCTTCATGGTTCGCGCGAAAGACGTCGAGAAACTCGTGCACCCGCTCCGGCTTGATATTGATTTCGACCAGCGTCACGTTCATTTCAGCTCCCCCTGCTTCTCCTCCTGCCAGAACTGATACGCCTCGCGGGCGCTCATATTCTCGTGCACCACTTTCTTCACCGCCTTCAGCATCGCGCGCGGCGCGCTGGACTGGAAAATATTGCGTCCCATATCGACGCCGGATGCGCCCTGGTCAATCGCCCGCCAGCACATCTCCAGCGCCTCCTGCTCCGGCAGCTTTTTGCCGCCGGCAATCACGATCGGTACCGGGCAGCTGGCGGTCACTTTTTCAAAGCCTTCTTCAACAAAATAGGTTTTTACGAACTGCGCCCCCATCTCGGCGGCGATCCGGCTGGCCAGCGAGAAATAGCGCGCGTCGCGGGCCATCTCTTTACCAACCCCGGTGACCGCCAGCACCGGCATGCCGTAGCGGTTCCCGGCATCCACCAGTTTAATAATGTTGCCGATCGACTGATGCTCATATTCGCTGCCGATATAGACCTGCGCCGCGACCGCGCAGACGTTAAGGCGCAGCGCGTCCTCCATCGTTACCGCCACGCATTCGTTGGAAAGCTCGCTGAGGATTGAGTTACCGCCGGAGGCGCGCAAAACCACCGGCTTATTGGTGGCCGCCGGTACCGTGCTTCTTAAGATCCCGCGAGTACACATCAGCACGTCGGTCTCATCAAACAGCGGGGCGATGGAGAGATCGATCCGCTCAAGCCCGGTGGTCGGCCCCTGAAAATAGCCGTGATCGAAGGCCAGCATCACCGTGCGGTTGCTGTGTGGGTTAAAGATGCGCGCCAGCCGGGACTGCATCCCCCACTCCAGCGATCCGCAGCCCTTCAGCCCGTAGAGCGCGTTCTGCTGCGGTCGGTCCAGGCCAAAGTTTTTCCCCTCTTTGATATCGTCTAAATCTGCCATTTCATCCCCCGTCAGAAGTCGTAGTTGTTGATGTTCTCTTTGGTGAACACCACGCGCTCCGGCAGCAGCACGATGCCGTTGCCTTTCGCCTCATACTGATATCCCTGAACGCTGTTCGGCTCGACCTTCAGCGTCCCGATATCTTTTACCTCCACGCTGTCGCCAACGTTAAGATCGCCTTTTTTCAGCAGACGATCGGCGACGTTAACCGCAATTTTCCCCTGCTGGACCACATCCCACAGGCCGAAAGCCTTCACCGTCCCGCGCTCGACGTACGGGCGCATAACGTTCGGGGTGCTAAAGCCGACAATCGCCACCCCCTGACGCTTGAGGTTCTCCGCCGCCTGCGCCGCCGCCGGAAGCGCGTTGGCGTCCGGGGCGATAATGGCGTCGAGATCCGGATAGGCTTTTAATATTCCCTCGGCGGTTTGCAGCGATTTGGTGGCGTCGTTATAGCCGAACTGGGTGGTCACCACCTGCCACTGCGGATGCTCTTTGGCAATCTTCGCTTTGGCCTCTTTGACCCACTGGTTCTGGTCGGTCACCGTCGGGCTGGAGTAGAAGAACGCCACCTTAGCGGCCGGTTTGCTCACCTGCTGCGAGGTCATATCCACCAGCAGTCCGCCGAGCTGCTGCGGGGTGCCCTGGTTGATATAGATGCTGCGGCATTCGGGTTTGGTATCGGAGTCCCAGGTCAGCACCTTCACGCCGCGCTGCATCGCGCGCTTGAGCGCCGGACACAGGCCGTCCGGCGACACGGCGGAGACGATAATCGCGTTGTAGCCCTGGTTGACGAAGTTGTTGATCAGCTGCACCTGGCCGGAGACGCTCGGTTCGGTCGGACCGTCGTAGGTGACGTCGACGCCCAGCGCCTTGCCCGCCTCTTTGGCGCCGTTGCCGCCGCTGGTAAAAAAGCCAACGCCAACGAGTTTAGGAATAAAGGCAATGCGGTCTGCGGCCTGAGCGGTCACCACGCTCATTGCCAGCGCCAGGGCGCTCATTTGCAGGATTCGTTTGGTTTTCATCGTATGTGTGCTCCGATTGTTTTATGCGCGAGAAAGGCGTCGCCAGGTCATTCGCACCCATTCACGGTGCAGGCTCAGCGAGCGCCCCATCACCACCACAACCAACAGCGCCCCTGACAGCGCGCTCGACACCTGGTTGGGGATGCCGACCATCTGTAAACCTTGTTGTAAATATCCCACCAGCAGCGCCGCCAGCGCCGTACCGATAACCGAACCTGACCCGCCGTAGATATTCGCCCCGCCAAGCACCGCGGCGGTCAGCGCCGGCATCAGCAGGTCGCGGCCTAAATCCGAACGCGCCGAGCCGAAATAGGAGACCATCACCAGCGCGGCTACCGCCGACGCCACGCCTACCAGGCCATACAGCACGTACGGTATGCCGTTAACCGATAGCGCGGCATAGCGCGCGGCGCGCGGGTTCTGCCCGAGCAGAAAGAGGTGGCGGCCAAAGCGCCCGCGGTGGGCCAGCAGCCAGAAGAAAAAGGTGATGACGATAAACAGCACCAGCGGCAGCGGCAGGCTGAACAGCGTCAGGTTGGCGAAGGCGGTGAAGGCGTCGGGGAAGCCGCTAATCCCTTCATAGCCGGTCGCGCCCGCCATGCCGGAGAGCAGCAGCGCTCCGCCGCCGTAGAGGTACAGGGTGCCGAGGGTAATCACCAGCGGGCTGATACCGGTGTAGTGGATCAGCGCCGCGTTAATCAGCCCGCACAGCAGGCCAAGCAGCAGCGTTAGCGGGATTGCCAGCCCCATCGGCCAGCCCGCTTGCATCATCACTCCCAACGCGATGGCGCACAGGCCAATGGTCGAGCCGAGCGAAATATCGATCCCGCCGCTAATGATCACCAGAGTGAGCGGCAGGGCCACGATGCCGATACAGATAAAATCGCTGGTGCTGAACAGCAGCATATTGATATCCAGCATCCGCGGGTTAATGGCCCCGAACAGCAGAATTTCCACCACCAGCAGCGCCAGCAGCGCGCTTTCCCAGCTGAGCTTCATCACGCCACCTCTTTGTTTTTACGCTTTGTAAACGGGGCTACGCGCTTTCCCCCCTTATTACCGGGCTGAAAGCGGGCATATTTCAGCGCTCGCTGGTGGCGGCTCAGCGCCTGGCGCAGCCGCCCGTCGAGCACCAGCACGCCGAGCAGAACCAGCCCGGCGATAAAGTCGTTCCACCACGCCGGGAGCCTGAGCAGCACCAGCACGGTATCAATCTGAGTGAGGAAGAAGGCGCCGAGAAACGCGCCGATTAGCGTCCCGGTGCCGCCAAGCAGGGAAATACCGCCGAGCACGCAGGCGGCAATGGCTTTCATCTCCAGCCCGCTGCCGGTCTGGTTGGGCACGAAGCCAATCTGGGCGGCAAAAACAACGCCCGCACAGGCTGCCAGCATGCCGTTAAGGGTGAAGGCGAGCATCCGCGTGCGGTTTACCGCCACTCCCAGCTGGCGCGCGGCGGTCAGATTATCGCCGACGGCGTAGAAATCGCGGCCGGCGGCGGTCCGCGACAGCATCCAGGCCCCGGCCAGCAGCAGAACCAGCACCAGCCAGCCCAGCGGCGAGACGCCGATAAACGCCGGTTCCGAGAGCGACTTGAGGCTATCCGGCAGGCCTTCAATCCATTTACCTCCGGTCCACAGCAGCATCACCCCGCGATACAGCCCGAGGGTGCCAAGAGTGGCGACAATCGCCGGAATGCGCAGACCCACCACCAGCAGGCCGTTAAAGGCCCCCGCCAGGGCGCCAATCGCCAGCGCAAAAGCAATAGCTGCCGTCAGGCCATAGCCGCCGTTGAGCGCCACGCCCACCGCAATGGCGCACAGGCCGACGGTGGAACCGACGGAAACATCGATATTGCGGGTCAGCATCACCAGGGTTGCCCCGAGCGCCAGCAGGCAGAGGATTTGCGAGCTGGCGAAGATCATGCCCAGGGTCTGCAGGCTGAAGTAGGCCGGATTGAGCGCCACCAGCCCGGCGAACAGCACCACGATGGCGAGAAAGGCGCTCAGTTCGCGATTTTTCAATAACGTTTTCATGCCGCTCCTCCAAATGCCAGCGCCATCATGCGTTCGACGGTCACCGCCTGCTGCGCCAGCTCGCCGCTGTGTCTGCCCTGATGCATCACCAGCACCCGGTCGGCCAGGCCAACAAATTCATCCAGATCGCTGGAAATCATCAGCACCGCGACGTTCTGCGCGGCGACGCTTTTCAGCAGCTGGTAGATATCGGCGCGGGCGGAGACGTCCACGCCGCGCGTCGGCTCGTCGACGATCAGCAGCAGCGGGTTGGCCTCGAGGCAGCGCGCCAGCAGCACCTTCTGCTGGTTACCGCCGGAGAGCGTGCGCACCGGCTGGTCGCTATCGGCAAATTTGATCCCCAGCGCCCGGTGATAGCGCTCCACCACCGCCGCCTCGCGTTTATCCTGCTGCCACAGCGACGGCTGGTTAAACATCACCGTGTTCCAGCGCACCGGCGCATCGAGAAACAGTCCGGAAACCTGACGATCTTCCGGCAGATAGACCAGCCCGCCGGCAAGCCGCGCCCGGGTGCTGGCACCGCTGATATCGCGGTTCTCCAGCCAGACCCGCCCCGCGCGCAGCGGCCGCAGGCCGTAGAGGGTTTCGGCAAATTCGGTGCGCCCGGCCCCCACCAGCCCGGCGAGGCCGACGATCTCCCCGGCGTAGATCTCGAGGCTAAGATCGATAAACCCCTCGCCGGTGAGATCTTCCACCCGCAGCACCGGGAAGTCCTGCGGCTGGGTGCGTCGGTTGCCCGGCAGCGCCAGCCACAGCTTCTGCGTATCGCTGAGGGCGTGCTCCCGGTCGACGGGCGTCATGGCGCTCACCAGCTGATTGTCGCTGTAGTCGGCGGTATGCCCGCTCAGCACCACCGCGCCGTCGCGCATGACCGAGACGTGGCTGGCGATCTGGCGGATCTCCGGCAGCTTGTGCGAGATAAAGACGATGCCGACGCCGAGATCCTGCAGCGCGCGGATCTGGCAAAACAGACGCGCCGTTTCGCCCGGCGTTAAGGAGGCGGTGGGCTCGTCGAGGATCAGGATCTGCGCTTTGCGCATCAGGCCGCGCAGGATCTCGACCATTTGCTGATCCGCCACCTCGAGGGTGCTGGCCGCCGCGTCGAGATTCAGCTGGCAGCTGAGCTGCCGCAGCTTTTCCTGCAGCTGCGCGGCGCTATCGGCGCGCTTCGGCAGACGGAACATGATGTTTTCCCGCACCGTCAGGTTGGGAAACAGCATCGGCTCCTGCGGCACCAGATAAACGCCCTGCTGATGAGCCAGCGCGGGAGTCAGGCGCGCAAAGGTGCTGCCGCCGAGGGTGAGCTCTCCGCCGTCGGGGGTTTCCACTCCGGCGACAATCTTCATCAGCGTCGATTTCCCGGCGCCGTTGCCGCCCATCAGGGCGTGTACCTGGCCGGAAAATAGCGTGAAATCAATCGCCTTCAGCACGCTAATGCCGGAGAACTGTTTGTAGATTTGGCGGGCTTCAAGCAGTGGCTTCATTATCACGCCTCGGTTTGAACAAATGATTTTTTAATTTAATAATGTTCAAAAGCGTAGACCGTGAACTATATTTACAACCGTGCGATGATCACAGTTTTATGCTTTAGATCGTTTGAATAAAACCAGCGAACAGCCAAAGATCGGTTTTGCCGGCCGGCTCACATTTTCCGACCGTGCAATAGCGAACATATGATCTAAATTTTTATAAGAGTTCAATTTATGAGCGAAAAACGCATTACGGAAGAGAGCCGCTACGCCGGGCTGGCGTTAGCCGAGGAAGAGCTGGTGGCTCGGGTTGCCTGGTGCTACTACCACGATGGCCTGACGCAGAACGACATTGGCGAACGCCTGGGGCTGCCGCGGCTGAAGATCTCCCGGCTGCTGGAGAAAGGCCGTCAGTCCGGCGTGATCCGCGTGCAGATCAACTCCCGCTACGAAGGCTGCCTGGCGCTGGAGACCGAGCTGCAGCGGCGTTTCGATCTGAAGATTGCGCGCGTTCTTCCGGCGCTGAATACCCCGCCGATGAACACCCGCCTGGGGATCGGCGCGGCGCAGTCGCTGATGGGCGTGCTGGCGCCGGGGCAGCTGCTGGCGGTCGGTTTTGGCGAGGCCACCATGAGCTGCCTGCAGCATCTGAGCGGCTTTATCAGCTCTCAGCAGGTGCGGCTGGTGACCCTTTCCGGCGGCGTGGGTCCTTACATGACCGGCATCGGCCAGCTGGACGCCGCCTGTAGCGTCAGCATTATTCCGGCGCCGCTGCGGGTCTCTTCCGCCGACGTCGCCGAGATCCTGCGTCGGGAGTCGAGCGTGCGCGACGTGATCCTCGCCGCCACCGCGGCGGATGCGGCGGTGGTGGGCATCGGGGCTATCGACCAGCGCCGCGACGCCACCATCCTGCGCTCCGGCTATATCAGCGAAGGCGAACAGCTGATGTACGCCCGCAAAGGAGCGATAGGCGACATTTTGGGTTATTTCCTGCAGGCCGACGGCAGGCGGGTTGAGGGGCTGGAAATTCACCGGGAACTGCTCGGCGTTACCCTTGACGAGCTGGCGCAGCTGCCGACCATTGTCGGCGTTGCCGGAGGAACGGAAAAAGCGCAGGCGATTTACGCGGCTCTGATCGGCAAGCGGATTAATGGCCTGGTAACGGAAGAGACAACAGCACGCGCGGTGCTTACGCTGGCCTCCTGATGGCCATGCGCCGCGCAATACCAGCGAGGCGCATGTCATGAGTTACCTGTTAGCGTTAGATGCCGGGACCGGCAGCATTCGGGCGGTGGTTTTCGATCTTGCGGGGCGCCAGGTGGCGGTCGGCCAGGCCGAATGGAAACACCTAAGCGTGGAAAATGTTCCCGGCTCGATGGAGTTCGACCTTAGCACCAACTGGCAGCTGGCCTGCCAGTGCATCCGCCAGGCGCTGGCCGCCGCTCACCTCGGCGCGGCGGATATTCAGTCCGTCGCCTGCTGCTCGATGCGCGAAGGCATCGTCCTGTACGACCGCAGCGGCGAGGCCATCTGGGCCTGCGCCAACGTCGACGCGCGCGCCAGCCGCGAGGTGGCGGAGCTCAAAGAGATCCACGATTTCCGCTTTGAGTCCGAAGTGTATGAGGTCTCCGGCCAAACCCTGGCGCTCAGCGCCATGCCGCGCCTACTGTGGCTGGCCCACCATCGCCCGGATATCTACCGCCAGGCGGCAACCATCACCATGATTAGCGACTGGCTGGCGGCAAAACTCTCCGGCGAGCTGGCCGTCGACCCGTCAAACGCCGGCACCACCGGGATGCTCGATCTGTTCAGCCGCGACTGGCGTCCGGCGCTGCTGGATATGGCCGGACTGCGCGCCGATATCCTCTCGCCGGTGAAAGAGACCGGCACGCTGCTGGGAGCGATCACCGACGCCGCGGCGCAGCAGTGCGGGCTGCGGGCGGGCACGCCAGTGGTGATGGGCGGCGGCGACGTGCAGCTGGGCTGCCTCGGCCTCGGGGTGGTGCGCGCGGGGCAGACCGCCGTGCTGGGGGGCACCTTCTGGCAGCAGGTGGTCAACCTGCCGCAGCCGCGCACCGACCCGGAGATGAATATTCGCGTCAATCCCCACGTCATTCCCGGCATGGCCCAGGCGGAGTCGATTAGCTTCTTTACCGGCCTCACCATGCGCTGGTTCCGCGACGCCTTTTGCGCCGAAGAGAAGCTGGTGGCCGAGCGCCTCGGCGTTGACGCCTATTCCCTGCTGGAGGAGATGGCCAGCCGGGTGCCCGCCGGCTCTCACGGGGTGATGCCGATCTTCTCCGATGCGATGCATTTTAAGCAGTGGTACCACGCCGCGCCGTCGTTTATTAACCTCTCCATCGACCCGGAAAAGTGCAATAAGGCGACCCTGTTCCGCGCGCTGGAAGAGAATGCGGCGATTGTCTCCGCCTGCAATCTCGCGCAAATCTCCCGCTTCTCGGGGGTCACGTTCGATAGCCTGGTCTTCGCCGGCGGCGGTTCGAAAGGCGCGCTGTGGAGCCAGATCCTCAGCGACGTCACCGGCCTGCCGGTGCGCGTACCGGTGGTGCGTGAGGCCACCGCGCTCGGCTGCGCCATCGCCGCCGGGACCGGCGCCGGGCTGTACGACGATATGGCGGCGACGGGTGAAAAGCTGGTGGGCTGGCATCGGGTGTTTACCCCTGACCCGGCGCACCGCGAGCTCTATCAGGAGATGATGAGCAAATGGCAGTCGGTCTACGCCGACCAGCTCGGACTGGTGGACAGCGGGCTGACCACCTCCATGTGGCAGGCGCCGGGGCTCTCTCCGGCAGCGCCTCGCCACCGGACGTAGCCCACCGGCTACCGCGCCATCGCTGAGAGCCGATGGCGCGGCGCCGCACATCATTCTTTGAATCCCATCACAATCGCCGCACTCCCCTTTTCCCTTTTCTCCCGCGACGGCTAAATTAGTAACTCATCCGACCACATAACAATAATGTTACATATTAGCTACTGGAAGCCATTATGAGCCACTATCCGTCGTTATTCGCTCCGCTCGATCTGGGCTTTACCCAGCTTAAAAACCGCGTGCTGATGGGGTCGATGCATACCGGGCTGGAGGAACACGCCGACGGCGCGGAGCGGCTGGCGGCCTTTTACGCCGAGCGCGCTCGCCACGGGGTCGCGCTGATTGTGACCGGCGGCGTGGCGCCTGCCGCCTCCGGCGTTACGATGGCGGGCGGGGCGGTGCTCAACGACGCCAGCCACCTCGCGCATCACCGGCACATTACCGACGCAGTGCATCGGGAAGGCGGCAAAATCGCCCTGCAGATCCTGCATACCGGCCGCTACAGCTACCAGCCGCAGCTGGTGGCTCCTTCGGCGCTGCAGGCCCCTATTAACCGCTTTACCCCGCACGCCCTGAGCCACGATGAGATTCTGCGGCTGATCGACGATTTTGCCCTCTGCGCCCAGCTGGCGCGGGAAGCGGGCTACGACGGCGTCGAAGTGATGGGTTCGGAAGGCTACCTGATCAACGAATTCCTCGCCGCGCGCACCAACCAGCGCGACGATCGGTGGGGCGGCGACTACAACCAGCGCATGCGCTTTGCCGTCGAGGTCGTGCGGGCCGTGCGCCAGCGCGCGGGTGACGACTTTATTATTATTTATCGCCTGTCGATGCTCGATCTGGTGCACGATGGCAGCACCCTTCCGGAAGTGATTACGCTGGCAAAAGCCGTTGAGGCGGCGGGAGCGACGATTATCAATACCGGCATCGGCTGGCACGAGGCGCGCATTCCGACCATCGCCACCCCGGTGCCGCGCGGCGCCTTCAGCTGGGTGACCCGCAAGCTGAAAGGCGCGGTGTCGATTCCGCTCATCACCACCAACCGAATTAACGATCCGCAGGTGGCGGAGGAGATCCTCGCCCGCGGCGACGCCGATATGGTGTCGATGGCCCGCCCCTTCCTCGCCGACGGTGAATTCCTGGCGAAAGCGCAAAGCGGCCGTGCGGATGAGATCAATACCTGTATCGGCTGCAACCAGGCCTGCCTCGATCGGATCTTCGTCGGTAAAGTGACCTCCTGCCTGGTTAACCCCCGCGCCTGCCACGAAACCCTGATGCCGGTCACCCCCGCCGCCGCGCCGAAACGGCTGGCGGTGGTTGGCGCAGGCCCCGCCGGGCTGGCCTTTGCCGTCAACGCCGCCTCGCGCGGGCACCATGTGACGCTGTTCGACGCGCAAAAAGAGATCGGCGGCCAGTTTAATATCGCGAAGCAGATCCCCGGCAAAGAGGAGTTCTATGAAACCCTACGCTACTACCGGCGGATGCTGGATCTGACCGGCGTCGATCTGCGGCTGAATACGCCGATCGACGCCGATCGGCTGATGGAGTTTGATGAAACGATCCTCGCCACCGGTATCGCCCCGCGGATGCCGGATATCGACGGCATTACTCATCCGAAGGTGCTGAGCTATCTCGACGTGCTGCGCGATAAAGTGCCGGTGGGCGATAGCGTGGCGATTATCGGCTGCGGCGGCATCGGCTTTGATACCGCGATGTACCTTAGCCAGCCGGGGCCCGCCACCAGCCAGGATATTGCCGGGTTCTGCGAGGAGTGGGGAATTGATACCAGCCTGCAGAGCGCGGGCGGACTGCGGGCGGAAGGCGCCCGGCTGCCGAAAAGCCCGCGCAGGATCGTCATGCTTCAGCGTAAAGCCGGTAAGCCCGGCGACGGCTTAGGCAAAACCACCGGCTGGATCCACCGCGCCACCCTGCTGGCTCGCGGCGTGAAAATGATCCCGGCGGTGAGCTATCAGAAGATCGACGATGAGGGGCTACACGTAACCATCGGCGGCGAAGCGCAGCTGTTCAGCGTCGATCGGGTGATTATCTGCGCCGGCCAGGAGCCGAAGCGCGAGCTGGCGGATCCGCTGCGGGCGGCGGGGAAAACGGTGCATCTGATAGGCGGTTGCGACGTGGCGACGGAGCTCGACGCCCGCCGCGCAATTGCCCAGGGAACCCGGCTGGCGCTGGAGATTTAGCCGCGCTTGCCCGGCGGCGCTGCGTCCGTCCGGGCAACCGCCGCTGGCAAGTTCGTCAATCAGCGCAGCTTACGCGCCTTCACCGCTTTCAATACCACGAACTTATTGTTAGTGGCGACGGTGGTGCAGTTGCCGAAAATTTTCTTCAGCTTATGGAAATAGTCCAGGTGACGGTTTGCCACAATATACAGCTCGCCGTTGATCTTCAGGCAGCGGCGCGCGTGGTGGAACATCTCCCAGGCGATATTATCCGTCAGCGCATGCTTCTGGTGGAACGGCGGGTTGCACAGCACGGCGTTGAAGCGGAAAGGCTCCACGCCCGACAGCGCGTTGTTAATCATAAATTCGCAGCGGTCCAGCGCTTCGGGCATGTTGGTTTCAACGTTCAGGCGGCTGGAGGCAACGGCCATCGGTGATTCATCCACAAACACCACGCTGGCCTGCGGGTTTTTCTCCAGCAGCGTCAGGCCAATCACGCCGTTGCCGCAGCCGAGATCGACAATCTCGCCTTCGAGGTTTGCAGGAAGATGTTCAATAAAGAAGCGCGCGCCAATATCCAGCCCGGTACGGGAGAAGACGTTCGCGTGGTTGTGGATCGTCCACTCCGTTCCTTCCAGCTTCCAGCTCAGGGTCTCCGGCGCATCGGCCAGCGCGGGCGCGCTGAAGGTGCAGTTGATCAGGCGCGCTTTCTTCCAGGCCAGAGTGGTGGTGGTCGGGCCCAGCACCTTTTCAAACAGCTCCAGCGTCGAGGTATGGATATCCCGCGCCTTAGCCCCCGCAATAATGCGGGTTTGCGGCGTCACCACCAGGCGCAGCGCGCGCAGCTGCTGCTCCAGCAGCGCCATCGTTTTCGGCACTTTTATCAGCACCACGCCCGGCGCCTGCGGATATTCGGCGGTGCTGTCGAGAAACTTGACGCTGGATTCCGCAATATCGTTATGGCGCAGGTTCTCGCGGGTGGCGAGCTCGGTGAGGTAAGAGTCGCCGATGCTGTAAGGCGTATGTTCGGCCAGCGCGCAGCTCAATGCGCCGAAGGTGTCGTTCAGAATCAGGACCGGGCCGTTAATCTCCGTATCGTCCAACTGCTGCAGCAGGTATTCATCCGCCGCTTCCCACGCCAGCAGCGGGTTAACGTCGTCCGTTTCCGGGAAACGTTTCAGTGTCAGTGAACGGAAACCGTTGTCTAAGTGGCTCATCGGCCCTCCTGAGTGGTAAAATTTTGGCGTTATCCCTGAAAAGGGTGCGTGAGTATACCCTTTTTATTTTTTATTTGGGGCTTTGATGAGTCAACTAACTTACCTGCATGGCTATCCGGAGAGTTTACTCTCTCAGGTGCGCACATTAATTGCCGAGCAGCGCCTTGGCGCGGTGCTGGAAAAACGCTATCCACAGAGCCACGACGTCAACAGCGATAAGGCGTTGTATCAATATACCCAGGATCTGAAAACCCGCTTTTTGCGCGGCGCGGCGCCGGTGAATAAAGTGATGTATGACAGCAAGATCCACGTTCTGAACAACGCGCTCGGCCTGCATACCGCCATTTCACGCGTGCAGGGCGGCAAGCTGAAGGCGAAGGCTGAAATTCGCGTCGCGACGGTGTTCCGCGAAGCGCCGGAAGCCTTTCTGCGGATGATTGTGGTTCATGAGCTGGCGCATCTGAAAGAAAAGGACCACAACAAAGCGTTCTATCAGCTCTGCTGCTATATGGAGCCGCAGTATCACCAGCTGGAGTTCGATACCCGCCTGTGGCTAACGCACCTTTCGCTAAATCGTTCTGCGCAGTAGCGCACTGGTTTTGTCATGATGGCATGCTAGAGTGACGAAAGGTTCCCTTTCACGGAGTTCGTCAACGTTTATGATACGTTTCGCAGTTGTTGGCACAAACTGGATAACCCGCCAGTTTGTCGATGCCGCCCATGAAACCGGCAAGTATAAGCTCACCGCCATCTACTCCCGCAGCCTTGAACAAGCGCAGGCTTTCGCTAACGATTATCCGGTGGAACAGCTGTTCACCTCGCTGGACGATCTGGCGCAGAGCGATGCCGTTGACGCGGTGTATATCGCCAGCCCGAACTCCCTGCACTTCCCGCAAACGCATCTGTTTTTGACGCATAAAAAGCACGTAATTTGCGAAAAGCCGCTGGCCTCCAATATCCGCGAAGCCGAGGCCGCGATCGCCGCCGCCAGGGAAAACCAGGTGGTGCTGTTCGAAGCCTTTAAAACCGCCAGCCTGCCAAACTTCCAGCTGCTGCAGCAGTCGATGAGCAAAGTGGGCCGCCTGCATAAAGCCTTTATCAACTACTGCCAGTACTCTTCGCGCTATCAGCGCTATCTCGACGGCGAGAACCCGAACACCTTCAATCCGGCCTTCTCTAACGGCTCGATCATGGATATCGGCTTTTACTGCCTGGCCTCGGCGGTCGCGCTGTGGGGCGAGCCGCGAGCCGTCCACGCCAGCGCCAGCCTGCTGGAGAGCGGCGTCGATGCCCAGGGCACGGTGGTGCTGAGCTATCCTGATTTCGACGTCACCCTGCACCATTCAAAAGTGAGCGACTCTACGCTGCCGAGTGAAATCCAGGGGGAAGCCGGCTCGCTGGTGATCGAGAAAATCTCCGAATGCCAGAAGGTGTGCTTTATTCCGCGCGGCGGGAAAGCCCAGGACCTGACGCAGCCGCAGCATATCAATACGATGCTGTATGAAGCGGAAGAGTTTGCCCGGCTGGTTGAAGCCAATCAGGTGACTCACCCGGGGCTGGAGGTTAGCCGCATTACGGCGCAGCTGCTGAGCGAGATTCGCCGTCAGACCGGAGTCGTTTTCCCGGCGGATAGCCTGCCGGCGGCGTAAAAGAGTGTAAAGGGGCCGTCAGCGACCATTGACGCCATTTATGAGTTGTAATACTTTGTTACGTGCAAAGGGGAGTAACTTCCTTGCTGGTGGATCGTCATTACGATGTGCGTCAAACGCGCATCCGGTCGCCGGGCAACGATAAAAGGCCGCGTTCTGTGGGCGGGTACTTTTAGCGTTGTAAGTGAGACCTTGCCGGAAGGCGAGGTCTATGCATAAACACGCAGCGGCTGCCGTCTTCCGACGTCAGCCGTTTTGTTTTTATGTAAGGAATATCGTAATGAATAGTGTCGGCACACCGTTGTTATGGGGCGGATTCGCTGTGGTCGTAGCGATCATGCTGGCTATCGACCTGCTGCTTCAGGGACGTCGCGGTGCGCATAGCATGACCATGAAGCAGGCCGCGGGCTGGTCAATTCTGTGGGTCACTCTCTCCCTTCTCTTTAACGCCGCTTTCTGGTGGTATCTGGTGCAAACCGAAGGGCGCGCGGTCGCCGATCCGCAGGCGCTGGCCTTCCTCACCGGCTACCTGATCGAGAAAGCGCTGGCCGTCGATAACGTCTTTGTCTGGCTGATGCTGTTTAGCTACTTCGCCGTCCCGCCTGCGCTACAGCGTCGGGTGCTGGTATACGGCGTTCTTGGGGCGATCGTGCTGCGTACGGTGATGATTTTCGCCGGCAGCTGGCTTATCTCCCAGTTTGAGTGGCTGCTCTACATCTTCGGCGCGTTCCTGCTGTTTACCGGCGTGAAGATGGCGCTGGCGAAAGAAGATGATTCCGGCATCGGCGATAAGCCGCTGGTGCGCTGGATCCGCAGCCACCTGCGGATGACCGACAAAATTGAGGGTGAGCACTTCTTTACCCGGCAAAACGGCGTGCTGTTCGCCACGCCGCTGCTGCTGGTGCTGATCCTCGTGGAGATAAGCGACGTCATTTTCGCCGTCGATAGCATTCCGGCTATTTTCGCCGTCACCACCGATCCGTTTATCGTCCTGACCTCGAACCTGTTCGCGATCCTCGGCCTGCGCGCGATGTACTTCCTGTTGGCGGGCGTTGCGGAGCGTTTCTCGATGCTGAAATACGGCCTGTCGGTCATCCTGGTCTTTATCGGTATCAAGATGCTGATCGTCGATTTCTATCATATCCCGATCGGCGTTTCGCTCGGGGCGGTAGGCGGTATTCTGACGCTGACGCTGCTGATTAACGCCTGGGTCAATCAGCAGCACGATAAGAAAAAACGGCTGCAGTAGGCCCTTTGCGGACCGGGTGGAGCGCCATTTCCCCCGGTCCTTCACGTTTACCGCGCGTTATCCCTACCAATGTCACAAAACCGTTAAAATACAGTTAAAAAATCACATCCTGACGCAATAAGCAGCATTTTACGCTTTCTCCTCGCCGCTGTTTCCGTATACTCAACCGGGCAAACATTTACTTACATCCGGACATAAACGTAGCAAAGAATACGCCCCGGAACGGACGCAACATCACAGGAAGGAATGAATAATGACGACTCATACTCCCCCATCGGGCCTGCTAAAGCGCCTGTCCCAGGGTAGCCTGGTCAAACAAATTTTACTGGGTCTGGTTCTCGGCGTGCTGCTGGCGCTGGTGTCAAAACCTGCCGCCATCGCCGTTGGCCTGCTGGGCACGCTGTTTGTCGGCGCGCTGAAAGCCGTCGCTCCGGTGCTGGTTCTGATGCTGGTTATGGCTTCTATCGCCAACCACCAGCAGGGACAAAAGACCAATATTCGCCCCATTTTATTCCTTTATCTGCTGGGCACCTTCAGCGCCGCGCTGATCGCGGTGCTGTTCAGCTTTATCTTCCCTTCAACGCTACAGCTGACGACAGGGGCCACGGATATTACCCCGCCGTCGGGTATCGTCGAGGTTATCCACGGCCTGCTGATGAGCATTGTGGCGAACCCGGTTCATGCTCTTATCAACGCCAACTATATCGGGATTCTGGTCTGGGCGGTTGGCCTCGGCTTTGCCCTGCGTCACGGCAACCAGAGCACCAAAAACCTTGTCAATGACGTCTCCGATGCGGTGACCTTTATCGTCAGGCTGGTGATCCGCTTTGCGCCGATCGGCATTTTTGGGCTCGTGTCATCCACGCTAGCGACCACCGGTTTTTCCGCGCTGTGGGGTTACGCCCAGCTGCTGCTGGTGCTGATTGGCTGCATGGCGGTCGTCGCGCTGGTGGTTAACCCGCTGCTGGTTTTCGCGCAGACCCGCAGGAATCCCTATCCGCTGGTCCTGATGTGCCTGCGCGAAAGCGGCGTGACGGCATTCTTCACCCGCAGTTCGGCGGCCAACATCCCGGTGAATATGTCGCTGTGCGAAAAGCTGAATCTCGACCGCGACACCTACTCCGTCTCTATTCCGCTGGGCGCAACGGTGAACATGGCCGGGGCGGCCATCACCATTACCGTGCTGACGCTGGCGGCGGTACATACGCTGGGCATTCCGGTTGATCTGCCCACGGCGCTGCTGCTGAGCGTCGTCGCCTCGCTGTGCGCCTGCGGCGCTTCCGGCGTCGCGGGCGGTTCGCTGCTGCTGATCCCGCTGGCCTGCAACATGTTCGGTATTCCCAACGAGATCGCCATGCAGGTCGTGGCCGTCGGCTTTATCATCGGCGTCCTGCAGGATTCCTGCGAAACCGCCGTTAACTCCTCCACCGACGTGATGTTTACCGCTGCGGTATGCCAGGCGGAAGATGCGCGTTTAGCGAAAAACGCCCTGCGTGGCTAATCCGCCCCCCTCCGCTAGCGCGCGGAGGGGCTCTCTTTCACCTGCGCTGTCGCCACCTTGAACGGATCGATACCCCGCTTTTGCATCCGTCGGAAACGAACGATATTCAGCCCATTCATCACCAGAAAACTGCCTTCAATCAACGTGCCGCCGATCGACCCCAGCCAGAAATTATGTACCACCCAGCAGGCGGTCGCGCACCACATCACGCCGCGAACGGTCAGCCCCGTACAGCGAAACAGCGCCCAGGTGCTGGCGAGCGTGCCGATAATCGGCAATAGCTCCATCGCATGCTGAAGTTTTGCCAATCCCAGCACCAGCGTAAGCACAATGAAAACGGCCATCACCCACAGCCTGCGGGTGCGCATTGAGATAAGAGTTCGAACGGTATTAAGCTCGGCGCTCATTCCCGCCGGGTATGCCCCCATCAAAAAGAAATGTACGCCAATGGTTGCGCTATAGACGGCAAGCTGCAGCTTGAACCGGCGCTCATCGCGGTTGAAAAAAGTGGTAATACCGATCAGAAAGGCAATGACACCTACGCCCTGGGCCAGCCAATACGCAGTCATGAAAAATCCTTATAAAACAAAACGGCGCGGCATTATCTGCAACGCCGATTTTGAACCGCCTCCCCTTTATTACTCAAAAGATTTCACGCCACGGCAAGGCGGCAAGTTCAGACACCCCCGGGAGCTTACTGAAGTCAGCGACCGGGGCGAATAAACGCGGCAGGGACGTGAAAGATAACGGGTAATCAGAGGGTGACGCCGCTTTTGAAGATCGCCAGCTCGCGGAAGTCATTGCGTTCGTTACAGGTCTGCCTGCCGCTGGCAATCTCGGCGATAGTATCCACAAACTCTTCCAGCAGCTGCGGCATGGTTTTACCGTGAATCAGCTGGCCGGCATCAAAATCAATCCAGTGTTTCTTTTTCGCCGCCAGCTCGCTGTTGGTGGAGATTTTTACCGTCGGCACAAAGCCGCCGTAAGGCGTGCCGCGACCGGTGCTGAATAACACCATGTGGCAACCGGCGCCGGCCAGCGCGCTGGTCGCGACCGCATCGTTGCCCGGCGCGCTCAGCAGGTTCAGGCCGTGCACCTTCAGGCGCTCGCCGTAGCGCAGGACGTCCACCACCTGGCTGGAGCCCGCTTTCTGCGTGCAGCCCAGCGACTTATCTTCCAACGTGGTGATCCCGCCCGCTTTGTTGCCCGGCGACGGGTTCTCGTAAATCGGCTGGTTGTGCGCAATGAAATACTGTTTGAAGTCATTCACCATGGTGACCAGCTTGTCGAAGGTCGCTTCATCGCGGCAGTGGCTCATCAGCAGCTGCTCGGCGCCGAACATTTCCGGCACCTCCGTGAGTACGGTTGTGCCGCCGTTAGCAATCAGGTAGTCAGAAAAACGCCCCAGCATCGGGTTGGCGGTGATCCCCGACAGCCCGTCCGAGCCTCCGCATTCGAGGCCAAACTTCAGCTCGCTGAGCTTACCCGGCTCGCGCTTGTCCTGGCGCATCACGTGATAAAGCTGGTGGAGATGTTCGATCCCCGCTTCCACTTCATCTTCCTGAGACTGGCAGACCATAAAATGCACGCGTTGCGGATCGAAATCGCCCAGCGTCTCCCGGAAGGCGTCGACCTGATTATTTTCACAGCCGAGGCCAATCACCAGCACCGCGCCGGCGTTTGGATGACGCACCATGTTTTGCAGCATGGTGCGGGTGTTGATATGGTCATCCCCCAGCTGCGAACAGCCGTAGGTATGGCTGAAGAGGAAAACGCCGTCGGTGCCTTCCGCATCCTGGGTCTCTTTCAGGAAGCGATTCTGGATCTGACGCGCGATGCCGTTGACGCAGCCAACGGTCGGCAGGATCCACAGCTCGTTGCGCACCCCGACGTCGCCGTTAGCCCGACGATAAATCTGTACCTCGCGATCGGCGGGCTGCGCCGACGGCTCGGCGAGATCCGGTTGATAGCTATACTCGTCAAGGTCGCTCAGGTTGGTCCGCGTATTATGGGCATGAATATGCTCCCCTGGCGCGATATCCGCCAGCGCATGACCAATAGGCAAACCATACTTAATGACGTTTTTTCCCTTCGCAATGCCGCATAGCGCGAACTTGTGCCCGCGGACGATATCCTGGCTTAGCGTCACCACCGCATCGTCGATAGTGACCGTAGTACCTGCAGCCATATCAGCCAACGCAACCGCGACGTTATCCTGCGAATGGATTTTAATGTATTGCATATCAACCGACCTCTGGTCTTAGTTCAGTTCAATGGCGAAGTAATCACGCGCATTGTTAAAGCAGATGTTTTGCACCATCTCGCCCAGCAGCTGAATATCCGCCGGCGCTTCGCCCGCTTCGACCCAGCGACCGATCATCTGGCACAGGATGCGGCGGAAATATTCATGACGCGTGTAGGACAGGAAGCTGCGGCTATCGGTCAACATGCCGACGAAGCGGCTCAGCAGGCCAAGCTGAGCCAGCTGGGTCATCTGGCGCTCCATGCCATCTTTCTGATCGTTGAACCACCAGCCGGAGCCGAACTGCATCTTGCCCGGCATCCCCTCGCCCTGGAAGTTACCGATCATGGTCCCCAGCACTTCGTTGTCGCGCGGGTTCAGGCAGTAGAGGATGGTTTTCGGCAGCAGATTCTCTTCATTCTGCTTGCTCAGCAGCTTCGACAGCTCTTCCGCCATCGGCCGATCGTTGATGGAGTCGAAGCCAACGTCTGGCCCTAACAGCTTGAACTGACGCTGGTTATTGTTACGCAGCGCGCCGATGTGGTACTGCTGTACCCAGCCGCGGCGGGCGTACTCTGCGCCGAGGAAGACCAGCACGGCGGTTTTGAACTGCGCGACCTCGCGCTCGCTCAGGACGGCGCCGGTCAGGCGGCGCGCAAGGATGCTATCCAGCTCGGCCTCGCTGGCTTCGGCAAACAGCACCACATCCAGCGCGTGGTCAGAGACTTTACAGCCGTGAGCCGCGAAGTGATCGAGACGCTTCGTTAACGCAGACTGCAGGTCGGCAAAGCGACGAATATCGGTATCGGATACTTCGCCAAGCGTCGCCATGTAGTCACCAAAGGTCGCCTGTTCGATATTAAACGCCTTATCCGGACGCCAGCTCGGCAGAACTTTGGTGGTGAAGCTACCGTCTTTTGCCACCGCCGCGTGGTGTTCCAGCGAATCAACCGGATCGTCGGTCGTACCGACCATTTTCACGTTCATCTGCTGCATGATGCCGCGGGCAGAAAAACGCTCCTGCGCCAGCAGCTCGTTACATCGATCCCAGATTTCATCGGCGGTAGCCGGAGATAGCACCGTACCTGTAATACCAAAAGGACGACGCAGCTCAAGATGCGTCCAGTGGTATAACGGGTTGCCGATAGTATGCGGTACGGTGGCGGCCCAGGCGGCAAACTTCTCGCGATCCGACGCATCGCCGGTACACAGGCGTTCAGCAACGCCGTTAGTGCGCATCGCGCGCCATTTGTAATGATCGCCTTTCAGCCAGATGTCATACAGATTTTTAAAACGATAATTTTCGGCAATCTGCTGCGGAGGCAGATGGCAGTGATAGTCGAAAATCGGCTGGTCTTTGGCATAGTCATGGTACAGACGGCGGGAAAACTCGGTATCAAGCAGAAAATCTTCAGTCATAAACGGTGTCATTTTCTTTTCCTCTTCGCCCCTTTGGGGAGCCCTTCAGATGATTGACTATAATGCTGACAAAGTTATCACACCAATTTCCAGAGGCTGAAATCTTTTTCGTGAGTTAGATCAATAAACGCTGACAAAAAAATTACCGCCAAAGTAGTAAAAGCTTCGCCAGGCCGCGCCAGCACTGGCTTTGCTCGCAGAGAATAATACCCCCATAAACTTTCCCACTTTTGTGACGGCACTCAACCTTTGAAGTTGTATGACAAGTTATCTTGCTTTCGTCGAAACATATGAACCGACGGAATGCATTACCGATGACAACACGCATCGGATTGAACGGTATGGATGCCGGCTTAAACATAACGATTGATGGCAAGGTTCGGGCCATACGGGTTTCCCACCCTGAGCCCTCCGTTCTCCCTCTTCATCTCTGTTACAGAACTGAAGATGGCCGCACACGCTGCGGATATAAAATAAACGATGAGGTTTTACATGCGTAAAATTAAAGGGTTACGTTGGTATATGATCGCGCTGGTGACATTGGGCACCGTGCTGGGGTACCTGACGCGTAACACTGTGGCTGCGGCTGCGCCAACTCTGATGGAAGAGTTACACATCTCCACCCAACAGTATTCCTATATCATCGCGGCCTACTCGGCTGCTTATACCGTTATGCAGCCTGTTGCGGGCTACGTGCTGGATATTCTGGGTACCAAAATCGGCTACGCCTTCTTCGCTGTCGCCTGGGCTATTTTTTGTGGCTCAACGGCGCTGGCAGGCAGCTGGGGCGGATTAGCGCTGGCTCGTGGCGCCGTCGGCGCCGCTGAGGCCGCCATGATCCCAGCAGGGCTGAAGGCCAGCTCTGAATGGTTCCCGGCAAAGGAGCGCTCTATTGCCGTTGGCTACTTCAACGTTGGCTCCTCGATCGGGGCGATGATCGCGCCGCCGCTGGTGGTGTGGGCGATTGTGATGCACAGCTGGCAGATGGCGTTCATTATTTCCGGCGTTCTGAGCTTCGCATGGGCAATGGCGTGGCTGGTGTTCTATAAACATCCGCGTGACCAGAAAAAATTAACCACCGAAGAGCGCGACTACATCATCGGCGGCCAGGAGTCTCAGCATCAGACCAACAACGGTAAGAAAATGTCGCCGTGGCAGATTCTGCGCAACCGTCAGTTCTGGGGTATCGCCCTGCCGCGCTTCCTTGCAGAGCCGGCCTGGGGGACCTTCAACGCGTGGATCCCGCTGTTCATGTTTAAAGTGTATGGCTTTAACCTGAAAGAGATCGCCATGTTCGCATGGATGCCAATGCTGTTCGCTGACCTCGGCTGTATCGTTGGCGGCTACCTGCCGCCGCTGTTCCAGCGCTGGTTTGGCGTCAACCTGATCGTCTCGCGTAAAATGGTCGTCACCATGGGCGCCGTACTGATGATTGGCCCGGGTATGATTGGTCTGTTCACCAGCCCGTTCGTGGCTATCGCTCTGCTGTGCATCGGTGGCTTTGCTCACCAGGCGCTGTCCGGTGCGCTGATTACGCTCTCTTCCGACGTATTTGGCCGTAATGAGGTAGCGACCGCCAACGGCCTGACCGGGATGGCGGCCTGGATGGCGAGCACCATGTTTGCTCTGGTGGTCGGCGCGCTGGCGGATACCATCGGCTTTAGCCCGCTGTTCGCCGTGCTGGCAGTCTTCGACCTGCTGGGCGCCGTCGTCATCTGGACCGTACTGAAGAACAAATCGGCGAACGATGATGACCCCACTCCGCTCAGCGCGAGTAAACCGGCGACGCAAAGCTAGCGCCTGCCCCGCTCGATTGACCCGCTAAAGCCGCCTCTATAAAGGCGGCTTTTTCATGCCTGGCAGTGGTGGGATGCGCGTAAAAGTGGTATAACAAATCCAATATTGTCGCCATCTTCCGGGAGCGAATATGGAAATCACAGAACCACGTCGTTTGTATCAACAGCTTGCCGCAGAGTTGAAGGCACGTATTGAACAAGGTGTCTACCTGGTGGGCGATAAGCTGCCCGCAGAGCGGTTCATTGCCGACGAGAAAAGCGTTAGCCGTACCGTGGTTCGCGAAGCCATTATCATGCTGGAAGTAGAAGGCTATGTTGAAGTGCGCAAAGGCTCAGGCATTCACGTTATCTCCAATCATCCAAAGCACCAGCAGCCGATCGACGAAAGCCTGGAGTTCGCGAACTACGGTCCGTTTGAGCTGCTGCAGGCCCGCCAGCTGATTGAGAGCAATATCGCCGAGTTTGCCGCCACCCAGGTGACCAAGCAGGACATCATGAAGCTTATGGAGATCCAGGAGAAGGCGCGGAAAGAGAAGTGCTTCCGCGATTCCGAGTGGGACCTCCAGTTTCACGTTCAGGTTGCGCTGGCGACCCAGAACACCGCGCTCGCGGCTATTGTCGAAAAAATGTGGACCCAGCGCGTACACAACCCCTACTGGAAAAAACTGCACGACCATATCGACATGCGCACCGTCGATAGCTGGTGCGACGATCACGACCAGATCCTTAAAGCGCTGATTCGTAAAGATCCGCACGCCGCGAAGCTGGCGATGTGGCAGCATCTGGAAAATACCAAGCTGATGCTGTTCAACGAAACCAGCGATGATTTTGAATTCAACGCCGATCGCTACCTGTTTGCGGAAAATCCGGTTGTTCACCTTGATACCGCCGCCAACGGCGTAAAATAAGCGATTATCCTCATTCCGGGCCGGCGCCCAGCGTCTGCCCGCAGTCCTGACCAGGTAAGCAAACATCTATAGTGTCAGCCTGTGTAAAGACACTCGCCACCCGCCGCCGCAATCAGCAAAATCAACATGCAACAAACTGCAATTTATCTGCCGTAAAGTCAGCGGTTTTGTTACAATTAGATGCATTTCGTCGTTCTGTAGCCCGCATTTGCTTATGTTTATCTGATGCACAAAACAGTTCAGGGTGCGTTCAGAGGGCAAAGAAAGAAAAACCCGGCAACGTGGGGCTGGTTTTTCCGCGCAAAGTAGCCTGGAACGACCTGAAGAAGATGATGTCAGACAGGGATCCGTTCAGATCGCATCAGCAGCGACCATAATCCTATAACAACCTATGTCGCTATATTTACACTGCGTTCAGACGTACCGTTAACCGATGTACCAGGAATCGTGAATGGAACTATTAACCCAATTGTTAAATGCTCTGTGGAGCCAGGATTACGAAACTCTCGCCAATCCCTCCATGATTGGCATGCTCTATTTCGTCTTATTTATGATCTTATTTCTCGAAAACGGCCTGCTTCCGGCCGCTTTTTTACCGGGCGATAGCCTGTTAGTTCTGGTTGGCGTCCTGATTGCTAAGGGCGCAATGGGCTTTCCCGAAACGCTGCTGCTGCTCACCGCCGCCGCCAGCCTCGGCTGCTGGCTGAGCTATATTCAGGGCCGCTGGCTGGGCAATACGCGAATTGTGCAAAACTGGCTTTCGCATCTGCCGTCCCACTACCACCAGCGCGCACACCATCTTTTCCATAAGCACGGGCTTTCCGCGCTGCTGATTGGCCGCTTTATCGCTTTCGTTCGCACCCTGCTGCCGACGATTGCCGGCATCTCGGGGCTGAATAATGCGCGCTTCCAGTTCTTTAACTGGATGAGCGGCCTGCTGTGGGTACTGATTCTGACTTCACTGGGCTACCTGCTGGGCAAAACGCCGGTATTCCTGAAATATGAAGATCAGCTCATGTCCTGCCTGATGCTGCTGCCGGTGGTACTGCTGGTGTTTGGCTTAATCGGCTCGCTCATTGTGATGTGGAAGAAAAAACACAGAAGTCGGGGCTGATGATGGTTAAAAAACGCCCTTCTCTGCGTCAGACAGGCTGGATGCTGGGCGGTTCTCTTTTGCTGTGCGCCCTGTTCTGGCTTTGGCTGGCGGCGCAACACCACGAAGCCACTCTCGCTATCCACCCTGTAAGTCAGGATGTTGGCATGCCGGACGGTTTTTCCGTCTGGCACCATCTTGATGCCAACGGCATTCGTTTTAAAAGCATCACGCCGCAAAAAGATGGCCTGCTGATCAAATTCGATTCCAGCGCCCAAGGAATAGCGGCGAAAGAAGTGCTGGGACGCGCCCTGCCGCACGGCTATATTATTGCTTTGCTGGAGGAAGATAACACGCCGACAGCATGGCTCTCCCGCCTGCGCGATACGCCACACAGGTTTGGATAATTGCCAAAATTCTGAATATTTTCACGCAGTTTGGTGGTTTCCTGTTTTCCTTACTATGCTTAAGACTGCGGGAGCCACCGGGCTGACGTTAATCAACTGGATCGGGTATATCTTATGAATATGCCCTCACACAATGGAAGGTAGCATCCATGAAACACCGCATCGCTTTGCTCCTGGTTTTAACTTCGCTTAGCACCAGCGCTTTTGCCCTCTCCCCCTGTCAGGAAAAAGAGCAGGATATCCAGCGGGAGATTAGCTATGCCGAGAAACATCACAATCAGAACCGTATTGATGGCCTCAACAAGGCGCTGAGTGAAGTTAAGGCCCACTGTAGCGACAGCAAGCTTAAAGCCGATCACCAGCAAAAAATCGCTAAACAGCGGGAAGAAATTAGCGAACGTCAGCGCGATCTGCGCGAAGCCAAACAGAAAGGCGATGCTGAGAAAATCAGCAAGCGTCAGCGTAAACTTGATGAAGCGCAGCAAGAGCTGAAAGCGCTTGAGTCACGTGAGTACTAGTATGTATATGGATCACTTTACAGGAGAGAAAGATGCCTAAAGATAACGTTGCAGACGACCTGCGTGCAGAACTGAAGACTCTGGCTGATACCCTGGAAGAAGTGCTGAACTCCTCCACGGATAAATCGAAGGAAGAGATAGGCAAGCTGCGCAGCAAAGCGGAAAGCGCGCTGAAAGAAAGCCGCGTGCGCCTGGGTGAAACCGGCGATGCCATCGTCAGGCAGACCCGTGAAAGCGCCGCTCGCGCCGACGAATACGTTCGCGAAAATCCGTGGACCGGCGTAGGTATTGGCGCAGCCGTTGGGCTGGTGCTGGGTGTCCTGCTGACGCGTCGCTAATTATGGCGGACTCTCAACGCACGCAAGGACCAGGTCAGAGCGTTTTCGGCATTGGCCAGCGCATCGTCTCGCTGCTGGTTGAAATGGTGGAAACGCGTCTGCGTCTGGTGGTCGTGGAGCTGGAAGAAGAGAAGTCTAACCTCTTCCAGCTGTTTCTGATGCTGGGGCTGACCCTGCTGTTCGCCGCGTTCGGGTTGATGAGCCTGCTGGTGCTCATTATCTGGGCCGTCGATCCGCAGTACCGCCTGAACGTCATGATAGCGACCACCGTCGTGCTGCTGCTCGCTTCGCTGATCGGCGGTATCTGGACGCTACGTAAGGCCCGGCGTTCCACATTCCTGCGTCACACCCGCACAGAGCTGGCTAACGACAGAGCGCTGCTGGAGGATGATCAACCGTGAGCAGTCAACAGGAACGTGATCGGCGTAAGGCCCTTCTGCTGCGGCAGATCCAGCAGCAGCGGCTGGATTTAACCGCCGGCCGCCGCGACTGGCTGGCGGCCACCGCGCCGCTCGACCGAGGCTGGCTGACGCTGCAAAACCTTCGCTCGTGGGCGATGGTCGGCAGCGGTATCATGGCAATCTGGTCAGTTCGCCATCCTCGCTTTCTTCTGCGCTGGACCCGGCGCGGCGTCGGCGCCTGGAGTACCTGGCGCATGGTCAGAGGCCTGCTGCGCCAGCAATCATCGCGCTGAGTTTTTCCCCCGCTCTGCTCTCAGGACCTTAACCGGTCCTTTTATTTGCCTGTCGCATAAGCAATTACTCAGAATTCTTGAAGAAGATCTACAGTTTTCCTTGCTAACAATTACTTCAACCTCTCGCTAATATTCTCTCCATCGACAGCAACCCCGCGTAATTACGCAGGTTTGCGCCAAAAAACAAAATCGCCGCCCTTTGGGTTTTCTGGAGTAAGAAATGAAAAAATTAGAAGATGTTGGTGTACTGGTAGCACGTATCCTGATGCCAATCCTGTTTATCACCGCAGGCTGGGGAAAAATCACCGGATATGCCGGCACTCAACAATACATGGAAGCCATGGGCGTACCGGGTGCATTACTGCCGTTAACCATTCTGCTTGAGTTCGGCGGCGGCCTGGCAATCCTGTTCGGTTTCCTGACCCGTACTACCGCGCTGTTCACCGCCGGTTTTACCCTGCTGACCGCGTTCCTGTTCCACAGCAACTTTGCTGAAGGCATGAACTCCCTGATGTTCATGAAAAACCTGACCATCGCAGGCGGCTTCCTGCTGCTGGCTATCACCGGTCCGGGCGCATTCAGCATCGACCGCGTGCTGAATAAAAAGTGGTAAGCGCACTATACTGAATCGAAAAGCGAGGAGATATCTCCTCGCTTTTGCTATCTACAGTCTGAAGGAGGAAAAAATGGGCCAATTAGTCGACGGCGTCTGGCACGATACCTGGTATGACACCAAATCCACCGGAGGACGATTCAAGCGTTCCGTTTCGGCCTTCCGTAACTGGCTGACCGCCGATGGCGCTCCGGGGCCGAGCGGCGATGGCGGCTTCGCTGCCGAAAAAGATCGCTATCACCTGTACGTTTCTCTCGCCTGCCCTTGGGCGCATCGCACCCTTATTCTGCGCAAGCTAAAAGGCCTGGAGCCGTTTATCTCCGTCTCGGTGGTGAATCCCTTGATGTTCGAGAACGGCTGGACGTTCGATAGCAGCTTCCCTGACGCTACCGGCGATACGCTGTATCAGCACCAGTTCCTTTATCAGCTCTATCTGCATGCCGACCCGCAATATACCGGGAGAGTGACGGTGCCGGTACTGTGGGATAAAAAGCAGCAAACTATCGTCAGCAACGAATCGGCTGAAATTATTCGTATGTTCAATACCGCCTTCGACGGGCTTGGGGCGACGGCCGGAGATTACTATCCGCCTGCGCTACGCGAGAACATCGATGAGCTGAACGGCTGGATTTACGACAGCGTGAACAACGGCGTTTATAAAGCCGGGTTCGCCACCAGCCAGCAGGCTTATGATGAAGCCGTTGATGGCGTATTTGCTTCGCTGGAACGCCTGGAGCAGATCCTTGCCCGGCACCGTTACCTGACGGGCGACCAGCTGACCGAAGCCGACATTCGTCTGTGGACGACCCTCGTGCGCTTCGACCCGGTGTATGTGACCCACTTTAAATGCGACCAGCGGCGCATCAGCGATTATCCTAATTTGTACGGCTTCCTGCGCGACATCTACCAGATGCCGGGCATTGCGGAGACCGTTGATTTTGGCCATATTCGCAACCACTACTACCGCAGCCATAAAACCATCAACCCGACCGGAATTATCTCCGTCGGTCCGCAGCAGGATCTCAACGAGCCGCACGGCCGCGATCTTCTTTTTCGCTGATGTATCGGGCGCCCTTTGCGGCGCCTGAAATTTCAGAGCCGCGATATTTACCCGCCTTTCATTCACGTCTATTCTTATTACGATCTCTTTAAAAACAAGTGATTGACGGCTAATCGAGGCATGAGAATGGACTGGTATCTACGGGTAATAAGAAACTATATTGGCTTTGGCGGCCGCGCCCGCCGTAAAGAGTACTGGATGTTTATTCTGGTCAATATCATCCTGACCGGCGTGCTCAGCATTATCGATAAAATGCTGGGCTGGCAGCGGGCGGGAGGTGAAGGCATCCTGACGACGATTTACGGCGTGCTGATCTTTTTGCCGTGGTGGGCGGTACAGTTTCGGCGTTTGCATGACACGGACCGCTCGGCGTGGTGGCTACTGCTGCTGCTGATCCCGGTGATTGGCTGGCTGGTGATTCTGGTGTTCAATTGCCAAAGCGGAACGCCCGGAAATAACCGCTTCGGGCCCGATCCAAAACCCCTTTCATCGTGAACAACGCGCGCCGCCTTCGGGCGGCACGCGGCGCTGATTTACTTCCCGGTAAACAGTCGGGGAATTTCCCGCAGGCACCAGGATTTAGCCTCGCCCATGCTATCGCGGCGCCAGGCCATAATAATGTCAATCTCATTGGTATATTCCGGGCTGACAACCCGTAAGCGCCCTTCGGCAATATCCTGCTCAACCAGCGGGTAAGGCATTGTCGCCACCCCCAGCCCTGCCAGCAGCGCCTGGCGCTTATCTTCAATCGTACTGACCGTTAAACGCGGCTGCTTGTCGAGCAGCTGCACCGTCAGTACCGGACGTTCACGCGCGGTATCCGCCACCGCCACGCCGCGATATTTCACCCGCGTGACTTCGGAAAGCGGCTCCGGCTCCTGATGAATAGGGTGATTCGGCGCCGCAACATAGACGTTCAGCACCGAGTAGAGCTTACGCGAGTTAATTTCCGACGAAGAGCGAAAATGCATATCCGGCGCGACGACGATATCCGCCCGGCCCTGCTCAAGGCGCTCCCATGCGCCGGCAAGCACTTCCGTAATGACGGAGAGCTGCGTGTTCGATTTGGTCGCCAGCTTTTCAATCAGCGGGAAAAAGTCGGTGGTCGGTACCAGCGCTTCGGTGACGATAGTCAGGTGCGTTTCCCAACCGCGGGACAGCGCTTCAGCATCGGTAGTGAGCTTATCCGCCGCCTCCAGCAGGACGCGTCCGCGCTCCAGCAGCATGCGGCCAACGTTGGTGAATTTTGTTCGATGACCGGAGCGGTCAAACAGCACCACGTCCAGCTCCTCTTCCAGTTTTTGCATCGTGTAGCTAAGCGCCGAAGGGACGCGTCCGAGCTCGTCAGCCGCGGCGGCAAAGCTCCCGCGCCTGTCGATCGCATCCATTACGCGCAACGCCTCCAGCGTTAATGCTCTCTCTTTAGCCATAGCGCTCTCATTCAGGAAATTTGAATATACCGGGCAGAATATCTGGCTAACAATACAGCGTCCATACCTTTACCATTGATTTAGTGTAAAGAGAGGTCAAGACAATGATTACTACCCGAACAGCCAAACAATGCGGACAAGCAGATTTCGGCTGGCTGCAGGCCCGCTACACCTTTTCCTTTGGACACTACTTCGACCCTAAACTGTTAGGCTACGCCTCCCTGCGCGTGCTCAACCAGGAAGTTCTGGCACCGGGCGCATCGTTCCAGCCGCGTACCTATCCGAAAGTCGATATCCTGAATCTGATCCTGGAAGGTGAAGCGGAGTACCGCGATAGCGACGGCAACCACATGCACGCCAAAGCCGGCGAAGCGCTGCTGATTTCGACCCAGCCGGGCGTCAGCTACAGCGAGCATAATCTGAGTAAAGATCGTTCGCTAACGCGGATGCAGCTGTGGCTGGACGCCTGCCCGGAGCGTGAAAATCCGCTGGTACAGAAGATGAGTATCACCGAAGGTCCCCGGCAGCTGCTGGCTTCACCCGACGGCGCGCAGAATAGTTTGCAGCTACGCCAGCAGGTCTGGATCCATCATCTCGATCTCGCTAAAGGCGATCGGATTAACGTGCAGCTTCACGGACCGCGCGCCTATCTGCAGTCGATTCACGGGACCGTGCACGCCGTGGCGCATGAAGAGGAAAAGCAGGCGCTGACCTGCGGCGACGGCGCATTTATTCGTGATGAAGCTAACATTACCCTCGTTGCCGATACGCCTTTGCGCGCTTTACTGATAGATTTACCGGTGTAAAAACGGGAGTCATGGAGCTTATCAGTGAGTAAGAAAAAATCGAAGAAGAGCGCATCGCCGATTCAGCCGACCTTGCCGGAAACAACAAACGTCGTCAGCTTTGGCTACGAAGAGATGCTAAGCGAGCTGGAGGCTATCGTCGCCGATGCGGAGATACGACTTCAGGATGAAGAAAAAGTCGCCTGATACCCAAAATCGGCTCCTGCCGGGGCCGATGCCGCTTCATCCCGCCTGACCAGGCCATTTTGACCTCCGCCGTGCGGCTTTGTTTTCATAAAGAGCGTCGTGGACAGTCATTCATCCGTGCAGAAAGCACAAAACCCGCCGGAGCGGGGTTCCTGAATAAAGTTGAAGCTGACCGATAAGCCGCGTTCTTTTCATGGAAAGCGTCGTGGACAGTCATTCATCCGTGCAGAAAGCACAAAACCCGCCGGAGCGGGGTTCCTGAATAAAGTTGAAGCTGACCGATAAGCCGCGTTCTTTTCATGGAAAGCGTCGTGGACAGTCATTCATCCGTGCAGAAAGCACAAAACCCGCCGGAGCGGGGTTCCTGAATAAAGTTGAAGCTGACCGATAAGCCGCGTTCTTTTCATGGAAAGCGTCGTGGACAGTCATTCATCCGTGCAGAAAGCACAAAACCCCGCCGAAGCGGGGTTCCTGAATAAAGTTGAAGCTGACCGATAAGCCGCGTTCTTTTCATGGAAAGCGTCGTGGACAGTCATTCATCCGTGCAGAAAGCACAAAACCCCGCCGAAGCGGGGTTCCTGAATTAAGTTGAAGCTGACCGATAAGCCGCGTTCTTTTCATGGAAAGCGTCGTGGACAGTCATTCATCCGCGCAGAAAGCACAAAACCCGCCGGAGCGGGTTTGGTGTCGAATGAGTTGAAGCTGACCGATAAGCCGGGTTCTGTCGTGGACAGTCATTCATCTAGGCCAGCAATCGCTCACTGGCTCAAGCAGCCTACCCGGGTTCAGTACGGGCCGTACCTTATGAACCCCTATTTGGCCTTGCTCCGGGTGGAGTTTACCGTGCCGCGAACTGTTACCAGCCGCGCGGTGCGCTCTTACCGCACCCTTTCACCCTTACCTGATCCCGCTTGCGCGGGCCATCGGCGGTTTGCTCTCTGTTGCACTGGTCGTGGGTTTCCCCCCCAGGCGTTACCTGGCACCCTGCCCTATGGAGCCCGGACTTTCCTCCCCTCCGCCCGTCTCCCCCGAAGGAGGACGACGACGAAGCGGCGACTGTCTGGTCAGCTTCGGCGCGAAGTATAGAGGGTTTGCCGCCGGTTGTCATCCCTCCATCGCCATCCCGGCCCGCAATGTCGCGGCGATATTGCGCGACGCGCGATAAATATTGTCCGATGCCCCGCGAAACGCCTCTTCCAGCGTTGTAATGTTGGTCAGCACGCTGAATACCGCATCGATGCCAAACTGATGCACCACGCCAACGTCGCGGGTCAGGCTACCGGCAATACCAATCACCGGCTTATGGTATTTTTTCGCCACGCTCGCCACGCCGACCGGCACCTTGCCATGAATACTTTGGCTATCAAGCCGCCCTTCGCCGGTCACCACCAGCGAGCAGTCGAGAATATGCTCTTCCAGATTCAGCGCCTGGGTGACAATCTCGACCCCACTGCGCAGTTCGGCATTCAGGAACGCCATCAGCGCGGCCCCCATACCTCCGGCGGCGCCGGCTCCCGCCACCTGTTTCACGTCCACGCGCAAATCCGTTTTTATCACATCGGCATAGTGTTCAAGATTGCGATCCAGCTCAAGGATCATCGCTTCGGTCGCTCCCTTCTGCGGGCCAAAAATACGCGAGGCGCCCACATCACCAGTCAGCGGATTGGTCACGTCGCAGGCTACGCGGATCGCACACTCCTGAAGCCGGGCGTCCAGACCGCGGAGATCGATGGCATTCAGGCTGGCGAGGCTCCCGCCGCCGTTGCCAATCTCGCTGCCGTTAGCATCGCGGAGGCTGGCTCCTAGCGCCTGCACCATGCCAGCGCCGCCATCGTTAGTGGCGCTGCCGCCGATGCCGATAATGATATTTTTCGCCCCATGATCCAGCGCCTGGAGAATCAGCTCGCCGGTCCCGCGCGATGTCGTCAGCAGCGGGTTGCGCAGCGCCGGCGGAACCAGACCCAGTCCGCTGGCGGCCGCCATCTCGATAAACGCCGTTTTACCGTCGCCGGACATTCCCCAACTGGCATTCACCTTTTCACCTAACGGCCCCGTAACCAGAGCGGTATATTCAGAACCCTGCGTGGCGGCAATCATGGCCTCAACGGTGCCTTCACCACCGTCTGCAACCGGAACGGAAACATACTCTGCATCGGGGAAAATTTCCCGAAATCCTTTTTCTATCGCCTGAGCTACCTCAATGGCAGAAAGGCTTTCTTTATAAGAGTCTGGGGCGATTACGATTTTCATAGTTATGTAGCCTGACAGTGCCGCGCAAGGCAAGAATTACAGGGCGCGTTTCGCGCCCTTCTTGTTAGCGAGTGACTTCCACTTTCGCCAGTTTTTCGTAATAGCATGCCAGCGCGCTGTGGTCGGCGGTACCCAGACCATCGGCACGCAGCGCCTGCATCATTTCCATCACCGCCGCCGTCAGCGGCAGCTGAGCGCCCACGCCGTGGGACGTATCCAGCGCATTGGCCAGATCCTTAATATGCAGGTCGATGCGGAAACCCGGCTTGAAGTTACGATCCATGACCATCGGCGCTTTCGCATCCAGCACGGTGCTCCCCGCCAGGCCGCCGCGGATAGCCTGATACACCAGATCCGGATTGACGCCCGCTTTGGTGGCCAGGGTCAGGGCTTCAGACATCGCGGCAATATTCAGCGCGACGATCACCTGGTTGGCCAGCTTCGTCACGTTACCTGCCCCTACTTCGCCGGTGTGCACGACCGAACCGGCCATCGTCTTCATCAGGTCGTAGTATTTATCGAAGATAGCCTTATCACCGCCAACCATCACCGACAGCGTGCCGTCGATCGCCTTCGGCTCGCCGCCGCTTACCGGCGCGTCGAGCATATCCACGCCCTTCGCTTTCAGCGCTTCGCTGATTTCGCGGCTGGCCAGCGGCGCGATGGAGCTCATATCAATCAGTACGGTACCCGGCTTCGCGCCGTCAATAATGCCGTTTTCACCCAGCGCCACTTCTTTCACATGCGGGGAGTTCGGCAGCATCGTGATAATCACATCGCACTGTTCGGCAATAGCCTTTGCCGTTGCCGCTGTTTCTGCCCCGGCAGCAATCGCTTCGGCAACCGCTTCAGGATTACGGTCGGAGACCACCAGCGAGTAACCGGCTTTCAGCAAGTTTTTGCTCATAGGCTTGCCCATGATGCCCAGGCCAATAAAACCAACTTTCATCGTCATAACGTTCTCTCTCTTTTGATCCCGAGGGTTATTTTTTAAAAGAATCCGCAAGCTTCTGCGTGGCGGAGCGGAATGCGCCCAAATCGCTGCCGACGGCAACAAAGGTTGCGCCCCATTCCAGATAGCGACGCGCATCGGCCTCTACCGGCGCCAGAATTCCGCTCGGCTTACCGTGCTTTTTCGCACTCGCAAAAATTTGCTGAATAGCGCGCTGAACCTCAGGGTGTGAGGCATTGCCCAGATGGCCTAACGCCGCGGCGAGGTCGCTTGGGCCGACAAAAATGCCGTCAACGCCTTCGGTTGCCGCGATGGCATCGACGTTATCTACGCCCTGCTGGCTTTCAATCTGTACAAGAATGGTGATGTTTTTGTTTGATTGCGCGAAGTAATCCGGCACGGTGCCAAACATGTTGGCGCGGTGAGAAACGGACACCCCGCGGATGCCTTCCGGCGGATAGCGGGTGGAGGCCACGGCGTTAACCGCCTCTTCTTTACTTTCAACAAAAGGGATCAGGAAGTTATAAAAACCGATATCCAGCAGGCGCTTAATGATAACCGGCTCGTTGGTCGGGACCCGGACAACCGCAGCGCTGGAGCTGCCCTTCAGGGCCATCAGCTGTGGAATAAAGGTCGTAATATCGTTTGGCGCATGCTCGCCATCCAGCACCAGCCAGTCAAAGCCCGCCAGGCCTAATACTTCGGTGCTAACGGGGCTGGCCAGCGCGGACCAGCAGCCAATCTGAACCTGATGAGCAGCCAGCGCCGCCTTGAATTTGTTCGGGAAGATATCGTTATTCATCGCTTATACCTTGTCACTTAACCGTGAATTATTTTTGCAATTCCATACGTTTGATGTCGCCAACAATGAAGAGGTAGCAAACCATCGCCATCAGAGCTGAACAACCGACAAACACCAGCGCTGCGTTAAATGAATGCAGTTCGCTGACCAGATAGCCGATGACCAGCGGAGTAACAATGGACGCCACGTTACCGAATACGTTGAAGACCCCGCCGCACAGACCAACAATCTCTTTCGGAGCGGTATCGGAAATCACCGGCCAACCGAGGGCACCAAAGCCTTTACCGAAGAACGCCAGCGCCATCAGGGTCACCACCAGCGCGGTGTTATCGGTGTAGTTACACAGAATAATGGTTGAGGCCAGCAGCATGCCGAGAACGATGGGCAGCTTACGAGCCAGAGTGATAGAAAAACCGCGCTTAATCAGATAGTCGGAGAACACGCCGCCCAGTACGCCGCCGGCGAAACCGCACAGCGCCGGGATGGATGCCACCAGCCCCACTTTCAGAATCGACATCCCCTTTTCCTGCACCAGGTAAATCGGGAACCAGGTGAGGAAGAACCAGGTGATGGTGTTGATAAAATATTGGCCAAAGAATACGCCCAGCATCATGCGGTTGGTTAACAGCTGCTTGATATAGTGGAGTTTAGGCCCGCTGGCCGCATTGCCGCCGGGCTTTTTATGGTCCATATCCACTACCGCGCCGTTGTCAGAGATAAACTTCAGCTCTTCTTTTGACATCCGCGGATGGTCGGTCGGGTTATGAATCAGCTTTGCCCACAGGCCGGTGAGGATAAAACCAATGACCCCCATAACGGTAAACACGTGCTCCCAGCCCCAGGCGAAGGTTAACCAGCCGAGCAGAGGCGAGAACAGCGCCAGTGAAAAATATTGTGCAGAGTTAAAGATAGCGGAGGCGGTACCGCGCTCTTTCGTCGGGAACCAGGCCGCGACGATACGGGCGTTAGCCGGAAATGATGGCGCTTCCGAAAAGCCCAGCATAAACCGCATAATGAACATCGAGATCCCGGCCCAGGCAAGCGGAAAGACGTCAACAAAGCCCTGCAGAAAGGTAAACAGCGACCAGAAGAACAGACTGTAGGTGTAGACTTTCTTCGAGCCAAACTTATCAAGCAGCCAGCCGCCGGGGATTTGCATCAGCAAATAGGCCCAGCCAAAGGCGGAGAAAATGTATCCCATCGACACGGCGCTGAGCTGAAGCTCTTTTGCTACTTCGGTTCCGGCAATGGAGAGCGTTGCGCGGTCGGCATAGTTAACGGCGGTGACGATAAATATTATCAGTAAAATTAAATATCGGGTGGGGAATCCCTTTTTTGTTGCTTCAACCGTATCAAGCATCATTTTATTTACCTCAGGTACTCGAGAAGTTATTTTATTATTATTTGAGCGTTACACTAAAGATGCCCTTCAAATAAAAACAAACATCAAATAGCAAATCTGGCGTAATGAAATCGTCATTCAGTATAAACAGCAGGCATCCGCCGTGCATTGTGCAAACGCACAATTAATTAGGTTAATATAAATATTACTTTAAACATATGCATATAATAATGGGCGCTGATGCACATATTTACGCTTTGATGCCGCTGCTGGCGCGGCTATCACGATAATGAGTGATCGCGGTCACATTCTTGATGGCGAACTCCTGACATTCTAATTCCACAATACTGAGAACATCCTCAATTAGATTCAAAATATATAGAGTTTATTATTTTATTATCCCCACCTGGCTGGAGAATACTGGACAATGGCCGACATCGAAATTAGACAAGAATCGCCCAGCGCGTTTTATATAAAAGTACATGACACCGATAATGTGGCAATTATTGTTAATGATAATGGTCTGAAAGCCGGGAGTCGTTTCCCGGACGGACTGGAGCTGATTGAACATATTCCTCAGGGCCATAAGGTGGCGCTGGTGGATATTCCCGTTCACGGCGAAATCATCCGCTATGGCGAAGTCATCGGCTACGCCGTTCGCGATATCGCGCGCGGCAGCTGGATTGACGAATCCACGGTAGAACTGCCCAGCGCGCCGCCGCTGAATACCCTGCCGCTGGCCACCAAAGTCCCGCAGGCGCTGCCCGCACTGGAAGGGTATACCTTTGAAGGCTATCGCAATGCCGACGGCAGCGTCGGGAGCAAGAATCTGCTCGGCATCACCACCAGCGTGCACTGCGTGGCTGGGGTTGTCGATTACGTGGTCAAAATCATCGAACGCGACCTGCTGCCGAAGTATCCGAACGTCGATGGCGTCGTGGGCCTGAATCACCTCTACGGCTGCGGCGTAGCCATCAACGCGCCGGCGGCCGTCGTGCCTATCCGCACCATCCACAATATCTCGTTGAACCCGAATTTTGGCGGCGAGGTGATGGTGGTTGGCCTGGGCTGTGAAAAGCTGCAGCCGGAGCGCCTGCTGCAGGGGACAGAAGATGTCCAGCCTGTCGCCGTGGACAGCGCCAGCATCGTGCGGCTGCAGGATGAACATCACGTTGGCTTTAAATCAATGGTCGACGATATTCTGCAGGTTGCGGAGCGTCACCTGGCGAAGCTCAACCAGCGCCAGCGCGAAACCTGTCCGGCTTCCGAGCTGGTGGTCGGCATGCAGTGCGGCGGCAGCGACGCGTTTTCCGGCGTCACCGCCAACCCGGCGGTTGGCTATGCCTCCGACCTGCTGATACGCTGCGGCGCGACGGTGATGTTCTCAGAGGTCACCGAAGTCCGTGACGCCATTCATCTGCTAACGCCACGCGCGGTGAACGAGGAGGTCGGTAAACGCCTGCTCGAAGAGATGGCCTGGTACGATAACTATCTCGACCTCGGTCAAACCGATCGCAGCGCCAACCCCTCTCCGGGGAATAAAAAGGGCGGCCTCGCCAACGTGGTGGAAAAGGCGCTGGGCTCTATCGCCAAATCGGGGAAAAGTGCGATTGTCGAGGTGCTGTCGCCGGGCCAGCGCCCGACGAAACGCGGGCTGATATTTGCCGCCACGCCCGCCAGCGATTTTGTTTGCGGTACCCAGCAGGTCGCATCAGGCATTACGGTTCAGGTATTCACCACCGGCCGCGGTACGCCATACGGCCTCGTCGCGGTGCCGGTCATAAAAATGGCAACCCGCACCGAGCTTGCGAACCGCTGGTATGACCTGATGGATATTAACGCTGGCACAATCGCCACCGGCGAAGAGAGTATCGAAGAGGTTGGCCTGAAGCTGTTTGAGTTTATTCTTGACGTCGCCAGCGGCCGGAAGAAAACCTTCTCAGATCAGTGGGGGCTGCATAACCAGCTGGCGGTGTTTAACCCGGCGCCGGTAACCTGATTTACCGCCGGACGGCGCAGCGTTGAGCCTCTCTCCTGCGAGGAGAGGGGCCACGTTTAGCCCTTCACCAGTCGCACATCAATGCCGCTCTTGCGCAGCCCTTCAAGGCTTTCGGTCGGGATGCCTTCATCAACGATAATCATATCAATCCGCTGAGTGTCGATAATCTTATGCAGGCTCGAACGATTAAATTTCGTTGAATCGGTCACGACAACGATCCGCTCCGCCACTTCGCACATCCGGCGATTCAGACGCGCTTCATCTTCATTATGGGTACTCACGCCGCGATCGAGATCGATGGCATCGACGCCAAGAAAAAGCATGTCAAAGTGGTAATTCTGTAGAGACTGCTCCGCCTGGTCGCCATAGAACGACTGCGACTGGCGGCGCAGGTGTCCCCCGGTCATCAGCAGCTCCACCCCTTCGGCATCCAGCAGCGCATTCGCCACGTTCATCCCGTTAGTCATGACTATCAAATCGGTATGCTGACGCAGCATACGGGCAATTTCATACGTTGTGGTGCCGGAGTCGAGAATAATCCGGTGCCCCGGTTGAATCAGTTCTACCGCCGCCTGCGCGATGCTGCGCTTCACCGCGGTATTGAGCGCGCTTTTATCTTCCACTGACGGCTCCGCAGCGGGCGTTGTACCGTCACAGATCAGCGCCCCGCCATAGGCGCGAACGGCGATGCCCTGCTTTTCCAGAAAGGCCAGATCGTTGCGAATCGTCACCGTCGAGACGCCATATAGCAGAGCAAGGTCGTTCACCTGCACGCTTCCCTGCTGCCGCAGCCGCTGGATAATTTGCTCGCGCCTCTCACTGGTGCCGCTGATGCGCTTATCTGCAGAAGAGTCGGTACTGCTCATAAGTATTCCTTTAGCTAAATCTTTCGTTTCATTTCGTTTTGCCTATTAACACCTTTCTTTTAGCGGAATGCAAGCCCCGCAACGCGCTACGGCGGTCCACATCCTGACGCTGAAACCTTTCATTATGTTTCTTTTGTGAAATAGATCGGAAAACTATTATCTTTCGTTTTATTTTTACAGCACCATGACGCAGTATTAAATGAAACAAAACGAAAGATTAATGTCATTACCATCCGAAATGGAGAGGAAAGTGAAACATCTTACAGAAATGGTGGCACAGCATAAACGAGGGAGTACAAGCGGAATTTATGCCGTCTGTTCCGCGCATCCGCTGGTACTTGAAGCGGCCATTCGTTACGCCCGGGCCCAGCAGGCTCCGCTGCTGATCGAAGCCACCTCCAATCAGGTGGATCAGTTCGGCGGCTATACCGGCATGACGCCCACTGATTTCCGCGGCTTTGTCTGCCAGCTCGCCAGCTCGCTCGATTTTCCCCAGTCGCAGCTGATCCTCGGCGGCGATCATCTCGGCCCTAACCGCTGGCAAAATCTGCCCGCAGCCCAGGCGATGGCCAATGCCGACGATCTCATTAAAAGCTACGTCGCAGCAGGCTTTAAGAAAATCCATCTCGATTGCAGCATGTCCTGCGAGGGCGATCCGCTGCCGTTAACCGATGAGATCGTTGCAGATCGCGCCGCCCGACTGGCAAAGATAGCCGAAGAGACCTGCCGTAAGCACTTTGGCGAATCCGACCTGGTCTACGTGATAGGCACCGAAGTGCCCGTCCCAGGCGGCGCCCATGAAACGCTTACCGAACTGCAGGTCACCACTCCTGACGCGGCGCGCGCGACGCTGGAAGCGCATCGCCATGCCTTTGCGCAGCGCGGGTTGACCAATATCTGGCCGCGCATTATCGGGCTGGTGGTCCAGCCCGGCGTCGAATTCGATCATATCAACGTTATCGACTATCAGCCGCAGAAAGCCGTAGCGCTGAGCGCAATGGTGGAAGCTTATGACACGCTGATATTTGAAGCCCACTCCACGGACTATCAGACGCCGCAGGCGCTTCGTCAGCTGGTGAAAGATCATTTTGCCATTCTGAAGGTCGGCCCGGCGCTCACCTTCGCCCTGCGTGAAGCGCTGTTCTCGCTGGCGGCAATAGAGGAAGAACTCCTGCCCGCGAAAGCGTGCTCCGGCCTGCGTCAGGTGCTGGAAAACGTGATGCTCGATCGCCCGGAATATTGGCAAAACCACTATCACGGCGACGGCAACGCGCGGCGCCTGGCGCGCGGATACAGCTACTCCGACCGCGTCCGCTACTACTGGCCGGACAGCCAGATCGATGAGGCGTTTGCACGCCTGGTGCGCAATCTTGCCGACTGGACGATTCCGCTGCCGCTCATCAGCCAGTATATGCCGTTGCAGTACACCAAAGTTCGCGAGGGCGATCTCAAGGCGGCACCGCGGGAGCTCATCATCGACCACATTCAGGACATACTGCAGCAGTACCACGCTGCCTGTAAGGGCGTTACGTCCCATAACGCATAACAACGAAGAGGAAAACGCGATGCCAAACATTGTCTTAAGTCGTATCGATGAACGTTTGATCCACGGTCAGGTGGGCGTCCAGTGGGTCGGGTTTGCGGGAGCGAACCTGGTGCTGGTGGCCAACGATGAGGTTGCTGAAGATTCGGTACAGCAAAATCTGATGGAGATGGTGCTGGCGGAGGGGATCGCCGTGCGCTTCTGGTCGCTGCAAAAAGTGATTGAAAATATCCACCGCGCCGCCGACAGGCAAAAAATTCTGCTGGTCTGTAAAACACCGGCTGACTTCCTCAGGCTGGTGGAGGGCGGAGTTCCCGTCACGCGTATCAACGTAGGAAATATGCACTACGCCAATGGCAAACAGCATATTGCCAAAACGGTTTCTGTAGACGCGAACGATATTGCCGCGTTTAACGGCCTCAAGGCCGCCGGGGTGGAATGCTTCGTTCAGGGCGTTCCAACAGAACCCGCTTTGGATCTCTTTAAACTACTCTGAGGGATTCATAATGGAAATCAGTCTGTTGCAGGCTTTTGCATTAGGTATTCTTGCCTTTATTGCCGGCCTGGATATGTTCAACGGGTTAACCCATATGCACCGTCCGGTGGTCCTCGGCCCGCTGGTGGGCCTGATTCTGGGCGATCTGCATACCGGTATTTTAACCGGCGGCACGCTGGAGCTGGTCTGGATGGGGCTGGCCCCGCTGGCGGGCGCCCAGCCGCCAAACGTGATTATCGGCACTATCGTCGGTACCACCTTTGCCATTACCACAGGCGTGAAGCCTGATGTCGCCGTCGGCGTCGCCGTCCCCTTCGCCGTCGCGGTACAGATGGGGATCACCTTCCTGTTCTCGGTGATGTCCGGCGTGATGTCCCGCTGCGACCGCATGGCGGCAAACGCCGATACCAGGGGTATTGAGCGAGTGAACTATCTGGCCCTGCTGGCGTTAGGGATCTTCTATTTTCTCTGCGCCTTCCTGCCTATCTTTTTCGGGGCGGAACATGCGAAAACCGCCATCGATGTGCTACCGGAGCGCCTGATTGACGGCCTCGGCGTGGCGGGCGGCATCATGCCGGCTATCGGCTTCGCCGTACTGCTGAAAATCATGATGAAAAACGTCTATATCCCCTACTTTATCATCGGCTTTGTCGCCGCAGCATGGCTGAAGCTACCGGTGCTGGCGATTGCCGCCGCGGCGCTGGCGATGGCGCTCATTGACCTGCTGCGCAAATCTCCGGAACCGGCTGCGCCGGCGGCACAGAAAGAGGAATTCGAAGATGGCATCTAATCAAACCACTCTGCCAGGCGTCTCCACCTCCGAAGAGACGCTGCTTTCCGGCGTAAATGAAAACGTCTACGAAGAGCAGACCCTCGGTGCGGAGCTGACGAAAAAAGATATTAACCGCGTCGCCTGGCGCTCTATGCTTCTGCAGGCCTCGTTCAACTACGAACGTATGCAGGCGTCCGGCTGGCTGTACGGCCTGCTGCCGGCGCTGAAAAAGATCCACACCAACAAACGCGACCTGGCACGCGCCATGAAAGGTCATATGGGGTTCTTCAACACCCACCCGTTCCTGGTGACCTTTGTCATCGGCATCATCCTTGCGATGGAGCGCTCCAAGCAGGACGTCAACAGCATCCAGAGCACTAAAATCGCCGTCGGCGCCCCGCTGGGCGGGATTGGCGATGCGATGTTCTGGCTGACGCTACTGCCGATTTGCGGCGGCATTGGCGCCAGCCTCGCGCTGCAAGGTTCTATCCTCGGCGCGGTGGTGTTTATTGTGCTGTTTAACGTGGTGCATCTCGGGTTGCGCTTTGGCCTTGCGCACTATGCTTATCGTATGGGCGTGGCGGCGATACCGTTAATTAAAGCCAATACCAAAAAGGTCGGGCACGCGGCGTCAATCGTCGGGATGACGGTGATTGGCGCGCTGGTGGCAACCTATGTTCGCCTCAGCACCACGCTGGAGATCACCGCAGGTGATGCGGTGGTGAAACTGCAAACGGATGTTATCGATAAGCTGATGCCGGCGTTTCTACCGCTGGTTTATACCCTGACCATGTTCTGGCTGGTGCGCCGCGGCTGGAGCCCGCTGCGACTCATCGCGCTCACCGTCGTACTGGGTGTCGTGGGTAAATTCTGCCACTTTCTGTAAATACAAAGAGGTATGCGATGTTAGGTATTATTTTGACGGGTCATGGCGGCTTTGCCAGCGGTATGGCAATGGCGATGAAACAGATACTGGGCGAGCAGTCGCAGTTTATCGCTATCGATTTTCCGGAAACCTCAACGACCGCACTGCTCACCTCACAGCTTGAGCAGGCGGTGAGCCAGCTGGACGCTGAAGACGATATCGTTTTTCTGACGGACCTGCTGGGCGGGACGCCGTTTCGCGTGGCCTCAACGCTGGCGATGCAAAAACCAGGGAGGGAAGTGATCACCGGCACCAATCTGCAGCTGCTGCTGGAAATGGTGCTGGAACGTGAGGGCCTGAACGGCGAGGCGTTTCGTCTGCAGGCGCTGGAGTGCGGGCACCGCGGGTTAACCAGCCTGGTCGACGAGCTCGCGCGCTGTCGCGAAGAGAAACCGGTAGAGGAAGGGATATGACGCAGATTCTGCGCGCCAGACGCCTGCTGACCGAGCAGGGCTGGCTTGCCGATCATCAGTTGCGTATAGAAGCTGGCGTCATCACCGCAGTCGAGCCGGTTCCCGCCGGCGTGACCGCTCGCGACGCCGATCTGCTTTGCCCGGCTTACATCGATATTCACGTCCACGGCGGCGCGGGTATTGATGTGATGGACGAAACACCGGACGCGCTCGACAGGCTGGCAATATATAAAGCGCGCGAGGGGGTCGGCGCCTGGCTGCCGACCACCGTCACCGCGCCGCTGCCGGCCATCCACGGCGCGCTGGAACGCATCGCCCGGCGAGTGCTTTCCGGTGGCCCCGGCGCGCAGGTGCTGGGCAGCTATCTGGAAGGGCCCTACTTCACTCCGCAGAATAAAGGCGCCCATCCGCCTGAGCTGTTCCGCGAGCTGGACGTCGCCGAGCTGGACTCCTTGATTACCTGCTCGCGACGAACCCTGCGGGTGGTGGCGCTGGCGCCGGAAAAGCCGGGGGCAATAGCGGCGATTCATCATCTTAAACGGCAGGGCGTGCGGGTGATGCTGGGCCATAGCGCCGCCACCTATGACCAGACCCGTGCCGCCTTCGCTGCCGGCGCCGACGGGCTGGTGCACTGCTACAACGGGATGAGCGGATTACATCACCGGGAACCGGGCATGGTCGGCGCCGGGTTCACCACGCCGCAGGCGTGGCTGGAGCTTATTGCCGACGGGCATCATGTCCATCCCGCCGCCATGCGTCTGTGTTGCTGCTGCGCCGGGCAACGCATTGTCCTGATCACCGATGCGATGCAGGCAGCCGGTATGCCCGATGGCCGCTATTCGCTCTGCGGCGAAGCGGTGGAGATGCGCGGCGGTATCGTACGAACGGCCTCCGGTAGCCTCGCAGGCAGTACGCTCTCGCTTGATGCGGCCGTTCGCAACATGGTCGAGCTGGCGGGTGCTGCGCCGGAAGATGCCATCCATATGGCTTCGCTGCACCCCGCCCGCCTGCTGGGTATCGACGACCGATTGGGATCGTTACGCACGGGGAAATGCGCGAATGTTATTGCGCTAAACGACAGGCTACACCTTCAGCAAATCTGGATTCAGGGCCAGGCTCTCCCCCTTTAGCCCTTTCATTATGTGTCATGTTGGCCTTCGCCCTCTGCGCGCAAGGCCTTTCTTTTTCTTGCGAAAATAGCGTCAATCCCCGCGATTATTTAATTAAAAAAATATATTTATCATATAGATATATAAATTCATTGCTTTTTGATCACAGTTTTCGTTTTATTTCTTATTTCTTTAATTGAACTTTCGATTTCTTTGCTATAAATTTTATTTAACTGATTACATGAATAAGTGAAACGAAACGAAAGATAGCGACAATTTTGCCAGCGTCTGATGTGGAATTCACACGACTAAGGACTGAGTTATGCCTGAAACCTATACCGCAACCTCCGCCGCGACCGGCACCTGGACAGAAGCCGAAATCCGTCAACAGCCCGCCAGCTGGCTCCGCTCGCTGACCAACATCGACAATCTCCGTTCGGCGATCGACGACTTCCTCGCGCCATTGCTGCGTAAAGACGATTTGCGAATTGTTCTGACGGGGGCAGGAACCTCCGCCTTTATCGGTGAGATCGTTTCGCCCTGGCTATCGCGTCACACCGGAAAAAACATCAGCGCGGTGCCAACGACCGATCTGGTAACCAATCCTATGGACTACCTGAACGCCGCGCACCCTCTGCTGCTGGTCTCCTTCGCCCGCTCCGGCAATAGCCCGGAGAGCGTCGCCGCCGTAGAGCTGGCCAATCAGTTCGTCCCGAACTGTTACCACCTGTCGATTACCTGTAATGAAGCCGGCAGCCTGTATCAAAACGCGGTAAACAGCGACAACGCCTTTGCGCTACTGATGCCGACAGAAACGCACGACCGCGGCTTCGCGATGACCAGCAGTATTACCACCATGATGGCGAGCTGCCTTGCGGTGTTCGCGCCCGAAGCGATCAACAGCAGGACCTTCCGCGACGTGGCGGATCGTTGTCAGACGATCCTCACCTCGCTCGGCGAATTTAGCGGCAGCGTATTTGGCAATGAGCCGTGGCGACGGATCGTCTATCTAGGCAGCGGCGGATTACAGGGTGCGGCGCGCGAATCGGCCCTCAAGGTCCTCGAGCTGACCGCCGGTAAACTGGCGGCGTTTTATGACTCCCCAACCGGCTTTCGTCACGGGCCGAAATCACTGGTGGATAACGAAACGCTGGTGGTGGTGTTTGTCTCCAGCCACCCGTACACGCGCCAGTACGACCTCGATCTGCTGGCTGAACTGCGTCGCGACAAACAGGCAATGCGCGTGGTGGCGATTGCCGCCGAAGCCGCAGCCCCTGTCACTGCGGGTCCGCACATCCTGCTGCCGCCTTCCCGCGCTTTTATCGATGTCGAGCAGGCTTTCTGCTTCCTGATGTATGCCCAGGCGTTCGCGCTCGCGCAGTCCATCAGCGTTGGCAATACCCCGGATACCCCTTCCGCCAGCGGTACGGTTAACCGCGTGGTGCAAGGCGTCGTCATTCACCCCTGGAATGCTTGAGAGGAGCGCATCATGAGCATTATTTCTACAAAATATCTTCTGCTGGATGCCCAGGCAAAAGGCTATGCGATACCTGCATTTAACATTCATAACGCCGAGACGATCCAGGCGATCCTCGAAGTCTGCAGCGAGATGCGATCGCCGGTGATCCTCGCCGGTACGCCGGGTACCTTCAAACATATCGCGCTGGAGGAGATCTACGCGCTGTGCAGCGCTTACTCCACCAGCTATGAGATGCCTCTGGCGCTGCATCTCGATCACCATGAAACGCTGGACGATATCCGCCGCAAGGTTAACGCCGGCGTGCGTAGCGCGATGATCGACGGTAGCCACTTCCCTTTCGATGAGAACGTGAAGCTGGTGAAATCGGTCGTGGATTTTTGCCACGCGCGCGATTGCAGCGTAGAGGCTGAACTCGGTCGCCTGGGCGGGGTGGAAGATGATATGAGCGTTGATGCTGAAAGCGCGTTTTTGACCGATCCGCAGGAAGCAAAACGCTTTGTTGAGCTGACGGGTGTTGATAGTCTCGCCGTAGCTATCGGTACCGCACATGGGCTCTATACCAAACGTCCAAAAATCGACTTCCAGCGCTTAGGCGAAATTCGTCAGGTGGTCGACGTTCCTCTGGTACTCCACGGTGCCAGCGATGTGCCTGATGAGTATGTGCGTCGCGCCATCGAACTCGGGGTCTGCAAAGTCAATGTGGCAACCGAGCTGAAAATCGCGTTTTCCGGTGCCGTAAAACAATGGTTTGGCGAACATCCTGATGGCAATGACCCGCGCTATTACATGCGTGTCGGGATGGACGCCATGAAAGAAGTGGTAAAAAGCAAAATCAACGTCTGCGGCTCAGCGAATAAATTAGTGACCTGTTCGCCATCCCTTTCGTAAATTGAACATAATTATATTATTTCAACAACGCGTAACTCGCAGCCTATATCGGCAGGAATTACTAATATGAGTACTCCAAATATTTTATTAACCCGTATTGATAACCGCCTGGTACATGGACAGGTTGGCGTCACATGGACATCAACCATTGGCGCTAACTTACTGATTGTCGTGGATGATGAAGTCGCAAATGACGATATACAGCAAAAGCTGATGGGCATTACCGCTGATACCTATGGCTTCGGCATTCGTTTTTTCTCTATCGAGAAAACAGTCGCGATCATTTCAAAGGCAGCCCCTCATCAAAAGATTTTTCTAATCTGCCGCACTCCGGCCATTGTCAGAAAGCTGATCGAAGGCGGCCTGTCGTTAAAAGATGTCAACGTAGGAAATATGCATTTCTCTGAGGGGAAAAAACAGATCAGCAGCAAGGTATATGTCGATGATCGTGATTTAGACGATCTACGATTTATCAAGCGCAGCGGCGTTAATCTATTTATTCAGGACGTTCCTGGTGATGCGAAAGAGGGCATTCCTGATTAATTGCAGAGTCTCGGTATTCTAATAGCTAAAGTCACCATTACGAGGCAACAAAATGCACGAAATTACACTCCTTCAGGGAATATCCCTGGCCGCGTTAGTTTTTGTTCTTGGGATAGATTTTTGGCTGGAAGCACTGTTCCTTTTTCGTCCGATTATTGTCTGTACCCTTACCGGAGCGATTCTTGGCGATATCCATATTGGTTTGATCACCGGCGGCCTCACCGAGCTGGCTTTTGCAGGCCTGACGCCTGCCGGAGGCGTGCAGCCGCCGAACCCTATTATGGCAGGCGTAATGACGACCGTCATCGCCTGGACAACCGGGGTGGACGCGAAAACCGCAATTGGTTTAGGTCTGCCGTTTAGCCTGCTGATGCAGTATGTCATTCTGTTTTTCTACTCGGCATTTTCACTCTTTATGTCAAAAGCCGATAAGTGCGCGAAAGAAGCTAATACGGCGGCATTCTCCCGTCTTAACTGGACCACAACGCTCATTGTCGCCTGCTCCTATGCGGTTATCGCCTTTCTCTGTACCTATCTTGCGCAGGGCGCGATGCAGGCGCTGGTAAAAGCCATGCCGGCCTGGCTGACGCATGGTTTTGAAGTCGCTGGCGGCATACTGCCCGCGGTAGGTTTTGGCCTGCTGCTGCGCGTCATGTTCAAAGCCCAATACATCCCTTACCTCATCGCCGGCTTCCTGTTCGTATGCTATATCCAGGTCAGTAACCTGCTGCCGGTTGCGGTATTAGGCGCCGGGTTTGCGGTCTATGAATTCTTTAATGCCAAAGCTAAAAATGCCGCCCAGGCGCAGGCGATAGCCCAGAAAAACGATGCAGAGGATTACAGCAATGGGATCTGAAATTAGTAAAAAAGACATTACTCGCCTGGGGTTTCGCTCCTCTCTGCTTCAGGCCAGCTTTAACTATGAGCGTATGCAGGCCGGTGGGTTTACGTGGGCAATGCTGCCGATCCTGAAGAAGATCTACAAAGGCGACAAAGAGGGCCTCAGCGCCGCCATGAAGGATCATCTGGAATTCATTAACACGCACCCGAACCTGGTAGGCTTCCTGATGGGTCTGCTGATTTCAATGGAAGAAAAAGGCGAAGACCGCAGCACCATCAAAGGGCTGAAAGTCGCGCTTTTCGGACCTATCGCCGGCATCGGCGACGCAATATTCTGGTTCACCCTGTTGCCGATTATGGCCGGGATCTGCTCCTCCTTCGCCAGCCAGGGCAACCTGCTGGGGCCTATTTTGTTCTTCGCGGTCTATCTTGCCATCTTCTTCCTGCGCGTGGGCTGGACGCATGTCGGCTATTCGGTGGGGATAAAAGCGATCGATAAGGTACGGGAAAACTCGCAGATGATCGCCCGTTCGGCGACGATACTTGGTATCACGGTAATTGGCGGCCTGATTGCGTCCTACGTGCATATTAACGTCGTCACCACCTTTGCCATCGACGCCACGCATAACGTTGCGCTGCAGCAGGACTTTTTCGACAAGGTGTTCCCAAACATCTTACCAATGGGCTATACCCTGCTGATGTATTACCTGCTGCGGGTGAAAAAAGCGCACCCTGTATTGCTGATTGCCGTCACCTTCGTGCTGGCGATTCTGGGTTCCGCGCTGGGGATTTTGTAAATGAGCAGGATGACGTTTCAGGAACTGAGCGATTACCGTGCGCTGAGCAAGGAGGTCAGCGAGCGATTGCTGGCGCTCATTAAGCGTAAGCCCGACGCGGTGATTTGTCTGGCGACGGGCGCGACGCCGCTGCTGGCCTATCAAATGTTTGTTGAAAAGGCGCTGGCACAAAAAGCGGATACCAGTCGGGTCATCTTCGTGAAGCTCGACGAATGGGTTGGCCTGTCAGCCGATAACCCGGCGACCTGCGAAGCGTTTTTGCAGCAGCATATTATCCTGCCGCTCGCCGTCACGCCCGATCGCTATATTGCGTTTGCTTCCGATAAGCCTGACGAACAGGAATGCCAACGGGTTGTTGAACAGATTGCACGGTGTGGCGGTTTAGACCTTTGCCTGTTGGGGATAGGTAAGAACGGCCATTTAGGGCTTAACGAACCGGACGACGTCCTGGAACCCGCCTGCCATATTACCTATCTCGATGAGCGTACCCGCCTGCACGATATGCTGAAACAGGCGTCAGCGCCCGTCGAGCAGGGGATCACCCTCGGTCTTAGGGATATTCTGGCGGCAAAAGAGGTGTTACTGCTGGTTGCAGGTGAGGGAAAACAGCAGGCGTTCGCCGCGTTCAGAGAAGGGAAAGTATCAACTCGCGTTCCGGCATCGTTCCTGTGGCTACACTCGCAGGCAACCTGTTTGTACTACGCAATGTAGGAGCAGCCGGGCGGAGCTGCTCCCGCCCGGCTTATTGAATACAGGGTAACCTACTCGCCCTGCTGCTCCAGCGCGTGCTTATACAACGCGTTTTTCTTCACGCCGTGAATTTCAGCGGCCAGCGCGGCGGCTTTTTTCAGCGGCAGCTCCGCCTGCAGCAGGGCCAGCGTACGCAGCGCGTCCGCTGGCAGGGCCTCTTCCTGGGCTTTGAATCCTTCGACGATCAGCACCATTTCGCCTTTACGACGGTTCTCATCTTCCTTCACCCACGCCAGCAGCTCGCCGATTGGCGCGCCGTGGATAGATTCCCAGGTTTTAGTCAGTTCGCGCGCCAGCACCACGTAGCGGGACTCTCCCAGCACCGTGCAGATATCTTCCAGGCTCTCCAGCAGGCGGTGGGTGGATTCATAGAAAATAATCGTCCGCGGCTCTTCTTCCAGCGCCTTCAGCGTATCGCGACGCCCCTTCGACTTTGCCGGCAGAAAGCCTTCATAGCAGAAGCGGTCGGACGGCAGGCCCGCCGCGCTCAGAGCGGCAATCGCTGCGCACGGCCCCGGCAGCGGCACCACGCGGATATTGGCTTCGCGGCAGGTGCGCACCAGATGATAGCCGGGATCGTTGATCAGCGGGGTACCGGCATCAGATACCAGCGCGATGTTTTGCCCGTCCTGCAATTTTGCCAGAAGTGTTTCAGCTTTTTGCTGTTCATTATGGTCGTGCAGGGCAAATAATCGGGCGTTAATTCCAAAATGCTGGAGCAGTAAACCGGTATGGCGGGTATCTTCTGCAGCAATTAAATCAACGGCTTGCAACACCTCCAGCGCACGCTGCGTGATATCAGACAGATTACCTATCGGCGTGGGCACAATATAGAGCTGCCCCTGAGAATTATCTGCTGATTCGTGTTGTTTCATTGTCTCGTCCGTATTGCCGAATTAATATTGAGCATTGAGCCAAAAAAATATCACTGGATACATATGGTACCGTCAACATTTCTTCGTTCTAAACCCGCGCGTTGTCTGCCCGTACTGCTGGCTGCTCTGATCTTCGCTGGCTGCGGCACCCATACCCCGGATCAAAGCACGGCGTTTTTACAGGGTACGGCACAGGCAAACTCCAGTTACTACCTGCAGCAAATGCAGCAAAGCGCGAATGATAGCAAGACCAACTGGCAATTACTCGCCATTCGTGCACTGCTGCAGGAGGGCAAAAAGCAGCAGGCCATCGATCTGTTCAACCAGCTGCCGGCTAGCCTCGATAAAACTCAGGCCCGCGAGCAGTCGCTTCTGGCGGTCGAAGTTAAGCTGGCTCAGAACGATTTCCCGGGCGCTCAGGCGCTGCTGAGCAAGCTCGATCCGGCAAGCTTCGAGACCAACCAGCAGCCCCGCTACTGGCAGGCGCAAATCGATGCCAGCCAGGGACGCCCGTCGATTACCCTGCTGCGCGCACTTATCGCCCAGCACCCGCTGCTAAGCCAGCCGAAACAGCAGCAGAAGAATATCGACGAGACCTGGAAAGCGCTGACTTCGATGACCCAGGATCAGGCCAACGCGCTGGTTATCAATGCCGACGAGAACGTCCTGCAGGGCTGGCTGGATCTGCAGCGCATGTGGTTTGATAATCGTAACGATCCGACCCTGCTCAAAGCCGGGGTGAAAGACTGGCAGACCCGCTACCCGCAGAACCCGGGCGCTAAAATGCTGCCGACGGCGCTGGTGAATATGCAAAATTATAAGCCGGCATCAACCAATAAAATCGCCCTGCTGCTGCCGCTAAACGGCCAGGCCGCGGTATTTGGCCGCACGATCCAGCAGGGATTTGAAGCGGCGAAAAACGGCGCCCCGGCGGTTGCCGGAAGCGCGGTGCCTGCGCAGGTCGCACAGGCGGCAAACGCCGCCGGTAGCGAAGTAGTCAGCCCGTCGCAGGCGGAAATCAGCGATCTCACCTCCGCAAACGCCGCTCAGGCGCCGGTACAGACTCCGGCAGCGGACCAGGCGACGGCGCCGACCGCGGCACCCACCGCCGATCCGGCGGCCGCACAGGGCGCTACGCCGGCCGCCACCAGCGCCGCGCCTGCCGACGCCGCTCAGCCGCCGGTTACGGCGCCGCAGACCCAGCCGGTTGCCTCAACCCCGGCGAACCCTGCCGCCGAACTGAAAATCTATGACACAACCAGCCAGCCGATGAGCCAGCTGCTGGCCCAGGTGCAGCAGGACGGCGCTACCATCGTCGTTGGGCCGTTGCTCAAAAACAACGTGGAAGAGGTCATTAAAAGCAACACCTCGCTGAACGTCCTTGCGCTGAACCAGCCGGAAAAAGTCGAGAACCGCGCCAATATCTGCTATTTCGCCCTCTCTCCGGAGGACGAAGCGCGCGATGCGGCACACCATATTCACGATCAGGGCAAACAGACTCCGCTGCTGCTGGTTCCACGCGGATCGCTGGGCGATCGCGTGGTCAGCGCCTTTGCCAACGAGTGGCTTAAGATCGGCGGCGGCACGGTTTTAGAGCAGCGTTTTGGCTCAACCTCTGAGCTGAAGTCCAGCGTCAACAGCGGCATCTCGTTGACCGGTAGCCCGGTGTCGACCCTGCCTTCCGCCCAGGACAGCGCGCTGGGTAGCCCGAGCGACGTGCCGGTCAGCAGCGGCGGCAGCGTCGATGCCGCATGGATCCTGGCGACGCCGGAACAAATTGGCTACATCAAACCGATGATCGCCCTGCGCAACGGTAGCCAAAGCAACGTGACGCTGTACGCCAGCTCCCGCAGCGCTCAGGGCACAGCAGGCCCGGATTTCCGTCTGGAAATGGACGGCTTGCAGTACAGCGAAATCCCAATGCTGGCTGGCAGCAACCCGGCGCTGATGCAGCAGGCGCTGTCCGCCGTGCGTAACGACTACTCGCTGGCTCGCCTGTATGCGATGGGCGCCGATGCCTGGTCGCTGGCCAACCATTTCTCGCAAATACGTCAGGTACCGGGCTTTGAGCTGAACGGTAACACCGGCGATCTGACGGCCACGCAGGACTGCGTGATCAACAGGAAACTGTCATGGCTCAAGTACCAGCGCGGACAGATCGTCGCAGCCAACTAACCAAACAAACCGGCGACGCCTGGGAAGCCCAGGCCCGCCGCTGGCTGGAAAGTCAGGGACTGCGTTTTATCGCCGCCAACGTTCGCGAACGGGGCGGCGAGATTGACCTTATTATGCGCGACGGGGCGGTTACCGTATTTGTTGAAGTGCGCTATCGTCGTAGCGCAAGCTACGGTGATGCCGCCTCCAGCGTCACGCTGAAAAAGCAACAACGACTCCTCCATGCCGCGCGTCTGTGGCTCTCCCGACATAATGGGAGCTTTGATACTGTGGATTGCCGTTTCGATGTGGTAGCCTTCACCGGAAACGACATCCAATGGCTGAAAAACGCCTTTGGCGAATAGCGTAAACGAATTTAAGGGATCCCGTGCTCGATAGAATTAAAGCCTGCTTCACTGAAAGCATTCAAACCCAAATTGCAGCAGCGGAAGCACTCCCGGACGCCATCTCCCGCGCGGCGATGACCCTCGTGCAGTCACTTCTCAACGGCAACAAAATCCTCTGTTGTGGCAATGGCACCTCTGCCGCCAACGCACAGCATTTTGCTGCCAGCATGATCAATCGTTTCGAAACGGAGCGCCCTGGTTTACCTGCCATTGCACTAAATACCGATAATGTGGTCTTAACGGCAATAGCCAACGATCGCCTGCATGACGAGGTTTACGCCAAGCAGGTGCGCGCACTTGGGCACGCCGGCGACGTACTGCTGGCGATCTCCACCCGCGGCAATAGTCGGGATATCGTGAAAGCCGTTGAAGCGGCCGTCACTCGCGATATGACCATCGTTGCGTTAACCGGCTATGACGGCGGTGAGCTGGCTGGCCTGCTGGGTCAGCAGGACGTCGAAATTCGCATTCCCTCACATCGCAGCGCGCGTATTCAGGAAATGCATATGCTTACCGTCAACTGTCTGTGTGATTTGATTGATAACACGCTTTTTCCACACCAGGACGAATAAGGAGAACACATGAAGGCTCTCTCGCCCCTCGCCATCCTTCTTTCTGCGCTACTGCTTCAGGGATGCGTTGCCGCAGCAGTAGTCGGAACGGCAGCAGTCGGCACCAAAGCCGCAACGGACCCGCGGACGGTCGGCACACAGGTCGATGACAGTACGCTTGAGCTACGCGTCAACAGCGCGTTGTCGAAAGATGAACAAATTAAGAAGCAGGCCCGCATTAATGTCACCGCCTACCAGGGCAAAGTGCTGCTGACCGGTCAATCTCCGGTGGCCGATCTCTCCGCGCGCGCGAAGCAAATTGCGATGGGCGTCGAAGGAACCACGGAAGTCTTTAATGAAGTGCGTCAGGGTCAGCCGATAGGCTTAGGGACCGCCTCTTCGGATACCTGGATTACCACCAAGGTGCGCTCCCAGCTGCTGGGCACTGACCAGGTTAAATCATCAAACGTGAAGGTGACAACCGAGAACGGAGAAGTGTTCCTGATGGGGCTGGTTACCGACCGCGAAGGTCGCGCGGCGGCGGATATCGCCAGCCGGGTAAGCGGCGTTTCTCGCGTAACAACCGCGTTTACCTATATCAAATAAGCACCGCTTACCGGGCTACAAACCTTGTGCTTTGTAGCCCGGTAAAATCATCAGATTAACGCCAGCCCGCCAACAACCGCGCCGCACAGCGCCACCAGCCCGCCGGTCAGCCAAAGGGCCTTCGCCGGAAACGCCTTATGCAGCATAATCAGCGACGGTACGCTGACCGCAGGCAGCGTGATCAGCAGAGCCAGCGCTGGCGCAAACCCCATTCCCGCCAGCATCATGGTCTGTACGATAGGGATCTCCGCCGCCGTCGGGATAACGAACAGGCAGCCGGCTATCGCCATCGCAATGACCCAGAACAGCGTGTTACCGACCACGCCGTCGGCGTGCGGGAACAGCCAGACGCGCGCGGCCCCCAGCGCCAGCACCGCCAGAATATAGACCGGGATCGTGTTCCAGAACAGCGTCCACAGCGCCCGCAGCCAGCGGCTGAAAAAACCGCCCTCAGCAATTTGTGGGGAAAGGTCGGGCACGACTGCCGGCTGAGTAGCGGCTTCCTGAACCCATTTTTGTACCAGCGTCGCCACCACCAGCACGGTCGCGAGGCCAGCCACCAGGCGAATCAAGGCAAACTGCCAGCCGAGCACAAATCCCATAAACACCAGCGTCGCCGGGTTCAGCAGCGGATTACCCATCCAGAACGCCAGCGCGCCGCCCATCGACACCTGCTGTTTACGCATGCCTGCCGCCACCGGCGCGGCGCAGCAGGTGCACATCATGCCGGGCAGCGAGAAAATCGCCCCCAGCAACGTACCGCGAAAACGCGATTGCCCGAGGGTGCGCAGCAGCCAGTTACGCGGGATCAGCACCTGAATCAGCGAGCCCAGCAGCACGCCCAGCACCGCCGCTTTCCAGACCGCCAGGAAGTAGACCAGCGCGTAATCCCACGCGGCTTTTAGCGGATTGCTATCGGCCTGGGCCAGAATAGATTTTCCAATGCTGTGCGTTTCTGCGGCAGTGAAGGCCTTACCGTAATATGGCTGCCATTTGACAAACCACAGGCCGACGATGACAACGAGGAAAAAGAGCGCGGGCTTCCACCATTGAAAAGATGATGCCGCCTGAGATGAAGACCGATCGGCCATAGCATTCCCCAGCAAGAAATATGGTTATAAAGCGAAGCGCTGAATACTACGCCTCGCCGGCGGCGATTTCACGCAATTTTGCCGATGGCAGAACGGTGACGCCTTCCTGGGAGGGCGCGAGCGCTTCACTGAGCATCGCCCGCGCGACGTCGCGGGCGTCGATAGACTTCCAGTTCCCCGGCAGCAGGCGAAACAGCGGCGCCATCAGCACTTCATTCGCGCGTTTTTTATCACGCTCGCCCAGCAGCATAGAGGGGCGAAGGATCGTCAGATTCCGCCACGCCTGGGCGCGCAGCGCCTGCTCCATTTCCCCTTTGACGCGGTTGTAGAAAAACAGCGAATGCGGGTCGGCGCCCATGGCGCTGACGACCAGCATATGCTTTGCCCCCAGCCGTAGCCCGGTCAGCGCCGTATCCACCACCAGCGTATAGTCAGCATGGATAAAGGCCGCTTTGCTCCCCGCATCGCGCAGGGTCGTGCCCAGGCAGCAAAAGACGGTGTCTATCGGGTCAACGACCTGGGCCAGCGCGTCGCTCAGCTGAGGGTCATGGGGATTAAATACGCCTTGCGTATCCGCCAGTGGGCGGCGAGTGGGCGCGGTTATCGCCGAAATAGTCGGTTCGCTCACCAGCATTCGAAGTAAGTGCCCACCAACCAAACCGGTCGCGCCTGTTATCAGCACCTGGCTCATGATGTCTCCTGAAGTCCCGCCGCGACAGGCGGCGGATAGCCTGAGAAAAAGTATGCAAGAAAAGGAAGGATTTGCACGTTTGCAGGGGGAATTACTCTATCGCAGCGTCGCGCTGCCAGTGCAGCTTCTTGCCGAAGCCGAGGGTATTGTCGGTAAACTTGAGCTCGTCGGGGCGGATTTCCCACACCGCTGCCGGTAGCGCGCGGGCAACCGGAAAGCGCCTCACGTAGCGCTGACGCATCTCTGCCTCCTCTTCTCCGTGGAGCCGGCGGATTTCACCTTTAAACTGAACTCCGCGGATCAGCGCCACGGTTTTCGGCTGACCATTCACCGTCCCGGCAACCTTAGCGCGCTCGCCGGTCATTTGCCCGTGGCGAGTTTTTTCATCGCTAAGGAGATAAAATGCTACGTTTTCAGGATCATAAATATAGAAAGCATTGGCACACCAGAGCTCGCCCTCGCTGGCGACGCACCAGGTGATGACGTGCTGTTTGCTCAGCCAGCGGCCGATCGCGGCAAGCGTATCCATCTTTTTTCTCCAGTATGCTATGGTGCACACACCTTAACATACCGACCTTTGGACCGTGCGCTGGTTTCTCTATCTGATTCGTACCGCCGATAATCGCCTCTATACCGGGATTACCACCGACGTCTCTCGTCGCTTTTGCCAGCATCAGGATGGCAAAGGAGCGAAAGCTTTACGTGGGAAAGGCGTGCTGCAGCTGGCCTTTAGTCAGGAAGTTGGTGAACACTCACTAGCACTACGGCTGGAGTATCGCATCAAGCAGCTAACGAAGCGCCAGAAAGAGCGCCTCGTTGCCGGAGATGGTTCGTTTGAAACCCTGCTGGAGAGCCTTAGAAGCGATTGAAGTGGTCGCTGTACTCAACCAGTCCGTGTACCCCTTCCAGCGCGTCATCGGCCAGAGGATGTACCTGAAACGCCTCAGCGGTGTCCGGCCAGCGGCAGCGCAGATCAAAACGCGCGGCCGGTTCAAAGCCCAGGCGGCCATACAGCGCCGGCTCGCCGAGCGTAACGACCGCGGCGTAGCTAAATTCATTCAGCGAATCCAGCCCTTCATAGACCAGCTGGCGACCGATCCCCTGACCACGGTAGCTCTCTTCTACCGCCAGCGGCGCCATGCCAACCCACTGCAGCTCTTCGCCTTCTACGGAGACCGGGCTGAAGGCCACGTAGCCAATAACCTGACCTTCATCGTCCGTTGCCACCACGCCTAGCGTGATCAGGCCGTCTTCCCGTAAATCGTGCACCAGCTGCGCTTCGGCATCGCCGCCAAAGGTTCGGCGCAGCAGAGCGTCGATTCCCGGTGCATCAATTCCAATTTCAACTCGAATCAGCATGCCTCACCTACCGATGTCTGTTCAGGTTTCCGCGGGCTGTTTAAGCCTGCTTCAACAAAATCCGCCAGTTGCAGCAGCATTATGCGCAGCGCTTTCGGCATCTGCTCCAGCTCAATGGCATCCATCAGGTTTTTTACATACAGCCCCAGCTCGGTATCGCCTTCGATAACCAGCCGACGCTGGAAGAATAGCGTATCCGGGTCCTGCTTACGCGCCGCAATCATCAGCAGATCGCTGGCATCAGCGCTAAAGCTGACGTCCGCCTCTGCCGTTGGGCTAACCACCAGCCGACCCTCGTTTACTGAGGTATACCACAGCAGGCCAATATCGCGCACATTTATACTTAACCAGCGACCCTCGAGAAAATCCAGCTCTCCATCCGCCAGCGCCTGACGAAACTGCCAGCTGAGCACCTGTTCCAGCACCTGACGCTTGAGGGCAAAAGGCGCCAGCTTAACCGGCACGCTCATCAAAGACGGGCCAAAGTGGACCAGCCGGGAACGCAATTTATCCAACACAAGCTTTACTCCATGAAAGCGACAGTTCCGCTATTGTGCCATATCAAATAAACAACATAGCGGCGTAAATCAACAAAATCACCATGACGGGTACCTATTATTGGCGCCGCCAATACGCTTTTAACTGCCTCAAATCAAAAATTGTCACCAGAAGGTTAACTAAAATCCCTGCTCATTAACCATTCAGCGTCGCCGACAGGCCGCGTTTTTCAGGAAAAATTATGGAGCTGCTCTGCCCAGCCGGTAACCTCCCGGCGCTTAAGGCGGCCATCGAAAACGGTGCCGATGCCGTGTATATCGGGCTGAAAGATGACACCAACGCCCGCCACTTTGCCGGTCTTAATTTCACCGAAAAGAAGCTGCAGGAAGCCGTCAGCTTCGTCCATCAGCATCGCCGCAAGCTGCATATTGCGATCAACACCTTCGCCCACCCGGACGGCTACGCCCGCTGGCAGCGCGCGGTGGATATGGCCGCCCAGCTGGGAGCCGATGCCCTGATCCTCGCCGATATCGCCATGCTGGAATATGCCGCCGAGCGCTATCCGCATATTGAGCGTCACGTTTCGGTTCAGGCGTCTGCGACCAACGAAGAGGCGGTGCGCTTCTATCACCGCAATTTCGACGTCGCCCGCGTGGTGCTGCCGCGCGTGCTCTCCATCCACCAGGTCAAGCAGCTGGCGCGCGTCACCCCGGTTCCGCTGGAGGTCTTCGCCTTCGGCAGCCTGTGCATTATGGCGGAAGGCCGCTGCTATCTCTCCTCGTATCTGACCGGCGAGTCGCCGAATACCGTCGGCGCCTGTTCGCCCGCGCGCTTCGTTCGCTGGCAGCAGACTCCGCAGGGCCTGGAGTCACGCCTTAACGAAGTCCTGATTGACCGTTATCAGGACGGCGAAAATGCCGGCTACCCCACCCTGTGTAAAGGCCGCTATCTGGTGGACGGCGAGCGCTATCACGCGCTGGAAGAGCCAACCAGCCTGAATACCCTTGAGCTGCTGCCGGAGCTGATGGCGGCGAATATTGCCTCGGTGAAAATTGAGGGCCGACAGCGCAGCCCGGCCTATGTCACCCAGGTGGCGAAAGTCTGGCGTCAGGCAATCGATCGCTGCAAGGCCTCCCCACAAGACTTTGTCCCACAATCCGCATGGATGGAGACTCTCGGCTCAATGTCCGAGGGGACGCAAACCACCCTTGGCGCATATCACCGTAAATGGCAGTGAGAAACGTGATGAAATATTCGTTAGGGCCGGTGCTGTATTACTGGCCGAAAGAGACGCTGGAAGATTTTTATCAGCAGGCGGCAGGCTGTAGCGCCGACACGATTTATCTCGGCGAAGCGGTGTGCAGCAAGCGTCGCGCGACCAAGGTCGGCGACTGGATCGATATGGCGAAAATGCTGGCGGCCAGCGGGAAGCAGGTGGTCCTCTCGACCCTCGCCCTGGTTCAGGCCTCCTCTGAGCTGGGGGAGCTTAAACGCTACGTCGAGAACGGCGAGTTTTTGATTGAGGCCAGCGATCTGGGCGTCGTCAATATGTGCGCTGAGCGTAAGCTGCCGTTTGTCGCCGGCCATGCGCTCAACTGCTATAACGCCGTGACCCTGCGCCTGCTGCTCAGGCAGGGAATGGTGCGCTGGTGCATGCCGGTCGAGCTTTCCCGCGACTGGCTGATGAACCTGCTGACGCAGTGTGAAGAGCTGGGGATCCGCAAGCAGTTCGAGGTTGAAGTGCTGAGCTATGGCCATCTGCCGCTGGCCTACTCTGCGCGTTGCTTTACCGCCCGCTCTGAAGACAAACCGAAGGATGAGTGTGAAACCTGCTGCATCAAATACCCCAACGGGCGCGACGTGCTTTCGCAGGAAAACCAGCAGGTGTTCGTGCTCAACGGCATTCAGACCATGAGCGGATACGTCTATAACCTTGGTAACGAGCTGGCGTCGATGCGCGGCCTGGTCGATATGGTTCGCCTGTCGGCGCTGGATAACAACGTCTTTGCCATGCTTGACGCCTTCCGGGCAAACGAAAACGGCGCCTCGCCGCTGCCGCTCACCGCCAACAGCGAGTGCAATGGTTACTGGAAGCGGCTGGCAGGACTGGAATTACAGAGCTGATAAACCGCTCACTTTGTTAATAGCTATCATCACTTTTTAATGCACTATTGAAGTCGCAGCTTTTCTGGCCAGCGCGTCCCGGATGCGCCAGGCTGGAAGAAGACCTTCAATCTGATGACTATGCTGTAGCAAAGTGAGCCTTTATGACTGACAAATCTGTTCCGTTCTCGGTGCTCGATCTGGCGCCGATCCCGCAGGGTTCTTCGGCAAAAGAAGCCTTCTCCCACTCGTTAGACCTGGCGCAGCTGGCTGAAAAACGCGGCTATCACCGCTACTGGCTGGCAGAGCACCATAATATGGTCGGTATTGCCAGCGCCGCGACCTCGGTGCTTATCGGCTATCTGGCGGCCAACACCCGCACCCTGCGCCTCGGTTCCGGCGGCGTGATGCTGCCCAACCACTCGCCGCTGGTGATTGCCGAACAGTTTGGCACGCTGAATACCCTCTACCCCGGCCGTATCGACCTCGGTCTCGGGCGCGCCCCGGGTAGCGATCAGCCCACCATGCGCGCGCTGCGCCGCCATATGAGCGGTGACGTCGATAACTTCCCGCGCGATGTTGCGGAGCTGGTTGACTGGTTCGATGCCCGCGACCCGAATCCGCACGTGCGCCCGGTGCCCGGCTATGGCGAGCAGATCCCGGTGTGGCTGCTTGGCTCCAGCCTCTACGGCGCCCAGCTGGCAGCGCAGCTCGGCCTGCCGTTTGCCTTCGCTTCGCACTTTGCGCCGGAGATGCTGTTCCAGGCCCTGCACCTCTACCGTACTCATTTCAAGCCCTCCGCGCGGCTGGAAAAACCGTACGCGATGGTCTGCATCAATATTATTACCGCCGACAGCAACCGCGATGCGGAGTTCCTGTTCACCTCAATGCAGCAGGCTTTCGCTAAGCTACGCCGCGGTGAAACCGGCCAGTTGCCGCCGCCGGTGGAGAATATGCCCCAGCTGTGGTCCGCCTCCGAGCAATACGGCGTACAGCAGGCGCTGAGCATGTCTCTGGTTGGGGATAAAGCGAAGGTACGTCACGGTCTGGAGTCGATATTGCGCGAAACGCAGGCCGACGAGCTGATGGTTAACGGCCAGATTTTCGATCATCAGGCGCGCCTGCACTCGTTTGAGCTGGCGATGCAGGTGAAAGAGGAATTATTGGGTTAACATCTGTCGCAGCTTCCCGGCTGAGCGTAGCCCCAGCCGGGAAGCTGACGAATTTATTGATAAACCGGCAGTAGGTTAAAGCTCGATAAGAAGTGCACGATAACGTTGCCGACGCCGAATAACAGGATCAGCGCAATCATCGGCTTTCCACCCCAAACGCGGAATTGTGGGCTACCGAAGCGTTTACGCGATGCGCGGGCCAGCAGAGCCGGGACGATTGCCGCCCAGATCGTTGCCGCCAGTCCCGCATAGCCGATGGCATACAGGAAGCCGTTCGGCCACAGCAGGCCGCCGATAACCGGCGGTACGAAGGTCAGGATCGCGGTCTTAAAGCGCCCCAGCGCAGAGTCATCAAAACCGAACAGGTCAGCCAGATAGTCAAACAGTCCCAGCGTAACTCCGAGGAACGAGCTGGCCACCGCAAAGTTTGAGAACACCACCAGCAGCAGATCCAGGCTGCGGCTGTTCAGCACGCCGCTCAGCGCCTGTACCAGCACATCAATGTTACCGCCCTTCTGCGCGATGCCGATAAACTCCGCGCGCGGGATATTGCCCATGGTCACCAGCAGCCAGATTACGTACAGCCCCAGCGCCAGCAGCGTGCCGTAGACCAGACAGCGGGTAATGGTGCGGGGATCTTTGCCGTAGTACTTCATCAGGCTTGGGACGTTGCCGTGATAGCCGAAGGATGCCAGGCAGAACGGCAGGGTCATCAGCAGGTACGGCATATAGGATGCGTTTTGTTCGGCAACGTTGAACAACGTCGTCGGCTGTACGTGCCCCAGCAGGCTCCCGAAGGTCAGAAAGAACGTAATGACCTTCGCCCCCAGAACAATCGCCGTCATTCGGCTTACCGCTTTGGTACTCAGCCACACGACAAACGCCACCAGCAGGGCAAAGCCAAATCCTGCCGCTCGCGCCGGAACGTTGAGCGACATCTCGGAAAAGGTATGATGCAGAATTGAGCCGCTGGCCGAGATGTAGGCGTAGGTCAGAATATAGAGCACAAAGGCAATCGACACGCCGTTAATCAGGTTCCAGCCCTTGCCGAGCAGATCTTTGGTGATGGTATCGAAGCTGGACCCAATGCGGTAATTCAGGTTTGCTTCCAGAATCATCAGCCCGGAATGCAGCATGCAGAACCAGGTGAAAACCAGAGCCGCCAGCGACCAGAAGAACCACGCGCCGGACATAACTACCGGCAGCGAGAACATGCCCGCGCCAATAATGGTTCCGCCGATAATCACCACGCCGCCGAATAAGGACGGGCGCGATGCCGTAGTGGTTAGTGTCGCCATTTAGCGTAATCTCCAGTCAATAATACTTTGCTCATCGTTAGCGTGCAGCACTGTACCAGTACACGAGTACGATTGAAATAAAAAAAGCCCCAATCGTTAAGATCGGGGCTGTATCATTTACTTTACGCTAGCGAGCGCTAATTACGCATCGCCGCCGAAACGACGACGGCTTGATGAGTCATCACGACGCGGGGCGGAATCTTCGCGACGCGGCGCTGAATCATCACGGCGCGGAGCATGACCTTCACGACGAGGAGCATGGCCTTCACGACGTTCGCCGCTGAAACGACGACCATCACCACGACCGCCTTCGCGACGTTCACCGCCGAAAGCACGACCGCCTTCACGACGTTCGCCACCGAAGGCACGGCCGCCTTCACGACGCTCACCGCCGCCACGACGTTCACCGCTACGCTCAGGGCGCGGCTGGGCATCGCCCATCAGCTGCATGTTCATCGGTTTGTTCAGGATACGGGTACGAGTAAAGTGCTGCAGCACTTCGCCCGGCATGCCTTTCGGCAGCTCGATCGTGGAGTGGGTACCAAACAGCTTGATGTTACCGATGTAACGGCTGCTGATGTCGCCTTCGTTAGCGATAGCGCCAACAATGTGACGAACTTCAACACCATCGTCGCGGCCCACTTCAATACGATACAGTTCCATATCGCCAACATCGCGACGCTCGCGTTTAGGACGATCTTCACCGCTACGCTCAGGACGGTCGCCGCGCGGGCCACGGTCATTGCGATCGTTACGGTCATTACGACGTTCAAAACGATCGTCGCGATCGCGGAATTCGCGTTTAGGACGCATCGGCGCATCCGGCGGCAGGATCAGAGGACGTTCGCCCTGAGCCATTTTCAGCAGAGCTGCGGCCAGAGTTTCGATATCCAGCTCTTCACCTTCAGCGGACGGTTTGATGTTCGCCAGCAGCGCACGGTACTGATCCAGATCGCTGCTTTCCAGCTGCTGCTGAACCTTAGCGGCGAATTTTTCCAGACGGCGTTTGCCCAGCAGCTCTGCGTTCGGCAGCTCGACTTCCGGAATGGTCAGCTTCATGGTGCGTTCGATGTTACGCAGCAGACGGCGTTCGCGGTTCTCAACGAACAGCAGCGCACGACCTGCACGACCTGCACGACCGGTACGGCCGATACGGTGAACGTAAGATTCGGAGTCCATTGGGATGTCGTAGTTAACAACCAGGCTGATACGCTCTACGTCAAGGCCGCGGGCCGCAACGTCGGTAGCAATCAGGATGTCCAGACGACCGTCTTTCAGACGTTCCAGAGTCTGCTCACGCAGGGACTGGTTCATATCACCGTTCAGCGCGGCGCTGTTATAGCCGCTACGCTCCAGCGCTTCGGCCACTTCCAGGGTCGCGTTTTTGGTACGCACGAAGATAATCGCCGCATCAAAATCTTCCGCTTCCAGGAAACGCACCAGCGCTTCGTTTTTACGCATACCGTAAGCAGTCCAGTAGCTCTGGCTGATGTCCGGGCGAGTGGTTACGCTGGACTGGATGCGCACTTCCTGCGGCTCTTTCATAAAGCGGCGGGTAATACGACGGATCGCTTCCGGCATAGTGGCAGAGAACAGAGCGGTCTGATGACCTTCCGGGATCTGAGCCATAATCGTTTCTACGTCTTCGATAAAGCCCATGCGCAGCATTTCGTCAGCTTCATCCAGCACCAGACCGCTCAGCTTAGAGAGATCCAGAGTACCGCGCTTCAGGTGGTCAAGCAGACGACCCGGGGTACCCACAACAATTTGTGGTCCCTGGCGCAGAGCACGCAGCTGCACGTCATAACGCTGGCCGCCGTAAAGGGCTACCACGTTTACGCCGCGCATATGTTTAGAGAAGTCCGTCATCGCTTCAGCAACCTGTACCGCCAGTTCGCGGGTCGGCGCCAGCACCAGAATTTGCGGTGCTTTGAGCTCAGGATCAAGATTGTTCAACAGCGGTAAAGAGAACGCTGCGGTTTTACCGCTACCCGTCTGGGCCATACCCAGAACGTCGCGGCCGCCCAGCAGGTGCGGAATGCACTCAGCCTGGATCGGAGATGGTTTTTCGTAACCCAGATCGTTAAGGGCTTCAAGGATAGGAGCCTTCAGGCCCAGATCTGCAAAAGTGGTTTCGAATTCAGCCATGTAGTACGTGTGCCTCAAAATTAATGGCGGCCAGTCTACATAACTCAACGTGAAAATTTACAGTAATTTTCATTGAAAAGTGTGAACCGGCTCAAAGTAGGTGTATTAACGAACAACAACGCCCTCACCCGCGAAGGTGATGGCAATAAAAAAATGGGCTGATGTTTGTTCGTCAGCTATTGCTGGTCCGATTCTGCCAGGTCATCTTGCTCCTGGCCCAAGAGCGATAATTCCAACAATGCGTATCGGTGCTCAACGTAGTTGTGAACGTTGTTTGCGACCGCCAGTTTGAACAGTGCCGTAGCGCTGTCCTTGTCCCCCAGACTTAGGTAGTACTTACCTAAATAGAAGTTGGTTTCACTGAGATGCTCAGCGAGCGAGGTGTTATCCGTTGCGTCTGCCTTCAAACGATCCATCAGCGTTTTTTCGCTAATATCGTTAAGGTAGAACTCGACAATGTTCCATCCCCATTGCTCTTTGTCCGATTTCTCGAAGCGCTGTTTCAGTGCTTCAAGCGCCTGCTTCTCGTCGAGTTTGCGCTCAGCGAGGTAAAGCCACAGGCTACGGAAAGGATCATTGGGATCGTCTTGATAAAACGCCAGCAGATCATCTTGCGCTAACTTAGCACGACCCCCGTAATACAGGGCGATGCCGCGATTTAAGTGCGCGTAGTTATAAGTTGGATCAAGCTCAAGTACAGAATCAAACGCTTCATAGGCAGCATCAAAATTACCTGCCTGCGTTAAATATATGCCTAAGTAGTTGAATACTTCGGGCATATCAGGTCGGATTGCCAGCGCTTGTGAAAAATCGTTTCGCGCTAATGCCCTCAGACCGAGACTATCATACAACACTCCGCGCTCATATAAAAGCTGTGCGCGTTCATCATCGGTTAAAGCCCGACTGGCAAGAATTTGTTCCATGCGCGCCAGAATCACTTCTTGCTGCAAAGTCGGTTGCAATGGCACCGCGAGGACTGCGTCCTTACGCCAGGCAGAGTTGCTGCATCCTGCCAGCGTGAGAGCTGTCGCCACGAAACACCAGCGCAAAAAAGGCTTCATTTCCCACTCCCGAAGACAACGATTGGATGAACGTCCAGTTCCCCGGCTGCAAACAAGGCGTCCTGCCCGTAATACACCCTCCGCAAACGCGGAGGGCAAACGGCAACCTTACTCGCCCTGCTCAGCGACCGGAGCTTCCGGTGCGCTTACAGGCTGAGTCTGCTCAGTTGCTTCTTTGATGCTCAGACGGACGCGGCCCTGACGGTCAACTTCCAGAACCTTAACCGGCACTTCCTGACCCATCTGCAGGTAATCGGTCACTTTCTCAACGCGCTTGTCGGCGATCTGAGAAATATGCACCAGACCTTCTTTACCGCCGCCGATGGCAACGAATGCGCCAAAGTCAACGATACGGGTCACTTTACCATTGTAGATACGACCAACTTCGATCTCAGCGGTAATCTCTTCGATACGACGAATAGCGTGCAACGCTTTGTCGCCGTCGGTCGCTGCGATTTTCACGGTACCGTCATCTTCGATTTCGATGGTGGTGCCGGTTTCTTCAGTCAGCGCACGGATGACGGAACCGCCCTTACCGATCACGTCTTTGATCTTGTCCGGGCTGATCTTGATGGTGTGGATACGCGGTGCGAATTCGGAGATGTCGCCGCGCGGCGCGTTAATCGCCTGCTCCATTACGCCCAGGATGTGCAGACGCGCACCTTTAGCCTGGTTCAGCGCAACCTGCATGATCTCTTTGGTGATACCTTCAATTTTGATATCCATCTGCAGCGCAGAGATACCGTCGCGGGAACCCGCAACTTTGAAGTCCATATCGCCCAGGTGATCTTCGTCGCCGAGAATATCGGAGAGAACGACATAGTTGTCGCCTTCTTTCACCAGACCCATTGCGATACCCGCAACGGAGGCTTTAATCGGCACGCCAGCGTCCATCAGCGCCAGAGAGGCACCGCAAACGGAAGCCATGGAAGAAGAACCGTTAGATTCGGTGATTTCAGAAACCACGCGGACGGTGTACGGGAATTCTTCGGTGGTCGGCATTACGGCCAGTACGCCGCGCTTAGCCAGACGACCGTGACCAATTTCACGACGCTTCGGTGAACCTACCATTCCGGTCTCGCCTACGGAGTACGGAGGGAAGTTGTAGTGGAACAGGAAGGAGTCGGTACGATCGCCCATCAGCTCATCGATGTTCTGCGCGTCACGCGCGGTGCCCAGGGTCGCGGTAACCAGCGCCTGAGTTTCACCGCGGGTGAACAGTGCGGAACCGTGGGTACGCGGCAGTACGCCGGTACGAACGTCCAGACCACGAATCATATCTTTTTCACGGCCATCGATGCGCGGTTCGCCTGCCAGTACGCGGCTACGAACGGCATTTTTCTCGATAGCGTGCAGAATTTCACCCAGATCATTAGCGTCCAGGGCTTCATCTTCAGCAGTCAGCGTAGCGATAGTTTCAGCTTTGATCACACCAATCTGAGCATAGCGCTCTTGTTTGTCAGTGATGCGGTAAGCATCGCTCAGGCGAGCTTCAGCCAGGGCTGCAACGCGGGCATTCAGCGCGGCGTCTACGACTTCCGGCTGCCATTCCCAGCGCGGTTTACCCGCTTCTTTCACCAGGTCATTGATGGTCTGAATAACAATCTGCTGCTGCTCGTGGCCGAATACCACCGCGCCCAGCATCTGGTCTTCGCTCAGCAGTTCTGCTTCGGATTCAACCATCAGGACCGCAGCTTCGGTACCGGCAACAACCAGGTCCAGCTTACTTTCTTTCAGCTCATCCTGAGTCGGGTTCAGTACGTACTGGTCGTTAATGTAGCCCACGCGCGCGGAGCCGATAGGACCGTTAAACGGAATACCGGACAGAGACAGCGCAGCGGAAGCACCGATCATCGCAACGATGTCCGGGTTAACCTGCGGGTTAACGGAAACAACGGTGGCAATAACCTGAACTTCATTAACGAAACCTTCCGGGAACAGCGGACGAACCGGGCGGTCAATCAGACGCGCAATCAGGGTTTCGCCTTCGCTTGGACGGCCTTCGCGACGGAAGAAACCACCCGGGATTTTACCTGCTGCGTAGGTACGTTCTTGATAGTTTACGGTCAGCGGGAAGAAGTCCTGGCCTGGCTTCGCTTTCTTCTGGCCGACAACGGTAACGAATACCGCAGTGTCATCCATGCTTACCATGACGGCGGCAGTGGCCTGACGTGCCATCATGCCGGTTTCCAGAGTGACGGTGTGTTGGCCGTACTGGAATTTACGAACGATCGGATTTAGCAAAATTCTATCCTTTTATCAAAAAGTGACGCTATATCGAGGATATAGCGTCAGATGACCCGATCTTCTGCATCCTCGCGACTAATGACAACCTTTACCCGCCCCTGCGGATGAAGCCTCTCATTAGCCGCGCGAACCTCTGCACGAAGATCATTAATAGCAACAATACATGAGTTTTTAGCTAATTGCTGCCGCCTGGTCGAAAAAAGGGGCCCTGAGGCCCCTTTTTCTGAAACTCGCAGAATTAGCGACGCAGACCCAGACGCTCGATCAGCGAAGAGTAACGTGCAACATCTTTACGTTTCAGGTAGTCGAGCAGTTTACGACGCTGGGAAACCATGCGCAGCAGACCACGACGGCTGTGGTGATCTTTTTTATGCTCGGAAAAGTGACCCTGCAGATGGTTAATCTGGGCAGTCAGCAGTGCAACCTGAACTTCGGTAGAACCGCTGTCGTTTTCGCCACGACCAAACTCAGAAACGATTTTTGCTTTAGCTTCAACGCTTAGAGACATTTTAAAACTCCAAAAATTAAAAGAAAGAAAGGGTGCCGATCTCTAATTCAGCGACCCCTGATGCGACGCCCGAAAATGTTAAAACACTTTTGCGGACGTCAGGCGGCGATATTCTACTCGCAGCCAGCTTTTATCGCAAGATCAGCCCTCAGGCAGGGTATTCAACGACCAGACGACGCGGCGCCACGCGGCCCTCGTCATCAATTTCACCCATCCCGAGAAACTTCTCGTCTTCGCCTTCCGTTACGCGTACCAGCCCCTGCTTCGGCGCTCCCGAAGTGCGGACCGGATTACCGTTTTTAAAGTATACCGCCGACGTTTCTGGAATATTAACCAGCGGATAATCCGACGCCGGGCTGTCCATCGGCATCAGCAGCGGATCGAGCAGCTGCGCGGCAGGAATATCCTGCTCTTGCGCCTGTTCAACCAGCGCCTGCAGCTGTTCGAGCGTCACCATACGTTCAACAGGATATTTGCTGACGGCCAGGCGGCGCAGGAAAATCACGTGCGCGCCACAGCCTAGCTTTTCGCCTAAATCGTCGATAATCGTACGAATATAGGTCCCTTTTGAACAGTGGATTTCCAGCTCAAGCTCATCGCCTACATGGCGAATAAACAGCAGCTCGTAGACGGTAATCGGCCGGGCTTCGCGCGGGACGTCAATCCCCTGGCGGGCATATTCGTACAGCTTTTTACCCTGGTACTTCAGCGCCGAATACATTGACGGCACCTGCTGAGTCTCGCCGCGAAAGCCTTCCAGCGCGGAGGCCAGCTGAGCGTCGCTGAAGGCCAGCGGACGCTCTTCCACCACCTGACCATCGGCATCAGAGGTATCGGTGCGTTGACCCAGTTTGGCAATTACGCGGTAACGCTTGTCAGAATCGAGCAGGTACTGGGAAAACTTGGTCGCTTCTCCGAGGCAAATCGGCAGCATGCCGGTTGCCAGCGGATCCAGCGCACCGGTATGTCCTGCCCGGTTAGCGTTATAAATACGTTTTACTTTTTGCAGTACGTCATTGCTGGAAGCCCCCTGGGGTTTATCCAGCAAAAGTACGCCGTGCACATCGCGGCCGCGACGACGAGGACGACTCATTAGTCCTCCTTGACGTCGTCCGGATTCACACGACGCTCATCGTCATGCTTCACCACGCTGGTCACCAGGTTAGACATGCGCATCCCTTCGACCAGCGAGTTGTCGTAGAAGAAGGTCAGTTCCGGCACGATACGCAGACGCATCGCTTTACCCAGCAGCGAGCGGATAAATCCGGATGCTTCCTGCAGCGCTTTAATGCCCGCTTTAACAGCGGCTTCATCTTTGTCGTTCAGGAACGTCACAAACACTTTGGCATAGGCCAGATCGCGGGACATTTCTACACCAGAGACGGTAGTCATCATGCCCAGGCGCGGATCTTTAATTTCGCGCTGCAGGATGATAGCAATCTCTTTTTGCATCTCCTGAGCTACGCGCTGCGGGCGACCAAATTCTTTCGCCATAATAAATTCTCCAGAATAAAGACAAAAAAGGGGCTATAAGCCCCTTTTTAAAATGATTGCCGGGTGGCGCTTCGCTGACCCGGCTTACCCTCGGCGATCTTCCGTCAATTTTGAGCTGCAGCACAAGGCGCTGCGGCCCAATAGTCGACCAAGATTACGCGATGGTACGTTGGATTTCGATGATTTCGAACACTTCGATCATATCGCCAACGCGAACGTCGTTGTAGTTCTTAACGCCGATACCACATTCCATACCGTTACGGACTTCGTTAACGTCATCTTTGAAGCGGCGCAGGGATTCCAGCTCGCCTTCATAGATAACCACGTTGTCACGCAGTACGCGGATTGGGTTGTGACGCTTAATCGTGCCTTCGGTAACCATACAGCCCGCGATGGCGCCAAATTTCGGCGATTTGAACACATCACGCACTTCAGCCAGACCAATGATCTGCTGTTTCAGTTCCGGAGACAGCATGCCGCTCATTGCTGCTTTAACTTCGTCGATCAGGTTATAGATGACGGAGTAGTAGCGCAGATCCAGGCTTTCAGATTCAATCACTTTGCGAGCAGATGCATCAGCACGCACGTTGAAGCCAACCAGGATAGCGTTGGATGCCGCAGCCAAGGTCGCGTCGGTTTCAGTGATACCACCTACGCCAGAACCAATGATCTTCACTTTAACTTCGTCGGTGGACAGTTTCAGTAAAGAGTCAGAGATAGCTTCTACAGAGCCCTGAACGTCCGCTTTCAGTACCACGTTCACTTCGTGAACTTCGCCTTCGGTCATGTTAGCGAACATGTTCTCAAGCTTAGACTTCTGCTGACGCGCCAGTTTGACTTCGCGGAATTTGCCCTGACGATACAGCGCAACTTCACGCGCTTTTTTCTCGTCACGAACAACGGTCACTTCGTCGCCCGCAGCCGGAACGCCGGACAGGCCGAGGATTTCAACCGGAATGGACGGACCCGCTTCCAGCACTTCCTGACCCAGTTCGTTACGCATTGCACGAACGCGGCCGTATTCGAAGCCACACAGAACGATATCGCCCTTGTTCAGAGTACCTTCACGTACCAGAACGGTAGCTACCGGACCACGACCTTTATCCAGGAAGGATTCGATGACCGCGCCGCTTGCCATACCGTTGCGAACGGCTTTCAGCTCCAGAACTTCAGCCTGCAGCAGAATGGCGTTCAGCAGATCGTCAATACCGGTACCGGCTTTCGCAGAAACAGGGATGAACTGAGACTCGCCGCCCCACTCTTCCGGCATAACGCCGTACTGAGACAGTTCGGTTTTAACACGGTCCATATCAGCTTCTGGTTTGTCGATTTTGTTGACCGCAACAACTACCGGCACCTGCGCTGCTTTCGCATGCTGGATAGCTTCGATAGTCTGCGGCATCACGCCATCGTCCGCGGCAACAACCAGAACAACGATATCCGTTGCCTGAGCACCACGAGCACGCATCGAGGTAAACGCGGCGTGGCCCGGGGTATCCAGGAAGGTGATCATGCCGTTTTCAGTTTCAACGTGGTACGCACCGATGTGCTGGGTAATACCACCCGCTTCGCCGGAGGCAACTTTCGTTGAACGGATATAGTCGAGCAGAGAGGTTTTACCGTGGTCAACGTGACCCATGATGGTCACAACCGGTGCACGGGCTTCTGCCGCGGCGCCGGTATCACGGTCGCTCATTACCGCTTCTTCCAGCTCGTTCTCACGACGCAGGATAACCTTGTGGCCCATCTCTTCGGCAACCAGCTGTGCGGTTTCCTGGTCGATGACCTGGTTGATGGTCGCCATTGCGCCCAGCTTCATCATCGCTTTGATGACCTGAGAGCCTTTGACCGCCATCTTGTTAGCCAGATCGCCAACGGTGATGGTTTCGCCAATGATGACGTCACGGTTCACGGCCTGAGCCGGCTTCTGGAAGCCCTGCTGCAGGGAAGAACCTTTACGCTTGCCGCCTTTACCACCGCGTACGGCCGCACGGGCTTCTTCGCGATCGGCTTTGGATTCAGCGTGCTTGTTGCCTTTCTTCTGAGGGCGTGCTGCTTTGGCGTTACGGCCACGGCCGCGACCGCCTTCAACTTCACGGTCGTTGTCGTCTTCTGCCTGACGGGCATGCTGAGACGTGGTCACGTGATAGTCAGAGGTTTCTTCAGGAGGCGTTTCTGGCGTTTCGGTCCAGTTCTTTTCATTTTCGGCAGCCATACGGCGTGCATCGTCCGCCACGCGGCGCGCTTCTTCTTCAAGCTTGCGACGTGCTTCTTCTTCCGATTTACGCTTCAGCTCTGCAGCTTCGTTTTCACGGCGGCTCTTTTCAGCCTGGGCGGTTTTAGTCATGTCGTCGGTTTGTTGATTGCTCACTTTGTCTTTTTCCGCAGCTTCACGTTTCGCTTTATCAGCGACTTCACGTTTAGCTTGTTCTGCGGCCTCACGTTCAGCTTTTAATTGCGCCTCTCGCTTAGCCGTTTCTTCAGCTTCACGATGGGCCTGCTCTTCCGCTTCACGCTGCGCCTGCTCTTCCGCGGCAAGGCGTTCTGCCTCTTGCGGATCGCGTTTCACAAAGGTGCGTTTCTTGCGGACTTCGATTTGTACCGATTTGCTCTTTCCACCGGTACCTGGAATATTTAACGTGCTGCGCGTTTTGCGCTGCAGCGTCAGCTTGTCGGGCGCCGAGCCGTGTTCACGGTTCAGGTGCGTCAACAAGGTTTGCTTCTCTTGCGCGGTCACAGAGTCATCGACCGATTTGCGGATCCCTGCATCAGCAAATTGCTGTATCAGGCGATCCACAGAGGTCTGAATCTCTGAGGCCAGCGCTTTAATGGTCACATCTGTCATGCTGTTCCTTCCTGCTACAGTTTATTACGCTTCGTCGCCGAACCAACAAATATTACGGGCGGCCATGATGAGCTCTCCGGCTTTTTCGTCGGTCAACCCTTCGATATCAGCCAGATCATCAATGCCCTGCTCGGCGAGATCTTCCAGCGTACAAACGCCACGGGCAGCCAGTTTGAAAGCCATCAGACGTTCCAGACCTTCCAGATTCAGTAAATCATCGGCAGGTTTAGTCTCTCCCAGGCTTTCTTCCTGAGCCAGCGCCAACGTGGTCAGCGCATTTTTCGCACGCTCACGAAGTGCTTCAACGGTGGCTTCATCCAGACCGTCGATTTCCAGCAGTTCTTTCACCGGCACATAGGCCAGTTCTTCCAGAGTGGCGAAACCTTCTTCAACCAACATCGTAGCGAAATCTTCATCAATATCGAGATACTTGGTGAAAGTATCAATCGCCGCATGGGCTTCAGCCTGATGCTTAGCCTGCAGGTCATCAACGGTCATCACGTTGAGTTCCCAGCCGCTCAGCTGCGATGCCAGACGCACGTTCTGACCGTTACGGCCGATCGCCTGCGCCAGATTGCCCGCTTCAACGGCGATATCCATGGTGTGTTTGTCTTCATCCACCACGATAGACGCCACGTCAGCCGGAGCCATCGCGTTAATCACGAACTGCGCCGGGTTATCATCCCACAGGACGATATCGATACGCTCGCCGCCCAGTTCGGTAGAAACCGCCTGAACGCGCGCACCGCGCATGCCGACGCAGGCGCCAACCGGATCGATACGCTTATCGTTGGTTTTCACCGCGATTTTCGCACGGGAACCCGGATCGCGAGCGGCGGCTTTAATCTCGAGGACTTCTTCACCGATTTCCGGCACCTCAATGCGGAACAGTTCGATCAGCATTTCCGGCTTAGAACGGGTAACGAACAGCTGAGCGCCGCGCGCTTCCGGACGTACCGCGTACAGAACGCCGCGAATACGGTCGCCTGGACGGAAGTTTTCACGCGGCAGCATATCTTCACGCAGGATCACGGCTTCAGCATTGCTGCCCAGATCCAGAGTGATGTTATCGCGGTTCACTTTTTTCACCACGCCGGTGATGATTTCACCTTCGTGCTCGCGGAACTGATCGACAACCATTGCACGTTCGGCTTCACGTACTTTCTGTACGATAACCTGTTTTGCCGTTTGCGTGGTGATGCGGTCGAAGGTGACGGATTCAATCTGGTCTTCGACAAAGTCACCAGGATTCATGCTTTCGTCTTCGTAACGCGCCGCTTCAAGCGTAATTTCGCGAGTCGGCTGGGTAACTTCTTCAACGACCAACCAGCGACGGAAGGTATCAAAATCACCGCTACGACGATCGATGCTCACACGCACGTCGATCTCTTGTTCGTATTTTTTCTTTGTAGCCGTTGCCAGAGCGCTTTCCAGCGCTTCGAAAATCTTCTCGCGCGGCAGCGCCTTTTCGTTGGAAACGGCTTCAACAACAGCCAAAATTTCTTTGTTCATCGGGGCCTTTCACCTCAATCCAGACTGTTAAAAGTGGGGAACCAGGTTCGCCTTCTGGATGTTACTCAGCGCGAACACTTCATCTTTGCCTTCGACGGTTACCGTGATCATTTCACCATCTACCGCTTTGATAATGCCCTGCCATTTGCGGCGATTTTGAACCGCCATACGCAGTACCAGCGAAACTTCCTCACCGGAAAAACGCGCATAGTGTTCGGCGGTAAACATCGGGCGATCGAGACCAGGTGAAGACACTTCCAGGTTATAAGCAACGGTGATCGGATCTTCGACGTCCATGACAGCACTGACCTGGTGGCTAACATCAGCACAATCATCAACATTGATGCCATTATCACTATCAATATAGATGCGCAGTGTGGAAGTGCGACCACGAACGAATTCGATGCCGACCAGCTCAAAGCCAAGCGCTTCAACCGGCGCAGTGAGCATCTCTGTTAATTTTTGCTCTAATGTGGACAAACCCACCCCCAAGACATAAAAAAAGGGCGTATAGCCCAGTTATTCTGAAGTCAGATAACAAAAAACCCCGATAAATCGGGGTTTTAGATAACTGAACCCTGCGATCGCAACTGCGATCTGGAACACTTCCAGGAGAATTCTTTCAAATTCGGCTACGAAGGACCAGGTCCTCACAGTATATTTGAAAAAGTACTCAAAGGGAAAGTGGTTGCGGGGGCCGGATTTGAACCGACGACCTTCGGGTTATGAGCCCGACGAGCTACCAGGCTGCTCCACCCCGCGCCTGAAACGTGGCATATTTTACTCTTATTGAGCAAAAGACGCAAATACTGCTGGGATTTGGTACCGAGGACGGGACATAAAATCGTGGTAAAGTGTATTGATAAACCCTATATTTTGTCAACATGTATTTCACATTGCCCGCTTCCCGTTTGTGCTGGCATTTCGCCCTTTTTTAGCAAAAAAGTAATGAATCACTTCCTGTCATCCATAAAAGATGATTAAATGAAAACTCATAATTAATGCATAAACATGCAATAGGGACATATCCCATTTGACGTAATTTTTACGCCACCTTGGCATGGAGAGCGCGAGAAGACCGGCGTGTATGGTTATACATAAAGGTTTTTAAGCATGACCCTGAACCTCAATGGCAAACGGAATAGTCAAATGGGACAGGTTCTGGACCTGGTAAACCGAACTCACAACAGTCTATCTAGCAGGGTTTTATTTTATGACGACGATTCTTAAGCATCTCCCGATTGGTCAACGTATTGGTATCGCTTTCTCTGGTGGACTGGATACCAGCGCCGCCCTGCTGTGGATGCGTAAAAAAGGCGCGGTGCCGTACGCCTATACCGCTAACCTGGGCCAGCCGGACGAAGAGGATTACGATGCTATTCCTCGCCGCGCCAAAGAGTACGGTGCCGAGGGCGCTCGTCTGATCGACTGCCGCAAACAGCTGGTTGCTGAAGGCATTGCCGCGATCCAGTGCGGCGCATTCCATAACACCACCGGCGGTCTGACCTATTTTAACACCACCCCGCTCGGTCGTGCCGTTACCGGCACCATGCTGGTTGCCGCGATGAAAGAAGATGGCGTTAACATCTGGGGTGACGGCAGCACTTATAAAGGCAACGATATCGAGCGCTTCTATCGTTACGGCCTGCTGACCAACGCTGAGCTGAAAATTTACAAACCGTGGCTGGATAGTGACTTTATCGATGAGCTCGGCGGACGTCAGGAAATGTCCGAGTTTATGATTGCCTGCGGCTTTGACTACAAAATGTCCGTCGAGAAAGCCTACTCTACTGACTCCAACATGCTGGGCGCAACCCACGAAGCGAAGGACCTGGAATTCCTTAACTCCAGCGTCAAAATCGTCAACCCGATCATGGGGGTTAAGTTCTGGGATGAGAGCGTTAAGATCCCGGCGGAAGAAGTGACCATTCGCTTTGAGCAGGGTCATCCGGTCGCGCTCAACGGCCAAACCTTCAGCGATGATGTGGAACTGATGCTGGAAGCAAACCGCATCGGCGGTCGTCACGGGCTGGGCATGAGTGACCAGATTGAAAACCGCATTATCGAAGCAAAAAGCCGCGGCATCTATGAAGCACCTGGGATGGCGCTGCTGCATATTGCCTATGAGCGTCTGCTGACCGGTATCCATAACGAAGATACCATTGAGCAGTACCATGCCCACGGTCGTCAGCTGGGTCGTCTGCTGTACCAGGGACGCTGGTTTGATTCTCAGGCGCTGATGCTGCGTGACGCGCTGCAACGTTGGGTGGCGAGCGCGATTACCGGTGAGGTCACGCTGGAGCTGCGTCGCGGTAATGATTACTCCATTCTGAACACCGTCTCCGACAACCTGACCTATAAAGCAGAACGTCTGACGATGGAAAAAGGCGACTCCATGTTCTCCGCAGAGGACCGTATTGGCCAGCTGACCATGCGCAATCTGGATATTACCGATACCCGCGATAAGCTGTTCGGTTACGCGCAATCCGGCCTGCTCAGCGCCTCTTCAACTACCGGTCTTCCGCAGGTTGAGAATCTGGAAAATAGAGACAAATAATCTAACTTCATCTCCTCTTTCAGCCGACGCTAATCCGTCGGCTTTTTTCTTTCCCCAGAATTGCGCCATAAAACCTGGGGCCCATAATTTTACCGGCCGCAGTATCTAATAATCATTGCCTATGTCAGACCACCGCGGGAGATTGATCGCCTGCTGGCGACGCTTGAACCTTACGCTACCAAACGGACGGCCTTCAGTACCTTATCGATCTCTTCATTAACCCGGCAACGGTTAACAGCCTGCAATGCTGCATGGCGTTACCCACCTCTTATAAATAGATGAGCGCGACTTTAGCGACCTGGATGGGATCAAGGCCAGCGGAGAGTTATTTATAAATAAACAGCCGTCGATTTAAGGCAAAAAAAAAGACGCTTTTCAGCGTCTTTTTTTTGGAATATTGGTACCGAGGATGGGACTCGAACCCACAAGCCCGTTAGGGCACTACCACCTCAAGGTAGCGTGTCTACCAATTCCACCACCTCGGTACAGATACTACTTATCAGTGCGGGATATCGCTGCTCGGCTGCGCCGGCGCTGCTGGCTGAGTCTGCTCGGATTTCGGCGCGCTCAGATTATCCCACTCACTTCCTTTACTGGTCTTGTTGCTGTTGATATTGCCCAGCACCAAACTAATGATGAAGAACAACGCAGCCAGAATACCGGTCATGCGGGTCATGAAGTTACCAGAACCGCTGGAACCGAACAACGTGCCGGAAGCGCCTGCTCCGAACGAGGCTCCCATATCAGCGCCTTTACCTTGCTGCAGCATGATCAGACCAACAAGGCCAATCGCCACAATAAGGAAAACAACTAAAAGAGCTTCTTGCATAATCAACCTGTTCCTTGCGGATTCGCCGCATACCAATTGCTTCGACCAATAAAGCGGGACGCATTAACGTTTCCCACTGAAGCGGGTGTGAATACTAACCAAAGCGAATGACCTTCGCAAGGGCAATTTCGACGCATTGTATCAACTGCAGAAAAAAACAGCAAAAAACCGTTTATTGGCAATTAAAAAAGCGGCAAGCGCCGCCTTTTTAATCACTTAGCGCCACAAGCTATGCGTTTTTAACCGCATCAGCGATGCGGTGAGCGAATTCGTGCACCTGCTCTTCGTGCTCGCCTTCAACCATCACGCGAATCAACGGCTCGGTGCCGGATTTACGTAGCAGCACCCGGCCGCGTTTACCCAACGCCGCCTCAACCTCTGCGGTGACCGCTTTTACGTTCTCATGCTCAAGCGGATTGCTGCTGCTATCGGTAAAGCGCACGTTGACCAGAATCTGCGGGAACATCTTCACGCCGCTACACAGATCGTGCAGGCTCATATGGTTACGTACCATAGCGGCAACGACCTGCAGGCTTGCAACAATGCCGTCGCCGGTCGTCGTCTTATCCAGCAGGATAACGTGGCCGGAGTTTTCGGCGCCAATACGCCAGCCTTTCTCCTGCATTTTCTCCAGCACATAGCGGTCGCCCACTTTTGCGCGAGCAAACGGGATGCCCAGCTGTTTGAGCGCCAGCTCCAGTCCCATATTACTCATTAGCGTGCCCACGGCGCCGCCGCGCAGCTGGCCCTGACGCAGGCCTTCGCGGGCAATGATGTAGAGAATCTGGTCGCCATCGACCTTATTGCCTTCATGGTCGACCATAATGACGCGGTCGCCATCGCCGTCGTAGGCAATGCCCAAATCGGCCTTTTCCGCCAGCACCCGAGCCTGTAGGGCCCGAACATCGGTGGCTCCGACCTCTTCGTTGATATTAAGGCCGTTGGGCTCACAGCCCATGGCAATAACCTGTGCCCCGAGCTCGCGGAAGACGTTAGGCGCAATGTGGTAGGTCGCGCCGTGGGCGCAGTCGACAACCACCTTCAGCTCGTTCAGGCTCAGCTCATTCGGGAAAGTGCCTTTGCAGAACTCGATGTAGCGGCCGGCAGCATCGACAATCCGGCTGGCTTTGCCTAGTTCAGCGGAATCGACGCAGGTCAGCTCTTTCTCCATCTCGGCTTCAATCGCTTCTTCGACGTTATCCGGCAGCTTAGTGCCTTCAATAGAAAAGAACTTGATACCGTTATCGTAGAAAGGGTTATGCGACGCTGAAATGACGATCCCGGCCTCCGCGCGGAAAGCACGGGTCAGATAAGCCACCGCCGGCGTTGGCATTGGGCCAGTGAATGAGGCGGAGAGACCGGCTGCGGCCAGGCCTGCTTCGAGGGCCGACTCCAGCATATAGCCAGAGATGCGGGTATCTTTACCGATAATGATTTTACGCGAACCGTGACGCGCGAGAACTTTTCCTGCAGCCCAGCCCAGTTTAAGCACAAATTCCGGCGTAATTGGCGCATCGCCAACGCGGCCACGGATACCATCGGTGCCAAAATACTTACGGTTACTCATAACGTTTATTTTCCTTTGTGGCCAGTGTGGCTTCCACCACGCGCAGCGCTTCTACCGTTTCTTTGACGTCATGGACGCGAACTATCTGCGCGCCCTGCATCGCCGCAATTACTGCGCAAGCCAGGCTACCGCTGAGGCGCTCCGTCGGCCCAACGTTCAGTAACTGGCCGACCATCGACTTACGCGACATGCCTACCAACAGCGGGAGACCAAAATGATGGAACTCACCGAGTCGAGCAAGCAGCTCATAATTATGGGAAAGATTTTTACCGAAACCGAATCCTGGGTCGAGCAACAATTTATCTTTTGCGATCCCAGCCCGCTCGCAGCGCACGATATGCTCCGTGAAAAAACGCGTCACATCGGCGAAGACGTCTTCATACTTCGGCGCAGCCTGCATGGTTTTCGGCTGCCCCTGCATATGCATCAGACACACCGGTAGCCCGGTCTCTGCCGCCGCCTCCAGCGCGCCTGGCTCCGTTAACGAACGGATATCGTTGATGATATGCGCCCCTACCCGTGCGGCCTCACGGATCACTTCAGGCTTCGACGTATCGACCGAAATCCACACCTCAAAACGCTGAGCAATGGCTTCCACAACCGGGATCACTCGCGCCAGCTCTTCCTCAACGCTGACATCCAGAGCTCCCGGACGCGTCGATTCGCCGCCGATATCAATGATAGTCGCGCCGGCATTAATCATCAGATTGGCGTGCTTCACCGCGTCTACCAGCGAATTGTGCGTCCCGCCGTCGGAGAAGGAGTCTGGCGTAACGTTAAGGATACCCATCACGTGCGGGTGGGTGAGATCGAGGGTTGAGCCCTGGGCTACAAGTTTCATCACGAGATCCCTGAATCAGGAGAGATTAATAAAAAGAAAAACCCCAGAGCGGACGCCCCAGGGTTTAGATATGCACAACCACATCAACAGCGGCTAACTTATTTGTCGCCTAACTGCTCTGACATCGTGTTACCCGGGTTTGGCGTACGCGGTTCGTCGACCGGACGCGGCGCACTCGGGGTGCCGTTATTGCCAGAATTGTTGGTGCCAGGATCTTCCCAACCAGCCGGCGGACGAACGTCACGACGTGCCATCAGGTCATCAATCTGCGGTGCATCGATGGTCTCATATTTCATGAGCGCATCTTTCATCGAATGCAGAATATCCAGATTGTCATTGAGGATCTGACGGGCGCGGTTGTAGTTACGCTCAACCAGTGATTTCACTTCCTGGTCGATGATACGCGCGGTCTCATCGGACATATGCTTCGCTTTCGCTACGCTACGTCCCAGGAATACTTCACCCTCTTCTTCCGCATACAGCAGCGGACCGAGTTTGTCGGAGAAGCCCCACTGAGTCACCATGTTACGTGCCAGGTTGGTCGCGACTTTGATGTCGTTCGACGCGCCGGTAGAAACATGCTCTACGCCGTAGATAATCTCTTCTGCCAGACGGCCGCCGTACAGGGTCGAAATCTGGCTTTCCAGCTTCTGACGGCTGGCGCTGATTGCATCGCCTTCCGGCAGGAAGAACGTGACGCCCAGCGCGCGGCCGCGCGGAATAATAGTGACCTTATGCACCGGATCGTGTTCCGGCACCAGGCGACCGATAATCGCATGGCCTGCTTCGTGGTAAGCGGTCGACTCTTTCTGCGCTTCCGTCATCACCATGGAGCGACGTTCCGCACCCATCATGATTTTGTCTTTTGCCTTTTCGAACTCAACCATCGATACCACACGCTTGTTGCCACGGGCAGCAAACAGAGCGGCTTCGTTCACCAGGTTCGCCAGGTCAGCACCAGAGAAGCCCGGGGTACCACGCGCGATGATTGCCGCATCGATATCAGGCGACAGCGGAACGCGACGCATATGAACTTTCAGGATCTGCTCACGGCCGCGGACATCCGGCAGACCAACGACAACCTGACGGTCGAAGCGGCCCGGACGCAGCAGCGCAGGGTCCAGAACGTCCGGACGGTTTGTTGCGGCGATAACGATAATACCTTCGTTACCTTCGAAACCATCCATCTCAACCAGCATCTGGTTCAGCGTCTGCTCACGCTCATCGTGACCACCGCCCAGACCAGCGCCACGCTGGCGACCGACGGCGTCGATTTCATCGATGAAGATAATGCACGGAGCCGCTTTCTTAGCCTGTTCAAACATGTCGCGCACGCGAGATGCGCCAACACCGACAAACATTTCTACGAAGTCAGAACCGGAAATTGTAAAGAACGGCACTTTCGCTTCACCGGCGATCGCTTTCGCCAGCAGCGTTTTACCCGTACCCGGAGGGCCGACCATCAGGACGCCTTTCGGGATTTTACCGCCCAGCTTCTGGAAACGGCTCGGCTCACGCAGATACTCCACCAGTTCGGCCACTTCATCTTTCGCTTCATCGCAGCCCGCGACATCAGCAAAAGTGGTTTTGATCTGGTCTTCCGTCAGCATACGGGCTTTGCTTTTGCCGAAGGACATCGCGCCCTTTCCGCCGCCGCCCTGCATTTGCCGCATAAAGAAGATCCAGACGCCGATCAGCAACAGCATCGGGAACCAGGAAATAAAGATGGAAGCCAGCAGGCTCGGCTCTTCCGGCGGTTCGCCAACCACTTTGACGTTTTTCGTCAACAGGTTATCGAGCAGCTTCGGATCGTTAACCGGAATGTAAGTCGTGTAACGGTTACTATCTTTCTTGGTAACGTTGATCTCACGTCCGTTGATACGCGCTTCGCGAACCTGGTCCTGATTGACCTCTTGCAGGAAGGTAGAATAATCCACCTTACGGCCATTAGACTCGCTGGGCCCAAAGCTCTGGAATACTGACATCAGCACGACGGCAATGACCAGCCAGAGTATTAGGTTTTTCGCCATGTCACTCAAGGGATTAACCTCTTATTACAACTGTGTTAAAAACAGCGTCAGGATACTCTATATCCAGTTTCTTTCAAACTTTCGTTTGAAATCTACCGGTTATGGTTTTCGCCCGGTCGCTACAATGTACACTTCACGCGAACGAGCACGGGAAGAGTCCGGCTTACGAACTTTGACCTTCGTAAACAGGGAGCGAATTTCTCTTAGATACTCATCGAAGCCTTCGCCCTGGAACACCTTAACTACAAAACTACCACCTGGCGCTAATACATCACGAGCCATTCCAAGCGCCAGTTCCACCAAATACATGGCCCGGGGGATATCCACCGCCGGTGTTCCGCACATGTTTGGCGCCATATCGGACATGACAACTTGTACTTTACTGTCACCTACGCGCTCAAGTAACGCTTTCAGGACTAATTCATCACGAAAGTCGCCCTGAAGGAAGTCCACACCAACGATTGGATCCATCGGTAAAAGATCGCAAGCGATGATGCGGCCGCTGTTTCCGATCTGCGTGACCGCATATTGCGACCAGCCTCCGGGTGCAGCACCGAGGTCAACAATCGTCATCCCCGGCTTAAAAATCTTGTCACTCTGCTGTATTTCATCAAGTTTAAACCAGGCTCGGGAACGTAACCCCTTTTTCTGTGCCTGGAGAACATATTTATCGCTAAAGTGTTCCTGAAGCCAGCGGCTGGAACTGGCAGAACGCTTTTTACCTGTCATTTAACATTCCCATTTCGGGTTCATCATACTTTGCGACGTAAAAATCGACACTGTAGTTTGGCGATATATGGGAGATGGCGGTAGAATGAACCGTTTTCAATCCCAACGTAAGCAAAAAAATACGATGAATCTGAGTACTAAACAAAAACAGCACCTGAAAGGTCTGGCACATCCGCTCAAGCCGGTAGTTATGCTTGGCAATAATGGTTTGACCGAAGGGGTACTGGCCGAGATCGAACAAGCGTTAGAGCACCATGAGCTCATCAAGGTGAAAATTGCCTCGGAAGACCGCGAGACTAAAACCCTGATCGTGGAAGCTATCGTACGCGAAACCGGCGCCTGTAACGTACAGGTCATCGGTAAAACGCTGGTCCTGTACCGCCCATCTAAAGAGCGTAAAATCTCGCTGCCACGCTAAGAATATCCTGAATCTCGACACAACATTGTGTAAAACGAGGGATTTCTGCAGGTAGACGAGCAAAATGCCATGCTCTGGACGTTGATAAAAGGCCGCTATGCGGCCTTTTTCCTTTCTTTACAATCCATCAACAGCGTAGCGGGAAATGCGAATTAAAGGTACTCAACCTTGATAATTTCGTATTCGACCTCGCCACCTGGCGTGCGGATTGTCACAACATCATCCTGCTCTTTACCGATCAGCCCGCGAGCGATCGGGGAGTTCACGGAGATAAGATTCTGCTTAAAATCAGCTTCGTCGTCGCCTACGATGCGATAAATCTGTTCTTCGTCGGTATCAAGGTTCAGAACGTTCACCGTCGAACCAAAAATCACGCGGCCGTTATTCGGCATTTTGGTGATATCGATAACCTGCGCATTGGACAGCTTGGCCTCAATATCTTTGATACGTCCTTCACAGAAACCCTGCTGTTCGCGGGCCGCATGGTACTCAGCGTTCTCTTTGAGATCGCCATGTTCGCGGGCATCGGCGATGGCTGCAATGATTTCAGGGCGACGAACGGATTTCAGAAAATCCAGCTCTTCGCGCAGTTTTTCAGCGCCACGTAAGGTCATCGGAATAGCTTGCATTTGTTATACCTCTTTATCATTCCTTCATGGAACGGATATCCCCGTTCCGCAACCTGCCAGGCAAAAAGCAGGACAGGAGCAAAAAGAAAACCAACCCGGGAAACATTCCCCAGGTCAGCAGCAATTTTCAATTTGATACGTATTTTACCCTGAAGTTCACTATGGGTCATCGTTTACTTTACAGGGTGTTGCACCGTAGTATGACGGCTCGGTTTCAGGTTGTTAGCGCGAGATTATGCGATTTTCCAGATTTATCATCGGATTGACTGCCGGCATTGCGTTTAGCGCTCAGGCGGCGAACATTGACGAGTACATCAACCAGCTTCCTGCGGGTGCTAACCTCGCCTTTATGGCGCAAAAGGTTGGCTCCCCGACGCCGGAGATAGACTTTCACAGCCAGCAAATGGCGCTACCGGCTAGTACTCAGAAGGTGATCACCGCCCTGGCTGCCCTTCTCCAGCTGGGGCCAGACTTCCGTTTCACCACCACCCTGGAAACCAAAGGCAGTCTCGACGGCGGCGTGCTGAAAGGTGACCTGATTGCCCGGTTTGGCGGCGATCCTACGCTCAGGCGTCAGGATATTCGCAATATGGTGGCCACGCTCAAAAAGGCCGGCGTCCAGCGGATCGAAGGGAACGTCCTGATCGATACCTCGGTCTTCGCCAGCCATGACAAAGCGCCGGGCTGGCCGTGGAACGATATGACGCAGTGCTTTAGCGCCCCGCCGGCGGCTGCGATCGTCGATCGCAACTGTTTCTCGATCTCGCTGTACAGCGCGCAGAAACCCGGCGACCTGGCATTTATTCGCGTCGCCTCGTATTACCCGGTCACCATGTTCAGCCAGGTCCGCACGCTGGCCCGCGGCTCTGCGGAAGCCCAGTACTGCGAGCTCGACGTGGTTCCCGGCGATCTTAACCGCTACACCCTGACCGGCTGTCTGCCGCAGCGTAGCGAGCCGCTGCCGCTAGCCTTCGCCATTCAGGACGGCGCCAGCTATGCCGGCGTAATTCTTAAGTCTGAACTGACCCAGGCCGGCATCACCTACAGCGGCACCCTGCTACGCCAAACCCTGGCCAACGATCCCGGTACCGTGCTGGCGACCACCCAGTCGGCTCCGCTGCACGATCTCCTGCGCATCATGCTGAAAAAATCAGACAACATGATTGCCGATACCGTATTCCGCACCATTGGTCACGCGCGTCTCGGCGTGCCGGGCACCTGGCGCGCGGGTTCCGATGCGGTACGCCAAATCCTGCGCCAGCAGGCCGGCGTCGATTTGGGCAATACGATTATTGCCGACGGTTCCGGCCTGTCGCGCCATAACCTGATTGCCCCCGCCACGATGATGCAGGTGCTGCAATATATTGCCCAGCACGATAATGAACTCAACTTCATCTCGATGCTTCCGCTCGCCGGTCATGACGGGTCGCTGCAGTACCGTGCCGGCCTGCATCAGGCGGGCGTTGATGGTAAAGTTTCCGCGAAGACCGGTTCCCTGCAGGGGGTCTATAATCTGGCGGGCTTCATCACCGGCGCCAGCGGGCAGAAAATCGCCTTCGTGCAGTACCTGTCAGGCTATGCGGTACCGCCAGCCGATCAGCGCAATCGTCGAATTCCGCTGGTGCGCTTCGAGAGCCGGCTGTATAAGGATTTGTACCAAAACAACTAATACAAAAGGGCCGCATCAGATGCGGCCCTTTTCGTTCTATCCGGCGATGTTTCCCGCTTAGCATTACGTCGCGGGGAACGGATGCAAACCAGAATTAACGCTTGTAGATGAACTCAACGCCTTCTTCGTCGTCTTCGTCCCAGTCGTCATCCCAGTCTTCGTCATCTTCCACTTCGATCTCAGCGCTTTCGAGCTGCTCGCGATGGTAGTCATCCCACATAAACTCGACTTTTTCAGCCGGCTTATCTTCCTGCGCATGCACGATTGGGTTTTCGATGATAAAGGTCATCACATCCCAGCACAGGTCTTTCACGCCCTGCTGGCTCGCCGCAGAAATCAGGTAGAACTTCTCTTCCCAACCCAGCGCCTCGGCAATGGCTTTCGCCTTCGCTTCGGCTTCCGCTTTATCCATCAGGTCGATCTTGTTGAAGACCAGCCAGCGTGGTTTCGACGCCAGATCTTCGCTGTATTTTTCCAGCTCACCGATGATAATGCGCGCATTCTCTACCGGATCGGAACCGTCGATCGGCTCAATATCGATGAGATGCAGCAGCACGCGGCAGCGCTCAAGGTGCTTGAGGAAGCGAATACCAAGGCCTGCGCCTTCAGCAGCGCCCTCAATCAGCCCAGGGATATCCGCCACGACGAAGCTCTTCTCGTTATCCATACGCACAACGCCGAGACTAGGTACCAGCGTGGTAAACGGATAATCCGCGACTTTCGGCTTCGCCGCAGAAACGGCGCGAATGAAGGTGGATTTACCGGCATTCGGCATCCCCAGCATCCCAACGTCTGCCAGCAGCATCAGCTCAAGCTGCAGGTCGCGCTTATCGCCCGGCGTACCCATCGTCTTCTGACGCGGGGTACGGTTGACGGACGATTTAAAGCGGGTGTTACCCAGGCCGTGCCAGCCGCCTTTAGCGACCATCAGACGCTGACCGTGTTTGGTCATATCGCCCATGGTCTCGCCGGTCCCCTGATCGATAACACGGGTCCCTACGGGCACCTTAACCGATACGTCTTTACCACGCTTACCGGTACAGTCACGGCTTTGCCCGTTCTGCCCACGTTCAGCGCGGAAAGCTTTCTCAAAACGGTAGTCGATCAGGGTGTTGAGGTTCTCGTCCGCTTCCAGCCAAACGTCGCCGCCATCACCGCCGTCACCGCCGTCCGGGCCGCCTCTCGGGATATATTTTTCACGGCGGAAGCTCACGCAACCATTGCCGCCATCACCTGCTACGACCAGGATCGTTGCTTCATCAACAAACTTCATTTTACTCTCCGTAAATCATTCGCCTGAGCGGGGGACAAATATCCTTCATACTTCAAGCTGCACGCGCGTTGGCGGAGCTCGCTCACTCCAGAGACATAGCTATCTATGTTCCCGGGAATTCGCTCTCTTGCCGCCTTCCTGCAACCCGAATTATTTTGGATATACTACCGCTTCATTTTTACGCCAGCGTCCCCAAAGACGATGACCAATGGCGGAAAACATCGCGCCCGCAACCACGACAAACGCACCGAGATAACCCAACAGGTTTAACATCGGTTTGACGAAGAAATCGGGCCAGGCCATTGATAATAAATCTGAAAATAACAGCGTAAACAGCGGAGTTAGCGTAATTAATGCGCTCACCTGCGCTGCCTGCCAACGCGCCATCGCTTCCGCGAGTGCGCCATAACCTACCAGCGTGTTCAAACCACAAAAGATCAGGCACGCCAGCTGCCAGTCGCTTAGCTGGGATATCACGCCCGGCTTTGCCAGCGGCAATAATGCGATAGTACATAAAGTGTACAGCAAAAACAGGATTTGCTGTGATGCCAGACGACGCAATAACACCTTTTGCGCGACGCCATAGCTCACCCACACCGTCGCTGCAGCCACGCCAAAAATCACACCCCAGGTGTAATCCGTCAGGCGGGTAAAAATCTCGATCAGGCTGGTGTTGAAGAACATCACCAGCCCGCAGAGCAGCATTATCGCGCCGATAACCTGCGTCCCGCGCATCTTCTCCTTGAGGATAAAGACGCTGGCGACCATCATGCCAACCGGGGACAGCTGACCAATCACCTGCGAGGCCGTCGGGCTTAAATATTGCAAGGACGAGCTGAACAGAATGAAGTTACCGAACAGGCCGCCCGTCGCGATAGCCAGTAAAATTAGCCAGCGAGGTTTACGGAAAATACGCAGCGGCGGCAGCTTACCTTTAACCGCCAGGATCAACCCGAGGCCAATACTCGCCATTAAAAAGCGATAGAACACCACCGTTGGCGGTTCCATCACTTCCAGAACCTGCTTCATTGCGATGGGCAGCGCACCCCAGCACATTGCGGTGGTGAGCGCCAAAACAATACCTATGCCGGCCTGCTGCTTCATGCCCGTTTTACCTGCGGAAAATTTTCCGGACTTCTAATGTAAAAAGCCCCGCAACACGTTGCGGGGCTTTAATCCGTTACCGGACCTCGAAAACCTTACTCAGCAACGATGCTGATATATTTACGGTTGTTCGGGCCTTTAACTTCAAATTTCACTTTACCGTCTGCTTTAGCAAACAGAGTGTGGTCACGACCGCAACCTACGTTGTTACCAGCGTGGAATTTAGTGCCACGTTGACGAACGATGATGCTACCCGCCAGAACGGTTTCGCCACCGAAACGCTTAACGCCCAGGCGTTTAGCTTCTGAGTCGCGACCGTTACGAGTTGAGCCGCCAGCCTTTTTATGTGCCATTTAAATCTCTCCTCAGGTCTTAGGCGCTGATGCCAGTAATTTTCACATCAGTGAACCACTGACGATGGCCCTGCTGCTTACGGTAGTGTTTACGACGACGAAACTTAACGATTTTAACTTTCTCGCCACGACCATGAGCAACAACTTCAGCTTTGATTACGCCGCCCTCAACGAAAGGAACGCCGATCTTGATTTCTTCACCGTTTGCGACCATCAGCACTTCAGCGAACTCAACAGCTTCGCCAGTTGCGATGTCCAGCTTTTCCAGGCGAATGGTCTGACCTTCGCTTACTCGGTGTTGTTTACCACCACTTTGGAAAACCGCGTACATATAAAACTCCGCTTCCGCGCACCTCTTAATGTGATTTAGAGTGCGCTATAAATATTCACAATAGGGCGCGAATATTACGCAAAAGGCGAGCCTTTGACAAGAGCGATCGTCGCTCAACGCAGAAAAAAAACACAACTTTCACGCTAACGTTTATCTATGCCATTTTTTCAGTACAATCGTATCTTCTTTTAATTCTATCTTAATCCTGCTGTGAACCCACCTGGATTCGCGGTTACAGGACATGTGGCCCGGCTTTTGCGATGAATTTAGAAAAAATCAATGAGTTAACCGCGCAAGATATGGCGGGTGTCAATGCGACAATCCTTGAGCAACTCGACTCAGATGTTCAGCTTATCAATCAGTTAGGCTATTACATCGTCAGCGGAGGCGGTAAACGTATTCGTCCGATGATTGCGGTCCTCGCGGCGCGCGCCGTCGGTTACCAGGGGAATGCGCACGTCACCATTGCCGCGCTGATCGAATTTATCCATACCGCGACCCTGCTTCATGATGATGTTGTTGATGAGTCGGATATGCGTCGTGGCAAAGCCACGGCCAATGCGGCTTTTGGCAATGCAGCCAGCGTGCTGGTTGGTGATTTTATCTATACCCGCTCTTTCCAGATGATGACCAGCCTCGGTTCGCTGAAGGTGCTGGAAGTTATGTCGAAAGCCGTTAACGTGATTGCCGAAGGTGAAGTCCTGCAGCTGATGAACGTTAACGACCCGGACATCACGGAAGAAAACTACATGCGGGTGATTTACAGCAAAACAGCCCGACTGTTCGAAGCGGCCGCACAATGTTCCGGGATTCTCGCCGGCTGTACCGAGGAACAGGAGCGGGCATTACAGGATTACGGCCGCTATTTGGGCACCGCTTTCCAGCTGATCGATGATTTGCTGGACTATAGCTCCGACGGCGAACGTCTTGGTAAAAACGTGGGCGATGACCTGAACGAAGGTAAACCTACGCTACCGCTGCTGCATGCGATGCGTCATGGCACCCCAGAGCAGTCCGCAATGATTCGAGGCGCAATCGAACAGGGTAACGGACGTCACCTGCTGGCGGCAGTCCTCGAGGCAATGGCAGCCTGCGGTTCGCTGGAATGGACGCAAAAACGCGCGGAGGAAGAAGCCGATAAGGCGATTGTCGCGCTTCAGGTTTTACCCGACTCGCCGTGGCGCGAAGCGCTCATCGGCCTTGCGCACATCGCCGTGCAGCGCGATCGTTAACGACCCTTTCGCCCTTCCCGCGCCCGGCGCGGGAAAGTTCCAAAAAAAACCTTCCCCGCTAAACCCCGCCTTTAACCTTGATGAATTCTGAATATTCGATCCATTTACTGGAACTTGTTAGAACTTTAATAAACCAGGGGTATAGTTATTCAGTCGTCCGCTTGGGGCGATCTGGAACCTTATCAGCAGGAGAATTTATGGATAAGTTCATCGATTGGCACCCGGCCGATATTATCGCCGGATTACGCAAAAAAGGAACGTCGCTGGCGGCGGAATCACGACGCAACGGATTGAGCTCCTCTACCCTGGCCAATGCACTAACCCGGCCGTGGCCCAAAGGCGAACTGATTATTGCTAATGCGCTGGAAACCACACCCTGGGCTATTTGGCCGTCACGCTACCACGACCCGATTACCCATCAGTTTATCGACAGAACGCAGATGATACGCCAAAAGAAAAGTGAGAAGTGAGTCGAGGTAATAGAGGGTACTACAGCCCCCGGACAGACGTCAGAGGGCTGCTACAACAGATTTACTCGCCTTTTACGCGTTCGATATTCGCGCCCAGCGCCTGCAGCTTATCTTCAATACGCTCGTATCCACGATCGATGTGATAAATACGATCGACAATCGTGGTGCCTTCTGCAATACAACCCGCCAGCACCAGGCTTGCCGATGCACGCAGGTCGGTTGCCATGACCTGAGCGCCGGAGAGCTGGGCCACGCCGTGGCAGATCGCCGTATTGCTTTCGATTTCCGCGTGCGCGCCCATACGGATCAGCTCCGGAATGTGCATAAAGCGGTTTTCGAAAATGGTTTCGGTAATCACGCCGGTGCCTTCCGCCACCAGGTTTAGCAGCGTAAACTGCGCCTGCATGTCGGTCGGGAATCCCGGGTGCGGCGCGGTGCGTACGTTGACGGCTTTAGGACGATTGCCGTGCATATCAAGGCTAATCCAGTCTTCGCCGGTCTCAATATCGGCACCCGCATCGCGCAGCTTGGCCAGTACGACGTCGAGGGTATCAGGCTGCGCATTGCGGCAGACGATTTTACCGCCGGAGATTGCCGCAGCGACCAGGAAGGTCCCGGTTTCGATACGGTCCGGCAGCACGCGATATACGCCGCCGCCCAGACGCTCTACGCCTTCAATGGTAATACGGTCAGAACCCTGGCCCTTAATTTTCGCACCCAGCGCAACGAGGAAGTTGGCCGTATCGACGATTTCCGGCTCACGCGCGGCGTTTTCGATGATGGTTGTGCCTTCAGCCAGCGTCGCGGCGCTCATAATGGTGACGGTCGCGCCAACGCTGACCTTATCCATAACGATATGCGCGCCCTTGAGACGTCCATTGACCGATGCCTTGACGTAGCCCTCTTCCAGCTTGATCTCGGCACCCAGCTGCTCCAGGCCGGTAATATGCAGGTCAACCGGACGGGCGCCGATCGCACAGCCGCCCGGTAGCGAAACCTGGCCTTGGCCAAAACGCGCCACCAGCGGCCCCAGCGCCCAGATAGAGGCACGCATGGTTTTGACTAAATCGTACGGAGCACAGAAGACGTCAACCGGGCCCGCATCAATCCATACGGAACCGTTACGCTCAACTTTGGCACCTAGCTGGCTCAGCAGTTTCATCGTGGTATCGATGTCTTTCAGCTTCGGTACATTCTGGATTTCAATCGGCTCGTCTGCCAGCAGTGCGGCAAAGAGGATCGGCAGAGCTGCGTTTTTCGCACCGGAGATGGTGACTTCGCCCTGGAGACGAGTCGGACCCTGAACACGGAATTTATCCATTGATTCTGTTCTCTGTTAAGAATTCATATACGCTGCAGGGAGCATCCCTACAGCTTAAAAGCCATTTAGTTTGCGATCGCGGGCCCATTCCTGCGGGGTATACGCCTTGATCGACAGAGCATGGATGCGGTTGTCGGCAATATATTCCATCAGCGGGGCGTAGATAGTCTGCTGCTTCTTCACCCGGCTCATGCCGTCGAACAGCTCGCCCACAGCAATAACCTGAAAGTGACTGCCATCGCCAGAGACGTGGACTTCCTGGAGGGAGAGTGCGTTCATCAGCACGGTCTGAATTTCATGATTTTCCATGGGTTCAAATTTTATCTGGTAGTGAAAATAGCCCAACATCTTAGAGGAAAGTGACGCGGTCTTAAACAAGCAAAAAGCCCCATCGAAAATATTGATGAGGCTTTGCGGATAGCGTCAGCAGTAACACTCTGAAAAACTATGGGATCATATCGGCAGGAAGGTTGTAAAGACCGACCAGCGTTTGCAAATTATCGCTCTTGCCGATCAGCCGCGCCTCCCTGCCCTGACGACGAATCAGCGCCACGAAATGCACCAGCAGCGCAAGGCCGGCGGTATCGACCCGGGTTACCGCGCTCAGGTCGATAGCCGATACGCCTTCAGTCGCCTGCGCACGGTCGTCCCAGAGCGGGACCAGCAGATCCTGGTCCAGCTCCCCCTGCAGCGCCAGGCAGTCGCCGCGGCGAGTCCAGCTCAGCTGCCCGGTCATTATTTTTTCTGTTCCAGCGTAATCGGCTGCGCGGAGATCGATTTCAGCTGCGCGGTCAGGCCATCAACGCCTTTAGTACGCAGCAGATCGCTCCACTCGTTCTGCTTGGTGGTGATCATGCTCACCCCCTCAGCAATCATGTCGTAAGCCTGCCAGTTGCCGGTCTGGGTGTTTTTACGCCACTGGAAGTCCAGGCGCACCGGCGGACGGCCGTTAGGATCGAGGATCGTCACGCGGATAGGGACGATGGTCGCATCGCCCAGCGCCTGTTCCGGCGCGATTTGATAGGTCTGACCGTGATACATCGCCAGCGCCTGACCGTATGCCTGCTTCAGATATTCGCGGAAGGCGGTAAAGTAGGCCTCACGCTGCGCCGGGGTCGCATCTTTGTAATAACGGCCCAGCACCAGCGCGCCAGCGTACTTCACCTGCACATACGGCATCAGCTCCTGGTCGACGATCTCGCGCAGATAGTTCGGGTTAGCCTGAATCTTCGGCTGCTCGTTTTTCAGGCGGTCGAAGGTTTTCTGCGCGGCTTCATCCATCAGCTTGTACGGATTGGACTGATCCGCTGCGGTCGCAGCAGTCAATGGCGCAATCGCCAGCATGGCGATCATCAGTAAGCGTTTAAACATATCGGGTCTCTCCTGAAATTAGTGCGTCGTGGCGGCAGGCTGCGCTGCGTCAGTATGACTTTCCTGGGCCATCGGATCATCGCCAGAATTCTTATTGTCGCTGCCTTTACTGTTGTAAAGGAACTGGCCAATCAGATCTTCCAGAACCATGGCCGATTTCGTGTCCTGAATCGTCCCGCCGTCTTTAAGGATAGATGTCCCCAGCTCCGGGTCTTCAAAACCCATGTTCAGAGCCAGGTACTGCTCGCCCAGCAGGCCCGAAGTACGAATGGCCAGCGAACTGGAGTCAGGAATATGGTTGTAGCTCTCATCGATATCGATGGCCACCCGCGGCAGATAGGTTTTTGTATCGAGCGTGATATCCGCCACCCGGCCCACGACCACGCCGCCAATGCGTACCGGCGACCGCGCCTTCAGGCCACCGATATTGTCGAACGTCGCGTAAAGACGATACGTCGGCTCGGTCCGCAGAGAGGTCACGTTCGCTGCTTTCAGGCATACAAACAGCGCCGCCAGCAGCGCCACCAGTAAAAATACGCCTACCCAGATTTCACTTTTTTTCGTTTGCATGAACTCAATTCCCAAACATCAGCGCAGTCAGCACAAAATCCAGCCCCAGAACCGCCAGCGACGAATGCACCACGGTGCGCGTCGTTGCCCGGCTAATCCCTGCGGAAGTGGGGATAGCATCATAACCGTTAAATAACGCTACCCATGTCACCGTAATGGCGAAAACCAGACTCTTAATCAGGCAGTTAACCAGATCCATTCGCCAGTCGACGGCATTTTGCATCGCGGTCCAGAAGAACCCGCTGTCGATACCTTTCCAGTTAACGCCAACCAGCGAACCGCCCCAGATCCCCACCGCGACAAAAATAACCGTCAGCAGCGGCAGTGAGATCACCCCGGCCCAGAAGCGCGGCGATATTACGCGACGCAGCGGATCGACGGCCATCATCTCCATGCTTGAGAGCTGTTCGGTCGCGCGCATCAGCCCTATTTCGGCGGTCAGCGCCGAGCCGGCACGCCCGGCGAACAGCAGCGCGGCAACCACCGGCCCCAGCTCGCGCAGCAGAGAGAGCGCCACCAGCATACCAAGACTGGTTTCCGCGCTGTAGGTGGTCAACACCAGATAGCCCTGCAGGCCCAGCACCATGCCGATGAACAGCCCCGACACGATGATGATCAGCATCGACAGCACGCCAACGTTGTACAGCTGGCGCACCAGCAGCGGCGCGTGCTTACGAAACTCCGGCTTGCCCACTACGGCGTTGAAAAGCATTAATCCGGCACGCCCAAAAGCCGCGGTGGTTTTAATCCCCCGATGCCCGAGCGATGCCAGCATATTTAGCAGCATCAGTCGTTTAACTCCCTATGCCTAATAAATCATGCTGATAGTCGCCTGCCGGATAGCGGAACGGCACCGGGCCGTCGGCGATACCATCAATAAACTGGCGAACCCGAGGGTCGGCATTTTCCCGCAGCGAGCGGGCGCTGCCGTGGGCGACAATTTTCTTGTCGGCCACGATATAGGCGTAATCCGCAATACTGAGCACTTCCGGTACGTCGTGCGATACCACGATACACGTAACGCCCAGGGTGCTATTGAGTTCGGAAATCAGCTTAACCAGCACGCCCATAGTGATGGGGTCCTGCCCGACAAACGGTTCGTCGAACATGATGAGATCCGGCTCCAGCGCAATAGCTCTTGCCAGCGCCGCGCGGCGCGCCATGCCACCGGATAGCTCAGAAGGCATCAGCATTGCCGCTCCGCGCAGGCCAACGGCCTCAAGCTTCATCATCACGGTAGTATGCAGCAGCGCTTCGGGCAGATGAGTGTGCTCACGCAGCGGATAGGCCACGTTATTAAAGACGTTCATATCGGTGAACAGCGCGCCTGACTGGAACAGCATGCTCATGCGCTTACGCACGGTATACAGGCGCGAACGCGACATCTGCGGCACGTTTTCGCCATCAAACAGGATCTCGCCGCTATCCGGCGGGATTTGACCGCCGATCAGGCGCAGCAGGGTCGTTTTACCGATTCCCGATGGCCCCATGATCGCCGTGATCTTACCGCGCGGCACTGACAGCGAGATATCATCAAAGATCGCGCGATCGCCTCGGGAGAAGCTGATACCGCGTACTTCGACTAAATTCGCCAGAGTTTGGCTCATAAAATCATCCTTACAAAACATCCCTCAGGCTAAGCATGGTGCTTTCTTCCACCATAAACCCAACATTTTTACAGAATCTTACCTGCCCGGGTTAGCGAAAGCTGGCATTTGTTTTACTTTTGACAAACATAAAGTCAAAATTAAGAATTCGTTACGCTGCGTACGGACGGTCAGCGAGGCGACGATTATACCTGAAGAAAGGACTTTAGATGCTCTTAGCGACGGCTCTGTTAATAATTGGTTTACTGCTGGTGGTCTACAGCGCCGATCGTCTGGTCTACGCCGCTTCAATACTGTGCCGCATGATAGGGATCCCGCCGCTTATCATTGGTATGACGGTGGTGAGCATCGGTACCAGCCTGCCCGAGATCATCGTCTCCGCGGCCGCCTCCCTGCACGGACAGACCGATCTGGCCATCGGCACGGCGATCGGATCGAACATCACCAATATCTTATTAATTCTTGGCCTCGCCGCCTTACTTCATCCATTTACCGTACATTCTGATATCCTGCGCCGCGAACTGCCGCTAATGTTGCTGGTCAGCCTGCTCGCGAGCTTTGTCCTGTATGACGGTCAGCTCTCCCGCATGGACGGTCTTTTTTTACTGGCGTTAGCCATACTATGGCTGCTGTTCACGGTAAAAATAGCGCGCATCGCCGAACGTCAGGGTAACGATAGCCTGACCCGGGAACAGATAGCGGAGCTGCCGCGAGAAGGTTCGCTTCCCGTCGCCCTGCTGTGGCTGGGGGTGGCGATGATTGTCATGCCGATGGCGACCCGCATGGTGGTGGATAATGCCACCGTGCTGGCGAACTACTTCGCCATCAGCGAACTGACCGTCGGCCTCACGGTGGTCGCCATCGGCACCAGCCTGCCGGAACTGGCGACCGCGATTGCTGGCGCACGTAAAGGGGAAGATGATATTGCCATCGGGAATATCATTGGCGCCAATATCCTTAATATCGTCCTGGTTCTCGGGCTGCCGGCGCTGATCGCGCCGGGCTCCTTCGCCCCCGAAGCGTTTACGCGCGACTATGCCGTCATGATGCTGGTCAGCGTAATTTTCGCCCTGCTGTGCTGGCGCCGAAAACGGCAGCCCAGCCGGCTCGCCGGGGCGCTGCTGGTCGGCGGTTTTGTGGTTTGGTTGGCGATGCTGTACTGGGCAGCACCGCTCTTTGGTGAATGAATCGGGATACCATTATGTCGCAAATAGATTTGCCAACGGATTTTGACTTTCAACAGGCAGGCCGCAAGGTCCTGGAAATTGAACGTGAAGGTCTGGCTCAGCTCGATCAATACATTAATGAAGATTTTACGCGCGCCTGCGAAACGATTTTCCGCTGCGCCGGCAAAGTGGTGGTCATGGGGATGGGCAAGTCCGGCCACATCGGGCGTAAAATGGCAGCCACCTTCGCCAGCACCGGTACGCCATCGTTCTTCGTACATCCCGGCGAAGCGGCCCACGGCGATTTAGGCATGGTCACGCCGCAGGACGTTGTTATCGCCCTGTCGAACTCCGGCGAGTCGAACGAAATTTTAGCGCTGATCCCCGTACTTAAGCGACAGCGGGTGCCGCTTATCTGCATGACCAGCCGTGCGGAAAGCAGCATGGCGCGCGCGGCGGATATCCACCTGTGCGTGAAGGTGCTAAAAGAAGCCTGTCCGCTAGGCCTGGCCCCGACGTCAAGCACTACCGCGGCGCTGGTGATGGGCGACGCTCTGGCGGTCGCGCTGCTGGAAGCCCGCGGCTTTACCGCCGAAGATTTCGCGCTCTCCCACCCCGGCGGCGCGCTGGGCCGTAAGCTGCTGCTGCGGGTCAATGATATCATGCACACCGGAGATGAAATCCCGCACGTTACTCTGCAGGCCACGCTGCGCGACGCGCTGCTGGAAATCACGCGTAAAAATTTAGGCATGACCGCTATCTGCGATGATGACATGAACATCATCGGTATTTTCACCGACGGCGACCTGCGTCGGGTGTTCGATTCCGGGGTCGATATGCGTAATGCCGGCATCGCCGAGGTCATGACGCCGGGTGGAATTCGCATCCGTCCCGGCATTCTGGCGGTCGATGCGCTGAACCTGATGCAAGCCCGTCATATCACCTGCGTATTAGTTGCCGATGGCGACCATCTGTTGGGTGTGGTACATATGCACGATCTCCTGCGCGCAGGCGTAGTGTAAGTAAGGATAAAATAATGAATAATGCTGATGCTCCGCTAGCGACCTGCTACGGACCGGTAAGCCCCGAATTTCTCGAACGCGCGGCGAAGATCCGTTTACTGATCCTCGACGTTGACGGCGTGCTTTCCGACGGTCTTATCTATATGGGCAACAACGGCGAAGAGCTGAAAGCGTTCAACGTACGCGATGGCTACGGGATCCGCTGCGCGCTGACTTCAGGCATTGAAGTGGCGATTATTACCGGGCGAAACGCTAAACTGGTAGAAGATCGCTGTAAGACGTTAGGCATTACGCATCTGTATCAAGGGCAATCCGATAAGCTGCTGGCCTTCCGTGACTTATTAAGCAAGCTGGCCGTCCGTCCGGACGAGGTGGCCTATATTGGCGACGACCTGATCGACTGGCCGGTAATGGCAGAAACAGGCTTAAGCGTTGCAGTGGCGGATGCGCACCCGCTGCTGCTTCCACGCGCAGACTATGTTACCCGCATCAACGGCGGGCGCGGAGCGGTACGCGAAGTCTGCGATTTGTTACTATTGGCGCAGGGCAAGCTGGATGAGGCCAAAGGGCAATCAATATGAGTAAAACCAGACGTTGGGTTATCATTTTACTGTCGCTGGTCGCGCTGATCCTGATCGGCCTTAACCTGGCGGGTACCGACGATACCGCTCAGCCGGAGGTCAATCCTGATGACCCAACCTATACCAGCGAGCATACCGATACCGTCGTTTACAGTCCGGAAGGGGCGCTTAACTATCGCCTTATCGCCGAGCATGTCGCGTATTTTTCTGCGCAGGAGCTGTCGTGGTTCACTCAGCCGGTGATGACCACCTTTGATACCAACAAAGCCCCGAGCTGGTCAATCAAAGCGGATAAAGCCAAGCTGACCAACGATCGTATGCTGTATCTTTATGGGCACGTTGAGGTAAATGCGCTAAGCCCAGACTCTCAACTGCGCAAAATTACGACGGATAACGCCCAGATAAACCTGGTGACGCAGGATGTTACCTCCGATGACATGGTGACGTTGTACGGGACAACATTTAATTCCAGTGGCCTAAAAATGCGCGGGAACCTGCGCAGCAAAAATGCCGAGCTGATTGAAAAGGTTAGAACCTCTTATGAAATTCAGAACAAACAAACTCAGCCTTAAGATTGCGCTCGCCAGCGCCATACTGGCCGTCAGCCTGCCGGCACTGGCAAAGACTGGCGACACCGATCAGCCGATTCATATCGAATCCGATCAGCAGTCGCTGGATATGCAGGGCAATGTTGTCACCTTTACCGGTAATGTCGTCGTGACCCAGGGCACCATCAAGATCAATGCCGATAAGGTCGTGGTCACTCGTCCCGGCGGCGAGAGGGGTAAAGAGGTGATCGACGGATACGGTAATCCGGCAACCTTCTTCCAGATGCAGGATAACGGCAAGCCGGTTAAAGGCCGCGCGTCAAAAATGCATTATGAACTGCAAAATGATTTCGTCGTCCTGACCGGCAATGCGCATCTGGAACAGATCGATAGCAATATCCAGGGCGACAAAATCACCTATCTGGTGAAAGAGCAGAAAATGCAGGCGTTCAGCAACAAAGGCGGGCGCGTGACTACGGTTCTGGTTCCTTCGCAGCTGCAGGACAAAGGCACCGATCAGCCAAAGAAAGGTAAGTAATTCGTTATGGCAACATTAACTGCAAAGAATCTCGCCAAAGCTTATAAAGGCCGCCGCGTGGTGGAAGACGTCAGTCTGACCGTCAACTCCGGTGAGATTGTCGGCCTGCTCGGCCCGAACGGCGCCGGCAAAACCACCACCTTCTACATGGTCGTCGGGATCGTGCCGCGCGACGCCGGTAATATTATCATCGACGATGAAGATATCAGCCTGCTGCCGCTTCACGCCCGCGCGCGCCGGGGCATTGGCTACCTGCCGCAGGAAGCCTCGATTTTCCGTCGCCTGAGCGTCTACGACAACCTGATGGCGGTGCTGCAGATCCGTGACGATCTGAGCAGCGAACAGCGTGACGATCGCGCGAAAGAACTGATGGAAGAGTTCCATATCGAGCATCTGCGCGATAGCCTCGGTCAGGCGCTTTCCGGCGGCGAACGTCGCCGCGTTGAAATTGCCCGCGCGCTGGCCGCGAACCCTAAATTTATCCTTCTGGATGAACCGTTTGCCGGCGTTGACCCCATTTCGGTTATCGATATCAAACGCATCATCGAGCACCTGCGCGACAGCGGTCTTGGCGTGCTGATCACCGACCATAACGTCAGGGAAACGCTGGCCGTCTGCGAACGCGCGTATATCGTCAGCCAGGGCCACCTGATCGCCCACGGTACACCGCAGCAAATCCTTGAAGACGAGCAGGTTAAGCGCGTGTATCTTGGGGAAGACTTCAGACTCTGATAGGGTAGAGGTTACAGACGTTTTAGCCGGAGATATTAGCCCTGAATATGAAGCAAGGTTTGCAATTAAGGCTAAGCCAACAGCTTGCCATGACGCCACAACTGCAGCAGGCCATACGTTTGCTGCAGCTGTCCACGTTAGAACTCCAGCAGGAACTCCAGCAGGCGCTGGAGAGTAATCCGTTGCTTGAGCAAACCGATCTTCACGATGAGGTAGAAACCAAAGAGGTCGAGGACCGCGAATCGCTGGATAGCGTAGACGCTCTTGAACAAAAAGATATGCCGGAGGAGCTGCCGCTCGACGCCAGCTGGGATGAAATCTACACCGCCGGCACGCCGTCGGGCAACGGCGTCGATTATCAGGACGACGAGCTGCCAATTTATCAAGGCGAAACGACCCAAAGCCTGCAGGATTACCTGATGTGGCAGGTGGAGCTGACGCCGTTCACCGATACCGACCGCGCGATCGCCACCTCGATCGTCGATGCCGTTGATGACACCGGTTACCTCACTATTCGCCTGGAAGATATTGTCGAGAGCATCGACGATGACGAAATCGGCCTTGAAGAAGTGGAAGCGGTACTCAAGCGCATCCAGCGTTTCGACCCGGTTGGCGTGGCGGCAAAAGATCTGCGCGACTGCCTGCTGGTTCAGCTATCACAATACGCCAAAGAGACGCCGTGGCTGGAAGAAGCCCGGCTCATCATCAGCGATCATCTCGATCTGCTCGCCAACCACGACTTTCGTTCCCTGATGCGCGTCACGCGGCTGAAAGAGGACGTTCTGAAAGAAGCGGTTAATCTGATCCAGTCGTTAGATCCGCGCCCGGGTCAGTCGATCCAAACCAGCGAACCGGAATACGTGATTCCCGATGTGCTGGTGCGCAAGGTCAGCGATCGCTGGGTGGTAGAGCTGAATTCCGATAGCATCCCGCGCCTGAAAATCAACCAGCACTACGCCGCAATGGGTAACAGCACGCGCAACGATGCCGATAGCCAGTTTATCCGCAGCAACCTGCAGGAAGCCCGCTGGCTGATAAAAAGCCTGGAAAGCCGCAACGATACGCTGCTGCGCGTCAGCCGCTGCATCGTCGAACAGCAGCAGGCCTTCTTTGAACAGGGCGAAGAGTTTATGAAACCGATGGTGTTGGCGGACATCGCTCAGGCCGTCGAGATGCATGAATCGACGATTTCACGCGTTACCACGCAAAAGTACCTGCACAGTCCGCGCGGTATTTTTGAACTGAAGTATTTCTTCTCCAGCCACGTGAACACCGAAGGCGGAGGCGAGGCATCGTCGACCGCAATTCGCGCATTGGTGAAGAAGTTAATCGCCGCGGAGAACCCCGCGAAGCCGTTGAGTGACAGTAAGCTCACCACCATTCTGTCTGAACAGGGTATCATGGTGGCGCGCCGCACCGTCGCTAAGTACCGAGAGTCTTTATCCATTCCGCCGTCTAACCAGCGTAAACAGCTGGTGTGACCCAACCGATAAGGAAGACACTATGCAGCTCAACATTACAGGACACAACGTCGAAATAACCCCGGCACTGCGCGAGTTCGTCAACGCGAAGTTCAGCAAACTGGAGCAGTTTTTCGACAGGATCAATCAGGTCTATATTGTGTTAAAAGTAGAGAAGGTGACGCAAATTGCGGACGCCAATCTGCATGTCAACGGTGGCGAAATCCATGCCAGTGCGGAAGGGCAGGATATGTATGCCGCTATCGATGGTCTCATCGATAAGCTGGCACGACAGCTAACAAAACATAAAGATAAACTAAAACAACACTAATTGTCCGGGCGATCCTCCCTGCCAGCCGTCGGCTGTTGTCGTCAGCTGGCAGGGAGCGAGCTCAGGTGAAATTATGATGAACAACGATTCAGCTCTACAACTGAGCAATGTCCTTAACCAGGAATGTACCCGTAGCCAGGTGCACTGCCAGAGCAAGAAACGCGCGCTGGAGATCATCAGCGAGCTGGCGGCAAAGCAGCTAGGTCTGCCGTCCCAGGTGGTATTCGAAGCGATCCTCACCCGCGAGAAAATGGGCAGTACCGGAATTGGCAACGGCATCGCCATTCCGCACGGTAAGCTTGAAGAGGATACGCTGCGCGCGGTTGGCGTTTTTGTGCAGCTGGAAACGCCGATCGCCTTTGATGCGATCGACAATCAGCCCGTCGATCTGCTGTTTGCGCTTCTGGTGCCGGCCGATCAGACAAAAACCCATTTGCATACGCTGTCGCTGGTAGCAAAACGGCTGGCGGACAAAACGATTTGCCGCCGCCTGCGCGCCGCGCAAAGCGACGAAGAGCTGTATGAGATTATCACCGAAGCAGGAAGCAGCGATGACGCATAACGGGAGCCATAGCCTCCCCTTTATCGTACTGAGGAGAAACGGTACATGGTACTGATGATCGTCAGCGGCCGCTCAGGATCGGGGAAATCCGTCGCCCTGCGGGCGCTGGAAGATATGGGCTTCTACTGCGTAGATAACCTGCCGGTAGTGCTGCTGCCCGAACTGGCGAGATCGCTGGCCGACAGAAACATTTCCGCCGCCGTCAGCATTGACGTGCGCAACATGCCGGAGTCGCCAGAAATCTTTGAGCAGGCGATGAAGAACCTGCCTGAGGCGTTTTCTCCTCAGCTGCTGTTCCTTGATGCCGATCGCAACACGCTGATTCGTCGCTACAGCGACACGCGTCGCCTGCATCCGCTTTCGAGTAAAAACCTGTCGCTTGAGAGCGCCATCGATGAAGAGAGCGCGCTGCTGGAGCCGCTGCGCTCCCGCGCCGACCTGATTGTCGACACCTCAGAAATGTCGGTACATGAGCTGGCAGAAATGCTGCGCACGCGCCTGTTGGGCAAACGCGAGCGCGAGCTCACCATGGTCTTTGAATCCTTTGGCTTTAAGCACGGTATTCCGATCGATGCCGATTACGTCTTCGACGTGCGCTTCCTGCCTAACCCGCACTGGGACCCCAAGCTGCGTCCGATGACCGGCCTCGATAAGCCCGTTGCCGCCTTCCTCGACCGGCACACGGAAGTTCACAACTTTATTTATCAGACCCGCAGCTATCTTGAGCTATGGTTACCCATGCTGGAGACCAATAACCGCAGCTATCTGACGGTCGCTATCGGTTGTACCGGCGGTAAACATCGTTCGGTCTATATCGCCGAACAACTGGCCGACTACTTCCGCTCGCGCGGTAAAAACGTGCAGTCGCGTCACCGGACTCTGGAAAAACGCAAATCATGACCGTAAAGCAGAGCGTTGAGATCACCAATAAGCTGGGCATGCACGCTCGCCCGGCGATGAAGCTGTTCGAGCTGATGCAAAATTTCGATGCTGAAGTGCTGCTGCGCAACGATGAGGGCACGGAGGCGGAAGCCAATAGCGTGATTGCTCTGCTGATGCTCGACTCTGCGAAGGGTCGGCAAATTGAGATTGAGGCCAACGGTCCGCAGGAAGTCGAAGCGCTGGCCGCGGTTATTGCGCTGTTTAACGCCGGTTTTGACGAAGACTAACGCTGGCGTTATTCCCCCGGTCGCGCGATGCTTACCGGGGAAAAACAACTGCCGACAGCATCAGTACAGCCTGTTCTCCCGCATAAACCCTTCTCCGCCGAGCTGACGCATCTGACGTAAGATCCACGCCTGTCGACTGCGAACATAGCCCGACGGCGCATCCGCGCGAAAGCGGATCGGATTAGGCAATACGGCAGCCAGCAGCGCCGCTTCCGCAGGCGTCAACCTGCTTGCCGGCTTATGGAAGTAGCGCTGTGACGCAGCTTCAACGCCAAACGTCCCCTCGCCAAACTCCGCGATATTCAGATAAACGGTGAGGATGCGTTTTTTACTCCATACCGTTTCTATCCCTACCGTCAGACCGGCCTCCAGCCCCTTACGCAGCCAGCTGCGACCATCCCATAAAAACAGGTTTTTGGCCGTCTGCTGAGACAGGGTCGACGCGCCGCGAACGCGGTTTTCATTACGTTCATTATGCGCCAGCGCTTTTTCTATCGCCGGCACATCAAAGCCCCAATGATCGGGGAACTTTTGGTCCTCAGCCGCCATCACCGCCAGCCCCATCCACGGCGATATCTCATCCATCCCCACCCAATCGGAGTGGGCGACATAATGAAAATTACCGCTCAGCCAGGCGCCGACCTGCCGCTCCAGCATTACCGCCGAGAAAGGCACCGGCAGCACGCTAAACAGCGCTATACCGCCCCCCCAAAAAGCGGCGGCAACCAGCAGCACGCGCAGCAGCCCACGCTTTACCATCCGCAGCGGTGAAAAGCGGGTCTTCATGCCGTAAGAACCAGCACGCGCGCCACCAGTTTCTCAATCCCGCTCGCCGCTTCGGCTATATTCTGCGCCAGCATATAGGCCGGCGTGGTCACGACTTTATTCTCTTCATCAACCACAATGTCATCTACCGGACAGGGCACATGCTCGGCCCCCATATCTTCCAGCGCTTCGGCGGTATCCAGATCGGTGCCAATGGTTACCCGCAGCGGAGCGGGCAGGATTTTTGGCAGCAGCGCCGGCGCGATGCAGATAAAGCCCAGCGGTTTACCGGCCCGATGCATAGCCTGCGTCAGCGCCTTCAGCTCGTCGTCCACGGTACATTCACCGCCCTGCGAGGCGAAGCTGCTGAGGTTTTTCGCGGCGCCAAATCCGCCGGGAACAATCAGCGCATCGAGATCATCGGCCCGGGCGTCGGACAGCGGCTGGATCTCACCGCGGGCGATACGCGCCGCTTCAACCAGCACGTTGCGGCTTTCGGACTGGAGCTCGCCGGTCAGATGGTTGATAACATCCGTTTGCGCTTTATCAGGAGCAAAGCACACCGCCTGGGCGCCGCCGCGAGCAATCGCCAGCAGGGTAATAACCGCCTCATGAATTTCCGTGCCGTCATAGACACCGCAACCGCTTAATACGACACCAATCTTTTTCATCACCCCAGCTCCTTAGTGCAAACTTGCTGAAACCAGTCAAAAATTTTGATTTACCCGCATTGCTTCACATATTTGACTGATTCATGTAACAAATAATTTAAGGTTTGCTATCTTAATCAGCGAGCAAACCAAATCCTCGGGTTGCGCCCTGTAAAAAATATCTCTAAAAATTGTGGCGCAACGACCAGTTCCCTGGTGTTGGCGCAGTGTTCGCGCACCCCGGTTTATCCGGGGTCATTTTTTATCTGCCGCCGCAACCCACGCCTTCAGCACGGCCACATCGTTCTGCCACTCCGATTTCATCTCTTCAACCCATTCACCAACGTTATCTGACCACGCGGGCAGATCCGGCGTCTGAATCTGCTGTCCAAGCTGCTGAATGTGGCGCAGGCCGATAGAGCCCGCGGCGCCCTTAATCTTATGGCCTTCATCGACAATCCCTTTCTGGTCGCGGGCGGTGAGGTTGGACTCCAGCACCGCCAGATAGCCCGGCATCATCTTCTCGAAAACCGCCAGACCGTCGTTGATAAGCTTCGGCCCCACCAGCTCGATATACTGCTCCAGCATCGGAATATCCAGCACCGACGCCGATTTCGCGATATCAGCGGCCGGCGCCTCATCCTGGTCATCGTCCGGCGAATCCCAGAACTTTTTGATAATTGCGGTTAGCGCCGGGACCGACAGCGGTTTACTCAGCACATCATCCATGCCGGCATCCAGGTACTCTTTCTTGTCCTTCAGGACGTTGGCCGTGAGCGCCACCAGCGGCGGCAGCTCGTCGGCGGCAAAGCGCTGCTTCAGGTGGCGCGAAATATCGAGGCCGGTCATGTCCGGTAGCTGAATATCCAGCAGCACCAGGTCATATTCACCGGGTTCGAACATCTCCAGCGCGGCTTTGCCGGTCATCGCCACATCGACGCTGTTGCCCAGCTTTTCCAGCACCGAGCGGGCGACAATCACGTTAAGCTCAATATCCTCAACCAGCAGCACGTTCAGCGCCGGGAGCGGCATTTCATCGTCCGCCAGCGTGTCTTCAACTTCCTCCGCTACCGCAGGCGCATGCACGGTTAAGGTAAAGGTTGCGCCCTGCCCCGGCTGGCTGGTGACGTTGATGTCGCCGCCCATATTGCGCGCCAGCCGGCGCGACACCGCCAGGCCAATCCCGGTGCCGGTGGCAGGTTTCCCGCCGTGGCTATCCTTAACCTGGTAGTACATCGCGAAGATTTTATCCTGCTCCGCTTGCGGGATGCCGATACCGGAATCCTCAACCTCAAAGTGCAGAATATCGCCCTCATCGTAGCGAATACGTACGGTCACGTTGCCGCCCTGAGGGGTAAATTTGACCGCGTTACTGATGAGGTTCCACAGGATCTGCCGCAGGCGGGTACCGTCGGTTACCACCTTATGCGGCAACGGAAGCGTCGGGTCCATCACAAAGCGCAGGCCTTTCTGCTGCGCCTGCAGGCCGGAGAGGTTTTCGAGGTCGGCGAGGAAGCTGGTGAAGTCGACCGGCTGATTATCGAGCTGGACCTTACGCCGCTCCATCTTATCCATATCGATAATATCGTTGAAGATATTGCCCAGCGTCACCGCCGATACATGGATCGTTTTCAGATATTTTTCCTGCTCGCCGGTAAGTTCGGTATCCAGCAGGATGCGGCTGAGCCCCACGATGCCGTTAAGCGGCGTACGCAGCTCGTGGCTGATGGTTGAGATAAAGGTCGTCTTGTCGCGGCTGGCGCGCTCCAGAGCGTCCTGGTAGCGCTTACGTTCGGTAATATCGCGACCGAAGCCCATCAGGCCACGGCGTTTGCCGACGCGATCGTAGTAAGGAACCTTGCGGATTTCGAAGCAGGCCTTGCGCCCGTCCGGGTAATCCAGCCACTGTTCATAGGTCAGAGAGACGTTATGTCGGAATACCTTTTCATCCGTTTCCAGCACTTTCTCCGCCGCTTCCTCGTTATAGACATCCTGCGGCTTGAGGTGAATAAGCTGCTTCTCGCTTTTACCTGTCAGCAGCTCCATCGCCCGGTTACATCCGGAAAATTCTTTATCTTCATTGCGATAAAAAACAAGGTCCGGCGAGGCGTCGAGGAATGAGCGCAGGAAGGAGGACTGCTGTTCGAGCTGAATTTGCGTCTCTTCACGCTCTTTCATTTCGATCTTCAGCTGTTCCAGCGTCGTTTCGCGTTCCGCTTCCGCCTTCTCGCGCTCGCCAATCTCCTGATTGAGCTGCGCGATGTTGTCTTTGAGCTGCACGGTGAGCTTCAGATCCCGCTCGCGCATCTCCTCCAGCTTCTCCACCAGCCTCGAGAGGCGCTGTCGCGACTCCTCCAGCTGCTCAACCACCACCGACAGAAAGTAGACCGCCCACGGGGTAATCAGCAGGCCAAAGAAGATAGAGCGGATCACATCGATACTTTCAACCTGACCGTGCAGCACCATCGTAACGGCCATCTGTACCACAATCGCCAGCACCACCAGGGCCAGGGCTAACAGCATGGAAAAACGCACCAGACCTAGCTTCATCATCAGGTCAACATAGTACTGCGCCAGCATACGGATTTGCTTCATAAGGGATTCCTTCGCCACAACTGTGCACAATAATACCCAATTCTAAGCGAGGCGCCGTAAGTTGTGCGAAAAATGCCGATCCTCTTCATACTTCAGGCCGCAGCGGTGCGGGCTGCCGGCTGAATTATCCCCGGCGCCGCGCCATGTTCTGGCTTACACCGCGGGCGGGTTCCACGCGCGTCCCAGCGCCGAACCCTGCACGCCGTGTTGGTTCAGATAGCGATCCAGTTCGACCATCCCGGTCCAGCGATTTTCGCACCACAGCGGCGCCAGCAGGGTTGGACGGCGGGCGCTGGCGGAGATTCGGTGATAAATCACCTCCGGCGGCGTATGGCGAATCATCTCTCCGGCGGTCACGGTATAGTCATCCAGCGCAATGCCGTTAAGACGCCCGGCCTGCCAGGCTTTCGCCATAATGCTGCCGGTGACAATATGCAGAGGATGCAGCTTGATGCCATCCACGCCGGTTCCGACAACCTGCTCCAGCGTTTGCAGGCAGTGGCTCTGCCCTTCGCCCGGAAGCCCGACAATCAAATGTGAACACACCTTTAGCCCGCGCGCTCTCGCCAGTCGGGTCGTGCGCTGATAGCAGGCAAAATCATGGCCGCGGTTAATCCGCCGCAGCGTTTTGTCGTGCGCCGTTTGCAGGCCCAGCTCCAGCCATACCTCGTAGCCCTGCTCCCGGTACTCCGTCAGCAGGTCCAGCACCGCTGCGGGGACACAATCCGGACGGGTGCCAACGCAGAGCCCGACAATATTGGCCTGGCTCACCGCCTGCTGATACATCCCGCGCAGCACCTGCACTTCAGCAAAGGTGCTGGTGTAGGCCTGAAAATAAGCCAGATAGCGCTTCGCGCGGTTAACCCGCTGCGCCTGAAGCGCCAGCTGCTCGGCAATCGAGCGGTGCTGCTGCTCTTCGTCGGCAAAAGAGGCGACATTGCAGAACGTACAGCCCCCTCTGCCGATGGTGCCATCGCGATTTGGGCAGCTAAATCCACCATGCAGCGTCAGTTTATGAACCTTTTCGCCATAGCGGCGCATAAGATCCCCACCAAACATATTGACTAATTTTTGTAACTGCATAATCTGATAGACCGGCCTGAAAAAAGGGGCCAAGCCTGCCATTTTTAGTCACCTACGGCGATGACCTGGATCAATCGTCAGAGTGGCCGCTCACCTCATTGCATAAACACTCAATATAACTGCAATTTCATTCACGATTTCTATGATGACTTTTGCTTATACTTAACCTCTGGTTTGCCATTATCTTCGCCGGGGTTAAAAACAGTGTTATTTCTGGCTCCAGAGATAATAAGCAGATAAATATTCTGCAATAAAAAGACACTTCAGCACAGATCGACAATGTTCCGCTATCGATATAGTGAGACAGATCACACTAGATTACGCTTCCCGGTACGTTTCAATAGCGTTAAAAACCCGTTAATATCTTTAATAATCATATCATTAAACACCTCATAGCACATTTTTGTATAAATAAGATTGCCATTTGACGTAAGTGTGGATTCCCGATAAGTTGGGAATCCGCTGGAAGCTTTCTGGATGAGCTCTCTGCTCATCATATTTATGCAGTAATTGAGATTCCCTCTTACAGCAAGTCCTCAAACTTGCGTACCGATGCGAAAAGGATTTAAAGAGGGCGAATGCGAGGTGCAAACCCCGTCGCCATGCTCTTTCTGTGCCCGTGCGCAATCGGTATCGGAGGGTGTCCCGTAGAGCCTGGGGAGGTTCACTGATATGTTGTACGATAAATCCCTTGAGAGGGATAACTGTGGTTTCGGCCTGATCGCCCACATAGAAGGCGAACCTAGCCACAAGGTAGTGCGTACCGCTATACACGCACTGGCCCGAATGCAGCACCGCGGCGCGATTCTTGCCGATGGTAAAACCGGCGACGGTTGTGGCTTGCTGCTGCAAAAACCCGATCGTTTCTTCCGTATCGTTGCGGAAGAACGCGGCTGGCGTTTAGCCAAAAATTACGCCGTTGGGATGCTGTTCCTTAATAAAGATCCTGAACTGGCTGCTGCCTCGCGCCGCATCGTAGAAGAAGAACTGCAACGTGAAACCCTGTCTATCGTCGGCTGGCGCGAAGTGCCAACCAACGAAGGGGTTCTCGGTGAAATCGCCCTCTCCTCGCTGCCCCGTATCGAACAAATTTTTGTTAACGCACCGGCAGGCTGGCGCCCGCGTGATATGGAACGTCGCCTGTTCATCGCGCGTCGTCGCCTTGAAAAACGCCTGCAGGATGATAAAGATTTTTACGTTTGCAGCCTGTCGAACCTGGTGAATATCTATAAAGGTCTGTGTATGCCGGCGGATTTGCCGCGCTTCTATCTGGACCTTGCGGACCTGCGTCTGGAATCGGCAATCTGCCTGTTCCACCAGCGCTTTTCCACCAACACCGTGCCGCGCTGGCCGCTGGCGCAGCCGTTCCGCTACCTGGCGCACAACGGCGAAATCAACACCATCACCGGCAACCGCCAGTGGGCACGCGCGCGTACCTATAAGTTCCAGACCCCGCTGATCCCCGATCTGCACGATGCCGCACCGTTCGTCAACGAAACGGGCTCGGACTCCAGCTCGATGGATAACATGCTGGAACTGCTGCTGGCAGGCGGGATGGATATCGTTCGCGCGATGCGCCTGCTCGTTCCGCCGGCCTGGCAGAACAACCCGGATATGGATCCGGAACTGCGCGCGTTCTTCGACTTTAACTCCATGCATATGGAGCCGTGGGACGGCCCGGCGGGCATCGTCATGTCCGATGGGCGCTACGCTGCCTGTAACCTCGACCGTAACGGTCTGCGCCCGGCGCGCTACGTCATCACCAAAGATAAGCTGATCACCTGCGCTTCCGAAGTGGGCATCTGGGATTATCAGCCTGACGAAGTGGTTGAGAAAGGCCGCGTTGGCCCTGGCGAACTGATGGTTATCGATACCCGCGGTGGCCGTATTCTGCACTCGGCGGAAACCGACGACGACCTGAAAAGCCGCCACCCTTACAAAGAGTGGATGGAGAAAAACGTTCGTCGCCTCGTGCCGTTTGAAGACCTGCCTGACGAAGACGTTGGCAGCCGCCAGCTGGATGACGATACGCTCGCCAGCTATCAGAAACAGTTTAACTACAGCGCTGAAGAGCTGGATTCCGTGCTGCGCGTGCTGGGCGAGAACGGCCAGGAAGCCGTCGGCTCCATGGGCGACGACACGCCGTTCGCCGTGCTCTCAAGCCAGCCGCGTATTATTTACGACTACTTCCGCCAGCAGTTCGCGCAGGTGACTAACCCGCCGATCGACCCGCTGCGTGAAGCGCACGTGATGTCTCTGGCCACCAGCATTGGCCGCGAAATGAACGTCTTCTGCGAAGCGGAAGGCCAGGCGCACCGCCTGAGCTTCAAATCGCCAATCCTGCTGTACTCTGATTTCAAACAGCTCACGACCATGAAAGAGGAGCACTATCGCGCCGATACCCTGGATATCACCTTTAACGCCGCGGAAACCACCCTGGCCGAGACGGTGAAGGCGCTGTGCGACAAAGCGGAACAGATGGTACGCAACGGTACCGTACTGCTGGTGCTTTCGGATCGTAACATTGCCAAAGATCGCCTGCCGGTACCGGCGCCAATGGCGGTCGGCGCCATCCAGACTCGTCTGGTCGATAAGAGCCTGCGCTGCGATGCCAACATCATTGTTGAAACCGCCAGCGCCCGCGACCCGCACCACTTCGCGGTACTGTTGGGCTTCGGCGCAACGGCTATCTATCCGTATCTGGCCTATGAAACGCTGGCAAGACTGGTCGATAGCAAAGCCATCGATAAAGATTACCGCACGGTGATGCTGAACTACCGTAACGGCATCAACAAAGGTCTGTACAAGATCATGTCGAAGATGGGTATTTCGACCATCGCGTCCTATCGCTGCTCGAAGCTGTTTGAAGCCGTTGGCCTGCATCGCGAAGTTTCCGATCTCTGCTTCCTCGGCGTAGTCAGCCGTATCGGCGGCGCAGGCTTCGACGACTTCCAGCAGGACCTGCTGAATCTGTCGAAACGCGCCTGGCTGGTACGCAAACCGCTGGGCCAGGGCGGTCTGCTGAAATACGTTCACGGCGGCGAATACCACGCCTATAACCCGGACGTCGTACGCACGCTGCAGCAGGCGGTTCAGAGCGGTGAATACCACGATTACCTGCAGTATTCGCAGCTGGTCAACGAGCGCCCGGCCGCAACCCTGCGCGATCTGCTGGCGCTGAATCCTGGCGATGAAGCGATCGATATCGCGCACGTTGAGTCGGCAAAAGAGCTGTACAAACGCTTCGATACCGCAGCCATGTCTATCGGCGCATTAAGCCCGGAAGCGCATGAATCGCTGGCGGAAGCGATGAACAGCATCGGCGGCTTCTCCAACTCCGGCGAAGGCGGTGAAGATCCGGCGCGCTACGGCACCAACAAAGTGTCGCGCATCAAGCAGGTTGCTTCCGGCCGCTTCGGCGTCACGCCGGCTTACCTGGTTAACGCCGACGTTATTCAGATTAAAGTCGCTCAGGGCGCAAAACCGGGCGAAGGTGGCCAGCTGCCGGGTGATAAAGTCACCCCGTACATTGCCAAACTGCGCTACTCGGTACCGGGCGTCACGCTGATTTCTCCGCCGCCGCATCACGATATCTACTCGATCGAAGATCTGGCGCAGCTGATTTTTGACCTGAAACAGGTCAATCCGAAAGCGATGATTTCCGTGAAGCTGGTCTCCGAGCCGGGCGTTGGCACCATCGCGACCGGCGTGGCGAAAGCCTATGCCGACCTTATCACCATCGCCGGCTATGACGGCGGTACCGGCGCCAGCCCGCTCTCTTCAGTGAAGTATGCGGGATGTCCGTGGGAGCTGGGCCTGGTGGAAACCCAGCAGGCGCTGGTTGCCAACGGCCTGCGGCATAAGATTCGCCTGCAGGTGGACGGCGGCCTGAAAACCGGCCTCGACATCATCAAAGCGGCGATTCTCGGTGCGGAAAGCTTCGGCTTCGGTACCGGGCCGATGGTGGCGTTGGGCTGTAAATATCTGCGTATTTGCCATCTGAACAACTGCGCAACCGGCGTAGCGACCCAGGATGACAAACTGCGTAAGAACCACTACCACGGCCTGCCGTTCAAAGTGACCAACTACTTTGAATTCATCGCCCGCGAAACCCGCGAGCTGATGGCCCAGCTGGGCGTGAAGCGTCTGGTGGATCTGATCGGTCGTACCGATCTGCTGAAGGTGCTGGACGGCTTTACCGCGAAGCAGCAGAAGCTGGATCTGTCAAAACTGCTGGAGACCGCCGAGCCGCATGCGGGCAAAGCGCTGTACTGCACCGAGAACAACCCGCCGTTTGATAACGGCGTGCTGAACGCGCAGCTGCTGCAGCAGGCAAAACCGTTTGTTGACGGCAAGCAGAGCAAAACGTTCTGGTTTGATATCCGCAATACCGACCGCTCCGTTGGCGCTTCGCTGTCTGGCTACATTGCCCAGACTCACGGCGACCAGGGGCTGGCTGCCGACCCGATCACCGCCCACTTCAGCGGTACCGCGGGCCAGAGCTTCGGCGTGTGGAACGCCGGCGGCGTGGAGCTGCACCTGACCGGCGATGCGAACGACTACGTGGGTAAAGGTATGGCCGGCGGCCTGCTCGCCATTCGTCCTCCGGTAGGCTCAGCCTTCCGCAGCCATGAAGCAAGTATCATTGGCAATACCTGCCTGTACGGCGCGACCGGCGGTCGCCTGTACGCAGCAGGGCGCGCAGGTGAACGTTTTGCGGTACGTAACTCCGGCGCAATCACCGTCGTTGAAGGCATCGGCGATAACGGCTGTGAATACATGACCGGCGGCATCGTCTGCGTGATCGGTAAAACCGGCGTCAACTTTGGCGCAGGGATGACCGGCGGCTTCGCCTACGTGCTGGATGAAGCCGGCGACTTCCGCAAACGCGTGAATCAGGAGCTGGTGGAAGTACTGGACGTTGACTCTCTTGCTATCCACGAAGAGCATCTGCGTGGTTTGATTACCGAACACGTGCATCTGACCGGCTCGTCGCGCGGGGAAGAGATTCTGGCTAACTGGCCGGCCTTCTCGGCGAAGTTCGCGCTGGTTAAACCAAAGTCCAGCGATGTTAAAGCACTGTTGGGTCACCGTAGTCGTAGCGCAGCAGAGCTGCGTGTGCAGGCGCAGTAAGGAATTCAGATGAGCCAGAACGTATACCAGTTTATCGACTTACAGCGCGTTGATCCGCCAAAAAAGCCGCTGAAGATCCGTAAAATTGAATTTGTCGAGATTTACGAGCCGTTTTCAGAGGGCCAGGCTAAGGCGCAGGCAGACCGCTGTCTGTCCTGCGGCAACCCGTACTGTGAATGGAAATGCCCGGTTCACAACTACATCCCTAACTGGCTGAAGCTTGCCAATGAGGGTCGTATTTTTGAAGCGGCAGAGCTGTCGCATCAGACCAACACCCTTCCGGAAGTGTGCGGCCGCGTGTGCCCACAGGATCGCCTGTGTGAAGGTTCCTGTACGCTGAACGATGAGTTTGGCGCAGTGACCATCGGCAACATCGAGCGCTATATCAACGATAAAGCGTTCGAGATGGGCTGGCGTCCCGACCTTTCCGGCGTCAAGCCGGTCGGCAAAACGGTCGCCATCATTGGTGCGGGCCCGGCGGGCCTCGCCTGTGCTGACGTCCTGACCCGCAACGGCGTGAAGGCCGTGGTATTCGACCGCCATCCGGAAATCGGCGGCCTGCTGACCTTCGGCATTCCGGCATTTAAGCTGGAAAAAGAGGTCATGACCCGTCGCCGGGAAATTTTCACCGGCATGGGGATTGAATTCAAACTCAACGTTGAAGTGGGCCGTGACGTACAGCTCGACGATCTGCTGAAAGAGTACGATGCCGTGTTCCTCGGCGTAGGTACCTACCAGTCGATGCGTGGCGGACTGGAAAACGAAGATGCAAACGGCGTATATGATGCCCTGCCGTTCCTGATTGCCAACACCAAGCAGACGATGGGCTTTGGCGAAACGCCGGAGGAGCCGTACGTCAGCATGGAAGGCAAACGCGTCGTGGTTCTCGGCGGCGGCGACACCGCAATGGACTGCGTGCGTACCTCCATACGTCAGGGGGCAACTCACGTTATCTGCGCCTACCGTCGTGACGAAGAGAACATGCCGGGCTCCAAACGCGAAGTGAAAAACGCGCGTGAAGAGGGCGTTGAGTTCCAGTTCAACGTTCAGCCGCTGGGTGTTGAAGTGAATGCCAACGGTAAAGTGTGCGGCGTGAAGATGGCGCGCACCGAGATGGGCCAGCCGGATGCGAAGGGCCGCCGTCGGGCCGAAATCGTTGCCGGTTCCGAGCACGTCATCCCGGTAGATGCGGTGGTTATGGCGTTTGGCTTCCGTCCGCACAGCATGGAATGGCTGGCGAAACACAGCGTTGAGCTCGACTCACAGGGCCGTATTATTGCCCCTGAAGGTAACGAAAACGCGTTCCAGACCAGCAACCCGAAGATCTTCGCCGGCGGCGATATCGTGCGCGGTTCTGACCTGGTGGTTACGGCGATTGCCGAAGGCCGCAAAGCGGCTGACGGGATCCTGAACTACCTGGAAGTGTAACGCCAGGGCCCGGATGAACAATCCATCCGGGCTCAGTAAACGACAAAGCCCGCAGGCGAGAGCCAGCGGGCTTTTTATTACGTGAGCAGTCAATGACCGCCGCTGCGGCGTCAAAAACAGAACAGACCCCGAAGGGTCTGTCATCTGCGATCGACGAGATGGGATTACTTCACGACGCGTAGCGCCGGTCGCCCACCGCGAGGCGGCGGCGTATCATCAGGGTCGTCCTCATGATTATCCGGCTTATCGCCGTCAATCACCGACATTACCGTTTCGTTCTCGTTGCTTAACGATGCTTCGTCATCATTCAGGCTGATGGCGTCCCCATCATAAGCCGCTTCCGGCTCGAACATGGTTCCCGCGCCGTTTTCACGCGCGTAGATAGCCAGTACGGCAGCCAGCGGAACGGAGACATTGCGCGGTACGCCGCCAAAGCGGGCGTTGAAGCGCACTTCATCGTTAGCCAGCTCCAGATTACCGACGGCGCGCGGAGCAATGTTGAGAACAATTTGTCCGTCGCGTGCATACTCCATCGGAACCATAACGTTCGGCAGAGTTACATCGACGACCAGATGCGGAGTCAGCTGGTTATCCAGCAGCCACTCATAGAACGCCCGTAGCAGGTACGGGCGACGCGGCGTTAGCTGCGATACATCCATCGGTTAGCCTCGACCGAGTCGCATTTCACGCTCGGGTTCAGTTAAGGAAGCCAGGAAGGAGTCACGTTCAAATACGCGGGTCATATAGCCCTTGAGCTCCTTCGCACCGGCACCAATCACTTCTACGCCGAGTACCGGTAAACGCCACAGCAGCGGTGCAAGGTAGCAATCGACCAGGCTGAACTCGTCGCTCAGGAAATATGGCTTCTGGGTGAAGACTGGCGCAATCGCCTGCAGCTCTTCACGCAGCTGCTTACGCGCGTTATCAGCCTGTGCGGCGGTGCCGGTCTGAATGGTATTCATCAGCGAATACCAGTCTTTTTCGATACGTTGCATGTACAGACGGCTTTCGCCACGCGCCACCGGATAAACCGGCATTAACGGCGGATGTGGGAAACGCTCATCCAGATATTCCATAATGATGCGGGATTCCCACAGAGTGAGCTCACGATCCACCAGCGTCGGTACGCTTTGATTTGGGTTGAGGTCAATCAGATCCTGAGGTGGGTTATCCTTCTCCACGTGTTCTATCTCAAAACTAACACCTTTTTCTGCCAGCACGATGCGGACTTGGTGGCTATAGATGTCAGTAGGACCAGAAAACAGCGTCATTACCGAACGTTTGTTGGCAGCGACAGCCATGAAAACCTCCAGGTATATTCAGAATTTTGTACTGCTACCAGCCACGCATGGCTAGCCAGATGTAAAAACCCCATTCGCGGGAAGACATTCTCGTTTATGAAAGAAACAAAAAACGAACAATCACCAGCATTTGGGCAGAAAATTGGATGATAGTTTACCAGATCTTGACGACGTTGTGGTGAGGGGATTCTGGAAATGCTGAAAAAGTGGTAAGAATGGGTGACTTCGGCATGGAAAGCGACCGTTTTATCCATAAAAAAACCCGCCGAAGCGGGTTTTTTCGCAAATTGTTCTGCGTGAGCAGAAAACAATTAACGTTTGGAGAACTGAGGACGACGACGTGCTTTACGCAGACCGACTTTCTTACGTTCAACCTGACGAGCATCACGAGTAACGAAACCAGCTTTACGCAGTTCGCCACGCAGGGACTCATCATACTCCATCAGAGCGCGGGTGATACCGTGACGGATCGCACCAGCCTGACCAGAGATACCACCACCTTTAACGGTGATGTACAGATCCAGTTTCTCAACCATGTCGACCAGTTCCAGCGGCTGACGAACTACCATGCGGGCAGTTTCACGACCGAAGTACTGTTCCAGAGAACGTTGGTTGATAACGATTTTGCCGTTGCCCGGTTTGATGAAAACGCGAGCTGCGGAACTTTTGCGGCGACCAGTGCCGTAGTATTGATTTTCAGCCATTGCCTATAATCCCGATTAGATGTCAAGAACTTGCGGTTGCTGTGCCGCGTGGTTGTGCTCGTTACCCGCGTAAACTTTCAGTTTACGGTACATAGCACGACCCAGCGGGCCTTTTGGCAGCATGCCTTTAACCGCGATTTCAATCACACGCTCAGGACGGCGGGCAATCATCTCTTCAAAGGTCGCTTCTTTGATACCACCGATGTGGCCGGTGTGGTGGTAATACATTTTGTCTTCGCGCTTGTTGCCGGTTACAGCAACTTTTTCTGCGTTCAGAACGATGATGTAATCACCAGTATCTACGTGCGGAGTGTATTCCGCTTTATGCTTACCGCGCAGGCGACGAGCCAGTTCAGAAGCCAGACGGCCCAGAGTTTTACCGGTCGCGTCAACAACATACCAGTCGCGTTTTACGGTTTCTGGTTTAGCTGTAAAAGTTTTCATTAAAAGCTTACCCAAATAATAAGTTACACGTTGGTGAACACCCAAACGTTTAGTCAGTTGAGGTTCACACGACATTGTCCAGCAAACCTACCCCTTCGAATAGCCTATGCCGGCACATAGAAAGTTTTGGGAAAAAAACCTTCTCGTAACGTGGGGTCGCAAGATTATAGAGAAGTCACGAGTAAAGATCGACCCCTTTATGTGATTTGGCCTGGTTTTTTCGCGACCGGAGCGCGCCCTGGCGCATCCACGTCAACCCTCTCCCGCCGGGAGAGGGAGAAAGGCGCGTTACGGCATATGAGGGCGCTTTAAATACTCCTCGCTCTGCATTTCCTGCAGGCGTGACAGGCAGCGCTGGAACTCAAATTTCAGGCGTTCTCCCTGGTAGATTTCGTGCAGCGGCACCGCCGCGCTGACCGCCAGCTTAACGTGGCGCTCGTAGAATTCATCAACCAGCGCAATGAAACGCCGCGCCTCGCTCTCCAGCTGCGTCGTCATAACCGGAACATCAAAGAGCATAACGGTATGAAACAGGCGAGACAGCGCAATGTAGTCATGCTGGCTCCTCGCATCTACGCATAGCGTAGTGAACGACGCCGCCAGGGTCTGGTTCTCCACGCCAAGCGTGGGCAGGGAGCGGTGGTTAATCTCCAGCGTAGGCATCTGCTCGCGCCTCGCGCCGGCCAGCGCCAGCCACAGCTTATCCATCTGCTGCTGGGTCTGCGCGTTGAGCGGCGATAGCCAGAGGTGGGCCTGAGTGAGCGTACGTAAACGGTAATCAATGCCCGCATCGACGTTCATGATATCGCAATGCTGCTTGATCGCCTCGATAGCCGGCAGGAAACGGGCGCGCTGCAGGCCGTTACGGTACAGATCGTCCGGAGGAATATTCGAGGTCGCCACCAGCGTGATGCCGCGCGCAAACAGCGCCTTCATTAACCCGCCCAACAGCATGGCATCGGTAATGTCTGAAACAAAAAACTCATCAAAGCACAGCACATCGGTTTCCGCCTTAAAGCGGTCGGCAAGGATCTCCAGCGGGTCGCTGTGCCCCTGCAGCGCAATCAGCTCTTCATGAACGCGCAGCATAAAGCGGTGAAAGTGCAGGCGCTGCTTACGCTCGCCGGGCAGGCTCTGATAAAAGAGGTCCATCAGCCAGGTTTTACCGCGCCCCACGCCACCCCACATGTACAGGCCGCGGGAGGAGCCCGTTTCAGGCGCAGGCTCACGCTTGCCAAGCAGTTTGCCGAATTTCGCCCGCAGGCCGCCGCTTTGCGGCGTCGGCGCGGGTTTTGCCTGCAGTTCATGATAGATAGTATCGAGGCGGCTTACCGCTTCTTGCTGGACGTCGTCGGGCTGATGAGAGCCCTCTTTAAGAGCTAAAAGGTAACGCGATGTTGGGGACAGGCTTTGCATGATCTAATTGTTATTCCTTGAAAATCGTAACGTCAAAGCTCACGATTGTCGAAAAAAAGGCCGTTCTACACTACGCGATGATACGCCAGGATTCCACTTCTGTGGAATTAGCGGTTATAGTGGCACTATCGGGCGCAGGCGGAGAGCCTCATAGCCACCCTACGGAACCACAAAACAACGGGAGATGTACATGACCTGGGAATATGCGCTAATTGGGCTAGTTGTCGGTATCATCATCGGTGCCGTCGCCATGCGTTTTGGCAACCGCAAATTACGTCAACAACAGGCGCTGCAGTTCGAACTCGAAAAGAATAAAACAGAGCTTGAAGAGTATCGTGAAGAGCTGGTCAGCCATTTTGCTCGCAGCGCTGAACTGCTGGATAACATGGCCGATGACTATCGCCAGCTGTACCAGCATATGGCAAAAAGCTCCAGCAACCTGCTGCCGGATACCATGGCGGAGGCCAATCCATTCCGCAACCGCCTGGCGGAATCAGAAGCCGGTAACGATCAGGCGCCGGTCCAGATGCCGCGCGACTATTCTGAAGGCGCATCCGGCCTGCTGCGCGGCGGTGCAAAACGCGACTAATCCTAAGGTTAGCGTAAAAATATTTTCCGGGCGCACTCTTTGCGCCCGTCTTCCCCCCTACATCCCAGCTACAATTTAAAACATTGACCACGTTGTTACCTGGTCGAAAATTCAATAACATCAGGCCATTCGGGACGATTTTCCACACACCTCAGGTTACGAGAGCCAGCATCTAATGAAGAAACAGACTTTGCTGTTGAGTGCGTTAGCGTTAAGCATAGGGTTATCGTTGTCCGTTTTACCTACGGCTACGGCGTCGATCCCCACGCAGGTACCGGGCCAGGGGGCGCTACCGAGCCTTGCGCCGATGCTGGAAAAAGTGCTGCCTGCGGTGGTAAGCGTCCAGGTTGAAGGCACCGCCTCCCCTGCGCAAAACATGCCGGAAGAGCTGAAAAAATACTTTGGCGACAATGCGCCGCAGGAGCAGGCTCAGCCTTTTGAGGGTCTTGGCTCTGGCGTTATCATCGACGCGGAAAAAGGCTATGTGCTGACGAATAATCACGTCATCAGCCAGGCACAAAAGATAAGCGTTCAGCTAAACGATGGCCGCGAGTTTGATGCGAAGCTGGTCGGCAGCGATGATCAAAGCGATATCGCCCTGCTGCAGCTGCTAAAACCGACCCATCTGACGCAAATCGCTATCGCCGATTCCGATAAGCTGCGCGTGGGTGATTTTGCCGTCGCCGTCGGCAACCCCTTCGGTCTCGGGCAGACCGCCACCTCAGGCATTATCTCCGCCCTCGGCCGCAGCGGCCTGAACCTGGAAGGGCTGGAGAACTTCATCCAGACCGATGCCTCTATTAACCGCGGTAACTCCGGCGGCGCGCTGCTGAACCTGAATGGCGAACTTATTGGTATCAATACGGCGATTCTGGCGCCGGGCGGCGGCAGCGTCGGCATCGGCTTCGCCATTCCCAGCAACATGGCGAAAACACTCGCTCAGCAGCTGATTCAGTTTGGCGAAATCAAACGCGGCCTGCTGGGAATTAAAGGTACTGAAATGAGCGCCGATATCGCCAAGGCGATGAATATCGACGTTCAGCGCGGCGCTTTCGTCAGCGAGGTGTTGCCGAACTCCGGTTCAGCTAAAGCGGGGATTAAATCCGGGGACGTGATTGTCAGCATGAACGACAAGCCGCTCAACAGCTTTGCCGAACTGCGGTCGCGTATCGCCACCACCGAGCCGGGAACGAAAGTGAAGCTGGGGCTTCTGCGCGACGGTAAGCCATTGAATGTTGACGTCACGCTGGATAAGAGTACCTCTTCCAGCGCCAGCGCCGAGCTGATCATCCCCGCCCTGCAGGGCGCATCGCTGAGCGATGGCCAGATGAAGGACGGCACCAAAGGCGTGGTTGTTGATAACGTCGATAAAGCCAGCCCGGCGGCACAGGTCGGCCTGCATAAAGACGATATTATCATCGGCCTTAACCGCGAGCGCATTAGCTCTATCGCCGAGCTGCGCAAGGTGCTGGAGAGTAAACCGGCGGTCATCGCACTTAACGTGATGCGCGGTAACGAAAGCATTTATCTTCTGCTGCGCTAATGCTCAGATCCGGACATCGCGATCGCCGCGATGTCCGGAATATCGGGCGACGGGACGCAGCCTGCGCACCGGTAACGTGAAAGACGACGCCTGTAAGTCGTGCTATGCTGCGCCTGTCCATTAATCAACGATACCTGCATCATGCCTGGAAAGCTTTTACGTTCAGTACTCATTGGTTTGATCGTCGGGGGTCTGCTGCTGGCCGCGATGCCCTCGCTGCGTCAATGGCATCTGACGACGACGACCCAGTACGATAGCGCGGATGAATCGCCCGTCAGCTATAATCCTGCCGTCCGCCGGGCTGCGCCTGCGGTGGTCAACGTCTATAACCGCGCCCTCAACGGCACCAGCCACAATCAGCTGACTCTTGGTTCCGGCGTCATCATGGACCAGCGCGGGTATATTCTGACCAATAAGCACGTCATTAACGACGCTGACCAGATCATCATCGCGCTGCAGGACGGCCGCGTCTTTGAAGCCCTGCTGGTCGGTTCGGATACCCTCACCGATCTGGCGGTATTAAAAATCAACGCCAACGGCGGTCTGCCGGTTATCCCGATTAATCCGAAACGCGTGCCGCATATTGGCGATGTGGTTCTGGCGATTGGTAACCCTTATAACCTCGGGCAAACCATTACCCAGGGGATTATCAGCGCCACCGGTCGTATCGGCCTTAACCCGACGGGTCGACAAAACTTCCTGCAAACCGATGCCTCTATCAACCACGGTAACTCCGGCGGCGCGCTGGTCAATTCGCTGGGCGAACTGATGGGCATTAACACGCTGTCATTTGATAAAAGCAACGATGGCGAAACGCCGGAAGGGATCGGTTTTGCGATCCCCTTCCAGCTGGCAACGAAGATCATGGATAAGCTGATCCGCGACGGCCGCGTGATCCGCGGCTACATCGGCATTAGCGGCCGTGAGATCGCGCCGTTACACGCGCAGGGCGGCGGGATCGATCAGCTGCAGGGGATCGTGGTTAACGACGTTGCGCCGGACGGTCCTGCGGCTCAGGCCGGGATCCGCGCTAACGACGTGATCATCTCGGTAAATGACAAGCCCGCGGTTTCCGCCCTCGAAACTATGGATCAGGTTGCTGAGATCCGTCCGGGTTCAGAAATTCCGGTGGTGATCATGCGCGAAGATAAGAAAATCACGCTGCATATCGCCGTGCAGGAATACCCGGCAACCAACTAAAGCCCGACAGGCCGGGCTTTAGCTTTTGATACTGACGTTAACGTCAATCAGGCGTTAACGTCGATCATCGTCTTAATTTCATTCGTCATCGGGAGCGTCCATGCTTCCTGGGCGCGCGCCAGCGGCAAACGTCTGCTTATCAAAATATCGGCGTTCAGCCTCTGCTCCTCCAGCGCCGCGATAACCGCAGGCCAGGTGAATTTATAGCGCATAACCCCGTGAATGGTGACTTCACGTTCTATCACCGCCGACATGGGAAAGCCGCCCACCTGTTCACCCACGCCGATCATGATTGCCCGCCCGCCGGAAAGTACGCTCAGACAGGCGTCGTGGCGCACGGACTGTACGCCCGTGCATTCCAGCAGCACGTCGTACTGCCGGTCGTTATCGGCCAGAGTGCTCAGCGTTTCAGCCCCCAGCTCATGGGCAATTTTGCGCCGCCCCTCCTGAGGCTCAACCAGCACCACTTCCGTGGCGCCCAGAGTTTTAGCGACCTGAACGGCGAATAACCCCACCGGGCCGCCGCCGGTAACTAACACCCGGGAACCCAGGCCAATCCGTCCTTTTTGCGCCCCTGCCAGAGCGACTGAAATCGTTTCGACCATCGCCGCCGCGCCGTCGCTAATGGCGTCGCTGATAGCGTGCGCGTTGCCTGAAGGGACGCACAAATACTGCTGCATGGCGCCGTAGGTGCCCGGCACGCCGAAAAACTTCTGCGTCGGACAGATATTATAATTGCCCTGCACACAGTGCCGGCAGCGGCCGCAGGGTACCAGCGGATCCACCGATACGCGCTGCCCGACGCGGTGCGGCGAAATTCCCTGCCCCACCGCCACAATCGCACCGCCAAACTCGTGTCCCATAATCATCGGCGCGGTAATCATTTCGCTGCCGCAGCGCCCGTCGAAGTAAAAATGCTTATCTGAACCGCACACGCCGACCGAGCCGATTTTCAGCAGCACTTCCCCGGCCTGCGGCTGCGGCACGGCGGTGGTCCGTAGCTCAAGGGTTTCTTTCGCCATCAGGAACAGCGCGCGCTGGCTGTCCGGAATATCCGTTTTTAATTCCATAACGACCTCTCAGTCTGAGTTGATTTTATTGAGCAAAACGCCCGAAGAAGCGGCATTGCGCGAATTGAACTGCCCGTTAAGCAGGCTCTGTTCGATATCCTCCAGCGTTCTCCCCCGCGTCTCCGGGGCGTAGCGCCACACGAAGACCCAGGCGAGCGCATTGACCACCGCCAGCGCGCCGAACACCAGGCCGATGCCAAGCGCATCCGCCGTGAAATAGAGCAGCAGGGTGACGAGGAAATTGACGACCCACAGCGCAAACGAGCACAAAGCCGTGCCTTTGCCCCGCACGCCAAGAGGGAAGATTTCGGCGCAGTACAGCCAGGTTACAACCGACAGGCTGCCGCCGTTGAAGGCGAAATATCCCAGCAGGCAGGCCAGCACGATAATTTTATGGCCGTCGCTCAGCAGCTCCTGCGCGTGGGCGGACCAGGGCAGCAGCATCGACATCACCGCCAGCACCACCACCGCGCCGGGCAGGCCAATCAGCATCAGGCGCCGCCGCCCGAGCACGTCCAGCAGCCAAATCCCTAACAGGGTGAATACCGTGAGCACCACGCCGATCCCGACGGAGCCGAGGATCGCCACCGACTTGCCAAACTGCGCCATCACCAGCAAGGAAGGGGCGTAATAGATGATGGCGCTGATGCCGGTAGCCTGAGAGAAAATAGCGATGCCCAGACCGGCGACCAGCGCGGGCCGCACCCAGGGCTGGAACAGCTCTCTCCAGCTCGACTGCTGGTCCTGATGCAGCCGCTCTATCTCCTTTACTTCCTGAGCGGCTTCGTGCCCGGTGCGCCCTACGCGGACGAGGATTTCCTCCGCCCGTTTAGCCTGCTGCTTGCCCACCAGCCAGCGCGGGCTTTCCGGCAGATACAGCATCATCACGATAAAAATCACCGCCGGGATAACCGCCAGCCCGAGCATCCACTCCCAGGCCCCGGATGGACCAAGCAGATAGCCCACGGCGTAGGCCAGCAGCGTGCCGACGCAGATCATCATCTGGAACAGCACGCCCTGAGCGCCCCGCCGATGGGCAGGCGCCAGCTCGGCGATATACATCGGAACAATTTGCGAGGAGCCTCCGACGCCCAGGCCAAGCAAAAAACGCATGACAATCAGCATATTGAGGGAGGTCGCTAAAGCGCAGCCGAGAGCGAATAAAGCAAACAGTATTGAGATGACGATGACGGTTCTGCGCCGCCCCAGACGATCCGAGAGCGGGCCGGTCAGCAGCGCGCCAAATATCGCGCCGAGAAGCGTGGCGGAGGTGACCACCGACTGCATAAAGGCGTTGTCCGCGATGGCGAAATCCTCGCGCAGAAAGAGCAAGGCGCTGGCAATAATGCCCGTGTCGTAGCCGTACAGCAGGCCGCCGATGCTTGCCCCGATGGCGACCAGAAAGCTGTAGCGTCTGCCGTGGGCGACGGCCGTGGGAGGGGTCGATAACGTGTTCATATTAACCTCACAAGAGAATAGTCAGGCTCCCCGGGCCAAATTTCGGCAAAGGGAGGCCAGGCGATAGCGGGTATCACAAAAAAGTAAGGATTAAATGGGAGAAAGCGGGCTTCCCACAGGTCGTACGGCGCGCGACAGCAATTGGATCAGGACGATCGTGCGCCTGAAGATCACACCTCGTGGACAGGGATCTTCAACAGCTGCCCAAGTTTATGAAACGCCTGGGCGTGGTATCCCCGTCCCATCGCGCAGTGATGGGTCGGGCCGCAGGCGGACCAGTCATCCACAAAAGCGCGCAGCCCTTTGCGGAAGCGGAACAGGGCGTTCGTATCCCCAAGCTGCAGCGTTTTGCCTTCCACAAGCTCGCCCTCGGCCAGCACCAGCATGTACTGACCGTCGGCCCCCTGAGTAACGGAAGCCAGGGTTACCGGCCCGGTGGCCGGGGTAAACTGGGTCAGAAAACCGCTGCCCGGCTTGCCGTGGAAGACGGAGCTCATTTTGAGCAGGGATTTTTCATCGGCGATGTCCGGATCGCCCGCCCCGCTGTGCCCGACGATGCAAAGATCCTGATTGAAATCCATCGAATACAGCTCGGTCAGCGTTGCGCTGCCGGCCAGGGATTTCATCAGCGTCAGCGCGATCGCCGTTTTGACGTCGGCCTCAACCGGGCAGGCGATCCCTTGCCGGGTCAGCATGGAGAAGACCGGATTCGACGCGGAGATAATCTGGTGCATATAGCCGCTGGGCTGCACCTCGAAGTGGTTCGACAGCGCAATCAGCCGGTGCTCATCAACCAGCCTGCGGGTGGCCAGATAGACCTCAATCATTGAGGTCAGATGCTGCTCATCCAGATCCTCCGGCAGACGGAAAACCTCTTTCACTTCCCGGCCCGCCCGCTCGATGTCGTCCTGGTTAAAGCCGTGGGCGATATTGGCTGCGATATCTTCCCAGTTCAGATGCTTCACGTAGCTGCCGAAGGTGCGGAAAATCTGCGTCTCATCGACGTTGAGATCCATCATCCCCGGATACGGACGGCCAAGAATGCCGATGTTCCCCGACTTCAGGCGACGGCAGGCGTTGGCCGCGTCGCACCACTGGCTAATCTTCTCATCAAGGATGGTATCTCCTTCAAGGTAGCCGGAAACCACCGCAAAAGGATGCTCGAAACGGCGCAGCACGGCGGTCATTTCGGGCAGCCCGGCGCAGGTACAGCCTTTGCCCAGCCAGTCGTCTATCGTCTGCGTTTGGTCCAGATCCAGCGCGGGAACCGACTGCACGTTCAGCAGCACCAGCGTCACGTTGCCCAGCGCGCGCACTACCGGCAGCAGGGACTCGGACGAGGCGTAGGTTGTCAGGTGGCAGAAAATAATATCCACGTCTTCCGCCTGAAAGCGCAGCCCCGCCTCCCGCGCCCTTGCCGGATTGTCCACCATGCCTGCGGCAACGACGTCGCGCGGCGAGAATTTCTCCAGCAGCCGCTGATGATGCTCCATCAGCCGCTCTTTCATGCCCGAAAACTGCGGCCAGTACGCTTCAAGGCCGATGGCGAAAATACCAATTTTTGCACTCATAAAGGTTCTCCTTTGCGGTTATACAATGCGGGTAGCCGTCACGCCGAGCAGGCTGGCAAGCTTTTCAAGCGTCGCACCGTGGTGCCCGATACCGATGGCGCAGTGATGAGCCGCCCCGCCGCGCGACCAGCTTTCGGTGAAGGCCCGGGCGCCGCAGGCAAAGCGGTAGCGGCTGTTGGTATTGCCGATATCCAGCACTTCTCCCGCCAGCGATTCCCCTTCGGCGTACTGCAAAATCACCCGGTTGTTAACGTCCTCCACCACCGACAGGAAGGTGACCGGCCCGTTGCGTACGCTCATCTGGATCGAGATCCCTTTGCCGGGCTTACCGTGATAAACCGGCAAAGGCACGAGGCGCACTTCACCCTCGGCCATCGCCGGATGAGCCGGGCCGTCATGCCCCCACAGCACGACATCATCATCGAAATCAATGCCGTAAGGCTCGGCAAACGAGCCTCCGGCCCCGAGTAAAGAGAGAATTTTCATCGCGATAACGTTTTTAACTTCGTACTCTCCAGCGACCGGAATATCCCGCCCGGTAAGCAGCGTATTGCCCAGAATCAGCGAGGTGACGATATTTTCATGGGCGCTGCCCGGCGTGCCTTCGTAGTAGTACGCCAGCGCGTGCAGTTTGTTTTCCCGGACCAGGTCGTCGAGGGCGACGGCGGTGTGCGTTGCCCGCAGCAGTTCCTGCTCATCACAGCTGTCATCGATGACCAGCTTTTCCCTTATTTCCCGCCACTTCTCTTCTATTTGCCTGTCGGAAACCTGCTCGCGCCAGCTCAGCAGCTCGCACATCTCCAGCGGTTGGAAGCGAACGCCCAGCTTCGCTGAGAGGTTCGTCATGTTGGAATAGACGTCGTACATGCCGTTGTAGTAATGGCCCAGCACGCCAATCTGCGTCTGCGCCAGCTGCTTTTTCAGCGTCAGCGCCGTCAGCCAGGCGCGTGTTTCCCGCCAGACGTGGGGATCGTTGTGCAAAGCTCCGACGATCATTTCCCAGCTAATCCCGGCGCGATTAAAGACGTTCGCCAGCTCCGGCGCGCTGCACGCCTGGCAATGCGCCAGCCACTCGCCGGTGCGCGCCCCGCGATCGGGCAGATCGCGAATCACGCTGTACGGCAACGTGCGATCCGGCTGGAGGGCAAGGATCAGCACCGGCACGCTGAACTGCTGCACCAGCGGCAGCACCGTGGAGCTCAGGGCATAGGTGCTGATGGCGATCACGATGACGTCCGGCGAAAACTGCCTGAGGCGCAGGGCCAACGCATCGCTTTTCTCCAGCGAATCCACCAGCCCGCCGTTCAGCACAGTCAGCGAAGGCGCAGAGAGCTGCTCTTCAATCTCCTGCAGATAGCCCAGCAGGCGCTGTTCGAGGCCGCTGAACTGCGGCCAGTAGGTGTTGAGCCCGATACCAAACAGCGCGGTATTAAGCGTGGCGGGTGCGTTCATAGGTTGTCTCCTGATGAGGATAAATCGTCTGAGAAAGGAAAATGTCCGCGTCCCAGCCCCCGCGCCTGAAGCGCTCGTCGACAGTGGCTGGGGGACTGGTTAAAGCTTTTCTGAAAGATGACCGAGAAGTAGTTGCTGTCGCTAAAGCCGCTCACCGCCGCCACTTCTGCAATGGAGAGTTCGCTGGTGCCGAGCAGCGTTATGGCGCGGCACAGGCGGCGCTGCATCTGGTAGCGGCTGATGGTCATACCGGTTATCTGTTTGAAGGCGTCGCGCACCGAACGCGGAGAGAGCTGATGCTGCGCGCAGAGGGATTCCAGCTCAAATTTCTCATTCAGCCGCGAGCCGAGGCTGGCGATGACCAGATCGATATCCTGGCGGGCGTGAGAGGCCAGCTTGTCCGGCGCGTAGCGGTGGCGCATCAGCAGAAGCACCAGTTCGAGAAATATCGACTCGCTCAGGCGTAAAGAAACGGGGTCACGCCTGCCGCACTCGCCGGCCAGACGCTCAACGTGCTGGCGGATCAACGCCAGCGACTCCCGGGTTAATCGCCAGCTACGGCTTTGCTGGTGGGTTTCCGTGCCGGGCAGCAGATTGTGCCAGTCGGTGCCCAGGCGCAGGCGGTCGCGGCAAAACAGAATGTTGCCCAGCTCGAGGTTATCGACCGACTGATAGTAATGGCTATCCTGCTGGGTCACATACAGCACGTCACCGTAGGTAATGCGGTACGGCAGTCCGTTCCAGATGTGTAATCCGTTCCCGCGCCAGACAATAACGATTTCGTCAAAATCATGGCGATGCAGAGGAAAGATATCCTGCGGGCAGCGGTGCTCCACCGCCACCGGATGGGCGGCACTAGTGAAGTAATCACTGCGCTTGAGCATTAAGGAGGTCATGTTTTTCCCGGTGATGGCGGCAAGGTGGAATCAATATAAGCCAGCCAAAAGCCGGGCCGCCTTAAGAGCCGGGTGGAAATTCGGGCGGGGCGTGACCAAAAAATCAAGAATCAGGAAGGGATTGCCGAAGTTGCAGAGGCGATCACATTTTGATAACAATCAACAGCGGGGCGAAACGGCGGAGGCTTTAAAAACAGCGAGCGGGCAAGGCTGCCCGCTCGTTTACATCATTCGCAAATCAGAACGATCACTTATTAACGAAATCTTCGCCCAGGGCGATATCTTTCTTCAGCGTATCAAGCATGCCTTCCAGCGCCTGCTGTTCAAAGGCGCTGAGCGTGCCTATCGAATGGCGCTCTTCCACACCATTTTTGCCTAACAGCAGCGGCTGTGAGAAGAAGCGAGCGTACTGACCATCGCCTTCAACATAGGCGCATTCCACCACGCCCTTCTCACCCTGCATCGCGCGGACCAGGGAGAGGCCAAAACGGGCTGCCGCCTGACCCATAGAGAGCGTTGCCGATCCGCCACCGGCTTTAGCTTCAACGACTTCAGTGCCGGCGTTTTGAATGCGTTTAGTGAGGTCTGCCACCTCTTGTTCGCTGAAGCTTACGCCAGCAATCTGTGACAGTAATGGCAGGATAGTGACGCCCGAGTGGCCGCCAATAACCGGCACTTCGACATCGGATGAGGATTTACCTTTCAGCTCAGCGACAAAGGTATTAGAGCGGATAATGTCCAGCGTGGTCACGCCAAACAGCTTGTTCTTATCGTAAACGCCGGCTTTTTTCAGCACTTCCGCCGCAATAGCCACCGTTGTGTTCACCGGGTTGGTAATAATACCGATGCAGGCCTGCGGGCTGGTTTTGGCAATCTGCTGAACCAGATTTTTCACGATACCGGCGTTAACGTTAAATAAATCGGAGCGATCCATGCCTGGCTTACGCGCAACGCCAGCGGAAATCAGCACCACATCAGCGCCCTCGAGCGCCGGGGTCGCGTCTTCACCGGAGAAACCTTTGATTTTTACATCGGTAGGGATATGGCTGAGATCAACCGCCACGCCCGGAGTTACCGGAGCGATGTCGTACAACGAGAGTTCTGAACCTGAAGGCAGTTGGGTCTTAAGTAGTAGGGCAAGCGCCTGGCCTATTCCACCAGCGGCGCCGAGGACTGCAACTTTCATCCTAAACTCCTTATTATGGTTAATATCGTCTTTCGTTACTCCGTCGCCTGGACCTTAATTCACAAGATGAACAATTACAATAAGTATGGTTGAAGAATGCGTTCTGGTGCGCAGCGATGCATCCGCTTCGCATTTTCATCCCTGAGACTGGCCATCCAGCAAAACGTAGTACCGGACCGACTAGTGGTTACAATACACCCAGCCTGTTCGGCAAAACAACACCAATCTCATAACATTTAATTTACTTTTACAGCTATTTACGCGCTGTGATGAAGGCATGTTCCTTATCAGGGTTATTTGCTAAAATATGCCCCCTTCATAACATTATTTACTTTATCCCCTTGCGGATTATTTGCATAAAAATTCATGATTATGCATAATGATGTTGTTTTTACCACCATAATCTGGGTGACTTATGCGAAGTTCGGCAAAACAAGAAGAACTGGTTAAAGCATTTAAACTGCTGCTTAAAGAAGAAAAATTCAGCTCTCAAGGTGAAATCGTCCAGGCGCTGCAGGAAGAAGGTTTCGATAATATCAACCAATCGAAAGTTTCTCGCATGCTCACAAAATTTGGCGCGGTACGAACCCGTAATGCCAAAATGGAAATGGTCTACTGTCTGCCTGCCGAGCTTGGCGTTCCGACAACCTCCAGCCCGCTGAAAAACCTGGTCCTGGACATCGACTATAACGATGCCGTCGTGGTTATCCATACCAGCCCAGGCGCAGCGCAGCTCATCGCGCGTCTTCTCGACTCCCTGGGTAAAGCGGAAGGCATCCTTGGCAGTATCGCGGGTGATGACACCATCTTTACCACCCCGGCCAGAGGATTTACCGTCAAAGATCTGCACGACGCGATTCTGGTCCTGTTTGAACAAGAACTCTAAGCCCTCTCCCTCTGGCTGACGCCGGAGGGCCCTTCAAAAAATGCAGCATTTCTTTAACATTTAGTGTGGTTTTTCCCTCCTATACATTCCTTTACTGAATGAAAGGGCCGAAAACGCACAAAATATCAAATACATCCATCTTTATGATTTTATTAGAAATAGCGGGAGCCCGTGGCTAATAAATGACATTTCTAATTCTTATACGTTATAAAAAAGACATTTCTATGTAATTATTTACACGCAAAACAATTAGCACGGTATTAATATTTTTGGTGATTAGTGTATACTTGATTTTGTGATGAGGGTCACGAAACAAAGAGCTCTCAGTAATAAGATTCGACGAGGTGAACATCATGAAAATCAAAACAACCGTAGCTGCACTCAGTATCCTGTCCGTACTCTCTTTTGGCGCTTTCGCCGCTGATTCAATCAACAGCGATCAGGCTCAAAGCCGTCAGCCAATCGGCACCGTTTCCGTCGGCGCGGTAAGTGCTTCCCCGATGGATATGCATGAAATGCTGAACAAAAAAGCGCAGGAGGAAGGGGCTTCTTCCTATCGCATCATCGAAGCGCGCACCGGCGACCACTGGCACGCGACGGCAGAACTTTATAAATAAGTTTTAACGCTTATCGGTTATTCACTGAATACAGAATATCTCCAGCGGCCCAGGTACATAACAAACCTCCCGCCGCTGCAATCAACATGGTTGGAGTAAAAATTATGAAAACTGCAATGATCATCGCATCCCTGGGCCTGGCCTCCGTACTCTCTTTCGGCGCAAGCGCCGCCGTACAGCAGGTCAACGCCGAACAGGCTCAAAACCTACAGTCTATGGGCACCGTTTCTGTCTCGCAGGTAGGCAGCGCGCCGATGGATATGCGCCAGGAACTGGCGGCTAAGGCCGCTAAAGAAGGCGCCAGCAGCTACCGTATTATTGAAGCCCGTACCGGCGATACCTGGCACGCTACGGCTGAGTTGTACAAATAAACCCTCGTCGTCTTATCCGACGACTTGCCCCCGCCCGTCGGGGGCTTTTTTATGCCTGTCTGGCATTAAAACGTAATTCCCCTTCCAGCTCTTCTTCCGCTTCATCAAACAGCAAAATCAAAGCGCCAAAGCGCCGACGCTGCTTATCGCTCAAATGAATAAACTCAATCTCCAACGGCAGCGGCAGCAGGCCGCCGGTGGTCACTTCCCAGAGCGAGTCCAGGTTGTTTACCCTCTCCCGGCTCAGCTCAAAGACGCGGGAAAACTCACGATAGAAATCCTGCTGTTCCGCTATATCATCGAAATCAAACGTGTAGACCGTCATCGCCCGCCCCCGCTTAAACCCGCCGCCATTCCCCGCTAAATACCATACCGCCGGACGGTCGCTTTGCCATCCTTATATTTCTGAATCGAAGGGGTCCCGTTGATGAGTAAGTATAGCGATAAAAAAACCGACGCTTCAGGCGTCGGTTTTGGTCTTTAGCTATTCGTCAGCACATGCTGATACTTGCGCAGCATCTCCACCAGCCGTCGGACCGGCTCCGTCACCTGCGGCGACGCTTCCCAGAGCCGCAGCTTCTCCTGATAAATATCCAGCTCGTCGAGCAGGCGGGAGAAATAGCGCCGACGCTTGTCATCATTGCCTGCGGAGATTACGTGATCCGCAGTACGACGCAGCTGGCGATGGTATGCCGACAGATCGTCATTAACCGGCACCGGCGCATCCCGCAGGCGCTGATGGGCAATAATCAGCGTCAGCGCTAAGCGGAAACGGGCAATATCGTCCGGGAACTTGTTCAACAATAAGAAGAGCTGTTGATAGAGGGCCGGCAGATGGTTCTCTTTGCGCCTGGCGGTATTGGTGGTCAGCGATGAGACCGCTGCCGAGACAAACTGATTGAGCAGCACGCGCCCGGTGCGCGCCCGCGAATTATCTCGCACCAGCAGGATAACCATCAGCGCGAGGAAACAGCCAACTATCTGGCCTAACGCGCTGTCAAGGAACTGGCTGAACTGGAACTGCATCGGGTTATCCAGCACCAGGATATTGATGGTGCCGGCCAGCGCCCCCATCGATCCCAGCCGCCGCTTCTGTACTTCAATCCCAATGAAGAATGCCATCACCGCCAGGCTAATACACAGCAGCAGCATGCTTTGCTGGGTCGCGGGCATAATCACGAGGAAGAAAAACGCCCCCAGCGGTAGAGCCGCCAGCATCCCGTAGAGGAAATCCAGTGCCACCATGCGCGGGTTCGGCAGACGCATCGCCAGCGCCGTGACCACCGCGATCATCACCATTGCCCCGCTGCCGGAGGTCCAGCCGGTCCAGAGCCAGAACAGCGTGCCGAGAATGCACGAAATGGAGGTGCGCCAGAAGTTCACCATCGCATGATGGCGCTCGGCCGACTCGGCTTTCATCACCACTTCGCCCTGCAGCACTTCATCTTCAATACGGCTAATTTTGGTATTGCCGACAACGCCCCTTTTTAACAACAGATAGCGCGTGGCGGCCCCGACCCAGCTATAGATCGTTACCGGCGTATTATGCTCCCCTTTCCAGGTCAGAAAACGGCGCATTCTCTTCAGCTGTCGATGTACATCCTGCACGTTCTCAACCGGCTCGGCGAACAGCTCGCGGTAATCATCCGTCACCATTTCCGGGCGTGAATTCTGGATTAAGTAGGTCTCGCAGGCTTGGGTAATCAGCGTCAGGGAGAGGGTATTAATCGCCTTCAGGCGCTGGTTGACCTTCGCCCAGCGCGAGGATTCCATAATCAGGTTTCCGCGCATACCTTCCAGCGCGCTGGTCCGGCGTACCAATGCTCCCCAGGCTTTATCCACGATTTCGCTGTCGCCATGCGCCACGCAGAGCTGCATCAGGCGATAGTGTTCAACCAGCAGGTTATCCAGCTCCAGGTCGATCTCTTTTTTGATCGACCGCGGCGAAAACAGCAGGTCCGCCACAATGGCGCTGACAATACCGACCACAATCTCGCTGCAGCGCTCGACGGCAAACTGCGGCGCCAACATCGGATCGGTATGAATGGTGATAACAATGATCAGCGCGGTATAGCCCGCCAGCCCCCAGGCGTAGGAGTTTTCAACCCGCACCAGAGAAGAGATCCAGGTGCAGAATCCGGCCCACAGGCAGCACACCAGCATCATCAGCAGCGGGGCGCGAATCATCAGGATGATAATGGCCAGCGCCGCAATACAGCCGATAAAGGTACCGACAATACGCAGCATCCCACGATAGCGGATGGCGCCCGAATAGGGCTCCCCTCCGGCCGCGAATGCCGGACCCGCGGCAACGATCGCCGCCGTCAGCACCGCCCAGCGCGGGGTTTCCAGCTGAAAGTGGAAGCCAACAAAGAGCGCCAGCACCACCGCGCAGGCGAGCTTAACGGCGAAGCGGAGATGCCGGGGGGCAATAGTGAAGATCCCCATGACGATTAACCAAACTCACGCAGGCGCATGGCCAGTTTCTGGAAGAAATTCGCCTGCCGGGCGTCGCGGTCCTCTTTGCCGGTGATCACCACCGTTGCGGTGGTCCCCGCCGGCCAGATATTCCCCTGCTGCCGATCGAGGCGAATTCGCACCGGTACGCGCTGCGCCAGGCGCACCCACTCAAGGTTCGAGTCCACGGAGGCCATGCCTTTTGCATCGCTGCTGCTGCTGGCGTTGGTCACCCCGGCGGCAATACTGTCAACCGTCCCCTTGATCGTGCGGCTGCTGCCCAGCGGGGTAATCTCCGCCCGGAAGCCCGGACGCACGCCTTCCAGCTTGGTCTCTTCGAGATAGGCCATCACGTAGAAGGTATCCTGTTTCACCAGCGCCACCGCCGTAGAGCCGCGGGTAATAAATTCACCGCCGTAGACGTTGAGGTTGGTCACCCAGCCGTCGGCTGGCGCGCGGATAACCGTCCGCTGCAGGTCGAGCTTCGCCAGATCGCGGCTGGCTACCGATTTTGCCAGCTGGTGTTCCACCGTTTGCAGGACGTTATTGGCCTGATCTATCTCTTCCCGGGACATTGCCTGAACGCCGAGCCGATTACGACGCCCGGCTTCAACGCGTTTTTCCTGGGCCAAAGTTTGATAATAGGAGACGTCGGCCTCGGCCTCTTCAAGCGCCTTCTGGTAACGCGGTTGGTCAATCACGAATAAAACCTGACCTTGCTTAACCAGCTGGTTATCCTTGATATTAACCTGCGAAATCAGCCCCGAGACGTCGGGAGCGATGGCCACGATGTCGGCGCTAAAGCGCGCGTCGCGCGTCCACGGCGATGCGGTGTAGTATACCCACGCGCGAAAAATTGCGACAAATGCCAGGATAACCAGTATCACAGTGATTGCGGTACGGAAGATATTTCTTGTTAGTGTTTTCACATCAACCTCAAACGAACAAACGCGATATCAGATAAAAAAGGCAGCAATATAACGCGGTATTAAACAGTGCAGGGTGCCAGACGAAGTCATAGATACCGGTAGGAACCAGCAATCGGTGCACCAGCCAGAAAATGGCCAGCGATATTAACAGCTCAAAGAAGATCGGCGGAAACGACAAGCCGAAAATCACGATGACAGGAAACAGACTCATGATGACCTTGATAAGAAGCGTGCAGGTGGTAAGCGTGAAGCATTTATTATGTAGCTAACAATATAGTAACGTAACAATTGCAGCATGATCTATATTATGTGATCTAAATCACTTTTAAGTCAGAGTGAACAATGGAACGACTAAAACGCATGTCCGTTTTTGCCAAAGTGGTAGAACTGGGTTCATTTACCGCCGCGGCCCGCCAGCTCCAGATGAGCGTTTCTTCAATCAGCCAGACCGTATCCAGGCTGGAAGATGAGCTGCAGGTAAAGCTGCTCAACCGCAGCACCCGTAGCCTTGCCTTAACGGAAGCCGGGAAAATTTATTACCAGGGCTGCCGCCGAATGCTGCTTGAAGCCCAGGACGTGCATGAGCAGCTTTACGCGTTTAACAACACGCCCATCGGCACGCTGCGCGTCGGCTGCTCTTCAACTATGGCACAGAATGTCCTGGCCCATATTACCGCAGGCATGCTCAAAGAGTACCCCGGACTGTCGGTCAATCTGGTCACCGGGATCCCGGCGCCGGACCTGATTGCCGACGGTCTGGACGTGGTTATTCGCGTCGGCGCGCTGCAGGATTCCAGCCTCTTCTCACGTCGTCTGGGGTCGATGCCGATGCTGCTCTGTGCGGCAAAGAGCTACCTTCAGCAGGCGGGGATCCCGGAAAAGCCGGCGGATCTCGCCAGCCACTCCTGGCTTGAATACAGCGTGCGTCCGGATAACGAATTCGAAATCATCGCCCCGGAAGGGATCTCGACGAAGCTGATCCCCCAGGGGCGCTTCGTCACTAACGATCCGATGACCCTGGTGCGCTGGCTGACCGCCGGCGTCGGCGTCGCTTACGTTCCGCTAATGTGGGCGATCGAAGAGATCAACCGCGGGGAGCTGGAGATCCTGCTGCCAAGCTACCAGTCGGATCCCCGCCCGGTGTACGCGCTGTACACCGAAAAGGACAAGCTGCCGCTGAAGGTACAGGTGTGCATTAACTACCTGACCGAATATTTTGTCGAGGTGGCGAAAATTTATCAGGGAATGCACGGCCGCGGGCTCGACCATTAGCCGGTGGCCGCTGGAGATAACGCGCTGCGGGGTAAGTACAGGAAAGGTTACGCCTTCGACGAATGCGAAGGCGTATTGAAGAGACTCAGGCAGTGCCGCCGACGGTGAGCTTATCGACCTTCAGCGTCGGCTGGCCGACGCCAACCGGCACGCTCTGGCCCTCTTTACCGCAAACGCCAACGCCGCTATCCAGCTTCAGATCGTTCCCCACCATTGAAATCTGCTGCATGGCTTCAATCCCGGAGCCGATAAGCGTCGCGCCTTTCACCGCCCTGGTCACCTTACCTTTTTCAATCAGATAGGCTTCAGAGGTGGAGAAAACAAACTTACCGGAGGTGATATCAACCTGACCACCGCCGAAGTTTGGCGCAAAGATACCGTAATCAACCGATTCGATAATCTCCTGCGGCGTCGATTTACCCGCCAGCATGTAGGTGTTGGTCATACGCGGCATCGGCAGATGCGCGTAGGACTCGCGACGGCCGTTACCGGTAGGCGCAACGCCCATCAGGCGGGCGTTGAGCTTGTCCTGCATATAGCCTTTGAGAATACCGTTCTCAATCAATACGTTGTATTGACCCGGCGTTCCCTCATCGTCAACCGCCAGCGAACCGCGGCGATCGGCAATGGTGCCGTCATCTACCACGGTACAGAGCTCTGATGCCACCAGTTCGCCCATATGGCCGCTGAACACCGAGGTCCCGCGACGGTTAAAGTCGCCTTCCAGGCCGTGGCCTACCGCCTCATGCAGCAATACCCCGGGCCAGCCCGCGCCTAATACCACCGGCAGCATGCCGGCCGGGGCCGCAACGGCGGACAGATTAACCAGCGCCATGCGCACGGCTTCTCTTGCCCAGGCGTCAGCACGAACCTCGCCTTCTTCACTGCCGAGAAAATAGTCGTAGCCAAAACGTCCGCCGCCGCCGCTGGAGCCGCGCTCGCGTTTGCCATCATCTTCCACCAGCACGCTGACGGAAAGGCGTACCAGCGGTCGAACGTCCGCCGCCAGCGTACCGTCGGTCGCCGCAACCAGGATCAGTTCATACACGCCGCTGAGGCTGGCAGAAACTTCCTGCACGCGCTTATCGGCGGCCCGCGCCGCTTTGTCTACGCGACGCAGAATGTCCAGCTTCTCTTCACGGCTCATGCTTTGCAGCGGATCGATGCTGGCATACAGCGGGCTATACTCCACCGCCCCAAGAGTGCGAACCTTACCGTCGCCTCTGTCGCGTACGATGGTACGCGCTGCCTGCGCGCTTTGTTCCAGCGCCAGCAGGCTGATTTGGTCAGCATAGGCGAAGCCGGTCTTTTCGCCGCTTACCGCGCGAACGCCGACGCCCTGATCGATATTATACGAACCATCTTTGATGATGCTGTCTTCCAGAACCCAGGATTCGTGATAGCTCGACTGAAAATAGAGATCGCCGTAATCAAGACGGCGCTCGGCCAGCTGGCCAAGAATGGCAAAAAGGTCCTGATGGTTCAGGCCGTTTGCCGACAGTAATTGTTCACTTACCAGGTTCAGACTCATCGTTTGCTACTCATTTGTTGCCGCCTGTCAGGCGGAAATAGGTACCCTAAATAGTTCAGGTTGCAGAAAGGCGCCAGCTGAGAGTCCTCCGGCAGCACAGAATAACCATGCGACCGGGGCGAACAAGCGTAGCCAACGCATCTGTAGCTTGAAATATAACGGGTATAGAACGCTATATATTGAGAGTGCGATAATTCCCCGCAATCGTCAAATCATTGCTTTTTGTCGCTACGCGCCTGACGCAGCACTTCATTGATTTGCGGCTGATCGATAGGACCAGTGATGCGATAGCGCAGGATAGACACTTTGTTCCACAGCGGCCCCAGCACCTTACTGGCCGCAAAAACGGCGGCGCCGACGATCGGGTTAATCACAAAGGCCGTCGCCACGCCGACGGTCGCCGAGATTTCCGGCGCGACAACGGCCTGCAGATCCAGCTGGCGGCGCACGAGGTCCACCGAGCCTTTCATCGCGATATCCGCCTCCAGGCCATCCACCAGCGTATCATCGGTATTCATTACGCCATCTTTAATCCATGCCGTGCTGCGGATCGAATCGAAATAGAACCCTTCGCTGAAGGTATCGCTGAAGTCGAAACGCAGTTTACGCAGCAGCGCGTCCACGCTCAGCAGGCGCAGCAGCTGCCCGGCGTGACCGGTGCTAATGTCGGTAAACTCGCCTTTTCCAAGATGGCTTTTCAGAACCCCGTTAAGCGAGGCCACATCCGGCTGCCACGGCGGCGCGCGCCAGTGCAGATCGTAGTCGACATCAAACGACGAGCCTTTCACCGGCGTTGATACGCCAAAGAAGCCGACGAAAGAGTCCGTTTTATTGCCGTGGAGCTTACCTTTCAACGACGTGCGTACGCCGTTTGCCGCATTGACCCACACGCCATCGGCGGTCAGACGGCCGAAGCCGGTATCCACCAGCCCGTTTGCAAGGGTTAGCTTATCGCCGCTAATCGCGAAGTCGCCGTCGATACGCCCGTATTTTTGCCCCCACAGCCAGCACTCCGCGCAGCGGAGCTGAAGATCCGGCCAGCCGCGAAAATCGATGCGGCTATCGGCTAAAGGATTGCTGCCGCCCGGCGCCGCATCGCTCTTCTGAGCGGCGGCCGGGTTGTAGTAGAGGTAGCGAATGGCCGCCAGCCACGGGGCGTTTTGACGCATCGTCAGGGAAGCGTTAATTTCCCGCCCCTGTGCTTCAACCTTCGAACCACCGGCCTCCGGACGCGAGACAAGGCTAACGTTATTCCAGCTCTGCCCGGCAAAGGTCAGCGACGGCGTTCGCAGGGTAATTCGCTCGGGGAAGATGATATTGCTGCTGACCTCATTGGCCGCACCGCCCTGGAACAGAGCCAGCCACTCCGCCCCATCCATCGGCGGCATATTGAGCTCTACGCCAGCCTGCTCGGGGAGCGGAGAAACGGCCTTGCTGTCGGAGGTTAAAATCGCCCGATCCAGCGTCAGCTTGCGGTTCAGCAGCCAGCGGCTGTTGATGTGGTTTTTGGCGCCGATGGAGCCGGTCAAATCAAAGCTGTTTAGCCCGCCCGCGACGTTGATTTTCACCGGCAGCGCTTCGCCTGCCGGCTTGTCTACGGGTGTAGGTAAGTGACTGCTCACATTTTTCAGATCGCCGTTGATATCGACCTTATAGCTTGCGCTGCCGCGATACGGCAGCTCAATCGCCACCTTGCCGTCCCACGGCAAGCTGCCGCTCAGCGCTCCATCGATAGCTTTCGGCAGCAGGCCGGTTCGCGACGGCTGCCAGCTGGCGTTCATTCCCACATCAACCAGGAAGGCTTTCGGCCCCTCGGTGGTGGAAAAATTAAGATTCAGCGGCTGATTAAACCAGCTGGCGCTCATCTCCTCGCTTTTCAGATCGCCGTTCACAAAGCTGAACTTACCGCTCAGGTTGTTTAGCGTCGCATCGATAGGCTTGATAAACAGGCTGTTATTCTTGAGATTCACGTCGCCTTTAGCGGTCGTCAGCTCACCGTCCAGCGGAATGTCGAGATGTAAGCGAGCGCTCACACCACCATCCAGCTGCAGCTCATCCAGCGCGGCGCCCAGCGTCTCCTTGAGCGGCGTCTCTTTGAAATAAGGGCCAACCTCTTTGCCCGCACCGTTGATATCCGCGTCGATCAGCAGCTTTTCCCGCGAATAGTCAGGGATCGCCGCATCAAGGTTGCTGGCGGCCACCTTGCCGAGCATGACCTTATCGGCCTTCATCCACAGCCCGTTGTTGATAAAGTCGAGGTTGATGTCCAAACCGGTCAGCGCCGGCCAGTCCGGCTGGAAAGCGAAGGTGGCATTGGTCAGCGGTACGGAAACCTGGAACTGGCCTTCGTTGTGCAGATAGGGGAACAGGTGCGGGTTGCCGCCGTAAACCAGCGTGGCATCGGTGGACTGGCCGCCTTGAATCGCGCCGCTGAGGTAGTCCACCAGCTCTTTGCCCATCAGGTTTTCCGGGAAATAGCGCCACGCCTGACCGCCGTCATTGGTGCTGATCCCTGCCAGAATGCCCAGCCACGGCTCATCACCCTGCGGCTGTAAATAGCGGAAACCGCCCCGGGCACGCACGCCGGTTGCCTGGACGTCAATATTGCGCCCGTCGAGCATAAAGCCCTTTTCATTTTTCACCCAGCTAAGGGTCGCGTCGCCCTGAGCGATTTCCAGCGGCGCGCGAAATACCGTTTCATAGGGCATTTTCGCCTGCGTCATGCTGGCATGCAGGGAGCCGTTCTCTACGCTCCCGGCGACGCTGCCGGAGAAATGCTCCACGCCGGGCAGCAGCTTCCACTGCTTCCACGAGAAATCGCTCCAGCTGGCCTGGAAGCGGGATTCTTCCGCCGCCTGCAGCGGGATATCCAGCGCCAGAAGATTAATTTTGCCGTTTGGCTGGGTGGTACGCCAGATTTCGCCGAGCGCAGGCGCCAGCTTATCGGCAAAAGGCTGTAGCCCGGTCAGACCGTTCAGCTCAAGGTTGCTCGCGCGGATACGCAGCTCGTCGCTCCGGGAATGGCCGTCCCCGCCAACGTCCTGCGCCGGGATCCACGCCATCGCCAGCGCCCCGCGAGGCCAGGACTTGCCATCAATAGAGATTCGCGTATCGGGGATGTGGAAGCCCCAGCTCTGCTTATCGCGGAAGATGTGCGCCGTCAGGTTATCCACCGCCAGCCGATGGGGCTGCGTATCCCCCTGCCAGCTGGCGCCGCCTTTTTTCAGCCACACGTCGCCGCCGGCGATATCGCCTTTGTCGATACTCATCCAGCCTTCAAGGCTAAAACGCGCGCTTTGCAGGGCGATATTGTCCTGCATCCAGCGGCCCAGCCACGGCTTCACGTCAATATCATCCGCCTGCAGCCATACGCGCCCCTGGTTCAACAGGCCGTTTTCATCACGCAGATCCATCCGCACCTTCATCACCCCGTGCTGGCCGTTCAGGCTGGAAAGGCTCAGCTCGCCTTCCGCGCGATGGCGATTTTTACCGTTCAGCCAGGTAAGCTGCGGAATGGCCAGCTCGGCGCGCTGGCCGGAGAGGGTCACGAAGCTCAGGTGGCTGTCGCGGAGAATGAAGTGATCGAACTGGCGCAGGAACAGATCGCCGATATGGTCGGTTTTCAGGCTCTCGCCGCCATCGTTGGTCTGGATCGGCGTGTTGGTGTGGATTTTTAACTGCCAGAAGGTGAGATCGCGAAACTGCCAGCGCATGTGAAGCAGGCTTTGCCATACGTCCAGCGCGAGGGTGACGCGTTTAACCGACAGCTCGCCGCCATCTTTGAGGCCGGCTTTCACATCGCGGACGTCCAGCGTGGGGCCAAAATTCTGCCAGCTGGCGCTCAGCCGTGAAGCATCGACCGGAGAGCCGGAGATCGCGGAGATTTTCTCCAGCAGCTGGGGACGCCATGCGTCAAGCTGCGGCAACACGAGACGCAGACCGCTCACCAGCAGTGCGATGACAACAATCAATGTTGCCACGGTGAGCAGTAATATCCCGGGCAGTCGCCTCACGCATCTCTCCTTGTCAAACTATTACACCTCATCCTTCAGCTGCCCCTCAGCGCTGCGTTCATTCGTGCCGGCCGGCCAACGCATCACCGCGCCCGAAAGGCTGAACGAGGGCAACCCAGATGATTACATCATCACCACATCAAACTGCTCTTGATTATAGAGCGGTTCAATTTGCACTTTGACCTGTTTACCGACAAAGATTTCGACTTCCGCCAGCGCGTGCGACTCTTCCCCTTTCAGGGTTTCCGCGACGGCAGGAGAAGCATAGACCAGGAAACGATCCGAGTCGTAGGCATGATGTACGCGCACGATCTCGCGCATGATTTCATAACATACCGTTTCAACCGATTTTACCGTGCCGCGACCGTGGCAGGTCGGGCAGTCTTTACACAGCACGTGCTCCACGCTTTCACGGGTGCGCTTACGGGTCATCTCCACCAGCCCAAGCTGGGAGAAGCCGTTGATGCTGGTTTTAACCCGATCCTTATTCAGCGCCTGCTCCAGCGAATGCAGCACTCGGCGGCGGTGATCTTCATTATTCATATCAATGAAATCAATGATAATAATCCCGCCGAGGTTACGCAGCCGCAGCTGGCGGGCAATCGCCTGGGTCGCCTCAATGTTGGTATTGAAGATAGTATCGTCAAGGTTGCGGTGGCCGACGAAGGCCCCGGTGTTGATATCGACGGTGGTCATCGCTTCGGTCTGATCGATAACCAGATAGCCGCCGGACTTCAGCTCCACTTTACGCTCCAGCGCGCGCTGAATTTCGTTCTCCACGTCAAAGAGATCGAAGATCGGCTGGCGGCCGCTGTAATGCTCGAGCTTGCTGGTCATCTCCGGCATATATTCGGCGGTGAACTCCAGCAGCGATTCGTAGGTCAGGCGAGAGTCGACGCGAATGCGGTCAAGATGGGCATCGGCAAAATCACGCAGCACGCGCTGAGCCAGCGCCAGTTCGCCGTACATCTGATAGCGGGTCTGCTGGCGTTTCTTACGCTCCATCACCTTCGTCCAGACGCGCTTGAGGTAGGCGGCATCGGCGGCCATTTCCTGCTCGTGTACGCCTTCAGCCGCCGTACGGATGATAAATCCGCCCTGCTCATCGCAGTAGTCGGCGACAACTTTCTTCAGCCGCTCGCGCTCCGCTTCGCTCTCTATACGCTGGGAAACCCCAACGTGCGAGGCCCCTGGCATAAACACCAGATAGCGGGAAGGGATGGTGATATCGGTTGTCAGACGGGCGCCCTTCGTGCCAAGGGGATCTTTCACCACCTGTACCATCAGGTCCTGGCCCTGACGCACCAGCTCGGAAATATCGCGCACGGTGAACTGCTTTTGCTCTTCCCCGGCGACGCACTCGGTATGCGGCATAATGTCCGAAGCGTGCAGAAATGCGGCCTTGTCCAGACCAATATCTACAAAAGCCGCCTGCATCCCCGGCAGCACCCGACTGACACGACCTTTGTAGATATTGCCTACGATCCCACGCCGCGCTTCGCGCTCAATATGAATTTCCTGCAGAATACCGCCATCAATGTACGCGACGCGCGTTTCCGATGGCGTTACGTTAACTAATAATTCAGCCGTCATCTTTATCCCTTTTCTTCACGTAGTGAGTTAAAGTTACTCAGCAACTCATACGTTTCTACCAGCGGTAAGCCGACTACGGCGTGATAGCTGCCATTAATCTTCCTAACAAAACAGCCACCCAGCCCTTGAATACCGTATGCACCTGCTTTATCTAAAGGTTCGCCGCTGGCGACGTAGCCGGCGATATCCTGCTCGCTCAGCAGGCGGAAGGTCACCTCCGTTATCACCAGACAGTCCAGCGCCTGCTGCTTATCCGCCAGGGCAACCGCCGTCATAACCTGATGCGTTTTTCCGGAAAGCATCTGCAGCATCTCTGCGGCGTGCCCGGCATCGCGCGGTTTTTCCAGCACTTCGCCGTTAAGGATGACAATGGTGTCCGCCCCCAGCACCGGCAGATCGCGTGATGCCAGCACAACGCCTGCCTGCGCTTTTTCCCGCGCCAGGCGAGTCACGTAATGCTGAGCGCTCTCCTGCGGCTGGCGTCGCTCCTCAATACCAGGAACCACGCGCTCAAAAGAGAGCCCCATCTGAGTCAACAGCTCCTGTCGACGTGGAGAACCTGAAGCAAGATACAGAGTTGTCATATCAACCTTATTGCACCGCAAATTGCTGACGAACTTTACGCATCAGCAGGAATAGCCATGGCCAGAGCACACCGTTTACTACACTACTCCAGAACACTTCCGGACGGAAAGAGACGTTGATCACTAAAAACTCTGCCCAGAAAACAACGATGTCCACCGCGAGGGAGAGCATCATCACCACCAGCGCCTGCTGCCAGAGCGCCAGATTACGGAACAGCTGATATTTCAGAGCGACCAGATAAGCGATGATACTTAACGATAGCGCGCGAACGCCCAGCGTCGAGCCGCTGATGAGATCGAGGATAGCGCCCATCACGAAGCCCGTGCCGACGTTCACCCGATGCGGTAACGCGAGGATCCAGTACAGCAGGATAAGTAATACCCAGTTTGGCCGGAAGACGCTGATGTCCGCCGGCCAGGGCATGATCTGTAGCAATAGTGCAATAAGAAACGAGAGCCAGATAACCCAGCGTCCCTGGCTACGGTAGCTTGCCACTATTGCCCCCCTGCAGGCAGAGGTTTCGCGGGTGGCGTCAGGCCGGTAGCTGGAGCCGGCATTTGTGGCCCGACGGAATCCGGCGCAGGCAGAACCTGCGGCATCATCTGCATCAGACGTTCATTCGCTACCCGATGAACCTCTTCCGGGGTCATCGGGTTGGAGCCGTTACGATCGGCCCCCCACAGCAGCAGCAGATAGCGCAAACGCTGCAGGCCTGCGGTCGGGCGAGCCTGAATAACGGTATACGCCCGCTGCGTATCCAGCTTGACGGAAGAGACCACGCCCACCGGATACCCTTCCGGGAAACGGCCGCCAAGACCTGAGGTCACCAGCACGTCGCCGACGCGAATATCGGTATTCGCCGGCAGATGCTCCAGCTGCAGATCGTCCGTACAGCCATTACCGGCGGCAATCACGCGGATATCGTTGCGCAGCACCTGAATCGGCAGCGCATGGGTGGCGTCACAGATAAGCAGCACGCGGCTGGTCATTTTCGCGACGGCAACAACCTGGCCGACAACGCCCTTATCGCTGATAACCGGCTGGCCTTCATAAACGCCGCTGATGCTGCCTTTATCGATAACCACCTGATCGCTGTAAGGATCGTTAACCGTTGAGATGACCTGGGTCACCATCTTTTGCTCATCCTGGCGCAGCGGGGAGCCCAGCAGTTCACGCAGACGCGCGTTCTCCTGCTTGTACTGGCCCAGCATCAGCAGGTCGCTGTTCTTCAGCAACAGTTCCTGACGCAGCGCGCGGTTTTCCAGTTCGAGCTGATCGCGGGTGGCCAGCGTTTGCGATACGCTATCCAGCAATTCCCGAGGACCATTAGAAATAAAGTAGAAAGGACTGACGGCTGTATCCATGTACGTTCGAATTTGGCTGAACGTACCCAGGCGGCTGTCGGCGATAATCACGCCAAGCGCCACCAAAACCGCCAGAATAAGGCGAATCTGTAGCGACGGGCCACGGCTAAAAATTGGCTTCATAGGCTATGCGTATTCTCGTGTCAGTTAAGACCGGGGGCAGCCCTTGAGCCGCCCCAGACCTTCGGCTGACTACTCTTCGCTAAACAAGTCGCCGCCGTGCATATCGATCATTTCCAGCGCTTTACCGCCGCCACGCGCGACGCAAGTCAGTGGATCTTCTGCAACTACGACAGGGATCCCTGTCTCTTCCATCAGCAGGCGGTCGAGGTTACGCAGCAGCGCGCCGCCGCCGGTCAGGACCATACCGCGCTCGGAGATATCAGAAGCCAGCTCTGGCGGGCACTGCTCAAGAGCCACCATCACCGCGCTAACGATGCCGGTCAGCGGTTCCTGCAGCGCTTCGAGAATTTCATTCGAGTTCAGGGTGAAGCCGCGTGGAACGCCTTCAGCCAGGTTACGACCGCGCACTTCGATTTCACGCACTTCATCGCCCGGATAAGCGGAGCCGATTTCATGCTTGATACGTTCTGCGGTCGCTTCACCGATCAGGGAGCCGTAGTTACGACGCACATAATTAATCACGGCTTCATCGAAACGGTCACCGCCGATACGTACGGAAGAGGAGTAAACCACGCCGTTCAGGGAGATAACCGCCACTTCCGTGGTACCGCCACCAATATCCACAACCATCGACCCGGTTGCTTCAGAAACCGGCAGGCCTGCGCCGATCGCAGCCGCCATCGGCTCTTCGATCAGGAAGACTTCACGGGCGCCAGCGCCCTGAGCGGATTCGCGGATTGCACGGCGTTCAACCTGGGTCGCCCCAACCGGCACACATACCAGAACGCGCGGGCTCGGACGCATGAAGCTGTTGCTATGCACCTGTTTGATGAAGTGTTGCAGCATTTTTTCGGTAACAAAGAAGTCGGCGATAACGCCGTCTTTCATCGGGCGAATCGCCGCGATGTTGCCCGGTGTACGCCCGAGCATCTGCTTCGCTTCATGACCGACAGCGGCGACGCTTTTCGGCGATCCAGCACGATCCTGACGAATGGCCACAACGGAAGGCTCATTCAATACGATGCCTTGTCCTTTTACATAGATAAGGGTATTCGCGGTACCCAGGTCAATGGACAGGTCATTGGAAAACATGCCACGAAATTTTTTTAACATACTAAGGGATAATCCTGAAAGCTGGGGCGGAAAACAAAATCCGCTTACTTTACCAACCACACGCAGCAGCGACAAGGCGCAAGAATCATCTGCTACGGTGAAAATTAGTGCAGTTCATTTCCTTCGTTACAAATTTTCCGCCTCCGTTCGGTGCTGAAATCTTCAGCAGCGCTCCACGCTTCAATTTGCAACCTGTCAAAGGTCATTTACTGGCATTTACATTGCGATAATCCGGCAGGTAGACAAGCACACCCCCTTCACTATGGCGCGCGTTATTCTACGTGAAATAACGCCAAACGGCAGATCAAACCGAGTATCTTTGCGAATATTTTTTCACATTTGTGTCAAGTGGCTGTGAGGCGGCAAAAAATTCCCCCTGGCCACCGGTAACACCGCATTGAGACAGGACCTGCCACTCGCTACGACTGCGTACTCCGGTTGCAAAAACCTGGACCGGCATACCCTTGCAGGCCTCTACCAGACTCTGAACCAGCAGTTGGTTCTCACTGCGTTTTTCAATATTACGCGACAGTCCCGGGTGTAGCTTGATAACTTCGACGTCCAACTGCTTGATCCAGCTGGTTCCAACCAGCGTCAATCCGGCCTGAACAACGGCGACTCGTATACCTAAAGCGTTAACCAGCCGCATAACCGGCTGCAGGCGGCCGATATATTGACAAACATCTGCCTCTGCAAGTTCAAAAATAATGCGCTGACGTTGCGATTTTTCACATTGCATCAAAGTATCGCGCAGCCAGCGCTGGAATCGAGGACGGATCAGCGATTCCACCGTCACCTGTAAAGCGAGGTTTTCGTCCGGCCAGAAGCCTAAAAACGGCAGCAGCCGCGTGATCTGCAGGCGGTCATACTCTTCCGCCAGGCCAAACTGCTGCACCATCGGCATATATTCCGCCGCAATCACCTCTTCCGTGCCGTCGTACAGGCGGGACATCAGCTCACGGTGATGGACGCGACCGTCGCGATTCACCGCCGGTTTCTGATATAACCGCGGCCCGCCGCGGCTTAGCATCTGTTCAATCAGGGTACGCCAGCGCACGTTGCCGCGCCCTTTCTCCGGCAGCGAATCGTCATAAACCGCCCAGCTATTGCTCCCCTGCAGGACCGCGTTGCGCGTTGCGGCTTCCGCGCGCTCCATCACCTGAGCCGTCGTCTGCCCGCTGCGGAAGGCGCAAATACCGATATGCATCATGTCATCGCGGTCAAGGATGCGCGTGGGCGGCAGCGCGTCCATAGCCTTCAGCAGCAGCCCGGCGATGCTGTCCGCCTCCTTCAGGGTGCGGTGCGGCAGCAGGACGGCAAAATCGCTGCGGTGATAGCGCGCCAGCAGCGCCCCGGGATAACGCATAATAAAAGTAGAAAGCAGGTTGATAAGCGTGAAGTAATGCTCCTCCGCTGCGGCGCGGCCCCAGTTATCGCGCAGCAAATCGAACTCCGGCAGGCGGATCATCATCACAATGCCGTATGAGCCGACTTTTTCCTGATCTTCCAGCAGCGTGGCGAGCTGGTTATCGAAAAACAGACGGTTATTGAGCCCGGTTTTGGTGTCCTGAGCGGCATAGGAGCGAATAAGCGTATCCATACGGCTTCGCTGATCGCTGGCAAACTGCAGTTCTGATAGCAGCATATCCAGCGCGCTGCTGGTGCTCACCGGCCACTCGTGCACCGATCCCCGCACCTGAGGCCCGCGCTCGCCGTTAAGGATCCTTGTCGCCCGCAGCTCCAGCAGCTCCTGCCCTGACAGCTGACGGCGGATCCAGCGAACGGAAAAAAAGATCATCAGCACCATAAAGCCAATGGCAACGGAAAGCGGTGCGGTTATGTGCAGCGAGCGGAAGTAGTTGACCATCGGGTCCAGATAGACCAGATGAAGCGTCATGCCGGGGTGTTTTAGCGACGGGACCGTGATTTCCCGAAACTGGTTATTGCTGCCCAGCGGACGGTAGCTGTCGCTACGCGAGTGGCTGTACACCGATTTGCCGTTAAGCAGAAAATCAACCTGCACAACATCTACCGGCGTCATCAGCTCATCCATCTGCGGTTCGAGCCGGGCAAAGGATGAAGAGATCAGGCGGTTATCCAGCACGGTCGCCACGGCCTGGACGCGGTTCTCCATTTTTTGCTGAATACCGTTATAAAAACTCAGCGACGCGCCGATAAGCGTGACAAAGATAGTCAGGCTGGTTAGCAGCGTGAAAAATGCTGAGAATTTCGTCGTTAATCGCATCCCTGTGTTAACTCCGCGTGTGAATGACTGCCCGATAGATATTCGGGCTCCGGTACTGGCGCTTTTCCCAAAGTAAGCACTAACTTTCTAAAGTGCGAGGCATACTATCAAAGCTGACGTATCTGGCAATTTATTGCGCTGTATCGGCGTAATAATGCCGATAGCGAGTATAGTCTGCAGAAAAATTTTTCCAATCTTTGTACCAATAAGAAGGACCCGCATATGCAGGCTTTAATATTAGAACAGCAGGATGGCAAAACAATCTCTTCGGTGCAAACCATCGACGCCAGCCGGCTACCGCAGGGCGATGTCACCGTCGATATCCAGTGGTCCAGCCTCAACTATAAAGATGCGCTGGCTATCACCGGCAGCGGAAAAATCATCCGCAACTTTCCGATGATTCCTGGCATCGATTTTGCCGGTATCGTCCATACCAGCGAAGATCCGCGTTTCCACGCAGGCCAGCAGGTGCTTCTCACCGGCTGGGGCGTTGGCGAAAATCATTGGGGCGGCCTGGCCGAGCAGGCGCGCGTGAAAGGCGACTGGCTGGTTGCGATGCCTGAAGGGCTGGACAGCCGAAAAGCGATGGCTATCGGCACCGCCGGTTTCACCGCCATGCTGTGCGTCATGGCGCTGGAAGATGCCGGCATTCGTCCACAGGACGGCGAGGTTGTCGTCACCGGCGCCAGCGGCGGCGTCGGCAGCACCGCGGTCGCCCTGCTGCATCACCTGGGTTACCAGGTTGTCGCCGTTTCTGGTCGCGAAAGCACCCATGACTACCTGAAAGCTTTGGGGGCGCAGCGTATCGTTGGGCGCGAGGAGTTTGCCGAAACCCGTCCGCTGGAGAAACAGCTGTGGGCCGGCGCGGTCGATACCGTCGGCGATAAGGTGCTGGCGAAAGTGCTGGCGCAGATGAACTACGGCGGCTGCGTGGCCGCCTGCGGCCTGGCCGGCGGCTTTGCTCTGCCGACGACGGTGATGCCGTTTATTCTACGTAACGTCCGTCTGCAGGGCGTTGATTCGGTAATGACCCCACCCGCTCGGCGGGCTGAAGCCTGGCAGCGGCTGGTTCGCGATCTGCCTGAATCCTTCTATACGCAAAGCGCCACGGAAATTACGCTCGCCGAAGCGCCGGCCTTTGCCGATAAGATTATGGCTAACCAAATCCAGGGCCGGACGCTGGTGAAAATCGCCTAATATGCAATTTTTCGTGACATATTCGCGATAACTCTCCGCCTCCGTCATGCTTAGGAAAAAGCATGCCGGAGGATGTCATGAAACACAAAAAGCTAACGGAAGCCGACGTCACGGCAGAATCCGTGTTTATGCTGCAGCGTCGTCAGGTTCTGAAAACCCTGGGGATTACCGCTACGGCCCTTTCTCTTTCCCCCACGGCAAAAGCCGATCTTCTCGATTGGTTCAAAGGTCACGACCGCCCTCCCGCGCCGGCGGGCAAAGCGCTGACGTTCAACAAACCCGCCGAATGGCAAAACGCGCTGACGCTCACGCCGGAGGATAAGGTATCCGGCTACAACAACTTCTATGAATTTGGTCTGGATAAAGCCGATCCGGCGGCCAACGCGGGCAGCCTGCGAACCGATCCGTGGACGCTGACCATCGGCGGAGAAGTTGCCAAACCGCTGACGCTCGATCATCACGATCTGACCACCCGTTTTCCGCTCGAAGAGCGCATTTACCGGATGCGCTGTGTCGAAGCCTGGTCGATGGTGGTGCCGTGGGTGGGCTTCCCGCTGCATAAGCTGCTGGCACTGGTTGAGCCCACCAGCAGCGCCCGCTACGTGGCGTTTAAAACCATCTATGCTCCTGACCAGATGCCGGGGCAGAAGGATCGCTTTATCGGCGGCGGCCTGGCCTATCCTTATGTAGAAGGCCTGCGTCTGGATGAGGCGATGCATCCCCTCACCCTGCTAAGCGTCGGCGTTTACGGCAAGGCGCTACCGCCGCAAAACGGCGCGCCGGTGCGGCTGACGGTCCCGTGGAAATATGGTTTTAAAGGGATTAAGTCGATTGTCAGTATCGAACTCACCCGCGAGCGGCCGCCGACCACCTGGAATCTGGCGGGGCCGAATGAGTATGGCTTTTACGCCAACGTCAATCCGCACGTCGATCATCCGCGCTGGTCGCAGGCAACGGAACGTTTTATCGGTTCAGGAGGCGTGCTGGACGTTAAGCGCCAGCCGACGCTGCTGTTCAACGGCTATGCTGATGAGGTGGCATCGCTCTACCGGGGCCTGAATTTGCGGGAGAACTACTAGTGCGTCTGAGCATAAAACAGATTACCTGGCTGAAGGTCATCCTTCATCTGGCCGGGCTTCTCCCCTTTATCTGGCTATTCTGGGCTGCACAGCAGGGGTATTTCAGCGCCGATCCGGCAAAGGATATCCAACACTTTACCGGTAGGATGGCTCTTAAATTTCTGCTGGCAACCTTGCTTGTCTCACCGCTGGCGCGCTACGCTAAACAGCCGCTGCTGATTCGTACCCGTCGCCTGTTGGGATTATGGTGTTTTGCCTGGGCGACGCTGCACCTGACCAGCTACACGCTGCTGGAGCTAGGGATTAACAATCTGGCGCTGCTGGGTTCTGAGCTGGTTAGCCGGCCATATCTGACGCTGGGGTTTATCAGCTGGCTTACCCTGCTGGCGCTGGCGGTAACGTCAACTCAGGCGCTGCAGCGAAAATTAGGCCGACGCTGGCAAACGTTGCATAACTTCGTCTATCTGGTGGCGATCCTTGCGCCCATCCACTATCTATGGTCCGTGAAGATATTATCCCCACAGCCGTTGATATATGCCGGACTGGCGGTTGTGCTTTTGGCATGGCGTTACAAGAAGTTCCGCCAGTGGTGGCGCTAATCCCCGGATATGTGCAGTTTCCCGCAGATCTTTTATCAACCGCGACTCTTTTAACGATAGCGGTTGATAATCTTCCCTGATAAGACCAGTATTTAGCTGCCAAATGCTACGAAATCGTTATAATGTGCGACTTTGGTTTTCCTGGAGGGGTTTTAACACCCTGAAAAGGTGACAAGCGCGTTTCGAAGGTATATTTTGTTTTTTACCCGAGAATGGCAGGAGATAGCCGCACAATGGCTGACAAGTTTCGCATTTTGCTTTTGAACGGACCCAACCTTAACATGCTTGGTACACGCGAGCCTGAGAAGTATGGCACCCTTAAGCTTTCTGAGATTGTTAACCGTCTGGAATCAGAAGCTGCGGCTCTGAACGTGGCGCTGGATCACCTGCAATCAAACGCGGAGTACGCGTTAATCGACCGAATTCATCAGGCTAAAGACGCTGTCGACTATATCCTGATTAATCCGGCCGCGTTTACGCACACCAGCGTGGCAATCCGCGACGCGCTACTTGCGGTGAGCATCCCGTTTATCGAGATCCACCTGAGCAACGTACATGCCCGCGAACCATTCCGTCATCACTCTTATCTGTCGGATATCGCCGCAGGCGTTATCTGTGGATTCGGGGCGGACGGTTATTCATACGCTTTACAGACGGCGGTAAAACGCCTGTCACAATCACACTAAACAAAGAGTACGGAACCCACTCATGGATATTCGTAAGATTAAAAAACTGATCGAGCTGGTCGAAGAGTCTGGCATCAACGAACTGGAAATTTCTGAAGGTGAAGAGTCTGTGCGCATCAGCCGCTCAGCTCCAAACACCGGCTATCCAGTGATGCAGCAGGCTTATGCCGCTCCGATGATGCAGGCACAGGCACCTGTTGCCGCAGCACCGGCAGCCGCGCAGGCAGAAGCTCCGGCGAAAGCGGAAATCAGTGGTCACATCGTACGTTCCCCGATGGTCGGTACTTTCTACCGCACCCCGAGCCCGGACGCTAAAGCGTTTGTGGAAATCGGCCAGAAAGTCAACGTGGGCGACACTCTGTGCATCGTCGAAGCAATGAAAATGATGAACCAGATCGAAGCCGACAAAGCCGGCGTGGTGAAAGCCATTCTGATCGAAAGCGGCCAACCGGTAGAATTTGACGAGCCGCTGGTAGTCATCGAGTAACGAGGCGAACATGCTGGATAAAATTGTTATCGCCAACCGTGGCGAGATTGCACTGCGTATCCTGCGTGCCTGTAAAGAACTGGGCATCAAGACCGTTGCTGTGCACTCCACTGCGGATCGCGATTTAAAGCACGTATTGTTAGCGGATGAGACGGTCTGTATCGGCCCGGCTCCGTCCATTAAAAGCTACCTGAATATTCCGGCGATCATCAGCGCGGCTGAAATCACCGGCGCGGTAGCGATTCACCCGGGCTACGGCTTCCTCTCCGAAAACGCCAACTTTGCTGAGCAGGTTGAACGTTCCGGCTTTATCTTTATCGGCCCGAAGGCCGACACTATTCGTCTGATGGGCGACAAAGTGTCGGCGATTACCGCCATGAAGAAAGCCGGCGTGCCGACCGTTCCTGGCTCCGATGGCCCGCTGGGCGACGACATGGACGCTAACCGCGCCCATGCGAAACGCATCGGCTACCCGGTTATCATCAAAGCCTCCGGCGGCGGCGGCGGCCGCGGCATGCGCGTTGTGCGCAGCGACGCCGAGCTGGCGCAGTCCATCTCCATGACCAAAGCTGAAGCAAAAGCCGCTTTCAGCAACGACATGGTGTATATGGAAAAATACCTGGAAAATCCTCGTCATATCGAGATCCAGGTACTGGCTGACGGCCAGGGTAACGCTATCTATCTGGCCGAGCGCGACTGCTCCATGCAGCGCCGTCACCAGAAAGTTGTCGAAGAAGCGCCGGCGCCGGGCATTACTCCGGAACTGCGTCGCTACATCGGCGAGCGCTGCTCCAAGGCCTGCGTTGATATCGGCTATCGCGGGGCGGGTACCTTCGAGTTCCTGTTCGAAAACGGCGAGTTCTACTTCATCGAAATGAACACCCGTATTCAGGTTGAACACCCGGTAACAGAAATGATCACCGGCGTGGATCTGATTAAAGAGCAGCTGCGCATTGCCGCAGGCCAACCGCTGTCTATCAAGCAGGAAGAAGTTCAGGTCCGTGGCCATGCGGTTGAATGCCGTATTAACGCAGAAGACCCGAATACCTTCCTGCCGAGCCCGGGTAAAATTACCCGCTTCCACGCGCCGGGCGGCTTCGGCGTTCGCTGGGAGTCTCATATCTACGCCGGCTATACCGTGCCGCCGTACTATGACTCAATGATCGGCAAGCTTATCTGCTACGGCGAAAACCGTGATGTGGCGATTTCACGCATGAAAAATGCGCTGCAGGAGCTGATCATCGACGGCATCAAAACTAACGTCGATCTGCAGATTCGCATCATGAACGACGAGCACTTCCAGCATGGTGGTACCAATATCCACTATCTGGAGAAAAAGCTCGGTATGCAGGAAAAATAATCCTGTATCGCTGCAAAAGGCCGGATAATCCGGCCTTTTTTCTTTTTCTCTCCCCTCATCTTTGCCATGCGGTACAATCCCCGCTTTCTTCATCCTCCTGGGACTAAAAAATGGACAATCGTTTTGTTCAGGCCCACAAAGAAGCGCGCTGGGCGCTGTGGCTGACCCTTCTCTATCTTGCCGCCTGGCTGGCTGCGGCCTATCTCCCGGACAGCGCAATCGGCATCACCGGGCTGCCGCACTGGTTCGAAATAGCCTGCCTGCTGGTGCCGCTGGTATTTATCCTGCTGTGCTGGGCGATGGTGCGTTTTGTATTCCGCGACATTCCGCTGGAGGATAGCGATGCAGCTTGAAATCATCGTTATCCTGATTGCCTATCTGTTCGTGGTCTTCGGCCTGTCGCTTTACGCCATGCGCAAACGCAGCAGCGGCAGTTTTCTCAGCGAATATTTCCTCGGCAGCCGTTCTATGGGCGGCTTCGTGCTGGCCATGACCCTCACCGCAACCTATATCAGCGCCAGTTCATTTATCGGCGGGCCTGGGGCCGCCTACAAGTACGGGCTCGGCTGGGTGCTGCTGGCGATGATCCAGGTGCCGACGATCTGGCTTTCGCTGGGGATCCTCGGCAAGAAGTTCGCCATTCTGGCGCGACGCTACAACGCCATCACCCTCAACGACATGCTGCAGGCTCGCTACCAAAGCCGCGCCGTCGTCTGGATCGCCAGCATAAGCCTGCTGGTTGCCTTCGTCGGAGCGATCGCCGTGCAGTTTATCGGCGGCGCGCGCCTGCTGGAGACCGCGGCTGGGATTAAATATGAACACGGCCTGCTGATCTTCGGCATCACTATCGCCCTGTACACCGCGTTCGGCGGCTTTCGCGCCAGCGTGCTCAATGACACCATGCAGGGCCTGGTGATGCTGATTGGCACTATCGTGCTGCTGGTTGGGGTTGTTCACGCTGCGGGCGGTCTGCATCACGCCGTTGATACCTTACAAAAGATCGATCCGCAGCTGGTATCGCCGCACGGCGTCGACGGCATCCTTACCCCGACCTTTATGACCTCATTTTGGGTGCTGGTCTGCTTCGGCGTGATCGGCCTGCCGCATACCGCCGTACGCTGCATTTCCTATAAAGACAGCAAAGCCGTTCACCGCGGGATCATCATCGGTACCGTGGTCATCGCTCTGCTGATGTTTGGTATGCACCTCGCGGGCGCTCTGGGCCGCGCGGTGCTGCCGCATCTCACCGTTCCCGATCGGGTGATCCCAACCCTGATGGTCCAGGTGCTGCCGCCGTGGGCCGCAGGCCTGTTTTTAGCGGCGCCAATGGCGGCGATCATGTCGAACGTTAACGCCCATTTATTGCAGGCATCGGCTACGATCGTTAAAGATCTTTGGCTCAGCGCTCGCCCTGCCAAAAGGCATAATGAGCAAAAGCTGAAAAGGATCTCCACCGCCACCACCCTGGTTATCGGGATCCTGATGATGCTGGCAGCCTGGCGGCCGCCTGAAATGATCATCTGGCTCAACCTGCTGGCCTTCGGCGGCCTGGAAGCGGTGTTCTTATGGCCGCTGGTTATGGGCCTGTACTGGGAGCGCGCTAACGCGACCGGTGCCCTGAGCGCGATGATCGTTGGCGGCGTGCTCTACGCCGTGCTGGCGACATTCAATATCCAGTACCTGGGCTTTCATCCGATTGTGCCCTCGCTGCTGTTAAGCTTGCTGGCTTTTGTGATTGGCAACCGTTTCGGTCAGCCCGTCCCTCCAGCCCCTATTATGACTACTGATAAATAAAGAGTTTTGCCATGCCATGGATCCAACTGAAACTGAACACGACCGGCGCACACGCTGAAGATTTAAGCGATGCGCTGATGGAGGCCGGTGCCGTCTCTATCACCTTCCAGGATACCCACGATACGCCGGTATTCGAACCGCTGCCGGGGGAAACCCGCCTGTGGGGAGACACCGACGTTATCGGCCTGTTCGACGCAGAGAGCGATATGGACGAAGTCGTTGCCATCCTTGAGCAGCATCCTCTTCTGGGCGTCGGCTTCGCGCATAAAATCGAGCAGCTGGAAGACAAAGACTGGGAGCGCGAATGGATGGATAACTTCCACCCGATGCGCTTCGGCGAGCGGCTGTGGATTTGCCCAAGCTGGCGTGAAGTACCGGATGCCAACGCGGTTAACGTGATGCTCGATCCGGGCCTCGCCTTCGGTACCGGTACGCACCCGACGACCTCCCTGTGCCTGCAGTGGCTGGATGGGCTGGATCTGGCGGGTAAAACGATTATTGATTTCGGCTGTGGTTCCGGGATCCTGGCGATTGCCGCCCTGAAGCTCGGTGCGGCGAAGGCTATCGGTATCGATATCGACCCGCAGGCGATTCAGGCCAGCCGCGATAACGCCGAACGCAATGGCGTCTCAGAGCGTCTGGAACTCTATTTACCCCAGGATCAGCCAGAAGCTCTCAGCGCCGACGTCGTGGTCGCCAACATTCTGGCCGGCCCGTTACGCGAGCTGGCTCCGTTAATCAGCGTGCTGCCCGTTGCAGGCGGCCTGCTGGGCCTCTCCGGCATCCTTGCCAGCCAGGCTGACGGCGTCTGCGAAGCCTACGCCGATCGTTTTAATCTCGACCCGGTGGTAGAAAAAGAAGAGTGGTGCCGCATTACCGGCCAGCGGAAGTAAGCGCCAATGCGGCCTGCGGGCCGCATTTTTGTTTCCAGTAACCGCCAAATGACGTCAAGAAATGGGAGCCAGATCGCACTACGAAGCGCTTTTTTGGCTACAAAAACAGCGTTTTATGCCGTTAATGCCCCCCTTTTTCTAAGAAAAATAGAGAAGTTTTACGATTTTATAAATGGACACAAATTACCCACCCATCATTAACACAATGATTAATATAGTAATTTATTCATGGCATTTTCGTTACCCCTGGATTCATTGATCTGTGACAGGGGATTGCTCAAAGTTTGGCCTTTCATCTCGTGCAAAAAATGCGTAATATACGCCGCCTTGCAGTCACAGTATGGTCATTTCTTAACTCATGCGCATCGGACACTACCAGCTTAGAAATCGCCTGATCGCAGCACCTATGGCTGGCATTACTGACAGACCATTCAGGACGCTGTGCTATGAGATGGGAGCAGGTTTAACCGTTTCCGAGATGATGTCCTCCAACCCGCAGGTTTGGGAGAGCGACAAGTCCCGTTTGCGGATGGTGCACGTTGATGAGCCCGGTATTCGTACCGTGCAAATCGCCGGTAGCGTACCGGAAGAGATGGCCGCAGCCGCCCGTATTAACGTGGAAAGCGGCGCCCAAATTATTGATATTAATATGGGGTGCCCGGCGAAAAAGGTGAATCGCAAGCTCGCAGGTTCAGCCCTCTTGCAGCATCCCGAGCAGGTGAAGTTAATCCTGACGGCGGTCGTCAAGGCAGTGGACGTTCCCGTGACGCTCAAGATTCGCACCGGTTGGGAGCCGGAACACCGTAACTGTGTAGAAATTGCCCAACTGGCTGAAGAGTGTGGCATTCAGGCTCTGACTATTCACGGACGCACGCGCGCCTGTTTGTTTAACGGAGACGCTGAATACGACAGTATTCGGGCAGTTAAGCAGAAAGTTTCCATTCCGATTATCGCGAATGGCGACATTACTGACCCGCTTAAAGCCAGAGCTGTGCTCGACTATACGGGGGCTGATGCCCTTATGATAGGCCGCGCGGCTCAGGGAAGACCCTGGATCTTTCGGGAAATCCAGCATTATCTGGACACTGGAGAGCTGCTGCCCCCCCTGCCGTTGGCAGAGGTTAAGCGCTTGCTTTGCGCTCACGTTCGGGAATTGCATGACTTTTACGGTCAGGCAAAAGGGTACCGAATTGCGCGTAAACACGTTTCCTGGTATCTCCAGGAGCACGCTCCAAATGACCAGTTTCGGCGCACATTCAACGCCATAGAGGATGCCAGCGATCAGCTGGAGGCGTTGGAGGCATACTTCGAAAATTTTGCGTAAACAGAAATAAAGAGCTGACAGAACTATGTTCGAACAACGCGTAAATTCTGACGTACTGACCGTTTCTACCGTTAACTCTCAGGATCAGGTAACTCAAAAACCCCTGCGTGACTCGGTTAAACAGGCACTGAAGAACTATTTTGCTCAACTGAACGGTCAAGACGTTAGTGACCTGTATGAGCTGGTACTGGCTGAAGTAGAACAGCCCCTGTTGGACATGGTGATGCAATACACCCGCGGTAACCAGACCCGTGCTGCCCTGATGATGGGCATCAACCGCGGTACACTGCGTAAAAAATTGAAAAAATACGGCATGAACTGATACTAGTCAGTTAATTGCTTGAATAAAAGGCGCTCTTCGGCATGGGGAAGCGCCTTTTTACTGCCTCGCGTTTACTCCCTCCCTGCAGCAGACAGCTGACTTCTCATCTGAGTTAACTCGCCGTCCGACGATTCGGTACGCAGAGCATCGACAGTAGCGGTGAAAACGTCGAGCGCGTGATGGTTGAAGAGAGCCTTCCACGACAGCCCTCGTTGGTACTGCGATGGTGCTCATGGCCTTACGCAGCCTCAGGCCGTGGCAGGAACGCAGCGACGCAGCGACGCAGAGAACGGCGTTAAGGCGATTATCCAACGTGCCTACCGGCGCCTTCAGCAAGAAGGACGCTATGGTCTTACCGTTCAATCTGCCGGCCATTGTCGAACTCGGTAGCGCAGCGGGTTTTGACTTTGACCTTATCGATCAGGGCAACCTCGGCCACAGCGCGCTAACCCAGGCGCGTAATCAGCTGCCCGGCTGCATCCGGAGCAGCTGGCGCGCATTTCCGTACGCTGCCGGATAATATCAACAATATGTATGCGCGCAGCGCCAGCGGTGAAATGGCGCCGCTCTCTTCGTTCGTCACATCGCGTCGGGTAAAAAGTACCGGGGATACAATGCTCCTGATGGAGGCAGGCTGCCGAACGGAACTGGCTATGACTGGACTGGAATGTCGTCTCAGGAACGGCTCTCCGGAAGCCAGGCGCCTGCGCGCTATGAAAGCGGGTATCTCCCGCTCTCTGTAACCTTGGTCATTCTTAGGGATTCCTGGAGCGTTGCCGGCAGCATCGTTTAACGGGCTAAATAATGATGTTGATTTCCAGGTCGGCTTATTAACCGCGATTGGCTTATCGGCAAAAAATACCATTCCGATCGTCGGGTCTGCTAAAGATCTTATGGGTAAAGAAGGTAAAAGAATTATCGAGCCGACGCTCGAGATATCGCGTATGCGCCTGCCTCCAATCCTCATGACATCATTGGCTTTTATTCTCGGGGTGCTGCTTTTAATTATTAACCATAAGCCAGGATGCGAGGCGAAAAATGCGGTGGACACCGGCCTAATGGACGGAATGTTAACCGCTACGCTGCCGGTAATCCTTTTCGTAGAGGTGTTCTTCGTGGCTGTAAGGGGCCGCTTTACCCGGCGCGAGGAGCGCTTATTCCATCAAAGGCGCCACTCCGGCGCTTTTTTTATCCTGTACTCTGCGAATCAATGAGTTGGATGCCATTCGTTATATTCAATAATTATAAAATCAGCAGTCCCTGGCTTTATTTCATTATTTTATTCTGCATATTTTCTACGCAATCCTTCGCTTATCTCCATGATATTTACGTAGCTCATAAATTGAGATGATTTCCTCTATCCGGCCTCTGTATTCGCGATGCTAAAATAAGCTATTCCGTCGTGTATCTCATCCGATGCAGAAAAACGGACTATTCAGAGGTAATATTATGAAGAAATTTATTTTAGTGACGCTGCTGGCGACTTTACTCGCCGGCTGCGCACATGACTCTCCCTGCGTGCCGGTATACGATTCTGAAGGCAGGTTAGTTCATACCAATACCTGCATGAAAGGCACGACTCAGGATAACTGGGAAACGGCTGGAGCAATTGCCGGCGGCGCGGCGGCGGTAGCGGGATTAACTCTGGGGATTGTAGCGCTGACCCGTTAACCCTTGCCTTCCCGGTGGACAGGGTTCATTCCCCAATGAGAGAACGGATATAAAGAAAGGGCCTGGTCGAGAGACCGGGCCTTTTTTAGTAGACTGCAGGTTATAAAGGCTGCTCTACGAGCACAGAGATGCAGCCGTTTATAGCAGGCAAGCAAAAAGGCCCAGTCTTTCGACTGGGCCTTCTGCTTTATTTGATGCCTGGCAATTCCCTACTCTCACATGGGGAGACCCCACACTACCATCGGCGCTACGGCGTTTCACTTCTGAGTTCGGCATGGGGTCAGGTGGGACCACCGCGCTATCGTCGCCAGGCAAATTCTTTAAAATACTGTGTTCTAACTTAAAAACTGGTGCTGATACCCAGAGTCGAACTGGGGACCTCACCCTTACCAAGGGTGCGCTCTACCAACTGAGCCATATCAGCACACTTAATTTGGTACCGGGCAATAACTTTTCGGGCCGTTGCTTCGCAACGTTCAAAAGCATTCGCTTTTGTTCTGCTACTCTTTCGAATAGCAAACTACCTCGAAAGTCAGTGCCATACTGCTA
>NZ_WQRE01000030.1:0-721 GCF_009758445.1 Klebsiella sp. 10-1
GGTTGCAAAAGAAGTAGGTAGCTTAACCTTCGGGAGGGCGCTTACCACTTTGTGATTCATGACTGGGGTGAAGTCGTAACAAGGTAACCGTAGGGGAACCTGCGGTTGGATCACCTCCTTACCTGAAGAACCTGCCTTTGTAGTGCTCACACAGATTGTCTGATGAAAAATAAGCAGTAAAAATCTCTGCAGGCTTGTAGCTCAGGTGGTTAGAGCGCACCCCTGATAAGGGTGAGGTCGGTGGTTCAAGTCCACTCAGGCCTACCAAATTCGCTACCGTGCTGCGTTATGGCGACACTCACATACTTCAGTATGCTTCGCGTCACCATGCCTTGCCCGATATCGAATTACGGTAAACAGAGAAAGCAATTACGATGGGGTTATAGCTCAGCTGGGAGAGCGCCTGCCTTGCACGCAGGAGGTCTGCGGTTCGATCCCGCATAGCTCCACCATCCTTTACTGCTCAAAACAAGAAAACTTCCGAGTGTTCCTGAACAAGGTGCACTGCGAAGTTTTGCTCTTTAAAAATCTGGATCAAGCTGAAAATTGAAACGACACACTGTTTCCTTTCTCCGTAATAAGAAAGGAAAAAGCGGTGTGTTCGAGTCTCTCAAATTTTCGCAACGCGGACTGTTTTACGAAACAGCTTCGGGTTGTGAGGTTAAGCGACTAAGCGTACACGGTGGATGCCCTGGCAGTCAGAGGCGATGAAGGACGTGCT
>NZ_WQRE01000031.1:0-702 GCF_009758445.1 Klebsiella sp. 10-1
TAATGCGCCGAACGGTCGAGCGCATGGCCGGTCAGGAGTGCGGGCTGCTGGCTGAGTCCCATCAGCTCCGGGGCAAGCGTGGCGGCGAGCTCTGTCCCGTGCGCCTGCATGAAGTCATTCAGCCGGTTGCGGATACTGATGCGCTGCACCGCTTCATGGGAGCGGATATAGCGCCCGGCGGCCTGATTTATCTCCCATTTTCTGACATCGATAATGTCGCGCAGTGTCTGCATTCTGCCCGGTATACGCTCATCCCCGGCCAGCACCTGTTCCTGATATTCCTGCTCTGCGGCCGCCAGTTCGGCTTTACGGTTCAGCCAGGCGGTTTCGTTCTTCTGACAGGCTTCAAAGGCCTGCTGTAGCGTGAGGGTGGTCATGGTCAGTTCTCCCCTGATTAATGACGGTATGGCGAGCTGTAGCAGCCCTGCACTTTACGGGGTGCCGGGGGTGTGACCGGCTCCACGACAGGCGGCGCTTTCTCCGCCGGAGGACGGATAACCTCGTCGATGGCTTCAGTGGTGCGGAACGTCGCCGAGCACTCAATATTGGTGCACTGGTGATAGCGCTGTTTGACGTTCTCCGACAGATAGCGGGAGGTGCGGGCATGCGCCGACTTTTTGCAGAACGGACAGTGCATCATGGCAGCAGCCCCCGCGCTTTCAGGTCAGCCTCGCGCTGACGGATTTTCTCCTGCCAGACTTT
>NZ_WQRE01000032.1:0-560 GCF_009758445.1 Klebsiella sp. 10-1
AGCACGTCCTTCATCGCCTCTGACTGCCAGGGCATCCACCGTGTACGCTTAGTCGCTTAACCTCACAACCCGAAGCTGTTTCGTAAAACAGTCCGCGTTGCGAAAATTTGAGAGACTCGAACACACCATTTTTCCTTTCTTATTACGGAGAAAGGAAACAGTGTGTCGTTTCAATTTTCAGCTTGATCCAGATTTTTAAAGAGCAAATATCTCAAACGTAACTCACTGAGTTAGTTTTGAGATATGGGGGTCGGCGACTTTCACTCACAAACCAGCAAGTGGCGTCCCCTAGGGGATTCGAACCCCTGTTACCGCCGTGAAAGGGCGGTGTCCTGGGCCTCTAGACGAAGGGGACACTGAAGTCTCAATCGCAAGACGCCTTGCTATTTACTTTTCATCAGACAATCTGTGTGAGCACTACAAAGGCAGGTTCTTCAGGTAAGGAGGTGATCCAACCGCAGGTTCCCCTACGGTTACCTTGTTACGACTTCACCCCAGTCATGAATCACAAAGTGGTAAGCGCCCTCCCGAAGGTTAAGCTACCTACTTCTTTTGCAACC
>NZ_WQRE01000033.1:0-534 GCF_009758445.1 Klebsiella sp. 10-1
ACTGGGTGCCGGGCCACTTTCCCTCCGATGATTTTGCCCTCGCCGCATTTGACGGGACCTCGCTGTATGAGCACAGCGACCCGCGCGAAGGCTATCACCAGGACTGGAATACGCTGATCTACAACTATGGCCGCCGTGAGGTCAGCAACTTCCTGGTGGGCAACGCGCTGTACTGGATTGAGCGCTTCGGCATTGACGCCCTGCGCGTTGATGCGGTGGCGTCGATGATCTATCGCGACTACAGCCGTAAAGAGGGCGAGTGGGTGCCGAATGAGTACGGCGGGCGGGAAAACCTGGAAGCGATTGAGTTTCTGCGTAATACCAACCGCGTGCTCGGCGAACAGACCCCTGGCGCGGTAACGATGGCCGAAGAGTCCACCGACTTTGCCGGGGTTTCGCGCCCCGCTTCGACGGGGGGGCTCGGCTTCTGGTTCAAATGGAACCTCGGCTGGATGCACGACACCCTCGACTACATGAAGCTCGATCCGGTTCACCGCCGTCATCACCATGACAAGATGACGTTCGGCATGCTCT
>NZ_WQRE01000034.1:0-294 GCF_009758445.1 Klebsiella sp. 10-1
TCGTAAAACAGTCCGCGTTGCGAAAATTTGAGAGACTCGAACACACCATTTTTCCTTTCTTATTACGGAGAAAGGAAACAGTGTGTCGTTTCAATTTTCAGCTTGATCCAGATTTTTAAAGAGCAAAATTTCACAATGCACTTAACAGTACATTTTGAAATTTATCATTCATCAGACAATCTGTGTGAGCACTACAAAGGCAGGTTCTTCAGGTAAGGAGGTGATCCAACCGCAGGTTCCCCTACGGTTACCTTGTTACGACTTCACCCCAGTCATGAATCACAAAGTGGTAAG
>NZ_WQRE01000035.1:0-275 GCF_009758445.1 Klebsiella sp. 10-1
GGTTGCAAAAGAAGTAGGTAGCTTAACCTTCGGGAGGGCGCTTACCACTTTGTGATTCATGACTGGGGTGAAGTCGTAACAAGGTAACCGTAGGGGAACCTGCGGTTGGATCACCTCCTTACCTGAAAGAACCTGCCTTTGTAGTGTCCACACAGATTGTCTGATGAAAAGTAAATAGCAAGGCGTCTTGCGATTGAGACTTCAGTGTCCCCTTCGTCTAGAGGCCCAGGACACCGCCCTTTCACGGCGGTAACAGGGGTTCGAATCCCCTAGGG
>NZ_WQRE01000036.1:0-255 GCF_009758445.1 Klebsiella sp. 10-1
TCTGGGAAACTGCCTGATGGAGGGGGATAACTACTGGAAACGGTAGCTAATACCGCATAACGTCGCAAGACCAAAGTGGGGGACCTTCGGGCCTCATGCCATCAGATGTGCCCAGATGGGATTAGCTGGTAGGTGAGGTAATGGCTCACCTAGGCGACGATCCCTAGCTGGTCTGAGAGGATGACCAGCCACACTGGAACTGAGACACGGTCCAGACTCCTACGGGAGGCAGCAGTGGGGAATATTGCACAATGG
>NZ_WQRE01000037.1:0-249 GCF_009758445.1 Klebsiella sp. 10-1
ATATTCAGCGGAAGTGCTGTCACCGAACTGTTGTCGGGCGCGGTTTTATCAGCTGGCACCGCCGTTTCTGATGGTGCTTTTTCGTCCGATCCGGCGGGCCCCGTACAGTTATTGACAGAACTCCGAGCCGCGGGTAACCACGGCGGTTAATAATAAAATATTAAAGATGAACACAATGCGCCATTGGCTATTTGCGGCCAGCAGCTTGAGGTCTTTTATTAGCGACCCGGAGGCGTCGTTCTGCGGCGT
>NZ_WQRE01000003.1:0-795691 GCF_009758445.1 Klebsiella sp. 10-1
GGTAAGCGCACTCCTGAGGAGGACAAATTCGTCGGGAACGAATTTGCACAGCACGCCGTGCAGCCCGGAGGGTGGCGGGCAGGAGTCCCGGCATACAACGGCCCGGCATCAGACAGACGAAGAAACCTCATGCGCAGGCATGGGGGGTTTTTTGTTGTCTGCGGTTCAGGAAAAGCAGCGGGACGCCGCCCGGTTCGGGCGCTGCGCGCCGCGTCGAATAAACCTGCAGCTGCAACATAAAAGCCTACTGTAGCCACCTCATCACCATATTTCACTCTATCCCCGCCTCTGCTTTAGCGTTCATTCCGAATACCCGCATGACGAAAATAAATGTGACACAAATCACATATAAAAATATAACAATTATATAACATTTGTTTTACTAATTGATTTGTCTAAGTGACGTGGTACGCCCGACGAGACAGATTGCAGTCTTTGCTGGAGCAGAATAACAATGGTAGAAAGTAGTATTAACGAGCGGGGATCGCTGAAACACGCTGATACCCGCCGTCGCATATGGGCAATTGTTGGAGCATCTTCAGGGAATTTGGTCGAGTGGTTTGATTTTTATGTCTACTCATTCTGCTCTCTCTACTTTGCGCATATCTTTTTCCCTTCAGGAAACACCACTACCCAGTTACTACAAACCGCAGGCGTGTTTGCCGCCGGATTTCTGATGCGGCCAATTGGCGGATGGCTATTTGGCCGTATCGCCGATCGCCGTGGGCGTAAAACCTCGATGCTCATCTCGGTGTGTATGATGTGCATGGGGTCGTTAGTCATTGCCTGTCTGCCGGGCTACGAGACGATCGGCACGTGGGCGCCCGTACTTCTGCTGCTGGCCCGCCTTTTCCAGGGCATCTCAGTCGGTGGTGAATACGGAACCAGCGCAACGTATATGAGTGAGGTTGCCGTTGAGGGTAAGAAAGGTTTCTATGCATCCTTCCAGTACGTAACGCTAATCGGCGGGCAGCTGCTGGCGGTGCTGGTCGTGGTGGCGCTGCAGCAAATTCTCAGCGATGAACAGCTGCATGCCTGGGGCTGGCGTATTCCTTTTGCTCTTGGCGCAGCGCTGGCGATAGTCGCCCTATGGCTCCGACGCCAGCTGGATGAAACGTCGCAGCAAGAGACCCGGGCGCTGAAAGAAGCGGGCTCCTTTAAAGGGCTATGGCGTAATCGCCGGGCGTTCATGATGGTGCTGGGCTTCACCGCCGCCGGTTCGCTAAGCTTTTACACCTTTACGACCTATATGCAGAAATACCTGGTCAATACCGCAGGTATGAACGCCAGTACGGCCAGCATGATTATGACCGCCGCTCTGTTTTTCTATATGCTGGCTCAGCCGCTATTTGGTGCGCTATCGGACAGGATTGGCCGCCGCACCTCAATGCTCTGTTTTGGCTCACTCGTGACCCTCTTTACCGTACCGATTTTGAGCGCATTACAAAGCGTGACGTCGCCATATGCCGCCTTCGCACTCGTTATGTGCGCCTTACTGATCGTGAGTTTCTATACCTCGATCAGCGGTATTTTGAAGGCTGAGATGTTCCCGGCACAGGTCCGCGCGCTAGGCGTTGGTTTATCTTATGCGGTCGCTAATGCGCTGTTCGGCGGCTCGGCTGAATATGTCGCATTGCTGTTAAAATCAGTCGGAGCAGAACACGCGTTTTACTGGTATGTCACGGTCATGGGCGCGTTAGCTTTCTTCGTCTCCCTGATGCTGCACCGTAAGGGCAAGGGATTACGCCTGTAGATATTACTGATGCGCCAGCTGCCACACCGCGTAACCGGTCGTGGCGCCGGCCACGTCCCAGGCAAAATCTTTCCAGCTCCAGCCGCTCCCCGCCGGGCGGCTATCCCACAGCTCCTTCGATGCGCCCAGGCTTACCGAAAACATAAAGCCGATGGCGGCGCTGCGATCGCGGCTGTAACCCTGATGCTGAGCGTATTCGTTACCCGCTGCGGAGAGCATGGCTGAGGCGATAAAATGCTGGGCCTTATCCTGGCCATGCCATGAATCATTGGCCATATGGCTACAGCCGGTCAGCAGCAGAGGAGCGATGATGATGACTTTACGCATAACGATCCCATAAAAAAGCCCCGGCGGAAGCGGGGCTGCAATTCAGAGAATACGGCTGATAAGCCGGTCGATACGGATGCGCCTCAAACGGCGAATCAGCTTACGCACTTTTACCGGATAATCGGCGATGCTTTGCAGGTCGCGATAGTGTTTCACCACCGTCGTATGCTGGCGAATCAGGTGCAGCTCTTTTTCACGCATCGCGCCAAGCTGGCGCTGCGGATCGTGAATAAGAATGGCATTTTCCAGATCGAGGCGCCACGCGCGCGGATTAAGATTATTGCCGGTCAGCAGCATCCATTCGTCATCAACCCACATGCCTTTCAGATGATAGCTGTTATCGTCATCCTTCCACAAACGGACAATCAGCTGATCGGTGTTGACATAGTACTGCAGCCGGCTCAGGAAGCGGCGTAGGTTTATTTCATACAGATAGGGGAGCGCGCCGATAATCTTAAACGGCTGATCTTCCGGAATATAGAAGTCGTTCGCCGTCTTATCGCCCACGATAATTTCTACCGTCTTTCCGCTGCGCAATAGCTGGATGATATTACGCACCAGCAGGGCAGGAAGGTTAAAGTACGGCGTGCAGATAGTCAGCTTCCGTTCAGCGCAGGGCATCAGATGGAAGATGGTTTTATTCAGCAGGCTTGATTTCCCGAGGCCGACCAGCGGCGTCACCGACAGCCGATCGTCGTCAGCATCGCCGACATAACGATAGCCGCTGTCCCGCAGTTCCTGGCGGTACTGACGGATATCATTTTTAATTTCCGGGCTTTTTGGACGATCGGGTTTGTCGAGGCGGTTCACGCCGCGGCCTTCGACCAGATTATGCTCAACCCAATCGAACATCACGTCGGCCATTTTGCCGTTGCGAATGCACTGATAGCGGTCGTAGCGATATTTGTCATGCTGATGAAGGTAAACATCATTCAGGCTGGCGCCGCTGTAAAGCACGCAGTCATCAACGATGAAACCTTTAAAATGCAGTACGCCGAGCGCTTCGCGGGTATTCACCGGCACGCCGTAAACCGGGATATCAACGCCAGGATTTTCCTGCGCCATGCGGCAGTACCAGTCGGCGTTAGTGTTGGCTGCCGCAGCGCCAATGCGCCCGCGCTGGGCTCGGTGCCAGTCAACCAGGATGCGAACATCTAATTCTGGACGCTGGCGTTTAGCGTCATAGAGTGCCTGCAGAATTCCTTTGCCGCCATCATCTTGCTCCAGATAGAGCGCAATAATGCAAATACGCTGAGTGGCGTGAGCTATCTTTGCCAGTAACGCTTGCCGAAAATCTGCGGGAGCGTAAAAGAACTCGATATCATCAACTGACTGAGAAAGCTTAGGGAGTTGGGCAAGGTGTTGTTGATGTTTATTGCGCTTAAATTTTGACAACATCACAGTGCGTTTCTTCTCTGTTTATTGAAGGGTCTTCTGTACCATGCAGACGACGTAAGCGGGCAATAATAACATTACTACCCGCTAAAGTGGTCAACAATTGCGGCCGCCAGTTTATGATTGTTGCGCTGGAAATTGCAGGGACAAGCTGACAATCCCATCTTCCAGCTGAATATCCACCTTAAAACCAAGCTTTCTGGCAAGACCAATCATGCCCCGGTTATTGGGCATCGTGATCCCGTTCAAACGCTGCAAACCGTGGCTTTGCGTATAGGTAATCAGCTTTTCCAGCAGCCGGCGGCCTAAACCTAAACCCTTCAGGTCAGAGCGGACCAGGACGGCGAATTCTGCATCAATATTATCGGGATCGGAAATCGCGCGCGTGACGCCGAGGATCTCCTCTCCCTCTGCGGTCGCGCGTACGGCAACAAAGGCCATTTCTCGATCGTAGTCGATCTGCGTCATATTGGCTAAATCATCGTGAGTAAATTCATTGATCTCGCTGAAGTAGCGGTAATAGAGATCCTCTTTGGTCACCTGAGCAATAAAGGCCAGCAGCTGCGGTTCATCTTCAGGCAGAATCGGGCGGAACAGGCAGCGTTCGCCATTTTTCAACACCACCCACTCCTCCTGCTGCTGGGGATAAGGGCGTATTGCCAGGCGGCTTTCGCTATCGCCGGTAAACGGGGCAAGGCCTAGCGTCACGTCGAGCGCGGTAAACTCGTTGCCGGACGCCAGCAGAGGATGAATATCCAGACGCTGGATCTCCGGGCAGTCGACGATAAGGTTCGACACCTGAACCAGCAGCTGGCTTAAGCCGGAGATATCCAGCGGGCGCAGGGCGCTACGGCCACGGATCTTTTTGCTTTTGATCGCCTGGATCACCAGATAGCGGGCAAGGTTCATATTCAGCGGCGGCAGGGCGACGGCGGCCTGATCTTCCGCGCGCCATTCGACGCCGCCTTCACCCAGCATAATCAGCGGGCCGAAAACCGGATCCTGTTCAACGACCACCCTCAGCTCCTGCGCTCCGGCGCGATTCGCCATGCTCTGTACCAGCAGGCCATGAATGCGCGCCTGCGGCCAGGTCATTTTTACCCTGTCAAAAATGGCATCCGCCGCCTGCTGTACTTCGGCGGCGGTACGCAAATAGAGCATTACGCCCTGCACTTCCGACTTGTGCGGGATATCCGGTGAACGCAGCTTCAGGGCGACCGGATAGCCAATTTGCTCGGCGATGTGCACCGCCTCGGCGCTGTCGGCGGCAATCCACGTCGGTAGGGTATGGATACCATAGGCGTGCAGCACCGGGCTGACTTCATGGGTATCCAGGGTGGTTGCGCCTTCGGTTATTGCCTGCTGTAGCAGCGTATGGGCTTCCGCAGTATTGGCCGTGACCATATCCGAGAGCACCGGCGTTTCCCGCAGCTGCTTCTGGTTACGCCGATATTCCACCATATGCATAAAAGCGGTAATCGTGCCTTCCGGCGTACGATAGGTTGGCAGCCCCGCATCGCTGAACAGGCGTCGGGCCTCCTGAGAAGAGTATTCGCCGCACCAGTTCGTCAGCACCGTAACGTACTTGCCGCGCGGATGGTTTTTTAAGGCGTCAATCAGCGCCAGCGCGCTTTCGGTTCCCGGCGCGGCCGCGCTCGGCGAGTGAATGACCAGCAGGGCATCGTAATCCTGGCTATCCAGCAGCACGTTCAGCGCCTTGAGATAGTGCTCGCTGCTGGCATCGTCGCGCAGATCCAGCGGGTTAGCGATATCGATGCTACCCGGCAGCGCCTGACGCAGCCTGTCGCCGGTCTCGTCGCTTAGCGACGCAAGCTTGCCATTGCGCAGCCAAAGTTCATCCAGCGCCAGCGCCGCAGGGGCCGCGCCGTTGCTGATAATCATTAATTTCTCGCCGCGCAGCGGGCGCATATGGCTCAGCGTCTCGACGGCGGAGAAGAGCTCATGGGTATCCTGCACCCGCAGCAGGCCCGCTCGCTGAATCGCGGCGTCCCAGGCCGGGTCCATACCTGAGTTTACGTGCAGCAGCTTTTGCGCCGCCGGGCTGCGTCCGCTTTTAATCACCAGGATCGGCTTATTGCGCGATGCGCTCCGGGCCGCAGAAACAAAGCGGCGGGCATCGCTGAGGTGTTCGAGATAGAGCAGAATGGCGCTGGTTTTGCTATCGCGGGCAAGGAAATCGAGCAGATCGTCAACGTCGATATCCAGGCTGTCGCCCAGCGCAATAAAGTATGAGAAACCCATTTCGCGCTGCTGCGCCCAGTCAAGAATGGTATTCGAAACCGCAGCGGACTGGGAGATAAACGCCAGCTTGCCTCGACGAATCGGGACCGGCGAAAAGCTGGCATTCAGCCCTTGCCAGGGCGCCAGCAGACCGAGGCTGTTTGGGCCCAGTAGCCGCATCTGATAGCGGGCGGCATGCTCAAGCAGCGCGGGGTACTGCTCCGGCGGCGAGGAGAGGATAATGCAGGTTTTGCAGCCTTTTTTCCCCAGCGCCTCAAGCAGCTCAAGGTTTCGCCGGGCGTTGGTGCAGAGAACGGCAAGATCGGGAGTAAACGGCAGGCTATCGATAGTCGGCCAGGCCAGCACGCCCTGTACGGCTTTCCACGCCGGAGTGACCGGCAGCACCGGGCCGTTAAAGCCCCCGGCCAGCAGGTTGCGCATCATCAGATAACCGGCACGCTGCGGTTTCATTGATGCGCCAATGACGGCGATCGATTTTGGCCGCAATAGTGCTTCCAGGCCTCGTTGGCTCATACCGGTCTCCTTTGATCCCCAGTGACCGGATGATTTTAAACGTTTTCTGCCTCTTGTGCTGTGATACTGCCCTTATGCTGCGTCTTTCCTGCCAGATAGCGGCTTCTGAACAGGCTAAAGTGATCGCCGAGCGCGAGCGCGGCGTTTGTGTCCCCGGCGAGATCCAGCAGGGCGATGGCCACTTCTGCCGTACAATACTGTCCCTCCGCGTGGGCCTCTCTCAGGCGATAGGCCGAGATACGCGAAAGATCGACGGAAATGACCGGCAGCGCGTCAAGCCAGGGACTCTTACGGAACATTTTCCGCGCCTCGGTCCATGTGCCGTCGAGCATGATAAATAGCGGCGGCTTACCCGCAGGCGGCGAGCTCAGCACCTCGCGTTCCGTTCCGGCATACGACGCCGGGAAAACGACTATTGGCTGGTAATCAGGATCGGCGACCAGATCGAGTAGCGCCTGCGGCGGCTCGGTTCGTGACCACTGAAATGCCTCGGTGTCCGGCAGGATATCCGCGATAAGGCGGCCGGTATTGCTTGGCTTCATCGGTTCAGTATCGAACATCACCAGGCAAAAACGGCTGGCCGCCGCCGCTGGCGCGAGGGTTGCGCACAGGCACTGCTTCAACGGCAGTAAACAGCGCTGGCAGCGGTGGATACGGTTACCGCGAGCAAGAAAAGGTCGGGTCGCGCGCGCGAGACGTTCGGCACGCAGGCGAAGAACGGCGTTATCAATCATGGGGGATCGCTAAGAGAAAACGCCATTGTCGCAGAGGTGAAAACGGGGCACAAGCGCTGCCCCGTCAGGTTTACTGCTGGTTGGCTTCGTTAAGCCAGCTGTCGAACGGCGCTTTTGGTACCGCTCCGTTCAGCATGTCGATGACTTCGCCGTTTTTAAAGATCATAATGGTCGGAATGCTGCGAATGCGAAAACGCGCGCTCAGCTCACGTTCAGCTTCGGTGTTGACCTTCACGAAGCGCATTTGGCCGCTGCGTTCTTCCGCAACGTCTTCAAAGATCGGGGCGAAATTACGGCAGGGTCCACACCACGGGGCCCAGAAATCGACAACAACCGGCAGATCGTCCTTCAGCAGTTTATCCAGCATTGCCCCGGTCGCGTTGATGACGTCGCCGTCAAAAAGATCGTGGCCGCAGCGTCCGCATTTAGCGCCATCGGCGCTACGATCGTCGGGGATGCGGTTCAGAGCCTGACAACTGGCACAAACGGTATTCATAACTAACCTCTGGTTATGGGTTGCAGCACGGCACGTGGCCGATTTGTATCTGTAATGTTACATATTATCGATTAGGTACCGCTAAACAACAATGCGTTTTGTTCGATGAATACGATAGACCCTATCTTTTAAACGAAATAATGGCGAAGCGGTGATACATCGGGTAATCTGCGCGCTTCGCGCAGCGCAGGTGGAGAAAATTGATGAGCGACGAACTGAAAAATAAAAGCGGCAAGGTCAAAGTGATGTATGTCCGCAGTGATGATGATTCTGACAGACGCACCCATAACCCGCGTACCGGGAAAGGGGGAGGGCGCCCAGGAAAATCTCGTGTTGACGGCCGTAGCCGCCCTGCCCGCGATGAAAGAAACAGCCGCGGCGACGACCGCAAACGTGACGATCGTAAACGCGATGATTTCGAGCGTGAAGGGGGTTCCCCGTGGCGTACAGTTTCACGTGCTCCGAATGATGAAACGGCAGCAAAACCGGATCACGGCGGGATCAGCGGTAAAAGCTTTATCGATCCGGAAGTACTGCGTCGTCAGCGTGCGGAAGAGACCCGCGTGTACGGCGAAAATGCCTGCCAGGCACTTTTCCAGAGCCGCCCGGACGCTATCGTTCGCGCCTGGTTCGTGCAAAGCGTCACCCCGCGTTTTAAAGAAGCCCTGCGCTGGATGGCGGCCAACCGTAAAGCCTATCACGTGGTTGACGAAGCCGAGCTGGCGAAAGCGTCCGGCACTGAGCACCACGGCGGAGTTTGCTTCCTGATTAAGAAACGTAACGGGACTTCCGTTGCGCAGTGGGTCGCTAAGGCCGATGCTGAAGACTGCGTCCTGGCGCTTGAAGACGTCGGCAACCCGCACAATCTTGGCGCAATCATGCGTAGCTGCGCTCACTTCGGCGTGAAGGGCGTGGTGGTTCAGGATGCCGGCATGCTGGAGTCCGGTGCGGCCATCCGTACCGCAGAGGGCGGCGCCGAGCACGTAGAGCCGATTACCGGCGATAGCTTCCTCGACACTCTGGAGCAGTTCCGCGCGGCTGGCTACGCGATTGTTTCTACCTCCAGCCACAACGGGACGCCGCTCTACAAAGCCGAGCTGCCGAAGAAAATGGTCCTGGCGTTAGGACAGGAGCGTGATGGCTTGTCTGATGCGGCGATCTCCAGCGCGGATCTGAACGTGGCTATCGAAGGCACCGGCAACGTGGAAAGCCTGAACGTCTCCGTCGCGACCGGCGTTCTGCTGGCCGAATGGTGGCGCCAGAACAAGGCCTGATGCCTGACCTGCCTGAAAAAATGCCAGCGTAATGCTGGCATTTTTGTATTTGCGCATAGCGTAACGGGCGAGTAACCCGATTACTTCCCGGCGGCCGGTAAGGTCGGCATCCAGTCGATCGGCGCTTCGCCGCGTTCGGCCAGCCACTGGTTGGCCTGGACAAAATGGTTGCTGCCGAAAAAACCGCGATGGGCGGAGAGCGGAGACGGATGCGGCGCCTTCAGCACGCAGTGGCGCTGGCGGTCGATGATGGCACCTTTCTTCTGCGCGTGCGCGCCCCACAGTAAAAACACAACTCCTTCCCGATGCTCGTTGATCAGCGCAATAACCTTATCGGTAAAGGTTTCCCAGCCAAGGCTGGCATGAGAATGCGCCTGCCCCGCGCGCACCGTTAATACCGTGTTGAGCAGCAGCACGCCCTGACGCGCCCAGCTTTCGAGATAACCATGCTCCGGACGGCTGAATCCAGGAATGGTCCCCTCCAGCTCTTTATACATATTTAACAGAGACGGCGGAGTCTGGATACCCGGCAGTACGGAAAAGGCCAGGCCGTGCGCCTGCCCTGGCCCGTGATAGGGGTCCTGCCCGAGGATAACCACTTTTACATCCCCAATTTCGGTGTAGCGGAAGGCGTTGAAAATATCTTTTTGCGGCGGATAAATCGTGATGCCCGACTGGCGCTCTTCGGCGACGGTTTTCAGGGTATTCACAAAATAGGGCTGTAGCTTCTCTTCCGCCAGCACGTCGTGCCAGGTCAGTGGGGTGGTCATCTTGCTCTCCTGCAAAGTGGTATCGCTATAGCTTAACTGCTTCTTTCTGCATAACAAAATCGGCGCCGCTTTGCTGACGTTTTTTCTGCAAAAATAGTTGAAAATTTACAAAATTATTTGGCATCCGTTATGGCGTAACTTGATGTAAAACAATAATATCCCTTCATACCCACTTTTAATTAGTGGTTTTTGTTGATTTAAGTCAATGAATGCCGGGTGTTCGGCTGATATATATACACTCATACAACAATGGTTTTACCAATTGGCCATGAACGGGCCAACAGAACGAATAAATATTGCCTAAGGGAGGCATCACATGATTACAGGTATCCAAATTACTAAAGCTGCAAACGACGACCTGCTGAACTCTTTCTGGCTGCTGGATAGCGAAAAAGGTGAAGCGCGTTGCCTGTGTGCAAAAGGTGGTTTTGCTGAAGATGACGTGGTTGCGGTGAATAAGCTCGGCGAAATCGAATACCGTGAGATCCCGCTCGACGTTAAACCGGAAGTCCGCGTTGAAGGCGGCCAGCACCTGAACGTTAACGTCCTGCGTCGTGAAACGCTGATGGATGCGGTTGAACATCCGGAGAAATACCCGCAGCTGACCATCCGCGTATCGGGCTATGCGGTACGTTTTAACTCTCTGACGCCAGAGCAGCAGCGCGACGTCATCGCGCGTACTTTCACTGAAAGTCTGTAAGCGTTAGCAAAAACCCCCGGTTCAATCGAGCCGGGGGTTTTTTATTATGTCGGGCTACGGTTCCCGTCTCACCAGCAGCGTGGTGAGCGTGAACGACAATATTATGGCGATAGCCACGCCTGACAGCGCAAAGATAAAGTAGGGGCCGATGTAAGCCGGCAGGCTAAAAATGCTTGATAAAATATAGCCATACAGCCGCACGCCGAAGAAAGCGATAAAGGCCGAGGCCAGCGAACTGGCAATGGTTGCCGCGACGAACGCTTTTTTATAGCGCGTTAAGACGCCAAACAGGGCGGGCTCGGTGATCCCAAGCAGCGCTGAAATTGCCGCGGACAGCGTCACCGTACGCTCCTGCCGGTTTTTGCTTACGCGCCAGATAGCAAAGGTCGCGCCCGCTATCGACATATTTGCCATAAACATCATTGGCATCAGCATGTCGTAACCGCGATCGCTGAAGTTTTGCAGGGCAATGGGCGTCATGGCATGATGCATGCCCGTCAGGATCGCGACCGGGCGGATGGCGCCCACAACCAGCCCGGCAAAGCCCGCGGATATCCCGAACAGGCCTTCAATAAACCACGCCAGCGCTTTGCCAAGCCAAATGCCAACCGGACCAATAACCACCAGCGCCGCCAGCGCGCCGAGAAACAGCGCCAGCGTCGGCGTGAAAACGGTTTTCAGCACCTCGGGCATAATGCGATCGACCCAGGCGTAGATATATTTCAGCGCCAGCACGGAGAAAATAACCGGGATCACGCTGGATGCGTAGTTGAACACGGGGATGGGAACGGCGTTAAGCAGCCACAGCGCGGAAGCCGCCCCCTCGTGATGGGCCGCCAGCGCCTTCGCGGCGTCAATCAGGGTTGGATACATCAGGCAGGCGGCAACGGCGACGGCCAGATACTCGTTGGTCTTAAAGATCTTTGCCGCCGAGACGGCAAGGAAAAAGGGCAGGAAATAGAATACGCCGCTGGCGATAAGGTCGATGATCATTACGCTGTCGCTATTTTGCGGTACCGCTTTCAACGCGATCAGTCCGGCCAGCAGGCCCTTTATCATCCCGGCGCCGGCAATGGCCGGCACGATCGGGCCAAAAACGCCCGAGACGGTATCCATAAACAGCGACACCAGCCCCTTACGCTGGCGGGGCTTTTCGGCAGCCTCTTCGCCGACGGTACCTAATGCCGCGAGCAGGCGTTCATACCAGCTATTAACCTTCGGCCCGATGATAATTTGAAACTGATCGCTCTGCAGCTGCGCGCCGAGCACGCCGGGCAGTTTCTTAATCTCTTCTTTTTCTACTTTGTTATCATCAATTAAATCAAAGCGTAATCGGGTCATACAGTGCCAGACGTTATTAATATTTTCTTTTCCGCCAATCAGCAAAATAATTCTGCTGATTGCATCTTGCGTCTCCATACCGGCTCCTGAAGCAATGTGTTGTGCTGTTTACGTCGTGAAATGGTAAATAAGCCGATTTATAAAAACAAACCAATAAAATATGAGTTTAGTCACAAATAACCGCTGTTATAGGATGTATTGGCAGTATTTATCTAAATTGGTCCGGTTTTTAATGAAATTAAATCTGTTTGACGAACCAAAATTTTATTAAATAAAAAGGTTTACCTTACGTAATAAATAGGGCGAAGATAATTGGCATCACCTTTTATTTTTGCCGCAGGGAGCCTTGCCGTGAACGCTACGCTAATTACTGATATTGAGTGTTTTATCACCCGTCCCGATCGTCATAACCTGGTCACGGTACGCGTGACCACCGACAAAGGTACCGTCGGCCACGGCTGCGCGACTTTCCAGCAGCGTCCGCTGGCGGTCAAAACGATGGTTGATGAATACCTCAAGCCGCTGCTGCTTGGCCGTGATGCGAACAATATCGAAGACCTCTGGCAGATGATGAACGTCAACGCCTACTGGCGAAACGGGCCGGTAATGAATAACGCCATTGCCGGCGTTGATATGGCGCTTTGGGATATCAAAGCCCAGCTGGCGGGAATGCCGCTGTACCAGCTTTTTGGCGGCAAATCGCGTGATGCTATCCCGGCTTACGCCCACGCTAGCGGTGAGACGCCCGAGGCGCTGTTTATATCCGTTGAGCGTCTGCTGGAGGAGGGCTATCGCCACATCCGCTGCCAGCTGGGCTTTTACGGCGGCACTGCGCAGGCGATGCATACGCCGGAGAACCCGACGCCGGGCGCCTATTACGACCAGGATGAGTACATCAGGAATACGGTGGAGATGTTCCGGCTGCTGAGAGCGCGCTACGGACACCGTTTTCATATCCTCCATGACGTCCACGAACGGCTCTTCCCGCAGCAGGCGCTGCAGCTGGCGAAGCAGCTCGAGCCCTATCAGCCGTGGTTTATTGAGGATATTTTAGCGCCGCAGCAGAGTGCATGGCTGGCGCAGATCCGCCAGCAAAGCGCAATTCCGCTCGCGATGGGGGAGCTGTTTAATAATCCGGCTGAATGGCATGACCTGATTGTTAACCGGCAGATTGATTTTATCCGCTGCCATATTTCCCAGATTGGCGGGATTACGCCGGCCCTGAAGCTGGCGGTGCTGTGTCAGGCATTCGGCGTACGCGTGGCGTGGCACGGGCCCGGCGATATGACGCCAATTGGGGTTGCGGTCAATACCCACCTGAATATCTACCTCAATAATGCCGCAATCCAGGAGTTTATACCGCGTTCTGCCGCTACTGATGCGGTATTCCCCGGAGCGCCCGGCGTCAATAACGGGTTTATCTATCCACCAACGGCGGCAGGGATTGGCGTCGGCTTTAACCAACAGCTGGCGCAGACGTATCCTGTTGTCTATCGTCCGCACGAATGGACGCAGAGCCGCCTGCCTGACGGCACGATCCATACGCCATAATTAGTCCGAGGGCGCCTGGCGGAAGGTTAAGCTGTCGCGATTATGCGGAATAACGTAGGTGCAGGAGTAGTTGATATCGATGATATCGCTGATTTCATACACCTGCCCGCCGTCGAGAATTCCTCGATTGTTAATATGCATGGCCGGAATGCCTTTTTTGCAGCCCAGCAGGGCGGCCTGTTCCCGGCTGACGCTCACCGCCTGATAGGTGGTGAGCAAATGTGAAATTTGATAGCCCTTGGAAAGTACGTACTGCTGCAGCGAGCGTTCGATCACCTCCCGGCTAAGATCGGCAAAGGCGGCGGCCGGCATCCGCGAAATCTCAATCTGCACCGCTACGTCATCAACGAAGCGCAGGCGGCAAAATTGCCAGATAAACTCCTCATCCGTTATGCCGAAAATCTGCTGCTCCGCGCGGTCGGGGCGCTTTTTATGCAGGCTGATTGTCCGATAGCGCATCCGATCGAAACGCTTTTCGGTGATGGAGTTATACACCAGCGGGTTGTTGCTCATTCGCTCGTTTATCCAAATCCCTGAGCCCTGCACGATACGTATGACGCCGATGTCAGAGAGTTTTTCCAGCGCCTGGCGAATGGTAAACCGTGAGACGCCATACTCCTCCGCCAGCCGGCGTTCAGGCGGGAGCTTGCGGGGGCCGGGGTCATTGTGCTGGTAGATTTTGCTGAGCAGATCCTGGGTGACGAAATCTTTTTTTTTCATGATGATGAATTCCTGACTCGCCGGCACAAGGGGGAACGCCCGATATCACTCCCCGCGGCGCTGTCGCCAGCGGACGTAAATGCAAAAACGCCGGGATATCCCGGCGTCCTTGTACTCTTAGCTCTACTGCTGCGGCGTATCGCTGCCGCTCGGCTTACGACGCTTGCCGATATTTTTAGCATCGCGGTGACGTTTCTTCACGCGCGGCTTTTCTTTATCTTCTTTTTTCTTCTCTGCGCGTTTAGCCAGCACTTTCTTTGAAGGTTTACCGGTCTGCTTCTCGCTCGGTGCGCGGGTTGACGGGCGCAGTTCGTCGATAACACGAGCCTTCAGCGGCTCGTCAATGTAGCGACCGATTTTGCCCAGCAGCAGGTGGTCATGGGCTTCAACCAGAGAAATAGCAACGCCTTTCTTCCCGGCACGACCGGTTCGACCGATACGGTGCAGGTAGGTATCCGCGGTGCGCGGCATATCGAAGTTGAAGACGTGGCTAACGTCCGGAATATCGATCCCGCGCGCGGCGACATCGGTGGCAATCAGCACGTTCATGCGGCCATCGGTCATGCGCTTAATCGCTTCGTTACGCTTGGCCTGAACCATTTCGCCTTCCAGCCAGCAGGTGTTGATACCGGCTTCGCGCAGCCAGGATGCCAGCTCATGAACGCGCTCGCGCTTACGCACAAAGACGATAGAACGGGTGGCGTCCGGCTGTTTCAGCAGGTTTATCAGCAGAGCGGTTTTATGCTTAACGTCATCGGCGCGGTAGTACCACTGATGGATTTTCTTCCGCTCGCGGGTAGAAGGAGAGGCGGACACTTCCACCGGCTCTTCCAGCAGACGCTCGGCAAAATCTTTGATGGCATCGCCTTCGAGGGTCGCGGAGAACAGCATTGTCTGCTTGCGCCAGCGGGTTTCACCGGCAATATGTTCGATATCCTGAGCGAAGCCCAAATCCAGCATCCGGTCCGCTTCATCGAGGATCAGCGTTTCTACGGCGCGGCAGTCGAAGTTTTCTTCTTTAATATACTGCAGCAGACGCCCGGTGGTGGCGACCACGATATCCTGGTTTTCGCTGAACACTTCAGCGTGGTTCATGTACGCGACGCCGCCGGTGATGGTGGCGATATCGAGATGCGTGTGCGCTGCCAGTTCGCGGGCATGGTCAGCAACCTGCATCGCCAGCTCGCGGGTCGGCGTCAGGATCAGAATACGCGGAGGCCCTGACTTCTTGCGCGGGAAATCAAGCAGGTGCTGCAACGCTGGCAGCAGATACGCCGCTGTTTTACCGGTGCCGGTCGGGGCTGAACCGAGAATGTCACGGCCATCGAGCGCAGGCGGAATAGCGGCGGCCTGAATGGCTGTCGGGCGTGTGAAACCTTTTTCCTGGAGGGCTTCCAGCAGGTTTTCGTCGAGTTCAAGTTCGGAAAAAGTCGTTACAGTCATTATCTACCTCTGAGTGGACCGACGATTATAGACGTTACGGGCATAATGTTCATCTGTTTGTAAGGCTATCTGTTCTCCGGTATTGTGCATAGCCTTAAGCTCAGGAGTTTTCGCCCGCAAGGTTGTCAGGATGTCTCAGTCGAAGTTTGCGCTGCCGCGCAATGGTTTTACGTTTAAACAATTCTTTGTCGCTCACGACCGTTGCGCAATGAAAGTTGGCACCGACGGCATTTTGCTCGGCGCGTGGGCGCCGATTGCTCAGGTTAAACACGTGCTGGATATCGGTACCGGCAGCGGCCTGCTGGCCCTGATGCTGGCTCAGCGTACCGGGGAGCTGGTGGCGTTGGATGCGGTTGAGCTGGATGAAGATGCGGCAGATCAGGCGAGGGAAAACACCGCGGCTTCTCCCTGGTCCGCCCGCATCCAGGTGCATCAAGCCGATATTCAGCAGTGGCAGCCGCCGCAAACCCGACGCTATGAGCTGATTGTCAGTAATCCGCCTTTTTTTGCTGAAGGCGTGCCCTGCGCAACATCGCAGCGCGAACAGGCGCGATATACGACCACGCTCGATCACGTGACGCTATTAAGCTGTGCCGCAGAGTGTATCACAGAAGAGGGCTTTTTCTGCGTGGTGCTGCCGGTGGATATTGGCGATGCCTTTGCCCGGCGCGCGCAAACGATGGGTTGGCATCTGCGTTTACGCACCGACGTGGCGGAAACGGAAATGCGCGCGCCGCATCGGGTGCTCCTTGCCTTCTCGCCGACGGCAGGGGAGTGCTTCAGTGACAGGCTGATTATCCGTGGGCCAGAGCAGCAATACTCCGAGGGGTTTACCGCGCTGACCCAGGACTTTTATCTCTTTATGTGAGTTTCCGGCACGAGAACCGACGGCCCGCTGTCCGGCAGCAGATCCGGGTAGTCCAGCGTATAGTGCAGGCCGCGGCTCTCTTTGCGCAGCATCGCGCAGCGTACAATCAGCTCGGCAACCTGTACCAGGTTACGCAACTCCAGCAGGTTGTTGGAGACGCGGAAGCGGGCATAGTATTCGTCGAGCTCCTGCTGCAGCATGGTAATGCGCCGCAGGGCGCGCTCCAGGCGACGGGTCGTGCGCACAATCCCGACGTAGTCCCACATCAGCAGGCGCAGCTCATGCCAGTTGTGCTGGATAACGACCAGCTCATCGGGGATTTCAACCTGGCTCTCGTCCCAGGCCGGCAGATCGGTAACCGCCCGGGCCTGAGGCATGATGCGCAGGATATCTTCGGCGGCCGACCAGCCGTAGACCAGACATTCGAGCAGCGAGTTGGATGCCATGCGGTTGGCGCCGTGAAGCCCGGTGTAGCTGACTTCGCCGATAGCATACAGCCCCTCGACATCGGTCCGACCGTTATCGTCGACCATCACTCCGCCGCAGGTGTAATGCGCCGCCGGTACGATAGGGACCGGTTCTTTCGTCAGGTCGATACCGAGACCGAGTAATTTCTCGTAGATCATCGGGAAGTGTTGACGGATAAAGGCTTCCGGCTTATGGCTGATATCAAGATACATGCAGTCAACGCCGAGACGCTTCATTTCATGGTCAATGGCGCGCGCGACAATGTCGCGCGGAGCCAGCTCGCCGCGGGCGTCAAAATCGGGCATAAAGCGTGAACCGTCCGGACGCTTCAGATGGGCGCCTTCACCGCGCAGCGCTTCGGTCAGCAGGAAATTGCGCGCCTGCGGATGGTACAACGCGGTAGGGTGGAACTGATTGAACTCAAGGTTGGCGACGCGACAGCCCGCCCGCCAGGCCATAGCAATGCCGTCGCCGGATGAAACGTCCGGGTTAGTGGTGTATTGATACACCTTGGCCGCGCCGCCGGTTGCCAGAACAACGGCTTTCGCCCCCCAGGTCTCGACCTTTTCTTTATTACGGTTCCAGATCCACGCGCCGACGACCCGACGAGCGCCGGGCAGGCCAATCTTGTCAGAAATAATCAGATCGACGGCATTGCTGCGTTCGAGCACGCGGATATTGGGGTGTGAAAGCGCCTGGCTAACCAGGGTGGTTTCCACCGCTTTACCGGTGGCATCGGCGGCATGGAGAATGCGGCGATGGCTGTGGCCGCCTTCACGCGTCAGGTGATAGCTCTCCTCGCCGTTGGCCTGGACCTGGGTATCGAACAGCACTCCCTGATCGATAAGCCACTGCACGCAGGGTTTGGCGTTACTCGCCACGAAGGAAACGGCGTGACGATCGCAAAGGCCCGCTCCGGCGATCAGCGTATCCTCCACGTGAGATTCGATGCTGTCCGTTTCATCAAAGACGGCGGCAATACCGCCCTGCGCATAGAGGGTGGAGCCTTCGCTGATCGGGCCTTTGCTCAGTACGGTGACCGAACTGTGCTCCGCTAAACGCAAGGCAAGAGATAAACCGGCAGCGCCGCTGCCAATAATCAATACATCACAGGAGAACTCAGGAGTTGTATTCATGGCCTTTGTTTAATTTACTAAACACGATTGAGCCACAATAGCACCAGGTCGTGATGAATCGTACATTTTTTTTACCGTTAGTTGTGGCAACTAAACATTCGGCGCTAAACCGGCGGGAGCAAAACGAAAGAAAATATTTGCGAAGCAGATCGTTAGCTTCAGATTTTATAGTGAAATATAAACCGTGTTACGTTACCCTTCTCGCGGACCTTACGCTTTTTCCTCATCATCTTATCTGCGGCTGAGTAACGGGACATATAATGAGAGATAACAAATCGTCCGCCGTTGCCAGACAAAAATCAAAGGCGTAACGGAACTTTATTGTTTTCAGGTACTCCAACGATTGCTTGCTCATAATGCAGTGATTGGGTAGTGCTTTGAAGACTCATGGGAATTAGGTTTGGGGAGACATTACCTCGGATGAGCGAGCAGTTAACGGATCAGGTCCTCGTCGAACGGGTCCAGAAAGGAGATCAGAAAGCGTTTAACCTGCTGGTGGTGCGCTATCAGCATAAGGTCGCGAGCCTGGTCTCCCGCTACGTGCCGCAGGGCGATATTCCTGACGTTGTTCAGGAGTCGTTCGTAAAAGCATGGCGTGCCCTGGATTCTTTCCGGGGGGATAGCGCTTTTTATACCTGGTTATATCGTATCGCCGTAAACACGGCGAAGAATTATCTGGTTGCTCAGGGTCGTCGCCCACCGTCCAGCGATGTCGATGCCAATGAGGCAGAAAACTTCGAAAGCGGCGGGGCGCTGAAAGAAATTTCGAACCCTGAGAACTTAATGTTGTCAGAAGAACTGAGACAAATAGTTTTTCGTACCATTGAATCGCTCCCGGAAGATTTACGCATGGCAATTACGTTACGGGAGCTTGATGGCCTAAGCTATGAAGAGATAGCCGCTATCATGGATTGTCCGGTAGGGACGGTACGTTCGCGTATATTCCGGGCACGAGAAGCTATTGATAATAAAGTTCAACCGCTAATCAGGCGTTGACGATAGCGGAATACTGAAAAGGGTATCAGGCATGCAGAAAGAAAAACTTTCGGCCTTAATGGATGGTGAAACGCTGGATAACGAACTGCTTAATGAGCTGAGCGGTTCTTCTGAAATGCAAAAGACCTGGGAGAGCTACCATCTCATCCGCGATTCGCTGAGAGGCGATACCGCTGAGATGCTCCACTTTGATATCTCAGCTCGCGTGATGGCCGCCATTGAAAACGAGCCCGTTCGCCAGACGGTGCCGCTAATTCCTGAATCTCAGCCGGCACCGCACCAGTGGCGTCAGATGCCTTTCTGGCAGAAAGTGCGTCCGTGGGCCAGTTCGCTTACTCAGATGGGCGTTGCCGCGTGCGTATCTCTTGCTGTTATCGTCGGCGTCCAGCAGTATAATGGGCAAACCGAATCATCTCAGCAGCCTGAAGCACCGGTGTTTAATACCATGCCGATGATGGGTAAAGCGAGTCCGGTGAGCCTGGGCGTACCGGCAGATGCATCCGCAGGAACCGGCCAACAGGTGCAGGTCCAGGAGCAGCGTCGTCGTATTAATGCCATGCTGCAGGACTATGAATTACAGCGTCGCCTGCATGCCGAACAGCTTCAGTTTGGTCAAGCCCAGACTCAGCAGGCCGCCGTTCAGGTACCGGGTTATCAAACTTTAGGAACGCAATCGCAGTAATGAAGCAACTTTGGTGTGCCATGTCGCTCATGGCAGGCAGCCTGTTCTTCTCTGTCAACGCCTCGGCTGATACTTCTTCCGGGGCGTTGTTGCAGCAAATGAACCTGGCTAGCCAGTCCCTCAATTATGAGCTGTCTTTCGTCAGTATCAACAAACAGGGCGTTGAGTCGCTGCGTTATCGTCACGCACGGCTGAACAATCAACCTCTCGCTCAGCTTCTACAGCTCGATGGCCCCCGTCGTGAGGTTGTGCTGCGCGGTAACGAAATCAGCTATTTTGAGCCTGGGCTCGACCCGTTCACCTTGAACGGTGACTACATCGTTGATTCCCTGCCTTCACTGGCCTATACCGATTTCAAACGTCTGGCGGCATACTACGACTTCATCTCCGTGGGGCGCACGCGTATTGCCGATCGCCTGTGCGAAGTGATCCGCGTGGTGGCGAGAGACGGAACGCGCTATAGCTATATCGTCTGGCTGGATGCGGAGACCCGGCTGCCGATGCGGGTCGATCTGCTCGATCGCGATGGCGAAACTCTGGAACAGTTCCGGGTTGTGTCCTTTAGCGTTGGCGATAAGGTAAGCAGCAGCATGGAGACCCTGGCGAAGGCTAATTTGCCTCCGCAGCTGTCGGTGCCGGAAGGCGGCGATAAAGCTAACTTCAACTGGGCGCCGGCCTGGCTACCGCAGGGCGTCTCCGAGATATCCAGCAGCCAGCGCCGTCTGCCAACCTTCGATGGCCCGGTGGAATCTCGTCTCTATTCGGACGGACTGTTTAGCTTCTCGATTAACGTGAATCGCGCGACGGCAAACAGCAGCGATCAGCTGCTGCGCACCGGGCGTCGTACCGTGAGTACGACGGTACGCGACAGCGCGGAGATTACCGTGGTGGGTGAACTGCCGCCGCAAACGGCTAAGCGCATTGCCGACAGCATCAAATTTAAGGCCGTACAATGATTAAAGAGTGGGCGACCGTCGTTTCCTGGCACAATGGAATGGCGCAGGTGCACTGCGATGTCAAAGCGTCCTGCAGCAGCTGCGCCTCTCGCGCCGGCTGCGGTAGCCGGGTGCTGAATAAGCTGGGACCGCAAACCAGCCACACTATCAGCGTGCCCAGCGCACAGCCGCTGAGCGCCGGGCAAAAAGTGGAGCTCGGCATCGCGGAAAGCAGCTTATTAGGCTCTGCGCTCTTAGTGTATATGGCACCGCTGTTTGGCCTGTTTGTGATGGCATCCATCTTCCAGGTGCTGTTCTCTAATGATTTTGCCTCCCTCTGCGGCGCGATACTCGGCGGCGTCGGCGGATTCCTGGTTGCGCGCGGGCTGTCCCCCGGTCTGGCCGCTCGCCAGTCGTGGCAGCCGATCATCATTAGCGTGGGTTTAGCGCCCGATTTAGTCCGTATTGAGACACCCTCTTCAGAAGCAGGCCAGTGATTCCACTGGCCTTTATTTTTTATTTACCATTCTCGTAAGATCCCGCCATTTACTCCGGTTATGCTAGCTGTAAGAGCATTTCCTGGTTTCACGGATGTAGTGTAGAATGCGGCGTTTTCGGATTAAAAAACGTCAGGCACAGAACAGTGGCCTCATGATACGCGTAAGGCATAATTAACTCTAAATATGAAGAATATACGTAACTTTTCAATCATCGCCCACATTGACCACGGTAAGTCTACGTTGTCTGACCGTATCATCCAGATTTGCGGTGGCCTTTCCGATCGTGAAATGGAAGCCCAGGTACTGGATTCCATGGATCTTGAGCGTGAGCGCGGCATCACCATTAAGGCGCAAAGCGTCACCCTGGATTATAAGGCCACCAACGGTGAGACCTACCAGCTGAACTTTATCGACACCCCGGGACACGTCGACTTCTCCTATGAAGTTTCGCGTTCTCTGGCCGCCTGCGAAGGCGCGCTGCTGGTTGTCGATGCCGGTCAAGGGGTGGAAGCCCAGACGCTGGCAAACTGCTATACCGCGATGGAAATGGACCTGGAAGTTGTGCCAGTCCTCAACAAAATCGACCTGCCTGCGGCCGATCCGGAACGCGTGGCGGAAGAAATTGAAGACATCGTCGGTATCGACGCCGCCGATGCGGTTCGCTGCTCGGCGAAGACCGGCGTAGGCGTTCCGGATGTGCTGGAGCGTCTGGTGCGCGACATTCCGCCGCCGGAAGGTGATCCGGACGCCCCGCTGCAGGCCCTGATCATCGACTCCTGGTTCGACAACTACCTCGGCGTCGTCTCGCTGGTGCGTATTAAAAACGGCACCATGCGCAAGGGTGACAAGATTAAGGTCATCAGTACCGGGCAGGTTTATAACGCCGATCGCCTCGGTATTTTTACGCCGAAACAGGTCGATCGTACCGAGCTGAAATGCGGTGAGGTAGGCTGGCTGGTATGCGCGATTAAAGACATCCTCGGCGCGCCGGTGGGCGATACCCTGACCACTTCCCGCAACCCGGCGGACAAAGCGCTGCCTGGCTTCAAAAAGGTCAAGCCGCAGGTGTACGCCGGCCTGTTCCCGGTAAGCTCTGATGATTACGAAAGCTTCCGCGATGCGCTGGGCAAACTGAGCCTCAACGACGCCTCTCTGTTCTATGAACCAGAAAGCTCGACGGCGCTGGGCTTTGGTTTCCGCTGCGGCTTCCTCGGCCTGCTGCACATGGAGATCATCCAGGAGCGTCTGGAGCGCGAATACGATCTGGACCTGATTACCACGGCGCCAACGGTGGTCTACGAAGTCGAGACGACGGCGAAAGAGGTCATCTACGTCGACAGCCCGTCCAAGCTGCCGCCGCTGAATAATATTCAGGAGCTGCGCGAGCCTATTGCGGAGTGCCATATGCTGCTGCCGCAGGAGTACCTCGGCAACGTCATCACCCTGTGCATTGAGAAGCGCGGCGTGCAGACCAACATGGTTTACCACGGTAAACAGGTTGCGCTGACCTATGAAATCCCGATGGCGGAAGTGGTTCTCGACTTCTTCGATCGCCTGAAGTCAACTTCTCGCGGCTACGCGTCGCTGGACTACAACTTCAAGCGCTTCCAGGCCTCCAACATGGTGCGCGTAGATGTGCTGATCAACAGCGAGCGCGTCGATGCGCTGGCGCTGATCACCCACAACGATAACGCCCCGTACCGCGGTCGCGAGCTGGTGGAGAAGATGAAAGAGCTGATCCCTCGTCAGCAGTTCGATATCGCGATTCAGGCGGCAATCGGCAACCACATTATCGCCCGTGCTACCGTTAAGCAGCTGCGTAAAAACGTCCTGGCGAAATGCTATGGCGGCGACGTGAGCCGTAAGAAGAAGCTGCTGCAGAAGCAGAAAGACGGTAAGAAGCGAATGAAGCAAGTAGGCAACGTTGAGCTGCCGCAGGAAGCGTTCCTCGCCATTCTGCACGTGGGTAAAGACGGAAAATAACCATTAAGGAGTTGGCATGGCGAACATGTTTGCCCTGATCCTGGTGATCGCAACCCTGGTAACGGGGCTTTTATGGTGTCTGGATAAGTTTATCTTCGCACCGAAGCGCCGCGCAGGTCAGGCCGCCGCTCAGGCGGCGACCGGCGAAGGGCTTGATAAAACGACGCTGAAGAAAGTCGGCCCGAAACCGGGCTGGCTGGAAACGGGTGCCTCGGTGTTCCCGGTGCTGGCCATCGTGCTGGTGGTGCGTTCATTTATTTACGAACCCTTCCAGATCCCGTCAGGCTCAATGATGCCGACGCTGCTGATCGGTGATTTTATTCTGGTAGAGAAGTTTGCTTACGGGATTAAAGATCCTATCTACCAGAAAACGCTGATCGAGACCGGGCATCCGAAGCGTGGCGATATCGTGGTGTTTAAATACCCGGAAGATCCGCGCCTTGACTACATCAAGAGGGCGGTGGGTTTACCGGGTGATAAAGTCACCTACGATCCGCTGACCAAGCAGGTCACTATCCAGCCGGGATGCAGTTCCGGACAGGCGTGCGGCAACGCGCTGCCGGTCACTTACTCCAACGTTGAGCCGAGCGATTTCGTCCAGACTTTCTCGCGCAGCAACGGCGGTGAAGCGACCAGCGGCTTCTGGCAGCTGCCGAAGGGCGAGAGCAAGGCTGACGGTATCCGTCTGACCGAACGCAAAGAGACGCTGGGTGACGTTACCCATCGGATTCTGACCGTGCCGATTGCTCAGGATCAGGTAGGTATGTACTACCACCAGTCCGGTCTGCCGCTGGCGACCTGGATTGTGCCGCCGGGCCACTATTTCATGATGGGCGACAACCGCGATAATAGCGCGGACAGCCGCTACTGGGGCTTTGTGCCGGAAGCAAACCTGGTGGGTAAAGCCACGGCCATCTGGATGAGCTTCGAAAAACAGGAAGGCGAGTGGCCGACCGGCGTACGTTTATCGCGCATCGGCAGCATCCACTAATTTTCCTGACCGATTCACGCTGCCGCCGCAATATCGGCAGCGTGAATTATTTAATATTTAAATCCATCCAAACTAACGACATCCCTTGTCGTTGCGTATAGAATATCCCCCCGAAGTTTTGGTTGTCTCTCGTAAGAGTGACACTGCACACGAAACCGCGTTGGTTGTTTATACTCTCAATAATTTGGGTTGCAGAAAGGCGACAAGCAAGCGCGCATGCAACGTGAAGTTGGCGAGAGTGCTCAGGTCGGTTTCGTGTGCTGCATTTTTGACGCATTCATTTATTGGTAACGCATGAACCCCATCGTAATTAATCGGCTTCAACGGAAGCTGGGCTACACTTTTAATCATCAGGAGCTGTTGCAACAGGCATTAACTCACCGCAGTGCCAGCAGCAAACACAATGAGCGCCTGGAATTCTTAGGCGACTCTATTTTGAGTTTTGTGATCGCGAATGCGCTCTACCATCGCTTCCCTCGGGTTGACGAAGGCGATATGAGCCGCATGCGCGCGACGCTGGTACGAGGCAACACGCTGGCGGAAATCGCTCGCGAGTTTGAGCTGGGTGAGTGCCTGCGTCTGGGGCCGGGTGAATTGAAAAGCGGTGGCTTCCGTCGTGAATCGATTCTGGCAGATACCGTTGAAGCGTTAATTGGCGGAGTCTTCCTCGACAGCGATATCCAGAATATCGAACGCCTGATCCTCTCCTGGTACCAAACTCGTCTGGACGAAATTAGCCCGGGCGATAAGCAAAAAGATCCGAAGACCCGCCTGCAGGAATATCTGCAGGGTCGCCACCTGCCGCTGCCATCTTATTTGGTTGTCCAGGTGCGCGGGGAAGCACACGATCAGGAATTTACTATCCACTGCCAGGTTAGCGGCCTGAGTGAACCGGTGGTCGGCACGGGTTCCAGCCGTCGCAAGGCGGAGCAGGCTGCCGCCGAACAGGCGCTGAAAAAGCTGGAGCTGGAATGAGCGAAGAAAAAAGTTATTGCGGGTTTGTTGCCATCGTTGGCCGCCCGAACGTGGGTAAATCCACGCTGTTGAACAAGCTGCTTGGGCAGAAGATTTCTATTACTTCGCGTAAAGCGCAGACCACGCGTCACCGCATCGTCGGTATCCATACCGAAGGGCCGTATCAGGCAATCTACGTTGATACCCCGGGCCTGCATATGGAAGAGAAGCGGGCGATTAACCGCCTGATGAACAAAGCGGCGAGCAGCTCGATTGGCGACGTTGAGCTGGTGATCTTCGTTGTTGAAGGCACCCGCTGGACCGCCGACGACGAAATGGTGCTGGGCAAGCTGCGCGACGCCAGGGCGCCGGTTATTCTTGCGGTGAACAAAGTCGATAACGTGCAGGAAAAGGCCGATCTGCTGCCGCACCTGCAGTTCCTGGCAAGCCAGATGAACTTCCTCGATATCGTGCCGATTTCCGCAGAAACCGGGACCAACGTCGATACTATCGCCGGGATCGTGCGTAAACATCTGCCGGAAGCGATTCATCACTTCCCGGAAGATTACATCACCGATCGTTCCCAGCGCTTTATGGCTTCTGAAATCATCCGTGAGAAGCTGATGCGCTTCCTCGGGGCCGAGCTGCCGTACTCCGTAACGGTAGAGATTGAGCGTTTCCAGACCAACGAACGCGGCGGTTATGATATTAACGGCCTGATCCTGGTTGAGCGTGAAGGGCAGAAGAAGATGGTTATTGGTAACAAAGGTGCCAAAATCAAAACCATCGGTATTGAAGCGCGTAAAGACATGCAGGATATGTTCGAAGCGCCGGTTCACCTCGAACTGTGGGTGAAGGTGAAATCCGGCTGGGCCGACGACGAGCGCGCGCTGCGCAGCCTCGGTTACGTTGACGATCTCTGAGTTTGATACTCTATGGCTTTCGAAGTGCAGGCAGGCGGCAGGACCGCGAGTCCCCGGGAGCTTACCGTCGTAAGTGACCAGGGTGTGCGGACGCAGCCAACGCCCCTGCAGCCTGCAAGACGACGCGTATGATGGAAGGCTGGCAGCGCGCTTTCGTTCTGCATAGTCGTCCCTGGAGCGAAACCAGCCTGATGCTGGACGTCTTCACGGAAGAGTCGGGCCGCGTGCGCCTTGTTGCTAAAGGCGCGCGTTCCAAACGCTCCAGCCTCAAAGGCGCTCTCCAACCTTTTACCCCCTTACTGCTCCGCTTTGGCGGCCGTGGCGAAGTCAAAACGCTGCGCAGCGCCGAAGCCGTTTCGCTGGCGCTCCCGCTCAGCGGGATCACGCTCTATAGCGGCCTCTACGTCAATGAGCTGCTCTCCCGCGTGCTCGAACACGAAACCCGCTTCTCTGAACTGTTCTTCGACTACCTGCACTGCCTCCAGGCGCTGGCCGGCGCGAGCGGTTCGCCGGAACCCGCTCTACGGCGTTTCGAGCTGGCCCTGCTCGGGCATCTCGGCTACGGCGTCGATTTCCTGCACTGCGCCGGTAGCGGCGAAGCGGTCTCCGATACCATGACCTATCGTTACCGCGAAGAAAAAGGCTTTATCGCCAGCATGGTTATTGATAACAGCAGCTTTACCGGGCACCATTTGAAAGCGCTGGCTAACCGTGAATTTCCGGATAGCGATGCCTTACGTGCTGCCAAACGCTTTACCCGTATCGCCCTGAAGCCGTATCTTGGCGGCAAGCCGCTAAAGAGCCGGGAGCTGTTTCGCCAGTTTATCCCCGCCAGAGCGGCGCGAGCAGATAAAACAAATAATGAACAATGAGGATTGTCATGGCTGAATTACTGTTAGGGGTCAACATTGACCATATCGCTACGCTACGTAACGCCCGCGGCACCGCATACCCGGACCCGGTACAGGCAGCTTTTATCGCCGAGCAGGCCGGCGCCGACGGTATTACCGTGCATCTGCGTGAAGATCGCCGCCATATCACCGACCGCGATGTGCGCATCCTGCGTCAGACGCTAGGTACCCGCATGAATCTCGAAATGGCGGTGACCGAAGAGATGCTGGCTATCGCCTGCGAAACCAAACCGCATTTCTGCTGCCTGGTGCCGGAAAAGCGCCAGGAAGTGACCACCGAGGGCGGCCTGGACGTGGCCGGCCAGCGCGAAAAAATGCGCGATGCCTGCCAGCGTCTTGCCGATGCCGGCATTCTGGTTTCGCTGTTCATTGATGCCGATTTTGCGCAAATTAAGGCGGCGGCGGAAGTCGGCGCGCCCTATATCGAAATTCACACCGGCTGCTACGCGGATGCCGAAAGCGACGCTCAGCAGGCCAAAGAGCTCGAGCGCATTGCGAAAGCGGCCACCTACGCCGCCAGCCTTGGCCTGAAGGTCAATGCCGGACACGGTCTGACCTACCACAACGTCAAGGCCATCGCCCGACTGCCGGAAATGCATGAGCTGAATATTGGCCACGCGATTATCGGTCGCGCGGTGATGAGCGGCCTGAAGGAAGCGGTTGCTGAAATGAAGCGCCTGATGCAGGAAGCCCGTCCTTAATGGCTATTCTCGGGCTGGGCACGGATATCGTTGAAATTGCCCGCATTGAAGCGGTGATCGCCCGTAGCGGCGATCGCCTTGCCCGACGCGTTTTAAGCGATAGCGAGTGGGCAATCTGGGAGCAGCACCAGCAGCCGGTGCGTTTTCTGGCCAAGCGCTTTGCGGTGAAAGAGGCGGCGGCAAAAGCGCTAGGTACCGGGATTCGTAACGGTTTGGCTTTTAACCAGTTTGAAGTCTACAACGATGAGCTGGGTAAACCGAAGCTGCGCTTATGGGGTGAGGCTAAGAATCTGGCGAAGCGTCTGGGAGTCAGCGCGGTTCACGTCACGCTGGCCGATGAGCGCCACTACGCCTGCGCAACGGTAATTATCGAAAGCTAGATTTTATCCGCGTGGTGCATCAGCACAAATTTATCCCACAGCTGCTCTTCGTTCTCGAGGTGCGCCGGATCTTTGAGGATCGTATTGGGGATCGGGCACACTTTTTGACAGGTGGGCGTTTCATAATGGCCCACGCACTCCGTGCAGCGATCGCTGTTAATTTCATAAATGCTATCCCCCATCGAAATGGCCTCGTTCGGACACTCCGGTTCGCACATATCGCAGTTGATGCATTTTTTGGTAATTAACAGCGCCATCAGGTAATTCTCAGAAACAACACAAACAGGGCGGGCATTATACGCCCATTTTATGCTCACACCAGCTTTTTCACCAGCGCCTCGCTGTGGCGAATACGGTCCGGCGCATGCTCAAGATCCTGCTGAACCAGCGCCATAAACAGCAGATCCGTCAGCATCATCTGCGCGCTGGTTGAGGAGATAGCCGCGCTGCGCGTCGCCTGCTCTTCAGCAATGGTATACAGGCACTGTGAGGCCTGCTGCTGCAGCGCGTTGGGGCTGAAGCCGGTGATCGCCAGGATCCGGCAGCCAACGCGCAGGGCTTCTGCCGCCGCCATGTTGATTTCGCGCCGCTCGCCGGAATAGGAGATGGCGAACAGCAGATCGTCCGGCGACATCGCCTGGACGGTGGCCAGCAGGGCGTGCATATCCTGCTCGGCGACGGCGTTAATGCCAATCTTCATCAGCTTCCAGCTGAAGTTGCGCGCCACCAGGCCCGAGGCGCCGATACCGGTAATAATGACCCGACGGGCGGTACGCAGCAGCGCAACGGCCTCCAGCAGCTTCTCTTCGCTGTTAACGTCCAGCGAGGCGTGCATCGCCGCCACGTTATCCTTAATCAGCTTTTCGCCCACCAGACGCAGCGGATCGTCGCCGAGGATCTGGTTATGCACCGGGACCGACTGCGGGTCGGGCGCGCTGGCCAGCGCTTCGCTCAGCGCCAGCTTCAGGGCCGGGAAACCTTTGAAGCCCATCTTCTGGGCGAATTTCACCACGCTGGACTGGCTCACGCCCGCTTCACCCGCCAGCTGCTGGGAGCTCAGGTGCCGGGTCTGGTCCGGCTGGGCGAGGATAAAATCAGCCAGCTTCTTATCGCTTGCCGCCAGAGAGGGGTAGCGCTGGCGAATGCGGATTAAACAGTTCATAGGTTTTCCTGAGGACGGCCTTCACCCTCTGCTGAAAGAATTTTGTATTCGATTATAAGAGGATTATGGCGAATTAAAAATTCTGGCGCTGAGATTTCTTGAGGAACGACCTTAACCCAAATTCAACGCCCGCAGATGTTTTTAATATTAAGGGTGCAAGGCTGGTAAGCTATCGGCTGCTGGAATGACTAAAAGAAGAGGTCGGGTTTGAATAGCGCTATGCGTCGGGTGGTCTTTTTTGATCTTGATGGAACCCTGCACCAGCAGGATATGTTTGGCAGCTTCATACGCTACGTGTTGCGTCATCAGCCTCTGAATCTGCTGCCGGTGATGCTGTTGCTGCCGCTTATCCTCGGCGGGCTGCTGGTCAACGGCAGGGCGGCGCGCTGGCCGATGAGCCTGCTGCTGTGGGCGTCCACCTGCGGGCGCAGTGAGGCGAAGCTCAAGCGCCTTGAGGCGAACTTCGTCCGCTGGTTTCGCCAGCACGTGACGGCGTTCCCGGTGGTGCATGCCCGGCTAACGGGCTATTTGACCAGCACCGATGCCGACGTCTGGCTGATCACCGGTTCGCCGCAGTCGCTGGTGGAGCAGGTCTATTTTGATACGCCCTGGCTACCGAGGGTGAACGTGATTGCCAGCAGGATGGCGCGGCGCTACGGCGGCTGGGTCCTGACTCTGCGCTGTCTGGGGCATGAAAAAGTGGTTCAGCTGGAGCAAAAAATTGGCGCGCCGCTGCGGTTGTATAGCGGCTATAGCGACAGCGAGCAGGATAATCCGCTGCTCTGCTTTTGCCAGCATCGCTGGCGGGTGACGCCGCAGGGCGACCTGCATCAGCTAGAGTGATAGTGTGTAATGCACGGCCGGCATGTATAATGCGCCCCGCTTTTGCACAGGAGTCCCCGCTTTGTCTGACCATGAACGCAATGATGAATACTGGATGCGTCACGCTTTGACGCTGGCTAAACGCGCCTGGGAAGAGGGCGAAGTGCCGGTGGGCGCCGTGCTGGTACACAATAACCAGGTCATTGGCGAGGGCTGGAATCGTCCAATCGGCCGTCACGATCCGACCGCGCATGCCGAGATCATGGCCATACGCCAGGGCGGGCTGGTGCTGCAAAACTACCGCCTGATTGACGCCACGCTGTACGTGACCCTTGAGCCCTGCGTGATGTGCGCCGGGGCGATGGTGCATAGCCGCATCTCGCGCCTGGTTTTCGGCGCCCGGGATGCCAAAACCGGCGCCGCCGGATCGCTGATCGACGTGCTGCACCATCCGGGGATGAACCATCGGGTTGAGATCGCCGAAGGCGTTCTCGCTGAGTCGTGTTCGGCAATGCTGAGCGATTTTTTCCGCTGGCGGCGGGAAGAGAAAAAGGCGCTCAAGAAGGCGCGCCAGGAAGGCGAGGGCTAGTGGCCCAGCCCGGGGATTTTGAATTTGGCGTTATCGACCAGCGCTTCGGCGCGGAATTTGAAGAACGGTAGCGTCTGCTCTTCCTTTTTATCTACCTCATCCGGCATAACCGCCGGGTAGTCGCCGGCCATCGCCAGCGCCTGCTCGTCCTTGCTCTCCTTCTCGGAAAGATAGCCGACCAGGCTGATATGGTATTTGCGAATATTCTCGACGTAAGCGTACGCTTCATGGCCCCGCGCGTAGCCGTATTTCAGCCTGCTGTAGTAGGATTTTTGGCTGAGAAGCGGGAGGCGCTGCTTTACGTCTGCCCAGCTGTCGGGGTTACCCTTTTGTTTTTTCGTCAGGGCGATGGCGTCAAGAATATGCGCGTAGCCCATATTGTAAGCCGCCAGCGCAAACCAGATCCGCTCATCTTTGGGTACCGAATCCGGAACCTTATTCATCATATCCTGCAGATAACGCATGCCGCCGTTGATACTCTGTTCGGCATCGGTGCGGTCGGTTAATCCCAGGCTCTGGGCGGTGTTTCTGGTGAGCATCATCATCCCGCGAACTCCGGTCGGCGAGGTTGCCTGCGGGTCCCAGTGAGACTCCTGCCATGAAATAGCCGCCAGCAGACGCCAGTCGATCTGTCGGGCATATTTTTCAAACATTGGCTGCAGATCCGGCAGGATATTTTCTACCGCTCGCAGGAAGGTTCGCGTATCGACATAATCGAAATCGTTGCCGTGCCCGAGATACTTTTCTTCCAGCCGCGCCAGCGTGCCGTCTTCATTAATGTTGTTGAAGAAATCGAGCATCGCCGCCGATAGCGAATTGTCATCGCTCTTTACGCTAAACCAGGTCACCGGTTGCTCATCGGTGATGTCCAGCGCGACCGCCAGCTCAGGATGAACGCGCTGAAACAGGCTGACCGCTACGGAATCGGCGATGGTGTAGTCCAGGTCGCCATCGATGACCGACTGCATCAGCGCCGTGGTGCCGCGCTTTTCATCGACGCGCCAGCTGAGATCGGGATATTTACTGCCCTTTAGGTTCTGCAGGTCGTTAATGGCGACGTGGCCCGGCGCGATAACCAGCTGGTCTGCATTGAGGTTAGCAAGGGTGCGCGGGCGAGTGCTGCCGACCCGGTAGACCAGCTGCTGCGATACGGAGTAGTAGCTCGGTCCCGGCTGATAGTTCTTCACCCGCTCGGAGTTATAGACCAGCCCTGCGCCGAGCATGTCGGCCTTGCCGTCATCCAGATCGTCAAAGAGCTGGCTGATATTCTGCCGGACGGTGACCTTGAGCTTGACGCCGAGGTAGTCGGCGAACTGCTGCGCCAGCTCGTAATCAAGGCCGTAGGTTTTGTCATTGATGGTCGCAAAGGTCATCGGTGAGTTGATGGTGCTGATCCGCAGCTCTCCGCGCGATATAATTCCCGCAACGCGGTTCTCTGGTTTGCCCGACCACGGGATCGACGGCCACAGGGCAGCCGCCAGCAACAAGGTAACAATGCCGATGAGCAGATAATTAATCTTTAGTTTTTTCAGATAGTTAATCTTCTGCAGCTCTGTGTTCCTCAGCAGACTATGACCAGAAAAAGTAAAAGGTTGTCGATGAATGAGCGGCATTTTGCTTAAGAATGCGCCAGTTGGCAACTTATTCGCGATAGGGGTCACATTTATTGATAAACACAGGGAATGATTTTATTTCCACGCAAACGGTTTCGTCAGGGCACAGGATTCACTATAATAGCGCCCGTTTCCCCCCTGGCTCATATTGAAAGCTTCGAAGACGAGAGACTTATGATGGAAATTTTGCGTGGTTCGCCTGCACTGTCGGCATTTCGTATTAATAAACTGCTGGCACGTTTTCAGGCGGCCAACATACCGGTAAGCACAATATATGCAGAGTATGTTCATTTTGCCGACCTGAACGCCCCGCTCGGCGGTGAGGATCGCGAGAGGCTGGCACGACTGCTCAAGTATGGCCCAAGCTTAAGTAGCCATACCCCAACCGGTAAATTACTGCTCGTCACCCCCCGCCCTGGCACCATCTCCCCCTGGTCTTCTAAAGCTACCGATATTGCCCATAACTGCGGCCTGGCACAGGTTGTGCGCCTTGAGCGCGGCGTGGCGTACTACGTTGAAGCCGGTACGCTGAGCGCTGAGCAGTGGGCCGTCGTTGCGGCTGAACTGCACGACCGGATGATGGAAAGCGTATTCGACGCGCTGGAAGAGGGCGAGAAGCTGTTCGCTCAGCATCAACCTGCGCCGGTCACCAGCGTTGACCTGCTGGGCCAGGGCCGCCAGGCGCTGATCGACGCTAACCTCCGTCTGGGGCTGGCGCTGGCGGAAGATGAAATCGACTATCTGCAGGATGCCTTCAAAACGCTAGGCCGTAATCCGAACGATATCGAACTATATATGTTCGCGCAGGCTAACTCCGAGCACTGCCGCCACAAGATTTTTAACGCCGATTGGGTTATCGACGGCGAACAGCAGCCGAAGTCGCTGTTTAAGATGATCAAAAATACCTTTGAGAAGACCCCGGATTACGTTCTATCTGCCTATAAAGACAACGCCGCGGTCATGGAAGGTTCAGAAGTCGGTCGCTTCTTTGCCAGCCATCAGGAAGGAATTTATGACTACCATCAGGAAGCGGCGCATATCCTGATGAAGGTAGAAACGCATAACCACCCGACGGCGATTTCCCCGTGGCCGGGCGCGGCGACCGGTTCCGGCGGCGAAATCCGCGATGAAGGCGCAACCGGACGCGGGGCGAAACCCAAAGCGGGCCTGGTCGGGTTCTCGGTTTCTAACCTGCGCATCCCGGGCTTTGAGCAGCCGTGGGAAGAAGATTTTGGCAAACCGGACCGCATTGTCACCGCGTTGGATATCATGACCGACGGCCCGCTGGGCGGCGCGGCGTTTAACAACGAATTTGGTCGTCCGGCGCTGAACGGCTACTTCCGCACCTATGAAGAAAAGGTTACCAGCCACAATGGTGAAGAGCTGCGCGGCTATCACAAGCCGATCATGCTGGCTGGCGGCATCGGCAACATTCGCGCTGAGCACGTCCAGAAAGGTGAAATTATCGTTGGGGCGAAGCTTATTGTTCTCGGCGGCCCGGCGATGAACATTGGCCTCGGCGGCGGAGCGGCATCGTCTATGGCATCCGGTCAGTCTGATGCGGACCTCGATTTTGCCTCCGTACAGCGTGACAACCCGGAAATGGAGCGCCGCTGTCAGGAGGTCATTGACCGCTGCTGGCAGCTGGGCGAAGCCAACCCGATTCTCTTTATTCACGACGTCGGCGCGGGCGGTCTTTCGAACGCGATGCCGGAGCTGGTTAGCGACGGCGGCCGCGGCGGCAAATTCCAGCTGCGCGATATTCTTAGCGATGAGCCGGGTATGAGCCCGCTGGAAATCTGGTGCAACGAATCACAGGAGCGCTACGTGCTGGCGGTGGCGCCGGACCAGCTGCCGCTTTTCGACGAGCTGTGCCGCCGCGAGCGCGCGCCTTACGCCGTGATCGGCGACGCTACCGAAGAGCTGCATCTGAATATGAGCGACAGCCATTTCAACGATCAGCCGATCGATCTGCCCTTGGACGTGCTGTTGGGCAAAACGCCGAAAATGACCCGCGACGTGCAGACCCTGAAGGCGAAAGGTGAAGCGCTGAATCGCCAGGGAATGACCGTTGCCGATGCGGTAAATCGCGTTCTGCACCTGCCGGCGGTGGCGGAGAAAACCTTCCTCGTCACCATCGGCGACCGTACCGTTACCGGCATGGTGGCGCGCGATCAGATGGTTGGTCCGTGGCAGATCCCGGTGGCTAACTGTGCGGTCACCACCGCCAGCCTCGATAGCTACTACGGCGAAGCGATGGCCCTTGGCGAACGTACGCCGGTGGCGTTACTGGACTTTGCCGCCTCCGCCCGCCTGGCGGTAGGCGAAGCGCTGACCAACATGGCGGCAACGCAGATTGGTGCGCTGAATCGCGTGAAGCTTTCGGCAAACTGGATGGCGGCGGCCGGACACCCGGGCGAAGATGCCGGCCTGTACGAAGCGGTAAAGGCGGTTGGTGAAGAGCTGTGTCCGGCTCTGGGCCTGACTATCCCGGTCGGCAAAGATTCGATGTCGATGAAAACCCGCTGGCAGGAAGGCAGCGAGCAGCGCGAGATGACTTCTCCGCTGTCACTGGTGATCACCGCTTTTGCCCGCGTGGAAGATGTGCGTCGTACCGTGACGCCGCAGCTCTCCAGCGAAGACAACGCCCTGCTGCTGATTGATTTAGGCAACGGGCGCAACGCGCTGGGCGCGACCGCGCTGGCGCAGGTTTATCGCCAGCTGGGCGATACCCCGGCAGACGTTCGCGATGTTGCGCAGCTGAAAGGCTTCTGGGACGCAATGCAGGCGCTGGTGGCCGAACGTAAGCTGCTGGCTTACCACGACCGTTCTGACGGCGGCCTGCTGGTGACGCTGGCCGAGATGGCCTTTACCGGCCACTGCGGCCTGACGGCGGACATTGCCGCGCTGGGCGACGATAGCCTGGCGGCGCTGTTCAACGAAGAGCTCGGCGCGGTTATTCAGGTTCGCGCCGCGGATCGCGAGGCGGTTGAAGCGCTGCTGGCGTCCCACGGCCTGGCGGAGTGCACCCACTACCTCGGTCAGGCAACGGCGGGCGACCGCTTTGTCATCACCGCCGACGGCAGCCCGGTATTCAGCGAAAGCCGCTCTACGCTGCGTACGTGGTGGGCAGAAACCACCTGGCAGATGCAGCGTCTGCGCGATAACCCCGAGTGCGCCGATAGCGAACACGCCGCGAAAAGCAACGATAGCGATCCGGGCCTCAACGTTAAGCTCTCCTTCGATATCAGCGAAGATATCGCCGCGCCGTACATTGCGACCGGCGCGCGTCCGAAGGTGGCGGTACTGCGCGAGCAGGGCGTCAACTCGCACGTGGAGATGGCCGCGGCCTTCCATCGCGCGGGCTTTGATGCCGTTGACGTGCATATGAGCGACCTGCTTGCGGGCCGTACCGGTCTTGCCGACTTCCAGGCGCTGGTTGCCTGCGGCGGCTTCTCCTACGGCGACGTGCTGGGGGCGGGCGAAGGCTGGGCGAAATCGATTCTGTTCAACGACCGCGTGCGCGATGAGTTTGCGACCTTCTTCCATCGTCCGCAGACCCTGGCGCTGGGCGTGTGTAACGGCTGTCAGATGATGTCCAACCTGCGGGAGCTGATCCCGGGAAGCGACCTGTGGCCGCGCTTCGTGCGTAACTACTCTGACCGCTTTGAGGCGCGCTTCAGCCTGGTCGAAGTGACGCAAAGCCCGTCTCTGCTGCTGCAGGGAATGGTCGGCTCCATGATGCCCATCGCCGTTTCTCACGGTGAAGGGCAGGTGGAGGTGCGCGACGGCGCGCATCTGGCGCAGCTTGAGAGCAAAGGGCTGGTCGCGCTACGCTTCGTGGATAACTTCGGTAAAGTCACCGAAAGCTACCCGGCGAACCCGAACGGCTCGCCGAACGGGATTACCGCCGTCACCAGCGAAAGCGGTCGTGCCACCATCATGATGCCGCACCCTGAGCGCGTCTTCCGTACCGTGGCAAACTCCTGGCACCCGGAAAACTGGGGAGAGGACAGCCCGTGGATGCGTATTTTCCGCAACGCGCGTAAGCAGTTAGGCTAAACCGGCTCCTGGTTCCTTGTTCTAAAAGGCCTCCCGCGAAAGCGGGGGGCCTTTTTGTTTGTGATGGGTATCGCAGCAGGGTGTCGGGATTTACCGACAAACGCGAGGAAGGAGTGTCTCCAAAAGGAGACATTTAATTCATTGATTTTAAAAGGGGTTACCAGGCCGGTTGTGAAGCGTTGCTAAATGGCGACAGTGTGGTTAAAAAACAGACACCGTCATTTGGGGTGATAAGTATAGAAAATCTATTATATTTCATTGTGTTAATAAAATGTTTTGTAATGTGGCATAGAACGTGCATAATAATATGCAGTGGCTCATTCACCTTCTTATGTCAGCCCCTTCGGGACGCGCTACATAAACTTCGAATGACGCACAACAAGGTGCCTGCCGTCCAACTCCTGATAATAGCTCTGCTTTATCAGCCATCGGGCGAAACGTCGAGTTAGGCACCGCCTTATTTCTTAATAAAGCCAGGCACTTGCCTGGCTTTATTATTTCCGCTCCAGGGCAAGCCAGCGGCGTGATTATCCGCTCCGCTGACGGGCCTCGCCCTGACTTGTCGCCTTTCGTGCAGATCTGCTGATTGCACCTGTTACTCTGCGGCGTCCTCAGTTAGCATCATCTTAAGCTAATGTTTGAGGCTATATACTTGAAGCGACTCTCTCTTTTCCCCCGCTCATTGCGCCAGCTGGTGACGCTCTCCTTTGTGCTGATCCTGCTACCCCTGCTGGTTCTGGCCTGGCAGGCGTGGCAAAGCCTGAACGCCCTCAGCGCCCAGGCCGCGCACATCAACCGAACCACGCTGGTCGATGCTCGCCGCAGCGAGGCAATGATTAACGCTTCGCTGGAAATGGAGCGCAGCTACCGCCAGTACTGCGTGCTGGACGATCCGACTCTGGCGAAGGTTTATCAGAATCAGCGCCAGCGCTACAGCGAAATGCTGGACGCGCACGCCGGCGTTCTGCCGGATGAGAAAATCTGGCAGGCGCTGAGCCAGGATTTGAGCGACCTGGCGCAGCTGAGATGTAAAAACAGCAGCCCAGACGCAAAGTCCGCAGAGAGCCTGGAAGCCTTCGCCACGGCCAACAGCGTCATGGTGCAGGCCACCCGAACGGTCGTTTATTCGCGCGGGCAGCAGCTCCAGCAGGAGATCGCCGAACGCGGGCAGTTCTTCGGCTGGCAGGCGCTGGTGCTGTTCCTGCTGAGCCTGGCGCTGGTGCTGCTGTTTACCCGCATGATCATCGGCCCGGTAAAAGGGATTGAGAAAATGATTAACCGGCTGGGGGAAGGGAAGTCGCTGGATAACGCGGCGTTGTTTACCGGGCCGCGCGAGCTGCGCTCGGTCGGCGAGCGCATCATCTGGCTGAGCGAGCGCCTGGCCTGGCTGGAGTCGCAGCGGCATCAGTTTTTACGTCATCTCTCGCATGAGCTGAAAACGCCGTTAGCCAGCATGCGGGAAGGTACGGAGCTGCTCGCCGACCGCGTCGCCGGGCCTTTGACCGCCGAGCAGCAGGAAATTGTCGAGATCCTCGACAGCAGCAGCCGCAATCTGCAAAAGCTGATTGAACAGCTGCTTGATTACAACCGTAAACAGGCCGACGGCCCGGTGGCGCGCGAGACGGTGAACCTTGCGGAGCTGGTAGAAAGCGTTGTCTCCGCCCACAGCCTGCCGGCAAGAGCTAAACTGATGCGAACGGATCTCAGCCTGGAGGCCAGGTTCTGCCAGGCGGAGCCGGCTTTGCTGGCGAGCGTGCTGGATAATCTCTATTCCAATGCGGTGCACTATGGTGCTGAATCCGGTAACATTCACATTCACAGCTACCGGCACGGCGAGCAGGTGCGCATCGACGTTAGCAACAGCGGCGAGCCGATACCGCCGGTGGAAAGAAAAATGATTTTTGAGCCCTTTTATCAGGGAAGTCATCAGCGTAAAGGGGCGGTAAAAGGCAGCGGTCTCGGGCTAAGCATTGCGCGGGACTGCGTGCGACAAATGCAGGGTGAGCTAAGCCTGGTCGACGATATACCCGGGCTGATCTGTTTTCGCATCACGCTACCCACCGGCGAGCCGGGAAAAATCAACACATGAATCAACAATGGGTGACTATGTCCCACTTTTTCGCATGGGTTCGTCCCGTCAAAGTCTGGCTGCTGTCCGGCGTTTCTTGCCTTGCGCTGGCCGGATGTTCCGCGGCTTTATCGCCGCATACGGCAAACGACAAAGCGCAGCCCGAGCTGCCGCAGCACCAGGTGGCGGATTTCCTCTCGGTTGATTGCGCAGATATCTGGTCTCTGAACGGTGATATCAGCGACAAAAATCCGCTCTACTGGCTGCGCGGAATTGACTGCGCCGATCGCCTTGCTCCGGTACAGGCGCGGGCGGAAGCCCGGCAGCACGGTGACGACCGCTGGCAGGATGCGTTTAAGCGCGGCATTTTGCTGGCGGACGCCAAAATTACCCCGGACGAGCGGCGCGAGCTGGTTTCTCGCCTGGATACCTTCAGCTCCCAAATTGCCGTGCAGGTGCGCCCGCTTTATCAGCTCTGGCGCGACGGCCAGAGCCGACAGCTGCAGCTGGTGGACGAACGTTCCCGCTACGCGAAGCTACAGCAGACCAGCGATGCCGAGCTCGACGCGCTGCGCCAGCAGGAGCAGCAGCTGCGCGGCGAGCTGGAACTCACGACGCGTAAGCTGGAAAATCTCACCGATATCGAACGTCAACTCTCCACCCGTAAGCCGGGAGGGAATTTTAATTCTGACGTCGGGCACGGTAGCGATAAAGTCCCGGAGGCCAATCATGACGAGCCGTAAACCCGCGCGCCTGCTGCTGGTGGACGATGACCCAGGGCTGCTGAAGCTGCTTGGGATGCGCCTTGTCAGCGAAGGATACAGCGTGGTCACTGCCGAAAGCGGCCCCGAGGCGCTGCGCGTGCTGGGGCGCGATAAGGTCGACCTGGTGGTCAGCGATTTACGCATGGATGAAATGGACGGCCTGCAGCTGTTTGCCGAAATCCAGAAGGTGCAGCCGGGAATGCCGGTGATTATTCTCACCGCCCACGGATCGATTCCGGAGGCGGTGGCTGCGACCCAGCAGGGAGTGTTCAGCTTCCTGACCAAGCCGGTAGATAAGGATGCGCTGTACAAAGCCATTGATGACGCCCTGGAGCACAGCGCGCCGGCGACGGATGAGCGCTGGCGCCAGGCGATTGTGACCCGTAGCCCGCTGATGCAGCGTCTGCTTGAGCAGGCGGGCATGGTGGCGCAGTCGGACGTCAGCGTGCTGATTAACGGCCAGAGCGGCACCGGCAAAGAGATCGTCGCCCAGGCGATTCATAACGCCAGCCCGCGACACGCTAAGCCCTTTGTCGCCATTAACTGCGGCGCCCTGCCGGAACAGCTGCTGGAGTCGGAGCTGTTTGGCCACGCCCGCGGTGCCTTTACCGGCGCGGTCAGCAATCGGGAAGGGCTGTTCCAGGCCGCCGAAGGGGGCACGCTGTTCCTCGATGAGATCGGCGATATGCCGGTGGCCCTGCAGGTAAAACTGCTGCGCGTCCTGCAGGAGCGAAAGGTCCGCCCGCTGGGCAGCAACCGCGATATCGACATCGACGTGCGCATCATCTCCGCCACCCACCGCGACCTGCCTAAGGCGATGGCCCGCGGCGAGTTCCGCGAAGATCTGTTTTATCGCCTGAACGTGGTGAACCTGAAGATCCCGCCTCTCGCCGATCGCACCGAGGATATTCCGCTTCTCGCCAACCATCTGCTGCGGCAGTCTGCCGACCGGCACAAGCCGTTTGTCCGCGCCTTCTCGACCGATGCGATGAAGCGGCTGATGGCCGCCAAATGGCCGGGCAACGTGCGTCAGCTGGTGAACGTGATTGAGCAGTGCGTGGCGCTGACCTCATCGCCGGTGATCAGCGACGCGCTGGTGGAGCAGGCGCTGGAAGGCGAGAATACCGCGCTGCCGACCTTCGTTGAGGCGCGCAATCAGTTTGAGCTGAACTACCTGCGCAAGCTGCTGCAAATAACCAAAGGTAACGTGACGCACGCGGCCAGAATGGCCGGACGCAACCGCACCGAATTTTATAAATTGCTGTCGCGCCATGAGCTCGACGCCAACGACTTTAAAGAGTAGCTCCGCGCCATAGCGCAAGTTATGATACGGTAAGCAACCGGTTACGCGACTAAGACAGGAACACCATGAAAAAGATTGATGCGATTATTAAACCTTTCAAGCTGGATGACGTGCGTGAAGCGCTGGCGGAAGTCGGCATCACCGGGATGACGGTAACGGAAGTGAAGGGCTTTGGCCGTCAGAAGGGCCATACCGAGCTGTACCGCGGTGCGGAGTATATGGTGGATTTTCTGCCAAAAGTGAAAATCGAAATCGTGGTCACTGATGATATCGTCGATACCTGCGTGGATACTATTATCCGCACGGCGCAGACCGGTAAAATCGGCGATGGCAAAATCTTTGTCTTTGACGTGGCGCGCGTGATCCGTATCCGTACCGGCGAAGAAGACGACGAAGCGATTTAAGTTTTAACCCTCTCCCCGGCGGGGAGAGGGGCATCAATTACAGTACCTTGTGCGGGCCAAAGCATTCGTAATGAATGCGTTCGCTATTGATGCCAAGCGCCACCAGCTGCTTCGCAGCGTGCTGCATAAAGGCTACCGGGCCGCAGAGGTAGAACTGCATCAGCGGGTCGCGCAGGCTCTCTGCCTGAGCGGTCAAATCCATCAAACCTTCGCTATTAAAACGCGCCGCCTGACGGTCCTCTTCGCCAGGGCTGCGATACCAGACGTGAGAAGCAAACTTAGGCAAGGTCGCTCCCAGCGCGCTGACCTCATCGGCAAAGGCGTGAACCTCGCCGTTTTCCGCCGCGTGGAACCAGTTAACCTGCGCCGGATGGCGCGCTTTTGCCAGCGAATCCAGCATTGCCAGCATTGGCGTTTGGCCGACGCCGCCGGAAAGCAGCGTTACCGGAGTTTCGGCGTCAACGGTAAGGAAGAAGTCGCCTGCCGGCGCCGCCAGGTGCACAACATCCCCTTCGCTTGACGCATTGTGCAGCCAGTTCGATACCTGACCGCCGCTCTCGCGCTTCACGGCAATGCGATAGCCTTTGCCATTCGCCTTACGCGTCAGGGAGTACTGGCGAATCTCCTGATATTCAAACCCTTCTGGCTTCAGCCAGACGGCCAGGTACTGGCCCGGCTGATAGTCGGCAACCGGCTGGCCGTCTACCGGCTCCATTTCGAAGCTGGTGATCAGCGCGCTGCGCGGGGTTTTCTTCACGATGCGAAACGCGCGGGTCCCTTCCCAGCCGCCGGTCTTGCTGGCGCTATCCTGATAGATTTCGGCTTCACGATTGATAAAGACGTTAGCCAGCACGCCGTAGGCTTTGCCCCAGGCATCAAGCACTTCCTGACCCGGGCTGAACATTTCATCCAGCGTCGCCAGCAGGTGGCCGCCGACAATATTGTACTGCTCCGGCCTGATCTGGAAGCTGGTGTGCTTCTGCGCGATTTTTTCTACCGCCGGCAGCAGGGCCGCCAGGTTATCGATATTGCTCGCATAGGCGGCAATAGCGTTAAACAGCGCCTCACGCTGATCGCCGTTACGCTGGTTGCTCATATTGAAGATTTCTTTGAGTTCTGGGTTATGAGCAAACATGCGATCGTAGAAATGGGCGGTCAGCTTCGGACCGGTTTCGACCAGCAGGGGAATGGTGGCTTTGACCGTAGCGATGGTTTGAGCGTCGAGCATAGCAGCTTCCTTTAGTGTTATCTTAATGATGCATTTCAAATGCATCTTATATAAATAACCCTGCAATGTAAATGGTTCTTTAACACCCTGCATTGAAACAGTTACAACGTGAAGAATTTGCATCACAAACCTGAAAAGAAATCCGTTGATAATCGTAGAGGCGTTATTGCTCAAAGCCTTGTGTCATGCGGAGCCAAACGTTTGCGTAAAATCGTTTGTCAAGACCTGTTATCACAGAACGATTCAGTTATACTGTGGGCCGTCGCCCAAAAAGGCCCCTTTTTAGAGCTGTAATCTATTGTTAGCTGAGCAGGAGATGCGGATGTTAAAGCGTGAAATGAACATTGCCGATTATGATGCCGAACTGTGGCAGGCTATGGAGCAGGAAAAAGTACGTCAGGAAGAGCACATCGAACTGATCGCCTCCGAGAACTACACCAGCCCGCGCGTTATGCAGGCACAGGGTTCTCAGCTGACCAACAAATATGCCGAAGGCTATCCGGGCAAGCGCTACTACGGCGGCTGCGAATACGTTGATATCGTCGAGCAGCTGGCTATCGATCGCGCAAAAGAGCTGTTTGGCGCTGACTACGCCAACGTGCAGCCGCACTCCGGTTCTCAGGCTAACTTCGCGGTTTACACCGCTCTGCTGCAGCCGGGCGATACCGTTCTCGGTATGAACCTGGCGCAAGGCGGCCACCTGACTCACGGCTCCCCGGTTAACTTCTCCGGCAAACTGTACAACATCATCCCTTACGGTATTGATGAGTCCGGCAAAATTGACTACGAAGATATGGCGAAGCAGGCGCAGACCCATAAGCCGAAGATGATCATCGGCGGCTTCTCTGCCTATTCCGGTATCGTTGACTGGGCAAAAATGCGTGAAATCGCAGACAGCATCGGCGCATACCTGTTCGTCGATATGGCGCACGTTGCGGGCCTGATTGCCGCAGACGTTTACCCGAACCCGGTTCCGCACGCTCACGTTGTCACCACAACCACGCACAAAACCCTGGCGGGTCCGCGCGGCGGCCTGATCCTGGCGAAAGGCGGCGACGAAGAGCTGTACAAAAAGCTGAACTCTGCCGTATTCCCAAGCGCTCAGGGCGGCCCGCTGATGCACGTTATCGCCGCGAAAGCGGTGGCGCTGAAAGAAGCGATGGAGCCAGAATTCAAAGTCTACCAGCAGCAGGTAGCGAAAAACGCCAAAGCGATGGTGGAAGTGTTCCTGAACCGCGGCTACAAAGTGGTGTCCGGCGGGACTGAAAACCACCTGTTCCTGCTGGATCTGGTTGATAAGAACCTGACCGGTAAAGAAGCTGACGCTGCCCTGGGCCGCGCCAACATCACCGTGAACAAAAACAGCGTGCCTAACGATCCGAAGAGCCCGTTCGTGACTTCCGGTATCCGTATCGGTTCTCCGGCTGTAACTCGCCGCGGCTTTAAAGAAGCGGAAGTGAAAGAGCTGGCAGGCTGGATGTGTGACGTTCTGGACAACATCAATGACGAAGCGGTAACCGAGCGCGTTAAAGGTAAAGTTCTGGATATCTGCGCACGCTTCCCGGTTTACGCATAACGCTGAGCCGCTGAAAGCGAATAAAAGGCCGCGAATGCGGCCTTTTTTACGTCTGTCGCCCGGTGATTAACGCCGGTCGAGCGAGATGGCGCCCGGGCCGACTATCGCCAGCAGCAGGAAGGCGCCGGCAATGCTGACGTTTTTATAGAAGTTAATCATATTTGGCAGCACCGCATCGCCGGACATATCCCAGAAATGGTGGCCGATAACCGCCGTGCCCAGAGTATAAAAAATAAAGATGACCGCCAGCGGACGCGTGAAGAAGCCGAGAATAATCAGGATCGCCGCCGGGACCTCCATCACGATGGCGATAACGGCCGCCAGCGTCGGCAGCGGCGCGCCGGATGACGCCATATACTGCACGGTGCCGCTAAAGCCCAGCAGTTTGGGGTAGCCAAAGATGATAAACAGCAGCACGACGGCAATACGCGCAATCAGCAGCAGTACGTGGCGCGAGGAACCAAAATCAAAATAGCGTAATGTGTTCATAACCAGCACCTTATGAAAGACGAGTTATTTAAACGTAATACACAATTTTGCTCCCCGCCACGAATTGAAATCGGTACCTAGATTTTCTCCAGCGCCTCCTCCACGTACAGATAACCAATACCCAGCAGCTGCTGCGCGCGCGTGAGCCGACCGAAGCTAATTTGGGTGGCGTGCGCGCGCGGAGTGTCGCCGTGATCGAAGGGGTTAAAGCTGGTTTGTTTAACAATGGTGTTTAACCACTGCTCGCCAAAAGCGCAGCTGCGGCCGTAGAGCCATATCTGATTAATATTGAGCAGATTGAGGAAGTTATACAGGCTTAAGCCAATCGCATTGGCGGAGTTTTCAACCCAGGCACGGATATGCACGTCGCCCTGTTCCCAGGCTGCTATCAGCGACCCGGTGGTTAATTTATCGGGGGAGGGCTGCGCCTCCGGCTGGGTTTTCAGCCACACCCGAGCCTGCTTTTTCAGCGCGCTGAGCGAGGCGATTGTTTCCAGACAGCCATAGCGCCCGCAGTCGCAGGCGGTGCCGTCCGGATTGACAATCGTATGCCCAATCTGGCCGCTACCGTAGAGGCTCCCGCGGTAGATCTGATCGTTAATAACAAACGATGAACCAATGCCGTAATCGACGTTGATCACGCAAAAATCCTGCGGCGCGGCGCTGTTCTGCCATTTTTCGGCCAGCGCCAGCATGGCGCAATCATTATCAACCCTGACCTGAACGCCCAGCTGCTCCTCAAGTAAATATTTGAGTTCGACCGGCGTCTTCCAGCGCGCCTGCGGCATGGTTTGCGAGACGCCGGTCACCGGATCCACCTGCCCGTGAACCCCCAGCGCGATGTTTATTTTATGCTGCGGATACCGGCGGTGGATGCTTCGCCAGCAGTCGATAATCGCCGTTAGCAAAGCCTGAGGGGTCGGCGCATCGATACGAATATGCTGGTGCTCGTCGACGGCCAGCAGGCGAGCATCGGCGAGCTGATACTCAATGCTGGTCGGCGTGATATTCATACACAGCGTCCACGCGCCGTGCTGCGGGATCTGAAAACTACCGCTATTGACGCCTCGGTTACTCATTTTTTCCGTGGAGTGGCTGATGAGTCCTTCGCTGAGGAGCTCTTCGAGTATGTTGCTCACCGCCGGAATGGATAGCCCGCTGAGCTGAGCGAGCTGCGATTTACTGAGCTGCTTTTCCCGCCACAAACAGGCCAGAAAGATAGATTTATTGGCCTGCCTGACCCGAACGTTGTTGAATCCGGTTAGCTGCATAAACTTAACTCCCTTAACTATATTGCGTGAGCATTGCGCACTTTAACAGCTAATCAAGATTATAAACTCGCCTCTATGAGTTTTTTACTTAATTACTTTTAGTGGAGAGCGTTATGCACGGTTCGGTTAAGGTCTGGCAGGAAACGATTACACTCCCGACGTGGACGACGGGTGCGGAGGATCCTAACCCGATGTTCCTGGAAAAACGGGTCTATCAGGGTTCATCTGGCAGCGTGTACCCCTATGGCGTGGTTGATACCTTAACCGGCGAGCGGGAGATGCGCGACTATCAGGCGGTGTGGATGGAGAATGATTTCATTCGCATCATGCTGCTGCCGGAGCTCGGCGGCCGAATCCATCGCGCTTACGATAAAGTAAAACAGCGTGATTTCGTCTACTACAACGAAGTGGTGAAACCGGCGCTGGTCGGCCTGCTCGGGCCATGGATTTCCGGCGGGATCGAGTTTAACTGGCCGCAGCACCATCGTCCGACAACCTTTATGCCCGTCGATTTTACGATCCAGCAAGGGGATGGCGGCGTGCAAACCGTGTGGATGGGCGAAGCTGAACCCATGCGCGGATTGCAGGTAATGGCCGGCTTTACTCTTTATCCCGATCGGGCGCTTATTGAAATTACCGGTAAGGTTTTTAACGGTAACGCCACGCCGCGCCACTTCTTATGGTGGGCCAACCCGGCGGTGAAGGGCGGGGATGCGCACCAGAGCGTGTTCCCGCCTGACGTTACCGCCGTGTTCGATCATGGCAAGCGCGACGTTTCTGCATTCCCCATCGCCACCGGTACCTATTACAAAGTGGACTACAGTGCGGGCGTGGATATTTCCCGGTATCGGAATGTCCCGGTGCCGACCTCCTATATGGCAGAAAAATCAGAATATGATTTTGTCGGTGCCTACCATCATGATGAACGAGGCGGATTGCTGCATGTCGCCGATCACCATATCTCGCCAGGTAAAAAGCAGTGGAGCTGGGGATATGGCGATTTCGGCCAGGCCTGGGATCGGAATCTGACCGACGCGAATGGCCCCTATATTGAGCTGATGACCGGCGTATTCACCGATAACCAGCCAGATTTCACCTGGCTTGCGCCCTACGAAGAGAAAATTTTTGTCCAAAACTTCCTGCCGTATAGCGAGCTGGGAATGGTGCAAAATGCGAATACCCGCCTGGCGCTAAAGCTGGTTCGTGAAGCCGGGCAGCTGCAGCTGGGGGTCTATGCGATTGCGCCTCTGGAAAACATTGCGCTGGAGCTGAGTGCGGATAATCAGCCGCTCTATGAAACCCGGATAACCTTAAAACCGGGTGAAAGCTGGCAGCACGCGCTGCCCGAGAACGGCGCTTCGCGCTTGACCCTGCGGGTGAAAAGCGCCGGGGGTGAACCGCTGCTGCATTATCAGGAGCATCTCGCCCAGCAGACTCCGTTACCGGATCCGGCAACCGCGCCAGCCGTGCCGGAAGAGATCGACAACGGTGATGAGCTCTATTTCATTGGTCAGCATCTTGAGCAGTATAACCACTCCAGCCGCTACGCCGGAGACTACTACCGTCGGGCCATTGCGATTGATCCCCTCGATTACCGCAATAACGTCGCTCTTGGCACCCTGGCGCTGAACGGCGCCGACTGGCCGCTGGCAGAGCAGTGCGCCCGCTCCGCACTGCAGCGCGCTCATCGGCTGAACAAAAATCCGCGGGATGGCGAAGCCAGCATGCTACTCGCCAGCGCCCTGGAAAGACAGGGGGATGACACGAGCGCATGGGATCACTATTACAAAGCCTCATGGAGCGGCAACTGCCGCGATGCGGCCTACTGGTCGCTGGCTCGGCTGGCGATGAAGCGCGGTGATGTTGCTGATGCGCTGGAAAAAGTCGAGATCAGCCTGCGATTTAATTCCACGAACCACCTTGCTATGGGGCTGAAGGCGCTGGCGCTGGCGAAACTACAGCGCTGCGATGAGGCGCTGGATTATATCGCGCTATGCCTTGAGCAGTATCCTCTGAGCTACCCGCTGCATTGCGTACGCTGGATGATTGGCCAGGGCGATGAATTCCGGGAAAACCTGCTGCGCGTTACCGGCTGCAGAGGCGCCAACGCCAGCCTGCTTGCGGGATGGCTGCTCTCTATCGGGCAGCAGAAGTCTGCACAAGCGCTGTTGGCGTTACTGGATTGCCAGGAGGCGCTACCGATGCTGTGGCGCGCCGCGCTAAGCGACGACGTCGGCGAGCGCCAGCAGCTCATTGCATCAGCGCAGCGCTGCCATGTTCTGCGGGTCCGTTTCCCCAACACGCTGGATGAAGTCTGGATGCTGCAACAGCTGGAAGAAAGCGCGTTTGCCCGCTATCTGCTGGGCTGCTTCTGGTATAGCAAGCGCCGCTATGAAGACGCGGTGAGCTGCTGGCATGACGTCCTGGCAAAATCCCCGGACTACGCGCCGGCCCATCGTCTGCTTGGCGTTTATGCCTGGAATAAACGTCAGGATCTGCCGCAGGCTCTGGCCAGCCTGCGGCGAGCGGTGGAAATCGAACCACAGAATGCGCGCTTCCGCTTCGAGCTCGACTACCTCAACAAGCTGACCGGCGCTCCCGTCAGCGAGCGATTGCGTCATCTGGAAGCGCATCGCGCCGTCGTGTTGAAACGGGACGATCTCACCGCTGAGCTGCTCAGCCTGTGGAACAGCAGCGGGCGTTATGCCGATGCCGCAGATATTCTCCGCACGCGAAAGTTTCATCCCTGGGAAGGTGGGGAGGGCAAGGTGACGGGACAATATTTGCTTAACCAGCTGCATGTTGCGTTACAGGCTATTGAGGGCCATGCATACGCTCCGGCAACGCAGCGGCTGGAGGACGCGCTGCGCTATCCTTTTAACCTCGGAGAGGGCAGGCTTCCTGGGCAGACGGATAATGATATCTGGTATTTGCTGGGCCACTGCGCCGCGCAAACGGGAGAGACGCAGCGGGCAGCAGCCTGTTACCAGCGCGCAAGCCTCGGAGGATCGTCGCTGGATGCCGGTCGCTACTACAACGATCAGCCCGCCGATTATCTCTTCTGGCAGGGAATGGCGCTGCGCAAGAGTGGCGATGTGCAGCTGGCGGAACGGCATTTCCACAATTTTATCGACTGGGCCCGACGCCATCGTGACGACGTTCCCGGCGCTGATTTCTTCGCCGTCTCTCTACCTGATCTGGTGGTGCTCGACGTCCCGGCGGCAGCGCAGCATCGTCAGCACTGCCTGTTTATTGAAGCGCTGGGATATCTGGGTCTGGGGAATGTGGCTGACTACCGGCGAGCGATTCAGCAGCTGCTGGCCGTCAACCCCGCCCACGATAAGGCGCATCTGATTGACCATGCTCTGCAAAGCGGCATTTTTTCCTGAACCTCAACCGGCGGGCCCGTGCCCGCCAACCCCTACTGTTCCCTGCGTTTCCCTGAAAGAGGAATCCATATGAATAACGCGCAGACACATCTAAAAATGGGCTACGTCTGGACGATCTGTCTGGTTGCCGCCTGCGGTGGTTTACTGTTTGGCTATGACTGGGTGGTGATCGGCGGCGCGAAGCCGTTTTATGAAGCTTATTTTTCCATTACCGACCCGGCGCAGTCCGGCTGGGCGATGAGTTCAGCGCTGGTTGGCTGCGTTTTCGGTGCGCTGGCTTCGGGATGGTGCGCGGATAAATTTGGCCGCAAAATTCCGCTAATCATCGCTGCGGCGCTGTTTACTCTGTCTGCCTGGGGCACGGCGCTTGCCGGCAGCTTTGATATGTTCGTGGCGTGGCGTATCGTTGGCGGCCTGGGCATTGGGCTGGCTTCAGCGCTAAGCCCAATGTATATCGCCGAGATAAGCCCCGCCGCGCAGCGCGGACGCTTTGTGGCGGTGAACCAGCTGACGATTGTTATTGGCGTGCTGGCGGCACAGCTGGTTAATCTGGCGATCGCGAAGCCGGTCGCAAGTAGCGCAACCCTGGCAGAAATCAATGCCAGCTGGAACGGGCAGGTAGGCTGGCGCTGGATGTTTGGTTCTGGCATCGTGCCTGCGGTGGCATTCCTGGTCCTGATGTTTTTTGTTCCCGAGTCGCCGCGCTGGCTGGTCCGCGTGGGGAAAAGCCAGCGCGCGCACCAAATGCTGATGCGCATCGGTAATCAGCGCTACGCCGATGAAACCATCAGGGATATCGAGCAAACCCTCAGCAAAGACACGCAAAAAGTCTCCTGGTCCGCGCTGTGGCATCCTAAAGTTCGCCCGATCATTGTGATTGGTATGGTGCTGGCAATGTTCCAGCAGTGGTGCGGCATTAACGTTATTTTCAACTACGCGCAGGAGATCTTCGCTTCCGCCGGATTCGATATTAACAGCACGCTGAAGTCGATTGTGGCTACCGGGCTGATCAACCTGATCTTTACCATCGCCGCGCTTCCGCTGGTCGATAAGATTGGTCGCCGCAAGCTGATGCTGCTCGGCGCCGCCGGGCTGACCATCATTTATGCGCTTATCGCCGCGGCCTACGGTCTGGGTATTCTGGGATTGCCGGTGTTGATTCTGGTGCTGGCGGCGATCGCCATTTACGCGCTGACGCTGGCTCCGGTGACCTGGGTTTTGTTATCCGAAATTTTCCCTAACCGCGTGCGCGGGCTGGCGATGTCGCTGGGTACGCTGGCGCTGTGGGTGGCCTGCTTCCTGTTGACCTATACCTTCCCGCTGCTTAATGCCGGGCTGGGCGCGTCGGGTAGCTTCCTGCTGTACGGGGTCATTTGCGCGGCGGGGTATCTGTACATTCTGCGCAACGTACCGGAGACCAAAGGCATTACGCTGGAGGCGCTGGAAGAACAGCTGGCGGAGCGCCATGCTGGCAGGCAGGCGCTGAAACAGGAGCAGACGCGCTAATGGCGGAAAGCTTCATTCTGGAAAACGCGCATCTACGGATGCGCGTCGATCCGCAGGGCGGTAAGGTGCAGAACCTGTTCTCCCGTCAGTATCAAGCCCCGGTGTTATATGAAAATCCTGCAGGCGGCATGTTTCCGATGGTGCCGCTGGCAAACCGGGTGGCCGGAAACCGCTTCCCTTTCCGGGGACGTGAAATCGCCCTGCCGAATCATCATGCGGACGCGCAGTTCTTTCTCCACGGTGACGGCTGGCTAAGACCGTGGGAGGTGCTTGAACGCGCCGCTGAACGCTGCGTACTGCAGCTGCGTAGCCGCTACGCCTGCGGATTCGATTATCGAGCGCAGATCCGCTATGAGCTGCAGGAGGGGGATCTTATCGCTTCTCTGAGCGTCACCCACTACGGCGATGAACCGATGCTCTACGGCGGCGGTTTTCACCCCTTTTATGCCTTCGACAGGCTAAGCCGGATGCAGTTTCAGGCGAGCGGATACTGGCCAGAGGGCGAGTCGCACTTGCCGCTTGGCTGGCGCGGTGAGCTGCCGGAAGGGGGAGATTTTTCGCATCTGGCTTACGGAGAAGATAGCTGGCTGAACGTCTGCTATTCCGGCTGGAACGGGACGGCACTCATTCAACGAGAGGTGATGTCTGTCACAATTTCATCGCAAACACCGTGGCTTATGCTGTTCCGTATGTCGGGTGAACCGTTTGTCTGCCTGGAGCCGCAAAGTCACCCTGTAAACGCGCACAACATGGACGGGCAGCCTGGTCTGGTGGTATTAGGGCAGGGCGAGACGATTTCATGGTCGCTGAAAATAGCGGTTAAATAGGCCAGATTCAGCGGCGTATACCCAAATCCTCGGCTTGCGCCCGCTGGGGTTTATCGCCAGACTGTCGCCTCCATTCGGGAGGAAATCATGGTCTTGCACTCCACGCGCTGGCTGGCGCTTAGCTACTTTACCTACTTCTTTAGCTACGGCACCTTCCTGCCGTTCTGGAGCGTCTGGCTGGCAGGCGCAGGGCTGACGCCGGAAACCATCGGCGTGCTGCTCGGCGCCGGGCTGGTGGCTCGTTTTCTCGGCAGCCTGCTGATTGCGCCGCGGGTGAGCGATCCCTCCCGGCTAATTTCCGCCCTGCGTGTCCTGGCGCTGCTGGCGCTGCTGTTTGTTCTTGGCTTTTGGGCCGGTAGCCGCGTGGCCTGGCTGATGGTGGTGATGGTCGGCTTCAATCTGTTCTTCTCTCCGCTGGTACCGCTGACCGATGCGCTGGCGAATACCTGGCAAAAGCAGATAACTATGGACTACGGGCGCGTGCGCCTGTGGGGATCGGTGGCGTTTGTTATCGGCTCCGCGCTGACCGGCAAGCTGGTCAGCCTGTTTGATTATCGGGCGATCCTGGTGCTGCTAAGCCTCGGTATCGCTTCAATGCTGCTGGGCATGCTGCTTAAACCCTCGGTGATGCCGCAGGGGGAAGTTCGCCACCAGCAGACGGCCGGACTCCCGGCATGGCTGAAGCTGGTGCGCCAAAGCTGGCGCTTCCTCGCCTGCGTCTGCCTGCTGCAGGGCGCGCATGCCGCCTACTATGGTTTCAGCGCGATTTACTGGCAGGAGGCTGGCTATTCCGCTTCGGCGATCGGCTATCTCTGGTCGCTAGGGGTGGTCGCGGAGGTGGTTATCTTTGCGCTGAGCAAAAAAGTATTTAGCCGCTTTAGCGCGCGGGATTTACTGCTGCTTTCCGCCGTTTGCGGGCTGATTCGCTGGACCCTGATGGGCTGGACCACGGCGCTGCCGTGGCTAATCGTCGCGCAGATCCTGCACTGCGGCACCTTTACGGTATGTCACCTGGCGGCGATGCGCTATATTTCGGCGCGTCAGGGCAGCGAGGTGATTCGTCTGCAGGCGGTCTACTCCGCGGTCGCAATGGGGGGCAGCATTGCGGTGATGACGGTATTTGCCGGCTTCCTCTATCAGCATCTGCACCAGGGCGTTTTCTGGGTGATGGCGCTGGTAGCCTTGCCGGCGCTGGTTCTGCGGCCGAAGGCGGTGGCCTAGTCCTCGAGCATTTTACAAATATGCTGCCGCTGGTGATCGCTGAACATCTCCTCAGCGTGAAACAGCGGCGGCGAAAATAGCGGTAGCGCCGTAGCATAAGGGGTCACGACCAGCGCCACGCCCTTCGGCGCGCCTTCCTTTTGAAAGGCGTGAACGTTTTGATATTTGATATTGAGCGGCAGCAGGGTCAGCTCGCGCAGCTGCAGCTCAAGAGCCTGCTCAAGGTCGGGATTGTCGTGGGTGAGCAGCACCACCTGCTTCTCGTGCAGCTCGCTTTTCTGCATCAGCCATGCGCCAAAAATCACCGCAATCAGCCCCACTTCTTCCTGATTAAAACGGACCCTGTAGGCGCTTTCGAACTCCTCCAGCGCCGTTTTTGTGGTGCGCATCAGGCGCGGATAGAGGCGGTTCATCTCTTCCGGTAGCGCATTATCGATGCCGATAGCGAACACGCTGCGGTTCAGCGCCTGGGAGAGATGAATATAGAGCTGATCGCTCAGCCCCTGATCGTCGCTAAACGGGCGGCCCGATAGATCCTGAAAACGGTGGATCAGCCCGGAGATAGCCAGGTGCAGGCGCCGGTCCTGCTGGTGGCCATCGCGGATAGGATCGGGGGTTTTGAGCAGCATGAACAGCAGGGTCAGAAAGAGCTGCTCGCCCGGGTGCGGCGCGGTGGTGACCCGACGCTGCCAGTGACGGATAATCTCAGCGGCGAGAATCGACTCCGCCGCCTCCTGCGTCCAGCGCTGCTGCTGTTCGGTAAAGGCCGGCGTCAGCCCGAGATGATGCTGAAGCAGGCAGTACTGCAGATACAGACGCAGGAAATGAATGTCCCGGCAGTCAAACTGGCGGTTAAGCGTCCGGGCGCAGCGGTTGACCAGCGCCTGCAGATTGGTGTCGTCGTATAAGGTGCGCGCAACGCCCTGCAGTTTAAGCTGCGTTTTTAATGCTGGGGTAAAATGGTGGCTGATAAAATGCGGACACAGGCGCAGCGCCCGGCGTAAGCCGTGCAGTAAGCACAGGCGTTGATCGATTGCGGCGCCTTCAATCCGATAGCTGCCGTCCACCTGCGACGCGAGGGTCAGGCGGTGGTAACGCTGAATTTCACGTCCCGTCTCCGCGATATCTTGCCGGGCCGTGGCCTCATCAACCAGGTTGATAGCGCTAAGCCGCTCGGGGGTCACCGGCTGCCCGGGCAGATAAAACATCAGCAGGACCTGGTTACGGCGCTGTGGACTGGAAAGCGCAGATGGTGGTTCAATCACTGTCATCATCTGGTAAGTTCCAGTTAGGGTTTTTGCTAAGAATAGCCAATGGATGAACAGAGATCTGGGCAGGCTGGCGTCTTTACGTCAGGATTGCTGGATAGGTTCACAGAATTTTTCACGCGAGGAACGGATGAAGAGAGTGAAACAATGCACCTGTGCGGCATTTTTCATGGTTTTATCATTTAGCGTGCTAGCGCATCCGCATAGCTTTATCAGCCTGCGGACGGAGGTGGTCGCCGATAACGGACAGCTCACCGGTTTTAAAATGCGCTGGACGATGGATGAGATCACCTCCTCAGACCTGCTTTACGATGCCGGAAGCGCAAAGCCGGGAGATGAAGTCTGGAAAAAGCTGGCGGCGGAAGTGATGGCGAACGTCCTCGGGCAGCACTACTTCAGCGAGCTTTGGCATAACGGCCAGCACGTGAAGTTTGACAATCGCCCCGACGGCTACGGTCTTGAACGTGACGGGCATCAGGCGGTACTGACCTTTACTCTGCCGCTGGCTAAACCGCAGCCTCTGGCGGGCCAAACCCTGACGCTTTCGACCTACGACCCCACCTATTACGTCGATATGTTCTATGAGAAGCCGGGCGATGTCACTCTGCCTGCGGCGCTGCGCGCGGGGTGTAAAGTGACGGTCGTGACGCCAAAGCCGAATGATAAAATGACGGCCTTTGCGCAATCGCTCGATAAAGCCGACGCGCCGCCGGAAGATATGGCGCTCGGAACCTATTTTGCTCAGAAGGTGACGCTGACATGTCGGTAGTATTCTCAACCCCCTCCCGGGCTTCCCGCCTGCGTCAGCTGTGGCCGCTGGCGCTGTTTTTAGCGCTGGCGTTGGGCGCGGGCGTCTGGCTGTGGCAGGCCTGGCCGGAGGTGATGCGGCAAAGCGCTATCTGGCAGCGGGCGTTAAATTTCGAGCTAAGCGGCCTGCTTAAAGCGGTAGCGGAAAATCCGCGAGCGGCGGGGCTTTCGCTGCTGACGTTTAGCTTTATCTACGGCGTACTGCACGCGCTGGGGCCGGGGCACGGCAAGATTGTGATTAGCACCTGGCTGGCGACGCATCCCGCGAAGCTCAGGTCGAGCATTGCGCTGACGCTGGCCGCCTCGCTCCTGCAGGGAGTGGTGGCGATCGTGCTGGTGGTGGTGGTGGTGACCCTGCTGCAGCTGCCGGCAAGGCAGCTTCATCTCAGCAGCTTTTGGCTGGAGAAGGGGAGCTATCTGCTGGTCGGCGCGCTGGGCCTGCTGCTGTGCTGGCGGGCGCTGAAAAAGCTGCGCGGGCTGCTGCGTCGGCCAGCGTTTACCGCCTTTACGCCGCATCACGTTCATCATGCGCACTGCGGCTGCGGGCATCAGCATATGCCGGCGCCGGAACAGCTGCAAAGCGGCGATGACTGGCGCGCGCGGCTGGTCATCGTTCTGTCGATGGGCATGCGTCCCTGCTCAGGGGCGATCATGGTCCTGCTGTTCAGTAAGGTGATTGGCGTATTTAGCTGGGGAATGGCGGCGGCGCTGGCAATGGCGGCGGGAACCTCGCTGACCATCAGCGGGCTGGCGCTGCTGGTGCACGGCTTCCGTCAGCTGGCCGTCAGGCTTAGCGGGAATAAAACGCCGCCTCTCTGGCAGCAGGTTGGCTGGTCGACGCTGGCGCTGTCCGGCGGCGTCATTTTAGTGGCGGCGGCGGTGGTGATGTGGAGCAGCGCGGTGCCGGGCGGCGGCGGGCTGCGGCCGTTTTGAGTGATATCCTCATCCCGGGCGGGCCGGGATGAGGTGAGAGAGATTAACGCTTCAGCGCTTCGCTCAGCTCTTCACGCATGTTGGCCAGCATCGCTTTAACTACGCGCGGGTTGCCGGCAACGATGTTGCCGCTGTGCAGGTAGTTATGGCCACCGGTGAAGTCGCAAACGATAGCGCCCGCTTCACGAGCGATCAGCTCGCCGGCGGCGAAATCCCAAGGCTTCAGCGCGATCTCGAAGTAGCCATCGACGCGGCCTGCGGCAACGTAGGCCAGATCCAGGGCAGCAGAACCTGTGCGGCGGAAGTCAGCGCATTCGGTAAACATTTTGCCCAGAATATTCATGTAAGAGGTGGCGTGCTGTTTCGCTTTGAACGGGAAGCCGGTGGCGATAATCGTGCCATCCAGATCGCGAGCGGTGCTGCCGCGCAGACGATAGCCGTTCAGCTGAGCGCCCTGGCCGCGGGTCGCGGTGAATAGTTCGTTGCGCATCGGATCGTAAACCACGGCGACTTCGGTACGGCCTTTAATGCGTACGGCGATGGATACGGAGAAGTGCGGCAGACGTTTTACGAAGTTGGTGGTGCCATCCAGTGGATCGATAACCCATTGAACATCCTGATCTTCACCTACGTGCTCACCGCTTTCTTCGGTGATAATAGTGTGCTGCGGGTAAGATTTGCGAATCGTTTCAATAATCAGCGCTTCGGCTGCCTTATCGACGTTGGTCACAAAATCATTGCTGCCTTTCTGGCTGGTTTCTACGGAGTCTGGGGTTTCGTAGTGCTTGGCAATTAAATTACCCGCCTTGCGCGCTGCGCGCACGGCGATATTCAGCATCGGATGCATCGGTCTCTCTCACTGGATGTTAAAGAACGGGAAAAAACGGCGCACATAGTAACAGTGAAATCTGCCTATGTCTTCGTTTTATGATAGCATGCGTGAATAATCTTTAGCCGAAGAACACTAATGCTGCAAAATATTCGTATCGTACTGGTAGAAACATCACACACTGGCAATATGGGCTCCGTAGCTCGGGCAATGAAAACGATGGGCCTGACTAACCTGTGGTTGGTTAACCCGCTGGTTAAGCCTGACTCGCAGGCTATCGCCCTGGCGGCCGGCGCCAGCGACGTTATCGGCAATGCGCATATTGTCGATACGCTGGATGAAGCCCTGGCCGGATGTAGCCTGGTGGTCGGAACCAGCGCGCGTTCGCGTACTTTGCCGTGGCCGATGCTCGACCCGCGCGAATGCGGCCTGAAGAGCGTATCAGAAGGCCAGCACGCCCCGGTGGCTTTGGTATTCGGCCGCGAGCGCGTCGGTCTGACCAACGACGAGCTGCAGAAATGCCATTATCACGTCGCGATTGCCGCCAACCCGGAGTACAGCTCGCTGAACCTGGCAATGGCGGTGCAGGTCATCGCTTATGAAGTGCGGATGGCGTGGCTGGCAACGCAGGAGCAGGAACAGCCCCAGGTCGAACAACAGGACGAAACGCCGTATCCGCTGGTGGATGATTTAGAGCGCTTTTACGGCCATCTTGAGCAGACGCTGCTGGCGACCGGCTTTATTCGCGCCAGCCATCCGGGGCAGGTGATGAACAAACTGCGTCGTCTGTTTACCCGCGCGCGCCCGGAAAGCCAGGAGCTGAACATCCTGCGCGGAATGCTGGCGTCGATTGAGCAGCCGCAGAAGGATAAAGAGTAACCGCGCCGCATAGGGGCGCGCTGAGCGGCTGATACCGCCGCTCGCGGAGCCGCTGCGCGGTCGCGAATATCAGCCGCCGGGCGATAGGGCACAGATAGCCAAATACCTGACTAAAACAGTCAAGTAAATAGTTGACCAAATTACTCGGGAATGTCAGACTTGGCCCTGCTATGCAATACCCATATTAATAAAAAGCCCGGGCAGGGGCGAGTTTGAGGTTAAGTAAGACATGAGACTGACATCTAAAGGGCGTTATGCTGTGACCGCGATGCTGGACGTCGCGCTCAACTCTGAATCGGGCCCGGTTCCGTTAGCTGATATTTCTGAGCGTCAGGGGATTTCGCTTTCCTATCTGGAACAGCTGTTTTCCCGCCTGCGTAAAAATGGTCTGGTATCGAGCGTACGCGGTCCAGGCGGCGGTTATTTATTAGGGAAAGAAGCCGGTAGCATCGCCGTTGGCGAAGTTATCAGCGCGGTTGATGAATCCGTTGACGCCACCCGTTGTCAGGGTAAAGGCGGCTGCCAGGGTGGCGATAAATGCCTGACCCACGCGCTGTGGCGCGACCTGAGCGAGCGCCTGACCAGCTTCCTGAATAACATCACTCTGGGCGAACTGGTGAACAACCAGGAAATCCTTGATGTTTCGGGTCGTCAGCACAGCCATGAATCCCAGCGTAATACCCGCACTCAGGACGCTATCGACGTCAAACTGCGTGCGTAGTTTACCCGTCCTGTTTCGGGGCGCTGCTGCGTAGGCCGCGTTTGTTCACCCCAGCCGCTTGCTGATGTAAGCTTCTGGGGGCTTACAAGCCCGCCGCCTTGCTGCATCGCAAAACAGTTAGGGTAAAAATTATAAAAGATTTTCGAATCAGGCCGGGATGTTGCGACATCCCGTTTACCCGGTCGTACATCAAGCCGGCCGCCTGGTTCCTTGCATTGAGTGATGTACGGAGTTAAAGAGCAATGAAATTACCGATTTATCTCGATTACTCCGCAACAACGCCGGTGGACCCGCGTGTTGCCGAGAAAATGATGCAGTTTCTGACCCTGGACGGGACCTTTGGTAACCCGGCCTCTCGTTCACACCGTTTTGGCTGGCAGGCTGAAGAGGCGGTAGATATCGCCCGTAATCAGATTGCCGAGCTGGTCGGTGCCGACCCGCGCGAAATCGTCTTTACCTCAGGCGCAACGGAATCCGACAACCTGGCGATTAAAGGTGCAGCCAACTTTTATCAGAAAAAAGGCAAGCACATTATCACCAGCAAAACCGAGCACAAAGCCGTGCTGGATACCTGTCGCCAGCTGGAGCGTGAAGGTTTCGAGATCACCTACCTGGCGCCGCAGCGCAACGGTATTATCGATCTGAAAGAGCTGGAAGCGGCCATGCGCGATGACACCATCGTGGTCTCCATCATGCACGTGAACAACGAAATCGGCGTGGTGCAGGACATCGCAACCATCGGCGAAATGTGCCGCGCACGCGGTATCATTTATCACGTTGACGCCACCCAGAGTGTGGGCAAACTGCCTATCGACCTGAGCCAGCTGAAAGTTGACCTGATGTCCTTCTCCGGTCACAAAATTTATGGCCCGAAAGGCATTGGCGCGCTGTACGTCCGTCGCAAACCGCGTATTCGTATTGAAGCGCAGATGCACGGCGGCGGTCACGAGCGCGGCATGCGTTCAGGCACTCTGCCTGTCCACCAGATCGTCGGTATGGGCGAAGCTTACCGTATCGCGAAAGAAGAGATGGAAACCGAGATGGCGCGCCTGCGCGGTCTGCGTAACCGTCTGTGGGAAGGCGTAAAAGATATGGAAGAGGTTTACCTCAACGGTGACCTCACCCAGGGCGCGCCGAACATTCTCAACGTCAGCTTCAACTATGTTGAAGGCGAATCGCTGATTATGGCGCTGAAAGACCTGGCCGTTTCCTCCGGCTCCGCTTGTACCTCAGCGAGCCTTGAGCCGTCCTACGTGCTCCGCGCGCTGGGCATGACTGATGAACTGGCGCACAGTTCTATCCGTTTCTCTTTAGGTCGTTTTACTACCGAAGAAGAGATTGACTACACCATCAACCTGGTTCGTAACTCCATTGGTCGTCTGCGCGATCTTTCTCCGCTGTGGGAAATGTTCAAGCAGGGCGTGGATCTGAACAGCATTGAATGGTCACATCATTAATCGGTAGGTATTAAGGAGAATTCATCATGGCATACAGCGAAAAAGTTATCGATCATTACGAGAATCCGCGCAACGTTGGCTCTTTTGACAACAGCGATGAAAATGTCGGTAGCGGCATGGTCGGCGCGCCGGCGTGCGGCGACGTTATGAAGCTGCAGATTAAAGTCAACAATGAAGGTATCATTGAAGACGCGCGCTTCAAGACCTACGGCTGCGGTTCCGCTATCGCTTCCAGCTCCCTGGTTACCGAGTGGGTGAAGGGTAAGTCTCTGGACGAAGCTCAGGCTATCAAAAACACCGATATCGCCGATGAGCTGGAGCTGCCGCCGGTAAAAATCCACTGCTCTATCCTGGCGGAAGACGCGATTAAAGCCGCGATTGCGGATTACAAAAGCAAGCGTGAAGCGAAATAATTAAGAGGTTATTGTATGTCGATTACTCTTAGCGACAGCGCAGCGTCGCGAGTGAATACCTTCCTGGCCAACCGCGGCAAAGGCTTTGGCCTGCGCTTAGGTGTTCGCACCTCCGGATGTTCAGGTATGGCCTACGTGCTGGAATTTGTTGACGAGCCGGCGGCAGAAGACACCGTGTTTGAAGATAAAGGCGTCAAGGTAGTGATCGACGGCAAAAGCCTGCAGTTCCTCGACGGCACTCAGCTGGACTTTGTCAAAGAAGGCCTGAATGAAGGGTTTAAGTTTACCAACCCGAACATCAAAGATGAGTGCGGCTGCGGCGAAAGCTTCAACGTGTAATCTGCACTATATCCGCTAAATTTCGGTGCAGCATCGAGGCGGCACGCGGGCGTTTCCCGATAGGCTTACGACAGTAGGCGGACGCCGCCGGTTAAGATGTGTCCTGAGAGGCGCGGATATATAACCCCACTGCGGAGTACCGTGCGTGGGGTTTGCTTTATCTCGTTAACCCTGAGGTTACTATGGACTATTTTGCCCTCTTCGGGTTACCGGTCAGTTATACCCTTTCGCAAGAACAGCTGGCTGTCCGGTACCAGGATTTGCAGCGTCAGTATCACCCCGACCGGTTCGCCAGCGCCAGCGCCGCCGAACAGCTCGCCTCCGTGCAGCACTCCGCGACGATTAATCAGGCGTGGCAAACGCTGCGTCATCCGCTGACCCGCGCCGAATACATCCTTTCGCTTCACGGCTTCGATTTAGCCAGCGAGCAGCACACCGTGCGCGATACCGCGTTCCTGATGGAACAGCTGGAGCTGCGCGAAGAGCTGGATGAGATCGAAAAATCGCAGGATGAAGCGCGTTTGAGCGCGTTTATTCAGCGCGTGAAGGGGATGTACGACGTCCGTCAGCGGCAGGTCGTTGAGCAATTAGACAGCGAAGCGTGGGAGGCCGCGGCGGATACCGTGCGTAAGCTGCGTTTTCTCGATAAGCTTCAGAACGTAGCAGAACAACTCGAAGAAAAGTTTTTTTCACTCTAACGTATTCGGGTCGCCATGCAGCCAACGTAGCTGCAGCACAGATTATGACGAGTAAATTAATATTCGGAAGCAATTATGGCCTTATTACAAATTAGTGAGCCTGGCCTGAGTGCCGCGCCGCACCAGCGTCGTCTGGCGGCGGGTATTGACCTGGGTACCACCAATTCACTGGTCGCCACCGTGCGTAGCGGCCAGGCCGAAACTCTGCCCGATCGCCAGGGGCGCTACCTGCTGCCTTCGGTGGTGAACTACCAAACGTCCGGCCTCAGCGTCGGCTATGACGCCCGACAGAATGCGGCGTTGGATCCGGTTAACACCATCAGCTCGGTGAAGCGCATGATGGGCCGCTCTCTGGTCGATATTCAGGCCCGCTACCCGCATCTGCCTTACCAGCTGCAGGCCAGCGAAAACGGTCTGCCAATGATTCAAACCGCCGGCGGTCTGCTTAATCCGGTCCGCGTTTCTGCCGATATCCTCAAGGCGCTGTCCGCCCGCGCGACGGAAGCCCTTGCCGGCGAGCTCGACGGCGTGGTGATCACCGTGCCGGCCTATTTCGACGATGCGCAGCGCCAGGGCACTAAAGACGCCGCGCGTCTGGCCGGCCTGCACGTACTTCGCCTGCTTAACGAACCGACGGCGGCGGCGATTGCCTACGGTCTCGACTCCGGTCAGGAAGGGGTTATCGCGGTGTACGATCTCGGCGGCGGCACCTTTGATATTTCCGTTCTGCGCCTCAGCCGCGGCGTCTTCGAAGTTCTGGCCACTGGCGGCGACTCGGCGCTCGGCGGCGACGATTTCGACCATCTGCTGGCGGACTATCTGCGCGAGCGGGCGGGCCTCAGCGATCGCAGCGATAACCGCCTGCAGCGTGAGCTGCTGGATGCGGCTATTGCGGCCAAAATTGCCCTTAGCACAGCGGAAACCGCCCGCGTTGACGTCGGCGGCTGGCAGGGAGAAATCACCCGTAGCCACTTTAATGAGCTGATTGCTCCGCTGGTTAAGCGCACTCTGCTGGCCTGTCGTCGCGCGTTGAAGGACGCCGGCGTGAGCGCGGAAGAGGTGCTGGAAGTGGTGATGGTGGGCGGCTCTACCCGCGTGCCGCTGGTGCGCGAGCGCGTCGGCGAGTTTTTTGGCCGTACCCCGCTGACCACTATTGACCCGGATAAAGTTGTTGCTATTGGCGCCGCCATTCAGGCCGATATTCTGGTCGGCAATAAGCCGGACAGCGAACTGCTGCTGCTCGACGTTATCCCGCTCTCTCTGGGGCTGGAAACGATGGGCGGTCTGGTGGAGAAAGTGATCCCGCGCAATACCACCATTCCGGTGGCCCGCGCCCAGGAGTTCACCACCTTTAAAGACGGTCAGACGGCGATGTCCATCCACGTTATGCAGGGCGAGCGCGAGCTGGTGCAGGACTGCCGTTCGCTGGCGCGTTTTGCGCTGCGCGGTATCCCGGCAATGCCGGCGGGCGGGGCGCATATTCGCGTCACTTTCCAGGTCGATGCCGACGGGCTGTTGAGCGTCACCGCTATGGAGAAATCGACCGCGGTCGAAGCGTCCATTCAGGTGAAACCCTCCTACGGCCTGAGCGACAGCGAAATCGCCACCATGATCAAAGATTCGATGAGCCACGCCGAGCAGGACGTTAAGGCGCGAATGCTGGCCGAGCAAAAAGTCGAAGCCGCACGCGTTCTGGAAAGCCTGGAAAGCGCGCTGGCCAGCGATGCCGCGCTGTTAAGCGCCGCAGAACGTCAGGCTATCGATGACGCAACGGCGCAGCTGCGCGCGGTGGCGGCAGGCGATGACGCCGATGCAATAAAAGAAGCCATTAAAAATACAGACACACAAACCCAGGAATTTGCCGCACGCCGCATGGACCAGTCGGTCCGTACCGCGCTGAAAGGCCAATCCGTGGACGAGGTTTAATATGCCAAAGATTGTTTTTCTACCCCATCAGGACCTGTGCCCGGATGGCGTAGTTGTGGAAGCTAAAATCGGTGAGACCATTCTTGATGCCGCGCTGCGTAGCGGTATTGAGATTGAACACGCCTGTGAAAAATCCTGCGCCTGCACCACCTGCCACTGCATCGTGCGTGAAGGTTTTGACTCGCTGGCCGAAAGTACTGAAGATGAAGACGATATGCTGGATAAGGCCTGGGGGCTGGAACCCGATAGCCGTCTGAGCTGCCAGGCGCGCGTGACCGCCGACGATCTGGTCGTCGAAATTCCGCGCTACACCATCAACCACGCACGCGAGCATTGATATGGCACTGAAATGGACCGATAGTCGCGAAATAGGCGAAGCGCTGTATGACGCCTTCCCGGATCTCGACCCGAAAACCGTTCGCTTCACCGATTTGCATCAGTGGATTTGCGAGCTGGAAGAGTTTAATGACGATCCAAACGCATCCAATGAAAAAATTCTGGAGGCAATTCTGCTAGTCTGGTTAGACGAAGCAGAATAATTTTCGCGTCATGTTCCACGTTGCAGATGCGTTGGCCGCGTTCGCTCACCCCAGTCGCATAGTTATCTATGCTCCAGGGGATTTGCTTACTTGCCGCCTTCCTGCAACGCGAATCATTTAGCGGAAAAATTTTAACGGGCTGCCATAGGGTGGCCCGTTTGCTAATAAGGATGAATAAAATGACCGAAGCCATGAAGATTACGCTGACGACCCAACCTGCCGACGCGCGCTGGGGAGAAAAAGCGGCTTACAGCATTAACAACGACGGCATCACCCTGCATCTGAACGGTAAAGACGACCTGGGCCTGATTCAGCGCGCGGCGCGTAAAGTTGACGGGATGGGCATCAGGCACGTCGCTCTCGATGGCGAAGGCTGGAATACCGATCGCGCGTGGGCGTTCTGGGCGGGCTATAAAGGGCCGAAAGGCAGCCGCCAGGTTGAGTGGCCGGCGCTGGATGATGCGCAAAAGCGCGAGCTGGATAGCCGTCTGGCCATTATTGACTGGGTGCGCGACACCATTAACGCGCCGGCGGAAGAGTTAGGTCCGGAGCAGTTGGCCCAGCGCGCGGTCGATCTGCTGTGCGGCGTTGGCTGCGATAACGTCTCTTACCGCATCACCAAAGGCGAGGACCTGCGCGAGCAGAACTATCTTGGTCTGCATACCGTAGGACGCGGCTCCGAGCGCCCGCCGGTCCTGCTGGCGCTGGACTACAACCCAACCGGCGATAAAGACGCGCCGGTCTATGCCTGCCTGGTCGGGAAAGGCATCACCTTCGATTCCGGCGGCTACAGCATCAAGCAGAGCGCGTTTATGGATTCGATGAAGTCCGACATGGGCGGCGCGGCAACGGTCACCGGCGCGCTGGCGTTTGCGATCTCCCGCGGCCTGAATAAGCGCGTGAAGCTCTACCTGTGCTGCGCTGACAACCTGATTAGCGGCAACGCCTTCAAGCTTGGCGATATCATTCGCTACCGTAACGGTAAAACCGTAGAAATTATGAACACCGACGCCGAAGGCCGTCTGGTGCTGGCGGATGGGCTAATTGATGCGTCTGCGCAGAAGCCGGAGCTGATTATCGACGCGGCGACGCTGACCGGAGCGGCGAAAACCGCGCTGGGCAACGATTACCACGCGCTGTTCAGCTTCGACGACGCGCTGGCGGCTCGCCTGCTGGCGAGCGCGCAGGCGGAAAACGAAGCCTTCTGGCGTCTGCCGCTGGCGGAATTCCACCGCGGCCAACTGCCGTCGAACTTCGCCGAGCTGAACAACACCGGCAGCGCCGCCTATCCGGCGGGCGCCAGCACGGCGGCAGGATTCCTCTCCCATTTCGTTGAGAACTATCACCAGGGCTGGCTGCATATCGACTGCTCCGCGACCTATCGTAAATCCGCCGTTGAGCAGTGGTCAGCCGGCGCGACGGGGCTCGGCGTGCGCACGATTGCCAATCTGTTAACCGCAGAGTAAAAATGGCGGGGCGCTGGCGCCCCGGATTGTCTCACCCCGGCCCGCGTCCACGGCCGGGGGATTTCTGATTCTGATGTTGTGAGAGCCATGTCCGAAACTAAAAATGAATTAGAAACGCTGCTGGAAAAGGCGGCGATTGAGCCAGGCCATCGCCCGGCTTTTTTCCGTACGCTGCTGGAGTCCACCGTTTGGGTGCCCGGCGCGGCGGCGGAAGGTGAACAGGTTGTCGAAGAGAGCGCCGTAGACCTGCAGCACTGGGAAAAAGATGATGGCGCCTCGGTCATTCCCTTTTTTACCTCGCTGGAGGCGCTGCAGCAGGCGGTCGAAGACGAGCAGTCTTTTGTGGCGATGCCGGCGCGTACGCTGATGGCGATGACGCTGGGCGAGACGCTGTTCCTCAATGCCAAACTGCCGGCCGGAAAAGAGTTTACGCCGAACGAAATCAAGCATCTGCTGGGTGAAGATGGCGGTCCTCTCAGCGCGCAAACCGTGCTGGAAGGCGGGCAGCCTCTGCTGCTGTCTGAGGTGGCCGAGCCACCGGCGCAGATGGTGGATTCGCTGACCACGCTCTTTAAATCCCTGAAAACCGTAAAGCGCGCGTTTCTATGCTCGATTAAGGACAGCGCCGACGCGCCGGCGAATCTGCTTATCGGCATTGAGGCCGAGGGGGATATTGAAGAGGTCATCCAGGCGACCGGCAGCGTGGCAACCGACACGCAGCCCGGCGATGAGCCGATCGATATTTGTCAGGTCGTGGAAGGGGAGAAGGGCATCAGCCACTTTATGATTGCCCATATCGCGCCATTCTATGAAAAGCGCTGGGGCAGCTTCCTGCGCGATTTCAAGCAGAACCGCATTATCTGATGACGGCGGGGCATTAACCCCGCCGCTATTTTTATTGCGCCGGCTCTATCGGCAGATCCGGGCGGGCGCCCCATTCGCTCCACGAACCGTCATACAGGCAGACGCCGTTGACGCCCAGCGTCGTCAGCGCCAGCACCACCACGGCCGCCGTGACGCCGGACCCGCAGCTGGCGATAATCGGCCGCTCAAAATCCACGCCCTGACGCAGGAAAATATCATTCAGCTCGTCGATAGTTTTCAGCTCGCCGTTAATCACCAGCTCGGTCCACGGGACGTTCAGCGCCCCGGGAATATGCCCCCGGCGCAGGCCAGGACGCGGCTCATCGACGAGACCGTTAAAGCGCCCGGCCGGACGCGCGTCGACGATCTGGGCCGATCCTTCATGGCTCACCAGCAGCACGTCGGTCAGCCGCTTAACCACCAGCGGATCGAAGCGGCCGTCGAATTCGCCCTCCGGTAGCTGCGGATCGTCCTGCTCCAGCGGCAGCTCATCGCGCTGCCAGCCGGCCAGCCCTCCGGCGAGAATAGAGACTTTTTCTACCCCGAAGGTCCGCAGCATCCACCAGGCGCGCGGCGCCGAGAAGAGGTTGCCTTCATCGTAAACCACCAGATGCTTATCGCTGCTCACGCCAAGCTCGCGCATCGCAACGGCGAAGGCTTCCGCTCGCGGCATCATATGCGGCAGCGGGCTGGTGCGATCGGAAAGCGCTTCAATATCGAAAAATACGGCGTTGGGAATATGACCTGCGCGATATTCGGCGTGCAAATCGCGATCTTCCTGCCCTGGCGGCGCCATTCGGGCATCGATAATCTGGATTTCCGGGTCATCAATATGTTCCGCTAACCAGTCGGCGGCGATAAAAAACGAAGTGGACATGGCTATCTCCGTGTCATCAACAATAGATAGATTGTTGATGTTTTTGCCCTTACCGACAAGGCATTTTCACGTAATACATATCGTAATGTGATATGTCCCCGGCGCACGCCGGGGAGAAACGATCAGAAGCGGTCTTGATGCAGATAGCGCCAGGCGTACTGGGCGTACAGCCCGGCGCCGGTTTTCATCACCTGCTCATCGATATTGAAGCATCCGTGATGGTGGGCGTAGTCGCTCCCTTTCTCTTTATTGCCGGAGCCGAGCAGGGCAAAACAGCCGGGAATGTCCTGCATATAAAAGCTGAAATCCTCCCCGCCGGTCGTGGGCTTTTCGCTGAATAGCACGTCGTCGCCGAAGGCCTCGCGGATCACCGATTGCGCCAGCCGTGCGCTGCGCTCTTCGTTAATCACCGGCAGCGTGCCGTAGCAGTAGTCGACGTCAACGGTCGCACCATACATCGCCGCGGTATGCTGCGCATAGCGCGTTATTGCGGCCTCCAGGCGCTGGCGGGTTTCGATGCTGAAACAGCGCACGGTGCCGTCCAGGACGGCATTTTCGGCAATCACGTTGAACCGGGTGCCGACATCCATTCGGCCGATAGAGACCACCGCGGATTCCAGCGGCGAAGTTTCACGCGCCACGATAGCCTGCAAATTCATCACGAAGGCGGAGGCGACGACCGCCGCATCGATGCAGGCCTCCGGCATTGAACCGTGACCGCCGCGACCGCGAAAAGTGACTTTGAGTAAATCCGCGGAGGCAAACGACGACCCCACGTTGCAGGAGATTTTACCGGAAGGCGAACCGGACCAGATGTGCATGCCAAAAATGTTGTCGACGCTATCGAGCGCGCCCTGGTCGATCATGGCTTTCGCCCCCTCGGCAATCTCCTCGGCGGGCTGAAAAATTAAACGCACGTTACCGGCCATCTGCTCGCGAACCTCGTACAGCGCGCGGGCAGCGGTGAGCAGCATTGCGGTATGGGAATCATGCCCGCAGGCGTGCATTTTCCCGGCGATTTGCGATTTATAGCTGAGCCGATCGTTGAGCTCCTGCACCGGCAGCGCATCCATATCGGCGCGCAGGGCGACCGTCTTGCCCGGCCTGCCGCCGGCGATGTCTGCAATGACGCCGGTCGGAACGGTACGACGGCAGGCGATACCGATGCTCTCCAGTTCTGCCACGACGCGCTCCGTCGTTCGCCGTTCCTCCCACGGCAGCTCCGGGTGGGCGTGTAGATCGCGGCGAAAGTCGATTGTCGCCTGCTCTTCTCTGGCGATGATGGCGGTAATAGCGGGGTTAATCATAAAACGGACTCCATAGGGACGTAGAAAATGAAAGACTTCAGCCGATAACCGGCGCCAGATAACCCACCAGTATTCCGGCCAGGATGACGGAAACAATCGTCACGGAGATAAACCCGCCGACCAGCATTGGCCCCAGCATGTGCTGAGTCAGCATCTGGCGTTCTTTTTCATCCTGGGTGAGGGAGTTAATGGCTTCGTTGGTGATGATGTAATCCGCCGGAAAGCCGTACAGCGCGGTCAGGGAGATGGCGAATGACATGGCGCCGCTTACGCCGAGCGCTTTCCCTACGGCCCAGGAAACGATAAACATGCCGATAACCGCCGTGGCGATGAGCACCGCCATCGGATAAAGCAGGCGCAGCAGCATATCCGGCGTGGCTTTGTTCAAGGTATCAAAGATAAACAGCATCAATGCCATTACGGCAAAGCCGAACCCGTTCGCTTTTTGCAGCGTATGTTTTTCAAGAAAGCCCAATGAAGTAAAGACCACGCCAAAAAACAGGCACAGTACGAACGGGCTGATGCTGACGATGGGTTTTGCCAGCTCGGAGACAAACCAGGCCAGGCAGCCCACCATCGCCAGGCGCAGGAATTTAAAATAGGTACTGTTGTAGCTGGTGGGGATGCGGCTAAACAGATGCGGCATCATTTCCTCACCGCAGGCGAGGAGGGTCCGTTCATCTTCAGCGCTATCAGGATGATGCTCGCCGCTGCGGTGGCGCGTAAGCAACGCTTTTCCTTCGCGTTGCAGCATGATGGCGGTGAGGGGATAGCCGGCGAATCCCTGCATCACGTAAATCAGAATCGCCAGCACCGACAGATCCACCAGCCCGGCGTTGCTAGCGCCTTGCGACATAATCAATGATGAAACGATCCCGCCGACCAGCGGTGGGATGGTAACCAGCGCGGTGTTGTGGTCAAACAGCAGCAGGCTCACCGCGAAGACGGCCACCGTTATCCCGGCGATACCCGCAAGCGCGACGATCACCGTTTTCCACTGGCGCATGAGCTCCTTCAGCGACAGCAGGGTCCCCATATTGGTAATCAGCAGATACATCAGCATGATGGCGACGGGGGCCGTGATCCCCGCCCGGCTGATAATATCGGCCGGGAAAAATGTCCAGTACCCGCCCAGAAACAGCACCGCACAGACAAAGACGGAAGGGACCCAGGCTTTGGTGCGGGTCGAAATAACATCGCCTGTATAAAGAATAAAAATAATAATTAAAAGAGCGCTCATTTGTGACATAAATAATTCCCATATTACTTATTTCATATGTCAATACGGAACGGATGACTGTTGTGCCGTTATTGATTCCGCAGAACGGGCGGTCAGTGCTACCACCAGAAGTTTTTTAGCCGACGTGGCCATTAACATATACCGTGAATCATGCGCCTGGCCGGGCAGCGGCAGTGAAGCCATTTCTCCATCTGAAGATGAGAAGGGACGGCTGACGCGAAGGTAAGGGCGGCATGAGATATCACGGCATAGCGTTCAAGTAAGAGAAAACCAGCAGGTTGTCAATTTACAGGAGGGGACTAATGTTAATTTCAGAATTCAGCCGGTCGGAAGTATGCGCTTTCACATTATAATTAAACCTGCGTATTATCACTCTCTCTTATTTTTAATTGCGCTCTGCGATATGTTTTATATTCATCGTGCGAAGTTTGTTGTAATCTTTCGCGCTGCCCGGACGCAAATACGCCGTCGTTATTATTCTCATCTGCCGGGTAAAACCTATCGCTGAAATTATATCATCGGGAAAATCAGGCCGTCGGCGCGCTGCGGATACTATAAGCAATTGGTAATTCCGCCGTTGACGCATAATAATGTGTTCACTACAGGTATCTGGCTGTTTGGGCCAAGGGGTTAAAGGATGAAACCATTTCGTTTAGCGACGCTATCTCTGGCGCTGCTTACCGCTCTTTCGCTTGCCGGCTGCGACGACAGCGGCAAAACTCAGACCGCTGCGCCAGCCGCATCTTCTTCTGCGGATAATCAGGGCGCAGCGAAACCGGACGGCGCCCAGCTCGCTAAGCTGGCGGAGAAAAGTAAAGGCAAGGCGCTGACGCTGCTCGACGCCTCGGAAGTCCAGCTGGACGGCGCGGCGACGCTGGTCCTGACCTTCTCCGTTCCGCTGCAGCCAGATCAGGATTTCTCCCGCAGCGTGCACCTTGTCGATAAAAAAAGCGGGAAGGTTGACGGCGCCTGGGAGCTGGCGCCGAACCTGAAAGAGCTGCGCCTGCGCCATCTTGAGCCGAAACGGGAGCTGATTGTCTCCGTTGACCCCACGCTGACCGCGCTGAATACCGCGACCTTCGGCACCTCTTTTGAAAAAACGATCGCCACCCGCGACGTCGCCCCCAGCATCGGCTTTGCCAGCCGGGGCTCGCTGCTGCCGGGCAAAGTCGTGGCCGGGCTGCCGGTGATGGCCCTGAACGTCGATAGCGTCGACGTGAACTTCTTCCGTATCAAACCCGAATCGCTGTCTGCCTTCGTCAGCCAGTGGGAGTACCGGAATTCGTTAAGCAACTGGGAGTCCGACGAGCTGCTAAAAATGGCCGACCTGGTCTACAGCGGACGTTTTGACCTCAATCCGGCGCGCAATACGCGGGAAAAGCTGCTGCTGCCGCTGGCGGATATCAAACCCTTGCAGCAGCCGGGCGTCTACGTGGCGGTGATGAACCAGGCGGGCCATTACAGCTACAGCAACGCCGCGACGCTGTTTACGCTCAGCGATATTGGCGTCTCGGCGCATCGCTACCATAACCGGCTGGACGTCTTTACCCAAAGCCTCGAAAACGGCGCGGCGCAGTCCGGTATCGAGGTTCAGCTGCTCAACGCCAAAGGGCAGACGCTGGCGCAGGCCAAAAGCGACGGCCAGGGCTACGTGACGCTGCAAACCGATAAAGACGCCGCGCTGCTGCTGGCGCGCAAAGAGGGGCAAACCACCCTGCTGGATCTCAAGCTGCCCGCGCTGGATCTGGCGGAGTTCGCCATTTCCGGGGCCCCCGGTTTTAGCAAGCAGTTCTTTATGTTTGGCCCTCGCGATCTCTATCGCCCGGGGGAGACGGTGATCCTCAACGCGCTGCTGCGCGACGGCGACGGCAGGCCGCTGGCCGAGCAGCCGGTGAAGTTCGATGTGGTTCAGCCGGACGGCCAGGTGATCCGCTCCCTGGTGAGCCAGCCGGTGAACGGCCTGTATCAGTTTACCTGGCCGCTCGACGCCGGCGCGGCCACCGGCATGTGGCATATCCGCGCCAGCACCGGCGACAATCAGCCGCGCGAGTGGGACTTCCACGTTGAAGACTTCATGCCCGAGCGTATGGCGCTGAACCTGAGCGCGCAAAAGGCTGCCGTTGCGCCGGATGCCGACGTGACCTTTGCCGTCGCCGGGGCCTATTTATACGGCGCGCCTGCCAGCGGCAACCAGCTGCAGGGGAAACTGTTCCTGCGTCCGCTGCGCGACGCGGTCGCCGCGCTGCCGGGCTTCCAGTTCGGCGATATTGCCGAGGAAAACCTCTCCCGCAGCCTCGATGAAGTACAGATGACGCTGGACGAAAAAGGCCACGGGGAAGTGACCACCGCCAGCCAGTGGCAGGATAGCCATTCGCCGCTGCAGGTGATTTTACAAGCCAGCCTGCTGGAGTCCGGCGGTCGTCCCGTGACCCGCACCGTGCAGCAGGCTATCTGGCCTGCCGATGCCCTGCCGGGCATCCGTCCTGAATTCACCCTGAAAGACGTGTATGACTACCGGACCGACAGCACGGTGAAGCAGCCGGTGGTGGATGAAAACAGCACCGCCGGATTCGAGATTGTCTATGCCGATGCCGCCGGAGACAAAAAAGCGGTCTCCGGACTGCAGGTGCGCCTCATTCGCGAACGCCGCGACTACTACTGGAACTGGTCGGATAGCGAAGGCTGGCAGTCGCAGTTCGACCAGAAAGATCTGCAGGAGGGTGAAGAGTCGCTGGATCTGCAGGCCGGACAAACGGCGAAGGTCAGCTTCCCGGTGGAGTGGGGCTCTTACCGGCTGGAGGTGAAGGACCCGGAGGGCGCGGTCAGCAGCGTGCGCTTCTGGGCCGGCTACAGCTGGCAGGATAACAGCGACGGCGCGGGGGCCGCGCGCCCGGACCGGGTCACCATGAAGCTGGATAAACCGGCCTACAAGCCCGGTGACACCATCAAGCTGCATATCGCCGCGCCGGCGGCAGGCAAAGGCTATGCGCTGGTCGAGTCCAGCGAAGGCCCGCTGTGGTGGCAGGAAATTGACGTTCCGGCCGCAGGGATGGATCTGTCGATCCCGGTCGATCAAGCCTGGAACCGCCATGACCTCTACCTCAGCACGCTGGTGATTCGCCCAGGCGACAAATCGCGCTCCGCGACGCCGAAACGGGCGGTGGGGCTGCTGCATCTGCCGCTCGGCGATGAAAACCGCCGCCTGACCCTTGCGCTGGATGCGCCGGAAAAAATGCGTCCCAACCAGCCGCTGACGGTAAAAGTGAAAGCCAGCGTTAAAGAGGGCGAGACGCCGAAGCAGGTGAATGTCCTGCTCTCGGCCGTTGATAGCGGCGTGCTGAACATTACCGACTACGCGACGCCGGACCCGTGGAACGCCTTTTTTGGCCAGAAGCGCTACGGGGCGGATATTTACGATATCTACGGCCAGGTGATTGAGGGCCAGGGACGACTGGCGAGCCTGCGCTTCGGCGGCGACGGTGACGAGCTCAAGCGCGGCGGTAAGCCGCCGGTCAATCACGTGACGATTATTGCGCAGCAGGCCCGGCCGGTAACGCTTGATGACAATGGCGAAGGAACCGTGACGCTGCCGATCGGTGATTTTAACGGCGAGCTGCGGGTGATGGCCCAGGCGTGGACCGCCGATGATTTTGGCAGCAGCGAAGACAAAGTGGTGGTCGCCGCGCCGGTAATTGCCGAGCTGAATACGCCGCGCTTCCTCGCCAGCGGCGATACCACGCGCCTGGCGCTGGATCTCAGCAACCTGACCGACAGGCCGCAAACGCTGAACGTTGCGCTTAGCGCCGGCGGCCTGCTGCAGCTTGCGCAGCCGGCAATCGCGCCGGTTCAGCTGGTGCCGGGCGCGCGTCGCACCCTGTTTGTGCCGGTTAGCGCCAAAGAGGGGTTTGGCGACGGCCAGCTCAGCGCGACCATTAGCGGCCTGAACCTGCCGGGCGAGACCTTCGCCCCGCTGCAAAAGCAGTGGAAAATTGGCGTCCGTCCGGCCTTCCCGGCGCAGACGGTCAACGTTGGCGCGGTGCTGCAGCCTGGCGAAAGCTGGCAGGCGCCGCCGGAGCAAACGCTCGGCTTCTCGCCGGCGACCCTGCAGGGGCAACTGGTGTTCAGCGGCAAGCCGCCGCTTAATCTGGCCCGCTATATTCGCGAGCTGAAAGCCTATCCTTACGGCTGCCTGGAACAGACCGCCAGCGGATTGTTCCCGTCGCTCTACGCCAGCGCGGCGCAGCTGAAAACGCTGGGCATTGAGGGCGACAGCGATGAAAAACGCCGCGCGGCGGTGGATCTCGGAATCGCGCGCCTGCTGCAGATGCAGCGCGACGACGGCGGCTTTGCGCTATGGGATAAAAACGGGCCGGAGGAGTACTGGCTGACCGCCTACGCTATGGACTTCCTGGTGCGGGCGGGCGAGCAGGGCTACAGCGTGCCGGCCAACGCTATCAATAACGGTAACCAGCGCCTGCTGCGCTATCTGCAGGAGCCGGGGCTGATGACCGTGCGCTACAGCGACGACGCGCCGGCCAGCCGCTTTGCCGCCCAGGCCTACGCCGCTCTGGTGCTGGCTCGTCAGCAAAAGGCGCCCCTTGGCGCGCTGCGTGAAATCTGGACCCGCCATGACCAGGCGCGATCCGGCCTGCCGCTGCTGCAGCTCGGCATTGCGCTGAAAGCGATGGGCGACGCGCCGCGCGGCGAGCAGGCGCTGAAGCTGGCGATGAGCACGCCGCGTCAGGATCGGGATCGCTGGCTGGGCGATTACGGCAGCGCGCTGCGCGATGATGCGCTGAAGCTGGCGCTGCTGGAGGAGAATAAGCTGCTGCCGGAGGCGCAAAACTCGCTGCTGAGCAATCTGGCTGATGAGGCCTACGGCCAGCGCTGGCTCTCTACTCAGGAGAGCAACGCGCTGTTCCTTGCCGGCCGCGCGCTGCAGGATTTACCCGGCAGCTGGCAGGCGCAAACCTCATTGCAGGCGCAGCCGCTCGCGGCGGATAAAGCGCAGACCCGCAACCTGACCGGCGACCAGCTGGCGGCGCTGCAGGTCAGCAATACCGGCAGCCAGCCGCTCTGGCTGCGTCTTGACAGCAGCGGCTATCCGCTTAGCGCCCCGCAGCCTTCGGGCAACGTGCTGGGTATTGAACGGCAGATCTTCGACACTCGCGGGCAGCAAAAATCGCTGAGCTCGCTGCGCAGCGGCGAGCTGGTGCTGGTGAAGCTGGAAATTACCGCTAAACGTAATGTGCCGGATGCGCTGGTCGTCGATCTGCTGCCGGCGGGGCTTGAGCTGGAAAACCAGAACCTGGCAAACAGCAGCGCCAGCCTGCAGGAGAACGGAGAGGCGGTGCAGAACCTGCTCAACCACATGCAGCAGGCGGATATTCAGCATATCGAATTCCGCGACGATCGCTTTGTTGCCGCGGTAGCGGTAAACGAAGGGCAGCCGGTTACGCTGGTCTACCTGGCGCGGGCGGTGACGCCTGGGACCTATCAGGTGCCGCAGCCGCAGGTGGAATCGATGTACGTTCCGCAGTGGCGGGCAACCGGTACGGCCAGCGGCCCGCTGATCGTCACTCCGTAAATGCGGCGGTTGGTGAAGATAAGGCGCCGCTGGCGATGGCTGGCGGCGACGCCGTTCCTGCTGTGGCTGGCGCTGCTGGCGGCGGATCGCCTGTGGCCGCTGCCGCTGCACGAGGTGGCTCCGGCCCGGGTGGTGGTGGCCCAGGACGGTACGCCGCTGTGGCGCTTTGCGGACAAGCAGGGCGTCTGGCGCTATCCGGTGACTCTTGATGACGTGTCGCCGCGCTATCTGCAGGCCCTGATCCAGTACGAAGACCGCTGGTTCTGGGATCACCCCGGCGTAAACCCGCTGGCCATTGCCCGCGCAGCCTGGCAGGACGCAACCTCCGGGCGCGTCATTTCGGGCGGCAGCACGCTGACTATGCAGGTTGCGCGCCTGCTCGACCCTCATCCCCGAACCTTCGGCGGCAAGCTGCGCCAGCTGTGGCGCGCGCTGCAGCTGGAGTGGCATTTATCGAAAAGCGAGATCCTGACCCTGTATCTCAACCGCGCGCCGTTTGGCGGCACGCTGCAGGGGATCGGCGCCGCCAGCTGGGCTTACCTAGGGAAACCGCCGGCCCGGCTCAGCTACGGCGAAGCGGCCCTGCTGGCGGTGCTGCCGCAGGCGCCGAGCCGTCTGCGTCCGGATCGCTGGCCGCAGCGGGCTCAGGCGGCGCGCGATAAAGTGCTGGCGCGTATGCAAACCCAGGGCGTGTGGTCGGAGAAGACGGTGCGCGAGGCCGTGGAAGAGCCGGTATGGCTGTTCCCCCGCCAGATGCCGCAGCTGGCACCGCTTTTTTCCCGGCGGATGCTGGCAAGCAGCGGCGAAGACAAGGTGGTGACGACCCTCGATGCCGGGCTGCAGCGCCAGCTGGAGGATTTAGCCCTCAACTGGAAATCGCGCCTGCCGCCGCGCAGCTCGCTGGCGATTGTCGTCGTCGATCATACCGATATGCGCGTGCGGGGCTGGGTCGGGTCGGCGGATATTAGCGACGACAGCCGCTTTGGGCACATCGATATGGTGTCGGCGATCCGTTCTCCGGGCTCCGTGTTGAAGCCGTTTGTCTACGGCATGGCGCTGGACGAGGGGCTGATTCATCCGGCCTCTCTACTGCAGGACGTCCCGCGGCGGTTCAGCGATTATCGGCCCGGTAACTTTGACAGCGGCTTTCATGGCCCGGTCAGCGCCAGCGACGCGCTGGTGCGCTCTCTGAACCTTCCGGCAGTGCAGGTGCTTGAAGCCTACGGGCCAAAACGGTTTGCCGCCACGCTGCGCAATGCCGGCCTGCCGCTGATGCTGCCGCCGGGCGCCGAGCCCAATCTGTCGCTGATCCTTGGCGGCGCAGGCGCCCGGCTTGCGGATATCGTGGCGGCGTATAGCGCGTTTGCCCGTCACGGCAAGGCGGGTCGGCTGCGGATGACGCCGGACGCGCCGCTGGTGGAGCGGCCGCTGCTGTCGCCAGGGGCGGCGTGGATAGTGCGGCGAATTCTGGCCGGTGGATCCCAGCCGCTCCCCGATGACTCGCTGGTTCAGGTGGTTCCGCTGGCGTGGAAAACCGGCACCAGCTACGGCTATCGCGACGCCTGGGCGGTTGGCGTTAACGCCCGCTATCTTATCGGTATCTGGACCGGGCGGCCTGACGGTACGCCGGTGGTCGGGCAGTTTGGCTTCGCCAGCGCGGTACCGCTGCTAAATCAGGTCAACAATATGCTGCTGGCGCGGCCGACGGCGGGGCGCGATGGGCTGCCTGCCGATCCGCGCCCGCCGTCGGTGAGGGCGGCAACCATCTGCTGGCCCGGCGGGCAGAACCTGCCGCCGGGAGACGCCAACTGCCGCCGTCGGCTGGCTACCTGGCTGCTCGACGATAGCCAGCCGCCGACGCTGCTGTTGCCGGGTCAGGAAGGCGTGCGCGGCATTCGTTTTCCGGTATGGGTAGATAAGCACGGGCTGCGGGTCGCGGCCGACTGTCCGGGCGCGGTGGAGAAAAACGTCGACGTCTGGCCGCTGCCGCTGGAGCCGTGGCTGCCGGCGAACGAGCGCCGTCGGGCAAGGCTCGGCCCGGCATCGGCGGAGTGTCCGCCGCCGCCAGGCGCAGATGCCGCGCCGCTGGTGCTTTCCGGCATTCGCGATGGCGCGGTCATTAAGCGTTTGCCCGGCGCGGCGCGGGTGGTGGTGCCGCTGCAGACTACCGGCGGCGAAGGGCGACGCTGGTGGTTTCTCAACGGCGAACCGCTGGAGGCGGCGGGGGCCGGCGCGAGCCTGACCCTGGAGCGGCTGGATAGCTATCAGCTGGTGGTTATGGATGAGGCGGGGCAGGTTGCGGCGGCGAATTTCACTCTGCAATAAAGTCGGGGCGGCAAGGCCCTGCTTTTTGTGTTGCTAAAGCTCGTCTTATTTTAACAAAATGTTACCTTCATCCATAGGCAGCGCCTGAGTTGCTCATTATAATGCGCGCCAGGCCATACGATCGTATGCCCAACAACATAAAATTTTATTAGAGGTAATCATGGCTATTGAACGTACTTTTTCCATCATTAAACCAAACGCGGTGGCAAAAAACGTTATTGGCGGCATCTTTTCTCGCTTCGAAGCTGCAGGGTTCAAAATCGTCGGCACCAAAATGCTGCACCTGACCGTTGAGCAGGCTCGCGGTTTCTACGCCGAGCACGAAGGTCGCCCGTTCTTTGACGGTCTGGTTGAGTTTATGACTTCCGGCCCGATCGTCGTATCCGTTCTGGAAAGCGAAAATGCCGTGCAGCGTCACCGTGACCTGCTGGGCGCAACTAACCCGGACAACGCGCTGGCCGGCACCCTGCGTGCTGACTACGCTGACAGCTTCACCGAGAACGGCACCCACGGTTCCGACTCCGTTGAATCTGCTGCCCGCGAAATCGCGTTCTTCTTCGCCGAAGGCGAAGTTTGCCCGCGCACCCGTTAATCTCCTGCGTCTTTCACGCCACCGCTTTGTTGGCTTCATTCGCGCACCCCGGTCACATAGCTATCTATGCTCCCGGGGATTTGCGAACTTGCCGCCTCGCCGTGACGTGAAATACTTTGGAAATTCAGATCCTCAGCTTTTCGACAATCGAAAAGCCATAGAGGATTAAGTACGCAGCAACAGATTTTTTCATCATTGCCGCGTGCAAACGTGGTATTGATACACCAGACTTTGTACAATGCAGCGCCCCTGGACGAGCACTCGTTCATTGGGGCGCTTCTTTTTTTCAACCCTCCTGGGGCCATAACGTGTAACAACGAGGCCGGAATAGATTATGTCTGAACATATTGTCACGCCTGATAACGCCGCTCTGACGGTGCCGAACAAAGATGCCAAAATTAACCTGCTGGATCTGAACCGTCAGCAGCTGCGCGAGTTTTTCAAAAACATGGGCGAAAAGCCCTTCCGCGCCGATCAGGTGATGAAATGGATGTATCACTACTGCAGCGATGACTTTGATGATATGACCGATATCAACAAAGTTCTGCGCGGCAAGCTGAAGGAAGTCGCGGAAATTCGCGCGCCGGAAGTCGTCGAGGAGCAGCGCTCCAGCGATGGCACGATAAAATGGGCGATTGCCGTCGGCGATCAGCGCGTTGAAACGGTATATATCCCGGAGGACGATCGCGCGACTCTGTGCGTCTCCTCTCAGGTTGGCTGTGCGTTAGAGTGTAAATTCTGTTCGACGGCGCAGCAGGGCTTTAACCGCAACCTGCGGGTATCAGAAATTATCGGCCAGGTTTGGCGCGCGGCGAAAATCGTCGGCGCGGCAAAAATTACCGGCCAGCGTCCTATCACCAACGTGGTCATGATGGGGATGGGCGAGCCGCTGCTGAACCTGACCAACGTCGTGCCGGCGATGGAAATTATGCTCGACGACTTTGGTTTTGGTCTCTCCAAGCGTCGCGTAACGCTCTCCACTTCCGGCGTTGTCCCGGCGCTGGATAAGCTCGGCGATATGATAGACGTCGCGCTTGCCATCTCTCTGCACGCGCCGAACGATACGATCCGCGATGAGATCGTGCCGATCAACAAAAAGTACAACATCGAGACCTTCCTGAACTCGGTGCGCGGCTATATTTCCAAGTCCAACGCCAACCAGGGCCGGGTGACGATCGAATACGTGATGCTCGATCACGTCAACGACGGCACCGAGCATGCGCACGAGCTGGCGGAGCTGCTGAAGGATACGCCGTGCAAGATCAACCTGATCCCCTGGAACCCGTTCCCGGGCGCGCCGTATGGCCGTAGCTCCAACAGCCGCATCGACCGTTTCTCCAAGGTGCTGATGGATTATGGCTTCACCACCATCGTGCGTAAAACGCGCGGCGACGATATCGATGCCGCCTGCGGACAGCTTGCCGGTGACGTTATCGACCGTACCAAACGTACGCTGCGCAAGCGTATGCAGGGCGAAACGATTGATGTGAAAGCGATCTGATAAATGTGCGGCGCGCAATATTTCACGCGCGCTGCATAATTATGTTGAACCGGTGGGCGAAATAGGCTGATTCGGCCAATAATTACGGTGCGTTTTTGTCGACTTTGAGGCAGTATGTAGCGGCACAACAACCGCTTAGAATTCAATATTGATAAGTATCTGTGATAGTTCGCCATACGGACTTATACTATTTGTCTGACGTTTAGCAGATGTTTCGCGGCGCGGGTTTTACCGGCGCTGAACTTTAAATTTCACGTACCAGTAGTTGTCGAATGAATACTGAAGCCACTCAAGATCATCAAGAAGCAAACACTACGGGCACGCGTCTGCGCAATGCCCGCGAACAACTCGGGCTCAGCCAGCAAGCGGTGGCTGAGCGCTTATGCCTGAAGGTTTCCACGGTTCGTGATATCGAAGACGACAAGGCGCCAGCCGACCTCGCTTCAACCTTCCTGCGCGGCTACATCCGCTCCTATGCGCGTCTCGTGCATATTCCGGAAGAAGAACTGCTGCCGATGATGGCAAAACAGGCACCTATCCGCGCGGCGAAAGTTGCGCCGATGCAGAGCTTCTCTCTGGGCAAATGCCGTAAAAAGCGCGACGGCTGGCTGATGAGCTTCACCTGGCTGGTGCTGTTTGTGGTGATTGGCCTGAGCGGCGCCTGGTGGTGGCAAGACCATAAGGCGCAGCAGGAAGAGATTACCACAATGGCCGACCAGTCAACCGCTGAGCTGAATGCGGGCGACAGCGGCAGCCAGAACATTCCTTTAGATAACGGTGCCGATAACACGGCGCCGGACGGCGCCAACAGCGTGGCGAACAGCGCGCCTGTAGATACCTCTACCGCGCCGGCTCCGGCCCCAGCGGCGTCCGTACCGACTGCGGCGAATAATAACGCCGTCGTTGCTCCGTCTCAGGCGCAGGTCGATACCGCGGCAGGCGCTGCGGCCCCGGCCTCTCCGCTGCCAACCGATCAGGCGAACGTGACCGCAGCCGCTGCGGCTCAGGATCTGGTCCTGAACTTCTCTGCCGACTGCTGGCTGGAAGTCAGCGATGCAACCGGTAAGAAGCTGTTCAGCGGTTTGCAACGCAAAGGCGGTAACCTGAATTTAAGCGGCCAGGCACCTTATAAGCTGAAAATCGGTGCGCCGGCTGCGGTACAGATTCAGTATCTGGGTAAACCAGTCGATTTGAGTCGTTTTATCAGAACTAACCAGGTTGCGCGTCTGACCCTTAATGCCGAAACATCACCGGCGCAGTAACAGACGGGTAACGCGGGAGATTTTTCATGCATAACCAGGCTCCGATTCAACGTAGAAAATCGAAACGAATTTACGTTGGGAATGTGCCGATTGGCGATGGCGCCCCCATCGCCGTCCAGTCGATGACCAATACGCGCACCACCGATGTGGCCGCGACCGTAAATCAAATCAAAGCACTAGAGCGCGTTGGCGCGGACATCGTCCGCGTCTCCGTTCCGACGATGGATGCGGCGGAAGCGTTCAGGCTTATCAAACAGCAGGTCAACGTACCGCTGGTCGCCGATATTCACTTTGACTACCGTATCGCCCTGAAAGTGGCGGAGTACGGGGTGGATTGTCTGCGTATTAACCCGGGAAACATCGGCAACGAAGAGCGTATTCGCATGGTTGTTGACTGCGCCCGTGATAAAAATATTCCTATCCGTATCGGCGTTAACGCCGGTTCGCTGGAAAAAGATCTGCAGGAAAAGTACGGCGAGCCTACGCCGCAGGCGCTGCTGGAATCAGCCATGCGCCACGTCGATCATCTCGATCGTCTGAACTTCGATCAGTTCAAGGTCAGCGTAAAGGCGTCGGATGTTTTCCTCGCGGTGGAATCCTATCGCCTGCTGGCGAAGCAGATCGATCAGCCCCTGCATCTTGGGATCACCGAAGCCGGCGGCGCCCGTAGCGGCGCGGTAAAATCGGCGATCGGCCTCGGCCTGCTGCTTAACGAAGGGATCGGCGATACGCTGCGCATTTCGCTGGCGGCGGATCCGCTTGAAGAGATCAAGGTTGGCTTCGATATCCTGAAGTCTCTGCGCATTCGCGCTCGCGGGATTAACTTTATCGCCTGTCCAACCTGCTCGCGTCAGGAGTTTGACGTGATCGGGACCGTCAACGCGCTGGAGCAGCGGCTGGAAGATATCATTACCCCGATGGATATTTCGATCATCGGCTGCGTGGTGAATGGCCCAGGCGAAGCGCTGGTTTCGACGCTCGGCGTCACCGGCGGCAATAAGAAGAGCGGCCTGTATGAAGACGGCGTGCGTAGAGACCGGCTGGATAACGACGATATGATCGATCAGCTGGAAGCGCGTATCCGTGCGAAAGCCTCGATGCTTGATGAAGCGCGCCGTATTGACGTCCAGCAGGTTGAAGAGAAATAATCCGGGGCAGCGTAAGACTTCCCGTGTATGATTGGACCCGCGGGCGCAACGCGCCGGGGTTCATTTTTGTATATATATAAAGAGAATAAACGTGGCAAAGAACATTCAAGCCATCCGTGGCATGAACGATTATCTGCCGGGCGAGACCGCTCTCTGGCAGCGCATTGAAGGCTCACTGAAACAGGTGCTCGGTAGCTACGGTTACAGCGAAATTCGGTTGCCGATTGTAGAGCAGACCCCGTTATTCAAACGCGCGATCGGCGAAGTGACCGACGTGGTTGAAAAAGAGATGTATACCTTTGAGGACCGCAATGGCGATAGCCTGACGCTGCGTCCGGAAGGGACTGCGGGCTGCGTACGTGCCGGCATCGAGCATGGTCTTCTGTACAATCAAGAACAGCGTCTGTGGTACGTCGGTCCGATGTTCCGCCATGAGCGTCCGCAGAAGGGCCGCTATCGCCAGTTCCATCAGATGGGGGTTGAGGTCTTTGGTCTGCAGGGGCCGGATATCGACGCCGAGCTGATTATGCTGACCGCCCGCTGGTGGCGCGAGCTGGGGATCTCTGAGCACGTTGCGCTGGAGCTGAACTCCATCGGTTCGCTGGAAGCGCGCGCCAGCTATCGCGATGCGCTGGTCGCCTATCTTGAGCAGTTTAAAGATAAGCTCGACGAAGACTGCAAACGCCGCATGTACACTAACCCGCTGCGCGTTCTGGACTCTAAGAACCCGGAAGTGCAGGCGTTGCTGAACGATGCGCCGGCGCTGGGCGACTACCTGGATGAAGAGTCCAAACAGCACTTTGCCGGCCTGTGCGCGCTGTTAGACGCCGCGGGCATCGCCTATACCGTTAACCAGCGTCTGGTGCGCGGGCTTGATTACTATAACCGCACCGTGTTTGAGTGGGTAACCACCAGCCTCGGCTCGCAGGGTACCGTCTGTGCCGGCGGCCGCTATGACGGTCTGGTCGAACAGCTGGGCGGGCGCGCAACGCCGGGAGTCGGCTTTGCGATGGGGCTGGAACGTCTTGTTTTACTGGTCCAGGCCGTTAATCCGGAATTTAAAGCCGATCCTGTTGTCGATATATACCTGGTAGCCTCCGGAACCGATACCCAGTCCGCAGCAATGCGTCTGGCTGAGCGGGTTCGCGATGAGCTGCCCGGCGTTAAGCTGATGACCAACCACGGCGGCGGCAACTTTAAGAAACAGTTTGGCCGTGCTGATAAATGGGGCGCTCGCATAGCTCTTGTGGTCGGTGAATCAGAAATTGCTGACGGAAACGTGGTAGTGAAGGATTTACGCTCAGGTGAGCAAACTACCGTAACGCAGGATAGCGTTGCCGCGCATTTGCGCACACTTCTGGGTTAATCTCCCGGGAATCATTAGTCAGGAGAAGGACTGCGTGGAAACGTATAACAACGAAAACGATCAGGTCGATGCGCTGAAGCGCTTCTTTGCCGAAAATGGCAAAGCGCTGGCCGTTGGGGTGATTTTAGGGATTGGGGCGCTGGTTGGCTGGCGCTACTGGAATTCTCATCAGCAGGATACGGCCAGAGACTCCTCTTTAGCCTATGAGAATGCTATTTCCGCGCTTAAATCGGATAAGCCCGAAGCGCTGACTTCGGCGCAAAAGTTCGCCGCTGATAGCAAAAATGCCTACGGTGCGTTTGCCTCCCTGGAGCTGGCGCAGCGCTTTGTTGATAAAAACGATCTGCAGAACGCTGAAAAGCAGCTCCAGCAGGGATTAGCCGCCGCGCCGGATGATAATCTGAAGTCGGTTATCAATATGCGTCTTGCTCGCGTGCAGCTGCAGCTGAAAAATCCTGATGCGGCGCTGAAAACCCTTGAGGGGATTAAAGGCGAAGGCTGGACCGCGATTGTTGCCGATCTCCGCGGTGAGATTCTGCTGGATAAAGGCGACAAGCAGGGCGCTCGCGCGGCGTGGGAAGCGGGCGTGAAAAGCGATGCTTCACCGGCGCTCAGCGAAATGATGCGTATGAAAATAAATAATTTGTCCATCTGAGAGGGACTCGATGCAATTGCGTAAATTACTTTTGCCAGGGCTGCTTTCCGTTACCTTATTAAGCGGTTGTTCGTTGTTTAACAGCGAAGAAGATGTGGTGAAAATGTCGCCACTGCCGACGGTGGAAAATCAGTTTACGCCGTCCACGTCCTGGAGCACCTCTGTTGGCGATGGTATCGGCGAATTTTACTCTAACCTCCATCCTGCCTTTGCCGATGGCGTCGTGTACGCGGCCGACCGTAAAGGCACCGTTAAAGCGCTGGGCGCTGACGACGGGAAAGAGGTTTGGTCGGTGAACCTGGCCGAGAAAGACGGCTGGTTCTCCCGCACGCCTGCGCTGCTCTCCGGCGGCGTCACCGTCTCCGGCGGTCACGTCTATATCGGCAGTGAAAAAGCGCAGCTGTTTGCCCTGAATACCAGCGACGGTACCGTGGCATGGCAGACCCGCGTGGCGGGTGAAGCGATTTCTCGTCCGGTGGTCAGCGACGGCATGGTGCTGGTGCACACCAGCAACGGCCAGCTGCAGGCGCTGAACGAAGCCGACGGCGCGGTGAAGTGGACCGTCAACCTGGATATGCCGGCGCTTTCTCTGCGCGGTGAATCCGCACCGGCGACCGCTTACGGCGCGGCCATCGTTGGCGGCGATAACGGTCGCGTTAGCGCGGTACTGATGCAGCAGGGTCAGATCATCTGGCAGCAGCGCATCTCTCAGGCCACTGGCCCGACTGAAATCGATCGCCTGAACGACGTTGATACTACTCCGGTTATCGTCAACGGCGTGGTGTATACGCTGGCTTACAACGGCAACCTGACCGCGCTGGATCTGCGCAGCGGCCAGATCATGTGGAAACGCGAGCTTGGCTCGGTGAACGACTTTATCGTCGACGGCAATCGTATCTATCTGGTCGATCAGAACGATCGCCTGCTGGCGCTGACCACCGAAGGTGGCGTAACGCTGTGGACGCAAAGCGATTTACTGCATCGTCTGCTGACCGCTCCGGTGTTGTATAATGGTAATCTGGTCGTCGGCGATAGCGAAGGCTATATGCACTGGGTGAACCCGGAAGATGGGCACTTTGTCGCTCAGCAGAAGGTCGACAGCTCCGGCTTCCGTACTGACCCGATCGTGGCTGACGGTCGCCTGCTTATCCAGGCAACGGACGGTACGCTGTACTCGATTACGCGTTAAGTTGCGCGGTAGTCAGGATTGAGAAACGGCCCCTGGTATACAGGGGCCGTTTTCCTGTTTTTAAAAGCGTCTTGAAAAACGACGCTGCATAGTGATTTGTATGAGGCATTTAACATGATACCTGTGGTCGCGCTTGTCGGGCGCCCTAACGTTGGAAAATCCACGCTCTTCAACCGCCTGACCCGCACTCGTGATGCGCTGGTCGCGGATTTTCCGGGGCTGACTCGTGACCGTAAGTACGGTCGTGCTGAAGTAGAAGGACGTGAATTTATCTGTATTGATACCGGCGGTATCGATGGCACGGAAGACGGCGTTGAAACACGCATGGCTGAACAATCGCTGCTGGCGATTGAAGAAGCGGACGTGGTGCTGTTTATGGTTGATGCGCGCGCCGGCCTGATGCCTGCAGATACGGCGATCGCCAAGCACCTCCGCTCTCGTGAGAAGCCAACCTTCCTGGTGGCGAACAAAACTGACGGCATCGATGCCGACCAGGCCATTGCCGACTTCTGGACGCTGGGCCTCGGTGACATCCACCCGATCGCCGCCTCGCACGGTCGCGGCGTGACCAGCCTGCTGGAGCACGTGCTGTTGCCGTGGGCGGAAGAGATCGATCCGTCGGAAGAAGTCGATGAAGACGCGGCATACTGGGCGCAGTTTGAAGCTGAGCAGAACGGCGAAGCGCCGGAAGAGCCGGAGGATGACTTTAATCCCCAGGACCTGCCGATTAAGCTGGCTATCGTTGGTCGTCCAAACGTCGGTAAGTCAACGCTGACTAACCGTATTCTCGGTGAAGATCGCGTCGTGGTCTACGACATGCCGGGCACCACCCGCGACAGCATTTACATTCCGATGCAGCGCGATGAGCGCGAATACGTGCTGATTGATACCGCGGGCGTACGTAAGCGCGGTAAAATTACCGATGTTGTAGAAAAGTTCTCGGTTATCAAAACGCTGCAGGCGATCGAAGACGCCAACGTGGTGCTGCTGGTTATCGATGCGCGGGAAGGTATTTCCGATCAGGATCTCTCCCTGCTGGGCTTTATCCTCAACAGCGGCCGCTCGCTGGTGATCGTCGTCAACAAGTGGGACGGCCTGAGCCAGGAAGTCAGAGAGCAGGTGAAAGAGACCCTCGATTTCCGTCTGGGCTTTATCGATTTCGCCCGCGTACACTTTATCTCTGCCCTGCACGGCAGCGGCGTCGGCAACCTGTTTGAATCGGTACGCGAAGCCTATGATAGCGCCACCCGTCGCGTGAGCACGGCGATGCTGACCCGCATTATGACCATGGCAGCGGAAGACCATCAGCCGCCGCTGGTACGCGGCCGTCGCGTGAAGCTGAAATATGCCCACGCCGGTGGTTATAACCCGCCGATCGTGGTGATCCACGGCAACCAGGTTAAAGACCTGCCGGACTCCTACAAACGCTATCTGATGAACTACTTCCGCAAATCGCTGGAAGTTATGGGTACGCCGATCCGTATCCAGTTCAAAGAGGGCGAGAACCCGTTTGCCAACAAACGCAATACCCTGACGCCGAACCAGATGCGTAAGCGTAAGCGCTTGATTAAGCACATCAAGAAAGGAAAGTAAGAGATAAACCCGCCGCTGGCGGGTTTTTTTATTGCCGCAGAGCGCAGCATTCACCGCGCAATCTACCCGGCGTTCCGCCATAATTCCCTTATTATTTCAGCGGATTATTTTGTGCTAACGGGAGTGGGGAACGATGCAGGCAGGATTTATTGGGCTGGGCGCGGTGGTGGAGACGGCCTGGCTGCCGGCGTTGAAAAATCTGGCGATACCGCTAGCGGCGTGCTGGGGTTTTGATAGCAATCCTCAACGGATGCCTGAGGGCGTCAGCCGCTGTGACTCGCTGGCCGCGCTGCTGGCAAAGCCGCTGGACATCCTGTTTATTACCACCGCCTCATTGCAGCATCTTCCGGTTCTGGAAGCTGCGCTCGCCTCATCCTGCCCGCGAATTGTGGTGGAAAAACCGATCGTCGCCACTCTGCAACAGATTACGCGCCTGCGCTCGCTGCTGCGTGCGCCAGAAAACGCCCGTCGGGTGCTGGCGCTGGACCACTGGATGGCGCGTGACGGAGCGCTGAAGCTGGCGCTGGGCCAGCTGGATGCCCGCTGGCAGTCGGGGAGTGGGGCGCAGGGCGACCGTCCGCTGCTCTTCGCGCCGCAGGATATTGCGCGTATTGACGGTTTTCTCCAGGAGCCCAGCGGGTTTGACGAACGGGGCGACCCGGTAGCGCTGAATTTTGCGACCGGCAGGCCGGATACGCGCCAGCTGCGCCATCCCGACGGCGTGATCCTTGATATTGGAACCCATGTGCTGGCGATGCTGCGGGAAACGATCCGCTACTGCGGCGGCGACGACCGAATTCACCTTGCGGTACGGCAGGTGAAAGATCGCCTGGGCCAGGCGATTGCGCCCTGCGATACGCATACCGCGGAAGGGGAGGCGCATCTGCAGGGGGAGCTGAGCGGAGTCCCGCTCAATATCTGGCTCAATAAGTATGCCGGCCCGGCGGGAGGGCAGAAGGGCATGCGGATAGCGCTGCGCGACGGACGGATTATCAACCTCGATCGCCGCGAGAATAGCGAAGTGGTTGAGCTCGTTGCCGGCGAGCAGGTGCTGCGCTGGCGACGGACCGGGGCGATCTACGAGCACTGCCTGGGGGAACACATTCTCGGGGAGGGCAGCCTGTTCGCGCGCGCCCCCGATGAAGTCGCCAGACTGACCCGGCGGCGCATCGACGAAGTGGCTCTGCTGCTGCAGCTTCAACAGCAGATACGCGGGCCGCACTGAAAGAGTATCGTGGTAAGCTGAGCTGACCCAAATATCGTAAGGAATGACTATGCAACCTGATTGCCCTCTCTGCCACGCACCGCTGGAGGTGCAGGCCGGCAGCGCGCGCTGCGCGCACTGCGAAAAAGAGTTTACTCTGCAGGCCCGCTGCCCGGATTGCCACCGGCCGCTGGAGGTATTAAAAGCCTGCGGGGCGATCGACTATTTTTGCCAGCACGGGCACGGGTTGATTTCGAAGAAGCGCGTTGAGTTCGCGCTGCCTGACCAGGCGTAGCTATTTTTTCTTCGCGCGCGCTTTTTTGACGGGAGTGATAGTTTTCACTTCGCTTTCGACCCAGCCGTCATTTAAGCGGGTAGTCAGCAGATCGCCCGCCTTCACCTGTTTTGTTTGCTTCAGGACGCTTCCGTCGCTGGCGGAGGTGACGCTATAGCCGCGGGCGAGGGTCGCCAGCGGGCTGACGGCTTCCAGATGTGTCACCGTATTGCCGAAACGCTCGCGCTGTTCGCTTAAGCGCGCGCGGATGCTCTCGGCGAGACGATACTCCAGCTGCTGGATATGCGACTGGCTGCGATGAATACGCGGCTGCGGATTGTGCGCGTTCAGGCGCTGCAGGGCGCGCTGCTGGCGCTGATCGGCGCGCTTCATCTGCGTATCAAGGGCCAGACGCATCCGCTGGCGCAGCCGCTCAAGCGCCGTCTGCTGACGCACTAAGCGCAGCTGCGGATGCTGCTGCTGCAGGCGGTGGAAAAGCTGGGTAAACCGGCGATGGCGGTTAGCGAGGAAATAGTCCATCGCCATTTCCAGACGCTGCTGCCCGGACTGCAGCTGGCGCAGCAGCTCCTGCTGGTTGCGGCTGACGATCTCGGCCGCCGCAGAGGGCGTAGGTGCCCGCAGGTCGGCGACAAAATCGGCAATCGTCACGTCGGTTTCATGGCCGACGGCGCTAACGACCGGAATGCGGCTGGCAAAAATCGCCCGCACCACCCGCTCATCGTTAAAGCTCCACAAATCTTCCAGCGAACCGCCGCCGCGGCCGACGATCAGCACGTCGCACTCCTGGCGCTGGTTGGCTAACGCTATGGCGCGTACGATTTGCCCCGGCGCGTCGTCACCCTGAACCGCCGTCGGATAAATGATCACCGGCAGAGAGGGATCGCGGCGTTTGAGGACCTGCAAAATATCGTGCAGCGCGGCGCCGGTTTTAGAGGTAATCACCCCCAAGCAGTGGGCCGGGGAGGGGAGCGCCTGCTTGTGCTGCTGGTCGAACAGACCTTCTGCCGCAAGCTGCGCTTTCAGCTGTTCGTACTTCTGCTGCAGCAGCCCTTCACCGGCGGGCTGCATGCTTTCGACGATGATCTGATAGTCGCCGCGCGGCTCATACAGCGTGATATTGGCGCGCACCAGCACCTGCTGCCCGTGCTGCGGGCGGAAGGTAACGCGGCGGTTGCTGTTGCGGAACATCGCACAGCGCACCTGGGCGTTATCGTCTTTTAAGGTGAAGTACCAGTGGCCGGAAGAGGGCTGGCTGAAATTAGAGATCTCGCCGCTGATCCAGACCTGGCCCATTTCCTGTTCCAGCAGCAGGCGAACCGTCTGGTTTAGGCGGCTGACCGTAAAAATTGCGGGGGATTGAGATGGCAACATGTGAGCAAGATCAAACTTTAAATCAGCAGGTTAATCAGTCGATAGTAACCTGCTGGGAGGCGATCGCAAGTATTATTTGCAAAAAAGGGTAGATGCAATCGGTTACGCTCTGTATAATGCCACGGCAATATTTATCCACCCTGGTCGAGATATTGCCCATGCTACGTATCGCTAAAGAAGCTCTGACGTTTGACGACGTTCTCCTCGTTCCCGCTCATTCTACCGTTCTGCCGAATACCGCCGATCTCAGCACTCAGCTGACGAAAACAATTCGTCTGAATATTCCAATGCTCTCTGCGGCCATGGATACCGTGACGGAAGCGCGTCTGGCAATTGCCCTCGCACAGGAAGGCGGCATCGGCTTTATTCATAAAAACATGTCCATTGAGCGCCAGGCGGAAGAAGTTCGCCGCGTGAAGAAGCATGAATCCGGCGTGGTTTCTGACCCGCAGACCGTACTGCCAACCACCACTCTTCGCGAAGTGAAAGAGCTGACCGCGCGCAACGGTTTTGCCGGTTATCCGGTTGTCACCGAAGATAACGAACTGGTCGGGATTATCACCGGTCGTGACGTGCGTTTCGTCACCGACATGAACCAGGCCGTTAGCGTTTATATGACGCCGAAAGAGCGCCTGGTTACCGTGCGTGAAGGCGAAAGCCGCGAAGTCGTGTTTGCTAAAATGCACGAGAAGCGCGTTGAGAAAGCGCTGGTTGTGGATGAGAGCTTCCACCTGATCGGTATGATTACCGTTAAAGATTTCCAGAAAGCGGAACGTAAACCGAACGCCTGTAAAGATGAGCACGGTCGTCTGCGCGTAGGCGCGGCGGTTGGCGCCGGTGCCGGTAACGAAGAGCGCGTTGATGCGCTGGTTGCCGCAGGCGTTGACGTTCTGCTGATCGACTCCTCCCACGGCCATTCTGAAGGCGTTCTGCAGCGTATTCGCGAAACGCGGGCAAAATATCCGAACCTGCAAATCATCGGCGGCAACGTGGCGACCGGCGCCGGCGCGCGTGCGCTGGCTGAAGCTGGCGTGAGCGCGGTGAAGGTCGGGATCGGTCCTGGCTCTATCTGTACCACGCGTATCGTCACCGGCGTAGGTGTTCCGCAGATTACCGCCGTTTCCGACGCGGTCGAAGCGCTGGAAGGCACCGGTATCCCGGTTATCGCCGATGGCGGCATCCGCTTCTCCGGCGATATCGCGAAGGCGATTGCCGCGGGCGCTGCTGCGGTAATGGTGGGCTCGATGCTGGCGGGTACCGAAGAGTCCCCGGGCGAGATTGAGCTTTACCAGGGCCGTTCATACAAATCCTATCGCGGTATGGGCTCCCTGGGCGCGATGTCCAAAGGTTCCTCCGACCGCTACTTCCAGAGCGATAACGCGGCTGACAAACTGGTACCGGAAGGTATCGAAGGCCGCGTAGCCTATAAAGGCCGCCTGAAAGAGATCATTCACCAGCAGATGGGCGGCCTGCGTTCCTGTATGGGTCTGACCGGCTGTGGTACCATCGATACCCTGCGTACCAAAGCGGAATTCGTGCGTATCAGCGGTGCAGGCATCCAGGAAAGCCACGTTCACGACGTGACGATCACCAAGGAATCCCCGAACTACCGCATGGGCTCCTGATTTTCATCGCCCGGCCATGCGCCGGGCGATTTTATTTAATTGCTACTGCTCTGGAATAAACGTCAATGACGGACAACATTCATAAACATCGCATTCTTATCCTCGACTTCGGTTCTCAGTACACTCAGCTGGTTGCGCGTCGCGTACGTGAATTAGGCGTTTACTGCGAACTGTGGGCCTGGGACGTGACTGAAGCTCAGATCCGTGAATTCAACCCAAGCGGCATCATTCTTTCCGGCGGCCCGGAAAGCACCACTGAAAATAACAGCCCGCGCGCGCCGGAATACGTTTTCGAAGCCGGCGTGCCGGTCTTTGGCGTGTGCTACGGCATGCAGACCATGGCAATGCAGCTCGGTGGCCACGTTGAGGCTTCCAGCGAGCGTGAGTTCGGCTACGCGCAGGTTGAAGTACAAACCGACAGCGCGCTGATCCGCGGCATTGAAGATTCCCTGAGCGCCGACGGCAAAGCGCTGCTCGACGTCTGGATGAGCCACGGCGATAAAGTTACCGCCATCCCGTCTGACTTCGTGACCGTTGCCAGCACCGAGACCTGCCCGTTCGCCATTATGGCTAACGAAGAAAAACGCTTCTACGGCGTGCAGTTCCACCCGGAAGTGACCCACACCCGCCAGGGCCTGCGTATGCTGGAGCGCTTCGTGCGCGATATCTGCCAGTGTGAAGCGCTGTGGACGCCGGCTAAGATTATTGATGATGCCATTGAGCGTATTCGTCAGCAGGTTGGCGACGACAAAGTGATCCTCGGCCTGTCCGGTGGCGTCGACTCTTCCGTTACCGCCATGCTGCTGCATCGGGCGATCGGCAAAAACCTGACCTGCGTGTTCGTTGATAACGGCCTGCTGCGCCTGAACGAAGCCGAGCAGGTGATGGATATGTTCGGCGACCGCTTTGGCCTGAACATTGTTCACGTTGCCGCGGAAGATCGTTTCCTCGGCGCGCTGGCCGGTGAGAACGACCCGGAAGCGAAACGTAAAATTATCGGCCGCGTATTCGTTGAGTTATTCGACGAAGAAGCGCTGAAGCTGGAAGACGTTAAGTGGCTGGCGCAGGGGACTATCTACCCTGACGTGATCGAATCGGCGGCTTCTGCTACCGGTAAAGCGCACGTTATCAAATCTCACCACAACGTCGGCGGCCTGCCGAAAGAGATGAAGATGGGCCTCGTTGAACCGCTGAAAGAGCTGTTCAAAGACGAAGTGCGTAAAATCGGCCTCGAGCTGGGCCTGCCGTACGACATGCTGTACCGTCACCCCTTCCCGGGTCCGGGCCTCGGCGTACGCGTGCTGGGCGAAGTGAAGAAAGAGTACTGCGACCTGCTGCGTCGCGCGGACGCTATCTTCATCGAAGAGCTGCATAAAGCCGACCTGTATAACAAGGTCAGCCAGGCGTTTACCGTGTTCCTGCCGGTTCGTTCCGTCGGCGTGATGGGCGATGGCCGCAAATACGACTGGGTTGTTTCCCTGCGTGCGGTAGAAACCATCGACTTTATGACCGCTCACTGGGCGCACCTGCCGTACGACTTCCTCGGCCGCGTGTCCAACCGCATCATCAACGAAGTGAACGGTATCTCCCGCGTGGTGTATGACATCAGCGGTAAGCCGCCGGCAACGATCGAGTGGGAATGATTTAGCCTCCGGCGCACCGGCGCCGAAGCCTATGCCATCCCTTTTAAGCCCGCGTAACTGCGGGCTTTTTTCATTTTTGGCTTAGCCCGCGGTTTGCGCGCGCGCGTAGCGGGCCGGGGGGATGCCGACATATCTGGCAAAGGCCACGCTGAAGCTGCTTGCCGACCCGTAACCTACTCGTACCGCTACCTGCTCGATTCCGGTCTCCCGATCCCGCAATAGCTGCTTCGCCAGCGCCATGCGCCATGCCAGCAGATATTCCATCGGCGGCAGGCCGACGATGCGGCTGAATCTGGCAAAGAAGGCCGAGCGGGACAGGGCGGCTTTGGTGGCCAGTTCAGCAACTGTCCAGGGGTGATCGGGTTGGGTATGCATACAACGAAGCGCGGCCGCGAGACGCTCGTCGCCCAGGCCGCGTCCCAGACCGGGGGCGGACGTGGTCTCCGTCCCGGATCGCAATACCTCGATCAACAGTACCTCGAGAAGCCGCTCCAGCACGAGCTCTTTTGCCGCCCGCCGTTCACGGGTTTCCTCATCGATCAGCTGTATCAGCGTGGTGAGTCGGGGGCGATCGCGTACCACAACCACTTCCGGTAGCAGCGAGACCAGCAGCGCCGCATCCGACGCGGCGAAGCTGCAATGGCCGATGAGCATGCGCAGATCGGCAGGCCCCTCCTGGCGTCCAACGCGAAAATGCCCCTCGTTGATCCGTACGGGCAAGGTGAAGGGCATATCGTCCGGCGCATTGAGGCTGTCGTTGACCAGATCCTGCATGGCCGGGGCGAGGATAAAGTCGCCCGTATGGAGGACGAATCGTTGATGCCCGTCGAAGGTTACGCGGCAGCTGCCCTCAAGGATCACGCAATATAAGGGCTCGCCTGTCGCCTCACGATGAATTCGCCACGAGCCGGCACACTCCACCAGTTTGGAAAAACGGGCGGCAGGCTGTAGCAGCGTAACGATCTGGGCAAGAGGATCTGGAGTCATGATCGAGACTATCTCTAAAGTAATGGCGACTGTAAGCTATATTACGTCCAACTTTTGGCCACTACTATAAGAGCGTTAACCTTTAGTGGAGATGCTTATGCCTACGATATTGATTACCGGTTGTTCATCCGGCTTCGGTCTGGAAACCGCGAAGCTGTTTGTTGAAAAAGGTTGGGATGTGATTGCCACAATGAGGACGCCTCGCGAGGGGGTGTTGCCGGTTTCCGATCGGCTGCGCCTGCTTGCGCTCGATGTTACCGATCCGACAAGTATCGCGCAGGCGCTGGCAATTGCGGGCCCAATCGACGTTCTGGTCAACAACGCCGGTTTCGGGGCGCCAGCGCCGGTTGAGCTTACGGCGTCGGAAACCGTCCACGCCCTGTTTCAGACCAATACGCTTGGAACCCTGGCGATGGTGCAGGCGGTCGTGCCGCAAATGCGCCAGCGCCGGGCCGGCGTGGTCATCAATGTCACCTCTACTGTCACGCTCAAACCATTGCCGATCGTCGGGATTTATCGGGCAAGCAAGGCGGCCGTAAACGCCTTCACCGAATCGCTGGCGGTGGAAATGGCACCCTTCGGCGTCCGCGTGCATATCGTTTTGCCCGGCCGTTCGCCGGAAACCCGCTTCGGTGATAACGCCCGCCCGCACGTGCGCGGCATGGAGGAGCCGGACTATGCCCCGATGCTGCAGCAATTTATAAAAAGGGTACAGGAAGACCCGGGTCCGGTGACCCATCCTTCCGATGTGGCAGAAGCGGTCTGGCGGGCGGCGACCGACCCCTCTGCGCCGTTACGTATTCCCGCAGGCGCCGATGCCGAGCTGTGGATGAATGAGGCCGGCCGCCAGGCGGAATCGCGCGCTTTTCAACCATGAGGGCAGTGCCGCTTTCCTGCCGCGCTGACCCTCAGGCGAAAAGCATTCCGCTCCGGCTACGACGGATAATTTCGGCGAAATATCGATAAGCCCGCATGCTGACTATTCCGGCGGCGAGGAGGTTACCGGGATGCGGAGGGCCACGTCGCCAGCGCGTGCTCGACCAACGCGTCAAGCATCTGCCTGCTGGCCCCGGCTTTGGCCTGCACGGCCATCCCTTGAGATAGCGTCATGACGAAGGAAGCCAGGGTGGCGCAGTCCGCCGATGGCGGTAAATCGCCTTCCCGGCGCGCCCGCTCCAGGCGTTCATTCAGCGCCTGCTGGGTTGCGCTGCGGCGGCGAATAAGCTCGCGGCGAATGGGCTCCGCATCATCGGAGCAGGCCAGCGCGCCGTTGATCCCCAGGCAGCCCGGATGGGCGGCGCTTGCCGTCTGGACGCTGGCAGACTCTCGCAGGATCCGCGCAACGACCTCGCGGGACGTCGGTTCGTTTAGCGCATCGCGCATAAAGCCCATGTACGTGGCGTCGTAAAGATCGAGAGCTCTGAGGAAGATTTTTTCCTTGTTGCCGAATGCCGAATAGAGGCCGGGGCGGGCTACGCCGGTGGCTTGCGTGAGATCTTCAAGGGAGGCCCCTTCGTATCCTTTCTGCCAGAAAACAGAGAGCGCCGCCTCCAGCGCCTCATTTTCGTTGAACTGTCTGTGACGTCCCATTTTCATTCCCCCAATTTCAATACCGGTCAGTATAAATCGCTTGACACCTTATCGGCAAATACAATACCGTTCGATATTATATCGATTGGTATTGTATTTAAGGAGTGCCATTATGATGAATTCCAATGCTCCGCTCCACGATAAGGTCGCGCTGGTGACCGGCGGGGCGCGAGGTCTCGGCCTGGAGATCTCCCGGCAGCTTGCTGCGCTTGGCGCCCACGTTATTATTGGCGCCCGCGATGAGCGCAAAGCCCGACAGGTGGCGAACGAGCTGCGTGGCCAAGGCGGCAAAGTATCGGCGCTCAGGCTCGACGTTACCCGCGAAGCGGATCGACAGGCGGCCTGCGCGGAGATCGACAGGGCTTATGGCAGGCTCGATATTCTGATTAACAACGCCGGTATTCTGCTGGACAGTCCCGACGGCGGCACGCCGGCGACCCGCCCGCCGAGCGAGGCGCCAGCGGACGCGGTGCGTGACACATTTGAGGCGAACTTCTTCGCTCCCGTTTTCCTGACGCAGGCTCTGCTGCCGCTGCTGAGACGCTCGACGGCGGGACGCGTCGTCAACGTATCGAGCATCCGTGGGTCGCTTGCCCATTTATCCGATCCGCATTCGCCGGTCTATCCGATTCGCGCGCTGGGGTACGACACGTCCAAAGCCGCGCTCAACGCCTTCACCATCCTGATTGCGGAAGAGCTGCGCGGGACACCAATCAAAATTAACGCCGTTCATCCCGGCTGGCTGCAAACCAGCATGGGCGGCGAACGGGCGGACATGAGCGTCGCAAGCGGCGCTCGTACCGTCATCCGCTATGCCTGCATCGGGGAAGAGGGGCCAACGGGCGGCTTTTTCTTCCAGGACCAGCGGCTGCCGTGGTGAGGCGGAATTTCCCTTTCAACCCAACCTACTGAGGAATTTGCAATGAATAAAAAACTCGCAGGAAAAGTCGCGCTCATCACCGGCGGTTCGCGCGGTCTCGGCGCGGCGATCGCTGACGTTCTGGCCGATCAGGGGGCGGATATCGCCATCACCTACGTTGCTTCCGCCGACAAGGCGCATGCCGTCGTGGAAAAACTCATCGCGAAAGGCGTACGCGCCGTTGCTATCAGGGCCGATCAGGGGGAGCCGTCCGCCGCGGAACCGTTGGTGCGCGAAGTCGTGGAGAAGCTTGGTCAACTCGATATTCTCGTCAATAACGCGGCCGTCGCGTGGCAGGGGAAAACGATCGATGCCCCCGATATTGACAACGCGGCGATGGATCGACAGTGGGTTATTAATACGATGGGCGTCATCGCCAACATCCGTGCGGCGGTGCGGGTTCTGCCGCACGGCGGGCGGATTATTTCGGTCGGCTCCGGCCTTGGCACGCGCATAGGTTTCCCCGGCACCACCGATTATGCCGCCAGTAAAGCGGCGATCGTGGGCTACAGCAAGGGCGCGGCGCGCGATCTGGGGGCGCGTAATATCACCGTCAACGTGGTGCAGGCGGGCATCATGGACACCGACATGGCGGCCGGCGCGCGGGATAACCTGCCGCCGGTGGTGATGGCATCTCACGCTATTCAGCGCTACGCGACCGTTGAGGAGGTCGCCGCGACGATTGCTTTCCTGGCCGGGCCGGATGCCGGTTTCATCACCGGCTCGGTGATTGACGTCAACGGTGGCTTCACGGCCTGATTCAGACGCGGTCGCTAACCGTCTCCGGCGGGAACTGACGCTGGTGCAGCGCAATCGCCAGCGCCAGCGCGGCCACGACCAGCGCGAGCAGCGCAGAAACCGCTAAGCTCCCCTCAATGCCCAGCCGATAGTTAAGCCAGGCGTAGGCAAACGGCGATGCGGCCGCCAGCAGCTGGGCGGGGATCAGCAAAATCCCGGTGCGCCGGGCGTAATCCTGCGCGGCAAACAGCTGCAGCGGCAGCGTGGCTTTGAATACCGTGGTTAAGCCATTAATGGCGCCATATCCCAGCACAAACCCGGCGGCGGCCCACGCTAAACAGGGGCCGCTCAGGCCGAGCGCAAAGCACAGCGGCATCAGAAAGGTCGTTAGCAGCGTCAGCCTGAGCGGCGTTAATGCGGAACCGGAAGCCACCTCCAGAAAACGAGCGCCGGTTTGCCCGACTCCCCACAGCATCCCTGTCGCCACGGGCAGGCCGTAGCTGGCGATAAATTCCGGCAGGTGAGTTGAGGTTCCGTTAGAGACAAAGGTCACCAGCGCGATCAGCGCCGCATACAGCAGACCAGCGCGTCGATCGTGACCTGATGTCGGTCGGCGCGCTTTACGCCGTGGCGTCAGCGGGAGCCGGGTATTCGGCATTGTCCACAGCAGCAGCGCGCTGAGCATGCCGAACAGCGCGTAGACCTGCAGCGCGTGTCGCCAGCCGATCGTCGTCAGCAGGGAGGCGCCAAGCGGCCAGAAAACGGCGGAGGCTAACCCGCCCGCCAGCGTCACCCGCGAGAGAGTCACTCTTGAGCGCTGTCCGTAAAGGTTGACCAGCACGGCGAACAGCGCGTCATACAGCGCCAGGCGCATACCGACGCCGGTCAGCAGCCAGGCGCTAAACCAGACTGGCAGAGTATGCGCATTCGCCATAGTTAAACATCCGCCGGCGATTATCAGCGTGCCGGAGACCACCACGCGCTGGCCGCCGATGCGGGTCAGCAGGCGGGCAACAAAGGGCGAGACCATCGCCATCATCAGCATCGCAAGGGTCAGGCCGAGATAGATTTGCGCCGCAGACCAGCCGGTATCCTGCGCGATGGCCCGGGCAAAGGTGCCGGGCATATAAAATGAAATGCCCCAGTTGATAAGCTGGTTGCATCCGGCAGCAAAGGTGAGCAGGGCGGGAGCGGAGTGCGATTTTTCGGTAACTTTCATGGTCTTCTGTTCAGTTATAAGGTTGTCGGCAGCATAACCCGCAGGCTATTGTGCAGGCAGACCCGTCCGTTTATGGCCCTTATAAGAGAAACTTTGCGATGATGACGCTGAATTTGGGAAACCTGGCGACCTTCCGGCTGGTGGTGCAGAGAGGGAGCTTTTCCGCCGCCGCCGACGTGCTGGGGCTGTCGCAACCCGCCGTCAGTCTGCAGGTGCGCCAGCTGGAGCAGTTCCTCCAGACCCGGCTGCTTGAGCGTACCGGGCGAGGCGTGAAGGCGACGGCGGCCGGCCTGACGCTGCTGGCCCACGGCGAACATATCGAGCAGGCGGTCAGCGCGGCGCTGCAGTCCGTCGGCGAGTTTAGTCATGAGATCAGCGGCGCGATTGCCCTCGGCACCGGGGCGACGGCCTGTATTCATCTTTTACCGCCGATACTGCAGCAGCTGCGCGAGAGCCACCCGCTGTTGACGGTGGGCGTGACCACCGGAAATACGCTCGATATCGTGCGGGCGGTGGAAGAAAACCGGCTCGACCTTGGGCTGGTGACGCTGCCGGCAAACGGGCGTTGCCTGGCGGTGACCCCGGTTCTCGATGAGGAGTTTGTGTTTATTTTTGCCAGCGAGGGCCAGGCGCTGCCGCCGCGGCTGACGCCTGACGTTCTGCAAGCCCTGCCGCTGATAGCCTTTGAGGCGGGAAGCGGTACCCGGGCGCTGATTGACGACTGGTTTGATGCCGCAGGCCTGACGATTGCGCCGGTGATGCAGCTCGGGAGCATCGAGGCGATCAAGCGCATGGTACGCGCGGGGCTGGGCTACAGCATTGTGCCGCGCATGGCGGTGGAGCACACGGAGGATCGTCGCGGGCTAAGCGTTCACTCGCTGACGCCGTACCTGCAGCGCCGGCTGGGCGTGGTGATGCGTCAGGATAAAATCCTTAGTAAAGGGATCGCCGAAATGCTGCGCCTGCTGCGGCACCCTGGAGACTGATCGGGCATCGGATACGGATACGGCGAGCGCCTTGTTACAGCCAGGCTATTCTCGGGTCGGCGTGACAACCGGGGCGGTGGATTGCTGCGACTCTTTTTTGTCCTGATGATGGTACCAGGCGCCGATAGAGGAGTAGACGAAACGTCCAAAGAAAAAGATAAAGCTGATAAGCAGTACGATACGGGTCATGCGACGGTTAAATCGATGTCGTTTACGCATACTGGGTGCCTGACTCACAAAAGGTTCCTTGAAGTATACCCATAACATGGGCGATAGGCGTATTAAGGCACAGGAAAGGTGCGGGGTCAATTGAAGAGGATGTAAAAATGCCTCCGACGAAGTATTACTTAATGTTATATAACATAATCGTTGCATTTACATGGTTTCTTTTTCCAGCGGCCTGCGGCAAAAAAATAAGCATTATTAATATTAGCTAAATGATTTTTTGATTTATATCAACTGTCTGTTTTCGTTGGTAACTAGAATCTCCAGCCAGTTCCGCGTCGTTATTCCTTACGCGGTTGAGATGGTTGGGTTGGATGCCTGCCTGAATATACCCTGCTGGAGTTTGGGTTATCCGTAGAGCATCTATGAGCATAATTAATCTGTACAGACAATATCGGGACAAATGGTGGGCGCTGCCGCTGGTGTTACCCACTCTTTTACTCCCCCTGACGCGATGGACAAACTCCTACGCTGAACTAAACGGTAATGAAGTTTCTCTTTACTATTTACCGCTGGCGCTGGTATTAAGCCTGATGCTGTTTTTTGGCTGGGACGCGCTGCCGGGCATTATCATCGGGCTGTGGTGCACGGTGGCCCGCGATATGGCTCCGGAAGAGGCGATTGGCGTTATCTTCCACTTTCTGATCCCGGTGGTGCTGTGCTGGGGCGGGTACCGCATTTTTGTTCCGCGCAGGCAGCAGATCTCTCACGGTAACGTCGGCCTGATGCCGCAGAGGCTGTTCTGGCAAATGCTGCTGCCGTCGGCAATATTCCTCGTGCTCTCCCAGTTTGCCGAGTACCTTGGCCTTCATCCTCGCGCCACGGGCCTGATTGGCATCGACCCCTTTAGTTTACGATCGCTAATCACTTTTCAGGCGCTGATGGTCGGGTGTTTAACCGGCGTACCGCTGTGCTATTTCCTGCTGCGCATTATTCGTAATCCATTACATATACGCGGATTTATTTCGCAAATTCGCCTGCAAATGGACCCTAAAATAAAGCTGCTTGAGTTTTTTTTATGGGCAATAACGTTGTTAATGTTATTGGTACTATTATTAATACCCTTGAGTAGTACCAGTACGATATTTAGCACAAATTATACATTATCATTACTTATGCCGGTGATGCTGTGGGGCGCAATGCGCTTTGGCTATCGCTTTATCGCTCTGGTCTGGACGCCGGTATTAATTCTTATTATCCACTTTCATTATCGCTATTTGCCGTTCTCGATTGGCTACAATAATCAGCTGGCTATCACCTCGTCCAGCTACCTGGTGTTCTCGTTTATTATCGCCTATATGGCCATGCTGGCGACGCAGCAGCGCCTGATCCACGCGCGGGTACGGCGAATGGCATTTCTCGACCCGGTGGTACATATGCCTAATTTACGCGCGCTAAGCCGGGCCCTCGAAAACTCATCGAGGTCGGTGCTGTGCTTTTTGCGCATCCCGGAGCTGGAGCTGCTGGGGCGGCACTATGGGGTGATGCTGCGTATTCAGTACAAGCAAAATCTGGCAGAACATCTTAGCGCCTTGCTTCAGCCGAATGAGGCCGTTCACCATCTCTCGGGGCACGACCTGGTTATCCGCATGAACTGCGACGATCATCAGGCGCGAATTGAGGCGCTGGATAAGCACCTGAAGCAGTTTCGCTTTGTCTGGGACGGGATGCCGCTGCAGCCCGCGGTGGGCCTGAGCTACTGCAGCGTACGATCTCCGGTGAAGCATCTGTATTTGCTATTAGGTGAGCTGAATACCATTGCCGATATGTCGCTAACCAGCGGCCACCCGGAAAATATGCAGCGGCGGGGCGCAACCCACGTCCAGCATGGGCTAAAAGATAAAGTGGCGATGATGAACCTGATCCTGCAGGCGCTGGAGCTGGACCGCTTCCGCCTGATGGCGCAGCCGATAGTCGGGATCCGCGGCGATAGCTACCATGAAGTGCTGTTGAGAATGGTGGGAGAGAATGGCGAAATCATCAGTCCGGACAGCTTCCTCCCGGTAGCCCACGAGTTTGGCCTCGCTTCGCGGATCGATCTTTGGGTGCTGGAAAATACGCTCTCCTTTATGAACCAGCATCGGCACGTCCTCCCGGGAATGCGGCTGGCGGTGAATTTGTCGCCGGTGTCGGTAAGCCGCAGCCAGTTCCCTGAAGAGGTGGAGCAGCGGCTGGCGCGCTACGGGGTTGAGCCCTGGCAGCTGATATTCGAGCTGACCGAAAATCACTCGTTAACCAACCCGCAGCAGGCGCGACAAACGCTGGCACATTTACAGGCGCTGGGATGCCGAGTGGCGATCGATGATTTTGGCACCGGCTATGCCAGCTACGCGCGCCTGAAAAGCCTGAACGTCGACCTGCTGAAAATCGACGGCAGCTTTATTCGTAACCTGGTCACCAGCAGCCTCGATTATCAGGTGGTGGCGTCTATTTGCCATCTGGCGCGGATGAAGAATATGCAGGTCGTGGCGGAGTATGTCGAAACGGCGGAGATTCGTCAGGCGGTGATATCGCTGGGTATCGACTATATGCAGGGGTATGAGATTGGCGAGCCCGTGCCGCTGGAGACGCTGGCTAACGTGGCCGCACCGGCGACGGCTTGACTGCTGAAAAGTGGCCGGACGCGGAGCGCCCGGCCAGCCTGCTAGCTATCAGGCTCTTCTTCGGCAATTTTCAGCAGCCAGTCAGGCACGCCTTCCCAGTACTGCTGCTCTTTTTCCAGATCGAGCAGCACCAGCGCATTTTGGCTAAACCAGTCGTGCGGAAACACCAGCGTCCAGTGGTTGGCTTCGGTCTTCAAGGTCAGCGTCGGCGGCGTTGTCGTCGCCTGGCGCTGGTTGTTCAGCAGAATGCCGAGGCGCAAGAGCTGAATTAACGGCAGGAACTGCTTTTTCTTAAACAGCGTAAAGCGCGGCAAATCATCGAGCTTGATAGCCTTGCGGTGATAGCGCACCAGCGTGGCCATCAGCATCTGCTGCTCCTGATTGAAGCCGGGCAAATCGCTGTTCTGCAGGATATACGCCGAGTGGCGATGCATACCGCTGTGGTTAATATTCAGCCCCACTTCGTGCAGCATCACCGCCCATTTTAGCAGCGCCGACAGGTTCGGGTTGTCGAGCTTGGGGTTCTGATCCTGCCACTGCTCAAAGATGTGGGTGGTGGTTTCCAGCACCCGACGCGCCTGTTCGCGGTCGATATTGTACTGGTTTGCCAGGCTTTGCGCGGTGCGGCTGCGGATATCCTGATGGCGGAAGCGCCCCTCCATCTCGTACAGCACGCCTTCGCGCAGCGCCCCGTCCGACAGGCGCAGCTCTTTGATGGCCAGCGCATCGAACACGCCGCACAGAATAGCCAGCCCCGGCGCAAATACCGCCTTGCGCTCTTCAGAGAGGCCCGGCAGGCTCAGCGAGTCGAAGTTTTTATATTTCAGCAGCTCAGCGACCAGCATTTCAAGGCGTTCAGGCGTGATAAAGCCGTCCTTCTCGCCCATAGCGATCAGCACTTCCTGAGCGGCCTTAATGGTCCCGGAAGCGCCCAGCGCCACGGTCCAGCCCTGGATGCGGAACTGCCATGCCAGCGTTTCCAGCTTTTGCACCGCCGACAGGCGCGCGCGCTGGAAATTCTCTTTGTTGATGATGCCGCCCGGGAAGTAAATCTGCGAGAAGCTGACGCAGCCCATTCTGCGGCTTTCGACCAGACGCGGTTCGAAATCCTCGCCGATGACCAGCTCGGTTGAACCGCCGCCGATATCAATGACCAGCTTGCGGCCGCGCTCGGGCTGAGTATGTTCGACGCCCATAAAAATCAGGCGCGCCTCTTCATTACCGGAGATTATCTCTATCGGATAGGGGATAACCTGCTCCGCGCGCTTGAGAAACTCAGCCGCGTTTGTCGCCTGGCGTAGCGTATGCGTCCCGACGATGCAGACGCTGGCGGGCGCAAAGCCCTGCAGGCGTTCGGCAAACAGCGACAGGCAGCTAAGCCCGCGCGCAATCGCCTCTTCGCTGAGCACGGAGTTTTCATCCAGACCATCGGCCAGATGAACCCGCTGTTTAAGGCGACCGATGATCTGCATTGCCCCGTCGACGACACGGGCGATCACCATATGAAAACTGTTTGAACCAAGGTCGACCGCAGCAAACTCCTGGGGCCGAGGGGCTTTTTCGTTTATAGGCATAGGTTAATCGGGCTGTTCGAGTGATTTGAGATAGTCATAGATCGCCATCTGAGCGCGAACTTTACGGCGGTTGCCGCGCGGCACGTAGCTATTACTCAGTTCTTTATCAAGATAGCGTGCTTTCACCGTGTCGTTGAACAAGATGTCAAAAATATCCAGCACCCGCTGTTTCAGACGCGGGTCCAGCAGCGGCGCGGCGACTTCGATGCGGTAGTCAATATTGCGCGTCATCCAGTCAGCGGAAGAGAGCCAGACCTGCTTATCGCCGCCGTTTTCAAAGACATAGACGCGGTCGTGCTCAAGGAAGCGGTCAACGATGCTGGTGACGCGAATATTGTCGCTAATCCCCTCAAGCCCTGGGATCAGGGAGCACATCCCGCGGATTAGCAGGTTAACGGGAACGCCGGAGCTTGAGGCCGCATAGAGGCGGTCAACCAGGCCCTTATCGACCAGGTTGTTCAGCTTAAGGGTGATCCCGGAGGGCTGGCCGTTCTGGGCGTTAGCAATTTCCCGATCGATCATCTCATACAGCAGGCGACGCGAGTTCTGCGGCGAAACCAGCAGGTAGTCAAAGCTAACCGGACGATATGGGTTTTCGATAAAGTTGAACACGCGACGGACTTCATTGGTAATACGCGCATCCGCGGTGATCAGGGAGTAATCGGTATACAGACGCGCGGTTTTTTCGTTGAAGTTACCGGTACCGATATGGGCGTAGCGGACAACCTCGTCGCCCTCTTTACGTGAAATCAGGAACAGCTTGGCGTGGATCTTCAGCCCCGGGGCGGAAAAGATAACGTGCACGCCGGCTTCAGTCAGGCGTTTCGCCCAATGAATGTTGGCCTCTTCGTCAAAGCGCGCCTGCAGCTCGACCACCACGGTGACTTTTTTACCGTTGTGGGCGGCGTGAATCATGGAATCGATAATCCGCGAGTCTTTGGCGACGCGGTAAATATTGATTTTGATCGCCAGCACGCTGGGGTCGAAGGAGGCCTGACGCAGCAGTTCCAGCACGTGCTCAAAGGTGTGGTACGGGTAGTAGAGCAGCACGTCGCGTTCGCGAATAGCGTCGAACCCGTTGCGGAACTTATCAAACCAGGTGTGGCGCAGACGCGGCAGCGGTTTGTTGACCAGGTTAGCTTTGCCGACGTTCGGGAAGCCGATAAAGTCTTTAAAGTTGTGGTAGCGGCCGCCCGGCAGCATTGAGTCATAGCGCGAAATCGAGAACATTGCCCGCAGCATTTCGACCATCGCGTCCGGCATATCGCGCTGGTAAACGAAGCGTACTGGTTCGGCGGTGAGACGCTGCTTCAGGCTGGAGGACATCAGCTCCATCAGGCTCGATTCCATCTCGTGCACCAGATCGTACTCGGCGTCGCGGGTCATCTTCATCGAATAGGCGTTCAGCGTATCGTAATCGAAGAAGCCTTTAAAAATATCATCCAGGCAGTAGCGCAGAATGTTATCAAGCAGGATCATCGGCTTACGGCGGCGCGGGGCTTCCGGCGGCAGGTTAACAAAGCGCGGAACCTTATCTGACGGAATTTCCAGCAGGGCGTAGTTAACGGTTTCGCCGCGAATGATTTCCACCGCCAGATAGGTGTAATCATCTTTCAAAAACTGGATCAGGTCCGTTTCGCGGTTAATCAAAATAGGGGTAATGTGCTGGCGCAGGTACTGTTTAAAGTAGTTGCGCAGCCAGGACTGCTGATTGACCGACAGCTGGCGTTCGTTGATCAGGAAGATCTGATTACGCGCCATCTCCAGCAGCAGCTCGTTATACAGGCTGTCAAACTCCTGGTCGGCCTTCAGGACCCGGGCCTGAATTTTACCTAACAGGTGGCGAGAATGGGCGGTACTGCCTTGCTCTTCACTGATGATGATGCGGCGCTTGAGTTCAGCGAAGCGCACTTTATAAAATTCATCGAGGTTGTTGGAGTAAATTCCCAAAAAGCGCATGCGCTCAATCAGTGGGTTGCTTTTATCCGCCGCTTCCTGAAGTACGCGTTCGTTAAAGGACAACCAGCTGAGTTCTTTCTCGATGTATAGCTTTTCCTGGCCCATTACAACTCACACTCCGGTTGATTGATGTTGCATTTTCATTATGGCGAGCTTTGCCATTGAATGTCCAACTATGTCAAAGAAGTATGACAGTTTTCTTTCAACGCGCTGCGAAGAAAAGGCGGTCGCTTTCCTTTGCTCATTCTGTGTGCAAAATGCGGTAATTCAGCCGATCGCTGTCGCGCGTCAGGCGCCAAAACGCGTCTGCGGCTGAAGGTCCTGGCGCAGATAAACAATGGCAGCAGGGACAAAAAAAACGCCTCTGACGGATGCGAGAGGCGTTATCGATTACTCTTCTGCCGCGTATCCTTGCGGCGGCAGAGGCGCATCGTCAAGCCAGGCCTGACCCCTCTCCATGCGCAGACGACCGTCGACAAACCAGCTGACGACGAGCGGGTAAATGGCGTGTTCCTGAGCCTGCACGCGGGCGGTAACGTCATCTTCGCTATCGCCGGCGAAAACCGGAACTTTGGCCTGCAGAATGACCGGCCCGCCGTCCAGCTCATCGGTGACGAAATGCACCGAGGTTCCGTGCTCCTCATCGCCGTTTTCCAGCACCTGGCGATGGGTATACAGCCCGGGATATTTAGGCAGCAGGGAGGGGTGGATATTCAGCAGCCGCCCCTGATAGTGGGCGACAAACGCCGGGCTCAGAATCCGCATGTAGCCCGCCAGTACCACCAGATCCGGCGCGTAGGCGTCGATCTCGTGCATCAGCTCGCGATCGAACGCTTCGCGGTTGGCGAACTGGCTGGCGGTGAGCGCGTGGGTCGGGATACCGGCCTCACGTGCGCGTTCAAGGCCGAAGGCATCGGCCTTGTTGCTGAATACCGCTCGCAGGGTGCCGCCGATCTGTTTCCGCGCGCAGGCGTCAATAATTGCCTGCAGATTACTGCCGCTACCGGAAATCAGCACCACGATATTTTTCATTCAATGACCACACGCTGTTCGGAATCAGAGGCTTTGATATAGCCTATTTTCCACGCGTTTTCACCTTTTTCGTTCAGCAGAGCGATGGCGTTATCGGCGGCTTCTGGCGGCAGCGCGATAACCATCCCGACGCCGCAGTTGAAGGTCCGATACATTTCGTGGCTGCTGACGTTGCCGGCAGTTTGCAGCCATTTGAAGACTTCCGGCCACTGCCAGGAGGACTCGTCGATCACCGCCTGGGTGTTATCTGGCAGAACGCGCGGGATATTTTCCCAGAAGCCGCCGCCGGTCAGGTGCGCAATGGCGTGAACTTCGACGTTAGCGATCAGATCCAGCACCGATTTGACGTAGATGCGGGTCGGCGCCAGCAGATGGTCGGCCAATGACGCACCGTTCAGGTCGGTGGTTTGCGGGTCGACGCCGCTGACTTCAATAATTTTACGCACCAGCGAGTAGCCGTTGGAGTGCGGGCCGCTGGAGGCCAGAGCGACCAGCACGTCGCCGTCGGCAACTTTGCTGCCGTCGATAATTTCTGATTTTTCTACAACCCCGACGCAAAAGCCCGCGACGTCATAATCATCGCCGTGGTACATGCCGGGCATTTCTGCCGTTTCGCCGCCAACCAGCGCGCAGCCTGACTGCAGACAGCCTTCGGCGATCCCGCTGATGACGCTGGCTGCCGTGTCGACGTCCAGTTTGCCGGTGGCATAGTAGTCGAGGAAGAAGAGCGGCTCGGCGCCCTGAACCACCAGGTCGTTTACGCACATGGCAACCAGGTCGATACCGATAGTGTCGTGACGCTTGAGGTCCATTGCCAGACGCAGCTTGGTGCCGACGCCGTCAGTGCCGGAGACCAGTACCGGCTCGCGGTATTTTTGCGGCAATGCGCACAGTGCGCCGAATCCGCCCAGTCCACCCATCACTTCCGGGCGGCGGGTTTTCTTCACCACACCCTTAATACGGTCGACGAGAGCGTTGCCTGCATCAATATCTACGCCGGCATCTTTATAGCTGAGAGAGGTTTTATCGGTCACTGCGAAGTCTCCACACATTTGCGGTAGCAAGAAAAATCGGCGCAATTCTAACAGGGATAGCAAACGTTTGCGAGCCTGCTTTGCAGTCGGCGTTAATCGGCGGCGAGATGGACAAATTTGATACTGTTCACGAAAATGAAACCGGGTACATTCTTGTGCTTGCCTCTGTGCGCCAGAATGACCATCATGCCACTGAAACCGGTTTCTCTTTTTGTTTAAGCGAGCCGAACGACGGTACTGAGGGGATTCAGGAGGGGGGTAAGGATGGTAATTGCCGCATTTGATATTGGTGGCACGGCGCTAAAAATGGGCATTATAGCCAGCACCGGCGAGCTGCTGGAGAAGGGCAAGCAGCCGATTCGCGACAGCGACGGCGAGCAAATTTTGCAGGCCATGCTGGCGTGGATTGCCGCGCACCCGGAGTGTGAAGGGGTGGCGATCAGCGCGCCCGGCTACGTTAATCCGCACACCGGCTATATCGAAATGGGCGGCGCTATCCGCAGATTCGATAATTTTGCTATCAAAACCTGGCTTGAACAACGTACCCGACTTCCCGTCGCCATTGAAAACGACGCTAACTGCGTCCTGCTGGCCGAGCGCTGGCAGGGCAAAGCCGCCAATATAAGTGATTTTCTGGTTCTGACGATTGGCACCGGAATCGGCGGGGCTATCTTCTGTAATGACCGGCTGGTGCACGGCGCGAGCTTTCGCGCCGGCGAATTTGGCTATATGCAGACCCAGCGCCCGGGCACCCGCGACGTTCGTCGCTACTCAATGAATGAGAACTGTACCCTGCGCGTCTTGCGCCAGCGCTACGCCGCGCATTTCGGCAAAACGCTGGAAGAGGTGACCGGGGAAGAGATATTCGATCGTTACGACAGGGGCGATGCGACCTGTCATCGGCTGGTGGCCGAATTCTTTAACGGCCTTGGCACCGGCCTTTATAACCTCGTTAACGTATTCGATCCGCAGACCATCCTCATCGGCGGCGGCATCGTGGAACGCCCGGGCTTTTTGCCGCTGCTGCGTGAACATCTGGCCTGGTTCGGCATTGCAGACTATATCGACACCGTCAGCCACGGCAACGACGCCGGGCTGATTGGCGCCGTTTACCATTTCAATCAGCAATTCCGGTCGCCGACTGGCGATCGCTCATAAGGAAGAGAACATGTCTGGATTTAAAGAAGGTTTTCTGTGGGGCGGCGCGGTCGCGGCGCATCAGCTGGAAGGGGGCTGGCAGGAGGGCGGCAAAGGCGCGAGCGTTGCCGACGTGATGACCGCTGGCGCCCACGGCGTGGCGCGTGAAATTACCGACGGCGTGCTGGCGGGTAAAAATTACCCGAACCATGAGGCGATTGATTTTTATCATCGCTATAAAGATGACATTCAGCTGTTTGCGGAAATGGGCTTCAAATGCTTTCGTACCTCTATTGCCTGGACGCGTATTTTCCCGCTGGGCGATGAGCTGGAGCCGAACGAAGCCGGGCTGCAGTTCTATGACGATCTGTTCGACGAGTGCCTGAAGCACGGGATTGAGCCGGTTATTACGCTCTCCCACTTTGAGATGCCTTACCACCTCGTGCGCGAATACGGCGGCTGGCGCAACCGTAAGCTGATTGATTTCTTCGTGCGCTTTGCGCAGGTGGTGTTTAAGCGCTATCAGCATAAGGTGAAGTACTGGATGACCTTTAACGAGATCAACAACCAGGCAAACTTCCATGAAGACTTTGCGCCGTTCACCAACTCGGGGCTGAAGTTCCTGCCGGGTGAGGATCGCGAGCCGGTGATGTATCAGGCCGCGCACTACGAGCTGGTTGCCAGCGCCCTGGCGGTGAAAGCCGCGCGGGAGATTAACCCGGCGCTGCAGGTCGGCTGCATGATTGCGATGTGCCCGATTTATCCGCTCTCCTGCGCGCCTGATGACATGATGATGGCGATGAACGCCATGCACCGCCGCTACTGGTTCACCGATGTTCACGTGCGCGGTAAGTACCCTCAGCATCTGCTTAACTACTTTGCGCGCCGCGGTTTTGCGCTGGATATCACCGACGAAGATCGCGTGGCGTTGAGCGAAGGCTGCGTCGACTATATTGGCTTCAGCTACTATATGTCGTTCGCCACCAAGGCCACCGAGGATAATCCGCGACTGGATTATGATGAGACGAAGAGCCTGGTCTCCAACCCGTACGTGCAAAAATCGGACTGGGGTTGGCAGATTGACCCGGTTGGGCTGCGCTACTCGCTGAACTGGTTCTGGGATCACTATCAGCTGCCGCTGTTTATTGTCGAAAACGGCTTTGGCGCAATCGACGTGCGCGAAGCTGACGGCACGGTAGACGACCAGTACCGCATCGACTATCTCTCCGCCCATATCGCGGAAATGAAAAAAGCGGTCGTTGAGGACGGCGTTGACCTGATGGGCTACACCCCGTGGGGCTGTATCGATCTGGTCTCCGCCGGAACCGGCGAGATGAAAAAGCGTTACGGTTTTATCTACGTCGATAAAGATAACGAAGGCAACGGGACCCTGGCCCGCAGCCGCAAGAAATCTTTTGCCTGGTATCAGCAGGTTATCGGCAGCAACGGCGAAACGCTTTAAACCGGCCTGAAGCCCCGTGAAACCCCGCCTGCGCGGGGTTTTTTTATTTTGATTTATACTGGCTCAGGCAGCGCAAAGCATTTTGGTTGATCCCGGTCAAACATATCGGCTATGGCGCAAATGGGAAAAAGCGGTATAATCCCGCGATTTTTTTTGTGGCTGCCCCTCAGAGGAGAAAGAGAATGAAGATTGTGGAAGTGAAACACCCACTCGTCAAACACAAGCTGGGCCTGATGCGTGAGCACGACATCAGCACCAAACGCTTCCGTGAACTCGCCTCAGAGGTTGGTAGCTTACTAACTTATGAAGCCACCGCCGACCTGGAGACCGAAAGGGTCACCATCGAAGGCTGGAATGGCCCGGTCGAAGTTGAGCAGATCAAAGGTAAGAAAATCACCGTCGTACCTATTCTGCGCGCCGGCCTCGGCATGATGGAAGGCGTTCTGGAACACGTTCCGAGCGCGCGCATCAGCGTCGTTGGGATCTACCGTAATGAAGAAACCCTTGAGCCGGTGCCTTACTTCCAGAAGCTGGTATCCAATATCGACGAACGTATGGCGCTGGTGGTTGACCCGATGCTGGCAACCGGCGGTTCGATGATCGCCACTATCGACCTGCTGAAAAAAGCGGGCTGCTCCAGCATCAAGGTGCTGGTTCTGGTTGCCGCTCCGGAAGGGATTGCCGCGCTGGAGAAAGCGCACCCGGACGTCGAGATGTACACCGCGTCCATTGACCAGGGCCTCAACGAGCACGGATATATTATTCCCGGCCTCGGCGATGCCGGCGATAAGATTTTTGGTACCAAGTAATTGAAGCATTAATAAGAAGCCGACTTTAAGAGTCGGCTTTTTTTTGAATCAAACACGCCAACAACAACTAATAAACGACACTCAGAGGAAAACACTATGACGCGCCGCGCAATCGGGGTGAGTGAAAGACCGCCGCTTTTACAGACAATCCCGCTAAGTTTGCAACATCTGTTCGCCATGTTTGGCGCTACGGTGTTGGTGCCAGTCCTGTTTCACATCAACCCGGCTACCGTTCTGCTGTTTAACGGTATCGGCACGCTGCTGTACCTGTTTATCTGTAAGGGCAAAATTCCGGCCTATCTGGGATCGAGCTTTGCGTTTATCTCCCCGGTTCTGCTGCTGCTCCCGCTGGGTTACGAGGTTGCGCTGGGCGGCTTTATTATGTGCGGCGTGCTGTTCTGCATCGTCTCCTTTATTGTTAAAAAGGCTGGCACCGGCTGGCTGGACGTGATGTTCCCGCCGGCGGCCATGGGGGCTATCGTCGCGGTTATCGGCCTTGAGCTGGCCGGCGTTGCGGCGAATATGGCCGGCCTGCTGCCCGCTGACGGGCAGTCTCCCGATAGCAAAACCATTATTATCTCGATGGTGACGCTGGCGGTGACTGTCTTCGGTTCGGTGCTGTTCCGCGGTTTCATGGCCATCATCCCGATTCTTATCGGCGTGCTGGTGGGCTACGCGCTCTCCTTCGTGATGGGCGTTGTCGACACCACTCCCATCGCCGAGGCGCACTGGTTTGCGCTGCCGACCTTCTACACGCCGCGCTTTGAGTGGTTTGCGATTTTCACCATCCTGCCCGCCGCGCTGGTGGTGATTGCCGAGCACGTGGGGCATCTGGTGGTGACGGCGAATATTGTTAAAAAGGATCTGATCCGCGATCCCGGCCTGCACCGCTCGATGTTTGCCAACGGCCTGTCGACGATGATCTCCGGCTTCTTCGGCTCGACGCCCAACACGACCTACGGTGAAAACATTGGCGTGATGGCGATTACCCGCGTCTACAGTACCTGGGTTATCGGCGGGGCGGCGATTATCGCCATTCTGCTCTCCTGCGTCGGCAAGCTGGCGGCAGCCATTCAGATCATCCCGCTGCCGGTAATGGGCGGCGTATCGCTGCTGCTGTACGGGGTGATCGGCGCCTCGGGTATCCGCGTGCTGATCGAATCCAAGGTCGATTACAACAAGGCGCAGAATTTGATTCTGACCTCGGTGATTTTGATCATTGGCGTCAGCGGCGCGAAGGTGCACATCGGCGCGGCGGAGCTGAAAGGCATGGCGCTGGCCACGATCGTTGGCGTCGCCCTGAGCCTGATCTTCAAATTAATTAGCGTCCTGCGTCCGGAAGAGGTGGTTCTGGACGCGGCTGATGCGGTTGATGAAGCCGAGGCAAAACGCTGATCCTCCAACCGGGTGGCGATCCCGCCCGGTTCTCTCACGGCAGACTTCGTGATAAACTCTCCGCGTTTTTCTGTCAGTCTATGATGAGGTCCATCTGAACGCACCGGCACAGCTCTCCTTGCCACTGTACCTTCCTGACGATGAAACTTTTGCGAGTTTTTGGCCGGGTGGTAATCCTTCTCTTCTTGCTGCCTTACAGAACGTTCTGCGGCAGGAGCATAGCGGGTACATCTACATCTGGTCGCGTGAAGGCGCGGGGCGCAGTCACCTGCTACATGCCGCCTGTGCGGAGCTTTCCCAGCGCGGCGATGCGGTGGGCTACGTTCCGCTGGATAAGCGTACGTGGTTTGTTCCGGAAGTGCTGGAGGGGATGGAGCAGCTTTCGCTGGTTTGTATCGATAATATCGAATGCGCGGCCGGCGATGAGCCGTGGGAGATGGCAATCTTCAATCTTTACAACCGGATCCTGGAATCGGGCAAAACCCGCCTGCTGATCACCGGCGATAGCCCTCCGCGTCAGCTCAATCTTGGCCTGGCGGATTTGGCATCGCGCCTCGACTGGGGACAAATCTATAAGCTGCAGCCGTTATCCGATGAAGACAAGCTGCAGGCGCTGCAGCTGCGCGCGCGGCTGCGCGGTTTTGAAATGCCGGAAGACGTCTGCCGGTTCCTGCTCAAGCGCCTGGATCGCGAAATGCGCTCGCTGTTTATGACGCTCGATCAGCTCGATCGCGCTTCTATTACCGCCCAACGCAAGCTGACCATTCCCTTCGTTAAAGAGATCCTCAAGCTCTAGCGAGCCGCGCGGGTTCCGCGCCATCATGACGATGGCGCATCTTGCTTAATTCACGATATCCAGCACCTGCTCCGGCGGTCGGCCGATCCGCGCCTCGCCGTGGCTGACGACGATAGGGCGTTCAATCAGCTTCGGATTGTCGACCATCGCCTGAATAAGCGCATCCTCGCTGAGCTGAGGGTCGGCAAGTTCTAATGACTTATACAGATCTTCCTTCTGGCGCATCAGCTCACGGGCGCTCACCATACCCAGCATTTTCAGCAGCTGGCGCAGCGTCGCCGCATCCGGCGGCGTCTCCAGATAGAGCACCACTTCAGGGTCGATACCGTTAGCCTTCAGCAGGCTCAGGGTGTCGCGGCTCTTGGAGCAGCGTGGGTTATGGTAAATTTTTACCGCGTCAGACATGAGGTCTCCTTACATTTTTTGATATGGGCGGAATCGTTCCTGCAGCTGGCGCAGCTGATCGATGCGCGCATCGTAGCGAGCCTGCTGCAGGCTGCCCAACTTCACCTGTGAACTGGCGCTGCTGAGCAGCGAAATAGCCTGCGTAAGCTGGCCGACCAGCGCCACTCCTTCCGCACGGGCCGCCAGCTCCTGATCGCGATTACCGAGGGCCGCTTCCGCCTGCGCCAGCAGGTCCCAGCCGTTGCCATCGTCTTTATTATTAAAGGTGTAACGGTTAAGGATATTCGCCGCGTCGGCCGGCTGTCCGCCCTGCAGGTAGGCGTTAGCGAGGTTCAGCTGCAGTACCGGGTTGGTGCGGATCTCGCGGGCGTTTTTCAGTCGGTTAATCGCATCGGCCGTTTTCTTCTGGCCAAGGTCAATATCGGTTGCCAGATCGAGATACCAGGCATTTTGCGGATCGGCGCTCAGCAGAGGTTGCAGGGTTTTACGCGCAAGATCGTAGTTATTGCTGCCCATCGCCAGCAGGGCGTGGCCGTACTGCGCGGCGTGCTGCTCGCGGATATTGCCTTTCGCCCAGGCATCGAGCAGGTCGCTGCCGAGCTTATTGTCCCCGGAGTTATACATCCCCAGCGTTCTGGCCTTGGCCATATAAAAATCGGCCGATGATTGCACCACTACCGGACGCATCTGATTCGCGCGGTTGCGGGCGTCGGACAGGCGGCTTTCCGGTAACGGGTGGGTGAGCAGCATTTCCGGCGGGCGGGTGGAGTAGCGCGACTGGTCGAGCAGCTTGCTCATAAACGCCGGCATCGCCTGCGGATCGAATCCGGAGCGCTGCAGCACCTGAATCCCGATGCGGTCAGCCTCTTCTTCATTCTGGCGGGTAAAGCTGATCAGCCCCTGCTGGGTGCCGGCCAGCGTGCCGGTGAGGGCCGCCATACCGGCCTGCGGGCTGGCCATCGCCAGCAGAATCGAGCCCAGCGCGCCAACCCAGGTCAGCGGGGCGTTGCGCCTTTGGTCTTCCATCGCGCGCGCGAGATGGCGCTGCGTGACGTGTGAAATTTCGTGCGCCATGACTGACGCCAGCTCACTCTCCGTATCCGAGTAGCGGAACAGGGCCGAGTGCAGCACAACGTTGCCGCCAAAGAAGGCGAAGGCGTTAATCTGGTCGTTATTGATCAGGTAGAAGTGGAAGGGGGTTCGCACCGAGTTGGCGTGCGAAACCAGGCGCATACCTAATCCGTTAATGTATTGCACCAGCAGCGGGTCGTTAATCAACGGAGCGCTGCCGCGCAGCTGGCGGACGTAGTAATCCCCCATCTGCATCTCCTGACCGATGGAAAGCGTGCTTCCTGCAGAGGTACCCATATCAGGCAGGGTATCTGCGGAGTCAGCAAAAGCAGGTAAAATCGAACCCAGCGTCAGCGACGCTATCACGGTTGCCACCAGCGTTTTCTTTAACTGCCTGAACATAACCTCTGTCCTGTTTATGTGGATGTGCCAGTTTGACCGGTAGGGCGGTGGAATGTTCCATTTCCGCTTGTCCTGCGAGTTTAGCTGTCGTTGACGCCGTTGAAAATATGATATTGCTGCGGGAAGTCATGTTTGTGGTTTTGCTAATAAAAAGCGAAGTCTTTTTTGTGACGTTTAGATACAATTCCTCGGGTTGTTGCAGTTTTGCGCTTCAGGGAAGGGTTTATGCTTGAGATGTTAATACAGTGGTACCGACGCCGGTTCAGCGATCCGGAGGCGATAGCGCTGCTGGTTATTTTGCTGGCTGGATTCGGCATTATGTTCTTTTTCAGCGGTCTGCTGGCGCCGTTACTGGTGGCTATCGTGCTGGCCTATCTGCTGGAGTGGCCGACCGTCAGGCTCGAGCGCGTGGGGCTATCGCGTACCTGGGCGACGTCGTTCGTTCTGATACTGTTTGTCGGTATTTTGCTGCTGATGGCCTTCGTGGTGATGCCCGTCGCCTGGCAGCAGGGGATCTATCTGATTCGCGATATGCCGGGCATGCTGAATAAGCTCTCCGATTTTGCCGCCACCGTGCCGCGCCGCTATCCGGCGCTGATGGATGCCGGGATTATCGACGCGATGGCTGACAATATGCGTAACCGCATGCTGACCGTCGGCGATTCGGTGGTGAAGTACTCCCTGGCCTCGCTGGTCGGTTTATTGACCCTGGCGGTCTATCTGGTGCTGGTACCGCTGATGGTTTTCTTCCTGCTGAAAGACAAAGAGCAGATGCTGAACGCCGTACGCCGCGTGCTGCCGCGTAACCGCGGGCTAGCAGGGCAGGTGTGGAAGGAGATGAATCAGCAAATCACCAACTACATTCGCGGTAAGGTGCTGGAGATGATCGTCGTCGGCGTGGCGACGTGGATCGGCTTTATCCTCTTTGGGCTCAACTATTCGCTGCTGCTGGCGGTGCTGGTCGGGTTCTCGGTGCTGATCCCCTACATCGGCGCCTTCGTGGTCACCATCCCGGTGGTGGGCGTGGCGCTGTTTCAGTTCGGCGCGGGCACCGAGTTCTGGAGCCTGTTTGCGGTATACCTGATTATTCAAGGGCTGGATGGCAACCTGCTGGTGCCGGTGCTGTTCTCCGAAGCGGTTAACCTGCATCCGCTGGTGATTATTCTGTCGGTGGTTATCTTTGGCGGGCTGTGGGGATTCTGGGGCGTATTCTTTGCCATCCCGCTGGCGACCTTAATCAAGGCGGTGGTGCACGCCTGGCCGGACGGACTGGTGGTAGAAGACGATAAGTAGCGCGACGGCTTGACGAACGAAAGTGCTAAAACGGACGCCGGGTCAGTGAAATGCCCCGGCGTCCCGCGTTCAATAAAACGTTAACCGTTTTCTTTCAGCCAGTTCAGCACCACGTCGTGGTGATTGCTGGTTTTGAAGTTATCAAACACGTGTTCAACTTTGCCATCTGTATCAATCAGGAAACTAATACGGTGAATACCGTCGTAGGTTTTCCCCATAAACGATTTTTCGCCCCAGATACCAAACTGCTCGCAGACCTGATGGTTTTCATCAGACAGCAGCGTGAAGTTCAGCAGCTCTTTTTCGGCGAAACGGGAGAGTTTTTCTGGTTTATCCGTACTGATGCCCAGTACCTCAACGCCCGCTTTCTTTAAGTCATCCATATTATCGCGCAGGCCGCAGGCCTGAACGGTACAGCCCGGGGTCATGGCTTTCGGGTAAAAATAAACCAGAACACGCTGTCCCTGGAAGTCGGTCAAATTTACTTCCTCGCCGTCCTGGTCTGGTAAGCTAAATTTCGGTGCAATATCACCGGCTTTCAGTGGATTCATTACTCAAACTCCATCCTGTTCATCATGCTGTGAATAATTAACGATGTTAATACTGCCTTGTGCGTTCAGTTCTGTACATAGGGCTTTGAACGCTTGTTCGATATTTGATGCATTTTGCGTAGCGGGACTGTGCGCCGATATCTGGATGAAGAGTTGGGCTGAATCGTCATCGCCGCCGATCTGGGTACGAGAAACCAGTTCGGCGATATTCATATTCCACGCGTCAAACAGGGCGGTGAAGCGCTCGATAATATGCGGCGAGTCCGGTACCTCAACCTGGACCCAGACGGTGTTTGGCATGGCCTGAGGCGGCCGAGCGGTTGTCCGTTTCATCACGATCAGCAGATCCAGCTCGGCACCTTTCAGCGGTAGGGTCGATTCAATCAGGTTAATCGCATTCCACGTACCAGAAAGCAGCATGATAAACGTAAATTCGTCACCGAGCATGGCCAGCCGGCTGTCTTCGATATTACAGCCGCAGCTGCTGACGTGGCGGGTGATCGTATTCACGATGCCGGGACGGTCAGCGCCCAAAGCGGTAATAACCAGATAGTGTTGTAATGAGGCGGTCAAACCTGTTCTTCCTTTAAAAAGGTGAGGTAACATTAGGAAAGCATAAAAAAAACCGGCATACAACATCCCTGAAGGCATCGGGTCTCTTGCTTTTATTACGGCACCAAACGTAACATTGAGAATCTTGTCGCACTTCTGCTCTGAGGATGGCCCATGTTCACGGGAAGTATTGTAGCGCTTGTCACGCCGATGGATGAAAACGGTAACGTCTGCCGGACAAGCCTGAAAAAACTGATTGATTACCATGTCGCCAGCGGAACCTCGGCGATCGTTTCGGTAGGGACTACCGGTGAGTCCGCGACGTTGAGCCATGAAGAGCATGGCGACGTTGTGATGATGACGCTTGAGCTGGCCGACGGGCGTATCCCGGTTATCGCGGGGACCGGTGCAAATGCAACCGCAGAGGCGATCAGCCTGACCCAGCGTTTCAACGACAGCGGAGTAGTTGGCTGCCTGACGGTAACCCCTTATTACAACCGCCCGACCCAGGAAGGCCTGTTCCAACACTTTAAAGCCATCGCAGAACACACCGACCTGCCGCAAATCCTGTATAATGTGCCGTCCCGTACCGGCTGCGATATGCTGCCGGAAACCGTCGGCCGCCTGGCGGAAGTAAAAAATATTATCGGTATTAAGGAAGCGACGGGGAACTTAAGTCGCGTTCATCAGATCAAAGAGCTGGTTTCAGACGACTTTATTCTGCTGAGCGGCGATGACGCGACCGGAATGGACTTTATGCAGCTGGGTGGTCATGGCGTGATTTCCGTCACCGCAAACGCTGCGGCGCGTGAAATGGCGGACATGTGCCGACTGGCTCTGGCGGGTCAATTTGCCGAAGCGCGGGCGATTAACCAGCGTCTGATGCCATTGCATACAAAATTATTTGTCGAACCCAACCCTATCCCCGTGAAATGGGCATGTAAGGCGTTGGGTCTTGTGGCGACCGATACGCTGCGCCTGCCGATGACGCCGATTACCGAAGAAGGTAAGAAGGCGGTAACCGCAGCGCTGAAGCATGCCGGTCTGCTGTAAAGTTTAGGGAGATTTGATGGCTTACTCAGTACAGAAGTCGCGCCTGGCGAAGGTTGCGGGTGTTTCATTGGTCCTGCTTCTCGCGGCCTGTAGTTCGGATTCGCGCTACAAGCGTCAGGTTAGCGGCGACGAGGTTTACCTGCAAGCTACGCCGCTCAGCGAGCTTCACGCGCCTGCGGGGATGATCCTGCCGGTTCAGGTTGGCGATTATAATATTCCGGTTGCGACCAGCGCCGGCGCGGTGGGTAAAGCTCTGGACATTCGTCCACCGGCCCAGCCTTTGGCCCTGGTAAACGGCGCACGCACTCAGTTTAATGGCGACACTTCGACGCTGATGGTGGAAAACAGCCGCAGCGGTTCGCTGTGGGCGCAGGTCACCAGCATCCTGCAGTCAAAAAACTACGTCATCACCAAACGTGACGATGCCAGCCAGACGCTGAACACCGACTGGGTGGAGTGGAGTCGCCTCGATGAAGACCAGCAGTACCGTGGTCGCTATCAAATCTCAGTTAAACCGCAGGGCTATCAGCAGGCGGTGGTGGTGAAGCTGGTTAACCTCGAGCAGGCCGGGAAACCGGTATCCGATCCGGCATCGCTGCAGCGCTACAGCACCTCTATGCTGAACGTCATTTCCGAAGGTCTGGACATGAACGCCACCAGCGCTCAGAACGCGGCGCAGAAAAACGCCGGCGCGACCTTCGACGTGCAGAGCGCTGCCGATGATACCGGTCTGCCGATGCTGGTTGTCCGCGCACCGTTTAACCTCGTGTGGCAACGTCTGCCGGGCGCGCTGGAAAAAGCGGGCATGAAGGTGACCGACAGCACGCGCTCTCAGGGCAGCATGGCGCTGACCTACAAGCCGCTGTCTGACAGCAGCTGGCAGGAGCTGGGTGCCCACGATCCGCAGCTGGTTTCAGGTGACTACAAACTGCAGGTCGGCGATCTTGATAACCGCAGCAGCCTGCAGTTCATCGACCCGAAAGGTCATACGCTGACCCAGTCGCAGAATGATGCGCTGGTTGCCGTATTCCAGGCCGCATTCGGTAAGTAATAAACAGGGCTGGAGCAATCCGGCCCTTTTTTCTGTATAGTGACGCAAACGTGTGCGTCGGCAGAAAAACGCAATTTTTATCGTCTATATCTTCACTGGAGTGACAAAGATGAACAAGCAAGCTGAGTTGTATCGTGGTAAAGCGAAAACCGTTTACAGCACCGAGAACCCGGACCTGCTGATACTCGAGTTCCGTAACGATACTTCAGCAGGGGATGGCGCGCGCATTGAACAGTTCGATCGTAAGGGGATGGTGAATAACAAGTTTAACCATTTCATTATGAGCAAGCTGGAAGAAGCCGGCATCCCGACCCAGATGGAAGCGCTACTTTCTGACACCGAGTGCCTGGTGAAAAAGCTGGAGATGGTTCCGGTTGAGTGCGTAGTCCGCAACCGTGCGGCCGGCTCTCTGGTTAAGCGTCTGGGCATCGAAGAAGGTATTGAGCTGAACCCGCCGCTGTTTGACCTGTTCCTGAAAAATGACGCGATGCACGACCCGATGGTCAACGAGTCCTACTGCGAAACGTTCGGCTGGGTGAATAAAAAGAACCTGGCCCGCATGCAGGAGCTGACCTTCAAAGCTAACGATGTGCTGAAAAAGCTGTTTGACGACGCGGGCCTGATCCTCGTCGACTTCAAGCTGGAGTTTGGCCTGTTTAAAGGCGAAGTGGTGCTGGGCGATGAGTTCTCGCCGGATGGCAGCCGCCTGTGGGATAAAAATACCCTCGATAAAATGGACAAAGACCGCTTCCGCCAGAGCCTCGGCGGCCTGATTGAAGCCTACGAAGAAGTGGCCCATCGCCTTGGCGTTAAGCTCGACTAAACCTCCCTTCGCCAGAAGGTAGCTCTACCTTCTGGCGCTCTTCTTGTTGTTTCCAGTGGTAATCCTGCGCCGAACCGCCTACGATCTCTCATATTCGACAACTTGATGGATTGAGGTGCCTATGCGCTGGCAAGGACGTCGCGAAAGCGACAATGTAGAAGATCGACGTAATGATTCCGGCTCGCCCCTGGGCGGAGGCGGCGGTGGCTTCCGTCTTCCCAGCGGGAAGGGCGGTATCGTCCTGCTGATTATCGTGCTGGTTGCGGGCTATTACGGCGTGGATTTGACCGGCATGCTGACCGGAGAGCCCGTTTCACAGCAGCAAACCACCACCCAACGCTCTGTCAGCCCGCAGGAAGAGCAGGCCGCGAAGTTTACCAAGGTGATTCTTGCGGATACCGAAGATACCTGGGGCGCTATCTTCCAAAAGATGGGCCGTCAGTACCCGCAGCCGAAGCTGGTGCTCTATCGCGGGGCGACGCGGACCGGTTGCGGTACCGGCCAGTCCGTTATGGGGCCGTTCTACTGCCCGGCTGATAGCACGGTCTACATCGATCTCTCGTTCTACGATGAGATGAAAAACAAGCTCGGCGCGGACGGCGATTTTGCTCAGGCCTACGTGATTGCTCACGAGGTCGGGCATCACGTGCAGAAGCTGCTGGGCATTGAATCCAAAGTGCGTCAGCTGCAGCAGCACGCGTCGCAGGCTGAAGTTAACCGCCTGTCGGTGAAAATGGAGCTGCAGGCCGACTGCTTTGCCGGCGTCTGGGGTCACAGCATGCAGAATCAGGACGTTATGGAAACCGGCGATCTGCAGGAAGCGCTGAATGCCGCAGAGGCCATTGGTGACGACCGTCTGCAGCAGCAAAGCCAGGGGCGCATCGTCCCGGACAGCTTTACCCACGGTACTTCGCAGCAGCGCTATACCTGGTTTAAGCGCGGTTTTGACAGCGGAGACCCGGCGCAGTGCAATACGTTTGGTAATGCGCTCTGATCGCCGCTGTAAATGGATGAATTACTTAACCTGACGGCCCGGATGGCGCAGCAGGGCATTCGTCGCCTGCTGGTGCTCAGCGGCGACGAAGCGTGGTGCCTGCAGCAGGCGCTGGCGCTGCGTGAACGGCTGGCCGGGGACGGTCTGTGGATCTCCCCCCAGCCGATGCCGGCGCCCTCGGGTTCTCCCGGCGCCCTGAAGTCTCTGCTCGGACGCGAATACCAGCACGCTTTCTTTGACGCCCGCAGCGGCTTCGACGTGGCGGCGTTTGCCGCTCTGTGCGGCACGCTGCGCGCCGGAAGCTGGCTGGTGCTGCTGACCCCTCCTTTTGCACGCTGGCCGACGCAGCCGGACGCGGACTCGCTGCGCTGGAGCGATGCGCCGGACCCCATCCCAACCCCCAACTTTGTGCAGCGCTTTTGCCGGCTGGCCGCAGCGGCTAAAGAGGCGCTGGTCTGGCGGCAGGGCGAGGCGCCGCGCCTGCCGGATGCCGCGCCTCGCCCTCTGTGGCATCCAGCCGATGGCCGGCCCCAGGCCGAACAGGCGGCCGTCCTTGCCGACCTGGCCGCTCTCCCTCCCGGCATTGCCGCGGTAACCGCCGAGCGCGGGCGGGGGAAATCGGCGCTGGCGGGAATGCTGATTCGACAGCTGGGAGGCGATGCGATCGTGACCGCCCCCGCGCGCGGCGCCACGGACGTTATCGCGGCGTTTGCCGGGGAGCATTTCCGTTTTATGGCCCCCGACGCGCTGCTGGCGTCCGAGGTTAACGCCTCGTGGCTGATCGTTGACGAAGCGGCCGCCATTCCCGGGCCGCTGCTGCGCCGGCTGGTGGCGCGCTTCCCGCGTACTCTGCTGACCACAACCGTACAGGGGTATGAAGGAACCGGTCGCGGTTTTTTGCTTAAATTTTGTTCTGGCTTCACGCAGCTGCGCCAGTTTAGCCTCTCTGCGCCCGTTCGCTGGGCGCCCGGCTGCCCGCTGGAGGCGCTGGTGAGCGAACTGCTGCTATTTGGTGATGAGTCCTTTATGCATCCACCGCAGGGCCAGGCGGTGCTGGAAACGGTACATCAGGCCAGCTGGCGGCTGCGGCCGTCCCTGCCGGAGGCGATGTATCAGCTCCTTTCCGGCGCACACTATCGTACGTCGCCGCTGGATTTACGCCGGATGATGGACGCTCCCGGGCAGCGGTTTATCTGCGCGCGTGCCGGGAGCCACGTTGCCGGAGCGCTGTGGCTGGTAGAGGAGGGCGCTCTTGCCCCCGCTCTCAGTCAGGCGGTGTGGGCGGGATACCGCCGCCCGCGCGGTAATCTGGTGGCCCAGTCGCTGGCGGCGCACGGCGGCACTCCGCTGGCCGCTACGCTGGTGGCGCGACGGATCGGCCGCATTGCCGTACATCCGTCGCGCCAGCGCGAAGGGTTAGGCCAGGCGCTGGTGGCGAAGGCCGTGGCCGAGGCGGATGGGCTTGACTACCTCTCGGTGAGCTTTGGCTATACCGCTGAGCTCTGGCGCTTCTGGCAGCGCTGCGGCTTTACGCTGGTGCGTCTCGGTACGCACCGTGAAGCGAGCAGCGGCTGCTATACGGCGATGGCGCTCTATCCGTTAACGCCTGCGGGCCACCGCTTACGCCAGCAGGAGCTGGCGCGGCTGCGGCGCGATGAGTATTGGCTGCGCGCATGGCGGGAAGAGGCGCTGCCGCTGCCGGTTGCCGAGGCTGCTATGCTGACGGAAGAGGACTGGATCGAGGCCGCCGGGTTTGCTTTTGCCCACCGCCCGCTGCTGGCGACGATTGGCTGCCTGAACCGCCTGCTGCTGCGGGTCGATCTGCCGCTTCCGGCTCTGCGCGCCCGCCTGCGACGACAGGATGAGGCCGAACTCTGCGCTTCTCTGCAGCTTGCCGGACGCAAAGCGCTGCTGGCAAGGTTACGCGAGGAGGTGGGGCAGGCGCTGTTCAGCCTGGATGCGGCCCGCGCCGATGAGCTGCGTCAGCGGGTTGAGCAACTGCAATTTTTTTAACTAACTCATTCAGTTAAATGTCATGGTCATATTTTATCTGCGGCGTAAACTGCCCGCGTAGACAAAGGAGAAAGCCATGAAACACGATCATTTTATTGTTCAAAGCCCTGTGACACCTGCTCAGCAGCTGCTGTTGCTGTTTCATGGCGTCGGTGATAATCCGGTTGCAATGGGGCAAATCGGCAGCCTGTTCGCGCCGCAGTTCCCGGATGCGTTAATCGTCAGTATCGGCGGCGCCGAGCCGTGCGGCCCGGCACCCGGCCGTCAGTGGTTCTCCGTGCAGGGGGTGACCGAGGACAACCGGCAGGCGCGTATTGACGCCATCATGCCGACCTTTATTGAGACGGTGCGCTACTGGCAGAAGCAAAGCGGCGTGCCTGCGCAGGCAACGGCGCTGATTGGCTTCTCGCAGGGGGCGATTATGTCGCTGGAAAGCATCAAGGCCGAACCGGGACTGGCTTCGCGGGTGATCGCCTTTAACGGGCGCTACGGCACGCTGCCGCAGTCGGCGACAACGGCGACCACCGTGCACCTGATCCACGGCGGCGAGGATCGGGTTATCGATCTGGCGTGGGCCGTCGCGGCGCAGGAGGCGCTGGTGCAGGCCGGTGGCGACGTGACGCTGGATATCGTTGAGGATTTGGGACACGCGATTGACGATCGCAGCATGCAGTTTGCGCTCGAGCGTCTGCGCTATACCGTACCGAAGCACTATTTCGACGAAGCGTTAAGCGGCAGCACGCCGAAAGATGACGATATTATCGAGCTGCTGTGATTGGGCGATAGCTGGCCCGGATAAGGCGTATGACGCCGTTATCCGGGAGATCCCCCGGCGAGGTGACGTTCACCGGGGAGACCGCGCGTCGAACCTACTTCTTCGACGAGTCGTTCTTCGGCCAGTCGTCGTCATCATCCCACTTATCGTTGCAATCACGATGGGGGGGAAGGTCCGGCTTGTTGGCGAGAAATTTTTTGTGGTCGACGCGATTAAGGTCCTTAATCACGTTAATCATGACGCCCACTAAAAAAACTAACACCAGGACCCACCAGTATTTACTTAGCCATTCCATGCTGCTTCCTCTTTTATACCCGTCATCGTTCAGGGTATCTGTCGATGTTGTCAGGCGACCAGCTGTTCCATGATCCGTTGATACATCCGCGCCAGCAGCTGCAGGTCGGCGGCGTTCACGCACTCGTTAATTTTGTGGATCGTGGCATTCACCGGCCCCAGCTCAACCACCTGTGCTCCCATGCGAGCGATAAACCGCCCGTCGGAGGTACCGCCGTTGGTCAACAGCTGCGGCTTGATCTCATTATAGTGCTCAATGGCATTCACCACCGCTTCAACCAGCTTACCGCGGCCGGTCAGGAACGGCTGGCCGGAGAGCCACCAGTCGAGGGTGTAGCGCAGCTGGTATTTTTCCAGCAGCTCTACAACCCGGGCTTTGATCATCTCGTCGGTCAGCTCGGTGCTGAAGCGGAAGTTGAACTGAACGAACATGTCGCCCGGAATCACGTTATTGCTGCCGGTTCCCGCCTTGACGTTGGCAATCTGCATGCTGGTCGGCGGGAAGAACTCGTTGCCTTTGTCCCATTCGATTCCCACCAGCTCGGTGAGCATCGGCGCGGCGCGGTGCACCGGATTATCCGCCAGATGGGGGTAGGCGACGTGGCCCTGCACGCCGTGGATGGTTAAATTGCAGGTTAGCGAGCCGCGGCGGCCGTTCTTCACCACGTCCCCGACCACTTCGGTGCTGGAGGGTTCGCCCACCAGGCAGTAATCGAGGCGCTCTTTGCGGGCCATCAGGGCTTCGACGACTTTCACCGTGCCGTTGTGGGCGCTGGCTTCTTCATCTGAGGTGATCAAAAAGGCCAGCCGACCTTTATGGTTCGGGTACTGGGCGACAAAACGCTCGGCGGCGACCACCATCGCGGCCAGCGAGCCTTTCATGTCCGCCGCACCGCGGCCAAACAGCATGCCGTCGCGAATAGTCGGTTCAAACGGTGGGTTAATCCACCGGTCAGCGTCGCCCGCCGGGACAACATCGGTATGACCGGCGAAGGCCAGGGTTTCGCCGCGTCCGCGCCAGGCCCAGAAATTTTGGGTATCGCCGAAATCCATCGGTTCAACGGTAAAACCAATCGCACGCAGACGTTCAATCATTAACGCCTGGCATCCCGCATCATCGGGGCTGAGGGAAGGGCGGCGAATAAGCTGCTGAGCCAGCTCAATGACCGGGCAAGACATAGACTATACCTCGTTAACAAGCTTCTTATAAGTGAGTTCACTGAAGCCCAGCAGCATAGGCTGACCGGGCGCGCAGAGCAATGGGCGTTTGATGATCGCCGGCATTTCGAGCATCAGCCCGGCGGCGGCATCGGCGTTATCGATGCGGGAGCGGACCGATTCATCCAGCTTACGCCACGTAGTGCCGCGGGTGTTGAGCAGGGCTTCCCAACCCAGTTCAGCAATAAACGTATCTAATAATTCACGCTCCAGCCCATCGACGCGATAATCATGGACGCGGTATTCAACCTGGTTAGCCTCCAGCCAGCGGCGGGCCTTTTTAACGGTGTCGCAGTTTTTTATCCCGTACATGGTCAGCATAATGAAACCTTTTTCATTGAATTAAGCGCGGAACGCAGATTTTTCCGAATATACTCACGCCGTACCCGGCGGCCTGTCCGTTAGCATCCTGAAACTTGAGTTATTTCGGGTATATATAAGCCGATAGGGAATAATACGTGAATCGCTTTAATAAATGTAATTTTTTGCCGGCAATATATAACCATGCTTATAGGTTGGTTAAATATTCATCTCTTGCGCAGGATTGTGACGACGCTCGCGCGCTGAAATTCTGGCCTCTTCCGCCGTAGACGGTCAATGCCTGAGGACGAGTCTGATATTGCAAAATATTGCTATGTATCACATTAAATTTACCCTGGCAGGGTCATAGTAGCTGCAAATCAGCGATAGCTATCCTGACAGTGGCCATCAAGCAATCAAAGCGATAGTGGCAAACAACTTCCCATAACCGATGAATTTACATAAAATCACCCATAATAATAAGAGAGGCTATTATGATTGAACATGAACTAGGGAACTGGAAAGATTTTATCGAAGGCATGCTTCGTAAATAAATTCCGCAATGTGAGCAGGGTATTCCAACTGCTAAAATAACGATGCAGTGGATCTGAACACATAAAAAAGGCGACGCTTCTGGTCGCCTTTTTTGTTATTCCAGCGCGACGATACGGCCTCGCGCCGGCCGCAGGTTATTGCGGGCGTTCTTTTAGCGGGAAGCGGCGCCGCACCAGCACAAAGAACAGCGGCACGAAGAAGATGGCGAGAACGGTGGCGGAGATCATGCCGCCCATCACCCCGGTGCCGACCGCATGTTGACTACCTGAACCTGCGCCGGTGCTGGTCGCCATCGGCAGCACGCCGAAAATAAAGGCCAGCGAGGTCATCAGAATCGGCCGCAGGCGCTGACGACAGGCTGAGAGCGTCGCAGCCAGTAAGTCTTCTCCTTTCTCATTGAGCTCATTGGCAAACTCGACGATCAGAATGGCGTTCTTCGCCGACAGGCCGATAACCGTCAGCAGCCCTACCTGGAAGTAAACATCGTTCTCAAGACCGCGCATCCAGGTTGCCAGCAGGGCGCCGATGACCCCCAGCGGCACCACCAGCATCACGGAGAACGGTACCGACCAGCTCTCATACAGCGCCGCCAGGCACAGGAAGACCACCAGCAGCGAGATGGCGTACAGCGCCGGGGCCTGGGCACCGGATAAGCGCTCCTGATACGACATCGCCGTCCACTCGAGGCCGAAGCCGTTCGGCAGCTGCTGCGCCAGCTCTTCCATAATCGTCATCGCCGTACCGGTACTGACGCCCGGCGCGGCTTCGCCGACGATTTCGACCGCCGAGTAGCCGTTATAGCGCTCCAGCCGCGGCGAGCCGGTTTCCCAGCGCGAGCTGGCAAACGCCGAGAAGGGCACCATCGTGCCGCTGCTGTTGCGCACGTACCACAGATTAATATCGTTCGGCAGCATGCGATATTTTGCCTCCGCCTGGACGTAGACTTTTTTCACCCGGCCGCGGTCCATAAAGTCGTTCACGTAGCTCGAACCCCAGGCGGTTTGCAGCGTATCGTTGATGTCATCAATCGATATGCCCAGCGCCTGCGCTTTGCGCTGATCGATATCAATCTGCAGCTGCGGGCTATCGTCAAGGCCGTTGTGGCGCACGCGGGTCAGCTGAGAATTGTTGGCGGCCAGCTCCAGCAGGGAGTCGCGGGCGGCCATCAGCGCATCGTGTCCGTTGCCGGCGTGGTCTTCGAGCTCCATATCGAAGCCGGCAGAGCTGCCCAGCCCGCTGATGGCCGGCGGGCTGCTGGCAAAGACGCGCGCCTCTTTAATTTTGTTAAACGCTTTAGTCGCCCGTTCGATAATGGCGAAGGCAGAACCGCTGGTGGGGTCCCTGTGGTCCCAATCCTTCAGGCGCACGAACATTCGCGCCACGTTCTGGCCGTTTCCGCCCGGGCCGGAGCCGATGGTGGCGAACACCGATTCGACGTTGGCCTTCTCGTTATTGAGGAAGTAGTCTTCGGCTTTCTGCACCACCTTCAGCGTCTGCTGCTGCGTAGCGCCGGCGGGAAGCTGCACCGAGGTGGTGAACATCCCGCGATCTTCCTGCGGCAGGAACGAGGTCGGTAGGTGCATAAACAGAAACACCATCCCCCCCAGCAGCAGGACGTAGATCATTATCCAGCGCAGCGAACGGTGCAGAATTTTACCGACCGAAGATTCGTAGCGGCTGGCGTTACGATCAAACATGCGGTTAAACCAGCCAAAGAAGCCTTTCTGCCCGTGCAGTTCGCCTTTATGAATTGGTTTGAGCAGGGTGGCGCACAGCGCCGGGGTGAGGATCATCGCCACCAGCACCGACAGCACCATCGCGGAAACAATGGTGATTGAGAACTGGCGGTAAATGGCGCCGGTGGTGCCGCCGAAGAAGGCCATCGGTATGAACACCGCCGACAGCACCATAGCGATGCCCACCAGCGCGCCCTGGATCTGCCCCATCGATTTGCGGGTCGCTTCCCGGGGCGAGAGCCCCTCCTCGCTCATGATACGTTCGACGTTCTCCACCACCACGATGGCGTCATCCACCAGCAGGCCGATCGCCAGCACCATAGCAAACATCGTCAGGGTGTTGATGCTGTAGCCGCAGGTATAGAGCACCGCGAAGGTGCCCATTAAAACGACCGGGACGGCAATGGTTGGGATCAGCGTGGCGCGGAAGTTTTGCAGGAACAGGTACATCACCAGGAATACCAGCGCGATCGCTTCAATCAGCGTTTTCACCACATCGGTAATCGATGCCTTAACGAACGAGGTGGTCTCGTAGGCGATTTTGTACTCCAGGCCATGCGGAAAATACTGCGAAAGCTCGTCCAGGCGGGTAATTACCCGTTCGGCTGTTGCCATTTCGTTGGCGCCGGAGGCGAGCTTAATGCCCAGCCCCGATGCCGCCTGGCGGTTATAGCGGCTGAGGTAATCGTATTTTTCGGCCCCCATCTCAACGCTGGCAACGTCACCGAGCGTTACTTCCGAGCCATCCTGATTAACGCGCAGCGTAATATCGCGGAACTGCTCCGGCGTCTGCAGCAGCGACTGGGCGTTGATGGTGGCGTTAAGCGCCTGCTTATCAACCGACGGCGTGCCGCCCAGCTGGCCTACGGCAATCTGGGCATTCTGCGATTCGATGGCGTCGGTGACGTCTTTCGCCGTCATCTGGTAGCTGTTGAGCTTCGCCGGATCGAGCCAGATACGCATTGAGTACTGGGAGCCATAGGCATCGATATCGCCGACGCCGTTGACGCGGCTTAGGGGGTCCTGGACGTTACTGGCGACGTAGTCGGCAATATCCTGCTTATCCATGCTGCCGTCGGTGGAGACGAAAGCGAGGGTCAGTATGTTGGTATCGCCGGTTTTACGCACCGTGACGCCCTGATTTTGCACCGCCTGCGGCAGTTTACGCATCGCCGACTGCAGCTGGTTTTGCACCTGCTGCACCGCTTCATCGGGGTCGGTTCCGGCGGTAAAGCTCAGGGTGACCGTCGCCTGGCCGGTGGCGCTGCTCTGCGATGACATGTACATCAGGTTATCGAGGCCGGTCATATTCTGCTCGATAACCTGGGTGACGGTATTCTCCAGCGTTTGCGCGGAGGCGCCGGGGTAGTTGGCGGTGATCCGCACGTTCGGCGGCGCCAGCTCGGGATATTGCTCAACGGGAAGTGATAAAATCGCGAGCGTTCCGGTCAGGCACAAAAGAATTGCCAGTACCCACGCAAAAATGGGGCGATCGATAAAGAAATTCGCCATCAGGATTAGGACCTCATTTTGTACATTTTTTGTTATTGCACAGCCTGTGACACTCTAGCGGTAAGCCTGCAGGCAATCGTGGAGAAATTAAGGAGATAGTGTAATTTATCGTGTGCCTTTTACGGCACGGTAAAGAAGTGTTCTGCCTCTTTACCCAAGGCCTGCTCATGGCGCTACCCTTTCGCAATTGATGCCGGAAGTAAACACGTTTTATCGCTTTTGCGCCCTGATTGATTATCGCCTGAATAAGTAAAACGTTATTTCATTTAAGTCAAAAAATTTGATCCAAAACGGATTATCGCCAGATAAGCGCTATCCTGGGCAAATGAACATTGTTTCCGTCCCACCTTGTCGGGTAATTAATAGCTATGCTAACCGCATGGTTATTTACCGGGAAGACGGAAGGATGCCATGAACCACTTTATTTTGAGCGATAGCCACAAATGCATCGGATGCCAGGCCTGCGAAGTGGCCTGCGTCATGGCGCATAACGATGAGCAGCACGTCCTGACCGCACGCCGCTTTTTGCCACGAATTGTCGTCATCAAAGGCGAGAAAAAATGTAACGCCATAACGTGTCACCATTGTGAAGGCGCGCCCTGCGCCCGCAGCTGTCCGAACGGTGCGATAAGCCGGGTTGACGGCAGCGTACAGGTGCGCCAGGAAAAATGTATCGGCTGTAAATCCTGCATGGTGGCCTGCCCGTTTGGGGTCATGCAAATCGTGCTTACGCCGCTGCCGGCGGGAAAAGTGAAGGCGACCGCGCACAAGTGCGATCTGTGCCGCGATCGCGAAGTGGGGCCGGCCTGCGTGCAAAACTGTCCGGCGCAGGCGCTGCAGCTGGCAGGGGAAGAGACGCTGCTCAGCCTGGCGAAACGACGACGCCTGCGGGCCGCCTGCTTGGACGCCCGGCCGTGGCATCGCCATTCCGCAGACCTCAGGCTGTCTGAACCTGGCGATAAGGTCGAGCAGATGGCGGCGACGCCGCCGCGCGCGGAAGCCGACAAGCTCGCGGCAGCGCAGCGTAAAACGCATTTCTCTGAAATCTATCTGCCGCTTCGCGCAGCCCAGGCGCAGCAGGAGGCGCGGCGCTGCCTGAAGTGCGGCGAGCACAGCATCTGCGAATGGACCTGCCCGCTGCACAACCACATCCCGCAGTGGATTGAACGGGTCAAGGCCGGCGATCTGACCGCCGCCGTTGAGCTTTCCCACCAGACCAACTGCCTGCCGGAAATCACCGGCCGCGTCTGCCCGCAGGATCGCCTGTGCGAGGGAGCCTGCACGCTGCGTGATGAACATGGCGCGGTCACTATCGGCAACATCGAACGCTATATTTCGGACCAGGCGCTGGCTGGCGGCTGGCGGCCGGATCTTTCGCAGGTCGTTGCCAGCGGGAAAAAGGTGGCGATTGTCGGCGCCGGCCCTGCCGGGCTCGCCTGCGCAGATCTGCTGGTGCGTAACGGCGTGCAGCCGGTGGTGTTTGACCGTCACCCGGAAATCGGCGGCCTGCTCACCTTCGGTATTCCCGCCTTTAAGCTGGATAAATCGCTGCTCTCCCGACGGCGGGAGATCTTTAGCGCAATGGGCGTGCGCTTTGAGCTGAACTGCGAGGTGGGCAAAGATCTTCCCCTCGACGCGCTGCTGGACGACTACGACGCGGTGTTTATCGGCGCCGGGACCTATCGCTCGATGAAAGCGGGTTTGCCGAATGAGGAGGCCCCCGGGGTGTACGACGCGCTGCCGTTTCTGATTGCCAATACTAAACAGGTGATGGGGCTGAGCGAGCTGGCGGCGGAGCCCTATATCGATACCCACGGACTGAATGTGGTGGTGCTGGGCGGCGGCGATACGGCGATGGACTGCGTGCGCACCGCGTTGCGTCACGGCGCGAAGCAGGTTACCTGCGCCTACCGCCGGGACGAAGCCAATATGCCGGGGTCGAAAAAAGAGGTCAAAAATGCCCGGGAAGAGGGGGCGGTATTTGAATTCAACGTTCAGCCTGTGACCCTGGAGCTGGATGCCAACGGGCGGGTCAACGGGGTGCGCTTCCTGCGAACCCGGCTCGGCGAACCGGACGCGCAGGGGCGCCGCACTCCGTCGCCGATTGCGGGCAGCGAATTCGTTATGCCGGCGGATGCGGTGATTATGGCCTTTGGTTTTCACCCGCACGGGATGCCGTGGCTGGAGTCCGCCGGCGTACAGCTGGACAGCCGCGGGCGGATCCGCGCTCACGTTGAAAGCCGCTACCGCTATCAGACCAGCCATCCGCAGATTTTTGCCGGCGGGGATGCGGTTCGCGGAGCCGACCTGGTGGTGACGGCGATGGCGGAGGGCCGCCATGCGGCGCAGGGGATCATCGATTTCCTCGGCCTAAAATCGATTCCTCCCTGCTAACGACAAAGCGGACTCCGCAGCGTAGTATGACAGCGTCATTCTCTGCTGCGGGGTCGTATGTCACTCAATATCAACGTCATTAAAGATAAAATCCTCTCCGAAAACTGGTTCGTTTTGCGCAATATGACCTACGAGCTGACGCGCGGCGACGGCAGCGTGGTTCGCCATAAGCGCGAGGTTTACGATCGCGGCAACGGCGCAACGGTTCTGCTCTACAACCGGCGTAAGCAAAGCGTGGTGCTGGTGCGCCAGTTCCGCGTCGCCACCTGGGTGAACGGTAACGAAGACGGGATGCTCATTGAGACCTGCGCCGGGCTGCTGGATAACGACGAGCCGGAAGCCTGCATTCGCAAAGAGGCGATCGAGGAGACCGGCTACGAGGTGGGAGAGGTTCGCAAGCTGTTCGAACTGTATATGTCCCCCGGCGGCGTCACCGAGCTTATCCATTTCTTTATCGCCGAATACAGCGATGCTCAGCGTAAAAACGGCGGCGGCGGGGTGGATGATGAAGAGATTGAGGTGCTGGAGCTGCCTTTCAGCGAGGCGCTTGCGATGGTGGCTGGCGGCGAGATTCGCGATGGGAAAGCGGTTATCCTGCTGCAATATTTGCACGCTTCGGGGCTGATGGCCGGGGATATCTGATAAATCCGATTGAGTAAAGGCGTATCGCTGGGGAAGATAGCGGCTGTTTTTCGCGCTATCTTCCGGGGTTGTACCACGCATGTTTTATCGGCTTATCTTGGTTCTGCTTTTCGGCCTGTTACCCACGTCGCTGGCGTGGGCGGCACCGGTGCAGCAGACTTTCAGCGACTGGCTGGTGACCTGTAATAATCAAAACTTCTGCGTAACCCGCAACGTCGGGCTGCACTATGGCCTGGTGATGACCCTCAGCCGCAGCGCCGGAGCGGCAACCGATGCCAGCCTGCGCATTGAGCTGGGCGGGGTCGGCAATCCGGTGGCGGCGCTGGCGCCGATCGGCCCTCGTCTTCTGCTTGATGGTAAACCGCTGGCGCTGGTGGATACGCGCTGGCAGGTTGCCGATAAGCTGCTCAAAACCGGCGATAGCGCCGCCATCGACGCTTTTCTCCAGCAGGTGCAGGAAGGGCAGGCGATTAGCCTGGTGGACGGCCTGCAGACCATTTCCTTGCAGGGCCTGAAGGCGGCGCTGCTGTTTATCGACAGCCGTCAGAAGCGGGTAGGCAGCGAAACGGCCTGGATTGGCAAAGGCGAAGAGCCGCCGCTCAGCGTCCCTCCGGCGCCAGCGCTGCGTACGGTGGCGAAAGTCGACGTATCGCAATCGCCGCTGAGCCGCGATGAGCTGAATGACCTGATGGACTATGGCAACGAGCGCATGAGCAACAGCTCATGCTCGCTGGACCCCTCCCTGCGTGAGGTGCGGGTCACCGCGCTAACCGATGAGAAGGTGCTGCTGATGTTCAGCTGTGAAGCGGGGGCTTACAACACCGTATGGCTGGCGTGGCTGGTTTCGCGCCAGCAGCCGTACGTCGCTCGTCCGCTGAGCCTGACGCTGCCTTTCCAGCCGCCCGGCGGCGCAGAGCGCGAAATTGAGCTGATGAATGCCAGCATCGACGAGCAGCGCCACGAGCTGGTAACCCTTGAGAAGGGGCGCGGCCCGGGGGATTGCGGCACCCAGACCCGCTGGCGTTATGACGGCCAGCGGTTTAGCCTGGTACGCTTTGCTCAGCAGCCGCAGTGCGATAACTGGCAGAGGCCAGACGCCTGGCCTACGCTGTGGATCACCCGTTAAGCAGCCCTTCAGCCGTGCTGACGATATTCTCGACGGTAAAGCCAAAGAACGGGAACAGTTTATCCGCCGGCGCCGATTCGCCGTAGCTTCTCATGCCGACAATGGCGCCCTTGAGGCCGACGTATTTATACCAGTAGTCGGCAATCCCGGCCTCAACGGCAATGCGGGCGCTGACGTCAGACGGCAGCACGGATTCCCGGTATGCCGCATCCTGGGCATCAAACACGTCGGTTGACGGCAGCGAAACCACCCGCACATTGACGCCTTTCGCCAGCAGCTTTTCCGCCGCCAGCGCGGTAATTTCTATCTCAGAGCCGGTGGCGATCAGGATCAGATCCGGCTTACCGCCGGCATCTTTCAGCACGTAACCCCCGCGCGCAATATCGTCCACCTGCTGCGGCGTGCGCGCCATCTGCGCCAGATTTTGTCGCGACAGGATCAGCGCGGTCGGGCCGCTCTGCCGCTCGATGGCCGCCCGCCAGGCGACCGCGGTTTCCACCTGGTCGCAGGGGCGCCAGGTGCTGAAGTTGGGCGTCAGCCGCAGGCTGGCCAGCTGCTCAACCGCCTGGTGCGTTGGGCCATCTTCCCCCAGACCAATGGAATCATGGGTGTAAACCATGATCTGCCTGGCCTTCATCAGCGCGGCCATGCGCGCCGCGTTGCGCGCGTATTCCACGAACATCAGGAAGGTCGAGGTGTAGGGGATGAATCCGCCGTGCAGGGCAATCCCGTTAGCGATGGCGGTCATACCAAACTCGCGCACCCCGTAGTGGATATAGTTGCCGGCCGGATCGTCTTTAATTGAGGTCGAGCCCGACCAGATGGTCAGGTTGCTGGGCGCCAGATCCGCCGAGCCGCCGAGCAGCTCCGGCAGCGCGGGCCCGTAGGCATTAAGCGCATTCTGTGAGGCCTTGCGGCTGGCGATTTTCTCCGGGCTGGCCTGCAGCTTCGCGATGTAGCCGCGGACGATCTCGGTCCAGCTTTCAGGCAGATCGCCGTTCATCCGGCGCGTAAGTTCGTCCGCCAGCTCGGGGTACGCCTGCCGATAGGCGGCGAATTTGTCGTTCCACGCGTGTTCGGCTTTTTCACCGTGCGGCCGGGCATCCCACTTGTCATAAATCTCTTTGGGGATCTCGAACGGGGGATATTTCCAGCCCAGCTTCTCGCGGGCTAAGGCCACCTCTTTTTCCCCGAGCGCCGCGCCGTGCGCCTCTTCGGAGCCGGCTTTATTGGGGGAGCCGAAGCCGATGACGGTGCGGCAGATAATCAGCGACGGCTTATCTTTGACGCTTTGCGCCTCGCGAATCGCCTGCTCAATCGCCTGCGGGTCGTGGCCGTCGATATCGCCGATCACGTGCCAGTGATAGGCCCTGAAGCGCTCGGCGGTATCGTCGGTGAACCAGCCCTCGGTTTTACCGTCGATAGAAATGCCGTTATGGTCATAGAACCCGATAAGCTTACCCAGCCCCAGGGTCCCCGCCAGCGAGCTGGCCTCATGAGAAATCCCCTCCATCAGGCAGCCATCGCCCATAAAAACATAGGTATGGTGATCGACTATCTCATGTCCCGGGCGGTTGAACTGCGCCGCCAGCGTACGTTCCGCAATCGCCATCCCGACCGCGTTCGCCAGGCCCTGGCCGAGCGGGCCGGTGGTGGTCTCGACGCCTGGAGTGTAGCCATGCTCCGGGTGGCCGGGCGTTTTAGAGTGCAGCTGGCGGAAGTTTTTTAACTCTTCCATCGGCAGGTCGTAGCCGGTCAGATGCAGCAGGCTATAGAGCAGCATTGAGGCGTGACCGTTGGACAGCACAAAGCGGTCGCGATCGTACCAGTGCGGATTCTCCGGGTTGTGCTGGAGGAAGTCATTCCACAGGACTTCGGCGATATCCGCCATGCCCATCGGGGCGCCGGGATGGCCGGAATTGGCTTTCTGTACTGCGTCCATGCTGAGGGCGCGAATCGCGTTGGCAAGTTCTCTTCGGGACATAATGTACTCCTGAAACAATATGTTGCATGAGTTTTTTGTGATGAATGGTAGCGGAAGCTATAGGGTGGATAACTAAAAAGCATAGCAGACAGGGCTATCATTGCCTGCGAAACTAGGTTACAAAAATGTTATAAATCGATAACAAATATACCTTTGTGATGACGAGAGTTTGGCGGTGTTCAAAGTTTGAAAAACCGTCAGGCGAGATACTAAGCTCACCTTGGGTGGACATCAGGAAAGTCATTGCCCGTCACCCCCTACGATCGATACGTGAAAGGAACAATAAAATGGATGAGCAGTTGAAACAAAGCGCCCTCGACTTCCATGAATTTCCCGTCCCTGGAAAAATTCAGGTCGTGCCGACCAAACCCCTCGCGACGCAGCGCGACCTCGCGCTGGCCTACTCGCCGGGCGTAGCAGCGCCTTGCCTGGAGATCGAAAAAGACCCTCTGGCCGCCTATAAATACACCGCGCGCGGCAACCTGGTTGCGGTCGTCTCCAACGGTACCGCGGTGCTCGGACTGGGCAATATCGGCGCTCTCGCCGGTAAGCCGGTGATGGAAGGCAAGGGCGTTTTATTTAAGAAGTTCGCCGGCATTGACGTGTTTGATATTGAAGTTGATGAGCTGGACCCGGATAAGTTTATCAACGTGGTGGCCGCGCTGGAGCCGACCTTTGGCGGCATCAACCTGGAAGATATTAAGGCGCCCGAGTGTTTCTACATCGAGCAGAAGCTGCGCGAGCGCATGAATATCCCGGTATTCCATGACGATCAGCACGGTACGGCCATTATCAGCACCGCCGCCATTCTCAATGGCCTGCGGGTGGTCGGGAAAAACCTCTCCGACGTGCGGATGGTGGTTTCCGGGGCGGGCGCCGCGGCTATCGCCTGTATGAACCTGCTGGTGGTGCTGGGAATGCAGAAACACAATATTGTGGTCTGCGACTCCAAGGGCGTGATCTATAAAGGCCGTGAGCCAAATATGGCGGAGACCAAAGCGGCTTACGCGGTGGACGACGACGGCAAGCGTACCCTCGATGACGTGATCGACGGGGCGGATATTTTCCTCGGCTGCTCCGGCCCGAAAGTCCTGACCGCTGAGATGGTGAAAAAGATGGCCCGCGCGCCGCTGATCCTCGCGCTGGCTAACCCGGAACCGGAAATTCTGCCGCCGCTGGCGAAGCAGGTCCGCGAAGACGCGATTATCTGTACCGGCCGTTCTGACTATCCGAACCAGGTAAACAACGTGCTGTGCTTCCCGTTTATCTTCCGCGGCGCGCTGGACGTCGGCGCCACGGCGATTAACGAAGAGATGAAGCTGGCGGCGGTGCATGCGATTGCTGAACTGGCGCACGCTGAGCAGAGCGAAGTGGTGGCTTCCGCCTACGGCGATCAGGATCTGAGCTTCGGGCCGGAATATATCATCCCGAAACCGTTCGATCCGCGGCTGATCGTTAAGATCGCGCCGGCGGTGGCGAAAGCGGCGATGGACTCCGGCGTGGCGACGCGCCCGATTGCCGACTTTGATGCCTACATCGAGAAACTCAGCGAGTTCGTTTACAAAACCAACCTGTTTATGAAGCCGATTTTCTCTCAGGCGCGCAAAGAGCCGAAGCGCGTGGTGCTGGCTGAAGGGGAGGAGACGCGCGTTCTGCACGCCACTCAGGAGCTGGTCTCTCTGGGGCTGGCGAAGCCGATTCTGGTGGGGCGCCCGAGCGTTATCGAAATGCGCATTCAGAAGCTGGGCCTGCAGATTAAAGCCGGCGTTGATTTTGAGATCGTCAATAATGAATCCGATCCGCGCTTCAAAGAGTACTGGAACGAATATTACCAGCTGATGAAACGCAGCGGCATCACCCAGGAGCAGGCGCAGCGGGCGGTCATCAGCAATACCACGGTGATTGGCGCGATCATGGTCCATCGCGGCGAGGCGGATGCGATGATCTGCGGCACCATCGGTGACTACCATGAGCACTACGCCGTGATTCAGCCGCTGTTTGGCTATCGCGACGGCGTGAACACGGCGGGGGCGATGAACGCGCTGCTGCTGCCGAGCGGTAACACCTTCATTGCCGATACGTACGTTAACCACGATCCGACGCCGGAGCAGCTGGCCGAGATCGCCCTGATGGCGGCGGAGAGCGTGCGCCGCTTCGGTATCGAACCGCGCGTTGCGCTGCTGTCGCACTCTAACTTCGGCTCCGCCAACTGCCCGTCAGCGAGCAAAATGCGCAAGACCCTCGAGCTGGTGAAGGCGAGCGCGCCGGATCTGATGATCGATGGCGAAATGCACGGCGATGCCGCGCTGGTCGAAAGTATTCGTCACGATCGGATGCCGGACAGCCCGCTGAAAGGGGCGGCCAACATTCTGGTGATGCCGAATATGGAAGCCGCGCGTATTAGCTACAACCTGCTGCGGGTTTCGAGCTCCGAAGGGGTAACCGTTGGGCCGGTGCTGATGGGGGTGGCAAAACCGGTGCATATTCTGACGCCGATTGCCTCCGTTCGCCGCATTGTCAATATGGTGGCGCTGGCGGTAGTGGAAGCACAAACTCAGCCGCTGTAATGAGCGCAGCCCCGGATGGCCGGGGCTGCGTTTAAATCCACTCTTTGACTTTGATGAAGTCACTCAGGGCAGCCTCCGGGCTGCCTTCTTGCGGCTGGTAGTCATACTCCCAGCGCACCAGCGGCGGCATCGACATCAGAATCGACTCCGTGCGCCCGCCGGTCTGCAGGCCAAACAGCGTCCCGCGATCCCACACCAGGTTGAACTCCACGTAGCGCCCGCGGCGATAGAGCTGAAACTGACGCTCCCGCTCGCCGTACGGCATCGCTTTACGCCGCTCAACGATCGGCAGATACGCATCGGTGTAGCCATTGCCAACGGCCTGCATAAAGCTGAAGCAGTGGTCAAAGTCCGGGGTATTTAAATCGTCAAAGAACAGGCCGCCAATGCCGCGCTGCTCGTTGCGGTGCCTGAGGAAGAAGTAGTCATCGCACCACTTTTTATAGCGCGGGTAGACCGCTTCGCCAAACGGCTGGCACAGGTCGCGCGCGGTGCGGTGCCAGTGGCGAGCGTCCTCTTCGAAACCGTAGTAGGGCGTCAGATCGAAACCGCCGCCAAACCACCATACCGGGTCCGCGCCGGGCTTTTCGGCGATGAAAAAGCGCACGTTGGCATGGCTGGTCGGCACGTACGGACTGCGCGGATGAACCACCAGCGAAACGCCCAGCGCTTCAAAGCTGCGGCCGGCCAGCTCCGGGCGATGAGCCGTGGCTGATGCCGGCATGGCGTCGCCGTGAACGTGAGAAAAGTTGACTCCGGCCTGCTCAAAGATAGCGCCTTCCCGCAGCACCCGGCTACGCCCGCCGCCGCCGCCTTCGCGCTGCCAGCTATCTTCGCTAAACGGCTGGCCGTCGAGGGCGCTGAGCTGCCGGCAGATAGCGTCCTGCAGCTGGAGGAGATAGCGTTTAACCTGTTGCACGTCGGGCTTCATTTACGTCTCTTTGAGTGGGCTTTTTGGTTATCGAACCAGTGGAAGTAGCTGATGATGCCTGAGGCAATGGCGCTGGCGATTTTCTGCCGAAACGCGGTGGTACCTAACAGCTTTTCCTCGCCCGGATTGGTAATAAATGAGGTCTCGACCAGCACCGACGGAATCGACGGCGACTTCAGCACGACGAAGGCCGCCTGTTCGGTGTTGCGGCTGTGCAGCTTATGCACCGGCTTAATATTTTTCAGGATATGTGAGCCCAGCGTCAGGCTATTTTTGATGGTATCCGTCTGGACCAGATCGAACAGCACCTGCTGTAACAGATGGTCTTTCGCCGTTGCCTTTTTCCCCGCGACCTCATCGGCTCGGTTTTCGCGATCGGAGAGGTATTTCGCCATCGCGCTACTGGCGCCGCGGTTGGAGAGGGCAAAAACGGACGCCCCGGCGGCGCTTGGGTTAGTGAAGCCGTCGGCGTGAATAGACATAAACAGATCGGCGCCGTGCTGGTGGGCAATTTCCACGCGGTCGTACAGCGGAATAAAGGTATCGCCAGTGCGCGTCAGGCGCGCGTCGATACCGTTGCTGCGCAGAATGCTGCGTACGGTTTTGGCAATCGCCAGCACGACGTGTTTCTCTTTGGAGCCGTTGTGGCCGATAGCGCCGGTATCAATACCGCCGTGTCCCGGATCGAGCATGACGACGCGCTTCGCGCCCGCTTTTTTCTTCGCCGGTTTACTGTGCCCGTTGGACGTCGTCAACGGCTGTTCTTTTGCGCTGGCCTGCGATGAAATCCCGCTAAGGGTGACGGCAGCCAGTCCTGCTTTCAGCACCTGGCGGCGCGAAGCAAGTATTTTTAATGGTTTAAAAGTGCTCATTCGGCCTGAATTACAAACAAGTGGTACCCAATGTTATATCGTATCGTGTTTTTCGTTACGACCTTTCGTAATAAGAATTGTTTTACTTTTCATTTCAATACGTGACAAGGTCATATTATGTCATTTTTTGAGGTTAATTTCGCCTGATATTGGCTATCGGGCGTAATCACGCCATAATCACTTTTTTTATGCCTAAAAGATGGGGAATACCATGGAGATACGCGTTTTTCGCCAGCAGGATTTTGAAGAGGTGATAACTCTCTGGGAGCGCTGCGAGCTTCTGCGCCCGTGGAATGACCCGGAAATGGACATCGAACGTAAGGTTAATCACGATGTCAGCTTATTTCTGGTCGCCGAGGTCAACGGTGAAGTCGTCGGCACGGTGATGGGCGGCTACGATGGCCATCGCGGTTCGGCTTACTATCTCGGCGTTCATCCGGAGTATCGCGGTCGCGGAATTGCCAATGCGCTGCTTAACCGGCTGGAAAAAAAGCTCACCGCCCGCGGCTGCCCGAAAATTAATATCATGATCCGCGAAGACAACGAGGTCGTACAGGGCATGTATGAACGGCTTGGTTACGAATATGCGGACGTGCTCAGCTTGGGTAAGCGTTTGATTGAAGATGAAGAATACTGAGCTAATCCCCGCCGATTTTGATGCGCACGGCCGGCTAAGGCTGCCGTTCCTCTTCTGGTGCATCCTGCTGCTACAGGCGCGGACCTGGGTGCTGTTTATTATGGCCGGGGCTTCGCGGCAGCAGGGCGACGTCCTGCTGAATCTGTTCTACCCCGATCACGACAATTTTTGGCTTGGGCTGCTGCCCGGAATACCGGCGGTTCTGGCGTTTATCGTCAGCGGCCAGCGGCAGCGCTTTCCCCGCTTCTGGCCGCTTATACGCTGGCTGCTGGCGCTCTCTCAGGCGCTGCTGCTTATCTGGCAGCCGCTGCTGTGGCTGGGCGGCGAGTCGCCTTCGACGCTGACCATCGGCCTGCTGGTGGCGGATATTTATGCGCTGTGGTGGCTGCTGAGCAGCCGTCGGCTGAGGGCCTGTTTCCAGGAAGAGCAGGTTTAACGGCACTTTTTGCCGATCCCGCACTCCAACAGGCGTCAAATTAACAGGAAAGGACGATCTCATGAAATCGCTACGTTTACTTCTTTGCGCGCTACCGCTGGCGTTAACCGGCTGCTCCACGATGAGCGCGGTCAACTGGTCCGGGGCCTTGCCTTGGAACTGGTTCGGCTCCTCGACGGAGGTGACCGAGCAGGGGGTCGGTAAGCTGACGGCCGCCACTCCGCTGAATGAACAGGCCATCAGCGACGCGCTCGGCGGCGGCTACCGCCTGCGCAGCGGTATGAAAAGCGCCAACGGCAATATCGTGCGCTACTTTGAGGCGCTGAAGGACGACAAGGTGGTGATGACGATTAACGGCGAGAATGGCACCATCAGCCGCATCGACGTGCGCGACAGCGAGATTAAAACCGAGAGCGGCGTGCAGGTAGGCACTCCGTTCAGCGAGCTGTACAGCAAAGCGTTCGGCAACTGTCAGAAGGCCAGCAGCGACAACGGCGCCGTGGTCGAATGTCAGGCGCAGGGGAGCCAGCATATTAGCTATGCCTTCACCGGCCACTGGAGCGGCCCGGAAGAGCTGATGCCTTCAGACGACACGCTGAAAAACTGGAAAATAGCGAAAATCACCTGGCGCCGCTAATTTGATCTGGAGGGACACGACGGTGGTAAAAAACGCGTACAATAGGCGCGTTTAAAGCGCCACAGCGTTGTGGTTGTCTCATTTCAGGAGGAGCGATGTCTCAGGTTCAGAGCGGCATTTTGCCGGAACATTGCCGTGCGGCGATTTGGATTGAAGCCAATGTTAAAGGGGACGTTAACGCCCTGCGTGAAGCCAGCAAAAACTTTATCGATAAATTAGCCACCTTTCAGGCGAAATTCCCGGACGCGCAGTTGGGGGCGGCAATTGCCTTTGGCAATAACGTCTGGCGCGAGCTGAGCGGCGGCGTGGGTGCCGAAGAGTTAAAAGACTTCCCCGTTTACGGTAAGGGCCTGGCGCCATCGACTCAGTACGATCTGCTGATTCATATCCTGTCTGCTCGTCATGAAGTGAATTTCTCCGTCGCCCAGGCGGCGATGGCGGCGTTTGGCGGCGTCGTTGACGTCAAAGAGGAAGTGCACGGCTTCCGCTGGATCGAAGAGCGCGACCTGAGCGGCTTTGTCGACGGTACCGAAAACCCGGCCGGCGAAGAGACGCGTCGCGAGGTCGCGATTATTAAAGAGGGCGTCGATGCGGGCGGGAGCTACGTCTTTGTTCAGCGCTGGGAGCACAACCTCAAGCAGCTAAACCGCATGAGCGTTCCGGATCAGGAGATGATGATTGGCCGGACCAAAGAGGCCAATGAGGAGATTGACGGCGACGATCGCCCGGAGACCTCGCATCTAAGCCGCGTTGACCTGAAAGAGGACGGCAAAGGGCTGAAGATTGTGCGCCAGAGCCTGCCGTACGGTACCGCCAGCGGCACGCACGGCCTCTATTTCTGCGCCTACTGCGCCCGTATCCATAACATTGAACAGCAGCTGCTGAGCATGTTTGGCGATACCGATGGCAAGCGCGACGCCATGCTGCGCTTTACCAAACCGGTGACCGGCGGCTATTACTTCGCGCCGTCCGTCGAGCGCATTCTGGCGCTGTAGGTCTTCCTGCGCCATCGCCCTCTCCCCCGCGGGGAGGGCGGCTATCGGCTCCTGCATCTCTTTAACTTTGCCGCCGGCTGCGGTTTTCAAACCCCTTATTCTCTTTTCTACTTCCAAATCGCCAAACGGTATATAAAACCGTTACTCCTTTGGTACTCGTTATAAATATTATGACCATATGAAAGTCATCAATCTTATAAGGGTGCGCAATGGCCGTTAAATCACTGAACAAAGGATACCTGGCGCTGGCTGCTTCTGTGCTGCTGGTTGCGCAGGCTCAGGCGACTGAATTGCTGAACAGTTCCTACGATGTTTCCCGCGAGCTGTTTGCCGCCCTTAACCCGCCGTTTGAACAGCAGTGGGCCAAAGATAATGCCGGCGATAAGCTAACGATTAAGCAGTCCCATGCCGGCTCGTCAAAGCAGGCGCTGGCGATCCTGCAGGGCCTGAAAGCCGACGTGGTGACCTATAACCAGGTGACGGACGTGCAGATCCTGCATGACAAAGGCAACCTCATCCCGGCCGACTGGCAAAGCCGCCTGCCGAATAACAGCTCGCCGTTCTACTCGACGATGGGCTTTTTGGTGCGCAAAGGTAACCCGAAAAATATCCATGACTGGAACGATCTCGTCCGTTCCGACGTGAAGCTTATCTTCCCGAACCCGAAAACGTCGGGCAACGCGCGCTACACCTATCTAGCCGCATGGGGCGCAGCGGATAAAGCCGACGGCGGCGACAAAGCCAAAACCGAGCAGTTCATGACCCAGTTCCTGAAGAATGTCGAAGTGTTTGATACCGGCGGCCGCGGCGCGACCACCACCTTTGCGGAACGCGGGCTGGGCGATGTGCTGATTAGCTTCGAATCGGAAGTGAACAATATCCGCAAGCAGTATGAAGCGCAGGGATTTGAGGTCGTGGTGCCGAAAACCAATATTCTTGCCGAATTCCCGGTGGCGTGGGTGGATAAAAACGTCAAAGCCAACGGTACGGAGAAGGCGGCAAAAGCCTACCTGAACTGGCTCTACGGCCCGCAGGCGCAGACGATCATCACCGACTACTACTATCGTGTGAACAACCCGCAGGTGATGGAAACGCTGAAGGATAAATTCCCGCAGACCGAACTGTTCCGCGTCGAGGATAAGTTTGGCTCCTGGCCGCAGGTGATGAAAACGCATTTTGCCAGCGGCGGTGAGCTGGACAAACTGTTGGCGGCGGGGCGTAAGTAATGTTTGCTGTTGCCTCTAAGCGCGTGCTGCCGGGCTTTACCCTGAGCCTCGGCACCAGCCTGCTGTTTGTCTGTTTAATTCTGCTGCTTCCTCTGAGCGCGCTGGTGATGCAGCTGGCGCAGATGAGCTGGGGACAGTACTGGGATGTTGTTACCAACCCGCAGGTGGTTGCCGCGTATAAGGTGACGCTGCTGTCGGCCTTTGTGGCCTCGATTTTTAACGGCGTGTTTGGCCTGCTGATGGCGTGGATCCTGACGCGCTACCGTTTTCCCGGCCGTACGCTGCTCGATGCGCTGATCGATCTGCCCTTTGCGCTGCCGACGGCGGTAGCGGGCCTGACCCTGGCGTCGCTGTTTTCGGTCAACGGCTTTTACGGCGAGTGGCTGGCGCAGTTTGATATCAAGGTTACCTATACCTGGCTGGGTATCGCGGTGGCGATGGCTTTTACCAGCATTCCGTTCGTGGTGCGTACCGTCCAGCCGGTGCTGGAAGAGCTGGGTCCTGAATATGAAGAGGCCGCGGAAACGCTGGGCGCCACGCGTCTGCAGAGCTTTCGAAAAGTGGTGCTTCCGGAGCTTTCTCCGGCGCTGCTGGCCGGCGTTGCTCTGTCATTTACCCGCAGCCTGGGCGAGTTCGGGGCGGTTATCTTTATCGCCGGAAATATCGCGTGGAAAACGGAAGTTACCTCGCTGATGATTTTTGTACGTCTGCAGGAGTTTGACTACCCGGCGGCGAGCGCGATTGCCTCGGTGATCCTGGCCGCCTCGCTGCTGCTGCTGTTTTCCATCAACACCCTGCAAAGTCGCTTTGGTCGACGTGTGGTAGGTCACTAATGGCGGAAGTTACTCAATTGAAGCGTTATGACACGCCCCGCGTCAACTGGGGTAAATGGTTTTTGATTGGCGCCGGGATGCTGGTTTCCGCCTTCATTCTTATCGTGCCGATGGTTTACATCTTCGTTCAGGCCTTTAGTAAAGGCCTGATGCCGGTCCTGCAAAACCTCGCCGATCCGGATATGCTGCACGCTATCTGGCTGACGGTGATGATTGCGCTGATTACGGTCCCGGTGAACCTGGTATTCGGTACGCTGCTGGCCTGGCTGGTGACGCGCTTTACTTTCCCTGGCCGCCAGCTTCTGCTGACGCTGCTGGATATTCCTTTTGCCGTCTCGCCGGTGGTGGCGGGGCTGGTCTATCTGCTGTTTTACGGCTCCAACGGCCCGCTTGGCGGCTGGCTGGATGAGCATAATCTGCAAATTATGTTTGCCTGGCCGGGTATGGTGCTGGCGACTATCTTCGTGACCTGTCCGTTTGTGGTGCGTGAGCTGGTGCCCGTAATGATGAGCCAGGGCAGCAACGAAGATGAGGCGGCGATTCTGCTCGGCGCGTCGGGCTGGCAGATGTTCCGTCGGGTGACGCTGCCCAATATTCGCTGGGCGCTGCTGTACGGCGTGGTGCTGACCAACGCGCGCGCCATCGGCGAGTTCGGCGCGGTGTCGGTGGTCTCCGGGTCAATTCGCGGCGAGACGTTATCGCTGCCGCTGCAAATTGAGTTGCTGGAGCAGGATTACAATACCGTGGGTTCATTTACCGCCGCAGCCCTGCTGACGTTAATGGCTATTTTGACCCTGTTTTTGAAGAGTTTGGTGCAATGGCGTTTGGCCAATCAGGAAAAACGCGCGCAGCTGGAGGGAAATCATGAGCATTGAGATTGCCAATATTAAGAAATCTTTTGGTCGCACCCTGGTGCTGAATGATATCTCGCTGGATATCCCTTCCGGACAGATGGTTGCGCTGCTGGGGCCGTCAGGCTCCGGGAAAACGACGCTGCTGCGCATTATTGCCGGCCTGGAGAATCAGTCCAGCGGTCATATCCGTTTTCACGGCACCGACGTGAGCCGCGTGCACGCGCGCGATCGCAAAGTGGGCTTTGTGTTCCAGCACTATGCGCTGTTCCGTCATATGACGGTATTCGACAATATCGCCTTTGGTCTGACGGTGCTGCCGCGCCGCGAACGGCCGAACGCCGCCGGGATCAAGGCCAAGGTGACGAAGCTGCTGGAAATGGTGCAGCTGGCGCATCTTGCCGATCGCTATCCGGCGCAGCTTTCCGGCGGTCAGAAACAGCGCGTGGCCCTTGCGCGTGCGCTGGCCGTTGAGCCGCAGATTCTGCTGCTTGATGAGCCCTTCGGCGCGCTGGATGCCCAGGTGCGTAAAGAGCTCCGCCGCTGGCTGCGTCAGCTGCATGAAGAGCTGAAGTTTACCAGCGTGTTTGTGACTCACGATCAGGAAGAGGCGATGGAAGTCGCCGATCGCGTGGTGGTCATGAGCCAGGGCAGTATCGAGCAGGCCGACGCCCCGGAACGGGTCTGGCGCGAACCCTCTACCCGCTTCGTGCTGGAGTTTATGGGCGAAGTTAACCGCCTGAAGGGCACCGTCCGCGGCGGACAGTTCCACGTTGGCGCCCACCGCTGGCCGTTGGGCTATACCCCAGCGTATCAGGGGCCGGTCGATCTGTTCCTGCGCCCGTGGGAGGTCGATATCAGCCGTCGAACCAGCCTTGATTCACCGCTGCCGGTACAGGTGCTGGAAGCCAGCCCGAAAGGGCACTACACCCAATTAGTCGTGCAGCCATTAGGGTGGTATGACGAGCCGCTGACCGTGGTCCTGGCGGGCGATGAGGCGCCGTATCGCGGCGAGCGCCTGTTCGTTGGCTTACAAAACGCGCGGCTGTATAACGGCAACGAGCGCATCGAGCCGCGTGAGGAGCTTGCTCTGGCAGAATCTGCCTGATAGCTTAAGCCTCAGTTTATCGTCGTACAGGCGACGGCAGGGATTGGGTAACCCGGATGCACTATCATCCGGAGACGTTTGCAGGCCGGGTAAACTAACGTCCCGGCCTTTTTATTGGGTAAAAACCGTGAATACATTAGAACAAACCATCGGCAATACTCCTCTGGTTAAACTGCAGCGCCTGGGGCCGGACAACGGCAGTGAAATCTGGGTCAAACTGGAAGGCAATAATCCGGCGGGTTCCGTTAAGGACCGCGCCGCGCTTTCGATGATCGTTGAGGCGGAAAAACGCGGCGAAATCGCGCCCGGCGACGTGCTGATTGAAGCGACCAGCGGCAATACCGGCATCGCGCTGGCGATGATTGCGGCGCTGAAAGGCTATCAGATGAAGCTGCTGATGCCCGACAATATGAGCCAGGAACGCCGCGCCGCCATGCGGGCATACGGCGCTGAGCTGATTTTGGTCACCAAAGAGCAGGGGATGGAGGGCGCGCGCGACCTCGCCGCTGAGATGGCGCAGCGTGGCGAAGGCAAGCTGCTGGATCAGTTCAATAATCCCGATAACCCCTACGCGCACTACACCACGACCGGGCCGGAAATTTGGCAGCAGACCGAGGGGCGCATCAGTCACTTCGTCTCCAGCATGGGAACGACCGGTACGATTACCGGCGTCTCACGCTTCCTGCGCGAACAGCATAAGCCGGTGAGTATCGTGGGCCTGCAGCCGGAGGAGGGGAGCAGCATCCCGGGTATCCGCCGCTGGCCGGCGGAGTATATGCCGGGCATTTTTAACGCCTCGCTGGTGGATGCGGTGCTGGATATTCATCAGCAGGATGCGGAAAACACCATGCGCATGCTGGCGATCCGCGAAGGCATTTTTTGCGGCGTAAGCTCCGGCGGGGCGGTAGCCGGAGCGCTGCGCATTGCCCGGGAAAACCCCGGTGCGGTGGTGGTGGCGATCGTTTGCGATCGCGGCGATCGCTATCTCTCCACCGGCGTGTTTGGCGAAGAGCACTTTGCCCAGGGCGCGGGTATCTAAGCCGGCGGCTGGTCCAGCAGGTCGGTGCCGTAAGAGTTGTCAACGGTACACAGCCAGCGTTCGTTCTGCAGCTGGAAAACATAGGTCGCGCGGCGCGTGACCCGTGTTGAGCCGCCTTCCGCGGCGGGGATATCCAGACGGGTTTCCATAATCACCAGCGCATTCCCCGCGCCTTCAATAATCTCCATTTTTCCTTGGGTGACGACCAGCCGATGTTGAAAATAGTCGGCAATCGCCACAAAAGCCTTGCGGATGTTCTCTTTGCCCCTGACCACCATTCCCGGCTTAATGACCAGCACGGCGTCTTCAGCGTAGAAAGCCATTAAGGTGGCGTAATCTTCCTGCGAGATAGCCCGGTCGCAGGCTTCGATGACGGCTTTTAGCTGCGGGTTTGACATGATACTTACTCCGGTTTTTGTGGGGACAGCGCGTGATGGAGATCGTTTGCCAGCCGGTCAATCTCATCAGGAGTGAGGGTGGCGAGCGAGAGCCGTAATCCATACGACGGCGCGCGAACGCCAAAGGGCTCTCCTTCGCGCACCAGCCAACCCGCGCGGGCTAAACGCAGCGCCAGCGGCTGGCTCGGCGCCGCTAGCGGAAGCCAAAAGTTCAGGCCATCGCCTGGGCCTGGGTTTTCGATACCGCGGCGGGTAAGGGCGCTGGCCAGCCTTTCGTTACGCTGGCGGTAAGCGCGACGGGTTGCCGTCAGGGAGGCGATAAACGCGCTATCATTCAGGCAGGCCAGTACCAAATCCTGCAGCAGGTGGCTGACCCACTGGCTACCCGAGTTGAGCCGCAGCCTCAGCGCCGCTGAGGTTGTGGGATCGCTGGCGACAACCGCCAGGCGTAAATCGGGTCCCAGCGCTTTTGACATCGAGCGGATCAGCGCCCAGCGCTGGGTTTGCGCAGGCAGAGGAGATCGCCACGGCGTGGATGACAGCAGCGCGAAATGATCGTCGAGGATCACCAGCACCTGCGGGTAGCGGGCCAGTATTTCGCGGATCGCTGCGGCCCGCGCTTCGCTAAGGCTGCAGCCGGTGGGATTATGCGCGCGTGGCGTAATAATCACCGCCCGGGCGCCTTGACGTAACGCCTCCTCCAGCGCGGCGGGCTGCATGCCTTCGCCATCAACCGGCGCCGGGCAGGCGTTAAAACCGGCATAGCGCAGCATATTGATGCTGCTGAGAAAGCAGGGGTCTTCCACCACCACCCGATCGCCGGGCAGCAGCAGCGCGCACAGTAGCCGCTCCAGCGCGTCAATCGCGCCGCTGGTGAGATTGATTTCACTCTCAACCCCGGCGTCTTTCTGCACCCGGTCCTGGGCCCAGCGGGCCAGCCTCGGGTCGACGGCCGCGCTGCCGTACAGGCGCGGAGCCGGGCTGAGGGTGCTGAGGTAGCGGTTGAGATCGGGGAGACGCTGAGGGTCGGGGTTGCCGCTGGAAATATCGTGCAGCGCGGTGCCCTGGGCGCTGCCTTCCAGCACCACTGGCGCGCTGGCGGCTTTGATTGCTGTACCGTTGCGTCCCTGGCTGACGGCCAGGCCGGAGGTCACCAGGCGCTTATAGGCGGCGGCAACGGTATTGCGGTTAACGGCGAGTCTGGCAGCCAGCTCGCGAACCGGAGGCAGCATGTCATCGGGCTGTAACGTCCCGCTCTGCACCAGATGACGGATGTTATCAAAGATATCATTGGCGGTTTTTCCGGCGAACATTATTGACCTATGACAAAATGAATTTTAGCATAAGACGAATGATAATCAGGGTATAACCCGCTGTCCAGCGGGAGGAGACAGGATGGGCCAGCAAGACGAAATACAATCGGTGCTCTTCAATGATAAAAGCCGGGCGCTGCAGGTCGATATCGTTGCTGTGCAGTCGCAGGTCGTTTATGGCAGCGTGGGCAACAGCATCGCGGTGCCGGCGATCGAGCAGCACGGCCTGCGGGTAATGGCGGTACCGACGGTGCTGTTCAGCAATACGCCGCACTACGATACGTTCTACGGCGGGGTGATCCCTGAAGAGTGGTTTGTTGGCTATCTGCGCGCGCTGGAAGAGCGCGATGCGTTACGCGAGCTGCGGGCGGTTACCGCAGGCTATATGGGTAGCGCGGTGCAGATTGAGCGGCTGGCGCAGTGGCTGCTGCGGATCCGCGAAAGCCATCCGCAGCTGTGTATTCTGGTCGATCCGGTGATTGGCGACGTTGATAGCGGCATTTACGTTAAGGCCGAAATCCCTCAGGCCTACCGTCGCCACCTGCTGCCGCTGGCCCAGGGGATCACGCCTAACCTTTTTGAGCTGGAAACGCTAAGCGGTATGTCCTGCCGCAGCCAGCAGGAGGCGGTTAACGCCGCGCGTAGCCTGCTGTCCGGGACGCTAAAATGGGTGGTGATCACCAGCGCGCCGGGCCTCGATAACGCCACGATCAATGTGCTGGTGGTGACGGCAGATTCGGTGGAGGTGGTCGTCCATCCGCGGGTAGAAACGGATCTGAAGGGAACGGGCGACCTTTTCTGCGCCGAGCTTATCAGCGGTTTAGTCTGCGGACTGGCGTTAGGTGAAGCGACGCGGGCAGCGGCGCAGCGGGTGCTGGCAGTGATGACCTGGACTGCGGAGCGCGGCAGCGATGAGCTGATTTTGCCGCCGGCGGGAAGAGGGTAGCTGCAGGCGCGGCGATGCTGAGATAAAAAAATGGCGCCAGGAGGCGCCATTTTTCTGCGGCAAGAATTACTTCTTGATGCGAATCACCGGGGTTTCACCCACGGTTACGCTACCGGACAGTTTGATCAGCTCTTTGATCTCGTCCATGTTGGAGATAACAACCGGAGTCAGGGTAGACTTGGCCTTCTCTTCCAGCAGCGGCAGGTCGAATTCGATAACCGGGTCACCGATTTTCACGCGCTGGCCTTCTTCGGCAATACGCTTGAAGCCTTCGCCTTTCAGCTCAACGGTATCAATACCGAAGTGAACGAACAGCTCAATGCCGCTATCGGATTCGATAGAGAACGCATGGTTGGTTTCAAAGATTTTACCGATGGTACCGTCTACCGGCGCAACCATTTTGTTGCCGGTAGGTTTGATGGCGATGCCATCACCCACAATTTTTTCTGCAAAAACCACATCCGGCACGTCTTCGATGTTAACGATCTCGCCAGAGAGCGGAGCAATAATCTCAATAGTTCCGGTGTCTTTTTTGTCATCAGAAACCAGAGATTTCAATTTATCGAACAAACCCATGATCTTCTCCTAAGCAGTAATTTGGGCCGCGCATCTTATGGATTAGCAGATTGTTTTTTCTTCAATGAACTTGTTAACCAGCGTCATTAACTCGTCCGTTGTCGGTTGAGCAAGAGCCTGCTCTGCTAATACTTTCGCATCTTCGAAGTTCGTGTTACGAATAATCTTCTTGATACGCGGGATGGAAATGGCGCTCATAGAGAATTCGTCCAGCCCCATACCCAGCAACAGAAGTGTAGCACGTTCATCGCCCGCAAGCTCACCACACATGCCAGTCCATTTACCTTCAGCGTGAGAAGCATCAATAACTTGCTTAATCAGCGTCAGGACGGATGGTGACATTGGCTGGTAAAGATGTGAAATCATATCATTACCACGGTCAACTGCCAGAGTATACTGCGTTAAATCATTGGTTCCGATGCTAAAGAAATCAACTTCTTTCGCTAAGTGACGCGCAATCGTGGCAGCGGCCGGTGTTTCAACCATCACGCCAACTTCGATTGTTTCGTCAAATGCTTTACCTTCGTCGCGCAGTTCCTGCTTGTAGATTTCAATCTCTTTCTTCAGTGCACGCACTTCTTCAACAGAGATGATCATCGGGAACATGATGCGCAGTTTGCCGAAAGCAGAGGCACGCAGGATGGCGCGAACCTGGTCACGCAGGATCTCTTTACGATCCATCGCGATACGCACGGCACGCCAGCCGAGGAACGGGTTCTCTTCTTTCGGGAAGTTCATGTACGGCAGCTCTTTGTCGCCACCGATATCCATGGTGCGAACGATAACAGCCTGAGAGCCGCACGCTTCAGCTACCGCTTTGTAGGCCGCGAACTGTTCTTCTTCAGTCGGCAGCGCGTCGCGGTCCATGAACAGGAATTCGGTACGGTACAGTCCTACGCCTTCCGCGCCGTTACGTTCAGCGCCGTCGATGTCGCGAACGGTACCGATGTTGGCACAGACTTCAACCTGATGGCCGTCGAGCGTAATGGCCGGCAGATCTTTCAGCTTCGCCAGCTCGGCTTTTTCTTCAGCAACCTGGGCCTGCAGATCGCGCAGCTCTTCAATTTGTTCGTTGCTCGGGTTAACCAGAACCTGATTGTTGACCGCGTCAAGAACCAGATAATCGCCGTTTTTCACCTGCGAGGTTACGCTACCGGTGCCCACAATTGCCGGCAGCTCAAGGGAGCGCGCCATGATGGAGGTGTGGGAAGTACGGCCGCCCGCGTCGGTGATAAAGCCCAGCACCTTGTTCAGGTTCAGCTGTGCGGTTTCCGACGGGGTGAGATCGGCGGCAACCAGAATGACTTCATCCTGAATCGCGCTCAGATCGATGATAGCCAGGCCGAGGATGTTACGCAGCAGGCGCTTACCAATATCGCGTACGTCAGCCGCACGCTCTTTCAGGTATTCATCATCCAGCTCTTCCAGAGCGATAGCCTGGCCTTCGATAATTTCATTGGCCGCCGCGTCGGCAGTCATGTGCTTATCTTTAATCAGGGCTATGATTTCCTGCTCAAGCTCCTCATCTTCCAGCAGCATGATGTGCCCTTCGAAGATGGCTTCTTTTTCTTCACCGAAAGTTTCACCAGCTTTGGTTTTTATGACCTCCAGCTGGGCGGAGGCCTTGGTGCGGCCACTCAGGAAACGTTCAATTTCCTGCTCAACCTTATCGGCAGAAATTTTCTTCCGGTCGATGACAATTTCGTCTTCTTTCAGCAGGAGAGCCTTACCGAAAGCGATACCCGGGGATGCTAAAATGCCTGAAATCATAACCCTACCTTACTTGTGACTGATATTAAAAAGAACCCGTGAACTTATTCGAGTTCAGCCATCAGTTTTACCAGATGCTCAACTGCTTTCTGCTCATCTTCGCCTTCAGCGGAGATGGTGACTACGGTACCCTGAGTCAGACCCAGAGTTTGCAGTTTGAACAGGCTTTTGGCGCTGGCGCTTTTGCCGTTGGAGGTAACAGTGATCTCAGAAGTAAAGCCTTTAGCTTCTTTAACAAACTGAGCAGCAGGGCGGGTGTGCAGACCGTTCGGAGCGGTAATGGTAACTTCTTGCTGGAACATTATATTTCCCCAACTTATAGGTTTAGTGTTGTGGACCTAAAGTCTAGCCTAACGGCAAGGCTTTAGCCTGTATTGTTAGCGCCGGCGTTACGTGTCTGGCTAAGGTGTCAGCAGCGGGTAATCGCTGCGCAGACCATCTGGCCGTTGACGTCTGGCACGTCATTAAACATTATGCCGCGAAAGGAAGACTTGAACCAAATCATAAAATCGATTCAGCTTATGGAAATCCAATTCTGAATAATTTCGCGCATCAAAATAAATGTGCTGGTTAAATACCAGACCCTACGCGGTGAATCAATGCCAGGAGGGGTAAAACTTTGACGTATGCCACAAAAAAGCACCTAAAAAGGTGCTTTTTTACACGATACCTACAAGCTGGCATCACTGTTGCAGTTCTTTCTCGGTGAAGAGATCGGCAAACAGCGCTGTGCTTAAATAACGCTCACCAGAAGACGGTAGGATAACCACTATATTCTTATTGGTAAAGGCCTCATCTTCCTGCAGCTTGAGGGCTGCGGCAACGGCGGCTCCGGAAGAGATACCGGCGAGGATACCTTCTTCGTCCATCAGGCGACGGGCGGTCGAGATAGCCTCTTCGTTGGTGATGGCCACAACTTTATCGACCAGCTTCAGATCGAGGTTGCCCGGAATAAAGCCGGCGCCGATACCCTGAATTTTGTGCGGGCCAGGCTTAAGCTCAACGCCAGCCAGCGCCTGAGCGATCACCGGTGAATCGGTCGGTTCCACCGCAACGGTAATCAGATCTTTTTTGCCCTTGGTGCCTTTAATGTAGCGACTCACGCCGGTCAGCGTACCGCCGGTGCCGACGCCGGAGATAAAGACGTCAACCTGACCATCGGTATCTTCCCAGATTTCCGGGCCGGTGGTCTTTTCATGAATTTCCGGGTTAGCCGGGTTGCTGAACTGCTGCAGCAGCAGATATTTTTCCGGGTCGCTGGCAACGATTTCTTCGGCTTTTTGAATCGCCCCTTTCATGCCTTTCGCGCCTTCGGTCAGTACCAGATTGGCACCCAGCGCTTTCAGCAGCTTACGTCGTTCGATGCTCATGGTTTCCGGCATGGTCAGCGTCAGCTTGTAGCCACGCGCTGCGGCGACGTAGGCGAGGGCGATACCGGTGTTGCCGCTGGTCGGTTCTACCAGCTCAACGCCAGCTTTCAATACTCCGCGTTTCTCAGCATCCCAAATCATATTGGCACCGATACGGCATTTGACGCTAAAGCTCGGGTTGCGAGATTCAACCTTTGCCAGGATGCGTCCGTTACCGATTCGGTTCAGTCGGACTAGCGGCGTATGACCGATAGTCAGGGAGTTATCTTCAAAAATCTTACTCATGGCCCGTCCTTAACTGTATGAAATTTGGGAGTACGGCTCCAGCATACCCGCTTAAAGAATATGCGGAAGTAAGGATTTAGCATATCTATATTCGTAAGGGAAATAATGGCAAGCCAGAAGGAATAAGGTGAGGCATAAGCCACCGCCCGATGGTGCTGAAAATGTGGGGTTTCGCAGTCCCGATTTTTGGCCCATCCATAGGCCTGCGCGCATCCGTCTGGGCTTATTTCCACATCGCATGTTTATCGCGATAGCAGTCGACCCACATCGCCGTTGCGCCGCAAATGGCCACCGGCAGGATAACCAGATTGAGGACCGGGATCATGGTGAACAGGCTGGTCAGCGCGCCAAACTGCATATTGGTGACTTTGCGCGTACGCAGCGCCTCGCGCATGGTTTTAAACGGAACCTTGTGGTTATCAAACGGGTAGTCGCAGTACTGAATGGCCAGCATCCACGCGCTGAACAGGAACCACAGCACCGGGGCAACGGTCTGGCCGATACCGGGAATGAAGTAAAGGATCAGCAGGATGATGGCGCGCGGCAGATACCAGGAAAACTTTTGCCATTCGCGTTTCATAATGCGCGGGACATCTTTCATGATGCCAAATACGCCGACGTCCGGAGGCGTTGCGCCGGTTAAGCGCGCTTCCAGCTGTTCCGCCAGCAGGCCGCTAAACGGGGCGGCAATCCAGTTGGCGATGGTTGAGAAAAAGTAGCCGAAGACCAGCAGAATCGAGATGACCATCACCGGCCAAAGCAGATAGTTTAGCCAGTTCAGCCATTCCGGCACGTGGCTCATCAGCGAGGGGATCCAGCTATCAAGGCGCGTGAACAGCCACCAGAAGGCGCCGCCCATCAGGATAATATTGACCAGTAAAGGCAAAAATACGTAACGACGAATTCCCGGCAGCCCGATCAGTTTCCAGCCCTGCGAAAAATAGTAAACGCCGCTACGCGGGGAAGTTGCGGATGATGAAACCATGGTCAGGCAATGCTCCTTTTTTGACATTCAGGCTGAATGCCCGCTTATTTTATCGGGTTGCCGGACAATAACCAGTTAGGAAATGTTCGAAAAAGCAGCAAAAAGCACGATTTAGTTCATCTTTATGTAGTGAAAGCGGTAGACCCACTTGCACTCGGCGTAATCGACAAATACTCTTAGTAAGTAAATGTTTGCCGTGGTGGCAAGGTGTTAGAACAACAGAGAATATAATGATGCAGGATTTGCGTCTGATATTAATCATTGTTGGCGCGATCGCCATAATCGCTTTACTGGTACACGGTTTCTGGACCAGCCGTAAAGAACGTTCCTCGATGTTTCGCGATCGCCCACTAAAACGTATGAAGTCTCGCGATGACGAAGAGTCTGAAAGCGATGGCTTTGATGACGATGTTGAAGGCGTAGGTGAGGTTCGCGTTCACCGGGTTAATCACGCCCCAAATGGCCACAATGGGGAGCAAGAGGCACCTCGTCAGACGCCACAACACCAGTATCAGCCGCCTTACGAACGTCAGGTGCAGCCGCCCGTGCGTGCGGAAGAGCCCGTTCGTCAGCCGCAGCCTGCTCATCACCACCAGCAGGCCCCGCAACCGCAAACCAGCGCGCCTCAGCGCCAGCCCGCGCCGCAGCAGCCTGTGCCGCATCAACCCCAGCCCGTAGCGCAGCCTCAGCAGGCGCCTCAGCAGCCGTTAGTTCAGAGCTCACCGCAGCAGCCTGCTCCGGTCCAGCCAGCCGCCGCCGCACCGTCTCAGCCAGCGCCTGAACCGGTTGTCGCCGAACCACCGCAGCCGGCCCCGCAGCCAAAAGAGCGCAAAGAGACGGTCATCGTGATGAACGTGTCAGCGCATCAAGGCTCGCAGATCAACGGTGAAGTGTTGATTAACAGCATCCAGCAGGCGGGCTTCAAATTTGGCGATATGAATATATTCCATCGTCATCTTAGCCCGGACGGCAGCGGCCAGGTCCTGTTCAGCCTGGCTAATATGGTGAAACCCGGTACCTTTAATCCGGACAGCATGGCGAATATGACGACGCCTGGGGTCACTATCTTTATGCAGGTGCCGTCCTTCGGCGATGAGCTGCAAAACTTTAAGCTGATGCTGCAATCTGCGCAGTACATCGCCGACGAAGTCGGTGGCGTGGTGCTGGACGATCAGCGTCGGATGATGACTCCGCAGAAAATGCGTGAATATCAAGACCGTATTCGTGAAGTGAAAGAGGCTAACGCCTGATTCACAGACCTGCGTTTCGTCTCCCAATCCTGAACCCCCGCCCGTCGGGGGTTTTTTATCATTGATGGTGCGATATGGAACCGATCGAACAAAAACTGACTGAACTGCGAACCACGCTTCGCCATCATGAATATCTGTACCACGTTATGGATACCCCTGAAGTGCCCGATGCGGAATACGACCGGCTGATGCGCGAACTGCGCGAGCTGGAAGCCCTGCATCCCGAGCTCATCGTCTCCGACTCGCCGACTCAACGCGTGGGGGCGGCTCCGCTGGCCTCCTTTAGCCAGGTTCGTCATGAAGTCCCGATGCTCTCGCTGGATAACGTTTTTGACGAAGAGAGCTTCCTGGCTTTTAACAAGCGCGTTCAGGACCGGCTGAAAAGCAGCGACGATCTGGTCTACTGCTGTGAGCTGAAGCTGGACGGGCTGGCCGTGAGTATTCTGTACGAAAACGGCGTGCTGGTGCAGGCCGCAACGCGCGGCGACGGCACCACCGGCGAGGATATTACCTCTAATGTGCGGACGATTCGCGCGATCCCGCTGAAGCTGCGCGGTGACAATATCCCTGCGCGTCTGGAAGTACGCGGCGAGGTGTTCCTGCCGCAGGCCGGGTTCGAAAAAATTAACGAAGAGGCGCGTCGCAGCGGCGGGAAAGTCTTCGCGAACCCGCGCAATGCGGCTGCCGGCTCCCTGCGTCAGCTCGATCCGCGGATTACGGCGAAGCGACCGCTTACTTTCTTCTGCTACGGCGTGGGTACGCTGGAAGGCGGCGAGCTGCCGGCGAGCCATTCCGGGCGTCTGCAGCAGTTTAAGGCCTGGGGATTGCCGGTTAGCGAGCGCGTAACGCTCTGCCGCACTCCAGAGGAAGTGCTTACTTACTATCGTAAGGTTGAGGAGGACCGCCCGACGTTAGGTTTCGATATCGACGGCGTGGTCATCAAAGTGGACTCCCTTGAGCTTCAGGAGCAGCTCGGCTTTGTCGCCCGCGCTCCGCGCTGGGCCGTCGCCTTTAAGTTCCCCGCTCAGGAGCAGATGACCTTCGTACGCGACGTTGAGTTCCAGGTCGGCCGTACCGGAGCAATCACTCCGGTGGCGCGCCTCGAGCCGGTCCATGTGGCCGGCGTGCTGGTGAGTAACGCCACGTTGCACAACGCCGATGAAATTGAACGACTGGGTCTACGAATTGGCGATAAGGTGGTGATCCGCCGCGCCGGAGACGTTATTCCTCAGGTGGTTAACGTTGTGCTGTCCGAACGCCCGGAGGATACGCGTGAAATCCTCTTCCCGACCCATTGTCCGGTGTGCCATTCGGACGTTGAGCGCGTTGAAGGCGAAGTGGTGACGCGCTGTACCGGCGGATTAATTTGCGGCGCGCAGCGTAAAGAGGCCTTAAAGCATTTTGTTTCCCGTCGCGCGTTAGATGTTGAGGGCATGGGCGAGAAGATCATCGACCAGCTGGTTGAGAAAGAGTATGTGCACACGCCGGCCGACCTGTTCCGCTTAAGCCCAGGTAAGCTCACCGGCCTTGAGCGTATGGGGCCAAAGTCGGCGCAAAACGTGGTCAATTCGTTAGAAAAATCGAAAGAGACGACCTTTGCCCGCTTCCTGTACGCGCTTGGCATTCGTGAGGTCGGCGAGGCAACGGCCGCAGGGCTGGCGGCGCATTTTGCAACGATTGAGGCGCTCGAGCAGGCATCAGTTGACGATCTGCAGAAGGTGCCTGATGTCGGCATTGTGGTGGCTACCCACGTGCGCAATTTCTTTGCTGAGGAGAGCAACCGCGAGGTTATCGCTCAGTTGCTCGCGGAGGGCGTCCGCTGGCCCGCGCCGGTGGTGGTCAATGCCGAAGAGATCGATAGCCCGTTTGCCGGCAAAACCGTAGTCCTGACCGGTAGCCTGAGCCTGCTGTCCCGTGATGATGCAAAAGCGCGGCTGGCGGCGCTGGGGGCGAAAGTGGCGGGCAGCGTGTCAAAGAAAACCGATCTGGTGATTGCCGGGGAAGCGGCGGGGTCGAAGCTGGCTAAAGCGCAGGAGCTGGGGATTGCGGTGATCGATGAAGCCGAAATGCTGCGGCTGTTGGGAGATTAACGTGGATAAGGAACGGCTTATCGAGATTGCCAATACGGAAATGCCGTTTGGCAAATATAAAGGTCGTCGTTTGATTGACGTGCCTGAAGAGTATTTGCTGTGGTTTGCCCGTAAGGAGCAGTTTCCCGCCGGGCATCTTGGCGAGCTGATGGCGTTAACCTTATTGATTAAAACCGAAGGGCTGACCCAGCTGGTTCAGCCCCTCAAGCAGCCGCGTTAAGCCTCTGGCGCGCTGGCGTTTTCACGCGCCAGCCGCTCTTCCGCCTGTCGTTTATAGCGTCGTGCCAGCACGGCGCACACCATCAGCTGGATCTGATGGAAAATCATCAGCGGCAGCACCATGATCCCCAGAATCGAGGTCGGAAAGAGAATATTGGCCATCGGGATCCCGTTTGCCAGGCTCTTTTTCGATCCGCAGAAGACAATGGTAATTTCATCCGCTTTATTGAAGCCGCATTTGCGCGCCACAAAGATGTTAATGGCGATAACGATGGCCAGCAGCACGATGCTGACGGCGACGATGAAAAGCAGCGAGCCTGGACCGACTTTATGCCAGATACCGTTCACCACCGCCTCACTAAACGCCGAGTAGACGACCAGCAGGATAGAGGTCTGATCGGTTTTTGAAATCCATTTTTTATGCCGCGCCACCCATGCGCCGATCCACGGACGGGACAGATGACCGAGGACGAACGGCAGCAGAAGCTGCAGCATAATCTTGCCGACCTGCTCCAGGCTGCCGCCGGCGCCGTGCAGATTCATCAGTAGCCCGACCAGCAGCGGTGAAATGAAAATTCCCAGCAGGCTCGATGCCGAGGCTGAACATACGGCCGCCGCTACGTTTCCGCCAGCCAGCGAAGTGAAAGCGATCGCTGACTGCACGGTAGCGGGCAGAATGCAGAGATAAATAAAGCCGGTATAGAGCGCAGGATCGACGTTTATCGGCGCCCACCACGCAAACAGCACCCCCAAAACGGGGAAGACGATAAAGGTGCTGCACATCACCCACAGATGCAAACGCCAGTGGCCGCCGCCGGAGATAATCGCCTCGCGGGAGAGCTTTGCGCCGTGCATAAAGAACAGCAGGGCAATGGCCGCGGTGGTGAGGTGCTCAAAGAAGGGGACAAATTCGCCGCGCGCCGGGAAAAAGGAGGCCAGCAGGACGACGGTAACCAGGGTAAGGGTAAATGGGTCAAGAATGCGGAAAAATTTCATAATCGCTCCTGAAAATCGATTTCGCTATTGTGCTTTTTTTAGTTTGAGAAATAAAATTGATTTATTGCATCTATTCATGAATAAAAAAGATGAATTATTCGCTGCGTCAGTTAAAGGTATTTGTCACCGTCGCCAGGGCGAGAAGCTTCAGCCGGGCAGGGGAGATGATTGGGCTCAGCCAGTCGGCGGTGAGCCATAGCGTCAAGGAGCTGGAGCATCAGACCGGCGTGCGGCTGCTGGACAGAACCACCCGGGAGGTGGTGCTGACGGAGGCGGGGCATCAGCTGGCGGGTCGGCTTGAGCGGCTGCTGGACGAGCTGAACAGTACGCTGCGCGACGCCGGACGCGTGGGTCAGCAGCTGACGGGAACCGTGCGGGTTGCCGCCAGCCAGACGATTTCCGCCCATCTGATCCCCCAGTGTATTGCGCACAGCAATCAGCGCTACCCGGAGATTGATTTTGTGCTGCACGATCGCCCTCAGCAGTGGGTTCTGGAGAGTATTCGCCAGGGTGAGGTAGATTTTGGCATTGTTATCGATCCCGGCGCCGCGACGGATTTGCAGTGTGAGACGGTCCTGTCGGAGCCGTTTTTACTTTTATGTCGGGAGGATCATCCTTTTGCCGAAAGGGCATCGGTGAGCTGGCAGGATCTTCACCGGCAGCGGCTGGTATTGCAGGATTACGCCTCCGGCAGCCGGCCGCTGATTGATGCCGCGCTGGCGCGCTTTGGCATTGATGCCAATATTGTGCAGGAGATTGGGCATCCGGCTACGCTGTTTCCGATGGTGGAGTCAGGTATTGGCATCAGTATTCTACCGGCGCTGGCGCTACCGCTGCCTCAAGGCAGCCATTTGCGGGTCAAGCGGCTAACCCCGGTTGTTGAGCGTCAGCTGATGCTGGCGCAGCGTAAGAAACGCTCGCTCTCAACCGCCGCGCAGGCGCTGTGGGAAGTGGTGCGTGAAGAGGGGAATACGCTGACCGCGGGCAGAGCTGACGATCCGCTGTATCAGCGGTGAGGCGTGAGTCCGTGGAGACGGGCGTGGTATTCAGAAACGAAAAAGCGGGTGTGAAGGATATGAGTGGTGGGTCGTGCAGGATATCACTCGTCTCATCCTGAGACTCGCCCAGCGGGTCGCCGCAGGCGGCGATGCAAAATCGTTCCCGACGATTTTGTCGAACCTGCGGCAGGTTCTCATCCTGCACGGTTAAGCATGGTGTGCAGAAACGAAAAAAGCGCCTAAAGGCGCTTTTTTCTGAATATGGTGGGTCGTGCAGGATTCGAACCTGCGACCAATTGATTAAAAGTCAACTGCTCTACCAACTGAGCTAACGACCCGAAGTGGTGGGTGATGACGGGATCGAACCGCCGACCCCCTCCTTGTAAGGGAGGTGCTCTCCCAGCTGAGCTAATCACCCACTTCGGTACTTCACATTTTTAACAAGAAATCCAGCTGGCGAGAAAGTGGTGGGTGATGACGGGATCGAACCGCCGACCCCCTCCTTGTAAGGGAGGTGCTCTCCCAGCTGAGCTAATCACCCACTTCTCAATTTCTTGCTACACGGCGGAGACTACTTAAAGTAGTTGGTGGGTGATGACGGGTTCGAACCGCCGACCCCCTCCTTGTAAGGGAGGTGCTCTCCCAGCTGAGCTAATCACCCCCGCTGTGTGGAGTCGCATTATAGGGAGAGTTGAAAATGAGTCAACGCCTTTTCTAAATAATTTGTTTGTTCGTCGTAAAATTAAACAAAACGATCGCGAAAGCATCCGCAGCGCATGATTTATAAACAAAAATGGCAAAGCGTGACGTTCAGACGGGAACTCCATTGAGGAATCAGCCTACGGTGTTAGAATATTGAGCCATAAATACCAACAGACTCTGCCGGTTGTCGGCATCTTTATTAAACGTAAGGCCATTTCATGAAAATCAAAACTCGCTTCGCGCCCAGCCCGACAGGCTATCTGCACGTTGGCGGCGCGCGTACTGCTCTCTACTCCTGGCTTTTTGCCCGCAATAACAACGGTGAGTTTGTACTGCGTATTGAAGACACCGATCTTGAGCGCTCCACGCCGGAAGCAATTGAAGCCATTATGGATGGGATGAACTGGCTGAATCTGGAATGGGACGAAGGTCCGTATTTCCAGACTAAACGTTTTGACCGTTACAACGCCGTTATTGATGAAATGCTGGTAGCGGGCACGGCCTATAAATGCTACTGCTCTAAAGAGCGTCTGGACGCTCTGCGCGAAGAGCAGATGGCAAATGGCGAAAAACCTCGCTATGACGGGCGCTGTCGCCATGGTCACGAACACCATGCGGATAACGAACCGTGCGTGGTGCGTTTTGCCAACCCGCAGGACGGTTCCGTCATCTTTGACGATCAGATCCGCGGACCGATTGAATTCAGTAATCAGGAGCTGGACGATCTGATCATCCGCCGCACCGACGGCTCCCCGACCTATAACTTCTGCGTTGTCGTGGATGACTGGGATATGGAGATCACGCACGTGATCCGTGGTGAAGACCATATCAACAATACCCCGCGCCAGATCAATATCCTTAAGGCATTGAACGCGCCGGTACCGGTATATGCGCACGTTTCGATGATCAATGGCGATGACGGCAAAAAGCTCTCCAAGCGTCATGGCGCGGTGAGCGTGATGCAGTACCGCGACGATGGCTACCTGCCTGAAGCGCTGTTGAACTATCTGGTACGTCTGGGCTGGTCCAGCGGCGATCAGGAGATCTTCTCTCGTGAAGAGATGATTAAGCTCTTCTCCCTCGGCGCGGTCAGCAAATCCGCCAGCGCGTTTAACACCGAGAAGCTGCAGTGGCTGAATCATCACTACATTAACTCTCTGGCACCGGAGTATGTGGCAACGCATCTGCAATGGCATATCGAGCAGGAAAATATCGATACCCGTAACGGCCCGCAGCTGGCTGAACTGGTGAAGCTGCTCGGCGAGCGTTGCAAAACGCTGAAGGAGATGGCGGCGAGCTGCCGTTACTTCTATGAAGAGTTCGACGAGTTTGACGCCGACGCGGCGAAAAAACATCTGCGCCCGGTTGCGCGTCAGCCTCTGGAAGTCGTGCGCGATAAGCTGGCTGCGGTGACCGACTGGACGGCAGAGAACGTTCATCACGCTATTCAGGCAACGGCGGACGAGCTGGAAGTCGGGATGGGTAAAGTCGGGATGCCGCTGCGCGTTGCGGTTACCGGCGCTGGACAATCCCCGGCTCTCGACGTGACTGTTCATGCGATTGGTAAATCCCGCAGCGTAGAACGCATCAACAAAGCGCTGGCATTTATTGCTGAACGCGAAAGCCAGCAGTCCTGAGCATCATAAGCTACGCATAACGGCAGGTATATTCCTGCCGTTTTTTTACTCTTTCGACCGCTCGCCGCTAATTCCCAGACGCGATAAAAATCCGCTGATGCCTTCTCTTGCAAGAAAGTCCCGCAAATGCTGCTGTTCTTCTGGCGTCATCAGATGGAGCGTCTCGGCAATTTGTCGCCAGATAGCCCCTGCATCATTAATAAAATAGTGGCCAGGCGGTTCAGCCAGCTGATAATCGGCAATCAGATGCCGCAGCGCGGGAATATTTGCCAGAAAATCGAGAACCGTCCTGTCGATAACGATGAGACGGGCACGCCCACCTTTGACGCCGGGAATAGCCTCCGTACGCCATTTTTGCTCTCTGACCCAGCGGTTAATCGTTTGTCTGGCGAGGCCAAGACATTCCGCAAGCTCTGCCGGGGTCATCTTATCTTTTAATTTCATCATCATGTTACTAGTCGCGAATATCCAGGCGATGGAGTAAGCCGGTAATACCTTCACGCAGCAGAAGTGACATCAGCTTTTTCTGTTCGCCGGGGGTCATCTCTTTGCTGAGCGTAAGAAGCAGCGGCTCAAGGTCGTTTTCTACGGTGGCATAAGGGGAAGGCGTTTCCGCCACGCGCTGGGCGCTGCGAATAAAATCGCGCACCTGCTCGTTTACGTGCACGAGGCGAGCTTTGCCTCCCTGCACGCCGGGTCGGGGGGATGTTTGCCATCCTTCTTTGCGTACCCACTTATTGATCGTCTGCCGGCTGAAGCCAGTGAGATGGGCGATTTCTTCAGGTGTCATTCGTTCCTTGAGCATACTATTTCCTGAATAAAAATGTGGGAATTAGTTGTTCATGTTATAGCATCCTTTTACATGAAAGAGTGACATGTTTAACTTCTCCCTGCGATAAGCTTCGCAATGTCAGCTATTTGCCTGCTTTTTCAGCGATCAAATTAAGAGGGGTGATTTTGCCGTTGACACCTGACGAAGGAATTCATATTATGCGGCCCGTCAACACGACACGTTTTATGTTACGGGGCTATAGCTCAGCTGGGAGAGCGCTTGCATGGCATGCAAGAGGTCAGCGGTTCGATCCCGCTTAGCTCCACCAAATCCTGTCCCCATCAGGTTTGGTTTTAAAACGTTCTGTTGGGGCTATAGCTCAGCTGGGAGAGCGCTTGCATGGCATGCAAGAGGTCAGCGGTTCGATCCCGCTTAGCTCCACCAAATATCGAAACCCTCGCTACGGCGGGGGTTTTTTGTTTTCCTCCTGCCAACGTAAAGCACTCTGTGCTTACGTCAGAAAATCTCCTGCTATTAGAGTGAAATGTAATTTAAGATTTTTCCCTGGCTTATTACCTTGCCTGCCATAATTAACCAACATAGTATTTGTATATTAAATATAATTCCGGCGCGGGAGCTTTAATTAACAATAATGACAGGCAAATTTAACATTAACATCAGAAGATCTTTACTCGCGTTGATCGTTTGTTTAATTACAATTCCATTAGCCAGATTTATTTCACCTCAGGCAATGATTGACGGTAACCAAATATTTCTCGCCTGGTTACCGCTAAGTATGATGTACGCGGTTATCTTTATTTTTGGCCGCTATGCGATTGGCCCGCTGATTATCGCCTTTGCTATCACCAACGCCTGGATAATCCCGCTGACGGTACCGCAGGCGGCAATCTTATTATTCTGCCAGCTGTTCTCGGTGCTGGCCTCATGCGCCATTGTCCGCATGCTGCTTGGTAAAGCGTGGCGCAGCGGGTTAACGGCGAAGCGGATGGGCATCAGAATCTTTTGGGGCGGATTTTTTGCTCCCGTGCTCATGAAAGTTACCATGTATCTGGCGGGGGTGTTTTTTTCTTTCCCTCTGGTTATATCGAGCTATTTCAAAGATATGCCGGCAATTTATACCATTATAGATATTCAGAGTTTGATTTGCGCTGCATTAATTTTTACCACCTTCTTTTATTATCCTTTGCGGATGATTATCAATCCGCGTTTTGCCCGCACATTCTGGCTCCATCATTGTCAACCGTGGCTTACGCGCGAGCGTCGGATATTTACGCTGTACTGGTTCATAGCGCTCGTGGCAATATTACTGGTGCTCTGTGCACCTTATAACTCTGTTTTTATTGCCGGTTATTTGGTACCACTTATTTTCATCCTTTATTTTATTGGTATTAGCCGGCTGGGCCATGCGCTGATTCGTATTTCATGGTCCGTTTCAGCATTTTTACTGGTCGCGTATAATCAAAATTTCCTGCAGGGCGTAAAGACAGAATACGCATTATCATTTGTTCTCTCGGTACTCATCTCATTCACCATCTGCTTGTTTTATATGCTGGATATCTACGCTCAGAACGAGCGAATCAAGCTCAGATGGCGAGATCAGGCGCAGGAGGACCCGCTGACCGGGCTGCCTAATCTTCGCGCGCTGGAGTGTCATTTACGCCGCAATCCCGAAGTAGCCATCAGCAGCCTGCGAATTGATAACCTGGATTTCCTCAGCCGCCATTACGGCATGATGATGCGCGTGCACTGCAAGCGGCAAATTGCCGCTAAGGTACAGCCGCTACTGGGGCCGGGAGATAAAATATTTCAGCTACCCGGTAGCGAGCTGCTGCTGGTGCTGTGCGGGCCGGAACCCGAGGCGCGGCTAGGCCACATCGTGGCGATTCTTAACCACAAGAAATTTATCTGGAATAACCAGGCGCTGGATCTGGAGTTTGGCGCATCGTGGGGCAGGCATCACGGCGTCGAGGCCGAGCTTCATCCGATGCTGGGCCAGCTGAGCTGGCTTTCGGAGCAGGCCGGCGCCACGCAGCGGGTGCTGGCGCTGGATGCGGCGCAGGAGCAGGTTTCCGATCAAACCAGCGAACAGGTGCGTATGCTGACCCGGATCAAGCAGGCGCTCAATAAACGCGATCTCGTGCTGTATGCCCAGCCGATCCGGAACGCGGCGGGGGAGGGCTATTATGAAGTGCTTACGCGGATGCAGTGCGGAGAAACCGTCATTACGCCGGAGCGGTTTATTCCGCTCATCGTACAGTTCAACCTGAGCCAGCGTTTCGACATGCTGGTGCTGGAAACGTTGTTCAGCACGCTACACCGGCATCCGGGCCAGCACTTCTCCGTTAATCTGCTGCCCTACACCCTGATGCAGCGCGATAGCGCGGCGCAGATTATTGCTTTGTTCAGGCGCTACCAGCTCCAGGGCGAAGCGATTACCATCGAAATTACCGAAGAGCAGGCATTCTGCGATGAGCAAACCAGCCTGCACAACATCCAGCAGCTGCGGGATTTTGGCTGCGCCATTGCTATCGATGACTTCGGTACCGGCTATGCGAACTATGAGCGACTGAAAAGGCTCCAGGCGGATATCGTGAAGATTGACGGCTGCTTCGTGCGCGACGTGGAGACCGATCCTCTGGATGCGATCATTATTAAATCCATTATCGAGATGGCGAGGGTGAAAAATCTGACGGTTGTGGCGGAGTACGTGGAAACGGAAGAGCAGAAGGCGCGGCTGCTGGCGCTCGGCGTCGACTATTTGCAGGGCTACCTGATCGGCAAGCCTCGGCCGCTTCAGGAATTACAGGCGTAAAAAAGCCGGGACCAGCCCGGCTTTTGCACAACCTTAAGAAATTACAGTACCAGCGCGGCGATAGACGCTGAGAGCACGCTCACCAGGGTCGAGCCGTAAACCAGCTTCAGGCCAAAGCGGGAAACAACGTTACCCTGCTCTTCGTTCAGGCCTTTAATCGCCCCGGCAATAATCCCGATTGAGGAGAAGTTGGCGAAGGAGACCAGGAAGATGGAGATAATGCCTTCCGCGCGCGGAGAGAGCGTGCTGGCAATTTTCTGCAGATCCATCATTGCGACAAATTCGTTTGAAACCAGCTTGGTGGCCATAATACTGCCGACCTGCAGCGCTTCACCAGCCGGCACGCCCATCACCCATGCAATCGGGTAGAAGATGTAGCCGAGGATGCCCTGGAAGGAGATGCTGTAACCGAACCAACCGGTAACGGTCGCGAACAGGGCGTTCAGCGCAGAGATCAGCGCGATGAAGCCAATCAGCATCGCGGCAACGATAATCGCTACTTTAAAGCCTGCCAGGATGTACTCACCCAGCATTTCAAAGAAGCTCTGGCCTTCATGCAGATTCGACATCTGCAGATTTTCTTCGCTTTCATCAACGCGGTACGGGTTAATCAGCGACAGTACGATAAAGGTGCTGAACATATTAAGCACCAGCGCCGCAACGACATATTTCGGCTGCAGCATCGTCATGTACGCGCCGACGATAGACATGGAAACGGTGGACATCGCGGTAGCCGCCATGGTGTACATGCGGTTACGCGACATTTTGCCGAGGATATCTTTATACGCGATAAAGTTTTCCGACTGGCCCAGAATCAGCGAGCTGACTGCGTTGAATGATTCCAGTTTACCCATGCCGTTAATTTTGGACAGCACGGTACCGATCGCGCGAATGACGATAGGCAGGATGCGGATATGCTGCAAAATACCGATTAGCGCGGAAATGAAGACGATTGGGCACAAAACCTTGAGGAAGAAGAAGGCGAGGCCTTTATCGTTCATATTGCCGAAGACGAAGTTGGTCCCTTCGTTAGCAAAGCCGAGAAGTTTTTCGAACATCTCGGAGAATCCTTTCACGAAGCCCAGACCGATATCGGAGTTCAGGAAGAACCAGGCCAGCAAGACTTCAATGACTAGCAATTGAATAACATAACGAATACGAATCTGCTTACGGTTGTGGCTGACCAAAAGGGCCAAAATAGCCACCACGACGATCGCGAGGATAAAGTGCAGGACGCGGTCCATATTTGCTCCAAATATGAGGCAGGTTAAATTTCTGTGCACATTCTATGTAACAAGCCCAAAGAAAACGAGATCAAATCCACACTATTGCAAGGAACTGTGACTAATCACCAAAATAGTGATCAAACATACATTTTTGTTATGTTGCGTAAAGGTTTTAAAAGTTGCTTAGTTGTACTAATCTGATGACCAGGCGAGATGTACTTCCATCACTGCCACCTTTTCGTTGTTAGCCGCTATCGTTCCCCCCTATCAAAGCAATAATTATCGCCGTTATAAATGAACTTGATAATCATTCGCATTTTGGTAGCATCAAACATAGCAAAGGCTATATTTCTGAGGCAGAAAATGACAAGCAGTCGCGTTGAGAATAGCAGCGGTCGCGCAGCGCGCAAGATGAAGCTCGCTTTGATGGGGCCTGCCTTTATTGCTGCCATCGGGTATATCGATCCCGGTAACTTTGCGACCAATATCCAGGCGGGCGCCAGTTTTGGCTACAAGCTGCTGTGGGTGGTGGTGTGGGCAAACCTGATGGCGATGCTGATTCAGGTTCTGTCGGCAAAGCTGGGAATTGCGACGGGTAAAAATCTCGCGGAGCAGATTCGCGATCACTATCCGCGCCCGGTGGTGTGGTTCTATTGGGTGCAGGCGGAAATTATCGCCATGGCGACGGACCTGGCCGAGTTTATTGGCGCGGCGATCGGCTTTAAGCTGCTTCTTGGCGTCTCTTTACTACAGGGCGCGGTGTTGACCGGTATCGCCACGTTTCTGATTTTGATGCTGCAGCGTCGCGGGCAAAAGCCGCTGGAGAAAGTGATTGGTGGGCTGCTGCTGTTTGTTGCCGGGGCCTACATCGCGGAGCTGATTTTCTCTCAGCCGGCGCTGGCGCCGCTGGCAAAAGGGATGATTATCCCGAGCCTGCCGAACGGGGAAGCGGTGTTCCTGGCGGCCGGGGTTCTGGGGGCAACCATTATGCCTCACGTTATCTATTTGCACTCGTCGCTGACCCAGAATCTGCATGACGGTTCGCGCAAAGAGCGCTATAACGCAACCCGCTGGGATGTGGCGATTGCGATGACGATTGCCGGCTTTGTCAATCTGGCGATGATGGCCACCGCCGCCGCCGCGTTTCACTTTAACGGCCATACCGGCGTCGCCGATCTTGATGCCGCCTACCTGACGCTGGAGCCGCTGCTGAGCCACGCCGCAGCAACTATATTCGGCCTCAGCCTGGTGGCTGCCGGGCTGTCGTCGACGGTTGTCGGCACGCTGGCGGGTCAGGTGGTGATGCAGGGGTTTATTCGTTTTCATATCCCACTGTGGTTTCGCCGGGCGATCACCATGCTGCCGTCGTTCATCGTCATTATGATGGGGCTCGATCCGACCCGCATCCTGGTGATGAGTCAGGTACTGCTGAGCTTTGGTATTGCGCTGGCGCTGGTGCCGCTGCTGATCTTTACCAGCAATCCGAAGCTGATGGGCGATCTGGTTAATAGCGCATGGATTAAGCGAACCGGCTGGGTCATCGTGGCGATTGTGGTTCTGCTGAACGGCTGGCTGCTGGTGGGGACGGCGTTCGGCTTATAAGTCGATAATAAATTGGGGAGCCTTGCGGCTCCCCAATTTGATTAAACTGATTGAAGGACATTTAGTGATGGCCGTGGCCGGGTCCACGACCTCCCGGTCCCCGTCCCCAGCCGCCGCGACGGTCGTCGCGATCGTTCCAGCCCTCGCGATAGCCGCGTTCGTAGGCTTTGCGCTTATCCCAGCCGCGGTGACGGCCGTTGTCATGATGCCGCCAGCGGTTATCACGCCATTCGTAGTTACGACGCCAGTAATCACGGTCGCGCCAGCCGCCACCGTCCCAGTAATTACCGTAGTTGTCGCGATCGCCTATTTGTAATTTTACAGATGGCAGCAGGGTGATTTCACCAGCGTTAGCAACTAACGGCGCTGAGGCCAGTAGCACTGCAGCCAGTATCAGTGACCTGAACATACTCTTCTCCTTCACGATCGAGCCTTGCGGCTTGTTAACGTGATAGTACGGAGCCGTTAAGCCCCGCAGCATTGGATGAACTCCTAAATCGCGGATAAGAGCACTTTTTGCTAAAGTAAGTTTTTGTTTACGCCGCAAGAATCGCGTCAATTTTCGCGCACTCTTCCGGGCTGAAGTGACGGTTGGCGAGCATCCCGACGGCATCATCAAGCTGGGCCGTTTTGCTGGCGCCGATCAGCACCGAAGTCACTTTTTCCCCGCGCAGCACCCAGGCCAGCGCCATCTGCGATAGCTTCTGTCCGCGAGCCTGCGCCAGGGCGTCCAGCCGGCGGACTTTCTCCAGTTTTTCCGCCGTCAGCTGATCCGCCTGCAGGAAGCGGCTGCCGCTGGCTGCCCGGGAATCAGCCGGGATGCCGTGTAAATAGCGGTCGGTCAGCTGGCCGCCGGCCAGCGGTGAAAACGCAATGCTTCCGACTCCCTGCGTCTGCAGGAAATCCAGCAGCCCATCTTCAACCCAGCGTTCGAACATGGAGTATTTGGGCTGATGAATAATGCACGGCGTGCCGAGGTCGTTGAGGATGCCCACCGCCTCCGTCGCCTGGGCGAGAGGGTAGTTCGATAGCCCGACGTAAAGCGCTTTACCCTGACGCACGATATGGTCCAGCGCGCGCATGGTTTCCAGCAGCGGAGTCTCGGGATCGGGGCGGTGATGATAGAAGATATCGACGTATTCCAGCCCCATCCGTTTCAGGCTCTGATCGAGACTGGCAATCAGATATTTGCGCGAACCCCAGTCGCCGTAAGGCCCGTCCCACATGGTGTAGCCGGCTTTGCTGGAGATAATCAGCTCATCGCGATAGGGTAAAAAATCCTCCCGCAGGATGCGGCCGAAGTTGTTCTCGGCGGAACCCGGCGGCGGCCCGTAGTTGTTGGCCAGATCGAAGTGCGTAATGCCGAGGTCGAAGGCGTGGCGCAGCAGCTGGCGGCTGGTTTCTACCCGCGTTTCGTCACCAAAGTTATGCCAAAGGCCGAGAGAAACTGCCGGCAGCTTTAGTCCGCTATGACCGCATCGGCGGTACTCCATTGTCTGATATCGCGTCGCATTTGCCTGGTAAACCATACTTCCTCCGCAGATAAAACAGCTTGTGTATACGTTTACACTAAAGAATGTTCAACGCGGAGTACACACCCCAGAGTCGTAAATTTTGCTTTCCACCTCATATATTCAACACAATCTGGACAGTTCGATCGCTTATTCAATACTCAAATTACCTGCACGGGATGAGGAGTATGGCTATGCAACCGACTTACACTATTGGCGATTATCTGCTGGATCGCCTTGTAGATTGCGGCATAGACCGCTTGTTTGGCGTACCGGGAGATTACAACCTACAGTTCCTCGATCGTGTTATCGCGCATGAAGCGCTGGGATGGGTCGGCTGTGCCAACGAGCTGAATGCCGCCTATGCGGCCGACGGCTATGCGCGTATTAAAGGCGCCGGCGCGCTGCTGACGACCTACGGCGTTGGCGAGCTGAGCGCGCTTAACGGCGTGGCGGGCAGCTATGCCGAACACGTCCCGGTTCTGCATATCGTTGGCGCCCCCTGCAGCGGCGCCCAGCAGCGGGGCGAGCTGCTGCACCACACGCTGGGGGATGGCGATTTTACGCATTTTGCGCGGATGAGCGAGCAGATAACCTGCACTCAGGCCACCCTGACGGCGGGCAACGCCTGCCATGAAATCGATCGCGTCCTCAGCGACATGCTGGCCCACCATCGCCCCGGCTATTTGATGCTGCCTGCCGACGTCGCAAGGGCCAGCGCCATGCCGCCGGCGCGTCGCCTAGTGATTGAGGGGCCGCCTGCGGATGAGAATCAGCTGGCCGGATTCCGGGAGCATGCGGGGCAGCTGCTGCGGAGCAGCCGGCGGGTATCGCTGCTGGCGGATTTTCTCGCCCAGCGCTACGGCCTGCAGGAAACGCTAAGAACGTGGGTCGAAAAAATGCCGATTGCTCACGCCACCATGCTGATGGGCAAGGGGCTCTTTGACGAGCAGCATCCCGGTTTCGTCGGGACCTACAGCGGTATCGCCAGCGCGTCCGGGACCCGCGAGATGATTGAAAACGCCGATACCATCATCTGCGTCGGAACCCGCTTTACCGATACCATTACCGCCGGATTTACCCAGCATTTACCGCCTGAACACACCATAGAGATTCAGCCGTTCGCCGTCAGGGTGGGCGAGCGCTGGTTCAGCCGGATCCCGATGGATCAGGCGCTGGCGGTCTTGATCAAGCTGTCGGCCAGCCTGGCGGCGGAATGGACGCTCCCGCCGGTCTCAGTGCCGGAGGTTGGCGGAGCTGAAGGCGGCATGCTGACGCAGAGAAAGTTCTGGAGCACCGTGCAGGAGCAGCTGCGGCCGGGGGATATTATTCTCGCCGATCAGGGAACTGCGGCATTCGGCGTTGCGGCGCTGAGGCTGCCCTCGGATGCGACGCTGCTGGTTCAGCCGCTGTGGGGATCGATCGGTTTTACGCTGCCGGCGGCCTACGGCGCGCAGACCGCCGCGCCGGACCGAAGGGTGGTATTGATCATCGGCGATGGCGCGGCGCAGCTCACGATACAGGAAATGGGGTCGATGCTACGCGACAAACAGAGCCCGCTTATTCTGCTGCTTAACAACGAAGGCTACACGGTCGAGCGCGCGATCCATGGAGCGGAGCAGCGCTATAACGATATCGCCCTGTGGGACTGGAACCGTCTGCCGGAGGCGTTTGCCCCCGACGTCCCTTCGCACTGCTGGCGGGTGACGCGCACCGCGGAGCTGAAGGAGGCGATGAACGACAGCATGGGCTCCGACCGGCTGACGCTGGTCGAGGTGATGCTGCCCAAAATGGATATCCCCGACTTTCTACGGGCGGTAACGCAGGCCCTGGAAGAGCGCAACAGCCGCGTCTAGTCGGGACGTCGTCTGGTTATCATCAGCGGCTTCCCGGCCAGCAGTAGCCAGGCCGGGAGCATCACAATACACAGCAGCGGCAGCAGCGTGGTGTCCGGCACCACGACGGCGGCCATAAACAGGCTCAGCCAGCCGTCGCGGGTGACCACCAGCATCATTCCGAGGATCGCGCAGGAGACCGTAATCGCCGCCGGGACGGCGTCAACGTGCGCGTGCAGCATCAGGCCCAGCGCCACGCCGACGAATACCGCCGGGAAAATCCGCCCACCGCGAAAGCCGCTGGCGGCCGCGAGTACCAGCGCCGCCAGTTTTACCAGCGCAATCAGCATAAAGTCGCCGCCGGTCAGGGTCTGGCTGAAAGCCATTTGCTGCATCTCATCCAGCCCTTTAAACAGCGTGATATGCCCGCCGATGGTCCCGAGGATGCCTAACAGCAAACCGCCGACCCCGAGCGTTAAAATGGGGCTTTTCAGGCGGTGCATCAGCGCATGCAGGCGCGGCAAACACCAGACGGCGACCATTCCTACGGCAATCGCGATAAGCGCGACCACGGCGCCGCTAAAGATATCCACCAACCGCATCTGTGGATAGTGCGGGATCGGGAGCGATAAATGGGGATTGAAGAACAGGCTCGTTGTCAGGGCGCCGGCCGCCGCCGCCAGCAGGGGGGCAAAAAGGCGGTCCCACAGCGGGACGTCGTTACCGCCGTTAAGGGTTTGCGAAAAGATCAGCGCTGCGGCAACCGGCGTGCCAAACAGCGCGCCGATGGTGCCGGAGGCGGCAAGGATCGTCCAGTCGAGGGAGCTGACGCGCGGAAACAGGCGCGAACCGATGGCCACCGCGAGGGCGATATTGACCACCATAATGGGGTGCTCCGGCCCCAGGCTGACGCCGCCCGCCAGGCCTAGAATTAACGCGGCAATCAGGCCCGGCAGGGCGCTGGTGCTGACGGGCGCGCCCACTAATGATTCAGACGCCGGATCGGGCCCGGCGTGGCCTGGGCTAAAGCGGATGACCAGACCGACGGCAATACCGGTGAGCGTCAGAGTGGCAATGGTCCAGAGAGGCCCGCCGGCGTTCAGGCCCAGGCTTAGCGGCAAAACGCTCCAGAGGATATTTTGCAGGACGCTCGCAACCTTCATCGTCACAATCAATACCAGGCTGGACGCAATCCCGATGATAACCGCCGGGATCGATAGCAACAGCATTGTTCTGGCGCGCGGATGCAGCATGAAAATTTCCTTTTGAAGGTTTGAAGCACTACTTTGCCTTCGCCGCAGAAGGGCATCGAGGCAGATGGTGCTGAAACGATAAAGTTAAGGCTATGCCTGACGATCCCGGCGGCGCGGGGTAAACCATTTTTCACAGATTACAGCCTAAATGTGATATAGGTCGCTAAACTGTGGGCACTTATACGTTGGTCGTTGTTGTTAAGGCATCATGAATTTACAGTGTGCCAAAAGAATCATTTTGACTTTAGTGGAGCCGTAACGGAATGACAAAATTTGCTTTAGTAGGAGATGTCGGCGGAACCAATGCCCGACTGGCATTATGTGATATCGCGAGCGGGGATATCTCCCGTGCAAAAACCTATTCCGGGCTCGATTATCCCAGTCTTGAAGCCGTTGTTCGCGTCTATCTCGACGAGCACAACGTTGAAGTCGAGGATGGCTGCATTGCGATAGCCTGCCCGATCACCGGCGACTGGGTGGCGATGACCAACCACACCTGGGCGTTTTCCATCGCCGAAATGAAAAGCAACCTCGGGTTTGCGCATCTGGAGATCATCAACGATTTCACGGCGGTATCGATGGCGATTCCGATGCTAAAAGCTGAGCATCTGATTCAGTTTGGCGGCACGGCGCCGGTGGAAGGGAAACCTATCGCCGTCTATGGCGCGGGAACCGGCCTCGGCGTGGCGCATCTGGTCCACGTTGATAAACGCTGGGTGAGCCTGCCGGGAGAGGGCGGCCACGTCGATTTTGCGCCGAACAGCGAAGAAGAGGGGATTATTCTGGAAGAGCTGCGCGCCGAGCTGGGACACGTTTCCGCCGAACGCGTGCTGTCAGGCCCGGGTCTGGTCAACCTTTATCGCGCGATAGTGAAATCCGACGGCCGTTTACCGGAAAATCTGCAGCCGAGAGACGTTACCGAACGCGCGCTTGCCGACTCCTGCACCGATTGCCGCCGCGCGCTGTCGCTGTTCTGCGTGATTATGGGCCGTTTTGGCGGCAACCTGGCGCTGACGCTGGCGACCTTTGGCGGCGTGTATATCGCGGGCGGTATCGTGCCGCGCTTCCTCGAATTCTTTAAGGCGTCCGGTTTCCGCGGCGGTTTTGAAGATAAAGGGCGGTTTAAAGCCTTCGTGCAGGATATCCCGGTGTACCTGATTGTCCACGACAATCCGGGGCTGCTGGGCTCCGGCGCGCATATGCGCCAGACGCTGGGCCAAATCCTCTAAAATAGCGCCACCGGGCCTGAGGGTCCGGATAAGCCGCCGGCTACAGGTGCATCAGCTGGCGGAACTCTTTGACCTTGCTACGGCTCACCGGCACCTGAAACTCAAGATCCCGCAGCCGCAGGACATAGGTGTTATTGAACCACGGCTCAATCTCGCGAATTTTGTTCAGATTGACGCAGTAGGAGCGGTGGCAGCGGAAAAAGTGCGCCGGCGGTAGCCTGGCGCAAAACTCCGTAATGTTCATTGGCATCACGAACGATTCCCGCCGGGTATAGACAAACGTCATTTTTTCATGCGCTTCCGCGTAGTAAATATCGTGAATGCTGGTGACGATAATCCGCTCATCTTTGATCAGATTGATGGTGTCGTTTTCCCGCTGCGGATTTGGCGCCGCGCCGGCTGCTGGAAGCTGCTGCTGTTGCCAGGCGCTGCTCAGCTTTTGCAGCATGTTGATAATACGTGATTCCTGATAGGGCTTGAGGATGTAATCGAACGCCTCCAGCTCAAATGCCTCTACGGCGTGCTCTTTCCAGGCGGTGATAAACACAATAAACGGCTTATGGGCAAACTGGCTGATGTTCTGCGCCAGCAGAACGCCGTCCAGCGAGGGGATATTGATGTCGAGAAAAATGGCATCGACCCTGTTGTGCTGTAGAAACTTCAGCACGTCCAGCCCGTCGTCAAAGGTACCGACAATCTCCATCTGGCTGTGGGTGTTAATCAGCCAGCTGAGCTCCTGTTGCGCCGGGAACTCGTCCTCAACAATGATGACTTTCATTTTTTCTCCGCTCATGGCAGCAGCGACGCCGGCGTGGGCTGGGGGGCGTTGCGGTTTGGTACGTAGAAGGTAATCTCCGTCCCTGGGGTCATACGCCTGATATGCAGCCCTTCGCCGTACAGCAGTTTGACCCGGTGATGGACGTTAAGCAGGCCGATTTTATTACCCGGCATCTCATCGGCCTCCACCCGGGCGACGACAGCCGGATCGATACCGTTGCCGGTATCACGGACGCTAATCCGCACCCGCTTCCCGCACTCATTGATGCCAATAGTGACCACGCCTTTTCCCTTGCAGGGCTGGATGCCGTGAACAATGGCATTTTCTACCAGCGGCTGGATCAGCAGGCTGGGTATGACGCAGCTGACTTCATCGTCGATATCATAGATAACGGTTAGCTTGTCGCCAAAACGCGCCTGTTCAATGGCAATGTAGTCCTTGATCTGGTACAGCTCTCTTTTAATATCAATCTGCTCGTCGTCTTTTAATTCAATGTTATAGCGTAAATAACGCGATAAATTAAAAATAAGCTGACGCGCGGTATCCGGATTCATGCGAATCGATGATGAAATGGCATTGAGCGCGTTAAAGAGGAAGTGTGGATTGATTTTGCTCTGCAGCGCGCGCAGTTCGGCCTTGTTGGCCATTTCCCGCAGCTGTTCCGCGCGGGAAACCTCCAGCTGGGTCGAGATGATTTGCGACAGGCCTATCGCCATCTCCTGCAGCGACGACGTAATACGGTGCGCGTGGCAGTAGTAGATTTTCAGCGTCCCGGTGACGATGCCTTTTTCCCGCAATGGAATCACCAGCATCGAGTGAATTTCAGGGGTTCTGTACGCCTCATCGTTGTTCTTGATGATAATTTTTCCACTCTCAATCGCCTGGCGGGTGGTGGGGCTAATGGCGTTGTCGCGATCGTGATAGTTGCCTTCGCCGAAGCCAACGTAGGCCAGTACCCGATCGGTGGTGGTAATCGCCACCGCGTCGGCGTTGATATCGCGGCGGATAATGTCGCAGACCTGGCGGAGCGACTCGCTGTTGACGTGGCGAAACAGCGGCAGCGTTTTGTTGGCGATATCCAGCGCCAGCTTGGCCTGGCGCGCGGCGCTGGCCTCTTTTTCTCCCTCAACGCTCTGCACCAGCAGAACGATAAAACCGATACTGACGCTGCCGAGGATCATCGGAATACCGATTTTCGAGACGATATCCAGGCCCAGTGACAACGAGGGCGCCCACAGCACCACGAGGATCATGGTCAGCGTTTCGCAGAGCATCCCGGCGAGGATCCCGGCCTTCCAGCGCTGGGCCTTGGGAACCCTACGGCCGATCAACCCGGACAATAGCCCGGCGATGATGCTGGTGATAAAGCAGGGGATCGCGGTAACGCCATCGATATCGATCAGATAGCGATGCACCCCGGCAATGACGCCAACGATAGCGCCGACCCACGGGCCAAACAGGATGCCGCCGGACATCACCGCGATGATACGAACGTTGACCAGCGATCCCTCCACCGGTACGCCTGACCAGGTACTGAACAGGGCAAACAGGGAGAAGATGGCGGTGACGGCCAGCAGCTCCTTCGGCGTATGGGCAGATTTATGCAGCAGCTCACGAAACAGCCGCAGGCGGATGAGGAAAAAAAGACAAATCAGCATCAGTGCCGCGCGGTCAAAAACTGCGAGCAGCATGGTGAATATTTCGTGCATGGAGGCGCCGTGTCATTCGCGGGAAAACGATATGATAAAAAACCTGGCCCCAGAAGGCCAGCCGCAGACAATAATAGGGAAAAGGCACACTTTAAAAAGGGGATTGACGGTAAGTGCCGCGCGGCAGCGAACGCGGGGGCGCTGAGGCTAAAATAAGGTAATGTAAAAGATATTAAGATGTTACTTTCAACGATCCTGTTGGCTAAATCCGGATCGACCGCTGCCGTATTTGCTGGAACGAGTACCCGTTTTTCCTGCCAGATTTTATTTTTTCTCTGCCCTCTCGACAGCGTTATTTTTTTCGGGTTATTTTCTAAACGTGCCGCAACAGCGGCAGCGTCGCTCGGACGGTCCGGGCGCTCACGTTAATCCGAGGAATCTATGGCTGAATTCAGTCCTGAACGCCGCTTTACGCGTATCGATCGTCTCCCCCCGTACGTATTTAACATTACCGCTGAACTGAAAATGGCTGCGCGTCGGCGCGGCGAAGATATTATCGATTTCAGCATGGGCAACCCTGACGGCGCGACGCCGCCGCACATCGTTGAAAAACTGTGCACCGTTGCCCAACGACCGGATACCCACGGCTACTCTACCTCTCGCGGCATTCCACGCCTGCGCCGGGCGATATCGCGCTGGTATCAGGATCGCTATAACGTCGACATTGACCCGGAATCGGAAGCCATCGTGACCATCGGCTCGAAAGAGGGGCTGGCGCACCTGATGCTGGCGACGCTGGATCACGGTGATACGGTACTGGTGCCTAATCCCAGCTACCCTATTCATATTTATGGCGCGGTGATTGCCGGTGCGCAGGTGCGTTCGGTGCCGCTGGTGGAAGGCGTTGATTTCTTCAACGAACTGGAACGCGCGATCCGCGAAAGCTATCCGAAGCCGAAAATGATGATCCTTGGCTTCCCCTCTAACCCGACCGCGCAGTGCGTCGAGCTGGAATTCTTTGAAAAAGTGGTGGCGCTGGCGAAGCGCTACGACGTGCTGGTGGTGCATGACCTGGCCTATGCCGATATTGTCTATGACGGCTGGAAGGCGCCTTCCATTATGGAAGTCCCCGGCGCGCGCGATGTGGCGGTTGAGTTCTTCACGCTGTCGAAAAGCTACAATATGGCCGGCTGGCGCATCGGTTTTATGGTTGGGAATAAAACGCTGGTAAATGCGCTGGCGCGAATTAAGAGCTACCACGATTACGGTACCTTCACCCCGCTGCAGGTGGCGGCAATCGCCGCGCTGGAAGGCGATCAGCAGTGCGTGCGCGATATTGCGGAACAGTACAAGCGCCGTCGCGATGTGCTGGTTAAGGGGCTGCACGAAGCGGGCTGGATGGTGGAGTGCCCGAAAGCATCCATGTACGTGTGGGCAAAGATCCCTGAGCAGTATGCGGCGATGGGATCGCTGGAGTTCGCCAAAAAGCTGCTTCAGGATGCCAAAGTGTGCGTATCGCCGGGCATCGGCTTTGGCGACTACGGCGACACCCATGTGCGCTTCGCCTTAATTGAAAACCGCGATCGTATCCGTCAGGCTATTCGCGGCATTAAATCGATGTTCCGCGCGGACGGACTCCTTCCTGCCGCAGGTAAATCGACGGGCGAAAGCCTGGAATAAAAAAAGGGAGCCGCTGGCTCCCTTTTTTTAGCTATTCACCTTGCTTAGATCATCAGGGCAAAGGTGCCGGCCCAAACGATGACCATAAAAGACACGCCCATAAAAAAGTATTTCACGTCTCATTACTCCGCATTCTCGGCGAAACGCCAAACGAATTTTGTTTTCATCGTTTTCCATGAACTGTCGCAGGAAAAACCAGAGGCTTCTGGCGGCTGCGGCGGTTCGGAATTCTATGCTGTAACTGCTCCAGCTGGCGCTAATGTACGCCTAAAAAATGGGGGAAACAAGAGGCATTTTTTTATTAATTTTTAGTTACTTACGAGTGTCGTGATTCGGCGACACATTAATTTCATTCGGTAATAAATACGATTCTGGCGAAGGCTACTGGCGGCGATGGTTTTGCCGCAGGTAGCGGTTTGATTTTTGGCTTTATTCTCTTCGGGAATGATGCGCAAGCGGGCCTTCCGCACCTGAAATTATCGCGCACGCTCGCCAGCCGGCTGCGTTTTTCGCCACTCCTGCGGGTAGCGTGCCGGTACAAAACGCAGCGTTATGACCATCAGCAGCGCCACGCAGACGGCGTGAAAGGCCCAGTCCAGCACGTAATTCCCGCTCAGGCTACGCAGCAGGCCCGATAGCCACGGCGAGAGGCCGGCGACGATAAAGCCAATTCCCTGCATAAAGGCCACCAGCCGTCCGGCAATCGCCGGATGTCGGGAGTGGTCGAGCGCCAGCACCAGGCACAGAGGAAACGCGCCGCCTAAGCCAATACCGCAGCTTATCGCCCACAGCTGCGGCAGATACAGCGGCAGCCAGATAAACCCGCAGAAGCCAATCAGCTGCAGCAGCAGCGTCAGCATCAGCAGTTTGCGCCGGTCTTCATGCCGGGCCAGCATCGGCAGCAGCAGGGCGCCGGCGGTTTGGCCAAGCGTCATGACGGCCAGCAGGGTGCCGCTAAGCTGAGCGCTGTAGCCGGACTGCATATAGTAGGGCGGCAGCCAGGCGATCAGGCTGGCGTAGCCGCCGTTAATGAGGCCGAAGTACAGTCCGAGGGTCCAGGCGCGGCGGCGGCGGAAAATAGCGGCTTCTGGCCTGGCTGAAGCTGTAGACGTTCCGCACGCAAGCGGGCGATTGACGGACCACCAGCCGAAGAGCGCCAGCACCGCGGGCAGCGTCCACCAGGCCAGGGCGTGATACCAGACGGCGCTGCGCTGCGCCAGCCACGGCGTCAAGGCCGCAGCCAGACCGCCGCCGCCCATCAGCGCCGCTGACCATAGCCCCATCACCTGGGGCGTGTACTGTGGAAACCGGCGTTTTATTACTCGCGGGATCGTCGCCTGAATAATGCCAATGCCGATCCCGCCGAGCAGGGCGCTGCTCAGCAGCAGCCCGCTGCGCGGGGCGAGTTCGCGCAGCAGCGCGCCGGCGGCGATCGCCAGCAGGCTCAGCGCGATCCCGCGGTTTTCGCTGAGATGGCGGTCAATCCACGGGCTGGCCAGCGCCAGCGCGCCCATCGCGATGACCGGGATGGCGGTGAGTAGCGAAATGAGGGTAAAACTCATACCGCTGGCCTGCTGTAGCTGGGGAAGCAGGGGGCCGATTGAGGTCAGCAGGGGACGCATATTGATGCCGACAAGAACCAGTACCAGCAGCATCAGGCGACTGCGCGCTGCGTGGCTCATCGCGACTCGCCCGTCCGGCGCGGATACGCTCCCCTGGGCTGCGGACGAAGGTGGCCGACGGGCGCATGCGGAAGGAAGTTAACGTAGGTGGACATAAAGGCTCCTGCAAATATTGACGCGGCGCGGGGGAAGCGTTGCGATGAAAAGTGCAGACAGGTTACGTATCTTATTTCATAAGTTAAAAGACTTATTTATGATGAGTTCAATTTGAATTACTTATGGATTACGGCATGCTGCTGCGCCATCTCACCTGCTTTCTGGCGGTTGCCGAACATCGCGGCTTTACGCGCGCCGCAACGGCGCTCCATATCTCACAGCCGGCGCTATCCCAGCAGGTCCGCCAGCTCGAAGAGACTTTGGGGACCCAGCTTTTTGACCGCAGCGCCCGCAGCATACGCTTAACGGATGCCGGAGAGGTGTGGCTGATCTATGCGCGTCGGGCGCTGCAGGATTTAGAAGAGGGAAAACGCGCCATCCACGATGTGGAGGATCTCCGGCGAGGGACGCTGCGGGTGGCGATGATGCCGACCTTTACGACCTATTTTATGGGGCCGCTGGTGGGCTCTTTTTATCAGCGTTACCCCAATATTTCGCTGACCATGCGCGAAATGGATCAGGACCGGATGGAAGCCCTGCTGCGCAATGATGAGCTGGATCTCGGTATTGCCTTTGACGATGGCGGCGTGCGCGATATTGTGTCCCGACCTCTGCTGACTGAAACGCTGGCGCTGGTGGTGGGCCGGCACCATCCGCTGGCGGCGCTACGGCGCGTAAAGCGGGAAATGCTGAATCAGGAGTCGCTGATACTGCTCAGCGGGGAGTTTGCTACCCGGGATCGGATCGATCGCTATTGCCGCCAGTACGCGATTGAGCCAAAGGTTCGGATGGAGGCGAACTCTATCAGCGCGGTACTGACCGTGATTCAGCGTACCCCGCTATCGACCCTGCTGCCGGCCGCCGTTGTGCGGGAGCGCGACGATCTGGTGGCCATTGAGCTAACGCCGGCGCTGCTGGAAAGAACGGCCTGTCTGCTACAGCATAAGGACGCCTGGCAGAGCGCGGCCGTACGGGCGTTTAGCGCCATGGCGCTGGAGGTGGCAGCAGGGCTGGACGCTGAAGGAGCCCTGCGATAGCGCGGTTCACCTGGTGTAGCCGACGGCAAGAATGCCGTCGCTGTGCTGGACGATAGAACGTTTTGCCGGCGAATCCGGCGGATCTACAGGGTAAAACCGCCGTCACCGACCTGCGCCTGGCGGTACCATTCCATCAGCTCTGCGCTGCCCGCGTCGCCCTCAGCCGGCGCCCAGGAGACATAATCCTCGGCCGCCACCGGCCGATAGCCGCCGTGCTTCACTTCGAAAATAATGCCGCCGCGATCTAACGAGAGTACCGCATGCCAGGTCCCGGCATCCATCTCCAGCGCCGTACACTCTTCCCCTAAAATAACCCGGCGGGTGACGTAGCCATGATCATCAAAATTCAACACCACAAAGCGTCCGCTAAGCGGCAGCAGCAGCTCAAACGTGTGCGGGTGGCGGTGGGGGCGAACGTAGGTTCCGGGCTCCATCGCAATGGCTAAACGCTGTACCGGATCGCTCAATTGTGGATGAAAGTTACGATGAGCGCGCAGGCGCGGAGAATTCGCCGCCGCTTCGCGCTGTTGTTGCATATCGCTGAGGGTGATTTGTTTCATTTATCCGCCGGGTATCAGGTCTGAAAACGGGAGCATTGTGCGGTAACGAGAGAAGCGGGCCTTTCTGTCAGCAAGACCGGGTGCCGCATTGTACGCATTAAACCCTAAAATGTCGGGCTAAATTTGCGGCCTCCGCGGGCACCCTGCGGGCAGAGAGTTTGGCATTACGGCTGCGCGGCGTCCTCCTGCGCGGTCTCTCTTAGCCAGGCGCTGAACATATCCGCCATCGCATCAGAGAAGCGGCTAATTTCTTCAGCCGTGCGCGGGCTGGATGAGAAACCGCTGCCCACCGAGCTTAGCGTTGTCGTCAACAGCTCGCAGGCCAGCTGCCGCCTGGCCGCCGACGCGTCGGGAAGGACTTCCTCAATAAATTGACCATAGACGCTATCGGCCGTGGTTCGATTTTCTTTGGCCTCAGGCGCGTCGCGATAGAGCGGCGCCGCGTCGTTGAGCGCCTGACGCAGTCCCGCCTCTTCGCACTCCGACTGGATAAATACGTGCACCAGCGTGCGCAATCTGTCGAGCGGAGGACGATCGGCGTTACCGAGGATCTCGCTGAGCATGGCCGTTGTCTGCTGCCATTCATCACTTTGCAAACGAAACAGAATTGCCGCTTTATTGGGAAAATATTGATATACCGACCCGACGCTAACTCCCGCCTTTTCCGCCACCCTTGCGGTGGTAAAGCGTACCGCTCCTTCTTTTTCTAAAACCTGAAGCGCCGCCTGAATAATCGCCGATACCAGCTCGGTTGAGCGGGCCTGTTTTGGCTTTTTTCTCAATGAAATCAAATTACTTTTAGCAGGCGACATGGCGCTTCTCTCCCGAGCCGGAATGCGAATAGTTAATGCGAATAATTGATCGTATTCTTTAAAAGATGACGAATCATTCGCATTTTATGCCGCTGGCGTAAACCACACAACTTTTGAAGGATTTATTATGTCAACCACGCTGACATCCGCGCCGCTGGCCGCATTATTAGAAAGACTATTTAAGCAGGCAAACGGGGCCGCAAGCGCGGCGTTCTCCAGCATTCCTCGCGCCGAACGCGAACGGATGATGACCAGCAAAACCGAATATCGTGAGCTTTATGGTCATCTGAAAGATCTCTGGCTCCCCGTCGCGGCGGAGACCGGGACATTGCTTTATATACTGGCCCGCAGCATTCGGGCGCAGCACGTTGTTGAGTTCGGGACCTCGTTTGGTATTTCAGCCCTGCATCTGGCAGCCGCGCTGAAAGATAACGGCGGTGGCCTGCTGATAACCAGCGAGTTTGAGCCGAATAAAGTGGCCCGGGCCCGCGAGCACCTGAAAGAGGCCGGGCTGGATGCTCTGGTCGATGTTCGTGAAGGCGATGCGCTGCAAACCCTGGCGGTGAGTCTGCCGGAGACCATCGATATGGTGCTGCTGGATGGCGCAAAAGCGCTGTATCCGGAGATTTTGGCTCTCCTCGAAAGCCGCCTGCGTCCCGGCGCGTTTATCATCGCCGACAATGCCGACTACAGCGCCGAATATCTGGAGTATGTGCGTAATCCGCAAAACGGTTATTTGTCCGTGCCTTTCGCTGATGACGTCGAGCTCTCATTGCGGACGAGATGAAAAAATAGCCCGCAGTACAGGCAAAGAGGCGGCTCCCCTTCAGCCCGGTATTTATCCCCGTATTGAATGAATTCACTTATGACTGAACAACAAAATCAAACTTCCGCGGCGTTTAATCACGCCGTACCGCAGGTCAGGTCCGTATTTCTGACCTTACTGCCGATTGTGATATCGGTTTACATTGGCTTCCTGATTATTGGCATGCAGCTGCCGGTATTACCGCTGCATCTGCACGGCACCCTGGGGCAGAGCACGCTGGTGGTGGGGCTGGTCATCGGATCGCAGTTCGTAGCCGCTCTGCTTTCGCGCTCCTGGGCCGGTAACTTTGCCGATATACACGGCGCGAAACGCGCGATGGTTATAGGCCTGCTGGTGACGGCCGGGTCAGGGATTCTGTATCTGCTCTCGCTGCTGTTTATTGCCAGTGCTGGCGTTAGCGTGTGGATTTTGCTGGCCGGGCGCATTGTGCTGGCGTTGGGCGAAAGCCTGCTGGTTACCGGCGCAATGGGCTGGGGGATAGGGCTGGTGGGCCCGCGTAATGCCGGGAAAGTGATGTCCTGGAACGGTATTGCGATGTACGGCGCCTACGCGTCAGGCGCTCCGCTTGGGGTCGCTTTTAACGCCTGGGGCGGCTTCTTCGGCCTGTCGCTTGCCGTGCTGCTGGTACCCTTTATTGCTTTGCTGGCTATTGCCAGAGTTCGGGGCGTTGCTCCGCTCGCTACGGAAAAAACCTCGTTCTATACCGTACTTAATGCCGTCTGGAAACCGGGGCTTGGCCTCGCGCTGTGCAGCGTTGGCTTCGGCGTTATCGAAGCGTTTATCGCGCTGCTGTTTACCGCCTATAGCTGGGGTAACGCCTCGCTGGCCTTTACTGCTTTCGGCCTGGCCTTTATTGCCGCGCGGATTGCCTTCGGTCATCTACCCGATAAGCTGGGCGGCGCGCGGGTTGCGCTGATCTGCGTGGTGATTGAGGCCCTGGGTCAGCTGCTTATCTGGCGGGCCGATACGCCCTCCCTGGCCTATCTTGGCGCGGCGCTCACCGGCTTTGGCTACTCGCTGGCTTTTCCCGGATTTGGCGTGGAAGCCGTGCGTCGCGCTCCTCCCCAAACCCGCAGCCTGGCAATGGGGGCGTACGTTGCTTTTCTCGATATCTCTTTAGGGATCACCGCTCCGCTGGCCGGCGCCCTGGCGGGTCACTGGGGAATTAACGCCGTCTATCTGGCGAGCGCGGCGGCCGTTGCGCTCTCCGCCGCCGTCGCGCTGGCGCTGCTTAACGGAGGGGTAAAGCGTTCGCGGGTATAACGAGCTGATTCTAAACCGATGACCATGATCTATTTTGCAGGACGACCCGATAGCCATCGTCATCGGCAAAGGTGCGCCCGTTAACATCCCAGTATGGATTAAATGAGCTCACGGGGGTAAAACCGGCCAGCTCCATTTTCGCGCACTCTCTCTGCCACTCTTGCCGATCGCTAGCCTGCAGCCAAGGGCGTTCAAAAGAACCATTACCAAACCTATCTGCGCCATTCCAGCAGAAGTTGTGCCAATAACAGGCGGCAAAGCGTCGATGCTCTGCCAGCCGTTTGCCGGCACGATTTCATTCGGGTTACAATGGCGAAAAGCCCGCGGGTTTGTTGCCTTAGGGGCTGCAAAACGTACGCCGTCGAGCTGATCGAAATAAGTTTGCACAATGAACTCCATCATTCAGGGCGCGGAAAGTCAATGACTGCGGCTATCCTCTATTTTCCATCATCGATTGATCAATTACGTTATTTCATTCGCAGATTAAGAGATTGCTTAAATGTGAGCAATCTCGCAAAAAGTTGAGTTATGTATTCCCTTTGCTGACGGTCATGTTGAATTCAGTTTTCGGGGGGCGCTGACCCGCGCTGAAATAAAATGCCGGTTTTGTAGAGTGCATACGTCCTGCCCGGACATTGAGGGGGATATAAAGTCCATACTTTTGTTGCGTGGACTAAGAAAACCTGCGTTTTAATGATCACAAAAGTAAAAAAACGTAACTAATTAATATAAAAACGCAATAGATTCTCCGCGGTTATCTGTGTCAAAAAGTGCTTCACATTTACAAAAACGATCGGAGACCTGATTAGAATGCGTAAAGACATAATTCAAAATCGGCATGACGAATACCACAAATTAACGCGGGGCGAGCGCATTGGTTATGGAATGGGGGATTTTGCGCAAAACCTCGTCTTTGGTACAATTGGCGGTTTTCTTGCTCTACACATGTTGACGGTAAATACCATTAGTACCGCAACGGCCGGGTTTATATTTCTTTTTGTCCGAATAGTTAACGTTTTTTGGGATCCAATGGTCGGAACCTACGTTGACAGAAGAAGTTCAAGTGCTGGCAAATATCGCCCCTGGCTTTTAAGAGCGGGTATTCCGCTCGTTATTCTTGCCGCATTGCTGTTTGCTCCTATCCCTGGCGTCCGGGGTTCCGTTCCTTTTGCCTTTATTATTTATTTGGCACTGGATTTAGTCTATTCAGTGGTGAATATTCCTTATGGTTCTCTTAACGCGTCATTGACACGCGATCCTGAGTCCATTGATAAACTGACCAGTACGCGAATGATGCTGGCAAACAGTGCGAACCTGCTTGTCTATACCCTGTTCCCGATGTTTGTACAAATTGCTTCACCCAAAGATCGAAGCCTCAAGGATACCGGTTTTTTTGGCTTTGAACTCAATATGGGTAACTATACCGATCCGTCTGCGAATTACGCGTGGTTTGGCGTATACTCAATTTATATGGTACTAGGCGCAGCGGCACTTTTCTTCTGTTATAAATTCACCAAAGAACGTGTTGTCGCGACGGCAGAACAAACGGCCAACGTAAAAACGACCGATCTATTTCTTGAACTGAAAAATAACCGACCGCTTGTCATTTTGGGGCTGTTTTTCATGCTGGCCTTTACCTTCATGTTCTTCATGAACACGGTGAATGGCTTCTTCAATCAGTTTGTTGTTGGCCATTCAGAATGGATGGGGGCGGTTGGTCTTGTCGCCTCAATTCCGGGCATTGTCTTACCTGTTTTTTGGCCCAGACTCAAGAAAATTTTTGGCAAAAAAGGGTTCTTCCATCTTTTCCTTGCCATGTTTATTGTGGGTGAATTGTTGACTTACGTTTGGTCACGTGAAGGAATGCATGACGCCCTTTGGCTTGCTTACATCGCAACATTCATTAAACAATGGGGCTTAACCTCGGCTACGGGCTTTATGTGGGCGCTGGTTCCTGAAGTGATTGCCTATGGCGAATTGAAATCCGGCAAGCGAAATGCTGCGATTATTAATGCGATCATGGGCCTCTTCTTCAAGATTGGGTTTACTATTGGCGGCGCTATTCCACTGTGGCTACTGGCTGCGTATGGCTTTAGCGAAACGGGTGCTCAACAAAGTGCCAATGCGATCGATGGCATTATTATGACAGCGGTTTGGATCCCTATCTTTTTATCCGTTGTTTCGATGATCGTTATTCAATTCTATCCTATCTCAGATAAAAACGTCACAGAGATTAATCGTCAGCTTGACGAGGTACGGGTATAGTTAAAATTTGTATTAAATTGCGAAAATATAAATTAGAGAATTATATAAAGGAAGATTGATATGACTCTTATTCAAAACCCTGTATTACCTGGATTTAATGCGGACCCCAGTATTATCCGTGTAGATGACACCTACTATATCGCAAACTCTACATTTGAGTGGTTCCCTGGCGTGCGTTTACACGAGTCAAAGGACCTGCAGCACTGGGATCTTCTCCCCAGCCCGTTGTCCACAACCGCGCTTTTAGATATGAAAGGCAATCCTTCATCAGGTGGAATTTGGGCTCCGGCTCTCTCTTATGCTGATGGCAAATTCTGGTTAGTGTATACAGATGTGAAAATCACAGAAGGTGCCTTTAAAGACATGACCAACTATCTGACCACCGCTACGGATATTCGTGGTCCATGGTCGGATCCTATCAAACTGAATGGCGTGGGCTTCGATGCTTCACTTTTCCATGACGATGACGGGCGTAAATATATCGTTCAGCAAACCTGGGACCATCGAGAATATCATCATCCATTCGATGGCATTACGTTAACTGAACTTGATACCAGGACATTAATGTTAAAACCGGAAACAGCACGAACCCTCTATCGCGGCACTGCCGTTGCGCTTGTCGAAGGGCCGCATCTCTACAAACTGAACGGATATTATTATCTTTTCGCCGCTCAGGGGGGGACCGTATTTACCCATCAGGAGGTTGTCGCGCGTTCTAAGACCTTAGATGCCCACAGTTTTGTAACGGCGCCAGGAGAAGTTTTCTTAACTAACGTCGATACGCCGGACAGTTACATCCAGAAGCAGGGCCACGGTTCTTTGGTTTCAACGCCTGCTGGCGAATGGTATTACGCTTCGCTCTGCGCGCGTCCGTGGAATCGTCCTGGCGAGTCAGTCTATGATCCTCGCGGCTGGTCAACTCTGGGCAGAGAAACCTCTATCCAAAAAGTGTACTGGGATGAAGAAGGTTGGCCGCGCGTTGAAGGCGGCCACGGCGGAAAAACGTTTGTTGAAGGCCCAGAGGATGCCATTTACACCGCAAGCGCCAAAGATCGTAGCCAGCATGATGCGTTTACAACGCCGGCACTCGAGTGCAACTGGAATACGCTCCGTGTTCCGTTCACAAAAAAAATGGGTACCACAGGCGATGGCAAACTGACGTTAATTGGTCAGGGTTCTTTAGCGAATACCCATGACCTGTCGCTTATTGCCCGACGTTGGCAAGCCTTCTATTTTGATGCGCAAGTTAAGGTCAAATTTAATCCATTTAGTTATCAACAAATGGCGGGGTTAACGAATTTCTACAACGATCGTCATTGGAGCTTTGTGTTCATCACCTGGAATGAAATTAATGGCTCAGTCATCGAAATAGGTGAAAATAATCGCGGAAAATACACTTCTTATTTAAAAGATGATGCCATCAAGATCCCGGAAGGAACCGAGTATGTCTGGTTCCGCACCAAAGTTCGCAAACAAACGTACAGTTATGAATACAGCTTTAACGGGGTCAACTTCACTGAAATTCCTGTCACATTAGATGCCGTAATCCTTTCAGACGATTATGTTATGCAAAGCTATGGCGGATTTTTTACCGGAGCATTCGTTGGCCTGGCGGCAGTCGACTACTCTGGCTATGAGGTCAGCGCAGATTTTTATGATTTCACTTATCAGGAGCTCGGTGATTCGTTAACGTCGACTGGCAATTATGGCTGGGACGCAGGCGAATTACGCCTTAATTAAATAGTGATGCGTGAACTCAGATAATAAGCGAAACACCCGCTTAAGACCGCGAGGAATGGGAGGATACTGATGAACGCCTCCCGCCTCCCGCCAGGGCGCTATAGAGAATACCAGAAGGCCTGCTGGCGCACCATGGTAGACCCGGCAGAGTGGCAAGGTTGTAAGCGAAACGCTGCAGTTTATTACCTCGATTATGGTGCAGATGTCGGGCCACCATTATTTTTGCTCGTGCGTGGAGCATTAGAACAGATTATTAATCTATAGCCATGCTGATATTTAATTATGCCGAATATGGAGAATCCTATTACCCGATTTATTTAACTGTACCTCTGCGCAAATAAAAATAAAATCAGCTTGTTTTGGCGGTATCTTTTCCATTTACCCCAGAACGGGATGGTTATTGTCTGAAAATATAATTTATTAATTTGAGATAACCATGATAACTGTAAAAAAACTTCCCTTAGCGATGGCGGTTATTGCCGCCCTGTGCCCGCTTTCCTCTGTAATGGCACAAGAGTTTACTCAGGAACAAATCGACGCCATTGTCGCCAAAGCCGTCGATAAAGCCCTGACGGACCGTCAGGCTAAGATGGATGCCGCCGCTGCGAAGAAGGTGGACGTCATTACCAACCCGCAGACCACCGCGGCCTCGCCGGATATGGCTATCCCGTTCGGCCTGAAGTTTAGCGGCTACGCCCGCTACGGCGCCCAGTTCCAGACCGGCGATCAGAAGTTCGTCGGCGTCGACGGCTCCTATAACGGCGCGTCGGCTATCGGCCGTCTGGGCAACGAAGGCAACGGCGGCGAATTCCAGATAACCAAGGCCTTTAAGAGCAGCCAGGGCGCTATCTGGGATATTAACGTCATGTTCGACCACTGGAGCGATGAAGTTAACCTGAAAAAAGCCTACGTCGGCGTCACTAACGTCCTCGAATCAAACCCTAACGCCTATATTTGGGCCGGTCGCGACTTCCACCAGCGGCCGCAGCAGGGGATCAACGATTACTTCTGGATGAACCACGACGGCCAGGGCGCCGGGGTGAAAAACTTTGATATCGGCGGCGTGCAGTTTGACGTGGCGGGGGTCTCACAGGTTGAGTCCTGCAGCCCGGAGGTGATGGCCGATGAGTCCAACCCGTCGCGCATCACCTGTACCGGCGGCTCCGGCACCGGCGATAATGGCCACTATGCGCTGACGTCAAAAATCCACAATATGAAGGCTGGGCCAATCGACGTTGAGGTATACGCCAACTACGGCTTTGATTCAAAAGCGGTGGATAACGACGCGCAGCTCGATGCCTGGCAGGGCGGCCTGCTGTTGAGTCACACCAACGGCGACGACAGCGGTGTGAACAAGGTTATCCTGCGCTATTCCGATAACTCGGATAACAGCGTCTATAACAAAACCGACGGGCTGACGGCAATCTATGCCAGCTTCGAAGGCAACTATAAGTTCACCCGGCAGGCACAGGTTGAATACCTGCTGGCCTTCCATGATTACGACAACGGTAAGGACAATACCGATAACCGTAAAAACTACGGCGCGATTATCCGTCCGATGTATTTCTGGAACGACGTGCATTCAACCTGGCTGGAAGCCGGCTATCAGCGCGTTGACTACGATCGGGGTGGCGACAACAAGGGCTGGAAGCTGACGCTGTCGCAGAACATCGCGATTGGTATGGGGCCTGAGTTCCGGCCGATGCTGCGCTTCTACGTCACCGGTGGCCAGGTGGATAATCAGCATACCGCTAAGGTCAACGGTACCAGCAGCGACCAGCTGGACTCGCTGAACGTCGGCGGCATGTTCGAGGCCTGGTTCTAAGTTAGTTTGAGTATCCTGTGTCAGGACCTGAATGGAGTAGTTGCATACGGCTGAGTGACCTGCAGGGATGAGAGTTCCTGTCGGTCACTGCCGCCTGCCGGAAGAGGGATGAGACTTCCTGAGTCATTTGCGAGTTTGCATAAAACCTCAGGAAGTTCTGCCTCTGTAAGGGCTGTAAGGAAGGGGACATCGCCTGAGCGAACGATTTTAAATACGATGGTAGTTACACAAACTTACTGACAGGTTCTGCGATCATAGTTTTAAGGTGTCAAATTCATTTATTGCAAGTTTTATTTCCCCCTTTAATATTTCACTCCGCATATATTTACCCTTGTTATCAATTGATGATTTTGTTTTTCAAGTGTTGATTTACATCAACCCAGGAGTCTATTTTTAACAATATTCTGACGGTATTGTCTTCTTAGATATAAATGATTGTTTATTTTTGATGGTGATAGTTTGTTTTCCTGATGATCCAGCGTAACTCATTATTAATAATTAGACGAAAAATCCTGGTGATTTTATTGTTTTGGTTTGAGTGTATTTAGCTTTGATCTTTTAATAATCATCATTCTATTATCTCCTCTAAGGAATCGAAATATGAAAGCGTGCATCGTGATAAGCAGAGGGATGATTAGATGGCTGAAAGTTTTCAGAATTGGGTGTCAAATTCGCGCGTTAATATAAAGTTTTATTTTTCAATGTGCAGGGCGAGCAAGAAAATAGAGTTACCACTGAACTTAATGGTTGCGGGTGATTTAAGTAACGGTCAGCTGACTGCGCCATTATCAGCGTGTGAAAAAGACAATGTTAATAAAAATAACTTCAACGCTATTCTTTCCGAATATTCCCCAAAAGGGAATTTTACCGTTAAGAATAGCCTTGCTGATGACGGTAGCGAAAACAACATCAGTCTGACATTTTGCTCTTCCCGGCGGAAGTCATGGATGACCGCCCATTACGGGGTCGCCGGATGCCGAAATCCAGGTCATAAGGGCAGGGGAAACCAGCGATGAAAATTTACCGTCCCCTTTGGGAGGACGGGGCCGCTCTGGCCCCCCAGCAGTTTCAGCAGCAGGCCCGCTGGAGTGAACACGTTCCGAAATCAAAGGGGTTGAGCCGCCTGAACATTCACATCTGCCGCCCACTGTGCGCATCACCTTTATGGGGCTCTATGGCGTGCAGTCCCCGCTGCCGACGCACTATATCGATGACATCACTCAGCGGCGGGAAGGATATGAAGCCACGGCGGATTTTCTCGATATCTTCAACCACCGGCTGATTGCCCAGTACTACCGCATCTGGCGGAAATACTCGTACCCGGCGAGCTTTAAAGAAGGGGGCAAGGACAATATATCGCAGTACCTGCTGGGACTGGCAGGCCTTGGTATTGACGGCTGCACGGACAGCATCGCCGCCCCCGCGTCACGTTTCCTCGCGCTGCTACCGATGATGTTGCTGCCGGGGCGCACCGCAGAAGGCCTGGCGTCCCTGGTGCGACTGCTGGCACCCGACACGCAGGCTAAAATCTGGCACCACGACAAACGACGTGTGCCGCTGAAGGAGCCACTGACTATGAGTGTCAGTCACCCTGCTACCCTGACAAACCGGCCGGTGATGGGCAGCTATGCCACCGACGTGAACAGCCGGGTGCTTATGCTGCTCACTACCACAGACCCGGATGAAGTGCAGGGCTGGTTACCGGGCGGAGAGCTTCATGCGGACCTGATGGCGCTGCTGCATGTGTATCCTGGAGCTCGCCTGGATGTCCGCCTGCAGCTGTGTGTCGACCGCAGCCTGCTGCCGGACGCGACGATGAACACTAACCCCAAAACTGGCGCCGTGCAGCTGGGCCGCACTGCCGTGATGCGGCCGATGAATGTAGCGAATACTGTAATATCCGCCAAAACAATAACCATCAACCTGGGCCGCTATGCGCGAGTTCAGGAAAATATTCACCACAGGGAGACTGATGAAGATGGCGATTACCGCTGGTAAATTTCCCCTGGTGGCACTGGCCGCGGGCATCTCGCTGATGCTGGCTGGCTGTGGCCTGACCCAGAAAGTCACGGATGGCACCGTTGCTGTAACCAAATCGATATTTTATAAACAGGTAACAACTCTTCGCCTCGACATTCGGGCCCGTGAGGCGGTGAACCACAATGATGGCGGGGTGGCGATGTCCACCGTCGTACGCATTTACCAACTCAAGGAGCGCAAAACCTTCGATACGACGGACTACCCGTCACTGTTTAAGGCTGACGGTCGGGCCATCAAAGCAGACCTGGTGGCGGAGAAAGATATTCGCCTGCAGCCGGGTGGGGCGGTGATGGTGGATATGCCGATGGATGAAAATGCGCAGTATGTGGCTGTGGCCGGCATGTTTATGTCGCCGGACCAAATGAACAATACCTGGCGTGTGGTGCTGAGCCGTGACGACCTCGACCCGGATAAAGCCCGCGTTATCGAAGCGGGAAACAACCGGTTGATCCTGAAGGCGCTGAAAGATGAATGAGCCCCCCGTCCGTCACTGTATGAAACTCTTTACGGCAACTTTACAGGCGGCCTCGACCTGCATCAGGTCAGCGAGCAGAACAGGTCATCCTGTCAGTTCTGGATAACATGCAGCGTATCCTTAACTGCCGTGCGGGACGCTGGCGCACCTGCCGGACTACGGCTTGCCTGATATGGCTAAAATTCTCCAGGGGATGCCGGGTACGGCCCATGAGCTAATGGGAACATTAGCTGCCGTCTTACTCAAATATGAGCCCCGTCTGAAAAAAATAGCCGTTGTCCTTCTGGAACAAAAGGTCCCCGGTGAACTGCGCTATGCCATTGATGCTGAACTTAAAGGTATTGGGCTGGTGCGCTACGGTACCGAGTTTATGCCCGAAGGGCGGGTCCTGTTACGCCACCTGAAGCAGCAGTATCTCGATATAACAACCCGCATGTAAGACCCGATAGCGCTACGGTCTTTGCAATATCCTGCTTATGCCCTCAGGTACAGGCTTGCCCGTATATAGCTGGCTTGTCTGTCAGGTTTGAATGAATGGCTAACAAATTTAAGGTGGCGTAACGGATGTTGTACACCGGAAGGAACGCTGGGCGGAATACTGAAATTAATACGATATATTGAGCGTGAAAAATAATTTACCATCAACGGATTCAACAAAATGAATATGAGAATAAGGGAAGCCAAGTTCATAAACGAACGATCGAAGTGCCAAATCTACTGGTTGTTAATGTGTCTAAGCTTCGCTGCTGGATTGTTTTTTGTCTTTATCAGTTACGCCGTTGCCTTTTCGTCCCTTAAAAACCTGGGAGATTATAAAAAGGATTTTTATAAGCGACAGTATAATGCTCTCACTATATTGCCTGATGTTAATCTTGACATGAATTTACTCACCCACAAATTGATTGTAAGCGATCGTCTGCGGGGAATTGCTGATGACACTATCGCCAGAATCGCGACAGCTAAAGTTAATCAATATCTTAATAATGTGGGCCGGCAATGTAAATCTGATGGCTCCGATAATGGAAATGCGGCATTTGTGTCATGTGCCGGTCATCTTATCGGACAACATTTTTATTACACACCCGCTATCGAGGTATCAAACAACTATGCCTTAAATCGTTCCGATTGCGATACCAATACTTACCTGTTGATGGATGCGGCTCATCTGCATGGTATTGATGCTTACATTATATATGCACCATCTCATGCTTTTTTTGCCTGGAAGGATAGCACCGGGCATTTTCAATATTGGGAAACTACATCATCAAATAACAAGGGTGAAGTACCAGAGCTTAGCCATGATTTTTACGAAAAGAACTTCAGCCCTTCGTACTACACTCCATTTAATGGAGTTCGGGTGGAAGATATTTACTCTACGCTGACTTACGCCATATCCAATATTAAACCTGACCTGGATGCTATGTATAAAAAATATCCTGGTGATGCATTTGTCAGTAGTTGGTATTATTACGAAAAGGCCGTTAACCATAAATTAACGAAAAATGATGCCAGGATTTTACTTGATTTATTACAGGTGGATATTACTTCCAGTGATAAACGTTATGCTCTGGTTCAGTATTTCATGTCTGTTAACGACCATAACCGCGCGCTCGAGATTTTTAAGACAATTGGCCTGAAAAGATGTGCCGAGGACTGCTTTCAAACGGGCGTGGATCTGGGGCTCAAACGTTATCAATACTCCCAGTCGTTATTTGACTGGTATTCAGGCAAGCTGAAAAGTAAGTTCAATAATAATATCAGGAGTAACGTCGGTGACTTCTTTAAAGGATTAGCTCTTGCGGTGATGGGAGGGGGATTTATCATTATATCCATCATTGGTTCAGCGATCCTGTTGATCAGAAAAAAGAAAATAAAGGCGTGCATTACAAACCAGATTGACAGGTGATGGCGTTTTTCAGCGGCAAAGCCACCCAGCGAAACTCAATCAGATAACACCGCCAAACGGATCGCCGGGCATCTGTTTGGTGCCGCCCAATCTTCTCATCTCGTTGTAGCGCGCTAGCAGGATCGGTCGCTGAGCTGTATTCGCTCCGCCCTGTTACAATTGCATAGCGAAAGACCTCACTACAACACTGGCGCACTTTGTTTGTAAGCTCCGGCGTTTCACGCTTTTCTATATGTTGCGGTACTGATAAAAGCCCGATGGTTCAGGCATTGTCTCTGGGTTATCTGATGCGCATTCCCGGGCACTTTGGGGCTCGCCGGAGATTGAACGGGATCGGCCTGCCAAATGTTTGTTGATTCGCGCTGAATCGGGTAGACGTTACACCCAAGGTTAAGCGCTTTTTGCCGGCCATCAGGGGATTTTATCGAATTCGGTAGATATCAGGAGAGCTCGAAATGGTGTCCCCTGCAGGAATCGAACCTGCAACTAGCCCTTAGGAGGGGCTCGTTATATCCATTTAACTAAGGGGACGAAGCGGCGGGATTATAGCGTTTTTTCCCTTACAGGTTAAGCATCTATCGGCTGACTGCTTAATCTATCGCCACTTAGGTCGTTTTTTTAGCTTTGGCCCGCGCTTTTTTCTCGTTACTGATGTCGTTGCGGATCTGGGCATGGCTGAGCAGGGCGAAAATAAACGTCCCGCCGCAAATATTGCCGGCCAGCGTCGGCAGGGCGAAAGGCCAGATGAACTCCTGCCACGGTAGCGAGCCGTTAAAGACCAGATAAAATATCTCGACGCTGCCAACTACAATATGGGTGGTATCGGCGAGCGCAATAAGCCAGGTCATCATAATAATGACCACGATTTTTGCCGCTCCGGCGGCGGGGAACATCCACACCATCGTTGCCACCAGCCAGCCGGAGATAATCGCGTTGGCAAACATTTCGCCCGGCGTGTTTTGCATTACCTTCAGGCTGATTTTCTCAAAGGCGTCACGGGTCGCCGGGTCAAATATTGGCATGACATCAAAGGCCCATGCGGCGATTGCCGTGCCGATGAGGTTGCCTGCCAGCACGATGCCCCACAGCCGTAATAACAGGCCGAGGTTACCGAGGGTGGGCTTATGCATGATCGGCAGCACGGCGGTCACGGTATTTTCGGTAAACAGCTGCTGGCGGGCCATGATAACGATGATAAAACCGAAGGTGTAGCCCAGGTTTTCCAGTAAGAACCCGCCCGCTACGTCGGTAAGATGAACGTGAAAAATTCCTTTTGCGACCAGCGAGGCGCCCATCGACAGGCCCGCGGCGACCGCTGACCAAAGCAGAGCCATGCCGTCGCGCTCAAGCTCCTTTTCCCCCTCCTGGCGGATCTCTTCATGGGTAGCCATGGCGCGTGAGGGCAGACGATCCTCATCAACCTCTATTTCCTCGCCCTGCTGTTTCTCGTCGCTCTCAACCTCCATCTCTGCACTGTCGTGGCGATCGGGCGATTTTGGGGGTGGGGTCATGCCATTTCCCTCGATGATTTTTCATTATCATAAGCGTAGAGATATTTTTCGCGTACGGCGCTGGTGAACATCCTATTTTTTGTGCAATGGCAAGAATAGCAATACGAATATTGCAAAATATGTATAGAATCAGGACGCAACACTTATACCAAAGAGGGCTATGCTGAAAGCAGGCACCAGAGTGCACCTTGCTTCGGGCGATATCTTCATGGAGGCTGCAGTCCCCGGATGACCCACAGTGATAGCCAAAATTAACAGGGAGACACACCTATGAATTATCGCCTGTCGGCGCTTGCGCTCGGCGCCACACTGCTGGTGGGATGTGCCAGTTCCAGCTCTGGCGATCGGCCGCAGGGGCGTTCAGACCCGCTTGAAGGGTTTAACCGTACGATGTTCAACTTCAACTTTAACGTGGTGGACCCGTACGTTCTGCGTCCGGTAGCCGTGGCATGGCGCGACTATGTCCCGCAGCCAGCGCGTAATGGGCTGAGTAACTTTACCAGCAACCTTGAAGAACCGGCGGTGATGGCAAACTACTTCCTGCAGGGCGATCCCTATAAAGGTATGGTGCACTTTACCCGTTTCTTCCTCAACACTCTCCTCGGGATGGGCGGCCTGATTGACGTCGCCGGGATGGCGAACCCGCAGCTGCAGCGGGTTGAACCGCATCGCTTTGGTAGCACCTTGGGTCACTACGGCGTCGGCTATGGTCCATACGTGCAGCTGCCGTTCTACGGTAGCTTTACGCTGCGTGATGAAGGCGGTGATATGGCTGATGGGCTGTATCCGGTGCTCTCCTGGCTGACCTGGCCGATGTCTATCGGTAAATGGGCGGTTGAAGGGGTTGAGACCCGAGCCCAGCTGCTGGACTCCGATGGCCTGCTGCGCCAGTCTTCAGATCCGTATATCCTGGTGCGTGAAGCCTACTTCCAGCGTCATGACTTTATCGCCAACGGCGGTAAGCTCACGCCGGCAGATAATCCGAACGCCCAGGCGATTCAGGGCGATCTGAAAGATATCGACTCGCAGTAATCGGGTGATATAAATAAAAAGGGTGAACATGATGTTCACCCTTTTTTTATGCCGGCAGCTTGTCAGAAGCGGTAGTTGAAGTTCGCGCCGTACAGCCAGGCTTTGCCTTCAGAACGGAAGGTGTAAGGACCTTCTTTAATTTCTACGTGCTGACCATGCATGTAGGATACGCCCACGTCAACAGAGGCATCTTTATTGAAGGCGTAGGTGGTACCCGCGCTCAGCCACAGACGGTCCTGATCCGGAATGGAGATGGATCGGTTGGAGGCCGGTACCGGGCTATCATCGAAGGCGATACCGGTACGGAAGGTCCAGTTATCGTCGTAGTAATAGGTGGTACCGAGCGCGATGCGGTAGGCATCTTTAAAGCTCTCATCTTTATAGAACAGCGTCTCGCCGTTGCTGCCGGTCGCTTTCAGCTCCTGGAACTGGCTCCAGCTGGTGTAGGTCAGGCTATAGTGAACCGCCCACTGCGGTGCGACGCGGTTGTAACCTGACAACTCCCACATTTCTGGCAGGTTCAGCGTCAGAGAACCGTTGGTGGTCTGTCCGTTGGTCCCCGCCGGAAGGCCGAAATTACCGAGAATTTGGTTATACGCTGACGGCAGGCTGCTCTTGTAGTTACCGTCAAAGTCGATTTTCACTTCAGAACGGTAGGTGAAGCCATAGCGGTTATTCTTATCAAGTTCATAAAGAATACCGGCGTTCCAGCCGAAGCCCCAGGCGTTACCGTTCAGATGCGCAATTTGCGTATCGGAAGGAATTTGCGATACCGGACCCGCCAGCTGCGGCGGCAGGGCGCCCGAACCCGCAACAATCTGCCCCAGGTCGCCCGCGAAGCGCTCGATCTTCGCCTTCGCATAGACCGCGTCAAACCCTAAGCCAAAGCTCCAGTGGCTGTCCAGGCGATAGGCGCCGCTCAGGTTGAAGTTGGCGGTGGTTAAATCGGTTTTGCCCCCCATGCTGCCGGCGGCATAATCGTCGTTATATTCGGTGGCCAACCCGTAGTTAGAGGTAATCGACGCCCCCCAACCAAACTGCTCGTTAATTGGCGACACAAAGTGGAAGTTAGGCACCCATGCGGTTGGCGCGATATTATTGGCGTTCAGGCTTCTGCCCGTCGGCGATTTGCCCGAGATGTTGACGTCGGGATCGACAAATACGGCGCCCATAGACATCGTTGGGCGATCGAACATCATAATCAATGCCGGGTTACGGCTGGCATTGCCCGCATCGTCAGCAATTGCGCCTTCACCGGAATAGGCGCGGCCCAGGCCTGATGAAGAGAATTCGTTTAACTGGAAGCCTGCTGACCAGGCCTGTGTGGAAACAAGTGCTACAGCCACTGCGAGGGCAGATTGGGTAAAGCGGGTTTTCTGGCTCATGCCCATAACCTCATTGAGTTATTTTTATTCAAACTATGTTACATGCCGTAACAGAAGCGCGAAGTGTAGGGTCTGCTTTACGACAGAGAAATCAGACCAGTGCGCTGAGTATAGGTCTGACCAGATGAGATGTTGCAAGTTTGTTTATGAGATTTTTCAATTGTGATACGAAAAACGCGATCCAGTCGGCAAAATTGCCCTCAACTCGGGTGTCCGATTCGGGTAATTCTTGTTTTGGATCATTTTTAAGTGTGATTTCGGTCACTTAGCGCCGTTGTCATCATTAACGACTGGAGGCACTCCTCGGCCGGGCGTAAAATAAGCCTATTAATTGTCTGGCACCTTGCGTGCATATACAGAGGAAATCTACGATGAGTAAAGTTAGTGCAGATGAAACCCCGGTTTGCTGCTGTATGGATGTTGGCACCATTATGGACAACACCGATTGCACCGCCTCCTACAGCCGCGTGTTTGCCAACCGCGCTGAAGCAGACGAAACGCTGGCGGCGTTGACTGAAAGAGCCCGCGGCGTGGAATCTGAACCGTGCAAAATTACCCCGACCTTTAGCGATGTTGAAGGCGGCGTGCAGCTGGATATCGATTTTGTCTTCTGCTGCGAAGCGGAAACCCTGATTTTCCAGCTTGGCCTGCGTTAATTCCGTTCTGACGCCCCCTTTCTGCGGGGCGTTATCTTCTCCTTTCAATGTGTTTTGGCTCCCACTTTTTTGCTTCTCCGATTGGCTTAATGTAAAAAATTAGTTAAAACTGTTATCAGGTCAGACCACTTGGTTTTATCGGTTAACAGGGGAGAGTTATGAGTCAGGCACTACCGCTTGTCACCCGTCAGGGCGATCGCATTGCCATCGTCAGCGGTTTACGTACTCCGTTTGCTCGTCAGGCAACGGTATTTCACGGCGTTCCCGCGATTGATTTGGGAAAAATGGTCATCAGTGAAATGCTGGCTCGCAGCGATATTCCCCCGCAGATTATTGAACAACTGGTCTTTGGCCAGGTGGTTCAGATGCCGGAAGCGCCGAATATTGCGCGCGAGATCGTGCTTGGCACCGGCATGAGCGTGCACACCGATGCTTACAGCGTCAGTCGCGCCTGCGCGACCAGCTTTCAGGCCGTCGCCAACGTGGCTGAAAGCCTGATGGCGGGGACGATCCGTGCGGGCATTGCCGGCGGCGCGGACTCCTCGTCGGTGCTGCCTATCGGCGTGAGTAAAAAGCTGGCCCGCACCCTGGTGGATGCCAGTAAGGCGCGAACCCTCGGCCAGCGGCTGAAGCTGTTTTCTCGCCTGCGCCTGCGCGATCTGTTACCGGTGCCGCCCGCCGTGGCCGAATACTCGACCGGGCTGCGGATGGGCGATACCGCCGAGCAGATGGCAAAAAGCTGGGGCATCACCCGTGAGCAGCAGGATGTGCTGGCGCTTCGTTCGCATCAGCTGGCGGCCAAAGCCTGGGAAGAGGGAAAACTCTCCGCTGAAGTGATGACCGCCTACGCGCCGCCGTTCCGCGAGCCCGTAGCAAGCGACAACAATATTCGTAAGAATTCTACCCTCGCTGATTACCAAAAGTTACGTCCGGCCTTCGATCGCAAGCACGGCACGGTCACCGCAGCCAACAGCACGCCATTAACTGACGGCGCGGCGGCGGTGATTATGATGACGGAATCCCGGGCGAAAGAGCTGGGATTAGCCCCGCTTGGCTATCTGCGCAGCTACGCTTTCACCGCCATTGACGTTAAGCAGGATATGCTGCTGGGGCCGGCGTGGTCGACGCCTTTGGCGCTGGAAAGGGCGGGCCTGACCCTCGCCGATTTAACCCTTATCGACATGCACGAGGCTTTTGCCGCGCAAACGCTGGCCAATCTGAAGTGTCTGGCCAGCGATCGTTTTGCTCGCGAGGTGCTTGGCCGCTCGCAGGCCACCGGCGAAGTGGATGACAGCAAATTTAACGTCCTCGGCGGCTCGATTGCCTACGGTCATCCTTTTGCCGCGACCGGCGCGAGGATGATAACGCAAACCCTGCATGAGCTGCGGCGCAGAGGGGGCGGGTTTGGGCTGGTCACCGCCTGTGCGGCGGGTGGTTTAGGCGCCGCCATGATTCTGGAGGTGGAGTGATGACTCCTGCATCAGCGTTTACTCTCGATATTCGTCCGGACAACGTGGCGGTGATCACCATTGATACCCCCGGCGAAAAAATGAATACCCTGAAGGCCGAATTTGGCAGCCAGGTCCGGGCCATCATCCGCCAGATCCGCGATAACAAATCCCTGCGCGGCGTGGTGATTATTTCTGCTAAAGCGGACAACTTTATTGCCGGGGCGGATATCAATATGATTGCCCGCTGCGCCAGCGCGGAAGAGGCGGAGGCGCTGGCTCGTCAGGGGCAGCAGATTATGGCCGAGATCCACGGGCTGGCTATTCCGGCGATCGCCGCCATCCACGGCACCTGTCTCGGCGGGGGCCTTGAGCTGGCGCTGGCCTGTCACGGGCGAGTTTGCAGCGATGATGATAAAACCCGTCTTGGCCTCCCTGAAGTGCAGCTGGGGTTGCTGCCGGGCTCCGGCGGCACGCAGCGGCTGCCGCGGTTGATTGGGGTCAGCAGCGCGCTGGAGATGATTCTCACCGGTAAACAGCTGCGCGCCCGACAGGCCCTTAAGGCCGGACTGGTGGACGATGTGGTGCCGCACGCTATTTTACTGCAAACGGCAGTGGAGCTGGCGCTGAAAGGGCGTCCGGCGAGTCGCAATATGCCAATGCGCGAGCGCGTTCTCGCCGGCCCGTTAGGACGTAGCCTGCTGTTTCGCCTGGTGGCGAAGAAGACGCAGCAGAAGACCCAGGGCAACTATCCTGCCGCCAGGCGAATTCTGCAGGTCATTGAGAACGGGCTGGCACATGGCTGTAGCAGCGGCTACGCCGAAGAGGCGAAGGCCTTCGGCGAGCTGGCGATGACGCCGCAATCGCAGGCGCTACGATCCATTTTCTTCGCCAGCACCGAGCTGAAGAAAGATCGCGGCGCCGATGCTGAAGCAGGACCTTTAAACAGCATCGCCGTGCTCGGCGGCGGCCTGATGGGCGGGGGAATCGCCTGGGTTACCGCCAGCAAAGGCGGATTGCCGGTGCGAATCAAGGATATTCAGGCCAGCGGGATTAACCATGCGTTGAAGTACAGCTGGGAGCTGCTGGATAAGCAGGTACGCCGCCGCTATATGCGTGCCGGCGAGCGCGATCGCCAGCTGGCGCTGATCTCCGGGACCACGGATTATCAAGGATTTGCCCACCGGGACGTGGTGATCGAAGCCGTATTCGAGGACCTGGCGCTCAAACAGCGAATGGTCGCCGAAATAGAACAACATTGCGGCCCGGAGACGATCTTTGCCTCCAATACGTCGTCGCTGCCGATCGCCGGGATCGCGGCGCAGGCCAGCAGGCCTCAGCGGGTGATTGGCCTGCACTATTTCAGCCCGGTTGAAAAAATGCCGCTGGTTGAGGTTATCCCGCATCAGCATACGGACCCGCAGGCCATCGCCACGGTGGTCAGGCTGGCAAAAATGCAGGGCAAAACGCCGATCGTAGTGGCGGATAAAGCCGGCTTCTACGTCAACCGCATTCTCGCTCCCTACATCAACGAGGCGATGCGCTTACTGACGGAGGGCGAACCCGTTGAGCATATCGATAACGCATTGGTTAAATTCGGTTTTCCGGTAGGTCCCATCCAACTGCTCGATGAGGTTGGCATCGATACCGGCACCAAAATTATTCCCGTTCTGGAATCGGCATGGGGAGAACGTTTTAGCCCGCCTGCAAATATCATTAACGCGATCTTGAATGACGATCGCAAAGGCAGAAAAAATAGCCGCGGTTTCTATCTTTATGAGAAAAAAGGGCGTACAAGCAAAAAACGGCCCGATGCGGCAATTTATTCGCTACTGGGGATTTCTGCCCCGCAGGCTCGCTTGTCGGCGCAGCAGGTGGCTGAACGTTGCGTGATGATGATGCTCAATGAAGCGGCGCGCTGCTTCGATGAGCAGGTTATTCGCAGCGCACGCGATGGCGATATCGGCGCCGTGTTTGGTATTGGCTTCCCGCCGTTTCTTGGCGGTCCATTCCGCTATATGGATAAATCTGGTGCGGGTGAAGTGGTTGCAATTTTGCAGCGCCTGGCCGCGCAGTACGGCCCGCGTTTTACGCCATGTGAAAATTTATTGCGCATGGCCGAGCAGGGGGCAACATTTTGGCCCGCTGGCGAACGGACGACCTAAGTTCTGGTCAAAGAAGATAAATCCGACGATGAATGACGCTGTCGGTTGGCTATTTTGTCAACAAACATTGACTATACTTACGCCACTGAGGTAAAAAACAGCGTTTCATTCGTTGGATGGATCAGGCACAATGCCCGGCCACCGGGTCGACTGCGTATTATCTGCGCGGGTAAGACTACGGTGCTTCTGGTTAACAAAAGCGGTGCAATATGCAAGTTTTTATCATGCGTCACGGCGACGCTGCCCTCGATGCAGCCAGTGACTCAGTTCGTCCCTTAACCGCATGCGGTTGTGATGAGTCACGTCTGATGGCAACCTGGCTGAAAGGTCAGAAAGTAGATATTGAGCGGGTTCTTGTGAGTCCTTATCTGCGTGCGGAACAGACTCTGGATATCGTAAGAGAGTGCATGAGCCTGCCGAAGGACGTCGACGTCATGCCGGAGCTGACGCCGTGCGGCGATGTTGGCATGGTCAACGCCTATCTTCAGGCGCTGGCAAATGAAGGTGTGGCAACGGCGCTGGTCGTTTCTCACCTGCCGTTGGTAGGGTACCTCGTCTCAGAGCTGTGCCCGGGAGAGACGCCCCCGATGTTCACCACATCGGCCATTGCCTGCGTGACGCTCGATGCCAACGGCAAGGGCGAATTCAACTGGCAGATGAGCCCCTGCAACCTGAAGATGGCGAAAGCTATCTAATCACCCCCCGGAGCCGACGTTTACGGAAGCTCCGGCGGTTGCCACTCTTCAATCTCTATCAGCACCAGCAGTGCGGCGTCCCCGCCGTACTCTTTTGGCGCCTGATGGAACGCCATAATATGCGGATGCTGCGCCAGCCATAATGGCGTCTGCTGCTTGAGAATATGCTTCCCGTGTCCGTGCATCACGCACGCGCAGAACACGTGTTCCCGGCGGCATGCGGCAATCAGCGCGCCCAGTTCCTGCTTTGCCTGCAGCTGAGTTAAACCGTGCAGGTCGAGAAACAGCTCTGGCGAATAGTCCCCGCGCCGCAGTTTTTTCAACTCAAAGTGGCTCACGTCCGCACGGACGTATTTTACCGACCCTTCGGTATTCAGCAGCGGCTGAAATTCATCCGAAAAGTAGTGGCTGTTGTCGGCCTGCTCCTGAAGTAGACGCTTCGGCGGCACTTCGGTAATTTTCTTGCGCAGCGGGCGGTGAACGATAGTGTCCTGCTTAATCTTACGCGTGCCGGTCATGAGCTGACGGAACAGCGTCTGATCCTCCACGCTAAGCGATGTTTTCTTTTTCATTGCCCACTCTCATCTTTTCTTTGCGCTAGTTTACCCGACCCGGAGTACATCCAGGCAAGCAAAACGTACTTTTCCCCCTCAGCCTGACGTAAGAATGCTGATTTATCGCCGTCTTCATGGCAAACTAGCCGCCGAATTTACAGTAGAGCGTGTCCTGGAGGATGGCGTGGATAAAATTTTTGTTGATGAAGCAGTCAATGAGCTGCAAACCATTCAGGACATGCTGCGTTGGGCGGTAAGCCGCTTCAGCGCGGCGAATATCTGGTACGGTCACGGCACCGACAACCCGTGGGACGAAGCGGTGCAGCTGGTGCTGCCTTCATTGTACCTGCCGCTGGACATCCCGGAAGACATGCGCATTGCGCGTCTGACTTCCAGCGAAAAACACCGCATCGTTGAGCGCGTGATTCGCCGCGTCAATGAGCGTATTCCGGTCGCCTATTTGACCAACAAAGCCTGGTTCTGCGGCCATGAGTTTTACGTCGATGAACGCGTGCTGGTGCCGCGCTCTCCGATTGGCGAGCTTATCGAAAACCAGTTTGCCGGACTGATCGACCATCAGCCGCAGCACATCCTGGATATGTGCACCGGCAGCGGCTGTATCGCCATCGCCTGCGCCTATTCCTTCCCGGAAGCGGAAGTCGATGCGGTGGATATCTCCCCTGACGCGCTGGCCGTGGCCGAACAAAACGTGGAAGAGCACGGGCTGATTCATCAGGTTACGCCGATTCGCTCGGATCTGTTCCGCGACCTGCCGAAGGTGCAATATGACCTGATCGTCACCAACCCGCCGTACGTCGATGAAGAAGATATGTCCGATTTGCCGGGTGAATATCGTCATGAGCCGGTGCTCGGGCTGGCCTCCGGCAGCGACGGTCTGAAGTTGACCCGCCGCATCCTCGCCTGCGCCCCGGATTACCTCAACGATGACGGTATTCTGATTTGTGAAGTCGGTAACAGCATGGTACATCTGATTGAGCAGTACCCGGATGTCCCGTTCACCTGGCTTGAGTTCGATAACGGCGGAGACGGCGTGTTTATGCTGACCAAACCGCAGCTGATCGCCGCACGGGTGCATTTCGGTATTTATAAAGACTAAAAACAACACGCAAACATGACGGAGCCGTGATGGCAGGAAATACAATTGGACAACTCTTTCGCGTAACCACTTTCGGCGAGTCGCACGGCCTGGCGCTGGGCTGCATCGTCGACGGCGTACCGCCGGGCATCCCGCTGACCGAAGCCGATCTGCAGCACGACCTGGATCGTCGCCGTCCCGGCACCTCGCGCTATACCACCCAGCGTCGCGAACCGGACCAGGTTAAGATCCTGTCCGGCGTATTCGAGGGCGTCACCACCGGCACCAGCATTGGCCTGCTGATTGAGAATACCGATCAGCGTTCGCAGGACTACGGCGCTATCAAAGACGTTTTTCGTCCCGGCCACGCGGATTACACCTACGAGCAGAAATACGGCCTGCGCGATTATCGCGGCGGCGGACGCTCGTCGGCGCGTGAGACCGCGATGCGCGTTGCGGCAGGAGCGATCGCCAAAAAGTTCCTCGCGGAGAAGTTTGGCATCGTCATCCGCGGCTGCCTGACCCAGATGGGAGATATCCCGCTGGCAATTAAGGACTGGGAGCAGGTTGAACAGAACCCGTTCTTCTGTCCCGATCCGGATAAAATTGAAGCGCTTGATGAGCTGATGCGCGGCCTGAAAAAAGAGGGTGATTCGATTGGCGCAAAAATCACCGTCGTGGCCGATGGCGTTCCTCCGGGACTCGGTGAGCCGGTATTCGACCGCCTGGATGCCGATATTGCCCACGCGCTGATGAGCATAAATGCGGTGAAAGGCGTCGAGATTGGCGACGGCTTTGAGGTGGTTAAGCTGCGCGGCAGCGAAAACCGCGATGAGATCACCAAAGCCGGTTTCCAGAGCAACCATGCGGGCGGCGTGCTCGGCGGCATCAGCAGCGGTCAGCAGATTGTCGCTAATATTGCGCTGAAGCCGACCTCCAGCATCACCGTTCCGGGGCATACCATTAACCGCTTTGGCGAAGAAGTTGAGATGATCACCAAAGGGCGTCACGATCCGTGCGTGGGGATTCGCGCGGTGCCGATCGCAGAAGCGATGCTGGCGATCGTGTTAATGGATCACTTTATGCGTCAACGCGCGCAAAACGGCGACGTGACGACATCAATTCCACGCTGGTAATCGATGAAAAAAACCGTTATCGCTCTGCTGGCGCTCCTGGCCAGCTCTGCCTGCTCTGCGGCAACGCCGTGGCAAAAAATCACTCAGCCGATAGGCGGCAGCGCGCAGTCGATCGGCGCTTTTGCCAACGGCTGCATTGTGGGAGCCCAGGCGCTGCCCCTGAACTCGGCAAACTACCAGGTGATGCGTACCGACCAGCGCCGCTATTTCGGCCATCCCGATCTTGTCCGGTTTATCCAGCGCCTGAGCAATCAGGTGCACAGTCGGGGAATGGGCACGATGCTGATTGGCGATATGGGAATGCCCGCCGGCGGGCGTTTTAACGGCGGCCACGCCAGCCATCAGAGCGGCCTGGATGTCGATATTTTCCTCCAGCTGCCGCAGATGCGCTGGAGCCCGGCGCAGCTGCTGAAGCCGCAGGCGCTGGACCTGGTTTCCGCCGACGGCAAGCGCGTTGTCCCGGCGCGGTGGAGCCCGCAAATTAGCCAGCTGATCAAGCTGGCGGCAGAAGATAGCGAAGTCACGCGCATCTTTGTTAACCCGGCGATCAAACAGCAGCTATGCCTCGATGCCGGGAGCGATCGCGACTGGCTGCATAAAGTTCGCCCGTGGTTCCAGCATCGTGCGCATATGCATGTTCGCCTGCGCTGTCCTGCCGGAAGCCTGGAGTGCGAAGAGCAGGCGCCGCCGCCTGCCGGCGATGGCTGCGGTGCAGAGTTGCAAAGCTGGTTCGAACCTCCGAAACCCGGATCAACCTCTCCTGTGAAGAAGACGCCGCCTCCGCTGCCGCCTTCCTGCCAGGCGCTACTGGATGAGCACGTTCTTTAATGGATAGTTTTATCGACCTGTTTATGGTTTCGCCCACGGTACTGGTAGTGCTTTTCTTCGTCGCCATTCTCGCCGGATTTATCGATTCCCTGGCCGGCGGCGGCGGGCTGTTGACCGTCCCGGCGCTGATGGCTGCGGGACTCCCTCCGGCGCAGGCGCTGGCGACCAACAAGCTGCAGGCCTGCGGCGGTTCGCTTTCCGCGTCACTCTATTTTATCCGCCGCAAGGTGGTGAACCTCGCCGATCAGAAGCTTAATATTCTGATGACGTTTATCGGCTCCACCGGCGGTGCGCTGCTGGTGCAGCACGTGCAGTCCGATATCCTCAAACAGATTTTGCCGCTGCTGATTATCGGCATTGGCCTCTATTTTCTGCTGATGCCAAAATTAGGCGAGGACGATCGCCAGCGCCGCTTATACGGCCTGCCGTTCGCGCTGGTCGCCGGCGGCTGCGTGGGTTTCTATGACGGCTTTTTCGGCCCGGGCGCCGGCTCGTTCTACGCGCTGGCCTTTGTTACCCTGGCCGGGTTCAATCTTGCAAAATCAACCGCCCATGCGAAGGTGCTTAACGCGACCTCCAATATTGGCGGGCTGCTGCTGTTTATTATTGGCGGCAAAGTGATTTGGGCCACTGGATTCGTGATGCTGGCAGGGCAGTTTATTGGCGCCCGCGCTGGCTCACGGTTGGTATTGAGCAAAGGGCAATCGCTGATTCGGCCGATGATCGTGGTCGTGTCCGCAGTGATGAGCGCGAAACTTCTTTATGACAGCCACGGGGCGGAAATCCTGCAGTGGTTGGGAATGAATTAATGCAACAGCAACACCATTATCAGCAGCTGATCGCTATTTTTGACGGCTGCTTCGCCGACGATTTTAATACCCGTCTGATTAAAGGCGACGACGAACCGATCTATCTTCCGGCTGATAAGGACGTACCGTTTAACCGTATCGTCTTTGCCCACGGCTTTTATGCCAGCGGCCTGCACGAAATTTCGCACTGGTGCATTGCCGGGAAAGCGCGTCGTGAACTGGTTGATTTCGGCTACTGGTACTGCCCGGATGGCCGCGATGCGATGACGCAGCGTCAGTTTGAAGACGTCGAGGTGAAACCCCAGGCATTTGACTGGCTGTTTTGCGTGGCGGCGGGCTTCCCGTTTAACGTCAGCTGCGACAACCTGGAAGGGGACGTCGAGCCCGATCGCATTGCCTTTCAGCGGCGGGTCCATGCCCAGGTCATGAGCTATCTGGAGCAGGGGATCCCGGAACGTCCGGCGCGATTTATTCAGGCATTACAAAAATATTATCAAACGCCGCCACTGACGGCAGAACAATTTCCGTGGCCGGAAGACCTGCACTAAGGCCACGCTTTACACTAGAAGAGGAAAGACAATGCTCGCGGAGTTTGAATCACGCATTCTGGCGCTAATCGACGAAATGGTAGACCACGCCAGTGATGATGAACTGTTTGCCGGCGGCTATCTGCGTGGCCACCTGACGCTGGCGGTAGCCGAGCTGGAAGGTGGAGACGATCACTCGGCGCAAGCGATCAATGACCGGGTCGTCCATAGTCTGGAAAAAGCGATTGGCGCGGGAGAGCTCTCGCCGCCGGACCAGATCCTCGTTCAGGATATGTGGGATAATTTGTACCAGCAGGCAAAACGGTAAACAGCCCGTACCGCCTGCACGATAGCCCCGGCCGAGCGTCGCGAGGTCGGGGAATCGCCCGGATAATGCCATCCGGGCGACCTCTACGGGTTATTTCACCGCTTTTCCCTTCAGCAGTTTCCTCACCCATAGCCGATTGGGATTGAGCGCCGCCAGCGTTTCGCGATCCATTGGCAGCGGTTCCCCGCTCATCTGCGCCGCCAGAATTTCCGCCGTTAACGGCGCGGAGCACAGCCCGCGCGATCCCAGCGCGCCGAGAAGATAAAGATTGCGATGCACCGGAGCAGACGGCGCATCCTCCTTCTGCCCGGCAAGCAGAGCGTACCGGGTCAAGGTGGCATCATAGTCCGGCACGTTGCCTACCATCGGCAAATGGTCGCGGGTGGCGCAGCGTACGCCACAGCGGGCTTCGTTGGCGCTGGTATCGACCTCCTGGGCCCACCCGGCATCGGGGAAACAGTCGATCAAACGCTGACGGTTCTGCCGCTGATCCTCCGCGCTGAAAGCCGTTTCCGTCTGCCCGCGATGATAGCTGGCTCCGATACAGTGCCGCTGATTATGCGGGTTTTGCGGCGTCAGGTAGCCGTCATAGCACAGTACCTGACGCAGTTGAGAAAGCCCCGGCGTCGTCGGGATATGGCTAACCTGTCCGCCCACCGGATAGGCCGGCAGCTGCGCGGTTTGGCTGAAGGTGGTTAGCTGATGGCCGTTCGCCAGTACCACCACCGCATGCTGCTGGCGCTGGTTCAGCTGCCAGCCGTCGCCATCGGCGGTGAGCGTCTCCACCTTAAAACCGTAGCGCGCGCGCAGCCCGCGGGTCGCCGCCAGCGCGAAGAGTTCGGCCGTCAGCTGTTGCGGGCAGAGCCAGCCTCCTGAGGGATAGGCGATCCCGCCGCAGCCGGTCTCCACGCCGGTCGCCTGCGCCGCCGTTTCGGCGCTGACGGCAACGGCAATTTCCGCCGGCAGATTGAGCTCAAGCATCTGGGCGATTTTTTGCGCGCTTTTCTCATCCCAGGCGAGCTGCGTCACTCCGCACCACTGGTGGTCGAAGGTGACCGGCAGCGCATCATATATTCTGCGCGCGAAGGTAAATGCGGCGGGGAAGAAGCGGGCCAGAGCCGGGTCGTGCTGGCTGAGCAACGGATACAGGGCCCCCTGACGGTTGCCGGATGCGCCTTCGCCTGGCGCATCGTCGGCGCAATAGAGCGTCACCTGCCAGCCGCGGCGCAGCAGCGCGAGCGACAGCAGGGCGCTGGCAATCCCGCCGCCGATAATCGCCACTTCGCGTTTGTCGGCGGCGGTGCGGGCGAACCACGGCGCGCGCGCGGGCAGGTTCAGCTCGCGGCTCATCTCGCCGATAAGCATCTCTCGCTTGCGGCCAAAACCTTTATGCTTGTGCATGGTAAAGCCGGCTTCCTGCAGGCCGCGACGGACAAAACCTGCGGAGGTGAAGGTTGCCAGCGTTCCGCCCGGTTTCGCCAGCCGGGCCATAGCCGCGAAGAGTTCAGGCGTCCACATATCCGGGTTTTTTGCCGGAGCAAATCCGTCGAGAAACCAGGCATCGACCTGCTGATTGAGAGAGTCATCAAGCTCAAGGGTCAGCTCATTGATATCTCCGAACCATAGATCCAGGGTCACGCGGCCGTCATCGAGCAGCAGTCGATGGCAGCCGGCAACGGGCAGCGGCCACTGGGCCTGCAGCTGCTCCGCCCACGGGGCCAGCTCCGGCCAGTGCCGGTGGGACAGGGCCAGATCGGCGGCGGTGAGCGGAAATTTTTCAAAACTGATGAAATGTAATCTTTGCAGGGTAGCTTCGGGGGAGTCACGGTGAAAAACGTCGAATGCCTGCCACAGCGTGAGGAAGTTGAGGCCGGTGCCGAATCCGCTCTCAGCAACCACAAATAGCGGGTGTGAATGAGTGGGAAAGCGTTCACCGAGGCGGTTGCCGCCGAGAAAGACGTAGCGGGTCTCTTCCAGACCGTTGTCATTGGAAAAGTACACGTCGCCGAAATCTCGGGAAACAGGTGTACCCTCAGCGTTGAATTCCAGGTTGGCAGGTTGTATGGCGTTTTGTTTCACGTAAGTTACTCGAATCTCAAGGCGTAGAACGATCTTAACGATGTGTGCCGGGAGGCGCAAATTTATACACAAAATGGCTGATCGGACTTGTTCGGCGTACAAGTGTACGCTATTGTGCGACTCGAAACTTAAAATAGTGCGACTTACAGAGGTATTGAATGAAACGTGCAGTGATTACTGGCTTGGGCATCGTTTCCAGCATCGGTAACAACCAGCAGGAAGTCCTGGCATCTCTGCGTGAAGGACGTTCAGGGATCACTTTCTCTCAGGAATTTCAAGATTCAGGTATGCGCAGCCACGTATGGGGCAACGTTAAGCTGGATACCACCGGTCTGATCGACCGTAAAGTGGTTCGCTTTATGAACGATGCTTCTATCTACGCCTACCTCTCAATGCAGCAGGCCGTAGAAGATGCTGGATTGAAAGAAGAGGTTTATCAAAATAACCCGCGCGTGGGTCTGATCGCCGGTTCTGGCGGTTCTTCTAAATATCAGGTGTTTGGCGCAGACGCGATGCGTAGCCCGCGTGGCCTGAAAGCCGTTGGCCCGTACGTCGTGACTAAAGCGATGGCCTCTGCCGTTTCAGCCTGCCTTGCCACACCGTTCAAAATCCACGGCGTTAACTACTCTATCAGCTCCGCTTGCGCGACTTCCGCACACTGTATCGGCAATGCCGTAGAGCAGATTCAGCTGGGTAAACAGGACATCGTTTTTGCCGGCGGCGGCGAAGAGCTGTGCTGGGAAATGGCCTGCGAATTCGACGCAATGGGCGCCCTGTCCACCAAATATAACGAAACTCCGGACAAAGCGTCCCGTACCTATGATACGCACCGCGACGGTTTCGTCATCGCTGGCGGCGGCGGGATGGTTGTGGTTGAAGAGCTGGAGCACGCTCTGGCGCGCGGCGCGCACATCTATGCTGAAATCGTCGGCTACGGCGCAACTTCTGACGGCGCCGACATGGTCGCCCCATCGGGCGAAGGTGCCGTTCGCTGCATGCACATGGCGATGCAGGGCGTTGATACCCCGATTGATTATCTGAACTCCCACGGTACCTCAACTCCGGTTGGCGACGTGAAAGAGCTGGGTGCGATCCGTGAAGTCTTCGGCGATAACAGCCCGGCTATCTCCGCAACGAAAGCGATGACCGGCCACTCGCTGGGCGCCGCAGGCGTACAGGAAGCTATCTACTCTCTGCTGATGCTGGAACACGGCTTTATCGCGCCAAGCATCAACATCGACGAGATGGACGAGCAGGCCGCTGGCCTGAACATCGTGACTAAGCCGACTGAACGTGCGTTGACCACCGTTATGTCCAACAGCTTCGGTTTTGGTGGCACCAATGCCACCCTGGTGATGCGTAAACACGACGCATAGTCAGTCAGTAATTGAAAAGGGAGCCGGCTGGCTCCCTTTTTTGCATTATTGAGAGAGCCTGGCGCAGGGAGGCACACTCACCTCGTCTTACTCTGCGAACTGGAGTAAAGCATGTCCGCAGCGACAGAAAAAACAGATCCCTCTTCCGCGAATATTTCGCTATTTCGCATTACGTTCTCCGTATTTCTCACCTACATGACCGTTGGCCTTCCGCTGCCGGTATCCCCCTTTTCGTGCACCATGAGCTCGGTTTTGGCAACACGATGGTCGGCATCGCCGTCGGAATACAGTTTCTGGCGACGGTGCTGACGCGAGGTTACGCCGGTCGCCTCGCCGATCAGTACGGCGCTAAACGCTCCGTACTGCAGGGCATGCTGGCCTGCGCGCTGGCCGGCGCCGCGTGGCTGCTGGCGGCGCTGCTGCCGGTGTCGATTGTGGCGAAATTCGCGCTGCTGGTGCTGGGCCGCCTGATCCTTGGCTTTGGCGAGAGCCAGCTGCTAACCGGTAACCTGAGCTGGGGGATGGGCCTCGTCGGGCCGACGCGTTCGGGAAAAGTCATGTCATGGAACGGAATGGCCATCTACGGATCGCTGGCGGCTGGCGCCCCGCTGGGGCTGCTGATCTACACGCACTACGACGTTGCGGTGCTGGCCTGCGTCACTATGGCGCTGCCGCTGCTGGCCCTCGCGATTAACGGCACGGTCCGCAAGGTTCCGGCTCACGGCGGCGAGCGCCCGTCGCTGTGGAGCGTTGTCGGTATGATCTGGCGTCCGGGGATTGGCCTTGCCCTGCAGGGCGTCGGGTTTGCGGTGATTGGCACCTTCGTCTCGCTCTACTTTGCCAGCAACGGCTGGGCGATGGCCGGCTTTACGTTGACCGCTTTTGGCGGCGCCTTCGTGCTGATGCGTATCCTGTTCGGCTGGATGCCCGATCGCTTCGGCGGGGTGAAGGTGGCGATGGTCTCGCTGCTGATTGAGGCCGCGGGCCTGACGCTGCTGTGGCTGGCTCCGGATGCCTGGGTAGCCTTAGCTGGCGCCGCGCTGACCGGCTGCGGCTGCTCGCTTATCTTCCCGTCGCTGGGCGTGGAGGTGGTGAAACGCGTTCCGCCGCAGGTTCGCGGCACCGCGCTGGGCGGCTATGCGGCATTTCAGGATATCTCATACGGTATTAGCGGCCCGCTTGCCGGACTGCTGGCGACGTCCCAGGGCTACCCGTCCGTCTTCCTGGCGGCGGCCGTCTGCGCCGCGCTGGGGATTGTCGTCACCCTGGTATCGTTACGAAAATAGGCTTATGGCTCGGCCCGCAGTGAGTGAGGGCCGGCCGCCTTGCGCGGAAGATAGTACTTCACCTGAAACTCAAACATATTGGTCATAGAGTATTGAGTCGTCGATAGGCTGGTGCTGTTCGTCTATCGGCTGGGTCTGCATGCGGATGATGGGATCTTTAATGCTGATATGTAACAGTTTAGCCAGCACGGGGCAGGGAAGAATGGGGACTATGGATTCGTAGCATCCGTCTGTTCTGATCCCGCATTCATTTTCAATATACGCAAACTTCGATTTTTTCATATGGCAATCGTCAGGTCAGGAAAACGCGTCGCCGAGAGCCAGGTCTCTTCTAATTGCATCGCAATATTGTCGATAAAGCGTAGCCTTTTTATATAGACGGGCTCTCCGTGCTGTCGCTGCAGGCCTTTAGCTATTTCCTCTGATGCCGACTGTAATGCAAATTTGATAATTTGACTGGAGGGCGTTTTACCTTCATTCCGGGCTATTTCAGTAAAACTGTTTAAATGCGTGACCGAGGCCTGAAAATGTTTATTTCTGATCCAGGTCCCGGATCCGTGACGGCGCTCAATTAAACCATCCTCCTCCAGCGTCTTTAACGCCTTACGCAGCGTATCGGCGGTGTTTTTCTTGCGCTAAGAGCTATGCAATCATCAGCCACAGCAGAGCCGCCGCTGCCAGCGCCAGCAGGATAAACCACGGTTTTTTGAGCCGTGCGGAGAGCGGAGTGGGTTCCGACCGCAGCGATGGGATAGCCAGCGTCTCCTGGGCTCGCGCCACGCGCAGCACGAAGACTTTGTTCAACAGCGTCAGTATCTGGCTGGAGCTCAGCACCGATTGCGGCGTCACGTGCCAGCTGTGGCGGGCAAAATCGGCGATCTTCTGCCACTCCTGCGCTTCAAGCGGCTGTTTCAGCGCGGCCTGCAGCGAGTTGAGCGTCGGGCTGGCCTGGGTGCTTAGCGTTTGCCGCGCCTGAAGCCAGTAGGAGAGCGGGGTAAAATGCGTTGCCGGGATCAGCTCGCCGGTTTTCACGCCGCACAGCTCCAGCATCGACTGCCAGATAAGCTTACCTGGCTCGCCGGTTGCGGCAGCAAGACGGGTCACCAGCTGGTTCAGCGTGTTGTGCTCCGCCGGCAGCAGCGGGCGCAGCGTAGGCTGACGCTGCTGGGGCGACGGAATCGACAGCCGGCCGTTCTGCAGCAGCTGCAGCACGTTCTCAAGCTGCTGCTGGGTCAGCGCGTGTAGCGCGGTTTGCCCATAGTGCTGGCGAATATAATCGCTCACCGCCTGACGATTGTTGCCCTGATTCAGCAGCTCGCCGAGCTGCGCCAGAGTCTGACGATGGTGATGGTTTTGCTGCGCAACGGTCAGGCGCTGGTTCAGGTGACTTTCGGCGGCGGCAAAGTGGCATGCCAGCAGCGGCGCATCGCCCTTGAGTCCCAGATCGTGCTTGATTCCGGCCCACACTTCCGCGTTCTGCTGCGATGTTAACGCCACCAGGCGCGTTATCAATCGCTCGAGAACGGTGCGTTGCTGGGTGGTAAGCGACAGCTCCCCGGCGACGGAAGCGCCGGAGGGAGCCGTCCCCGGAGGGCGATCGGACATACCTGAAACGGGTTGTGTCATGATTAATCCTTTCCGTATTACTGTACTGAGGCCGGTGATGATGTTCCTGGCGGCGAGATTATGGCACACTTCCCCGGTTTACTCTCGTTCTCAGACAGGTACTGAACCGTGAAAATCCTCGTTGATGAAAATATGCCCTATGCCCGTGAGCTTTTTAGCCGTTTGGGCGAGGTGAGGGCGGTCCCCGGCCGCCCAATTCCGGCTGAAGCGCTGACCGATGCCGACGCGCTGATGGTCCGTTCCGTCACTAAAGTCAATGAAGCGCTGCTTGCCGGCAAGGCTATTCAGTTTGTCGGAACCGCGACCGCGGGTACCGATCATGTCGACCAGGCGTGGCTGCAGCAGGCGGGGATCGGTTTTTCCGCCGCACCGGGCTGTAACGCTATTGCGGTGGTTGAGTATGTTTTCTCGGCGCTGCTGATGCTGGCCGAGCGCGATGGCTTTGCGCTGACCGATCGTACCGTCGGGATCGTGGGGGTGGGCAACGTCGGCGGACGCCTGCAAAAACGTCTTGAAGCGCTGGGGATCAAAACGCTGCTGTGCGATCCGCCGCGCGCGGATCGCGGCGATGAAGGCGATTTCCGCAGCCTTGACGAGCTGGTTCAACAGGCCGATGTGCTGACGTTCCACACGCCTTTATATAAAGAAGGGCAATACAAGACGCTGCACCTCGCGGATGAGGCGCTGATCGGCCGCCTGAAGCCGGGAACGGTGTTAATTAACGCCTGCCGTGGTCCGGTGGTTGATAACGGCGCATTGCTGAAATGCCTGCAGGCCGGGCAGCCGCTGAGCGTCGTGCTTGACGTCTGGGAGCCGGAGCCGGATCTTAACCTTGAGCTGCTGGATCGCGTGGATATCGGTACCGCGCATATTGCGGGCTATACCCTTGAAGGGAAAGCGCGCGGGACGACCCAGGTGTTTGAAGCCTACAGCGCGTTTATCGGTCATCCGCAGCAGGTGGCGCTGGATACCCTGCTGCCGGCGCCGGAGTTTGGCCGTATCACCCTGCACGGCGCGCTCGATCAGGCAACTCTGAAAAGGCTGGTCCATTTGGTGTATGATGTGCGCCGCGACGATGCGCCGCTGCGAAAAGTGGCCGGTGCTGCGGGCGAATTTGACAAGCTGCGCAAAAATTACCAGGAACGCCGTGAATGGTCTTCGCTATACGTACAGTGCAGCGATGAGCAGGCGGCGACGCTGTTGCGGCAGCTCGGCTTTAATGCCATACATCACCCTGTTCGTTAATATCTTCTTAATGACCCTGTTGGATACTCCTGCAGGGTCGCTTTTTCCTGGAGTAAACCACCATGTCTGAAGGCTGGAATATTGCCATACTAGGCGCAACGGGCGCCGTCGGCGAAGCCCTGCTCGAAACCCTTGCTGAACGTCAGTTCCCGGTGGGTGATATTTACGCCCTGGCGCGTAACGAAAGCGCGGGCGAGCATCTGCGTTTTAACGGTAAGTCGGTCATCGTACAGGATGCCGCGGAGTTTGACTGGACTCAGGCCCAGCTGGCCTTTTTCGCCGCCGGCGTCGAGGCCACGGCGGCCTACGTTGATGAGGCGACTAACTCTGGCTGTCTGGTTATCGACCTGAGCGGCCTGTTCGCGCTGGAGCCGGACGTCCCGCTGGTGGTTCCGGAAGTTAACCCATTTGTGCTGGCTGATTACCGCAATCGTAACGTTATTGCCGTTGCCAACAGCCTGACCAGCCAGCTGCTGGCCGCGCTGAAGCCGCTGATTGATGAAGGCGGCCTGTCGCGTATTCAGGTCACCAGCCTGCTCTCCGTCTCCGCCCAAGGTAAAAAAGCCGTCAGCGCGCTGGCGGGGCAGAGCGCTAAGCTGCTCAACGGCATGCCGATTGATGAAGATGATTACTTTGGTCGTCAGCTGGCGTTCAACATGCTGCCCATTCTGCCCGATCGTGAAGGCAGCGTGCTGGAAGAGCGGCGTATCGTCGACGAAGTACGGAAGATCCTCCAGGATGAAGGGCTGATGATCTCCGCAAGCGTGGTCCAGTCGCCGGTATTCTACGGCCATGCGCAGGTGGTTAATTTCGAAGCCATGCGTCCGCTGGCCGCAGAAGAGGCGCGCGATGCCTTCGTACGCGGCGAAGATATCGAGCTGTCCGAAGCGAGCGAGTTTCCGACTCAGGTTGGCGACGCTTCCGGCACCAGCCAACTCTCCGTCGGCTGCGTGCGTAACGATTACGGGATGCCGGAGCAGATTCAGTTCTGGTCCGTTGCCGACAACGTCCGCTTCGGCGGCGCGCTGATGGCGGTGAAAACCGCTGAGAGGCTGGTGCAGGAGTATTTTTACTGATGTCTGAGATGGAGCAGCAGCCGGTCTGTAAAATCGCGCTGGGCATCGAGTACGACGGCAGTAAATATTACGGCTGGCAGCGGCAGAACGAAGTGCGTAGCGTGCAGGAGAAGCTGGAAAAGGCGCTCTCGCAGGTGGCGAATGAACCGATTAACGTCTTCTGCGCGGGCCGCACCGACGCCGGCGTTCATGGCACCGGACAGGTGGTGCATTTTGAAACGCGTGCGCTGCGTAAAGACGCGGCCTGGACGCTGGGCGTGAATGCGAATCTGCCTGGTGACATTGCCGTGCGGTGGGTTAAACATGTGCCGGAAGAGTTCCACGCGCGCTTCAGCGCAACGGCGCGCCGCTACCGCTACGTTATCTATAATCATCGGCTGCGCCCGGCGGTGTTAAGCCAGGGGGTGACTCATTATCACCAGCCTCTGGATGCCGAACGGATGCAGCGTGCGGCGCAGTGCCTGCTGGGCGAGAATGATTTTACCTCGTTCCGCGCGCTGCAGTGCCAGTCGCGTACGCCCTGGCGCAACATTAAGCACATTAGCGTCACCCGTTATGGCGCATATGTGGTGGTCGATATCAAAGCAAACGCCTTTGTACATCATATGGTAAGGAACATTGTCGGCAGCCTGATGGAAGTGGGGGCCGGTAACCAGCCAGAGAGCTGGATTGCAGAACTTCTGGCGGCAAAAGACAGGAAGCTAGCCGCCGCGACGGCAAAAGCCGAAGGATTGTATCTGGTGTCGGTCGACTATCCGGCCCATTTCGATCTGCCGGTGATGCCGATGGGCCCGCTGTTTCTGGCGGACTGACGTATACGCCTCATCCTTCAGGCTGCCGCGCTGCCGGCCGCGCTGGTTTCCCCGGGCTTGCCTCTTGAGGTGGCCCGGGAGCTACCGTTCGGCCGCCTGGATACGCCGTGAAGGATTTTACGTATTGCTATTAAGGACTCAAACGGTATGGACCTGATTCGCTTTTTAATTGATTTCATCCTGCATATAGATGTACACCTGGCCGAACTGGTTGCCGAGTACGGTATCTGGGTTTATGCCATTCTGTTTTTGATTTTGTTTTGCGAAACGGGTCTGGTGGTCACACCGTTCCTGCCGGGAGATTCGCTGCTGTTTGTTGCCGGCGCGCTGTCAGCGCTGCCGACTAACGATCTGAACGTGCATCTGATGGTGGTGCTGATGGTTATCGCGGCGATTGTCGGCGATGCCCTGAACTACACCATCGGGCGGCTGTTCGGTGAAAAGCTCTTCAGTAATCCTGATTCTAAAATCTTCCGCCGCAGCTATCTGGACAAGACCCACTCGTTCTACGAGCGTCACGGCGGCAAAACCATTATCCTCGCTCGCTTCGTGCCGATTGTCAGAACCTTTGCGCCATTTGTGGCGGGAATGGGCCACATGTCCTATCGTCATTTTGCGGCCTATAACGTGGTTGGCGCATTGCTGTGGGTGCTGCTGTTCACCTATGCAGGCTACCTGTTTGGCGATTTGCCGATCGTCCAGGAAAACCTGAAGCTGCTGATTGTCGCGATTATTCTCCTCTCTGTGCTGCCGGGGGTGATTGAAATCATTCGCCACAAGCGCGCGGCGGCGAAGCAGTCGAAATAGCCTCTGTAGTGTAATCTTCTGCGGGGGGAGCGCCTCCGCCCGCAGATTGAAGTGTGAGCGGTACGACCACTTTTTTATCCCATGTGACGGGATGTTATGATTTAATGTGCAACATTCATGGTCTGTAAGGGTCAAAAATGGCATTATGCGCCCCTTACGACAAAACTGGCATCGACCAGGTTCAGGCAGAAAGGTTATCAATGAGCTGGATTGAACGAATTAAAAGCAATATAACTCCCACCCGCAAGGCAAGCATTCCTGAGGGTGTATGGACCAAGTGCGACAGCTGCGGTCAGGTACTGTACCGCGCAGAGCTGGAGCGCAACCTGGAGGTTTGCCCTAAGTGCGATCACCATATGCGTATGTCGGCGCGTAATCGCCTGCATAGCCTGTTGGACGAAGGTTCCCTTGTGGAGCTGGGAAGCGAGCTCGAGCCGAAAGATGTGCTGAAGTTCCGCGATTCGAAAAAATACAAAGACCGCCTGGCGTCGGCTCAAAAAGAGACCGGCGAGAAAGATGCGCTGGTGGTTATGAAGGGCACGCTGTACGACATGCCGGTTGTCGCCGTTGCTTTTGAATTCGCCTTTATGGGCGGTTCGATGGGCTCGGTGGTGGGCGCGCGCTTCGTACGTGCCGTTGAACAGGCGTTGGAAGACAACTGCCCGCTGGTTTGCTTCTCAGCGTCCGGCGGCGCGCGTATGCAGGAAGCGCTGATGTCGCTGATGCAGATGGCGAAAACGTCAGCCGCGCTGGCGAAAATGCAGGAGCGCGGTTTACCGTATATCTCCGTGCTGACCGACCCGACGATGGGCGGCGTATCGGCGAGCTTTGCGATGCTCGGCGATCTGAACATCGCGGAACCGAAAGCGCTGATCGGCTTTGCCGGCCCTCGCGTTATCGAGCAAACCGTACGCGAAAAGCTGCCGCCAGGATTCCAGCGCAGCGAGTTCCTGATTGAAAAAGGGGCGATCGACATGATCGTACGTCGCCCTGAAATGCGCCTGAAGCTGGCCAGTATTCTGGCGAAGCTGATGAATCTCCCGGCGCCATGCCCGGAGGTTTCTCATGAAGGCGACGCGGTGCCGCCGGTACCGGATCAGGAACCAGAGGCCTGATAGTGCAGAGGGCAGGCCTGACGGTGCTGCCCTTTTTTTATATTCAAATAACTACGCGACATCATCCTGACCTGGCCGCATCGCGGCATGCTGACAGATGAGCGTATTTACCGTTAACTCTTGCGGACATCATGGAAAAAGAACCTATTCCTCAGGCCACGTCGCCCCTGGCTACGTGGCTTTCTTATCTGGAGCATCTGCACAGCAAAACTATCGATCTCGGGCTGACGCGCGTGAACGAGGTTGCCGGGCGGATGGCGGTAGTGAAACCTGCGCCGTTCGTATTTACGGTGGCGGGCACCAACGGTAAGGGGACCACCTGCCGTACGCTGGAGTCGGTGCTGATGGCGGCGGGCTATAGGGTCGGCGTCTACAGTTCACCGCATCTCGTGCGCTATACCGAACGCGTACGCGTGCAGGGAGAGGAGCTGGCAGAATCGGCGCATACCGCCTCTTTCGCTGAAATCGAAGCGGCGCGCGGCGAAATATCCCTGAGCTATTTTGAGTTCGGTACGCTCTCCGCACTGTGGCTGTTTAAGCAGGCGCAGCTGGACGTTGTTATCCTTGAGGTTGGGCTGGGCGGTCGCCTTGACGCGACAAATATCGTTGATGCCGACGTGGCGGTGGTGACCAGTATTGCGCTCGATCATACCGACTGGCTGGGGCCGGATCGCGAAAGCATCGGCCGCGAAAAGGCCGGTATTTTCCGTTCAGGCAAGCCGGCTATCGTCGGTGAGCCGGATATGCCTCATACCATTGCCGACGTTGCGGCGGAAAAAGGCGCTCTGCTGCGCCGTCGTGACCTTGACTGGCGCTATGTTACCGGCGAGCAGGCGTGGGATTTCAGCGACGAGCAGGGGACGCTGGCAGGGCTGCCGCTGCCTCAGGTGCCAATGCCGAATGCGGCTACGGCGCTGGCCGCGCTGCGCGCCAGCGGGCTGGCGGTGAACGAACGGGCGATTCGCGACGGCATTAAGCAGGCGATGCTACCCGGGCGTTTCCAGATAATTGGCGAAACGCCGCGCGTGATCCTCGACGTTGCCCATAACCCACATGCGGCGGCATATCTGGCCGGACGTCTCAAAAGCCTGCCGAAAACGGGGCGCGTGCTGGCGGTTATTGGTATGCTGCACGATAAGGATATTGCAGGTACGCTGGCAAACCTGACGGCTGAAGTCGATTGCTGGTACTGCGCGCCGCTGGAAGGGCCGCGTGGGGCAACGGCGGAACAGCTGCTGGAGCATTTGCGTACAGGGCGAGCCTGCGCGGACGTCGCTCAGGCATGGCATGCGGCCATGGCCGATGCCGGACCGGAAGATACGGTGCTGGTGTGTGGTTCATTCCACACGGTGGCGCATGTAATGGAAGAAATAGACGCGGGGAGAATCGGTGGCGAGTAAGTTTCAGAACCGTTTAGTCGGGACGATTGTGCTGGTGGCGCTGGGAGTCATTATCCTTCCAGGGCTGCTTGACGGTCAGAAAAAACACTATCAGGATGAGTTTGCGGCGATCCCGCTGGTGCCGAAGCCGGGCGATCGCGATGAGCCTGACATGCTACCGGCGGCAACTCAGGCCTTGCCTGCTCAGCCTCCGGAAGGGGCGGCAGAAGAGGTGAGGGCCGGCAATGCGGCGGCGCCGTCGCTGGATCCGTCGCGCATCCCGGTGAACAGTAACAGCTTTGATGATGTTCAGGAGCCGGTTGTCGCGCCCAAGCCGCAGCCAAAACCTCAGGTTCAGCCGAAGCCGCAACCGCAGCCGCAGCCGCAGCCTAAGCCGGTCGATAAGCCTCAGCCGCAGCAGCAGCAGACTGCCGCCCAGACGCCGGCGCCGAAGCCTGCTGAAATTCCTGCGCCAACCGGCAGAGCCTACGTGGTGCAGCTGGGGGCGTTGAAGAATGCGGACAAGGTAAATGAAATTGTCGGTAAGCTGCGCTCCTCCGGGTTCAAGGTTTACACGTCGCCTTCGACGCCGGTGCAGGGGAAAATCACCCGAATTTTGGTTGGCCCTGATGCGTCGAAAGATAAGCTGAAAGGCCAGCTTGGCGATCTGAAGCAGCTGTCAGGTCTGAGCGGTGTGGTGATGGGATACAGTCCAAACTAGCCTTGCTATTCAGCCTGATAGCGCTGGAGAACGCCGATATTGATGCAGGGTCGGGAGACGATCGCCCTGGCGCAGTTCAGGTCGGACAGGTCAGCGGGCGTCGGGCTCGCTGGCGGTGAACGGGGGGCTGAATCCCTTACCTGACGCGCCCTGCAGAGGCAAAAGGTAGCATGGCGTTGAATGTTTTTTCAGCGCCATTTTTATTTCTGTAGGGCACGGAAATCCCTACGCAAACGTTTTCTTTTTCTGTTAGAATGCGCCCCGAACCGGACGACAGGGCGTAAAATCGTAGGATGTATATGGTCTGGATTGATTACGCCATTATTGCGGTGATTGGTTTTTCCTGTCTGGTAAGCCTGATCCGCGGCTTTGTTCGTGAAGCGTTATCGCTGGTAACCTGGGGATGTGCTTTCTTTGTTGCCAGTCATTACTACACTTACCTGGCTGTCTGGTTCACGGGCTTTGAAGACGAAATGGTCCGCAATGGGATTGCTATCGCGATACTGTTTATCGCAACGCTTATCGTCGGCGCTATCGTTAACTACGTGATTAGCGCACTGGTAGAGAAAACCGGCCTGTCGGGTACCGACAGGGTGTTAGGGATCTGCTTCGGCGCCCTTCGTGGCGTGCTGATTGTCTCTGCGATCCTGTTCTTTCTCGATAGTTTTACCGGTATGGCGAAAAGCGAAGACTGGCAAAAGTCGGAGCTTATCCCGCAGTTCAGTTTCGTTATCAGATGGTTTTTTGACTATCTGCAGAGCTCGTCAAGTTTCTTGCCCAAAGCATAAGCGTTGGGATGTAGCTGAACGAGGAAAAGACGTATGTGCGGTATTGTCGGTATCGCCGGTGTTATGCCGGTAAACCAGTCGATTTATGACGCGTTAACGGTGCTTCAGCATCGTGGCCAGGATGCCGCAGGCATCATCACCATTGATGCAAATAATTGCTTCCGCTTGCGTAAGGCAAACGGGCTGGTGAGCGATATTTTTGAGGCTCGCCACATGCAGCGTATGCAGGGCAACATGGGGATCGGCCACGTCCGTTACCCTACGGCTGGCAGCTCCAGCGCCTCCGAGGCTCAGCCTTTCTACGTTAACTCGCCGTATGGCATTACGTTGGCGCATAACGGTAACCTGACCAACGCTCACGAGCTGCGTAAAAAGCTGTTTGAAGAAAAACGCCGCCACATCAACACCACCTCCGATTCTGAAATTCTGCTCAATATTTTCGCCAGCGAGCTGGATAACTTCCGCCATTATCCGCTGGAAGCCGACAATATCTTTGCGGCAATTGCTGCGACCAATCGGCAGATTCGTGGCGCCTATGCCTGCGTGGCGATGATTATCGGCCACGGTATGGTTGCGTTTCGCGATCCGAACGGTATTCGCCCGCTGGTACTGGGCAAGCGTGATATTGGCGACGGCCGTACCGAGTACATGGTGGCCTCCGAAAGCGTGGCGCTGGATACTCTGGGCTTCGAGTTCCTGCGCGACGTTGCGCCGGGAGAAGCGGTGTACATCACCGAAAAAGGCCAGCTGTTTACCCGCCAGTGTGCGGAGAACCCGGTCAGCAACCCGTGCCTGTTTGAGTACGTCTATTTTGCCCGTCCGGACTCCTTCATCGATAAGATCTCCGTCTATAGCGCTCGCGTGAATATGGGGACTAAGCTGGGCGAGAAAATTGCCCGCGAATGGGAAGATCTGGACATTGACGTGGTCATCCCGATTCCGGAAACCTCCTGCGATATCGCGCTGGAAATTGCCCGTATTCTCGACAAGCCTTATCGTCAGGGCTTCGTCAAAAACCGCTATGTCGGCCGTACTTTTATCATGCCGGGCCAGCAGCTGCGTCGTAAATCAGTACGTCGTAAGCTCAACGCTAACCGCGCCGAGTTCCGTGATAAAAACGTCCTGCTGGTCGATGACTCCATCGTTCGCGGCACCACCTCGGAACAGATTATCGAGATGGCGCGCGAAGCGGGCGCGAAGAAGGTCTATCTGGCTTCCGCTGCGCCGGAGATTCGCTTCCCGAACGTCTACGGCATCGATATGCCGACGGCCACCGAGCTGATCGCCCACGGTCGTGAAGTTGACGAAATTCGGCAGATCATCGGCGCTGACGGTTTAATCTTCCAGGATCTGAACGATCTGATCGACGCCGTGCGGGCCGAGAATCCGGATATTCAGCAGTTTGAATGTTCGGTATTTAACGGTGTGTACGTCACTAAGGACGTCGATCAGCAGTACCTCGATTATCTCGACTCCCTGCGTAACGACGATGCTAAAGCGGTGCAGCGTCAGAACGAAGTGGAAAACTTAGAGATGCATAACGAAGGCTAAACCACGCCTTTGTTGTCAAAGCCCGCCGTCGTCAGACTGCGGGCTTTTTGTTTTTCGGGCCCCGGTTAGCTGGCCGCCGGGCTTGCGTCCGGTGCTATAATCCGGCAAAGTCTGCGACACTAAGCAGAAGGGGCAATCATCGTGAAACGACTTATCATTGGAATTTCTGGCGCCAGCGGTGCCGTTTACGGCGTGCGGCTGCTCCAGGTATTGCGCGATGTCGCGGATGTTGAAACCCATCTGATCATGAGCCAGGCGGCGCGGCAGACTCTGGCCCTTGAGACCGACTACTCCCTGCGTGAAGTTCAGGGGCTGGCCGACGTCGTCCACGATGCCCGCGATATTGCCGCCAGCATCTCTTCCGGCTCGTTTAAAACCGCCGGGATGGTGATACTCCCCTGCTCGATGAAAACGCTTTCAGGGATTGTTCATAGCTATACCGATGGCCTGATGACCCGGGCGGCGGACGTGGTGCTGAAAGAGCGTCGTCCGCTGGTGCTTTGCGTGCGCGAAACGCCGTTCCACCTCGGACACCTGCGTCTGCTGGTCCAGGCGGCGGAAATGGGCGCGGTTATCATGCCGCCGGTTCCGGCCTTCTACCATCGCCCGCAAACCCTGGACGACGTTATCAACCAGACGGTCAATCGCGTCATCGATCAGTTCGATATCACTCTGCCGCAGGACCTGTTCGCTCGCTGGCAAGGGGCATAGGCGCGCGCTAAAATAGTGCGCTTTATGATTCTTTGCGCCACGATGGTGCAATTTTGTCGCCCCGATCAAATCCTCAACATTTAATTTGTTTTTTTGCGTTTCGACGCTGCGGTTTCTCCGTTAATACTGCTATCTTCCCTTTCAAGACAATTCTGCAACTTTATATTAACAAATTTAACGCTGTTTCCAGCACGCACTGAGAAAATGGCACAAAAACTGCAGGATACGTCGGCACTACACATAACTAAACAACGCACCGCATAACAACATCACGACACTTAAGGGTATTGTATGAAGAAGACGATCCTGGCCCTCTCTTTAATTATGGGAATTAGCAGTGCTTCCAGCGTCTTTGCAGCTCTGCCGCAAAGCATCCGCATCGGCACCGATGCCACCTACGCGCCATTTTCCTCTAAGGATGCCAAAGGTGATTTCGTCGGCTTTGACATCGATTTGGGCAACGAACTCTGTTCGCGTATCAAGGTAAAATGTACCTGGGTAGGGAGTGATTTTGATTCACTGATCCCGTCGCTGAAGGCGAAGAAAATTGACGCCATCATCTCTTCATTATCGATTACCGAAAAACGTCAGCAGGAGATTGCCTTCTCTGACAAGCTTTATGCCGCAGACTCCCGCCTGATTGCGCAGAAAGGCTCCACCATCCAGCCGACGCTGGAATCGCTGAAAGGCAAACACGTTGGCGTACTGCAGGGCTCGACTCAGGAGTCTTACGGCAACGAACGCTGGCGCAGCAAAGGCGTTGATGTGGTGGCCTATCAGAACCAGGACCTGATTTACTCTGACCTCGCCGCCGGTCGCCTCGACGCCGCGCTGCAGGATGAAGTGGCCGCCAGCGAAGGGTTCCTCAAACAGCCTGCCGGCAAAGATTTCGCGTTTGCCGGTCCTTCCGTAAAAGACAAACAGTTCTTCGGTGATGGCACCGGCATTGGCCTGCGCAAGACGGACGGCGAGCTGAAAGCCGCCTTCGACAAAGCGTTGGGTGAAATGCGTAAAGACGGCACCTACGACAAGATGGCGAAGAAGTACTTCGACTTTAACGTTTACGGTGACTAAGCGTGCTGCTGGCCCGGTATACCGGGCCTTTTAGATTCGCGATAGCTATCTGTGCCCCTTATTGGTGCATTGGTCGTCTCGCTGTCTCGTTTTGGTGCAAAAATTGCATAGTTAAGCGTTTCTGATGCGAAAAAATTTGCTCCCCGGCGCAGAATGTTTTGCCTTATCGGGGAGAAAAGTGGCACGATAACTGGCTTAAGTACTTCTAATAAACCCATTAGAATGACAGTTTGTTGAGGATAGTTATGAAAAAACTGGCGTTGTCTCTTTCTTTAGCGCTGGCCCTTTCCAGCGTTTCCACGGTATTCGCAGCCATTCCGCAAAAGGTTCGTATCGGTACGGATCCAACTTATGCCCCGTTTGAATCGAAAAATGCCCAGGGTGAGTTGATTGGTTTTGACATCGATCTGGCCAAAGAGCTGTGTAAGCGCATCAATACGCAATGTACCTTCATTGAAAACCCGCTGGATGCGCTGATCCCATCTTTAAAAGCGAAGAAAATCGATGCGATTATGTCTTCGCTTTCTATTACTGAAAAACGCCAGCAGGAAATTGCCTTCACCGACAAACTTTATGCCGCCGATTCCCGCCTGGTGGTGAAAAAGGGCAGCGATATTACGCCGGATCTTACCCTCCTGAAGGGCAAGCGTATCGGCGTGCTGCAGGGCACAACGCAGGAAACTTACGGCAACGAACACTGGGCGCCAAAAGGGATTGAGATTGTCTCCTATCAGGGTCAGGACAATATCTATTCCGATCTGACCGCCGGCCGCATTGACGCTGCGTTCCAGGATGAAGTGGCCGCAAGTGAAGGCTTCCTCAAGCAGCCGGTAGGGAAAGACTATCAGTTCGGCGGCCCGTCCATTAAGGACGAAAAGCTGTTTGGCGTCGGCACCGGCATGGGCCTGCGTAAAGAGGACAACGAGCTGCGCGAAGCGCTGAACAAAGCCTTCGCTGAAATGCGCAAAGATGGCACCTACGACAAGCTGGCGAAAAAATATTTCGATTTTAACGTGTACGGCGACTAACCATCACGCGTACGCCACCGCGCGTATTTTAGCGCGCGGTGGTCGATGATAGACAGGGCAGACAGCATGCTGTACGGGTTTTCACAGGTAATATTGCAGGGCGCTCTTGTCACGCTGGAGCTGGCCCTTAGTTCGGTTGTGCTGGCGGTCCTGATTGGTCTGGCTGGCGCCGGCGCGAAGCTATCGAGCAATCGACCGCTGGCGCTGGTATTTGAAGGTTACACCACCTTAATTCGTGGCGTGCCGGATCTGGTGCTGATGCTGCTGATTTTCTACGGGCTGCAGATCGCGCTGAACGCTCTCACCGATGCGCTAGGTATGTCGCAGTTTGATATCGACCCGATGATTGCGGGCATTATCACTCTGGGCTTTATCTACGGCGCGTACTTTACGGAAACCTTTCGTGGCGCTTTCCTCGCGGTACCGAAAGGACATATCGAAGCGGCGACCGCCTTTGGTTTTAGCGGCGGGCAGACGTTCCGGCGTATTCTGTTCCCGGCGATGATGCGCTATGCGCTGCCGGGGATCGGCAACAACTGGCAGGTTATCCTGAAAGCCACGGCGCTGGTTTCGCTGCTGGGGCTGGAGGATGTGGTTAAAGCGACGCAGCTGGCGGGGAAAAGTACCTGGCAGCCCTTCTATTTTGCCATCGTCTGCGGCCTGATTTATCTCGTATTTACAACGATTTCCAATGGTGTACTGCTGCTGCTTGAACGCCGTTATACCGTGGGCGTGAAGAGGGCTGACCTGTGATTGAGATTATTCAGGAGTACTGGAAATCCCTGCTGTGGACCGACGGCTACCGCTTTACCGGCGTCGCAATCACGCTGTGGCTGTTAATCACCTCGGTGGTTATGGGCGGCGTGCTGGCGATTTTTCTCGCCATCGGGCGCGTCTCCAGCAATAAATACATTCAGTTTCCGATCTGGCTTTTTACCTATATTTTCCGCGGTACGCCGCTCTACGTGCAGCTGCTGGTGTTTTACTCCGGTATGTACACGCTGGAAATTGTCAAGGGCACCGAGCTGCTGAACGCCTTTTTCCGCAGCGGGCTGAACTGTACGGTGCTGGCACTGACGCTGAATACCTGCGCCTATACGACGGAGATTTTTGCCGGGGCGATTCGTTCGGTCCCCGCCGGAGAGATTGAGGCGGCGCGGGCGTATGGTTTTTCATCGGCCAAACTGTATCGCTGCATTATTCTACCCTCCGCGCTGCGCATCGCGCTGCCGGCGTACAGTAATGAAGTGATTCTGATGCTGCACTCCACCGCGCTGGCCTTTACCGCCACGGTGCCGGATCTGCTGAAAATTGCTCGTGATATTAACTCGGCGACCTATCAGCCGTTTACCGCCTTCGGCATTGCCGCGGTGCTGTACTTAATTATCTCGTATGTGCTGATTAGCCTGTTCCGCAAGGCGGAAAAGCGCTGGCTGCAGCATATAAAACCTTCTTCGACGCACTGAGAACGCCATGTCCGACAATAAATTAAACGTTATCGATCTCCATAAACGTTACGGCGAGCATGAGGTACTGAAAGGTGTCTCGATGCGGGCAGAAGCCGGGGACGTTATCAGTATCATCGGCTCATCGGGTTCCGGTAAAAGTACCTTTTTGCGCTGTATTAACTTTCTTGAGAAACCGAGCGAAGGCACGATTGTTGTTAGCGGGCAGAATATTGGCCTGGTTCGCGACAAGGATGGTCAGCTCAAGGTGGCGGATAAAAACCAGCTGCGCCTGCTGCGCACCCGTCTGACGATGGTATTCCAGCATTTCAACCTGTGGAGCCATATGACGGTGCTGGAAAACGTCATGGAAGCGCCCATCCAGGTGCTGGGACTAAGTAAGCAGGAAGCGCGGGTACGGGCAGAAAAGTACCTGGCGAAAGTCGGCATCGACGAGCGTCAGCAGATCAAATATCCGGTGCATCTCTCTGGCGGTCAGCAGCAGCGCGTGTCCATTGCGCGTGCGTTGGCGATGGAGCCTGAAGTCCTTCTGTTCGATGAACCGACCTCCGCGCTCGACCCTGAGCTGGTGGGAGAAGTGCTGCGCATCATGCAGCAGCTGGCGGAAGAGGGGAAAACGATGGTGGTGGTGACGCATGAAATGGGCTTTGCCCGCCACGTCTCCTCGCACGTTATTTTCCTCCATCAGGGCAAGATTGAAGAGGAAGGTCATCCCGATGAGGTTTTCGGTAATCCGAAAAGCCCGCGTTTGCAGCAGTTCCTCAAAGGCTCGTTGAAGTAAATTTCGCGCTCTCCCCGGCGGGGTAGATATACTCTGCCGGGGCAGGATCAGCGCTCCAGGCGATAGATCCAGTCATCGTAGTCAACGCCGTCCAGATGCCACGCCTTCTCCAGGATCTGGATCCGCCGGAAACCGTGTCTTTCCAGCAGCCGCGAAGAGCCTGAATTATCCCCGATGACCCACGCATTAATCGCGTTGATGCCGAGCCGGGTAAATCCGTAGCGGCAAATCTCCTTCAGCGCTTCGCTGGCATAGCCTTTCCCCTGAGCCTCAGGCAGCAGGGCATAGCCGACATCGGCTTCGTGCGGATTCTTACTACTGATGCGCAGGCCGATATCGCCAAGAGCCTCGCCGCGGCTATCGCGTAACACGAATACGCCGGATGCTTCACGGCGCGCATCGAACACGTTTCGCAGCGCCGTCTCGTCAAGAATGGGGCCCATAAAGCGCATCACCTGGCGATCGCTACGCAGGCGCAGGAAAAAGGGCCAGTCGGATTCGGTGAACGGAGAGAGCAGCAGGCGCGGGGTGGTTAGCGTAATCATAAGCGGGCCATTACGGTGGATCGTGGGTTCACCTTAACACCAGAAAGTACCGGATAACATGATCCTGTACCGATCGTGGCGGCGGTTATCCGGCGGCTGGTGAGGTCGGTAGCGGCTTGTCGAACCCGTGAAAATAGTGCAGCACGGTTTCGCTCTGGCGAGAGGCCCGCAGCTGCAGGGCCAGATTCAGGTTATCGAGGACCTCTGCGTGCGCCACCAGCGGCGAGTCCGCCGCAATTCTCGCTTCCGCGACCAGCCAGCCGACAATGGTTTTCCAGCGCCACAGCGGCGAGTTGCCTTTTACGCGCTGTACGGGGCCGGGAAATTTGCCGGAGCCTCGCGCCCCGTCTTTTAGCAGGGCAACGGCCTGTCGTGAAAGACCTGTGAGTTCGGCGATGTCGCTTAAGCCTACCAGCGTAGCGTCGACGGACTCGACCCGGGCATTCAGCTCCGATGCGGATTCGATGTTATCGATGGCAGACAGAATCGCCTGTTCGAGCGATTCGCTTTCGCGATCGAATTCCAGATACACCGCCGTGGCGTAAAAACAAACCAGCGCGTCAGCACAACCGGCGTGATGCAGCGCGTCCTCAAGACCTGGCGTATGGGCGCTAACGCCTGATAGCGTTAGGGTAAAGTTATAGAGGGTCATAGTTTGCGCTCCTTATGATTAAACCGAGCCGCCGACGTTGAACGGCAGCGGTCGACCATCCTGATAATTTGCCTGGCGTGATTCTCGGGAACGGCAGGGGTCGACCAGATGCTCATCATATGTTCACGATGATTAGCCGTCCCGCACCTGAGTCGTCCGAAGCAGTGCGCGCTCTTCCCGCCAGCGATAAAAATCCACCCCCGTGTGCGGGCATATTCGATGGCGGCTCTGATGTGTTTATCCGGATGTTCCTTCATCAATGCGTCCTCTGATACTGAATGTTGTGTTGACGGTTGTCAACAGTGTTGTGCTGAAAAAACAGACACCGGGACGTTATGACAGAGAGCGGGAAAGGAAGCTGGAATGAGCTTCACGGTGATAAGGGAACAGCGGCAGGAGATTGGATTACTGCGAGATGGCTTCCACGGGCGACAGGCCATCAGGGGAGTCTCAGGAGACTGGCAAATCCCCTGGGATTAAAAATGCGGCGCATTTACCCGAGGACGTCTTTTAACGCCTCATCCAGATCGTACCAGCGAAAGCCAAAGCCGGCGGCTTCCAGGCGTTTTGGCAACGCACGCTGGCCGCCGAGTACCAGTACCGACGATTCACCCATTAGCAGGCGTATCGCCGCCGCCGGGACGCGAAAAATTGCCGGGCGATTTAGCGCCTGCCCAAGCGCGTGGGCGAACTGTTCGTTACGTACCGGATAAGGCGAAACCATGTTAAAGGGGCCGCGCAGGTCGTTATCCAGCAGCCACAGAATACCGTTAACCATATCGTCGATATGGATCCATGCCAGATACTGCCTGCCGCTGCCGATAGGGCCACCGAGGCCGAGCTTAAACGCCGGAGTCATTTTAGCAAGGATGCCGCCTCTCGATGCCAGCACGACGCCGGTGCGTAAAAGGCAGACGCGGGTGCGGTCGCTTTGCGCTTCGCAGGCCAGCTGTTCCCAGCGGGCGCAGAGTTTGTGGGTGAACTCATTGTGCGGCGGCTCTTCTTCGGTGACGACGACTTCCCCCAGGTCACCATAATAACCTGCCGCAGAGCCGCTAATCAGCACCGCAGGCGGGGTGTCGCTGGCGTTGATGAGCGCGGCCAGCTGTTGCGTGATATCCCAGCGGCTGTGGCACAGGCGCTGTTTTTGTTCCGCCGTCCAGCGTTTGTCGGCGATCGGCTCGCCCGCCAGATTGATAACCGCGTCAATTTCGTTGAGATGCTGGCGATTGTCAAAGCCGCGCCACAGCGTGACGCGGGGATCGAGCCGGGACCGGGCTTTTTCCGGGCTGCGCGTGGAGACCGTTACGTTATGCCCCAGCTCCAGAAGCCGGGGGATGAGATGCCGACCAATCAGGCCGGTACCGCCAGTAAGCAGAATCTTCATAGCGCCTCCCTAAGAAGCCTACCGCCGCCAGCTCATGGTCATTGATACCGAGTCGGCGTAGCGGAGTGCATAAAGTTTATCGATCTCAACTTCAGCATAAGTGACCCAGTGATGTTCGCATGCGATATCGAGCACATCCTGAGTTAATTTTTCCAGTAAGGAGAAGCGGTTATTCTCAATATGGCTGATGATGCGCTTGGTGATGGTGCGGTAATTCAGCGCATCGTTGATATCTTCGCTGTTGCGGGATTGATCCGCCGGGTAGTGAATGGCGACGTTTACCACCACATCCTGACGGTTAGCAATCTCTTCCTCTTTAATACCAATAAAAGTACGCAAGCGTAGGTTCTTTATACGAATAATGGCGTCTGGCTGAGACATTGCAGGCTTCCTCCGTGTTGTAATTTCCGCAATCATACATGAAAGCAGGTCGTGCGAGCAGGGGGTTAAGATTGCTGAATTTTCAGCAACGCCTCGGCGGTTGCAGGGCGCTGGCGAATACGCTCAAACCAGTTATGTACCGCCGGGAAATTTGCGAGATCGATACGCTGGCGCTGATGCGCGTTAATCCACGGCCAGCAGGCGATATCGGCAATGCTGTAGCGGTCGCCGCCGAGCCACGGGCTGACCTCCAGACGCCGGTTGAGTACGCTATATAGCCGCTGCGTTTCCACCTGATAGCGCTCAATGGCATAGGGAACCGTCTGCGGTGCCGAATGGTTGAAGTGCTGATTTTGCCCCAGCATCGGCCCCAGTCCGCCCACCTGCCAGAACAGCCACTGCAGCGTAACGTGGCGCTCGCGCAGCTCGCCGCTCAGCAGCTTTGCCGATTTCTCGGCGAGATAGAGCAGAATGGCCCCGGATTCGAACAGGCTCAGCGGCGCGCCGCCGTCAACGGGAACGTGGTCGACTATCGCCGGGATTTTATTATTGGGTGAGAGGCTGAGAAACTGCGGGCGGAACTGTTCGCCTTTGGTGATATCTACCCGAATCAGCCGATAGGCCAGCTGAGCCTCTTCGAGGAACAGAACGATTTTTTGGCCGTTTGGGGTGGGTGCGTAGTAAAGATCGATCATGATGTCTCCCGCCGTCGTGGGTCGCCAATTTTTCGAGTATAGGCGACCTGGCGTATTGCGGGAGCGTAGGGGGGATAAATTCAGCGCGTTGTTGTGGGGGGAACCCCCATTTCGCGCACCAGCGCGATAAACGCCTGCAGTCCGGGCGGAATATGGCGGCGGCCCGGATAGTAGAGGGACAGGCCGCCAAATGAAGGGCACCAGTCGCCCATCACGCTGATGAGCCTGCCGCTGGCAAGATCGTCCTGGATAAACCAGTCAGAGATAAACGCCAGTCCGATACCCGCCAGCGCCGCGCGGTGGATGGCCTGCATCTCGCTCAGAATAATGCGCGGCGGGACGTTAAGCGCTACTTTTTGCCCATCCCGCTCCAGCTCCCAGCGATAAATTCCGCCATGCGACATGCGCATGCCAATCCCCTGATGACGCATAAGATCGTCCGGACCGTGCGGAACGCCGTGTCGGGCAAAGTAGTCCGGGGTTGCGACGATCAGCATCCGCGCGTCGGGCGTCAGGGCGACGGCAATCATATCCTGCGGCAGCGCTTCTGCGAGGCGGATCCCCGCGTCATAGCCTTCGGCAACGATATCCACCAGCCGGGATTCGGTGGTGATGTCGAGGCGCATTGCCGGATAGCGTTTGAGGAAGGCCTCGAAAATATCAAACAGCAGAGCAACGCTTTCGCGCGGCGCGTTGATCCGCAGGGTTCCGCTCGGCATTTCAGGCTGGGTGGCGACCTCCTCCGAGGCGCGTCGGATTTCAGCCACGGCGGGCGCTATACGCTCAACGTAACGCTGTCCGGCGTCGGTCAGCGCGACGCTGCGGGTCGTACGATTAAACAGGCGCACGTTGAGGCGAGCCTCCAGCCCGGCAACGGCGTTGCTGACGGCGGTAGCCGACATACCCAGCTCCCGGGCAGCCGCGCGAAAGCTTTGCCGATGCGCGACGGCGAGGAGAACTTCGAGTTCAGTAATACCGCTACGCTGCATAATTATCCCGATTTTCGTAACAGGTTGTGCTGATTATACCCTCTTATCGCGGCAATAAGACGACTCTATACTCCCGGGTATCAAGCAGGATGGAGAAATCATTATGCACAACATCGATCAAATTTATATCAACGGCCAGTTTGTCACGCCGCACGGTAGCGAAGAGTTTGCGCTGTTTAACCCGACGACCGAAGAGGCGATTGGCCTGGTGCGGCTGGCCGATGAACTGGATGCAGAGCGGGCGATTGCCGCGGCAAAAGCGGCATTTCCGGCATGGTCGCGGACGACGAAAGAGGAGCGTTTGGCCGTGCTGGAACGTATGTATCAGGCCGTTCAGGCGCGGGAAGCCGATTTGCTGGAAGCCATTGTGACGGAATACGGCGCGCCGGCTTCTCGTTCGCAATGGATGGCGGCGTGGCCGGCGCAAACTATCAGGCAGGCGATGGCGACGCTGGAGCGCTTTGAGTTTGTCGAGCAGGCCGGCCGAGCCCAGGTGGTGATGACGCCGGTCGGCGTCGCGGGATTGATTACGCCGTGGAACAGCGATGCCGGTTTTATTTGCAGCAAGCTGGCGACGGCGATGGCGGCAGGCTGTACGGCGGTGATTAAGCCGAGCGAGATGAGCGCCTGGCAGACGCAAATTATTAGCGAAGCGCTACACGCGGCCCGGATCCCGGCGGGCGTATTTAACATCGTCACCGGGCGCGGGGAGATCGTGGGGGACGTTATCAACCATCACCCCGATATCGCGAAAATTTCGTTTACCGGCTCAACCGCTGTCGGCAAGCATATTATCGAAAGCGGGGCGCAAACGCTGAAGCGCGTGACGCTGGAGCTTGGGGGCAAGTCGCCCACCGTCATTCTTAATGATGCGGATATACAGCAGGCGGTTCCGCTGGCGCTGGCGGCCGGGTTTATGAACAGCGGGCAGGCGTGCGTTGCCGGGACGCGTATTTTGCTCCCCGCGCGGCGCCAGGCCGAGTTTGAGCAGGCTATCGTGCAGGCCGTGGCGGCTGACTATATTTCTGGCGACCCGCGCGATCCGCAGACCGCGATTGGCCCGATGGTCAGCCATAAGCAGTGGCAGCGGGTGCAGGATTATATCCGCCTGGGCCAGCGGGAGGGCGCCAGGCTGCTGACGGGCGGCGTCGGTCGGCCGCAGGGCATGGAAAAAGGCTGGTGCGTTAAGCCGACCGTGTTCAGCGATGCGCATAATCAGATGCGTATTGCGCGGGAAGAGATTTTTGGCCCGGTGCTGGTCATTATTCCTTATCAGGATGAGGCCGAGGCGATTGCGATTGCCAACGACACCGCGTACGGCCTGAGCGCGCTGGTGTTATGCGGCGATCGTCAGCGCGGTACGGAGGTGGCTCTGGCGATTGAGTCCGGGCGCGTGCTGGTCAACACTCTCGAACATGAGCCGCAGGCGCCGTTTGGCGGGTTCAAGCAATCCGGGGTGGGGCGCGAGATGGGGAAATGGGGAATGCAGGCCTATCTGGAGCCGAAAACGCTGCTCGTCGGCTAGTGCGAAATCCTCATGGTGCGATAAGTGACATCCCTCAGAAGACAGGATATGTTGATTTATCGCCCCATTATTTGTCGAGGATGCCATGAGCCAGCCGGTTATTACCCTGTGGTCCGATGCCGATTTTTTCTCTCCGTACGTGATGTCAGCGTATGTTTCCCTGCAGGAGAAGAGCCTGCCTTTCACCCTTAAAACCGTCAATCTGGATAGCGGCGAGCACCTGCAGGCGGGCTGGAAAGGATTCTCCGCCACCCGGCGCGTGCCGCTGCTGGAGGTTGACGATTTTGCCCTCAGCGAATCGTCCGCTATCAGCGAATATCTCGACGAGCGCTTTGCGCCGCCGGAATGGGAGCGGCTCTATCCTCACGATCTGCAAAAGAGAGCCCGTGCCCGTCAGGTTCAGGCCTGGCTGCGCAGCGATCTGCTGCCCATTCGCGAAGAGCGCTCTACCGACGTGATTTTCGCCGGGCAAAAGAAACCCGCGCTTAGCGCGGCGGGCCGCAGGAGCGCGGAAAAATTATTCGAGACCGCTTCCGGGCTGCTGGCCCACGGCGGCACCAATTTGTTCGGCGAATGGTCTATTGCCGATACCGATCTTGCGCTTATGCTCAACCGGCTGGCGCTTAACGGCGATGAGGTGCCGGAGAGGCTGGCAGATTACGCCGCCTTCCAGTGGCAGCGTGCATCCGTTCAGCGCTATGCCGCACTGTCGGCCAAACGCGCCGGCTGATTCGCGTCTGCGGTTCCGCTATCATAGGGCATCGTAATGCGTGGAGATAAAAAAATGCGGCTGATGTTTGCATCGGATATTCATGGCTCTCTGCCCGCCGCAGAGCGCGTGCTGGAACGGTTTGCGCAGAGTGGGGCGCAGTGGCTGATTATTCTGGGCGACGTGCTCAACCACGGGCCGCGTAATGCTCTCCCTGAAGGCTACGCGCCGGCAGAGGTCGCCGGGAAGCTGAACGGCGCGGCGTCGCGCATCATTGCCGTACGCGGCAACTGCGACAGCGAAGTCGATCAGATGCTGCTGAACTTTCCCATTACCGCGCCCTGGCAACAGGTTTTGACCGAACAACATCGGCTGTTTCTGACTCACGGGCATCTGTACAGCCCCGAAAAATTGCCGCCGCTCTGCGCTGGCGATGTCCTGGTTTATGGTCATACTCATATTCCGGTAGCCGAGAAGCGCGGCGATATTTTTCTCTTTAACCCCGGTTCCGTGAGCATCCCCAAAGGGGGATTTCCCGCCAGCTATGGCCTCCTTGAAGGGGATCGGCTGCAGGTTTTAGCGCTCGATGAACATCAGGTTATTGCAGAGGTGGCAATTAACCCGTAATTTACCCCCAACCGTAAAGACGCGCCGCAAGAGCGCTTTAAAAAGTAAGGTTTCCTGATGGCGGAACAGAACGATTTGGCAAGCACAGAATGGGTAGATATCGTTAATGAAAACAATGAGGTGATAGCGCAATCCAGCCGCGAGCAGATGCGCGCGCAGTGTCTGCGTCATCGCGCAACCTACATTGTCGTTCATGATGGCATGGGCAAAATTCTGGTGCAGCGTCGTACCGAAATAAAAGATTTTCAGCCGGGCATGCTGGATGCGACCGCCGGCGGCGTGGTGCAGGCTGACGAGCAGCTGCTGGATTCAGCGCGTCGCGAGGCCGAAGAGGAGCTGGGCATTGCTGGCGTCCCCTTCGCCGACCACGGTCAGTTCTACTACGAGGATAAGCACTGCCGCGTCTGGGGAAGCCTGTTTAGCTGCGTGTCGCACGGCCCCTTTGCTTTGCAGGAAGAGGAGGTCAGCGAAGTGTGCTGGCTGACGCCGGAAGAGATCACCGCCCGCTGCGATGAGTTCACCCCGGACTCGTTAAAAGCGCTGGCGCTGTGGATGACCCGCAATGCCAACAACGAGTCGGCAAAGCCGGAAAAGCAGGAAGAGGAAGAGTAGCTGCCTAGCAGCTATCCCGCAGGCATAAACTGGAGACGATGGGTTTCCTGCCGCTCCAGTTGCCTTCATTAAGGCGCTCCAGAAGGGCGCGTCCAGCTTCAATACCAATCTTGTGATGCGGTACGGCCATCGTGGTTAGCGGCGGCTGGCAGACCCGGCTGACATCGCTATCGCCGAAGCCGACTACCGCCAAATCGTCCGGGACTTTAATACGTCGACGCTGGCACTCGTACAGCGCTCCGCACGCCAGCTCATCCGAAACGCAGACCAGCGCATCCAGCTCCGGCCACGCCAGCAAAAACTCCGGTAGCTGAGAAGCGCCGGTGGAAAAACTGGGGGGGAGCGCGGCGTTAATCACCCGATTCGGCGACATATGGTGGCGCAGCATCGCTTTGTACCACCCCTGCAGGTGCTGCTGAAAAATCCACTGCTCCTGGTTGGCGCACAGCAGGCCGATATTTTGGTAGCCGCGGTGGATGAGCATTTCAGTGAGTTCGAACATTGCGGCAACGTTATCGATGCCGATATTCATGTCAATAGGGTCGGCGCGCATGGCGCCCATCTCCATCACCGGAATCGACGCGTTGTTCAGCCAGTGGCGTACGGTATCGCTATGTTCAACGCTAAGCAGAATGGCGGCCGCGATGTTCGACGCCAGCAGCGTTTCCAGCAGCTTCTCTTCCTGTTCGAGGCGATGCTGCGACTCCGCCAGCATGATTTGATAACCCGCCGGCTGCAGAACCTGCTGAAGCCCGGCAAACATTGCGGAGCAGCCCGCTTCGGCAAGATTTGGCACCACCATAGCTATCGTTCTTGAGGAGGCGGAAGCCAGCGCGCTGGCGGCCAGATTGGGCATATATCCCAGCTCCTGCACCGCGGCTTCGATTTTTTCACGAAGCTTATCGGAAACCTGCTCCGGCGTGCGGAGCGCACGCGAGACGGTCATCGTGCCCACGCCGGCAAGCTGGGCAACATCGGCGATCGTCACCTTACCGGTACTACGCCGTTTTCGGGTTAGAGACATACACATTCCTGCTGAACAGACGCTTTTCATTTGCATCCATCACTTTACGTTTCAGGGAGTATACGCCTTAAATCCACATTTTTGCTGCGTTTTCATATGATGATTGCGAATTGATAGCGCTATCACAATTTTGAATGTTATCTGTTGGTAGCGCTATCTTTGTGATCGCCATCGCAGCTAACTGCTGTGCGCTTGAATAAAGTTTGCCCATCTTTTGCTAAAAGACGGGGGAGATAAAATGCTCAGTAAATGGATCTTTGATTCCACTATCACGCTCCGGCAGAGCGTGGAAGAGTGGCCTCAGGCTCTGGAGATTTGCGCCGGGCCGCTGCTCGACGCTGGCGTTATTGCGCCCGAGTATGTGACCGCGATTGTGGAACAGCACGTGAAGCTGGGGCCGTACTATGTGCTGGCGCCGGGGCTGGCGATGCCGCATGCGCGGCCGGAGGAAGGAGCCAAAGGCCTGGGTTTATCGTTGCTGAAGCTGGAACAGGGCGTGTCGTTTGGTTCAGCAGAGTTCGACCCGGTCGATATTATTATTATGCTGGCAGCACCCGACAAGCATAGTCATATCGAGATGATTTCCGCGCTGGCTGAATTATTTTCCAGTGATGAAGATATGGATCAATTACATCAGGCGAAAACCCTGGAGGAGATTAAAACGATAATCGCGCGATTCTGACCTAATTCATAACCTGATTTATAACCCATTACGCCCGACGTGATGCGGAGAAACTGTACCCAAAAAAGGTGATAACAATGAAAATTATGGCGATTTGTGGTTCTGGCCTGGGCAGTAGTTTTATGGTTGAAATGAATATTAAAAAGGTGCTTAAAAAGCTCGAAATAGAAGCGGAAGTTGAACACTCCGATCTCTCATCGGCAACGCCTGGGGCGGCAGATTTATTTGTGATGGCTAAAGACATCGCCGCCAGCGCTAGCGTGCCGGAAAGCCAGCTGGTGGTGATCACCAACATCATCGACATCAATGAACTCGAAGCGCAGCTGCGCGCGTGGTTCGCCAAACAATAACTATTTATACCCTAAATAATTCGGGTGGCAGAAGGCGGCGACGCAGAGAGTTCCCTGGCGCTTACTGAAGTAAGCGATTGGGGTGAGAGACAAATCTGTCCGGAACAGGTTTGAACGCGGTGTCGCGGTGGCCCGCAAGGGCGAGGCTCATGGATGAGCCGGGTAACAAAGCCAACGCCCATGCAACCTGAAGTATGACGGGGATATAGCGAGGCGGATATGTTTATCCTTGAAACGCTGAATTTTGTTGTTGATATTCTGAAAGTGCCCTCGGTGCTGGTGGGGTTAATTGCGCTGATCGGCCTGGTCGCACAAAAAAAATCATTTTCTGACGTCGTAAAAGGAACGATTAAAACAATTCTTGGTTTTATTGTTTTGGGCGGCGGGGCGACGGTATTAGTTGGCTCGCTGAATCCGCTGGGAGGAATGTTTGAACATGCCTTTAATATCCAGGGGATTATTCCAAATAACGAGGCGATTGTTTCTATTGCCCTCGAAAAATACGGTGCGTCAACCGCGCTGATTATGGCTTTTGGTATGGTCGCGAATATTATCGTCGCCCGCTTTACGCGGCTGAAGTATATATTCCTGACCGGGCATCATACCTTCTATATGGCCTGTATGATCGGCGTGATCCTCACCGTGGCGGGCTTCGAAGGCGTCGGGCTGGTGTTTACCGGTTCGCTGATCCTCGGCCTGGTGATGGCGTTCTTCCCGGCGCTGGCGCAGCGCTATATGAAGCGAATTACCGGAACCGATGATATCGCCTTCGGCCACTTCGGCACCCTGGGCTACGTGCTCTCGGGCTGGATTGGCAGCGTCTGCGGAAAAGGCTCCCGCTCCACCGAAGAGATGAACCTGCCGAAGAACCTAAGCTTCCTGCGCGACAGCTCAATCTCTATCTCCCTGACGATGATGATTATCTACCTGATCATGGCCGTGAGCGCCGGGCGTGAGTATGTGGAAAGCACCTTCAGCGGCGGCCAGAACTATCTGGTCTACGCCATCATCATGGCGATTACCTTCGCCGCCGGGGTGTTTATCATCCTGCAAGGGGTGCGCCTGATCCTGGCGGAAATCGTGCCGGCGTTTACCGGCTTCTCAGAAAAACTGGTGCCGAACGCGCGTCCTGCGCTGGATTGCCCGGTGGTTTACCCGTATGCGCCCAACGCGGTGCTGATCGGTTTCCTGTTTAGCTTCCTCGGTGGTCTGGTGGGGCTGTTCCTGCTTGGGCAAATGAACCTGGTGCTGATTCTACCGGGCGTCGTGCCGCACTTTTTCACCGGTGCGACGGCGGGGGTCTTCGGCAACGCCACCGGCGGTCGTCGGGGCGCAATGATTGGCGCGTTTGCTAACGGTCTGCTGATCACCTTCCTGCCGGTGCTGCTGCTGCCGGTTCTGGGGGCGATCGGTTTTGCCAATACCACCTTCTCAGACGCCGATTTCGGCGCGATCGGTATCGTGCTCGGCAACCTGGCGCGCTATCTGTCGCCGTTTGCGATTACGGGTCTTGTTGTGGCGCTGTTCGCTCTGCTGGTCGCGTACAACGTCTTTGCGAAGAAGAAATCTGCGGGCAATGGCGCGCAGGAGAATACCGGAGCCAAATCATGAATGTACAAGAAGTGACCCAACTGGCGCGCGACATTCGCGTCGCCACGCTTAAATCGCTGACGAATCTGGGTTTTGGCCACTACGGCGGCAGCATGTCGGTCGTCGAAACGCTGGCGGTGCTGTACGGCGCGGTGATGAAAATCGATCCCGCCGACCCGGACTGGCCGGAGCGCGACTACTTTGTGCTGTCAAAAGGCCATGCCGGACCGGCGCTGTACAGCACCTTAGCCATCAAGGGCTATTTCCCGATGGAAGATCTCAGCACGCTTAACCATAACGGAACCCGTCTGCCGAGCCACCCGGATCGCCTGAAAACGCGGGGGGTGGATGCAACGACCGGTTCGCTGGGGCAGGGGATTTCTATCGCCGGCGGCATGGCGCTCTCCCATAAGCTGGCCGGGCGTTCGAATCGGGTATTCTGCATTGTCGGTGACGGCGAGCTGAATGAGGGACAGTGCTGGGAGGCGTTTCAGTTTATCGCCCACCACCGCCTGAATAATCTGACGGTGTTTGTTGACTGGAACAAACTGCAGCTCGACGGCGCTCTCGACGAAATTATCCGCGCCTTCAACCTCGAGGAGAAGTTCCACGCCTTTGGTTTTGACGCCATCACCGTGAAGGGGGACGACATCGTCGGGCTGCTGGCGGCTGTACAGCCCGTTCCGGCTGCCGATGCGCGCCCGCGGGTGGTGATCCTCGACAGCATTAAAGGGCAGGGCGTGCCGTATCTCGAGCAGCTCAGCAATTCCCATCACCTGCGCCTGACGGATGAGATGACAGCGGCGCTGAACGAGACAATTCGTCAACTGGAGGCCGCTCATGATTAACGTCGCACCCGCAGGACAAAAAGACGCAGTGGAAATGCGTAAAGTGTATGCCGGATTTGTCGCCCGGCAGATTGAGGCCGGGAGCGACATTATCGCCCTCGAAGCCGATCTGATGAGCTCGATGGCAATGGACGGCGTGGCGCGGGATTATCCGCAGCACGTGATCAACTGCGGCATTATGGAGGCCAACGTCATCGGCACCGCCGCCGGCCTGTCGTTGACCGGACGTCAGCCGTTTGTGCATACTTTTACCGCCTTTGCCAGCCGCCGCTGCTTCGATCAGCTGTTTATGGCGCTGGATTATCAGCGTAACAACGTCAAGGTCATTGCCTCCGACGCCGGCGTTACCGCCTGCCATAACGGCGGCACCCATATGTCGTTTGAAGATATGGGGATCGTTCGCGGCCTGGCGCACTCGGTGGTGCTGGAGGTCACCGATGCGGTGATGTTCGACGATATCCTGCGTCAGCTGATGACGCTCAACGGTTTCTACTGGGTGCGCACCATCCGCAAGCAGGCGCCGAGCGTTTACGCGCCGGGCTCGACGTTTACCATCGGCAAGGGCAACGTCCTGCGAGAAGGCGAAGATATCACCCTGATTGCCAACGGTATTATGGTGGCGGAAGCGCTGGAGGCGGCGCGACAGCTTGAGCAGGAAGGCGTCAGCGCGGCGGTAATTGATATGTTTACCCTCAAGCCTATCGACCGCATGCTGGTGAAAAATTATGCCGAGAAAACCGGGCGCATTGTGACCTGCGAAAACCACAGCATTCACAACGGACTGGGATCGGCCGTGGCCGAGGTGCTGGTGGAAACCTGCCCGGTGCCGATGCGCCGCGTGGGGGTGAAGGAGCGTTATGGCCAGGTCGGTACCCAGGATTTCCTGCAGAAGGAGTATGGCCTGACGGCGCATGATATTGTGTCGGCGGCGAGAGAGCTGCTGTAAATAACAAAGGCGACCATCGAGGTCGCCTTTTTTTCACCAACCGGCGCAGGCGCCAGCGGAGAGTGTTACTGCTGCTGCTGAGACGACTGAATCGCGGTCAGCGCGATGGTGTAGACGATATCGTCTACCAGCGCGCCACGGGACAGGTCGTTCACCGGCTTACGCATACCCTGCAGCATCGGCCCGATGGAGATTAGGTCGGCAGAACGCTGTACGGCTTTGTAAGTGGTGTTACCGGTGTTCAGATCCGGGAAGATGAACACGGTCGCGCGGCCGGCAACCGGAGAGTTCGGCGCCTTGGATTTTGCCACGTCAGCCATAACGGCAGCGTCGTACTGCAGCGGGCCGTCGATCATCAGGTCAGGACGTTTTTCCTGAGCCAGACGCGTCGCTTCACGAACTTTTTCGACGTCGCTACCCGCGCCGGAGGTGCCGGTGGAGTAGGAGAGCATCGCCACGCGCGGTTCAATGCCAAAGGCAATCGCGGAATCTGCGGACTGAATAGCGATCTCCGCCAGCTGTTCTGCGGTTGGGTCCGGGTTAATCGCGCAGTCGCCGTACACGTAAACCTGTTCAGGCAGCAGCATGAAGAACACGGAGGAGACCAGAGAGCTGCCCGGAGCCGTTTTGATCAGCTGCAGCGGCGGACGAATGGTGTTGGCGGTGGTGTGTACCGCGCCGGACACCAGGCCGTCGACTTCGTCCTGTTCCAGCATCAGCGTGCCGAGAACCACGTTGTCTTCCAGCTGCTCGCGAGCAACCGCTTCGGTCATACCCTTGCTCTTACGCAGTTCGACCAGGCGAGCCACGTAGCTTTCGCGAACCACTTCCGGATCGACGATTTCGATACCAGAACCCAGCTCTACGCCCTGAGCGGCGGCAACGCGGTTGATCTCATCCGGGTTACCCAGCAGCACGCAGGTCGCGATACCGCGTTCTGCGCAGATTGCCGCTGCTTTAACGGTACGCGGCTCGTCGCCTTCCGGCAGAACGACGCGTTTGCCCGCTTTGCGCGCCAGCTCGGTGAGCTGGTAGCGGAAGGCCGGCGGAGAGAGGCGACGGCTGCGCTCGGAGGTCGCAGTCAGAGACTCGATCCAGTCGGCGTTGATGTAGCTGGCCACGTACTCCTGAACTTTCTCGATACGCTCGTGATCGTCAACCGGCACTTCCAGGTTGAAGCTCTGCAGGCTCAGAGAGGTCTGCCAGGTATTGGTGTTCACCATGAATACCGGCAGGCCGGTGGCAAACGCGCGTTCGCACAGCTTGCTCACGCGGGCGTCCATTTCGTAGGCGCCGGTCAGCAGCAGAGCGCCGATTTCTACGCCGTTCATCGCCGCCAGGCAGGCTGCAACCAGTACGTCAGGACGATCGGCGGAGGTCACCAGCAGGGAACCTGCGCGGAAGTGTTCCAGCATGTGCGGAATGCTGCGCGCACAGAAGGTAACGGATTTTACGCGGCGGGTATTGATGTCGCCTTCATTGATGATGGTGGCATTCAGGTGGTGCGCCATATCGATTGCGCGGGTGGCAATCAGATCGAAGCTCCACGGCACCGCGCCGAGAATCGGCAGCGCGCTGCCGTTCTGCAGCTGAGCCGGATCGATCTTGACCACTTTCGCTTTCGAAGAGTCATCGAAAATTTCTGACAGGTCAGGACGGGTACGTCCCTGCTCGTCAACCGGCGCGTTCAGCTTGTTGACGATAACACCGGTAATGTTAGTGTTCTTCACGCCGCCGAAGCTGTTGCGGGTCAGTTCGATACGCTCGTTCAGCTGTTCCTGGGTGTCGGTGCCCTGAGACATCACGAAGACGATTTCAGCGTTCAGCGTTTTGGCGATTTCGAAGTTCAGCGACTGGGCAAACTGGTGTTTACGCGTCGGAACCAGGCCTTCTACCAGCACAACTTCAGCATCCTGAGTGCTGGCGTGGTAGTTAGCGATGATCTCTTCCATCAGCACGTCTTTCTGGTTGCTGGACAGCAGCGACTCAACGTGGCTCATCTTCAGCGGCTCTGCGGCCGGAAGGTTGGAATTAGCGCGAACGATAGCGGTAGTCTGGTCAGGCGCATCGCCGCCAGCGCGCGGTTGCGCGATAGGTTTAAAGACGCTCAGGCGAACGCCTTTACGTTCCATAGCACGGATAACACCGAGGCTGACGCTGGTCAGGCCTACGCTGGTTCCGGTAGGGATTAGCATGATTATACGGGACACGATATATCCTCTTTCGTTACCGCCAGTATCCGGCGGGATGCAAAACTGCACCACCAGCTTCCCGCCATACTTCAGGTTGCATGCGCGTTGGCTTTGTTACCCGGCTCATCCTTGAGCCTCGCCCTTGCGGGCCGCTGCGACACTGCGATCAAATCTGTTTCGGACAGATTTGTCGCTCACCCCGGTCACGTACTACTCATACGCTCCCGGGGATTCGCTGCGTCGCCGCCTTCCTGTAACCCGAATTATTTAGGCTTATCGCTGGCGGTGTGGAATCAGGCGGTCAGACGGTTGGCGTCTTGCGCGATAACCAGCTCTTCGTTGGTCGGGATGACCAGAGCAGGGCGGGTGCCTTCTTTGTTGATGAAGCCGGACTTGCCGAAACGGGCCGCCAGGTTACGTTCATGATCAACATCGAAGCCCAGTACGCCCAGTTTGCCCAGAGACAGTTCACGAACCATCGCCGCGTTTTCACCGATACCACCGGTGAAGATAACCGCGTCCAGACGACCGTCCATCAGCGCGGTGTAGGAGCCGATGTACTTCGCCAGGCGGTGGCAGTAAACGTCCATAGCACGCTTAGCGTCTGCTTTATCCGTGTAGTTGTCTTCAACATAGCGGCAGTCGCTGGTGACTTCAGTCAGACCGAGCAGGCCGGACTCTTTGGTCAGCATTTTGTTGATTGCATCAACGCTCATGCCCAGGGAGTCGTGCAGATGGAAGATGATTGCCGGGTCGATATCGCCGGAGCGGGTACCCATTACCAGGCCTTCCAGCGGGGTCAGACCCATAGAGGTATCAACGCATTTACCGTTGCGGATCGCGGAAACAGAACCACCGTTACCCAGATGGCAGGTGATGATGTTCAGCTCTTCAACCGATTTGTTCAGGACTTTTGCCGCTTCCTGAGTCACGTAGAAGTGGCTGGTGCCGTGGGCACCATAGCGACGTACGCCGTGTTCTTTGTACAGGCTGTACGGCAGGGCGTAGAGGTAAGACTCTTCCGGCATGGTCTGATGGAACGCGGTGTCGAATACGGCAACGTTCTTGTTTTTCAGATGCGGGAAGGATTTCAGCGCTTCAGCAATACCGATCAGATGCGCCGGGTTGTGCAGCGGTGCGAAAGAGGCGGAATCTTTGATGCCCTGAATGACGGAATCGTCAATCACCACGGAACTGGTGTATTTTTCACCACCGTGAACGATACGGTGGCCAATTGCGGTCAGCTGAGCAGACAGTTCTGGTTTTTGTGCCAGAATAGTGTTAACGATAAAGTTAAGCGCTTCACTGTGAGCTGCGCCAGCGCCTAAATCTGCTTCTTGTTTGCTGCCATCCATTTTCCATTTGATACGCGCTTCAGGAAGATGGAAACATTCGGCTAAACCGGACAGATATTCGTCACCGTTGAGAGCATCAAGGATAGCAAATTTCAGTGAGGAACTACCGCAGTTCAGAACCAGTACTAGCTTACTCGACATGGAAGTACCTTTTATAATACGTGGCTAAAAAAACGTCATTGTGTCACAAAGCGTAGCGCAGGATGACACCGACATTTATGATTAACATCATGCCTTGTTCTGTTTCCGGGCACGATGAGATAAGTACATTTGATTTTATGCCATTTTGGATAATTTTCAGACAATGGCAGAATATGCGATAATTTGACTAACCTGGTAAAAGGGTCTAACGCCCTTTCAGGTGGGCACAGGATACCTGATTGCCGCACCCATTGCCAAAATGTTTTGAACGTTGTCATGCACAGTTGGTGTTTTGCACGAATATTTTAAGATTTATATGTAAAGTTGAGGTACAGCCATGTCGACACCCGAGAATCGTCCCGTTAGCTTTTTCAGCTTGTTTCGCCGCGGGCAGCACTACACAAAGACCTGGCCTTTAGATAAACGCCTCGCCCCGGTGTTTATTGAAAACCGCATTATTCGCGCTACCCGCTACGCGATTCGTATCATGCCGCCGGTCGCCGTCTTTACCCTGTGCTGGCAAATTGCCCTCGGCGGCCAGCTGGGCCCTGCGGTCGCCACGGCGCTGTTTGCGTTGAGTCTGCCGATGCAGGGACTGTGGTGGCTGGGTAAACGTTCGGTGACGCCGCTGCCGCCGTCGGTTTTGAACTGGTTTTATGAAGTTCGCGGCAAACTGCAGGAGGCGGGGCAGGCGCTGGCGCCGGTTGACGGTAAGCCGGATTACCAGGCTTTAGCTGACACGCTTAAGCGCGCCTTCAAACAACTGGATAAAACTTTCCTTGATGATTTGTAATTCCCCAGTGAAAACGCATATAAAAGAAGGCGCATGATTAATGCGCCTTCTTTTTTCACGCCGTAAAGTGCCACAGGAGTCAAGAAATGGAAATGACCAATGCGCAGCGCCTGATTTTGTCAAATCAGTACAAGATGATGACGATGCTCGACCCGGACAACGCTGAGCGCTATCGCCGTCTGCAGACCATCATCGAGCGTGGATACGGGCTGCAGATGCGCGAACTGGACCGCGAGTTCGGTGAGCTGACTGAAGAAACCTGCCGTACCGTTATCGATGTCATGGAAATGTATCATGCGATGCACGTCTCCTGGACTAACCTCAAGGACGGCAGCGAAATCGACGAACGTCGGGTGACCTTCCTGGGATTCGACGTGGCCACCGAAGCGCGTTTCCTCGGCTACGTGCGCTTTATCGTCAACGTAGAGGGGCGCTACAGCCACTTTGACGCCGGCACCCACGGCTTCAATTCGCAAACGCCGATGTGGGAAAAATATCAGCGTATGCTCACCGCCTGGCACTCATGCCCGCGCCAGTACCATTTGAGCAGCAACGAAATTAATCAAATTATCAATGCCTGATGGAGGTTTCCGTGCAGTGTAAAGGTTTCCTGTTCGATCTTGACGGGACGTTAGTCGATTCGTTACCGGTGGTGGAGCGCTCGTGGTGTACATGGGCGGATCGTTTCGGTATCCCGCATGATGAAGTGCTGAACTTTATCCACGGTAAGCAGGCGATAACCTCTTTACGCCATTTTTTACCCGGGCGCAGCGAAGAGGAGATTCAGGCGGAATTCCGCTATCTGGAAACGGTAGAAGCACAGGACACCGACGGCATCACGGCGCTGCCGGGAGCGGTTGCGCTGCTGACTCAGCTGGATAATGCAGGCATTCCGTGGGCTATCGTCACCTCGGGTTCGGTGCCCGTCGCCCATGCGCGCCATCGCGCGGGGGGCCTGCCCGAAGCTAAAATCTTCGTCACGGCGGAGCGGGTCAGGCACGGCAAGCCGGCGCCCGATGCCTATCTGCTCGGGGCCGAGCTGCTGGGGCTGGCCCCGCAGGAGTGTGCGGTGGTTGAGGACGCGCCGGCGGGATTACTGTCCGGCCTGAGCGCCGGATGCCGTACGATTGCCGTTAACGTGCCTGCCGACGCACCGCGTCTCGATGAAGCAGACTTTGTGCTGACCAGCCTCGAAGATCTGATCATTGTCCGGCAGCCAGACGGCAACGTTAGCGTCACGCTTAAAGCATAATCTCATGATTTAGCCCCGCGCTGCCGGGGCTTTTTTGTGCCACAATTCCGGCTCCATCTTCAGACAAGGATAAGTTGTGAACGGTGAACTGATTTGGGTGTTATCTCTTCTTGCCGTTGCGGTTGTGCTTTTCGCTACCGGAAAAGTGCGCATGGATGCTATTGCGCTACTGGTGATTGTGGCCTTTGTCCTCAGCGATACGCTGACGCTTAGCGAAGCGTTTTCCGGTTTTAGCGATCCGAACGTTATTCTTATCGCCGCGCTGTTTATCATCGGTGACGGCCTCGTGCGCACCGGGGTGGCAAGTAAAGTCGGCAGCTGGCTGGTGAAGGTGGCGGGCAGCAGCGAAACAAAAATGCTGATCTACCTGATGCTGACCGTCGCCGGGCTTGGCGCTTTTATGAGCTCAACCGGGGTGGTGGCGATCTTTATCCCGGTCGTGCTGAGCGTTTCTGCCCGTATGAATACCTCCCCGTCGCGCCTGATGATGCCGCTGAGCTTTGCCGGACTGATCAGCGGCATGATGACCCTGGTGGCAACGCCGCCCAACCTGGTGGTGAACAGCGAGCTGATACGCGAAGGGCTCCAGGGGTTTAGCTTCTTTAGCGTGACGCCAATTGGCCTGGTGGTTCTGGTTCTGGGCGTGTTCTATATGCTGGCGGTCCGCTTTATGCTGAAAGGCGATGAGAGCGAGCTGGCGCGCGACGGGCGTAAGAAAAGCACCTTTCGCGACTTAATCAAAGAGTACCATTTAACCGGCAGGGCGCGTCGCCTGGCGATCCGCCCCGGCTCACCGATGATTGGCCAGCGGCTGGACGACCTTAAGCTACGCGAGCGCTACTGCGCTAACGTTATCGGCGTGGAGCGCTGGCGCCGTTTTCGGCGGGTGATTGTGAACGTTAACGGGGTATCAGAGTTCCGCGCCCGCGATGTCCTGCTGATTGACATGTCGGCATCGGACGTCGATTTACGCCAGTTCTGCGGAGAGCAAATGCTTGAGCCGATGGTGCTTCGCGGGGAGTATTTCTCCGACCAGGCGCTGGATGTCGGCATGGCGGAGGTGACGCTGATCCCCGACTCGGAACTTATCGGCAAAACGGTGCGTGAAATTGCCTTCCGCACCCGCTTTGGGCTCAATATTGTCGGTCTGAAGCGGGATGGTAAAGCCCTCGATGGAGCGGTGGTAGATGAGTCCCTGCAGCTTGGGGATATCATGCTGGTCGTTGGCAACTGGCGGCAGATTGCCCTGCTGGCGAAACGCGGGCGTGATTTCGTTGTGTTAAATATGCCGATCGAGGTTAACGATGCGTCACCGGCCCACAGCCAGGCGCCGCACGCTATTTTCTGCCTGGTGCTGATGGTGGCCCTGATGCTCACCGATGAAATCCCCAATCCCATCGCCGCCATTATCTCCTGCCTTTTGATGGGGAAGTTTCGCTGTATCAACGCCGAGAGCGCTTACAAAGCTATTCACTGGCCGAGCATTATTCTGATCGTCGGGATGATGCCCTTTGCGCTGGCGCTGCAGAAAACCGGCGGCGTAGATTTAGTGGTCCAGGGACTGATGGACGTTGCCGGCAGCAAAGGGCCATATTTAATGCTGGGCTGCCTGTTTGTGATGTGCGCGACAATTGGCCTGTTTATTTCAAACACCGCAACGGCGGTGCTGATGGCGCCGATTGCGCTAGCGGCGGCGAACTCAATGGGCGTGTCGCCTTATCCCTTTGCCATGGTGGTGGCGATGGCGGCTTCGGCGGCATTCATGACCCCGGTATCTTCACCGGTTAACACCCTGGTGCTTGGCCCCGGTAAATACTCGTTCAGCGATTTTGTGAAGATCGGCGTACCTTTTACCGTGCTGGTGATGGTGGTTTGCGTGCTGCTGATCCCGGTCCTGTTCCCGTTCTGAACCCCGGTTCCTCATGGCCCGGCCGCTGGCCGGGCTGGCGTCGATTTACAGCGGGGAATCCTGGCTGATTTCATCCAGAGAGAGATGAAAGCTCGGAACAAACACCTGCATAAAGTAATCCATTTCATCGCTGCGGCGGGATTCCAGCGTTTTCTCAAGCCGGCCTTTGGCCAGTAAAAATTCGTTATTGCCGGCCGACAGCTCTTCGAGGCATTTCAGATAGGCGCAGAGCGCATCCGCCTGTTTGACGATTAATTTTTCCTCTTCGCTATAGCGGTGTTCATCAATCAGCGGCGCAAAAATATCGCGCAGCTCGTCGGGGACCATATCAATCAGCTTTTGCTGGGCGATTTTCTCGATGGCCTTATACTCCTGGGCGATCTGCGAGTTGAAATATTTAACCGGCGTTGGCAGGTCGCCGGTTAATACTTCCGACGCATCATGATACATCGCCAGCAGCGCAATCCGCTCGGCGTTAACGTTGCCCGCAAACTTGCGATTCTTAATTGCCGCCAGCGCATGGGCAACCATAGCGACCTGCAGACTATGTTCGGACACGTTTTCGGTGCGCACGTTGCGCATCAGCGGCCAGCGGTTAATCAGCTTCAGGCGGGAGAGGTGGGCAAAGAAATGACTCTGACTCATAAGGACCCTTAATCAGTGACAACATCGGGTTCCATTGTGCGCAGGGATTGCCGCCGGATGCAAATACCGGCGGCGGGTTCGGCTTATCAGAGCTGGTGATAGCCAGAGAGGAAGCGGCCGAACCGCGAAATGGCCATTTCCAGATCGTCTTCGCGCGGCAGGGTAACAATGCGCACATGATCCGGCCACGGCCAGTTAAAGGCGGTGCCCTGAACCAGCAGCACTTTCTCCTGCAGCAGGAAGTCGAGAACCATCTTCTGATCGTCGTGAATGTTAAAACGCTTTGCGTCTATTTTCGGGAACATATACAGCGCGCCTTTCGGCTTAACGCAGGAGACGCCCGGGATCTCGTTAATCAGCTCCCAGGCGCGGTTACGCTGTTCATACAGGCGCCCGCCGGGAACAATAAACTCGCTGATGCTTTGATAGCCGCCAAGCGCCGTCTGAATGGCATGCTGCGCCGGAACGTTGGCGCACAGGCGCATAGAGGCCAGCATTTCCAGGCCTTCGATGTAACCTTTGGCGTGCTTTTTCGGGCCATTGAGCACCATCCAGCCCTGGCGGAAGCCGGCAACGCGATAGGTTTTTGACAGGCCGTTAAAGGTGATCGTCAGCAGATCGGGAGCCAGCGCGGCGATCGAGTGGTGCTGGGCTTCGTCGTAGAGGATCTTGTCGTAGATTTCATCGGCAAAGATGATCAGATTATGTTGACGAGCAATTTCGACGATCTCCAGCAGCAGCTCTTTTGAATAGACCGCGCCGGTCGGGTTGTTGGGGTTGATAATCACGATCCCGCGGGTGCGCGGGGTGATTTTTGCGCGAATATCGTCGAGATCCGGGAACCAGTCGGCGGACTCATCGCAAAGATAGTGCACTGCTTTACCGCTGGAGAGCGATACCGCCGCCGTCCACAGAGGATAATCCGGCGCCGGGACCAGCATTTCGTCACCGCTGTTCAGCAGCGCCTGCATGGCCTGGACAATCAGTTCCGATACGCCGTTGCCGATATAAATATCTTCAACCGTCACGTCGCGCATGCCGCGAGCCTGATAGTGCTGCATGATAGCCTTACGCGCCGAGTAGAGGCCTTTAGAGTCACAGTAGCCCTGCGCGGTCGGTAAATTACGAATGACGTCAACGAGGATTTCATCCGGGGCATCGAAGCCAAACGGTGCCGGGTTGCCGATGTTCAGCTTGAGGACTTTATTGCCTTCTTCTTCAAGGCGCTTCGCTTCTTTCAGAACCGGGCCGCGGATGTCGTAACAGACGTTGTCTAACTTGCTGGATTTTTCGATAGGGGACATGAATCTTTGACCTTTTTAGCTGTTATCGCCACTCCCTGCCGTGGAAGTCAGCTCGGAACAATGTACTCTTCATCCCCGCTGTTTTGAAGGGTTAGCAGGAGAAGATTTTGCCATTACTCTTTTTTTAGGGTAATCGATTTATCTGTTGATTGGCTTTTGTCTTTATAGAATATGCCTTTAAGTTGTATTTTATTGGTCAAATATCGTGGTTTTATCGCTATATGATGAATCTTTATCTGGTTTGAAGCTGCGGGAAGGGCCTGCGTTGATACTTTTTTGCTCACAAAAAAGCACTATGCTTTTAACTGATAGTGGAAGACTGTAGCGGTAATGTTAAATATACTTAATAAAAACATCTAAGAGATTAATGACCCTTATTTTTTGACAATGAATAATCCTGGTTTTGTTAATTTAATTAAAGTCCTGAAAAAATGCTTAAAATTATCTTTAATAATACTAATTTACCCTTATAAATAATTCTGTTTTCGGTTAGGATGTCGTTGTTAATATCAAATAAACCTCGTAAATAATGCGGTTTTTCTTATTAATATATTGTTATTGCAGGCTTTTTGTTTGTCGTTCAGCGAGCGTTGGCAGAGGCTGACTGCGTATTGATGTGCAGGGCAGCGCTATTGATGGCTTTTTTGAATCAGGTCACATAAAGCGGGTCACCGTAATTAGAAAAAGCTTAGGCGTACGAACAAAATATGACTCAGAGGTTCCGCACAATTGACGCGGACGAGTACTTTCAAATGCAATAACGTTCTTCCAGCTGTCACCCGTTTCCATTTTGCGGATGACACGAGGCTCAAGGAATAGCCGGAAACCTGGAGCACAGCATCAACAAGGCAGGTAAGCGATAGCCACCTGTGAGTGAAGCAACATGATAAATGCAAATCGTCCAATACTAAATCTCGACCTCGATCTGCTGAGAACGTTTGTTGCCGTCGCCGATCTGAGTACTTTTGCTGCCGCAGCAACCGCGGTATGCCGTACCCAGTCTGCGGTGAGCCAGCAGATGCAGCGGCTGGAACAGCTGGTCGGAAAAGAGCTCTTTGCCCGCCACGGGCGGAATAAGTTATTAACTGAGCAGGGCATTCAGCTGCTCGGCTATGCGCGGAAAATTCTGCGCTTTAATGATGAAGCCTGCATGTCGCTAATGTTCAGCAGCCTGCAGGGCACGTTGACTATCGGCGCCACCGACGAAACGGCGGATACCATTTTGCCGTTTTTACTTAATCGGATCGGCAGCTTCTACCCGCGGCTGACCCTGGAAATTAAGGTTCTGAATTATGCTGAGGTGGTGGACATGCTGGCAAAGGGCGCGATAGATCTCGCGTTGACCACCCATCAGTCTGACAGCTTTGAAATGCTGACGCTGCGCATTTCACCCACCCTGTGGTACTGCGCGGCGGACTACGTGCTGCCCCATGAGGCTTCGGTGCCGCTGATCCTGCTTGAGGGACCTGGTCCCTTCCGGGATGATATTATTTCGGCGCTCGATAGCGCTCAAACCCCGTGGCATCTGGCCCACTCTGCGTCCTCACTTGCGGGCGTAAAAGCGGCGGTGAAAGCCGGGCTGGGCGTTACGGCGCGGCCGGTAGAAATGATGAGCCCCGAGCTGCGGGTGGTAGGCAAGAGCGACGGCCTGCCAGGATTACCGGATACGCGCTACGTTTTGAGCTGCGATCCGCAGAGCGTAAGTGAACTGGCGCAGGCCATTTTTCAGTCGCTGAGTCAGGACCATAGCCTCTGGTCGTCGGACCCGCTTTTTACCCCCGAAGGGGGAGGCCATACCCTCATCTCGTGAGGGTGATCAAAGCCACGCTCGTCACAAAAAGCTGGTAACAAAATGTAAATGCAAAAAGGAACCGCTGAGGTCAGAATTAGACCCTGCGGTTCTTTTTTTTCTTATTTTACGCTGATTTTTAATATATTGTTGTTTTATTGTTATGTATATCAGTTGGTTAGAAGCAATCCCACCCACACTTCTCTACTTTTCCCTGCACTTTCAATAGTTCATGCTAATGTTAAAAAACCGGCCAGTTTGTTGCTGTTTTTTTGGTTTAATTAACAAAAGCGTGTCACAGATCAAGAAAATACCCCTCCTTAGGGGGAGGAATCGAGGCTAAATCCTGTCAAAATAGGCGGGTAATTATGATTTACAATGGAAACGGACACGATTCAACAACACTAAATCCAATTGGTATGCAAGGTTATTTCGCATAAAAGGGCATTTAATGTTAATGAAAAAAACCTAATGTAAATTAATGTTGTTAAAACTTTTGTTGAAGTTGACAAAAGGTTAAAGAAAGGGGTAAAAAGCCAGCGCATATGGCCTTCTACGATAAGTAGGGACGCTTTTTTGCAAGGTTATTTTTTTATTCCTCCCCGTGAAACGCTGTGGCGTTCATCTGCCAGTAAGAGCAGAGGGTTTAGCGCTACACTTTTTTGGTTAAGCAATGCGTATGTCAACATCCACTGAAGTCATCGCTCATCATTGGGCATTCGCTATATTTCTCATCATTGCCATCGGCCTGTGCTGCCTGATGCTTGTCGGGGGCTGGTACCTCGGCGGTCGCGCGCGCGCGCGTAGCAAAAACACGCCGTTTGAATCGGGGATCGACTCCGTTGGTTCGGCTCGCTTACGTCTTTCTGCGAAGTTTTATCTGGTTGCCATGTTCTTCGTTATCTTCGACGTGGAAGCCCTGTATCTCTACGCATGGTCGACCTCTATCCGCGAAAGCGGCTGGGTTGGCTTTGTGGAAGCCGCAATTTTCATTTTAGTGCTACTGGCTGGTCTGGTTTATCTCGTCCGTATCGGCGCACTGGACTGGACGCCTGCGCGTTCCCGTCGCACGCTGGTTAACTCAGAAACAGACAGTCCCACTAACCGTCATATGCAGTAAAAGCGAGGCAATAAGATGGATTATACGCTCACCCGCATAGATCCCAACGGTGAGAACGACCGTTACCCCCTGCAAAAACAGGAGATCGTAACCGACCCCCTGGAGCAAGAAGTTAACAAAAGCGTGTATATGGGGAAACTCGAACACGCTCTGCATGACATGGTGAACTGGGGTCGTAAGAACTCAATCTGGCCCTACAACTTCGGCCTTTCTTGCTGCTATGTAGAAATGGTGACGTCATTCACTGCGGTGCATGACGTAGCGCGTTTTGGCGCAGAAGTTCTGCGTGCCTCTCCTCGTCAGGCTGACCTGATGGTGGTTGCGGGTACCTGCTTCACCAAGATGGCACCGGTTATTCAGCGTCTTTACGATCAGATGCTGGAGCCGAAATGGGTTATTTCCATGGGCGCATGTGCCAACTCCGGCGGTATGTACGATATTTATTCTGTTGTGCAGGGCGTAGATAAATTTATTCCGGTTGATGTTTACATCCCGGGCTGTCCGCCGCGTCCGGAAGCGTATATGCAGGCGCTGATGCTGCTGCAGGAATCTATTGGTAAAGAGCGCCGTCCTCTCTCGTGGGTGGTTGGCGATCAGGGCGTTTATCGCGCCAACATGCAGTCGGAACGTGAGCGTAAACGCGGCGAACGCATTGCAGTGACCAATCTGCGGACTCCGGACGAGATTTAATTTGCGCCTGCGGGCGGCGGCATAATACTTCGCAAATCAATCTACAACAGCGCGAAGCCCGCCCGGCAGTCACCACGGACCTTTTGCAATGGTGAACAATATGACCGATTTAAACGCGCATGACGCCGCACCAGCCTGGCAAACCCGCGATCACCTTGATGACCCGGTGATCGGCGAACTGCGCAATCGTTTTGGCCCGGATGCCTTTACCGTTCAGCCAACCCGTACCGGCGTACCGGTAGTTTGGGTCAAGCGCGAACAGCTGCTGGAGGTGGGTGATTTCCTGAAGAAATTACCGAAACCTTACGTCATGCTGTTCGATCTGCACGGTATGGACGAACGTCTGCGTACCCACCGTGACGGGCTACCCGCCGCGGATTTTTCCGTTTTCTATCACCTGATTTCCATTGAACGCAATCGCGATATCATGCTCAAGGTAGCATTATCTGAAAACGATCTGCGCGTTCCGACATTTACCAAACTGTTCCCTAACGCCAACTGGTATGAGCGTGAAACGTGGGAAATGTTTGGCATTGATATCGAAGGCCACCCGCACCTGACGCGCATAATGATGCCGCCGACCTGGGAAGGCCATCCGCTGCGTAAAGACTATCCGGCACGCGCCACCGAATTCGACCCGTTTGAGCTGACAAAAGCGAAGCAGGATCTGGAAATGGAAGCGCTGACCTTCAAACCGGAAGAGTGGGGCATGAAGCGCGGGACCGAAAATGAGGACTTTATGTTCCTTAACCTCGGCCCGAACCACCCCTCCGCGCACGGGGCTTTCCGTATCGTTCTGCAGCTGGATGGCGAAGAGATCGTCGACTGCGTTCCGGACATCGGCTACCACCACCGCGGTGCTGAAAAGATGGGCGAGCGTCAGTCGTGGCACAGCTACATTCCCTATACCGACCGTATCGAATATCTCGGCGGCTGCGTCAATGAGATGCCGTACGTGCTGGCGGTAGAAAAACTGGCGGGTATCACCGTGCCGGATCGCGTCAACGTGATTCGCGTGATGCTCTCAGAGCTGTTCCGTATCAACAGCCACCTGCTGTACATCTCCACCTTTATTCAGGACGTCGGCGCCATGACGCCGGTGTTCTTTGCCTTTACCGATCGACAGAAAATCTACGATCTGGTCGAAGCCATCACCGGTTTCCGTATGCACCCGGCGTGGTTCCGCATCGGCGGCGTCGCGCATGACCTGCCGCGCGGCTGGGATCGCCTGCTGCGCGAATTCCTTGAGTGGATGCCTAAGCGTCTGGATTCCTACGAAAAGGCCGCGCTGCGCAACAGCATTCTGATTGGCCGTTCGAAAGGGGTGGCCGCCTACAATGCGAAAGAGGCGCTGGAGTGGGGAACCACCGGCGCTGGCCTGCGCGCGACCGGCATTGGTTTCGACGTGCGTAAATGGCGTCCATATTCAGGCTATGAAAACTTCGACTTTGAAATCCCGACCGGCGGCGGCGTTTCCGACTGCTACACCCGCGTGATGTTGAAAGTAGAAGAGCTGCGCCAGAGTCTACGCATCCTTCAGCAGTGTCTCGATAATATGCCGGAAGGGCCGTTCAAGGCGGATCATCCGCTGACCACGCCGCCGCCGAAAGAGCGCACGCTGCAGCATATCGAAACCCTGATCACGCACTTCCTGCAGGTTTCCTGGGGCCCGGTGATGCCGGCCAACGAATCCTTCCAGATGGTTGAAGCGACGAAGGGTATTAACAGTTACTACCTGACCAGCGACGGCAGCACCATGAGCTATCGCACCCGTATCCGTACGCCGAGCTATGCGCACCTGCAGCAGATTCCGGCGGCGATTCGCGGCAGCCTGGTATCCGATCTTATCGTATATCTGGGTAGTATCGATTTTGTTATGTCAGACGTGGACCGCTAATTATGCACGAAAATCAACAACCACAAACCGAGGCTTTTGAGCTGAGTGCGGCAGAGCGTGAGGCAATTGAGCACGAGAAGCACCACTACGAAGACCCGCGTGCGGCGTCCATTGAAGCGCTGAAGATCGTTCAGAAACAGCGTGGCTGGGTGCCGGACGGCGCGATCTATGCGATCGCTGACGTACTGGAGATCCCGGCCAGCGATGTCGAAGGCGTTGCGACCTTCTACAGCCAGATCTTCCGTCAGCCGGTTGGCCGTCACGTTATTCGCTACTGCGACAGCGTGGTGTGTCACATCACCGGCTATCAGGGGATTCAGGCGGCACTTGAGCAAAAGCTGAATATCAAGCCGGGTCAGACTACGTTTGATGGCCGCTTTACCCTGTTACCAACCTGCTGTCTGGGTAACTGTGATAAAGGCCCAAGCATGATGATTGATGAAGACACCCACAGTCATCTGACGCCGGAAGGAATTCCTGATTTGCTGGAGCGGTATAAATGAAAAACGTTATCCGAACTCCCGAAACGCATCCGCTAACCTGGCGCCTGCGCGATGACAAACAGCCGGTATGGCTGGATGAGTATCAAAGCAAAAATGGCTACGAGGGCGCCCGTAAGGCGCTGCTGGGCCTGGCGCCGGATGAGATCGTCAACCAGGTGAAAGACGCCGGTCTGAAAGGGCGCGGCGGCGCGGGCTTCTCCACCGGTCTGAAGTGGAGCCTGATGCCGAAAGACGAATCCATGAACATCCGTTACCTGCTGTGTAACGCCGATGAGATGGAGCCGGGCACCTATAAAGACCGCCTGCTGATGGAGCAACTGCCGCACCTGCTGGTGGAAGGCATGCTGATCTCCGCGTTTGCGCTGAAGGCGTACCGCGGCTACATCTTCCTGCGCGGCGAATATATTGAAGCGGCGGTCCATTTACGCCGCGCCATTGCCGAAGCGACCGAAGCCGGCCTGCTGGGCAAAAACATTCTCGGCACCGGTTTCGATTTCGAACTGTTCGTGCACACCGGGGCAGGGCGCTACATCTGCGGTGAAGAGACCGCGCTGATTAACTCCCTCGAAGGTCGTCGCGCCAACCCGCGCTCCAAGCCGCCGTTCCCGGCGAGCTCCGGAGTTTGGGGTAAGCCGACCTGCGTCAACAACGTTGAGACCCTGTGTAACGTCCCGGCGATTATGGCCAACGGCGTCGAGTGGTATCAGAACATTTCTACCAGCAAAGATGCCGGTACCAAGCTGATGGGCTTCTCTGGCCGGGTGAAAAATCCGGGCGTCTGGGAGCTGCCGTTTGGTACCACCGCGCGCGAAATCCTTGAGGATTATGCCGGCGGTATGCGAGACGGCCTGAAGTTCAAGGCCTGGCAGCCGGGCGGCGCGGGAACCGACTTCCTGACCGAAGCGCATCTTGATCTGCCGATGGAATTCGAAAGTATTGGCAAAGCGGGAAGCCGTCTGGGCACGTCGCTGGCGATGGCCGTTGACCACGAGATCAATATGGTGTCGCTGGTGCGTAACCTGGAAGAGTTTTTCGCCCGCGAATCCTGCGGCTGGTGTACGCCGTGCCGCGACGGTCTGCCGTGGAGCGTGAAAATTCTGCGTGCTCTGGAGCGCGGTGAAGGTCAACCGGGTGATATCGAGACACTTGAGCAACTGTGTCGATTCCTGGGCCCGGGGAAAACCTTCTGTGCGCATGCGCCAGGTGCGGTCGAACCGCTGCAGAGCGCCATTAAATATTTCCGCGACGAATTCGAAGCAGGCATTAAGCAGCAGTTCAGTAATACCCATGCTATCAACGGGATTCAGCCGAACCTGCTTAAGACGCGCTGGTGATTCCCACAACTCATTCAGGCTGTAGCAAGGCGGCAGTCTGAATGAGGAAGTGGTAACGATTTTTTTAATTTGGAAGCATGCTAATGGCTACGATTCATGTAGACGGCAAAGAATACGAGGTCAACGGAGCGGACAACCTGTTAGAGGCCTGTCTCTCTCTCGGTCTTGATATTCCATACTTTTGCTGGCACCCGGCGCTCGGCAGCGTCGGTGCTTGCCGCCAGTGTGCGGTGAAGCAATATCAAAACGCGGAAGACACGCGTGGTCGCCTGGTGATGTCCTGTATGACACCGGCATCGGACGGCACTTTTATTTCCATTGACGACGGCGAAGCGAAGCAGTTCCGCGAAAGCGTGGTTGAGTGGCTGATGACCAACCACCCGCACGACTGTCCGGTCTGCGAAGAGGGCGGTAACTGCCACCTGCAGGATATGACCGTGATGACCGGTCATAGCTTCCGCCGCTACCGCTTTACCAAGCGCACCCACCGCAATCAGGACCTGGGGCCGTTCATCTCGCATGAAATGAACCGCTGCATCGCCTGCTACCGCTGCGTACGCTACTACAAAGACTATGCTGACGGCACCGATCTGGGCGTTTATGGCGCTCATGACAACGTCTACTTCGGTCGTCCGGAAGACGGCGTGCTGGAGAGCGAATTCTCCGGCAACCTGGTTGAGGTCTGCCCGACCGGCGTATTCACCGATAAAACGCACTCCGAGCGCTATAACCGTAAATGGGATATGCAGTTCGCGCCAAGCATCTGCCAGCAGTGCTCCATCGGTTGTAACATCAGCCCGGGTGAACGTTACGGCGAACTGCGTCGTATCGAAAACCGCTATAACGGCACCGTAAACCGCTACTTCCTCTGCGACCGCGGTCGTTTCGGCTATGGCTACGTGAACCTGAAAGACCGTCCGCGTCAGCCGGTTCAACGCCGCGGCGACGATCTGATCGCCCTCAACGCCGAACAGGCGATGCAGGGCGCGGCGGATATTCTGCGCCAGTCGAAAAAAGTGATTGGTATCGGCTCGCCGCGCGCCAGCATTGAAAGCAACTTTGCGTTGCGTGAGCTGGTGGGCGCGGAGAACTTCTATACCGGCATTGCGAAGACCGAGCAGGAACGCCTGCAGATGGTGCTGAAAGTGCTGCGTGACGGCGGTATTCATACCCCGGCGCTGCGCGAAATCGAATCCTACGATGCGGTACTGGTGCTGGGGGAAGATATTACCCAAACCGGCGCCCGCATTGCTCTGGCCGTACGCCAGGCGGTGAAAGGAAAAGCGCGTGAAATGGCCGCGGCGCAGAAAGTCGCCGACTGGCAGATCGCCGCGATCCTCAACATCGGTCAGCGCGCGAAGCATCCGCTGTTTGTCACCAATATCGATGACACCCGTCTTGACGATGTCGCCGCATGGACCTATCGCGCGCCGGTTGAAGATCAGGCGCGTCTGGGCTTCGCCATTGCGCATGCGCTGGATGAAAGCGCACCGGCGGTGGAAGGCCTGAGCAGAGATCTGCAGGGCAAAATCGACGTGATCGTCCAGGCGCTGGCCGGGGCGAAGAAACCGCTGATCGTCTCCGGAACCAACGCCGGCAGCGTCGAAATTATTCAGGCGGCGGCCAACGTGGCTAAAGCGCTGAAGGGCCGCGGCGTAGACGTCGGAGTCACTATGGTGGCCCGGGCGGTGAACAGCGTCGGTCTGGGCATGATTGGCGGCGGTTCGCTGGAAGAGGCGTTAAGCGAGCTGGAAACCGGCGCCGCCGATGCGGTTATCGTGCTGGAAAACGATCTGCATCGCCATGCTTCCGCCGCGCGCGTAGACGCCGCGTTGGCTAAAGCGCCGCTGGTGATGGTCGTTGACCATCAGCGCACGGCGATTATGGACAAAGCGCACCTGGTGCTCTCTGCGGCAAGCTTCGCCGAAAGCGACGGCACGGTGGTCAACAACGAAGGCCGCGCCCAGCGCTTCTTCCAGGTTTACGACCCGGCCTACTACGATGCGAATACCGTGATGCTGGAGAGCTGGCGCTGGCTGCATTCGCTGCACAGCACCGTCGACAACCGTCAGGTTGACTGGACGCAGCTGGATCACGTGATTGACGCGGTGGTGGCTAAGCTGCCGCAGCTGGCCGGCATTAAAGATGCCGCGCCGGACGCGACCTTCCGCATTCGCGGTCAGAAGCTGGCCCGCGAACCGCATCGCTACAGCGGCCGCACGGCGATGCGCGCCAATATCAGCGTGCATGAACCGCGCCAGCCGCAGGACAAAGACACCATGTTTGCCTTCTCGATGGAAGGGAACAACCAGCCGTCCGCGCCACGCTCGCAAATTCCGTTTGCGTGGGCTCCGGGCTGGAACTCCCCGCAGGCGTGGAACAAATTCCAGGATGAAGTGGGCGGTAAACTGCGCCACGGCGATCCGGGCGTGCGCCTGATTGAGGCTTCCGCCGACGGTCTGGATTACTTCACCACGGTGCCGGAAAGCTTCCAGGCCGAAGAAGGGAAATGGCGGATTGCGCCGTACTACCATCTGTTCGGCAGCGATGAGCTTTCGCAGCGCTCGCCGGTGTTCCAGAGCCGCATGCCGCAGCCGTATCTCAAGCTTAACCCGGAAGATGCCGCGAAGCTTGGCGTCAACGCGGGAGCGATGGTCTCCTTCAGCGTTGAAGGCCATATGCTTAGCCTGCCGCTGATTATCTCTGCGGGCCTGACGGCAGGGCAGGTTGGCCTACCTATGGGCATGCCTGGCATTGCGCCGGTTCTGACCGGAGCGCGTATTGATACTCTGCAGGAGGCAAAAGCATGAGTTGGTTAACTCCGGATCTCATCGACATTCTGTTAAGCATCCTGAAGGCGGTGGTCATTCTGCTGGTGGTTGTCACCTGTGGCGCATTCATGAGCTTCGGCGAACGTCGTCTGCTCGGGCTGTTCCAGAACCGCTATGGACCTAACCGCGTGGGCTGGGGCGGTTCGCTGCAGCTCGTTGCCGACATGATCAAAATGTTCTTTAAAGAGGACTGGGTTCCGCGCTTTACCGATCGCGTGATCTTTACTCTGGCACCGGTTATCGCCTTTACCTCGCTGCTGCTGGCCTTCGCTATCGTGCCGGTCAGCCCGTCGTGGGTGGTGGCCGACCTGAACATCGGCATCCTGTTCTTCCTGATGATGGCAGGCCTGGCGGTCTACGCGGTGCTGTTTGCCGGCTGGTCGAGTAACAACAAATACTCGCTGCTGGGCGCGATGCGCGCCTCCGCGCAGACTCTGAGCTACGAAGTGTTCCTCGGCCTCTCCCTGATGGGCGTGGTGGCGCAGGCGGGATCGTTCAATATGGGCGATATCGTCAACAACCAGGCGCATCTGTGGAACGTTATCCCGCAGTTCTTCGGTTTTGTTACCTTTGCGATTGCGGGCGTGGCCGTGTGTCACCGTCACCCCTTCGACCAACCGGAAGCCGAGCAGGAACTGGCCGATGGCTACCACATCGAATATTCCGGCATGAAGTTCGGTCTGTTCTTCGTGGGTGAATATATCGGGATTGTCACCGTATCGGCGCTGATCGTCACGCTGTTCTTCGGCGGCTGGAATGGCCCATTCTTACCTCCGTTCATCTGGTTCGCACTGAAAACCGCGTTCTTCATGATGATGTTCATTTTGATCCGCGCATCATTACCGCGTCCACGTTATGACCAGGTAATGTCCTTTGGCTGGAAGGTATGCCTGCCATTAACGCTGATCAACTTGTTGGTAACGGCGGCTGTCATTCTCTGGCAGGCGCAATAAGGGGTGAATTGACCATGACCTTAAAAGAATTATTGGTGGGGTTCGGCACCCAGGTCCGCAGTATCTGCATGATCGGGATGCACGCCTTCGCCAAACGTGAAACCCAGATGTACCCGGAAGAGCCGGTATATCTGCCGCCGCGCTATCGTGGCCGTATCGTGCTGACGCGCGACCCGGACGGCGAAGAGCGCTGCGTTGCCTGTAACCTGTGTGCGGTAGCGTGTCCGGTAGGCTGTATCTCTTTGCAAAAAGCAGAGACCAAAGACGGCCGCTGGTACCCGGAGTTTTTCCGCATCAACTTCTCACGCTGCATTTTCTGCGGTCTGTGCGAAGAAGCGTGCCCAACCACGGCGATTCAGTTGACCCCGGACTTCGAACTGGGTGAATACAAGCGTCAGGATCTGGTGTACGAAAAAGAGGATCTGCTGATTTCCGGTCCGGGCAAATACCCGGAATATAACTTCTACCGGATGGCGGGTATGGCAATCGACGGCAAAGATAAGGGCGAAGCAGAGAACGAAGCTAAGCCTATCGACGTCAAGAGCCTGTTACCGTAAGGAGAGGGCAATGGAATTCGCTTTTTATATCTGTGGCCTTATCGCCATCCTCGCAACCCTGCGGGTGATCACCCACACCAATCCGGTGCACGCGCTGCTGTACCTGATTATTTCGCTGTTAGCGATTGCTGGCGTGTTCTTCTCGCTGGGCGCGTACTTCGCCGGGGCGCTGGAAATCATCGTTTACGCCGGGGCCATCATGGTGCTGTTCGTCTTCGTGGTGATGATGCTTAACCTTGGCGGCAGCGAAATTGAGCAGGAGCGTAAGTGGCTGCAGCCGGGGATCTGGATCGGCCCGGCCATCCTTTCCGCGGTGCTGCTGGTGGTTATCGTTTATGCCATCCTCGGTCTTAACGATCAGGGAATTGAAGGCAACGCGATAAGCGCGAAAGAAGTCGGTATTGCGCTGTTTGGCCCGTACGTACTGGCGGTGGAGCTGGCCTCCATGCTGCTGCTGGCCGGTCTGGTTGTTGCTTTCCACATCGGCCGCGAAGAGCGAGTCGGTGAGGTGCTGAGCAACCGCCAGAACGATAGCGATAAAAGAAAAACGGAGGAGCACGCATGATCCCCTTAACACATGGACTGATCCTCGCCGCGATCCTGTTTGTTCTCGGTCTGACGGGTCTGGTGATTCGCCGCAATCTGCTGTTTATGCTGATTAGCCTGGAGATCATGATCAACGCCGCGGCGTTGGCCTTCGTGGTTGCCGGAAGCTACTGGGGTCAGGCCGATGGTCAGATAATGTATATTCTCGCTATCAGCCTTGCGGCTGCGGAAGCGAGTATCGGTCTGGCGCTGCTGCTGCAGCTCCATCGTCGCCGCCAGAACCTGAACATCGATTCAGTAAGTGAGTTGCGTGGATGAACATGCTTTCCTTAACCATTCTTTTGCCATTGATTGGCTTTGTGCTGCTGGCCTTTTCCCGCGGGCGCTGGTCGGAAAATCTCTCCGCCACCGTGGGAATGGGATCGGTAGGCCTGGCCGCGCTGGTCACGGCCTTCGTCGGGATGGACTTCTTTGCTAACGGCAGGCAGGCGATCGGCGTTCCGCTGTGGACGTGGATGTCGGTGGGCGATTTCAACATCGGTTTTAACCTGGTACTGGATGGTCTCTCCCTGACCATGCTTTCCGTGGTCACCGGCGTTGGTTTCCTGATCCACATGTTCGCTTCCTGGTACATGCGCGGGGAAGAGGGCTACTCCCGCTTCTTCGCCTACACCAACCTGTTTATTGCCAGCATGGTGGTTCTGGTACTCGCCGATAACCTGCTGCTGATGTACCTCGGCTGGGAAGGCGTGGGCCTGTGCTCCTATCTGCTGATCGGTTTCTACTATACCGATCCGAAGAACGGCGCTGCGGCCATGAAAGCGTTTGTGGTGACCCGCGTGGGCGACGTGTTCCTCGCCTTCGCGCTGTTCATTCTCTACAACGAGCTGGGTACCCTGAACTTCCGCGAAATGGTTGAGCTGGCTCCCGCGCACTTCGAAGCCGGCAACAATATGCTGACGTGGGCGACGCTGATGCTGCTGGGCGGCGCGGTGGGTAAATCTGCCCAGCTGCCGCTACAGACCTGGCTTGCGGACGCGATGGCCGGCCCGACGCCGGTCTCCGCGCTGATCCACGCCGCGACGATGGTCACCGCGGGCGTCTACCTGATCGCCCGTACCCACGGCCTGTTCCTGATGACGCCGGAAATTCTGCATCTGGTGGGTATCGTTGGTGCGGTGACGCTGGTGCTGGCAGGTTTCGCCGCGCTGGTGCAGACCGATATCAAACGCGTGCTGGCCTACTCGACGATGAGTCAGATTGGCTACATGTTCCTGGCGCTGGGCGTTCAGGCATGGGACGCGGCGATTTTCCATCTGATGACCCACGCGTTCTTTAAAGCGCTGCTGTTCCTGTCGTCTGGTTCGGTGATCCTCGCCTGCCATCACGAGCAGAACATCTTCAAAATGGGCGGTCTGCGTAAATCGATTCCTCTGGTGTACGTCTGCTTCCTGGTGGGGGGCGCGGCGCTGTCCGCACTGCCGCTCATCACCGCAGGCTTCTTCAGTAAGGATGAGATCCTCGCCGGCGCGATGGCTAACGGTCATATCAACCTGATGGTTGCCGGTCTGGTCGGCGCGTTTATGACCTCGCTGTACACCTTCCGCATGATCTTCATCGTGTTCCACGGCAAAGAGCAGATTCACGCTCACGCGGGTAAGGGGATTACCCATCACCTGCCGCTGATTGTTCTGTTGATTCTGTCGACCTTCGTTGGCGCGCTGATTGTTCCGCCGCTGCAGGGCGTGCTGCCGCAGACCACCGAGCTTGAGCACGGCCGCGTGATGACGCTGGAAATCGTCTCCGGGATTGTGGCTATCGCCGGTATCCTGATCGCCGCATGGCTGTGGCTGGGTAAACGCACGCTGGTGACCTCCATTGCCAATAGCGCGCCTGGCCGCCTGCTCGGCACCTGGTGGTACAACGCCTGGGGATTCGACTGGTTGTACGACAAAGTGTTCGTGAAACCGTTCCTCGGCGTGGCGTGGCTGCTGAAAAGCGATCCGCTGAATTCAATGATGAACATTCCGGCTATCCTCTCCCGCTTTGCAGGTAAAGGCCTGCTGCTAAGCGAGAACGGTTATTTACGCTGGTATGTCGCGTCAATGAGCATCGGTGCGGTTGTCGTGCTGGCGCTGCTGATGGTATTGCGTTGAGTTTGTTGGCCGGGTGAGCGATTGCCGGATGGCGCTGCGCTTATCCGGCCGACAAACCCTAAAAGAATTTTAGAATTCGTTGAAAATCTGTTCCTGAGGTACAGGCGTCATCGGCGAAGTCAGACCGGAGACCGCCAGCGCAGAGCAACCGCAGCGTATAAAGTACGTGAGGATTGCGAGCGCTGCCGGAATTCGGGCTGGCGAGCGAGATAGCCTGAGCAGGAGTAAATATAAGGGACATACTCAGTTATGTTATTACCCTGGTTAATACTAATCCCCTTTATCGGTGGGTTTCTGTGCTGGCAGACTGAACGCTTTGGCGTGAAGATGCCGCGCTGGATTGCGCTGATTACCATGGGACTGACGCTGGTTCTCTCGCTGCAGCTGTGGCTGCAGGGCGGCTATTCTCTGACACAGGCCGCGGGTATCCCCCAGTGGCAGTCTGAATTTGTCATGCCGTGGATCCCTCGCTTCGGTATTAGCATTCATCTGGCTATCGACGGTCTGTCGCTGCTGATGGTGGTGCTGACCGGCCTGCTCGGCGTACTGGCGGTACTCTGTTCATGGCGCGAGATCGAAAAGTATCAGGGCTTCTTCCACCTCAACCTGATGTGGATCCTGGGCGGCGTTATCGGCGTGTTCCTCGCCATCGACATGTTCCTGTTCTTCTTCTTCTGGGAAATGATGCTGGTGCCGATGTACTTCCTGATCGCGCTGTGGGGCCATAAGGCTTCCGACGGGAAAACGCGTATCACGGCGGCTACCAAGTTCTTCATCTATACCCAGGCGAGCGGGCTGGTGATGCTGATTGCCATCCTCGCGCTGGCGTTTGTTCACTTCAACGCCACCGGCGTGTGGACCTTCAACTATGAAGATCTGCTGAAGACGCCGATGTCCCACGGCGTGGAATATGCGCTGATGCTGGGCTTCTTCATCGCCTTCGCGGTGAAAATGCCGGTTGTACCGCTGCACGGCTGGCTGCCGGACGCGCACTCCCAGGCGCCGACCGCCGGTTCCGTTGACCTCGCGGGGATCCTGCTGAAAACCGCGGCCTACGGCCTGCTGCGTTTTGCGCTGCCGCTGTTCCCGAACGCCTCCGCCGAATTTGCGCCAATCGCTATGTGGCTGGGTATCATCGGTATCTTCTACGGCGCATGGATGGCCTTCTGCCAGTACGATATCAAACGCCTGATTGCCTACACCTCCGTTTCCCATATGGGCTTCGTGCTGATTGCTATCTACACCGGCAGCCAGCTGGCCTATCAGGGGGCGGTGATTCAGATGATTGCGCACGGTCTCTCCGCTGCCGGTCTGTTTATCCTTTGCGGCCAGCTGTATGAGCGCCTGCACACTCGTGACATGCGTCAGATGGGCGGCCTGTGGAACAAAATTAAATGGCTGCCGGCGCTGTCGATGTTCTTCGCCGTGGCGACCCTCGGGATGCCGGGCACCGGTAACTTTGTCGGCGAGTTCATGATCCTGTTCGGCAGCTATAAAGTGGTGCCGGTGATTACCGTGATCTCCACCTTTGGTCTGGTGTTCGCTTCCGTCTACTCGCTGGCGATGCTGCATCGTGCCTACTTCGGTAAAGCGAAGAGCGAGATTGCGGCGAAAGAGCTGCCGGGAATGTCGCTGCGCGAGCTGTCGATTATTCTGCTGCTGGTGGTTCTGCTGGTGCTGCTGGGCTTCTTCCCGCAGCCGATTCTGGACACCTCACATGCTGCGATGAGCAACATTCAGCAGTGGTTTGTTAATTCTGTTTCTACTACAAGGCCGTAATTCGCCATGACAATAACTCCACAACAACTGATCGCACTGCTACCGCTGCTGATCGTCGGCTTGACGGTGGTGGTTGTGATGCTCTCCATTGCGTGGCGACGCAATCATTTCCTTAATGCCACGCTGTCGGTTCTCGGGCTTAACGCCGCGCTGATATCGCTTTGGTTTGTCGGCCAGAACGGCGCGATGGACGTCACGCCGCTGATCCGCGTTGACGGCTACTCCATGCTCTACACCGGGCTGGTGCTGCTGGCGAGCCTGGCGACCTGTACTTTTGCCTATCCGTGGCTTGAGGGTTACAAGGACAATAAAGAAGAGTTCTACCTGCTGGTGTTAATCGCCGCGCTGGGTGGCATTCTGCTGGCGGGCGCCAACCATCTGGCGGCGCTGTTCCTCGGTATCGAATTGATCTCGCTGCCGCTGTTCGGCCTCATCGGCTACGCTTTCCGCCAGAAACGCTCTCTGGAAGCCAGTATCAAATACACCATCCTCTCGGCCGCAGCCTCTTCTTTCCTGCTGTTCGGTATGGCGCTGGTGTACGCGAACTCCGGCAATCTCTCTTTCCTGGCCCTCGGCAAGAGCCTGGCGGATAACACCCTGCATGAGCCGCTGCTGCTGGCGGGTCTGGGTCTGATGATTGTCGGTCTGGGCTTTAAGCTGTCGCTGGTGCCGTTCCACCTGTGGACGCCGGACGTTTATCAGGGTGCGCCGGCGCCGGTATCAACCTTCCTGGCCACCGCCAGCAAGATTGCTATCTTCGGCGTGGTGATGCGTCTGTTCCTGTATATGCCGGTAGGCAATAGCGAAGCGGTGCGCATCGTGCTGGGCCTGATAGCCTTTGCATCCATTATCTTCGGTAACCTGATGGCGCTGAGCCAGACCAACATCAAGCGCCTGCTCGGCTACTCCTCGATCTCGCATCTGGGCTATCTGCTGGTGGCGCTGATCGCCCTGCAGAGCGGCGAAATGTCGATGGAAGCGGTTGGCGTCTATCTGGCCGGCTACCTGTTCAGCAGCCTTGGCGCCTTCGGCGTGGTGAGCCTGATGTCCAGCCCGTACCGCGGCCCGGATGCCGACTCGCTGTACTCCTACCGCGGCCTGTTCTGGCACCGTCCGATTCTGTCGGCGGTGATGACGGTGATGATGCTGTCGCTGGCCGGTATTCCGATGACGCTGGGCTTCATCGGTAAGTTCTACGTGCTGGCGGTCGGCGTGCACGCGCACCTGTGGTGGCTGGTTGGTGCCGTGGTGGTGGGTTCGGCGATTGGTCTTTACTACTACCTGCGCGTAGCGGTGAGCCTGTATCTGAGCGCGCCGGAGAAACTGAACCGCGACGCGCCGTCTAACTGGCAGTACAGCGCCGGCGGTATCGTGGTACTGATCTCGGCCCTGCTGGTGCTGGTACTCGGCGTCTGGCCGCAGCCGCTGATTAGCATCGTGCAGCTGGCAACGCCGCTGATGTAAAGCGTCTGCGCCTGCAAAAAAACCGCCGGTTTACAATCGGCGGTTTTTTTATGCGCGTCGGTTAACCGGGCCAGCCCGATTGAGGCGCCTGCTTAGCCGATGGGATAGACCATAAAATCTTCCGCCAGCAGGGTCTGCGGGAAGATTTCCCGGCACTCCGCCAGCAGGCGCAGGCAGCCCTGCGGGTCGTAGCGCGAGCTGAAGTGGGTGGCGATAAAGGTGCCGACGTTGGCATCGCGCGCCAGCGCCGCCGCCTGCTGGCTGGAGGAGTGCCCGCGAGCGTTCGCCTTCTCGGCCATCGCCTGCTCCAGGGTGGTCTCATGGACCATGACGTCGACGCCGCGCGCCAGTTCCAGCGCCGCCGCACAGGGTGCGGTATCGCCGAAGATGGCCAGCTTTTTGCCCGGCGTTGTCGGGCCAAGATAGCGGCGGCCATCGACGAGCCGCCCGTCGGCAAGCTCGACGCTCAGCCCCTGTTTTAGCTGCTGAAACAGCGGCCCGGAGGGGACGCCGTCGGCGATAAGACGGGCCGCGTCAAGGGCACCGGGCTTATCGTGCTCCTCAATGCGATAGCCGTAGCACTCAACCGGATGGTTTAGCGGCCAGGCGGTAACCCGATATCCGGCTTCGTCAAAGATAAGGCCGGGGCCAACTTCGACAATATCCAGCGGATAATCGGTCCACGAGCCGCTGAGGCGCAGCGCCACTTCGACAAACTCCCGCAGGCCTTTTGGCCCGTATAGGGTCAGCGGCAGCGAGTTTCCCTGCATCGAGCGGCTGCACAGCAGGCCGGGGAGGCCGAACAGATGGTCGCCGTGGAGATGGGTTATAAAAATTTTATTCAGCTTGCCGGGGTGCAGGGCGGTATGCAGAAACTGATGCTGGGTGCCTTCTCCGCAGTCGAACAGCCATACCTCCGCCGCCGTTGGCTGTTGCAAATTCAGCACGATAGACGTCATATTACGCGTACGGGTCGGCACGCCAGCGGATGTCCCCAAAAAAGTTAATTCCATCGTCCTGTGTCCTTAGGGCGTGAGTCAAAAAACAGAGTATACCCGTCATCCCTCAGGTTGCGTGCGCGTTGGCTGAGCTTGCCGTCTTCATGCCGCCGGAATGATGCAGGGCTAATTTCAATGAAGGAATAATAGATGATGATATGGCAGGATCTCCACCATAGCGAGCTGACCGTCCCGCAGCTCTATGCGCTGCTCAAACTGCGCTGCGAAGTCTTTATCGTCGAACAAAACTGTCCCTACCAGGATGTTGACGGCGATGACCTGATCGGCGAAAACCGTCATCTTCTCGGCTGGCGCGGCGATGAGCTGGTGGCCTATGCGAGGATCCTGAAAAGCGAAGAGGATTTCGCGCCGGTGGTCATTGGCCGGGTTATCGTCAGCCCGACGGTGCGGGGTGAGAAGCTCGGCTATCAGCTAATGGAAAGTGCGCTCGCCAGCTGCGCCCGCCAATGGCCGCAGAAAGCTATCTACCTCGGCGCTCAGGCGCATTTACAGCGCTTCTACGCCAGCTTCGGCTTCCAGCCGGTGACCGAGGTTTACGACGAAGACGGGATTGCGCATATCGGCATGGCCCGCGAGGCCGCAGCGGACCCGCTCCTGCCGAGGTAGCCGCAGACTATCTATACTTCCTGAATGACCGACGGGCCGCCAAAGGCCACTCCCTCATCGTGGGTACTGCTATTTTTCGCCAGGACCCCGTATAATGTGGGGTTTTTAGTCTGTGGAGGTTTGCGTGCTGTCTGTTTCCGCTGCGCTGGAAAGCTTACGCGGCTGCCTGAGCGATGAGTTCCCCGCATCGTCCGGCACGCGAATTTTCGATGTCTCGTTTCCTCTCCACGATGCGTTTGATCCCCTGCTGTGGTGCGGGCGCCAGCCTCAGTGGCCGCAGTTTTACTGGCAGCAGCGCAGCGGCGACGAGGAGCTTGCTGCGCTAGGTGCGGTGAAAACGTTCTCTTCGCTGGCCGAAGCGCAGCGTTTTTTACAGCATCAGCAGCATCAGGATCTGCGTATTTGCGGTCTGAATGCCTTCAGTCCGCAGGTCGGAGCGCTGGTGCTGCCGAGGCTGGAGTGGCGTCGGGTAGGGGGAACGGCGTCGTTGCGGCTGGTGCTGTGCAGCGCGACGTCGCTACGCGAAGATGCCCGGGCGGCGCGCGAGTTTCTGCGGACATTAACGGCGGAGCAGGCGCAGCCTGCGGCGATACCGGCCGTACTCAGCGAGCAGCACGTCCCGGAATACCCGCGCTGGCGTGAGCTTATCCTGCAGGCTACCCGGGCCATTGCGGCCGCAGAGATGGAAAAAGTCGTCCTGGCACGCGCCACGGACCTGCGGTTTGCCGCTCCCTTAGATGCCTGGTCGATTATGGCCGCCAGCCGCCGCAGTAACTTTAACTGCTTTCATTTCCTGATGGCCTTTAACCCTCAGCAGGCGTTTTTCGGCTCAACGCCGGAGCGGCTGTGGCGTCGGCGCGGAACGCTGCTGCGTACCGAGGCGCTGGCGGGTACCGTCGCCGGCCATGCTGACGATCGCCAGGCGCGGGCGCTGGCCGACTGGTTAATGCAGGATGATAAAAACCAGCGGGAAAACATGCTGGTGGTGGAGGATATTTGCCAGCGAATGCAGGGCGAAGCGCAGATGCTGGAGGTGCTGCCGCCGCAGGTGGTGCGCCTGCGCAAGGTGCAGCATCTGCGGCGCTGCATCTGGACTGAGCTGAATTCATCCGATGACGCCCGCTGCCTGCGCCAGCTGCAGCCTACGGCGGCGGTCGCCGGGCTGCCGCGGCGGGCGGCGCTGGACTTTATCAGCAAAAATGAACCCTTTACCCGCGAATGGTACGCCGGTTCCGCCGGCTATCTGTCGCTGGCGCAAAGCGAATTCTGCGTGGCGCTGCGCTCGGCGAAGGTGGAAAACGACATCCTCAGGCTGTATGCCGGCGCCGGTATCGTCAGCGGTTCCGAGCCTGAACAAGAGTGGCAGGAAATTGAAAATAAAGCCGCGGGGCTGCGTTCGTTGCTGCTGAGAAAAATGTAGATAAACGACGCATATCAATACTCCATCACTTTGTATTACCTATACTTAGCCTCAATATTTGATATCGGACAATTTCATGTCAGTAAGCGCATTTAACCGACGCTGGGCGGCGGTGATCCTTGAAGCATTAACCCGCCACGGCGTGCAGCATATTTGCATTGCGCCGGGGTCGCGCTCGACGCCTTTAACGCTGGCAGCTGCGGAAAACCGCGCATTGATTCCCCATACTCATTTTGACGAACGCGGGCTCGGCCACCTGGCGCTGGGGCTGGCGAAGGCCAGCAGGCAGCCGGTGGCGGTCATTGTCACCTCCGGTACCGCCACGGCCAATCTCTATCCGGCATTGATTGAGGCCGGGCTGACCGGCGAGAAGCTGATTCTGCTCACCGCCGACCGGCCGCCGGAGCTGATCGACTGCGGCGCTAACCAGGCGATCCGCCAGCCGGGCATGTTCGCATCGCATCCGTCCGAAACCCTCTCTTTGCCGCGTCCGTCGCAGGATATTCCCGCGCGCTGGCTGGTTTCAACCATCGACCAGGCGCTGGGTGCGCTGCATTCCGGCGGCGTACACATTAACTGTCCGTTCGCCGAGCCGCTGTATGGCGATATGGACGATACCGGCGTGAGCTGGCAGCAGCAGCTTGGGGACTGGTGGCAGAGCGATACGCCCTGGCTGCGTCAGTCGCTGCATCTTGCAAGCGAAAAGCAGCGCGACTGGTTTTTCTGGCGACAAAAGCGCGGCGTCGTTATTGCCGGGCGCATGAGCGCCGCCGAAGGCGTACAGGCCGCCGCGTGGGCGAAAATGCTCGGCTGGCCGCTGATTGGCGACGTGCTTTCGCAAACCGGGCAACCGCTGCCCTGCGCCGATTTATGGTTGGGCAACGGGAAAGCGGTCAGCGAGCTGGAGCAGGCGCAAATCGTTATCCAGCTGGGCAGCAGCCTGACCGGAAAACGCCTCCTGCAGTGGCAGGCGAGCTGCGAGCCGGAGGAGTACTGGCTGGTCGATAATTTACCCGGGCGTTTAGATCCGGCCCAGCACCGCGGCCGCCGTCTGGTCTGCCCGGTGGGGGAGTGGCTTGAACTGCATCCGGCGGAAAAACGCCAGCCCTGGGCAACGACGCTGCCGGTTCTCGCGCAGCAGGCCTGGCAGGCGACGGTGGAAAGCAGCGAGCGCTTCGGCGAGGCCCAGCTGGCCCACCGTATTCATCGCTATCTGCCGGAGCAGGGGCAGCTGTTTGTGGGCAATAGCCTGGTGGTGCGCTTAATTGATGCGCTATCGCAGCTGCCGGCAGGCTATCCGGTCTACAGCAACCGCGGCGCCAGCGGTATTGACGGCCTGCTGGCAACCGCCGCCGGCGTACAGCGGGCCAGCGCTCGCCCTCTGCTGGCTATCGTTGGCGATCTTTCCGCGCTCTACGATCTTAATTCGCTGGCGCTGCTGCGCCATGCCTCGGCTCCGCTGGTGCTGATTGTCGTCAACAATAACGGCGGCCAGATCTTCTCTCTGCTGCCGACGCCGCAGGACGAAAGGCGCCAGTTTTATTTAATGCCGCAGGACGTCAACTTCGGGCATGCTGCGGCGATGTTCGATCTCAACTACAGCCGCCCGGGCAGCTGGAACGAGCTGGAGACGGCGCTGTCCGACGCGTGGCGCATCCCTGGCGCGACCGTGATTGAGCTGGTGGTGAACGAAACCGATGGCACCCATACTTTGCAGCAGCTGCTGGCGCAGGTGAGTCATCTATGAGCCTGCACGCCGAGTGCGAACGCGGCCAGGCCAGTGAACCCTGGCTGATTTTTTTACACGGTTTTTCGGGCGACAGTCGTGAATGGCAGCCGGTCGGCGAAGCGTTTAGCGCCCGCTCGCGCCTGTATATCGACCTGCCGGGCCACGGCGGTTCCCGTGATATTCAGGTAGCTGATTTTGCCGATGTCTGCCGGCTGCTGCAGGAGACGCTGGATAGTTACAGCATCCTTAACTACTGGCTGATTGGCTACTCCCTCGGCGGCCGCATCGCGATGGCCTTTGCCAGCCAGCCGCGCGACGGGCTGTGCGGGCTGGTCGTGGAGGGCGGTCATCCGGGACTACGCGACGATAGCGATCGCCTGCTGCGTCGCCGGAGCGATGCGGCCTGGGCCGAACGCTTTCGCCGCGAACCGCTGCCCCAGGTCTTTGCTGACTGGTACCAGCAGCCGGTTTTCGCCTCGCTGGATGCGCAGCAGCGAGCGGCCTTAATCGCATTACGCAGCCGCAATCATGGCGAAAATCTTGCCGCCATGCTGGAGGCGACGTCGCTGGCGGTCCAGCCCGATCTGCGCCCGGCATTACGAGCCTGCCGCTTTCCTTTTCACTATCTTTGCGGCGCGCGCGATGAAAAATTCCGCGCGATAGCGGGCGATTTAGCCGCGACGATACACGTTATTCATCATGCCGGGCACAACGCGCATCGGGAAAATCCCGCGGCGGTAACCGCTTGCCTGGCACAGTTTTTAGCAAGTTAACTAAAGGACATTCTATGATCTCTCTTGATGAAGCCATGCTCTACGCCCCGGTTGAATGGCACGATTGTTCCGAAGGCTATACCGATATTCGTTACCAAAAATCGACGGATGGTATTGCTAAAATCACCATTAACCGCCCACAGGTGCGTAATGCATTCCGCCCGCTGACCGTAAAAGAGATGATTCAGGCGCTGGCGGATGCCCGCTATGACGACAACATCGGCGTCATTATCCTGACCGGCGAAGGGGATCTGGCGTTCTGCGCCGGCGGCGACCAGAAGGTGCGCGGCGACTACGGCGGCTATCAGGACGATTCCGGCGTGCATCACTTGAATGTGCTCGATTTCCAGCGTCAGATCCGCACCTGTCCGAAACCGATCGTCGCAATGGTCGCCGGCTACTCCATCGGCGGCGGCCACGTGCTGCATATGATGTGCGACCTGACGATCGCCGCGGAAAACGCCATCTTTGGTCAGACGGGTCCCAAAGTGGGCTCCTTCGACGGCGGCTGGGGCGCAGCCTATATGGCCCGCATCGTTGGTCAGAAAAAAGCGCGTGAAATTTGGTTCCTGTGCCGCCAGTACGATGCGCAGCAGGCGCTGGATATGGGGCTGGTCAACACCGTCGTCCCGCTGGCAGAGCTGGAAAAAGAGACCGTTCGCTGGTGTCGCGAAATGCTGCAAAACAGCCCAATGGCTCTGCGCTGCCTGAAAGCGGCGCTGAACGCCGACTGCGATGGTCAGGCGGGTCTGCAGGAGCTGGCGGGTAATGCCACCATGCTGTTCTACATGACCGAAGAAGGTCAGGAAGGGCGCAACGCATTTAATCAGAAGCGTCAGCCGGACTTCAGCAAATTTAAACGGAATCCGTAATGCGCCGGGCGCAGGTTTACCGCTGGCAGATACCGATGGACGCGGGCGTGGTGCTGCGCGAACGGCGGTTAAAAACCCGTGACGGGCTGTTTGTCCATCTCCAACACGGCGAGCGCGAAGGCTGGGGGGAAGTTTCTCCTCTGCCGGGATTTAGCGAAGAAACGTTGGAAGAGGCGCAGGCTGCGCTGCTGGCGTGGGCGACAGCCTGGCGTCAGGGGCAGGATCTCCCTTTTCCTGCGCAGCCCTGCGTGGCGTTCGGGGTCAGCTGCGCGCTGGCTGAGCTGAAGAACGAACTGCCGCAGGCGGCAGATTATCGCGCCGCGCCGCTGTGCTCCGGGGATCCGGATGAACTGTTTGCCAGGCTCGCAGCGATGCCGGGCGAGAAGGTCGCCAAGGTCAAAGTGGGCCTGTATGAGGCGGTACGCGACGGGATGGTCGTAAATCTGCTGCTGGAGGCGATCCCTGAGCTGCGGCTGCGTCTGGACGCCAACCGGGCGTGGACGCCGCTCAAAGCGCAGCAGTTCGCCAAATATGTGCAGCCGCAGTATCGGGATCGCATCGCTTTCCTCGAAGAACCGTGCAAAACCCGCGATGATTCCCGCACTTTTGCGAAACAAACCGGTATTACCATTGCCTGGGATGAGAGCCTGCGCGAAGCCGATTTTTGCTTTCAGGCCGAGGAGGGGGTAGGGGCGGTGGTGATTAAGCCAACCCTTACCGGTAGCCTGCAAAAAGTGCAGGAACAGGTTGCCGCCGCCCACGCTCTTGGGCTGACGGCGGTCATCAGCTCCTCGATTGAATCGAGTCTCGGGCTGACGCAGCTGGCGCGTATTGCGGCCTGGCTAACGCCGCAGACCATTCCGGGCCTTGATACGCTGACGCTGATGCAGACTCAGCTGGTGCGCCCGTGGCCTGCAAGCGCGCTGCCGTGCCTGTCAACGGATGCGCTGGAGCCGCTGCTGTGATCTTTCGCGACTGGCCGTGGCGCCACTGGCGTCAGCGGCGGGGGGACGCGTTCGCTCTGCGGCTGAACGACGATAGCCTGACCTGGCAGCAGCTGTGCGAGCGGGTCGATGCGCTGACGGCGGGGTTCGTGGCTCAGGGCGTAGGTGAAGGCGATGGCGTTATTCTGCGGGCCTACAATCAGCCGGCGGCGCTGCTGGCGTGGCTGGCGCTGCTGCAGTGCGGCGCCAGGGTGCTGCCGCTTAATCCGCAGCTGCCGTCGGCCATGCTGACGCAGCTGTTACCGTCCCTCGATGTCCATCATCTGCTGGCGCTTAGCGGCGACGATCTCGCCCTCGGCTATCCGCGGCTGGTTATGCAGGCTGTCGCCGGCGACCGCAGGCTGGCCTGGAGTGAAGATCGTCTGGCTTCGATGACGCTGACCTCCGGTTCTACCGGGCTGCCGAAGGCCGCGGTGCATACTTTCCGCGCTCATCTTGCCAGCGCCCAGGGAGTGCTGGCGATGATCCCGCTGGCGGCGGACGACGACTGGCTGCTTTCCCTGCCGCTGTTTCACGTTTCGGGGCAGGGTATTCTCTGGCGCTGGCTGCTGGCCGGATCGCGTCTGACGGTGCGGGAAAAGCGGCCGTTAGAACAGGCTCTTCAGGGCTGCAGCCACGCGTCGCTGGTGCCAACGCAGCTGTGGCGGCTGCTCAATGGCGATGCGCAGGTATCGCTGAAGGCCGTTCTTCTGGGCGGGGCGGCAATTCCCGTCGAACTCACCGAGCAGGCCCGGGCTAAAGGCATCCGCAGCTGGTGCGGGTATGGCCTGACCGAATTTGCCTCGACGGTGTGCGCCAAAGAGGCCGATGGCGAGGCGGATGTCGGGCAACCTTTGCCCCGGAGGGAGCTGAAAATTATCGACGGCGAGGTTTGGCTGCGCGGAGACAGCATGGCGGCAGGCTACTGGCGCGATGGAGAACTGGTGCCGCTGGTTAACGAGCAGGGCTGGTTTGCAACGCGCGATCGCGGCGAGCTGCGTAACGGTAAGCTGGTGATTGTCGGGCGTCTGGATAATCTCTTTTTCAGCGGCGGTGAGGGGATACAGCCGGAAGAAGTTGAACGGGTGATTATGGCTCATCCGCAGATCCGCCAGGCGTTCATCGTGCCATTGGATGATGCCGAGTTTGGCCAGCGTCCGGTGGCGGTGGTAGAAGGCGACGCGGGCTGCGATATGGCGGAGTTAGCGGCCTGGGTAGAGGATAAGCTGGCGCGCTTTCAGCAGCCGGTACGTTGGCTGGCGCTGCCCGAAACGCTGAAAACCGGCGGCATAAAGATCTCGCGTCGGGCGTTACGCGAGTGGGTCAACGCGCATCGGGAAGATTGCGCTTAGAGCGGCGGATAACTATCGCCAGTGAACCTTTGAATCATCTTTTGATGAAGAGATTGAATACGTTTTTATGATTGCAGTGATGCCGCTCATACTCATCAGGGCGAACTTTCATCGGCAAAATTCGCGGTAGCGCATTGCTCGGGCTAAGTTATTCTCAGCCCGGCGGCGCGGAATCTGCTTTCTGGCTGTGGGTTAAAAATCAGAGCAGTCCTTTCAGCGATAACGTCTTTCGCGTGGCGACGTTCAGATCGTAGCGCGGCAAATCCTCGACGCTGACCCATGCATAATCCTGAAACTCTTCGTTAATGGTGACTTCTCGGTTGGCGCTGACGCAATCAAAAATCAGGTAGATCATATAGATCTCCTCCTGCCGGCCATCGCTGTAGGTTTTGACCCGCACGTCGTCGCTGAAGGTCCAGGGCGTAATGCTCGTCAGCCGCAGCGCCTCACCCAGCTCTTCGCGAATTTCGCGTCTCAGGGCCTCCTCAATGCGCTCGCCAGGCTCCACTCCGCCGCCGGAAAGCGCCCACTGGCCGGGAAAAACGCCGCGATCGTCGGCCATCCTGCAGAGCAGATAGCGCCCCTCATTTTGAATCAGCGGGCAGACAATAGTCCTTTGGCGCATGGTTATCTCCTTTGGGTGAACGGTTAGCAAAGCATCTGGCTGCCAGTTTGCGAGCCGCCTCGGTAAACCGCAAGCGAAAACGCGCGCCCGGCGTTGGCGGTGGTAGGGTGGGGGGAAATGACGGACAGGAGGTCAGCATGAGCCGGGCGACAGCGCACTTCCCGCACGATGCCGTGTTTAAGAGCCTGCTGTCGGACCGGGCGACGGCGGCGGATTTTTTACTGATTCATCTGCCGGAAAATTTACGCGAGCTGTGCGACCTGCAGACCCTGCATCTGGAGTCCGGCAGCTTTATTGACGACGATTTACGGGCAAGCCACTCGGATATTCTCTATTCCGTGCAGACCCGGACTGGCGAAGGGTATATCTATCTGCTGATTGAGCATCAAAGCTCTGCGGATCGGCATATGGCTTTTCGTTTAATGCGCTACGCCGTGGCGGCGATGCAGCGTCATCTCGATAAAGGCCTGCAGCAGCTGCCGCTGGTGATCCCGCTGCTTTTCTATCACGGTAAGGCGAGCCCCTGGCCGCACTCGATGCGCTGGCTGGACGGATTTTCACAGCCAGAGATAGCCGAAAAGCTCTATAGTCAGCCCTTCCCGCTGGTGGATGTGACGACTATCCCGGATAGCGAGCTCCTGCAGCATCGACGCGTGGCCATGCTGGAACTGCTGCAAAAACATATTCGACAGCGGGATCTGATGGAGCTTCAGGCACAGGTAGTCAGCTTATTAGCGCTGGGATACACTAGCGAAAGACAGCTGCAGACGCTGTTGCACTATATACTCCAGGCGGGGAGTACCGCCGATCCCGTGGCATTTCTGCGTCAGCTGGCGCAAAGCGTGCCGCTACAGCCGCATAAGGAGGCGCTCATGAATATTGCTCAGTTCCTGGAAGACCGCGGTCGTCAGGAAGGAATGCAGCAGGGAAGGCAGCAAGGGCTTGAAGCAGGGCTGGAGGCAGGAATAGAAAAAGGCCGACAGGAAGGTGAACAAAAGGCCGCCGAGCGTATTGCGCTGGCGATGATCGACAGCGGACTTGAATTGCCTCTGGTCGCCGAGCTGACCGGCCTGTCCCTGCAGTGCCTGGCGCAGCTTAAGCACTAGCGCATAATTCTCACAACGCGGCGGCCGGATGGCTGCCGCTTTTTTTACGCCGCTATTTTTTGCCGATGTCCGACGATGCGCCACGACGGCGCGCAGAGCGCCTCTTTTTACCAGACATCTTCCCCTCGCCAGCGCTGATGGCGGCGCAGTGACCGGGCAAATCCTGCGTTCCGGTAGCAACTGCTTACAATCACAACAATAAAGGTCGTTTTAGAACATTGATTCCGCAGCATTCGGCAGTACAATTCTGCGGTTTTTGGGACTTCTTTGATTCTTGATTTCTGGATAGAGTAAAAAATGAAAAAATGCATATTAATCGGCCTTGCCGGCATGGCGTTCGTCTCCACGGCGGCAAACGCTATCAGCGTCACCGGGCAGGCGGGTGAGCACTACACCAACCTTGGCGTTGGTTTTGGTACCGAATCAACCGGACTGGCGGTAACCGGCAACTGGATGCACAGCGATAACGACGGCGACGCGGCAGGTTTAGGGCTAGGTTTAAACATTCCGCTGGGGCCATTTCTGGCAACGGTAGGCGGCAAAGGCGTATATACCAATCCGAAAAGCAGTGATGAAGGGTATGCGGCAGCGGTAGGCGGCGGCCTGCAGTGGAAAATTGGCAGCAGCTTCCGCCTGTTTGGCGAGTACTACTATTCTCCGGACTCCCTCTCCAGCGGCATCCAGAGCTATCAGGAAGCCAATGCCGGCGCGAGCTGGACGGTCATGCGCCCTCTGAGCATTGAGGCCGGCTATCGCTATCTGAACCTGGAAGGTAAAGACGGTAACAAAGATAATACCATTGCTGACGGCCCGTACGTCGGCGTCAGCGCCAGCTTCTGATCCCCAGGCGCGGTATCATGCCGCGCCGATTTCCTGTCTACCCAGCCAGCGCCTTTGCGTTATAGTATTTCCACTTATCAGGCTGGAGTTCACAATGTTAAACGTGGAAATGCTGTCCACCGGCGACGAAGTGCTGCATGGGCAAATCGTTGATACCAATGCCGCGTGGCTGGCGGATTTCTTTTTTAATCAGGGATTACCTTTAACGCGTCGCAACACCGTCGGTGACGATCTTGATTCTCTGATCGCAATTTTACGCGAGCGCAGCGAGCATGCGGACGTACTGATTGTCAACGGCGGGCTAGGGCCGACCAGCGACGATCTCAGCGCGCTGGCTGCGGCAACCGCTAAAGGCGAATCGTTAATTCTGCACGCCGGATGGCTGGAGACGATGACGCGTTTCTTTGCCGAACGCGGACGGCCGATGGCGGAAAGCAACCGCAAGCAGGCGGAAATCCCCGCCAGCGCGGAGATGATCAACAACCCGGTGGGCACGGCCTGCGGTTTTGCCGTTCAGCTCAATCGCTGTCTGATGTTTTTTACCCCCGGCGTGCCGTCGGAATTTAAGGTGATGGTTGAGCAGGAGATTTTACCGCGCCTGCGCGAACGCTTCCCGCTGTCTGCGCCGCCGCTGTGCCTGCGCCTGACCACTTTTGGTCGTTCAGAAAGCGACCTGGCGCAAAGCCTCAATCCGCTGCCGCTGCCGCCTGGCGTGGTGATGGGCTATCGTTCTTCGATGCCGATTATTGAGCTCAAACTCACCGGGCCTGCTGAACAGCGCGACGCGATGCTGGCGCTATGGCCAGAAGTGCAAAAAGTGGCCGGCGAGAACCTGATTTTTGAAGGCACCGAAGGGCTGCCTGCGCAGATTGCGCGCCGCTTGCAGGAGCGGCAGCTGAGCCTGACCCTCAGCGAGCAGTTTACCAGCGGCCTGCTGTCGCTCCAGCTCTCCCGCGCCAATGCTCCGCTGCTGGCAAGCGAAGTGGTTCCCGCCCAGGAGGAGACGCTGGCGCAGTCGGCCCGCTGGACGTCAGAGCGGCGGGTGAAGCATTTTGCCGGCCTTGCGCTGGCGGTCTGCGGCCAGGAGGCCGACTATCTGAACTTCGTGCTCTCTACCCCGGAAGGCACCCACGCGCTGCGGGTTAAGCTAAGCGTCACCCGCTACAGCCTGCAGGTCCGCCAGGAGGTTTGCGCGATGATGGCCCTGAATATGCTGCGCCGCTGGCTGAATGGCCAGCCGGTGGCCGGCGATCACGGCTGGATTAACGTTGTCGAAACGCTTTCGATTTAAGTCATAAATAGCGCCGGGAGCCTCTTCCGGCGCGTTGTCAGTCCAGCCCGTTGTACTTATTTTTAAATATTCTGTGCGCTATCCCTCATTTATATTCTTCGGAATGTCCACCTTGCTGGAATAACGCCGTGATTTGAGGCCGCTCACAATTTTCCCCCCTGACAATCGCAACACTGATTCCAGTATTCAGGATTGGAGTCCAGTATGTTGGAATCAAGCAAGGTCCCGGCGCTGACCCGCGCCATCGATATTCTCAATTTAATCGCCCGCATTGGCCCCTGCGGCGCGGCGACGATTATTGACGAACTCGGTATTCCTAAAAGTACCACCTATCTGCTGCTGGGTGAGCTGAGAAAACAGCGCTTCCTCAGTATGGATAATCAGGATAACTACTGCCTGTGGACCAAGCTGGTGGAGCTGGCCGGCCATGCCGTGAGCAAAATGGATCTGCGTGAGCTGGCCCGTCCCCGTCTGACTCAGCTAATGGACGAATGCGGGCTGCTTTGTCATCTGGGCATTATCGATCAGGGTAACGCCTACTACATCCTGAAAGTCGAATCTCCCGCCACGATCAGCGTCCGCTCACACGAGGGAAAAAGCCTCTCGCTTTATCGCTCCGGCATTGGCAAATGCCTGCTGGCCTGGCAGCCCGCGCATATACAGCACGCCATCATCAGCGAACTGCGGTGGGAGCGGTCTACGCCGACCACCATTACCACTGCCCAGCGCCTTTACGATGAGCTGGAACACATTCGCGCCAGAGGCTGGAGCTTTGATAACGGCGAGGATTACCTCGACGTCCGCTGCGTGGCCGCGCCGGTCTTTAACGCCAATAACGATCTGACCGCCGCGATCTCGGTGGTGGGGACGCGTTTGCAAATCAATGAAGATAATCGTGATTACCTTGCCGGTAAGGCGATTGCCTGCGCCAAAGATATTTCCCGTTTGCTGGGGTGGAAGAGCCCTTTCGAACAACGAGCCTCATAACAAGGAGAACATCATGACCCTACCGAAAATTAAACACATCCGCGCGTGGTTTATCGGCGGCGCTACCGCAGAAAAAGGCGCTGGCGGCGGCGACTATCACGATCAGGGAGCGAACCACTGGATTGACGATCACATCGCGACGCCGATGAGCAAATACACCGAGTATGAACAATCCCGTCAGTCGTTCGGCATTAACGTGCTGGGAACGCTGATTGTTGAGGTGGAGGCCGACAACGGGCAGACCGGCTTCGCGGTGTCGACAGCGGGAGAGATGGGCTGCTTTATCGTCGAAAAACACCTTAGCCGCTTTGTCGAAGGGAAATGCGTCAGCGATATTAAACTGATCCACGATCAGATGCTCAATGCCACCCTGTACTACTCAGGCTCCGGCGGCCTGGTGCTGAATACGATTTCCTGTATCGATCTGGCGCTGTGGGATCTGTTCGGCAAAGTGGTTGGCCTGCCGGTTTACAAGCTGTTGGGCGGCGCGGTACGCGATGAAATCCGGTTCTATGCCACCGGGGCGCGTCCGGATCTGGCGCAGGAAATGGGTTTTATCGGCGGCAAAATGCCGACGCACTGGGGGCCGCACGACGGCGATGCCGGGATCCGCAAAGACGCCGCTATGGTTGCAGAATATCGCGAGAAATGCGGCCCGGACTTCTGGCTGATGCTGGATTGCTGGATGAGCCAGGACGTCAACTACGCCACTAAGCTGGCCCACGCCTGTGCGCCCTATAACCTCAAGTGGATTGAAGAGTGCCTGCCGCCGCAGCAGTACGAAGGCTATCGCGAACTCAAGCGCAATGCGCCTGCCGGGATGATGGTCACCAGCGGCGAGCACCACGGCACGCTGCAATCTTTTCGTACGCTATCGGAAACCGGCATCGATATTATGCAACCCGACGTCGGCTGGTGCGGCGGGTTGACCACCCTGGTCGAGATCGCGGCGATCGCGAAGGCGCGCGGTCAGCTGGTGGTGCCGCACGGCTCGTCGGTCTATTCGCACCATGCGGTTATTACCTTCACCAACACCCCATTTAGCGAGTTCCTGATGACCAGCCCGGATTGCGCCACGCTGCGCCCTCAGTTTGACCCGATCCTGTTGGGCGAGCCGGTGCCGCAGAACGGACGGATCCATAAATCCGTGCTGGATAAACCGGGATTTGGCGTTGAATTGAATCGCGACTGTAATCTCAAACGCCCTTATAGCCACTGATCTCGTCGTGCCGCGCAGCGCCGCTGTGCGGCCAATTCCTGAGGATATTGCGATGAGTAATAATTTGCTGGAGAGCGTGGTTAAGAAAAACCGCGCCCGTTTGATCCCCTTTATGCTGGCGCTGTACGTGCTGGCGTTTCTTGATCGTTCGAATATTGGTTTTGCCAAAGAGACCTACCAGCTTGATACCGGGCTGAGCAACGAGGCCTACGCGCTTGGCGCCGGGATATTTTTTGTGGTGTATGCCTTCCTTGGGGTGCCCGCGAATCTGCTGATGCGTAAATTTGGCGCGAGAAAATGGATTGGCTGCACCACTTTACTGTGGGGCGTGCTTTCTGCGGCAATGGCATGGGCGGATAGCGAAACAAAATTCCTGCTGGTACGGACGTTGCTCGGTGCCGCCGAAGCGGGCTTTTTCCCGGGAATGATCTACCTGACTTCCCAATGGTTCCCCCAACAGAACCGCGCCAGCATTATGGGACTGTTCTATATGGGCGCGCCGCTGGCGCTGACGCTCGGTTCGCCGTTATCCGGCGCGCTGCTGGAAATGCACGGCTTTATGGGGCATCCCGGCTGGTTCTGGATGTTTGTGATTGAAGGGCTGTTGGCCGTCTGCGCGGGCTTTTTCACCTTCTTCTGGCTCGACGATACGCCGCAAAATGCGCGTTTTCTGACCGCTGCCGAAAAGCAGGCGCTGATTAGCCAGCTGGCGAGCGAAGAGGAGAAAAAGGTGACTTCGCGGCTCTCCGATGCGTTGCGCAACGGGCGCGTCTGGCAGCTGGCGATTATCTATCTGACGATTCAGGTTGCCGTGTATGGTCTGATCTTCTTCCTGCCGACCCAGGTTGCCGCGCTGCTGGGCACTAAAGTGGGATTTGTGGCCTCGGTGGTGACGGCGATTCCGTGGATTGCGGCTCTGCTGGGGACCTGGTTTATTCCGCGCTACTCCGATCGTACCGGCGAACGACGGAATATTGCGGCGCTGACCTTACTGGCGGCAGCGATTGGCATCGGCGTCTCCGGGCTGGTGCCACCGGTGCTGGCGATACTGGCGCTGTGCGTCGCGGCGGTCGGCGTGATCGCCGTCCAGCCGGTATTCTGGACGATGCCGACGCAATTACTGTCCGGTACCGCGCTGGCCGCAGGCATTGGCTTCGTCAACCTGTTCGGCGCAATCGGCGGCTTTCTGGCTCCGATCGTTCGCGTCCAGGCGGAAACGATTTTCGCCAGCCATTCCGCCGGCCTGCTGACGCTCTCCTGCGTGGCGATTGTGGGCGTCGTTATTATCTTTTCACTGAGCGTAACTCGCATGGTGCCGCAGTCCGGCAGCGTACCGCATTAATATAAGGAAGACTTATGAACGCTATTTTATCGAACCCGTTTAAAGCGGGATTATCCAGGGGAGAAACGCAGATTGGCCTGTGGTTGAGCTCAACCTCTTCCTACGTGGCCGAGATTGCCGCCACGGCAGGCTACGACTGGCTGCTGATTGATGGCGAGCATGCGCCAAATACCATTCAGGATCTTTACCATCAGCTGCAGGCCATTGCTCCCTATGCCAGCCAGCCGGTTATACGCCCGGTCGAGGGGAGCCGCAGCTTGATTAAGCAGGTGCTGGATATCGGCGCCCGGACGTTACTTATCCCAATGGTCGATACGGCCGGCCAGGCGCGGGATATTGTCGCGGCAACCCGCTATCCGCCCATCGGCACGCGCGGAGTGGGCGCCGGCGTGGCGCGGGCGGCGCGCTGGGGCCGGGTTGGGAACTATATGGCGCAGGCGAATGATGAACTCTGTCTGCTCATTCAGGTCGAGAGCAAAACGGCGCTCGACAATCTGGATGAGATCCTCGAAGTGGCAGGCATTGATGGCGTATTTATCGGCCCCGCCGATTTATCTGCCTCCCTCGGCTACCCGGATAACGCCGGTCATCCTGAAGTGCAGAGGATTATTGAACAGAGCATTCGCCGCATTCGCGCGGCGGGCAAAGCGGCCGGATTCCTTGCCGTCGATCCGAAAATGGCGCAAAAAAGCCTCGAGTGGGGTGCCAATTTTGTCGCCGTTGGCGTAGATACTCAGCTCTATACCGACGCGCTGGATAGCCGGCTGGCGATGTTTAAGCCCGGCGCACGGCGGGAGGAGGAAAAGGGGAGCTACTGACCCCCCGTAATCATGGCGCAGAGGTTCAGGACAGCGCCTGCGCCAGCAGGGTGATGGGATGTTCACAGCGCTTGCTGGTGGACATCTCAATCTGCCATTTGCAGGTTTCACAATCGGTCACCACAATATCGGCGCCGCTCTCCTCAATCTGGCGGAAGAGCGGCGCGCCGATGGCCTGCGAAGAAGCGTAGTTCTCCGATTTAAACCCGTAGGTACCGGCGATGCCGCAGCATTGCGAATCAAGGACCTCCAGCCTCAGCCCGGGAATTTGCCGCAGCAGTTCGAGGCTATACAGCGACCAGCCCATCTTTTCCATATGGCAAGGGGTGTGGTAGACCACCTTAAGCGGCAGCGGTTTTAGCGGCAGGGTTCGCCCGCCGTCAAGCTGGCGCCAGATCCAGCGCGTCGCCAGCTCAACGTTGTCGCGCACGTCGCTATTGTCAACATCCAGCACGTGCGGATACTCATCGCGCAGGGTGAAAGTGCAGGTGGAGGAGGTGGCGATGGTCGGTAGCGCGCTTTCGCGCATGGCGGCGACGTTACTCAGCGCCTGCCTGCGGGCTTTGGCAAAAAAGCCGTTGGCAATTAGCGGCACGCCGCAGCATTTTTCTTTGGACAGCAGCTGTACCCCGGTGCCCATGGCGTTCAGTACGCGGATAAGATCTTTACCCAGCTGCGGATGGTTGTAGTTGACGTAGCAGCCGTGAAAGAACGCGACCTGGTCGCTAAACTGCGCCTGCCGCGCGGCGAGCTGGCGGTATGCCCGGCGGAAAGTGCCGAAACCGTATTTTGGCAGCGTCCGACGGTGATCTATCCTGAGCGCCGTATCGAGCAGCCGGCGCACCGGCTGTAGCCCCGTTACGGCGTTGACCAGCGGCGCAAACGGCGTAGAAAGCGTGCCCATAAGATCCGTATGGCTCAGCACCGCATCGCGTAGGGTGGGCTTCTGCTGGCCGTACTGCGCCCGAGCCCGCTGGATAATATCGCCGATTTTAACGTCAGAGGGGCAGGCGACCTCGCAGCGCTTGCAGTTAATGCAGTACTTCAACGCTTCGTCATACAGCGCGCCGTCTTTTAGCCGCAGCCGCTCGCCGTCGGGTCCCGCCTGTTTAGGGCCAGGGTAGCGCGGGTTAACCCGGCTGACCGGGCAGGCGGTGGTGCAAACGGTGCATTTGATGCAGCTCTCAAAGCGGGTATCGTTCATCGTTCGCCTCCGGCAAGGTCGTTGATTTGTTTGGCGACGTGCAGCGCGGTGACTGCGCAAACGCCGCCGCCGCATCCCAGCTGAATAGCGTCAAAGCCGCCGAGCAGAGAACCAGCGGCAAACAGGTTGTTGAGCGGCTGTCCCTGCAGCAACGGACGCAGCATGGCGTCCGTTTTAAGGCCGAAGCGTTGCCAGGGCTGGGAGGCGAAGAAATCCCGCTGATACCAGCTCTCACGCGGCAGGCTTTGCTGTAGATCGAGGCCAAGAATCGGCTCGCGCACGCCATCGCGCCCGGCAATCAGGCCATTGCTGAAGAAGCTGCCGCTGGCCAGGATGGTAAAGCGCGGACGCAGCGGGATATCGCCGTGGTTACGCGTCCATACCCTGTTGACCGTCCCATCCTGATGGCTGATTTTCATCACCTCATCTCCGGCCAGCCACGTTCCTCCGCCGCGTATAAAGCGGCGCTGGAGCTGGCTATGCAGGCGCATTCCCGGTACCGAAGGGGGTAGAGTTGGCAGCAGGCGCAGCGGGCAGGGCAGTCGTTCCTGTAGCCACAGATACAGGTGGTTATCGCTAAGGCCAAAGCAGGCGGGCAGGATCAGCAGATCGTGCTCGCGCGCCAGCGGAAGCAGCGCGGCCAGCAGCGCCGGCCAGTGGCGCTCGTCATCCAGCATTCTGGCGATATTGGCGGCGCGAAATTCGCTCGGACTCTCGCGCAGGACATCCAGCAGCGGTAAGTCGATTTCCGCCGCGCTGGCGTTCATCCCGTGTTGATTAAGCGACGCGGCGGCGAGGTGCGGCTGGAAGTCGGCAAAGCCGCCGATCCCGACCAGGCAGGGGCGCAGGGCGGTTAACGGATAAACGGGAACTTCCTGCGGGGAGAGCCACGCGGCGCGCAGGGCGCCGAGCGGCGTGATGCGCAGGTGCGGCCGGGCGGCATCGCCCTGCATCATTATGCCGCTGGCGGCCAGCAGCGCCTGGGTTTGCGCCGCGTAGTCCATGACGCGCTGTACGCCGATCCTTGCGTAAGGATGCTCCGGGGTCTGGGTCGCCAGCCGGGCGAGCCCCTGGGCAACGTCGGTAACTTTGTCGCCATTGGGCAGCTCGGATAGCAGGTCCAGCGAGGCGGAGGAGAAATGCAGCGCGCTTTGACCGCGGCTGACGATCGCGCTGCGCAAACCGTATTGATTCAGGCTCAGCCCGCAAAGTAGCCCGGCGAGCCCGCCGCCGATAATCGCGCAATCAAATTTCATCCTGCTGCTCCTTTTGCAAACCGCACAGCCCGAGATAGACCCAGCGGGTGAATTCACTCTCACGCAGCGCATCGCCCCATGCTACGGGCTGCACGCCTTTCCAGCGCTCGTTTAAAAACTCCGATAGCTGGGTCAGCGATTGGGCCGGCGTGGCGACATTGAAGCGCTGCAGTAGCCCGGCGGCGCGGCAGGCGCACAGCTCGCCCTGGCAGGTTCCCATGCCGATTCGGGTGCGACGGCGTAAATCGAGCAGGTTATTGACCGCTAAATTTTCTACCGCGTACTGCACTTCCCCCGCCGTAACCGCTTCGCACTCGCAGACCAGGCTACGATGCTGGCGGCTATCGCCAAGCCAGGCGGGCGTGCGATCGCCGTGACGGTACACGGCCGATCCCCGCAGCGGCGCGGGCAGAGAGATGATTTTTTGCAGCGTTGTTTCGACCGGCTCGCGGGAACCTGGTAAAGGCGCGTCGGCGGTGGTGCAGGGGACGGTGTTGCCGAGCTTGCGGCAAACGGCGTCCGTCGCCCATTCCGCCATCAGACGGTAGGTCATCAGCTTGCCGCCGGTAATGGTGATAAACCCGTTCATCCCGTCGCGTTCGGCGTGATCTAACAGCACAATGCCGCGACTGACGCTACGCCCGCTGGGGTCGTTATCGCTGGCGACCAGCGGGCGCACGCCGGAGTAGGCGCGCAGCACCCGGGTGCGGGCCATGACGGGGGTCAGCTTCTCGCCTTCGCGAAGCAGGGTATCGATTTCCGCAGCGGTGACCCGATTATCGTCAATTTCATCGTAGGGAATATGCACCGAGGTGGTGCCAATCAGGGAGATGGTGTCCCCGGGTACCAGAATATCCGCATCGGCAGGCTTGCGGCAGCGGTTGATAACGTGCCGGTTGATGCGATGGTCGAGGATCAGCAACGATCCTTTAGCCGGAAACATCGCAATGCGCAGGTCGGCATATTCCGCGATCCGCTGACCCCAGATCCCGGCGGCATTGACCACCACTCCGGCGCGCAGCGTGCGGCTTTCGCGGCGCTTATGGTCATAGCACTGCACGCCGTGGACCCGATCGCCGCTACGCAGCAGGCCGGTGATTTCGCACCCGGTGAGGATGGTGGCGCCGTGTTCGCGGGCGTCCAGCATATTGGCCGCGCTCAGACGGAACGGATCGACCGTGCCGTCGGGTACCTGAACGGCGCCGAGAATCGCGGGATTGACGGTAGGCTCAATGCGCAGCGCCTCGGCGGGCGACAGCTGACGGGTCTCAATTCCGGCCTGATGGCAGGCGTGAATAAAGGTTTGCTGCCAGGCGAGGTCGTCTTCGGGAAGGGTGATAAACAGCCCGTTAGTGGGTTCCACGCAGTGACGGGCGATGCGGCGCAGGATCCGGTTTTCGCTGATGCATTCGCGCGCCGATTCGCTGTCGGTCGCCGCGTAGCGGGCGCCGCTGTGCAGCAGCCCGTGATTGCGCCCGGTCGCCCCGGTGGCGATATCGTGGCGTTCTACCAGGGTTACGCGCAGCCCGCGGAGCGCGCAGTCGCGGGCGATCCCTGCTCCGGTTGCGCCGCCGCCAATGACAATGACATCACATTCACCGGTTTCGGCCATCTCTCTATCCCTCTACTTTCGTTTTACGCCATTTAGCCACACAAATAGTACGTATTGTTTGATTTCGAGCATATTCGCTCGTTTATCGAGCATGGAATGTGATTTCATGCTCACAATGGAATGTTTTGTCATATTTTTGTAACAAAGCGTGCGATATTTCACAGTATCGTCTGCGAGGTTTCCCTACCATCGCGCCATATCAGAAGTGGGTGATTAAATTAGGGTTTTTTTTACCTGTACCCATAAAAGCAAATGGCAACGGAGGCTGCTATGTTAAGTATTTTCAAACCCGCGGCGCATAAAGCGCGTTTACCCGCGGCGGAAATTGACCCGCACTATCGTCGATTACGCTGGCAGATTTTTATCGGTATTTTCTTTGGCTATGCCGCCTACTATCTGGTGCGCAAGAACTTTGCGTTAGCCATGCCTTACCTGGTGGAGCAGGGATTTTCTCGCGGCGATCTTGGCTTTGCGCTGTCCGGGATTTCAATCGCCTATGGTTTTTCAAAATTCATCATGGGCTCGGTATCCGATCGCTCGAATCCGCGTGTTTTTCTGCCCGCAGGGCTGATTCTGGCGGCGCTGGTGATGCTGGTCATGGGCTTTGTGCCCTGGGCGACCTCCAGCATCATGGTTATGTTTGTACTGCTGTTCCTCTGCGGCTGGTTTCAGGGAATGGGCTGGCCGCCGTGCGGGCGCACGATGGTGCACTGGTGGTCGCAGAAGGAGCGTGGGGGCATTGTTTCGGTATGGAACTGCGCGCATAACGTTGGCGGCGGGATCCCGCCGCTGCTGTTCCTGCTCGGGATGGCGTGGTTCAACGACTGGCACGCGGCGCTGTATATGCCGGCTTTCGGCGCAATTTTGCTGGCGATATTTGCCTTTGCCATGATGCGCGATACCCCGCAGTCCTGCGGTCTGCCGCCGATTGAAGAGTATAAGAACGACTATCCGGATGATTACAGCGAGCAGCACGAGCAGGAGCTCACCGCCCGGCAGATCTTTCAGCAGTATATTCTGCCAAACCGGCTGCTGTGGTATATCGCCATCGCCAACGTCTTTGTCTACCTGCTGCGCTACGGCATTCTCGACTGGTCGCCAACCTACCTGAAAGAGGTGAAACACTTTGCGCTGGATAAATCCTCCTGGGCCTACTTCCTGTACGAGTATGCGGGGATCCCCGGGACGCTGATTTGCGGCTGGATGTCGGATAAGGTGTTCAAAGGCAACCGCGGGGCGACCGGGGTCTTCTTTATGACGCTGGTGACCATCGCTACCGTCGTTTACTGGCTTAACCCTCCGGGTAACCCGGGCGTTGATATGGCCTGTATGATCGTTATCGGCTTCCTGATTTACGGTCCGGTGATGCTGATTGGCCTGCATGCTCTCGAGCTGGCGCCGAAGAAGGCCGCCGGTACCGCAGCGGGCTTTACCGGGCTGTTCGGTTATCTGGGAGGCTCCGTTGCCGCCAGCGCGATCGTCGGCTACACCGTCGACTTCTTCGGCTGGGACGGCGGATTTATGGTCATGATCGGCGGTAGCGTGCTGGCGGTGCTGCTGCTGATTGTGGTAATGGTGGGTGAAAAGCGTCATCACCAGCAGCTGAAACAGTCCTGAGGAATGAGCATGAAAACGGTAATAACGACCTTGATGACCGGGATTTTGCTGGCAGGCTCCACGCTGAGTTTTGCCGCTCAGGCGGGGGATAAGATAGTCATTGCCCACCGTGGCGCCAGCGGCTATCTGCCGGAGCATACGCTGCCGGCGAAAGCGATGGCCTATGCCCAGGGCGCGGATTATCTCGAGCAGGACCTGGTGATGACCAAAGACGATCGGCTGGTGGTGCTGCATGACCACTATCTCGATCGGGTTACCGATGTGGCGGAGAGATTTCCGCAGCGCGCGCGTCAGGATGGCCGCTTTTACGCGATCGACTTCACCCTGGCGGAGATAAAAACGCTGAAGTTCAGCGAGGGGTTTGAACCCAAAAACGGTAAGAACGTCCAGACCTTCCCGGGGCGCTTCCCGATGGGAAAAGCGGATTTCCGTATTCATACCTTTGAAGAGGAGATTGAGTTCGTTCAGGGGCTGAACCACTCAACGGGGAAAAATATCGGTATCTACCCGGAAATTAAAGCGCCGTGGTTCCACCATCAGGAAGGCAAGGATATCGCCACCGCCGCCCTGCAGGTGCTGAAGAAGTATGGCTACACCAGCAAGCAGGATAAAGCGTATCTGCAATGTTTTGATGCCAACGAGCTTAAGCGCATTAAGAATGAGCTGGAGCCGAAGATGGGCATGAACCTGAATCTGGTGCAGCTGATCGCTTACACCGACTGGCACGAAACCCAGCAGCGCGAGGCGGATGGCAAATGGGTTAACTACAGCTATGACTGGATGTTTAAGCCCGGCGCGATGGGGCAGATTGCCCAATACGCCGACGGCATTGGTCCGGACTACCACATGCTGGTGGCGGCGAACGCCGGACCGGGCCAGGTGACGCTGACCGACATGGTAAAAGAGGCGCATCGCCGGCATCTGGTGGTCCATCCGTATACCGTCCGCGCGGACCAGCTGCCGGATTACGTCACCAACGTGAATCAGCTGTTCGACCTGCTGTATAACAAGGCCGGCGTCGATGGGCTGTTCAGCGACTTCCCGGATAAGGCGGTGCAGTTTCTGCAGCAAGAGGGGGAACGCCGCTAACCCGCGGCGTGAATGGCAGACCTGTCCGCGCCGGCTGGCGCGGATGGGATTTTGCCGGGCTGCTACATCTCGATTTCGATATCGCTTTTTGCCCGGCAGCAGCAGGGCAAAATCTCTCCCGGCTGAATAAACGCCAGCGGCTCGGTCAGCCAGTCAACCTGGCCGGACACCAGCCGCGTGCGGCAGGAGCCGCAATAACCTTCGCGGCACTGATACTCCACGTCGATATTATGCGATTCCAGGGCATCAAGCAGGCAGCGGTGTTCATCCTGACACTCGAGATGAGTGTCAGAAATTTTCAAAAAAATGCGTTTCATCAGAGCTGGAAGTTGCTCAGGTCGTCGGCATCGACTTCAGCATCGATCTGGCCAACCAGGTAGGAGCTGACTTCCACTTCCTGCGGCGCAACCTGCACGTTATCGGATACCAGCCAGGTATTGATCCACGGGATGGGGTTGGAGCGGGTCTGGAACGGCAGATCGAGGCCGACCGCCTGCATGCGGATGTTGGTGATGTATTCGACGTACTGGCAGAGAATATCTTTGTTCAGACCGATCATCGAACCATCGCGGAACAGATAATCCGCCCACTCTTTCTCCTGCTGAGCCGCCAGCACGAACAGGTCGTAGCACTGCTGCCTGCACTCTTCGGCAATTTCGGCCATTTCCGGATCGTCGACGCCGGAACGCAGCAGGTTCAGCATATGCTGGGTGCCGGTGAGATGCAGCGCTTCGTCGCGAGCGATCAGACGGATGATTTTAGCGTTACCTTCCATCAACTTACGTTCGGCGAAGGCGAAGGAGCAGGCGAAGCTGACGTAGAAGCGAATCGCTTCCAGCGCGTTAACGCTCATCAGGCACAGGTACAGTTTCTTTTTCAGCTCGCGCAGATTCACGGTGACGGTTTTACCGTTAACGCTATGCGTGCCTTCACCCAGCAGATGCCAGTAGCTGGTCAGCTCAATGAGCTCATCGTAATAGCTGGAGATCCCTTCCGCGCGCTTCTGAATCTGCTCGTTGGTGACGATATCATCGAAGACCATCGCCGGATCGTTGACGATATTGCGGATGATATGAGTGTAGGAGCGCGAGTGAATGGTTTCAGAAAACGCCCAGGTTTCCACCCAGGTTTCCAGCTCAGGAATCGAAATCAGCGGCAGTAGCGCAACGTTCGGGCTGCGGCCCTGAATGGAATCCAGCAGGGTCTGGTACTTCAGGTTGCTGATGAAGATATGCTTTTCATGGTCCGGCAGCGCCTGATAATCGATACGATCGCGAGAAACGTCAACTTCCTCCGGGCGCCAGAAGAAGGAGAGCTGCTTTTCGATGAGCTTTTCGAAGATGTCATATTTTTGCTGATCGTAACGGGCAACGTTAACCGGCTGGCCAAAAAACATCGGCTCAAGCAGCTGATCGTTTTTGGTCTGTGAAAAGGTGGTATATGCCATTAAATGTGCGTCCTGTGATGTTATTGCCCTTCGCTCCGGCCCTGCAGAGAGGGCCGGGCTTTGATGTTCCCTCGCCCAGGGGCGAGGGGGGCGTTATCAGATCTTACAAGCGCCGCTTTCGCAGCCGTCGTCCTGGATGGATGGCGCCAAATCGTCCTGTGCATCTTCCGCGCCATCACGGGTGTTGTGATAGTACAGAGTTTTTACGCCAAATTTATAGGCATTGAGCAGGTCTTTCAGCAGCTGCTGCATCGGCACTTTTCCGGACTGGAAGCGCGTCGGGTCGTAGTTGGTGTTCGCCGAAATCGACTGGTCGATAAACTTCTGCATAATGCCGACCAGCTGCAGATAGCCATCGTTGCTCGGCATTTCCCACAGCAGCTCGTAGCTGTTCTGCAGTTTTTCGTAATCCGGAACCACCTGGCGCAGAATGCCGTCTTTCGAGGCTTTGATGCTTACATGGCCGCGCGGCGGCTCAATACCGTTAGTGGCGTTAGAGATCTGCGAAGAGGTCTCTGAAGGCATCAGCGCGGACAGGGTAGAGTTGCGCAGGCCGTGGGTTTTGATCGACTCACGCAGCTGCTCCCAGTCGTAGTGCAGCGACTCGCTGACGATAGCGTCGAGATCCTTTTTATAGGTATCGATCGGCAGAACGCCCTTGGCATAGGTGGTTTCGTTGAACCACGGGCAGGCGCCCTGTTCGATAGCCAGCTCGTTGGAGGCCTTCAGCAGGTAGTACTGAATAGCTTCAAAGGTTTTGTGCGTCAGGTTGTTGGCGCTGCCGTCGGAGTAGCGTTTGCCGTGTTTTGCCAGATAGTAGGCAAAGTTAATCACGCCGATACCCAGCGTACGACGGCCCATCGCGCCGCGTTTTGCCGCCAGAATCGGGTAGTCCTGATAATCGAGCAGCGCATCCAGCGCGCGAACCGCCAGCACCGCCAGATCTTCCAGCTCGTCCAGGCTCTCAATCACGCCGAGGTTGAACGCTGACAGAGTGCACAGGGCGATTTCGCCGTTTTCATCGTTGACGTCATCCAGCGGCTTGGTCGGCAGGGCGATTTCCAGGCACAGGTTGGACTGACGAACGGGCGCGATAACCGGGTCGAACGGGCTGTGGGTGTTGCAGTGGTCAACGTTCTGGATGTAGATACGGCCGGTAGAGGCGCGCTCCTGCATCATCAGAGAGAACAGCTCAACCGCTTTGATCCGCTGCTTGCGGATGCTGTCATCTTTTTCGTACTGGGTATACAGACGCTCAAATTCGTCCTGATCGGCGAAGAAGGCGTCATACAGGCCCGGGACGTCGGACGGGCTGAACAGGGTGATATCTTCACCTTTCAGCAGGCGGGTGTACATCAGCTTGTTGATCTGTACGCCGTAGTCCATATGACGAACGCGGTTCGCCTCGGTGCCGCGGTTGTTTTTCAGCACCAGCAGGGTTTCAACTTCCAGGTGCCACATCGGATAGAAAAGGGTGGCCGCACCGCCGCGCACGCCGCCCTGTGAACAGGACTTCACCGCAGTCTGGAAGTGCTTATAGAACGGGATACAGCCGGTGTGGAAGGCTTCACCGCCGCGAATCGGGCTACCCAGCGCGCGGATGCGTCCGGCGTTAATGCCGATACCGGCGCGCTGGGAAACGTATTTCACAATCGCGCTGGAGGTGGCGTTGATGGAGTCCAGGCTGTCGCCGCACTCGATCAGCACGCAGGAGCTGAACTGGCGGGTCGGCGTACGCACCCCGGACATGATCGGCGTCGGCAGCGAAATCTTGAAGGTGGATACCGCGTCATAGAAGCGCTTGACGTAGTCCAGACGGGTCTCGCGCGGGTAGTTCGAGAACAGGCAGGCGGCGACCAGAATGTAGAGGAACTGGGCGCTTTCATAAATTTCGCCGGTCACGCGGTTCTGCACCAGATACTTACCTTCCAACTGCTTAACAGCCGCATAGGAGAAGCTCATATCGCGATCGTGCACGATGAACGAATCCATCTGCTTGAACTCTTCTTCCGTGTAGTCTTCCAGCAGATGAGTATCGTATTTACCCTTGTTGACCATCTTCGTGACGTGATCGAACAGCGCCGGCGGCTCGAACTGGCCGTAGGCCTTTTTACGCAGATGGAAAATCGCCAGACGCGCGGCGAGATACTGGTAATCCGGGGCATCGCGAGAGATAAGATCCGCGGCCGCTTTGATGATGGTTTCGTGAATATCGGCGGTTTTGATGCCGTCGTAGAACTGAATGTGGGAACGCAATTCTACCTGAGAAATCGAAACGTTATTCAGTCCTTCTGCCGCCCAATCCAGCACGCGATGGATTTTGTCGAGATTAATACGCTCGGTTGTACCGTCGCGCTTTGTCACCAGCAGACTCTGATTCATGTGGATTATACCTGTCCGTGAAAGAAAATATCCCCCGCTTATCCACAGATGGCCGTTGTGACTAACTCTGTGGATAAATACTATATGTTGGGGGTTGTCGATAAAAAGAACGCTATATGGTGAGTATTCTAGTAAGGATTCTTTTGAGTACAAGAGTTGATTTTGACGTTAAATTGAGGTTGCGGAAGCGTAATAATAGCCGGGACCACGTCGCATAAGGCCTGGAGAAGATGTCAATAAACTCAAAAATAAAAATGAAAATTTGATCGAGTGCTGATTTCTTCGGCGCCAGGGAAAATTACGCGGCTTGATGCCGCGCAATCATCATATGAAAAACAGCTGACGTTATGCGTTTTTCGCCGTTGTATGCAACATGTAGTTAACATCTACGCCCGGCGCCAGCTTGAAGGTATTGGTTAGCGGATTGAAATGCAGGCCGGTAATATGCTGTTCTTTCAGATTTGTCTGATCTACCCAGCCAATCAGCTCGGCCGGCTTGATGAACTTCTTCACGTCATGGGTACCCTTAGGCACCATTTTCAGCACGTATTCGGCGCCGACTACCGCCATCAGCCACGCTTTGCCGTTGCGGTTGATGGTTGAGAAGAAGACCTGGCCTCCGGGCTTAACCAGCCGCGCGCAGGCGTGGACGACGGACTGCGGGTCGGGAACGTGCTCCAGCATCTCCATACAGGTCACGACGTCGTACTGCTGCGCATGCTTGAGCGCGTGCTCTTCGACGGTCTCCTGGACGTACTCAACCTGAATACCGCTCTCCAGCGCGTGCAGCTTCGCCACCTGCAGCGGTTCAAAGCCCATATCCAGCCCGGTGACCGTCGCGCCTTCCCGCGCCATGCTTTCCGCAAGGATGCCGCCGCCGCAGCCGACGTCGAGCACTTTTTTGCCAAACAGGCCGCCGGAGCGCTGCGCAATATAGCCCAGACGCAGCGGGTTGATGCGATGTAATGGTTTGAACTCGCCCTCTAAATCCCACCAGCGCGAGGCGACGGCTTCAAATTTAGCGATTTCATTATGATCAACGTTGTGGGCCACCGACGGTTTTTCGGCATTCATGGGCGCTTTTACTCCTTTTCAGTTCAGACCCGCGAGTATATCAGCAGACCGCCATGAATAAACCGTCTATACCCGTCGCCTTTCGCACCGCCTCTTCGTTGGCCTCACGCACTCACCCGAATCACTCACTACGGTGAGCTCATCGGGACTCCTGCGTTTGCCGCCTTGATGCGGCACGAAATTCATTGGGTATAGGTTTACCGGTATCACCTCGGCTGTGTTATAATTTGCGACCTTTGAATCCGGGATACAGTAGAGGGATAGCGGTTAGATGAGCGACCTTGCGAGAGAAATTACACCGGTCAACATTGAGGAAGAGCTGAAGAGCTCGTATCTGGATTATGCGATGTCGGTCATTGTTGGCCGTGCGCTGCCGGATGTCCGAGATGGACTGAAACCGGTACACCGTCGCGTACTTTACGCCATGAACGTATTGGGCAATGACTGGAACAAAGCCTATAAAAAATCCGCCCGTGTCGTTGGTGACGTAATCGGTAAATATCACCCTCACGGTGATACCGCGGTTTATGACACCATTGTACGTATGGCGCAGCCATTCTCCTTACGTTATATGCTGGTCGATGGCCAGGGTAACTTCGGTTCTGTCGATGGCGACTCCGCCGCAGCGATGCGTTATACGGAAATCCGTATGTCGAAAATCGCCCACGAGCTGATGGCCGACCTCGAAAAAGAGACGGTTGATTTCGTTGATAACTATGACGGCACGGAGCGAATCCCTGACGTCATGCCAACAAAAATCCCCAACCTGCTGGTAAACGGTTCGTCCGGTATTGCCGTCGGGATGGCGACCAACATTCCGCCGCACAACCTGACGGAAGTGATTAACGGCTGCCTGGCCTATATCGACGATGAGGAGATCTCCGTCGAAGGCCTGATGGAACACATCCCAGGCCCGGACTTCCCGACCGCCGCCATCATTAATGGCCGTCGCGGTATTGAGGAAGCCTACCGTACCGGCCGTGGCAAAATTTATATTCGCGCCCGCGCTGAGGTAGAAACCGACGCGAAAACCGGCCGTGAAACCATCATCGTGCATGAAATTCCTTATCAGGTGAACAAGGCTCGCCTGATCGAGAAAATGGCCGAGCTGGTGAAAGAGAAGCGTCTGGAAGGGATCAGCGCGCTGCGCGATGAGTCTGATAAAGACGGCATGCGCATCGTGATTGAGATCAAGCGTGATGCGGTGGGTGAAGTGGTTCTTAACAACCTCTACTCGCTGACTCAGCTGCAGACCTCTTTCGGCATCAACATGGTTGCGCTGCACCACGGTCAGCCGAAGATCATGAACCTGAAGGACATTCTTTCCGCGTTCGTGCGCCACCGCCGTGAAGTGGTAACCCGTCGTACTATTTTCGAGCTGCGTAAAGCCCGCGATCGTGCGCACATCCTTGAAGCGCTGGCGATTGCGCTGGCAAACATCGACCCGATCATCGAGCTTATCCGCCGCGCGCCGACGCCTGCGGAAGCGAAGGCCGGGCTGGTTGCCAGGTCCTGGGATCTGGGCAACGTGTCGGCGATGCTGGAACGTGCCGGTGATGATGCCGCGCGTCCGGAGTGGCTGGAGCCAGAGTTCGGCGTGCGTGACGGTCAATACTATCTGACCGAACAGCAGGCCCAGGCGATTCTGGATCTGCGTCTGCAGAAGCTGACCGGCCTTGAGCATGAAAAACTGCTCGACGAATACAAAGAGCTGCTCGAACAGATTGCCGAACTGCTGCATATCCTCGGCAGCGCCGACCGTCTGATGGAAGTGATTCGTGAAGAACTGGAAGCGATGCGCGAACAGTTCGGCGACCCGCGTCGCACCGAAATCACCGCCAACACCGCTGATATCAACATTGAAGATCTGATCAACCAGGAAGATGTGGTGGTCACCCTGTCTCACCAGGGCTATGTGAAGTATCAGCCGCTGACCGACTACGAGGCGCAGCGTCGCGGTGGGAAAGGCAAATCGGCCGCACGTATTAAAGAAGAAGACTTTATCGACCGCCTGCTGGTGGCCAACACCCACGATACGATCCTGCTGTTCTCCAGCCGCGGCCGTCTCTACTGGATGAAGGTTTATCAGCTGCCGGAAGCCAGCCGTGGCGCGCGTGGACGTCCAATCGTCAACCTGCTGCCGCTGGAAGCCAATGAACGTATCACCGCCATTCTGCCGGTACGCGAGTACGAAGAGGGCGTGAACGTCTTTATGGCGACCGCGAGCGGTACCGTCAAGAAAACGGCGCTGACCGAGTTTAGCCGTCCGCGTTCAGCCGGTATCATTGCCGTGAATCTGAACGAAGGCGATGAGCTGATCGGCGTTGATCTGACGAACGGCGAAGACGAAGCGATGCTGTTCTCTGCGGCCGGTAAAGTGGTGCGCTTTAAAGAGAGCGCGGTCCGCGCTATGGGCCGTACCGCCACCGGCGTGCGCGGTATCAAGCTGGCGGGTGAAGATAAAGTTGTCTCCCTGATCATTCCGCGCGGCGAAGGTGCGATCCTGACCGTCACGCAGAACGGCTACGGCAAGCGTACGGCGGCGGAAGAGTATCCGACCAAGTCCCGCGCAACCCAAGGCGTTATCTCGATCAAAGTGACCGAGCGTAACGGCTCCGTGGTGGGCGCGGTACAGGTGGACGATTGCGATCAGATCATGATGATCACCGATGCGGGCACCTTGGTGCGAACTCGCGTATCGGAAGTGAGCATCGTGGGTCGTAACACTCAGGGCGTCATTCTGATCCGTACTGCGGAAGATGAAAACGTTGTCGGCCTGCAGCGCGTTGCTGAACCTGTTGATGACGAAGAGCTGGATGCCATCGACGGCAGCGTGGCGGAAGGCGATGACGATATCGCGCCGGAAACCGACGCTGACGCTGATGATGACATTGCCGAAGATGATGAATAATCTGCGCTAATGTTGCGAAAAGGGCCGGGGATATCCCGGCCCTTTTTATTTGCCCGGCGCTGGCCTTTAATCCAGAGAGTATAACGTTGCGACAAAACGTGTTTACCGCTACCTTAACCCCATTCTGTTGAGTCCCTGACGGCCGAGCATCGCCACATTGAAATATCTTGCTTCTTTTCATACCACGCTAAAAGTTTCACGCTACCTGTTCCGGGCGCTGGCGGTCCTGCTGTGGATGCTGATTGCTTTCGCCTCGGTGTTTTATATTGTTAATGCGCTGCATGACAGAGAATCGGAGATCCGCCAGGAGTTCAACCTCAACGCCGATCAGGCGCAGCGCTATATCCAGCGCACGGCGGACGTCATTAAAGAGCTGAAGTATGTTGCCGGCAATCGGCCGGGCGGCGGCCGTGAAGGCGACGCGTCGCCGGTGCAAAATGGTGAGATAGCGGTTCCGGACTTCGAACCGCTCTACCCAGATTCAGATTGCGGGGCAATGAGCGGCACCTGGCGCAATTCGCTGCAGTCGCTGGCGTGGTTTATGCGCTACTGGCGCGATAATTTCTCCGCGGCTTACGATCTCAACCGTATCTTTTTAATTGGCAGCGATAACCTGTGCATGGCGAACTTCGGCCTGCGCGAGATGCCGCTGGAACGGGACCAGGCGCTGAAGGTACTGCATCAGCGTATCGAGCAGTATCGCGACGCCCCGCAAAGCGAACGCGGCAGCAATCTGTTCTGGATTAGCCAGGGCGTGCGTCCTGGCGTCGGCTATTTCTACGCGCTGACGCCGGTGTATATAGCTAATCGCCTGCAGGCGATGCTCGGCGTCGAGCAAACTATTCGCATGGAGAGCTTCTTCACGCCGGGAAGCCTGCCGATGGGCGTCACGATTCTTGACGACAACGGCCAGCCGCTCATCTCCCTCGCCGGACCGGATGCTAAAATCAAGGGTGAAGCCCGCTGGATGCAGGAACGAATCTGGTTCGGCTACACCTCCGGCTTCCGCGAGCTGGTCATGAAGAAGAGCCTGCCGCCATCCTCCCTGAGCATCGTGTATTCGGTATCGATAGACCAGGTCCTCGAGCGCATCCGGATGCTGATCCTCAATGCGATAGTGCTCAATATCCTGACCGGGGTGATGCTTTTCGCCCTCGCGCGAATGTACGAGCGGCGGATCTTCATCCCGGCGGAAAATGACGCCCAGCGCCTCGAGGAGCACGAGCAGTTTAACCGTAAGATTGTCGCCTCGGCGCCGGTGGGGATCTGTATTCTGCGCACCCTCGACGGCACCAATATTCTGAGTAACGAACTGGCGCATAACTACCTCAATATGCTGACCCATGAGGATCGGCAGAGGCTGACGCAAATTATCTGCGGCCAGCAGGTCAATTTTGTGGATGTGCTGACCAGCAATAATACCAACCTGCAAATCAGCTTCGTTCACTCGCGCTACCGCAACGAAAACGTGGCTATCTGCGTTCTGGTGGACGTCAGCGCTCGCGTCAAAATGGAAGAGTCGCTGCAGGAGATGGCTCAGGCCGCAGAGCAGGCCAGCCAGTCGAAATCGATGTTCCTTGCGACGGTGAGCCACGAGCTGCGGACGCCGCTGTACGGAATTATCGGCAACCTCGACCTGCTGCAGACCAAAGAGCTGCCGAAAGGCGTCGATCGTCTGGTAACGGCGATGAACAACTCGTCCAGCCTGCTGCTGAAGATTATCAGCGATATTCTGGATTTCTCGAAAATTGAGTCCGAACAGCTGAAAATCGAACCGAGCGAGTTTTCGCCGCGGGAGGTGATGAACCATATCTCGGCGAACTATCTGCCGCTGGTGGTGCGCAAGCAGCTCGGGCTGTACTGCTTTATTGAGCCCGACGTTCCGCAGCTGATGTCCGGCGATCCGATGCGCCTGCAGCAGGTTATTTCGAACCTGCTGAGCAACGCCATCAAATTTACCGATACCGGCTGTATCGTCCTGCACGTTCAGTGCGCCGGCGATTATCTGCAAATCAGCGTGCGCGATACCGGGGAAGGGATCCCGGCCAAAGAGGTGGTGCGCCTGTTCGACCCGTTCTTCCAGGTCGGTACCGGCGTTCAGCGCAATTTCCAGGGAACGGGCCTCGGACTGGCGATTTGCGAGAAGCTTATCAGCATGATGGATGGCGATATCGCCGTGGAAACCGAGCCCGGGATGGGCAGCCGCTTTACCATCCGTATTCCGCTGTATGGCGTGCAAAACGGTCCGCCGTTGATTGCCGATGGCCTGGCGGAAAAATGCTGCTGGCTCGCCATTCACAACACCGCCCTGACGATGTTTATCACCTCGCTGCTCAATCACCACGGGGTTAAGGTGAAAAGCTATGCCGGCGAGGCGCCGGGAGCGGAGGATATTTTGCTCACCGATGATGAGTCCTGTACCGGCTGGTCAGGGGCCGCGGTCGTTATTTTCTGCCGTCGGCATATAGGCATTCCGCTGGAGCGCGCGCCGGGAGAGTGGCTGCATAGCGTAACGACGCCGCATGAGCTGCTGCCGCTGCTGGGACGGATCCTGCGAATTGACGTGGCGAGCGCCGAGCACGGCCCGGCGCTATCCGCGCCGGAAACGCAGACGGCCAACAACGATGACATGATGATTCTGGTGGTGGACGATCATCCGATCAACCGCCGGCTGCTGGCCGACCAGCTCGGATCGTTGGGCTATCAGTGCGTGACGGCGAACGATGGGGTTGATGCGCTGGGCGTTCTCAGCAAGCAGCATATTGATATCGTACTGAGCGATGTCAACATGCCGAATATGGATGGCTATCGCCTGACGCAGCGTATTCGCGAGCTGGGAATGACGCTACCGGTTATCGGGGTTACCGCCAACGCGCTGGCGGAAGAGAAGCAGCGCTGCCTCGAATCGGGTATGGACAGCTGTCTTTCTAAACCGGTGACGCTGGATATTATCAAGCAAACCTTGACGCTGTACGCCGCAAGGGTGCGTAAGAGCAGGGAATAGGTCGGGGGATTTTCCGCAGGCCCGGCCCGGCCAGAGCGGGTCGTTGCCCCGGATATGGCGCATAACTGCCGCGCCGCTATCCGGGAAGGTGGGCGTTAATCTTTGTCGGTTGCGCTCAGCGAAACGGAAGAGAGGTAGTTCAGCAGGGCAATATCGTTTTCTACGCCGAGCTTCATCATGGCCGATTTTTTCTGGCTACTGATGGTTTTAATGCTGCGATTGAGCTTTCTGGCAATCTCGGTCACCAGGAAACCTTCGGCAAACAGGCGGAGCACTTCGCTCTCTTTCGGCGACAGGCGCTTATCGCCATAACCGCTGGCGCTGATTTTTTCCAGCAGGCGTGAAACGCTTTCCGGAGTGAATTTTTTGCCTTTCTGCAGCGCCGCCAGGGCTTTCGGCAGATCGGTCGGCGCGCCCTGTTTTAGCACGATCCCTTCGATATCCAGATCCAGCACCGCGCTGAGGATCGCCGGGTTGTTGTTCATGGTAAGAACAATGATCGACAGATCCGGGAAATGGCGCTTGATGTACTTGATCAGCGTGATCCCGTCGCCGTATTTGTCGCCGGGCATGGACAGATCGGTAATCAGAACATGTGCGTCTAATTTAGGCAGATTGTTGATAAGTGCAGTGGAGTCTTCAAACTCGCCGACAACGTTTACCCACTCAATTTGCTCGAGTGACTTACGAATACCGAACAGTACGATCGGATGGTCATCGGCAATAATTACGTTCATAGTATTCATGTATTAGGCTACCTTGCTACAGCAAGCTCTTGACGTAAACGTCAATGTCGCTGATGTATTTTTCTATGCTTTGCGCATCTTTTTCGCGAATCAGATGCTCAAGCGTTTCACATAACTGTTTGCCGGGGATCAGGTTAAGCATAGCAAACGCCCCTTTGAGGCGGTGCGCAGTCTGTGCCAGCGCAGCTAAATCGCTTGTTGCCAGCTCAGTATACAGTCTCTTAACATCATCCGGAACCGTATCGGCAAACAGCGCATAATAGCCGCTGGCGTGCAGTTCAGCGTTGCTCCCGCTTCCCGGAGGAGAAGGTTGAACGTTCTCTTCCGCCAGCTGCTGTTCAATCAGTTGCAGAATCGCTTCCTGCATGGCCGCGCTGATATTAAAATTGACGCACAGTTGGCCTGGACCTATTTTTCGTATCCCGACCTCATCATCGCTTAAAAGCAAGCCCGAAGCAGTAAGATTAGACGGATTATCCGTTAAAAAGAGATCGTATTCTTGACTTGTCAGCCTGTCATCCGGCGTGATGCAGCTCGCTCCCCAGCTTTCAAGCTGGCGGGTGACGATCCTTCGGACCTCGTTAGCCGTAATATCAAGTAATACCACCACGTCATCCAGCAGATGTTCGCCGGAGCCGCCGGCTTCTTCACTGGCCGGCATTTTAAGATGCAGGGAGTAGCGGGTGCCCAGGGATTCGCGCGCTTTGATATTCATCTGGCCGCCGAGCTTGCGCGTCAGGCGGTCGCAGAGCCAGAAGGTGAGCGCATTGGCCTTGCCATACAGATCGGCCTGGGTAGCGTTAAGGAACGGGAAGTGCATATTATCGATTTCGTTTGCCGAAACGCCGTTGCCGGTATCGAGAATGCGGAAGGTCAGGCGATCGTCCGCGGATTCGTCCTTGCTCACCTCGAGGGTGATTTTACCGATTTGCGTCGTGGTGACCGAGTATTGAATGAGCAGCAGCAGCGTACGGCGCAGCGCGTCGCGGTCGCCATAGCGCTGCTCATTTGCCGGTAGCGCGTTGTTAATCAGCAGCTGCAGGCCCTTGCGCTTAATGACCGGCAGAACTTCAGGCACCACTTCATCGATCAGTTCCTGAATCGAGAACAGATCCGGCGTGCTCTTCCAGCTATCGCTTTCCAGCAGGTTTGCCAGCTGAATCTCGTCAACCAGCTGCACCAGCTCATCGGCATGCTGTGCCAACCTGCCGCTTTCGGCAATGCCGAGCGCGGCCGCTTCTTCCGCCAGGCTGCGGGCGGGCTGCTTCAGCGCGGCGCCAATGTGCTGCATGAAGGCGGTGCGGCCCTGCTGGTTCTTCTCATACAGGCGCTGGGCCTGCTTGAGCTTTTTACTTACCAGAACTTCCCGATCCTGATCGCGGATGATGAAGATTTGCGTTCGCGGCGCGACCTGGCTGCGGTACTGGCGAATCTCATACAGCTCGTTATTCACCGTGGCCTGAATCACGCCCTGATGCTGATCCGCCATATTGGTAATATTTTGCAGGTTCAGATGCGGCAGCAGATGATCGGCGATGGGGTTGCTGATAATCGTGCGGTTAGCTTCCAGATCGTGAACCAGCAGCCCCAGCGGCAGCAGCGAGACGATCTCTTCATTTATTGCTCGCAGCGTACGATGCTCGCCGCTGGCGGCAGAGGAGACCCCCGTCCCGATCTGACGGCTGCGGCCGCTGTAGTGGCGAAAGGTAGTGAAGCCAAACAGGGTCAATGCCAGCAGGCCGATAATCAGCAGCAGCGGCAGCAGAACGTTCTGCAGAGACTCGATAATCAGGGTGCTGAATGGCACCACCCAGATCAAGCGCATCCCGGTGGTATTAATGGTGGTTGTGATTTCGATCCGCGTGCCGTTGAAGTTGACGCTGACGTTATCAGACTCTTCTTTATCGGAATTACTGGCCGCACTCTGTGAAGGATCAGGCTCAAGGCGGAAGCTATCCAGAGTCATGCCGGGCGGGATCAGATCGTTAATCGGCAGATCGAAAGCGACCACCGTGGCCAGATGACCCGGCTGGTTGAAGGTGGTCCGCAGGGTGAAATAGTGGCCGTTTTGCCATGAAAGCTGGCGCAGCGACGAGAAGGTTTCTCTTTCGTCGAGCGTGTTAGCCTGCAGCAGCATTTCCGCGCGGCGGGACTCCACCACGTTGCTAATCGTCGACTCTTTAAAACTGGAAGAGAGATCTTTGAGCGGCAGCGTAGAGATCAGAATCAGGCTGTTATCCAGCCCGTTGAGGTAGTACATCGACCAGGGAATGGTCTCGGCGCCCCACAGAATATCGAGGTAGTTGGAAATCTTTTGCGTCATTTCCAGGGTTGAGCTGTCATGAGAGCCGAAAATCAGCGCCTCGGTCTTACGCCGCGGCTTTTCCAGATAATAGACATCCTGCTTTAACCGCGTTTCCTGTAAACCTTCACCGGCGGCGCTGGAAGAGGTGGCGGCAATATTGTCGTAAATTTGCCAGGTGGCATAGCGCCAGGCATCGATGCGCTTATGCAGCGCATGGCTCACGTCGACAATCTGATAGCTTTTCTCTTTTAACCAGGCGTTGACCGCGCTTTGCAGCGTCACGCTCATCGTCGCCAGCAGGACGATGACCATCAAAATGAAGAAACGGGTGATGCTGCCAGGCATCAGGGTGAATTTTTTCTGGGTCATCGTGTAGCAGTGCGACTCATCAATGTTTGTAAGCAGGATGTTGCACCAAGGTAACTGGTAGCAGAGTGAATTCGCTAAGCAGTATAAAGGCTAATTTATCAAATCCATACTACAGAATGGCCTTCGGCGCTTTTTAGCTTTGGGATTTATCTCAAAGGAGCGGTAACAATAAAAATGTACAGCAAGATTGATTCTGTACAGTTATTTATCGATCGTCTGCAGGAAATAGCACGAAATAACAAGAAATTACCCGGATAAGCGCTTTCTCATACGCCGAGTGTTTGATTAATAACCATTATTTTTATCGCGGCTAGCACAGGTATAATTAAAGTTATGTAAAGAAGGGTAAAAAAAACCGGATGCGAAACATCCGGTCGAAATAGGGGTAAACAGACATTCAGAACTGAATGACGGTAATAAATAAAGTTAATGATGATAGCGAGAGTTATTCTAGTCGCAGGTGACCATTTTGTTTTGTCATTCAGTGCTATACCTGGACCATCATGTAACTGCCTGATACTAATTGAAAAAAATTATTTTCTTGATTATTGGTGCTTATTTTTAAGTTTTTCATCGTTGTGAAAAGTTCCCTTGAGTTTACAAATTGAAACATCTTGTGCGCATTTTGAAACACCTTAGAAGTTTTCGTATCATATTCTTGTTGGATTATTCTGCATTTTACAGCACAATGAATATAGCCGACTGATTAGAAGGGTAATCAGTAAGCAGTGGCATAATAAAAGGCATATAACAAACAGAGGGTTAATAACATGAAAGTTAAAGTACTGTCCCTCCTGGTACCGGCTCTGCTGGTAGCAGGCGCAGCAAATGCGGCTGAAATTTATAACAAAGATGGCAACAAATTAGACCTGTACGGTAAAGTCGACGGCCTGCACTATTTCTCTGACGACAAGAGCGCTGACGGCGACCAGACCTACATTCGTCTTGGCGTAAAAGGCGAAACCCAGATCAACGACCAGCTGACCGGTTACGGCCAGTGGGAATACAACGTTCAGGCGAACAACACTGAAAGCTCCAGCGATCAGGCATGGACTCGTCTGGCATTCGCCGGTCTGAAATTCGGCGACGCGGGTTCTTTCGACTACGGTCGTAACTACGGCGTTGTTTACGACGTAACTTCCTGGACCGACGTTCTGCCGGAATTCGGCGGCGACACCTATGGTTCTGACAACTTCCTGCAGTCCCGTGCTAATGGCGTTGCAACCTACCGTAACTCTGACTTCTTCGGCCTGGTTGACGGCCTGAACTTTGCTCTGCAGTATCAGGGTAAAAACGGTAGCGTCAGCGGCGAAGGCCAGACCAACAACGGTCGTGACTGGAACAAACAGAACGGCGACGGTTTCGGCACCTCCGTTACTTATGATATCTGGGACGGCATCAGCGCTGGTTTCGCATACGGTCACTCTAAACGTACCGACGCTCAGAACGCAGTTGGCCTGCTGGGCGACGGCAAATATGCTGAAACCTACACCGGTGGTCTGAAATACGACGCGAACAACATCTACCTGGCTACTCAGTACACCCAGACCTACAACGCGACCCGCGCTGGCTCCCTGGGCTTTGCTAACAAAGCACAGAACTTCGAAGTGGCTGCACAGTACCAGTTCGATTTCGGTCTGCGTCCGTCCGTTGCTTACCTGCAGTCTAAAGGTAAGGATCTGGAAGGCTACGGCGACCAGGATATCCTGAAATATGTTGACGTGGGCGCGACCTACTACTTCAACAAAAACATGTCCACCTATGTTGACTACAAAATCAACCTGCTGGACGAAAACAACTTCACTCGTAACGCCGGTATCTCTACCGACGATATCGTCGCTCTGGGCCTGGTTTACCAGTTCTAAGCACGCTGAAGTCTCGAAAAAGGCGCCTTTTGGCGCCTTTTTTTATGCCTCGTTTAAGCAGGCTGGTGTACTCTTGCAGCCTTAGCAAGAGGAACCCAATTTTATGGATATCACTTTTTTCCGCGCCGCGCTGCTCGGCGCTTGCGTACTCCTTTCCGGCTGTGATTCAGCTACTTCTCCTGCACCGCAAAAGAGCGCCGCTACCGTGCTGGATGGCAAAACGATGGGCACATTCTGGCGGGTCAGCATCATTAACGTTGATGAAGCTAAAGCCCAGGCGCTGCGTCAGAAAATAGAGGCCCAGCTGGACGCGGACGACCGTCTGCTCTCAACCTGGAAAGATGACTCGGCGCTAATGCGCTTTAACCACTCTCCCGGGACTGAACCGTGGCCGGTAAGCGAAGCGATGGCTGATATTGTCACCGGCGCGCTGCGGATCGGCGCTAAAACGCACGGTGCGATGGATATTACCGTCGGACCTTTGGTCAATCTGTGGGGCTTTGGCCCGGATAAGCAGCCGGTAAAAACGCCGGATCCTCAGCAGATCGCGGCGGCGAAAGCGCGGACGGGTTTGCAGCATCTGACGGTGATTAACCGCGCGGATCGCCAGTATTTACAGAAGGATATCGCGGATCTGTTTGTCGATCTTTCTACCGTGGGCGAGGGCTATGCCGCCGATCATCTGGCGCGCCTGATGGAGCAGGAGGGCATTTCTCGCTATCTGGTTTCCGTCGGCGGCGCGCTGGTCAGCCGAGGGATGAACGCCGACGGGCAGCCGTGGCGGGTGGCGATCCAAAAGCCGACCGATCGCGAAAATGCCGTCCAGGCCATCGTCGATATTAACGGCCACGGTATCAGCACCTCCGGCAGCTACCGCAACTATTACGAGCTGGATGGCAAACGGATCTCGCACGTGATCGACCCGCAAACCGGAAGGCCGATCGACCATAAGCTGGTCTCGGTGACGGTGATTGCGCCGACGGCGCTGGAAGCCGACGGTTGGGATACCGGGCTGATGGTGCTCGGTACGGAGAAGGCGCAGGAGGTGGTGAAAGAGCAGGGGCTGGCGGTCTATATGATTGTCAAAGAGGGGGAGGGGTTTAAAACCTGGATGTCGCCGCAGTTCCGCACCTTCCTGGTTGGCGAAAAGAATTAAACAGCAAGATTTCGGGTTTTATTCGGCGGGCGATGAAGCAGACTGGCTATACACTTAAAGCAGGAGCCGATGATGAAACCGATTATTGCTGATACCGATGACCGCCGCTGGCAGGCGGTATGCGATCGTGATGCCCGCGCCGATGGTCAGTTCGTGTTTGCCGTGCTGACCACCGGCGTTTGCTGTCGCCCCTCCTGCCGCTCGCGGCGGGCGCTGCGGGAAAACGTCCGCTTTTACCCCGATGTGGCAAGCGCCATCGCCGACGGGTTTCGCCCCTGCAAGCGCTGCCAGCCGGACAAAAGCGACCCGCAGCGGCAGAAGGCCGAGAAAGTCGCCAGGGCCTGCCGCCTGCTTGAGCAGGAAACGCCGATAACCCTTGAAGCGCTGGCCCATGAGCTGGCGGTCAGCTCGTACCATTTCCACCGTTTATTCAAATCCGTTACCGGAATGACGCCGAAAGCCTGGCAGCAGGCGTGGCGCGCGCGGCGTTTACGGGAGTCGCTGGCGCAAGGGGGAAAAGTTACCTCAGCGGTGCTGGCTGCGGGTTTTCCCGACGGCAGCAGCTATTACCGTCAGGCCGACGCCGTGCTTGGCATGACCGCCAGCCAGTTTCGCCGCGGCGGCGATAATACGGATATCATCTATACGCTCGGCGACTGCGCGATTGGCCGCTGCCTGGTGGCGGAAAGCGAGCGCGGGGTGTGCGCCGTATTGCCCGGAGAGGGCGATGCGCCGCTGGACGAGCTGCGCCGCCTGTTTCCTAACGCCCGGCTTCTGCCCGGCGACGCGCATTTTTCCCGGCGGGTGGCGCAGATTTTTGCCCATATTGACGATAGCCGCCTGGCGGTCGATCTGCCGCTGGATATTCGCGGCACCGCCTTTCAGCAGAGGGTCTGGCAGGCTCTGCGTCAGATCCCGGCGGGCGAAACGCGCAGCTATCGCCAGGTTGCGCAAAGTATCGGCCAGCCGGGCGCCGTCCGGGCGGTGGCGGGAGCCTGCGCCGCCAACCGGCTGGCTATCATCATTCCGTGCCACCGGGTGGTCCGCGAAGGCGGGGCGCTGTCCGGCTATCGCTGGGGAACCGCCCGCAAAGCGCAGCTGCTGGCACGGGAAGCTCAAACCGAGGAGTCGTGATGCTCGATCTCTTTGCCGATACGCCCCCGTGGCAGGAGCCGCTGGCGCCCGGGGCCGTCATTCTGCGGCGCTTCGCCCGCCAGCGCGCCCCGGCTCTGCTGCAGGCGCTCCTGCGCGTTGCCGACGTTTCGCCGTTTCGTCAGATGGTCACGCCCGGCGGCTATACCATGTCGGTGGCGATGACTAACTGCGGACCGCTGGGCTGGACGACCAATATGCACGGCTATCTGTATGCTCCCGGCGATCCGCTAATGGGACGAGACTGGCCGCCGATGCCGACGATATTTGCCCGGCTGGCCGCAGAGGCGGCGCTCGCCTGCGGTTACGCAGGCTTTGTGCCCGACGCCTGTTTAATAAACCGCTATCAGCCCGGGGCGAAGCTCTCGCTGCATCAGGATAAGGATGAGCGCGATCTGCGTGCGCCCATCGTTTCCGTATCGCTGGGGCTGCCGGCGGTGTTTCAGTTTGGCGGCCTGCAGCGTAGCGACCCGCTGCGCAGAGTGCTGCTGGAGCACGGGGACGTGGTGGTCTGGGGCGGCGAGTCGCGGCTGTTTTATCACGGCGTTCAGCCGCTGAAAGAGGGTGACCATCCGGACACCGGCGCCTGTCGGTACAACCTCACCTTTCGGCTGGCAGGCGATAAAGAATAAAAATAAGAATTATTCTTGATGTCATCGGCGAGCAGTTTACACTGCTGGCTGTTTTGCTTGCCCGGATTGCGTGTTATGGAACTTCTTCTTCTCGTTTGGCGCCAGTATCGCTGGCCGTTTATTTCCGTCATTGCCTTGAGCCTGCTCAGCGCGGCGCTGGGAATCGGGCTTATTGCCTTTATCAATCTGCGCCTGATGACCGTTGTCGATACCTCGCTGACGGTGCTGCCGGAATTTCTCGGCCTGCTGCTGCTGCTGATGGCGGTGACGCTGGGATCGCAGCTGGCCCTGACGACCCTTGGGCATCATTTCGTCTTCCGCCTTCGCGGTGAGTTCATTAAACGCATCCTCGACACTCCAATCGAGAAAGTTGAGAAGATCGGCAGCGCCTCGCTGCTTGCTGGCTTAACCAGCGACGTACGCAACATTACCATTGCCTTCGTGCGCCTGCCTGAGCTGGTGCAGGGCATTATCCTGACCTTCGGGTCCGCCGCCTATCTGGCGTGGCTATCGGGAAAAATGATGATGGTGACCGCCCTGTGGATGGCGATAACCATCTGGGGAGGATTTGTGCTGGTGGCGCGCGTCTATAAGCATATGGCGACGCTGCGGGAAACCGAAGATAAGCTGTACCATGACTACCAGACGGTGCTGGAAGGGCGTAAAGAGCTGACGCTCAACCGCGAGCGCGCCGAATACGTGTTTAATCATCTTTATCTGCCGGATGCGCGCGAATACCGGCACCATATTATCCGCGCCGACACCTTCCACCTCAGCGCGGTGAACTGGTCGAACATTATGATGCTCGGCGCCATCGGGCTGGTGTTCTGGATGGCTAACGGCCTGGGCTGGGCGGATACCGCCGTGGCGGCGACCTACTCTCTGACCCTGTTGTTCCTGCGCACGCCGCTGCTTTCGGCCGTTGGCGCGCTGCCGACGCTGCTCAGCGCCCAGGTCGCTTTCAATAAGCTGCACAAATTCTCTCTGGCGCCGTATCGTGCCGAATTCCCGCAGCCGCAGGCGCATCCGCACTGGCAAACGCTGGAGCTGCGCGACGTCAGCTTCCATTATCCGGACAACAGCTTCGCCGTCGGGCCCATTAATATGACCCTGAAACGCGGCGAGCTGGTGTTCCTGATTGGCGGCAACGGCAGCGGCAAGTCGACGCTGGCGATGCTGCTGACCGGGCTGTATCAGCCGGCCTCCGGCGAAATCCTGCTGGACGGCGAGGCGCTGGCGGTAGACAAACCGGAAGACTACCGTAAGCTGTTCTCGGCGGTATTCACCGATGTCTGGCTGTTTGACCAGCTGCTGGGGCCGGAGGGGAAAGGGGCCGATCCCGCGCGGGTGAACCAGTGGATGGAGCACCTGAAAATGACGCACAAGCTGCGGCTGGATAACGGCAAGATCCTCGATCTGAAGCTATCGAAGGGGCAGAAAAAGCGCGTGGCGCTGCTGCTGGCCCTGGCTGAAGACCGCGATATCATCCTGCTGGATGAATGGGCGGCGGATCAGGACCCGCACTTCCGCCGCGAGTTTTATCAGGTGCTGCTGCCGCTGATGCAGCAGATGGGGAAAACTATTTTCGCTATCAGCCACGACGATCACTATTTCCAGCATGCCGATCGCCTGCTGGAGATGCGCGCCGGTCAGCTGGCGGAGCTAACGGGCGAAGAGCGCGAGCTGGCGACCCGCGATGCGGTCTCCCGCACCGCCTGAAAACCGCGTCTGCCGACCAAAGGCGGGCGCTATTGTTGATTTTTCCGCCGGACGAACCTGCCGGCGGTTATTATTTCCCCCTCCTCGCGCTATGCTTATGGCACCTGGCCTGCTGGTCGGCCAACTATTCTCACAAGGATTGCCTGACCGATGTCCGTTTTGCATAAAAAAAGCGCCAGACTGCGCGACGAAGAGCGCGCCCGCCTCATTTGGCTGCTGAGCACCGATAAAGCCGTTACTTCCTCATTATTGGGCAAATTAACGCTGGCCGAACGCTATGACGACGGCACCCTTGCCGACGATCTGGCGGAAGTGGAAGTGCTGGTTTCCCACCTGCCGCCGCCGGACCTCGCGGATGCGCTGGAAGCGCTGCCTTATGACGCGCGTAACGCGCTCTGGCGGCTGGTTGCCGACGATAAACGCGGCGAAGTGCTGCTTGAAGCGTCGGAAAGCGTCTGGGGCGACCTCATCGACAAGATGAGCGATCACGAGCTGCTTTTTGCGCTACAGAACCTGGATATTGATGAGCAGGTCTATCTCCTGCAACACCTGCCGCGCGACCTGACCGGACGCCTGCTGGCGACGCTTCCGGCGGATAAGCGCGCGCGTATTCGCCAGATGATGCGCTACGCCGACAATACAGTCGGCGCGATCATGGAATTCGAGGTTATCACCGTCCGTCCGGAGGCGACGCTCGCCGCGGTGCAGCGCTACCTGCGGCGGTTAGGCAAAATGCCGGAAAACACCGATAAGCTGTTTGTTACCACCCGCAATAAGCTGCTGCTTGGCGAGCTGGAGCTGCAAACCATTCTGCTCAACGATGCGCAGAAGCGGGTAGGGGAAGTTATGGAAGGCGATCCGGTCACCTTTCAGCCGCATGAAGATGCGGAAAAGGTCGCGCGCACCTTCGAACGTGATGACTTACTCAGCGCCGCGGTGATTGATGCCGACGGCAAGCTGATGGGGCGTCTGACCATCGACGAAATCGTGGACGTGGTCTACGAAGAGACCGATAACGACTTACGCCGGATGGGGGGCCTGAGCAACGATGACGACGTCTTCGCCCCGGTAAGCAAAGCGGTGAAAACGCGCTGGGCCTGGCTGGCGGTCAATCTGTGCACCGCGTTTATCGCCTCGCGGGTAATCGACGGCTTTGAGCATACCATTTCGCAGCTGGTGGCGCTGGCTTCGCTGATGCCGATCGTCGCCGGGATCGGCGGTAATACCGGAAATCAAACCATCACTATGATCGTACGGGCGATGGCGCTGCAGCATATTCAGCCGGGAAGCTTCTCGTTCCTGATCCTGCGCGAAATGGGGGTCGCGGTGATTAACGGACTGGTGTGGGGCGGGATTATGGGCGCGGTGACCTGGTGGCTCTATAGCGACCCGCAGCTCGGCGCCGTGATGACGCTGGCGATGATGCTGAACCTGCTGATGGCGGCGATGATGGGGGTGATTATCCCGATGGTGATGGTGAAGCTGGGACGCGACCCGGCGGTCGGCTCCAGCGTCATGATCACCGCCATCACCGATACCGGCGGCTTCTTTATTTTTCTCGGCCTGGCGACGATTTTCCTGATGTAGCCGGCGCTCCGCTGCGCAGCCTGCGTGGGATCAGGGCCATCGCCACCAGGCCTGCCAGCACGCCAATCGCCAGATTGCTGGTACCCACCGTTGCGGCGACGGTGACCAGCATAACCAGCGTTTCCGGCCACGGATTACGCTTTAGCTCGGCCGGGCGAAGGCTGTGCCAGCTGAAGGTTTTTGCCGCCACAATGACCATCACTCCGGCCAGTACCGCCATCGGAATTTTTGCCATTACTTCGCTCAGCACGGTGACCAGCAGCAGCAGCACCGCGCCGGCGGCGAGGGTGGAGACGCGGCTGCGGCCTTTCCCCATTTCAACGTTAACAATGGTCTGACCAATCATCGCGCAGCCGGCGATCCCGCCGTAGAACCCGGCGAGAATATTGGCGATTCCCAGCCCGGCGCTCTCGCGCGCTTTGCTGGACGGCGTCTGGGTCAGGTCATCGACTAATTTAGCGGTCAGTAGCGACTCCATCAGGCCGACAAAGGCAATGCTCAGGGCACAGGGCCAGATAATTTGCAGGGTAGCGAGATTGAGCGGCACCAGCAGGGCGGTGAACCCCGGAAGCCCGCCGCTCATCGAGCCTTCATCGCCCACGGTAGGCAGCAGCTGCCCGGTGGTGACGGTAAACAGGGTTAATACCACAATGGCAATCAGCGGCGCGGGGACCGCTTTAATATAGCGCGGCGCCCAGAGAACAATCAGCAGCGTCAGCACGAACAGGCCGAGGATCAGCGGCTGCTTACTCCAGAAATGGGGGACCTGGGCGAAGAAGATCAAAATCCCCAGCGCGTTGACGAAGCCGGTCATCACCGCCTGCGGAATAAAGCGCATCAGCCGGGCCATTCCGCCCAAACCAAACAAAATTTGAATAATACCGGCCAAAATGACGGCAGGCAGGATGTAGCCGACGCCGTATTGATGGACCATCGGCCCAATCACCAGCGCTACCGATCCGGCGGCGGCGGTAACCATCGCGGGTCTGCCGCCGAGTACCGACATCGCGAGGCACAGCACAACGGAAGCAATCAGGCTGACCTTCGGGTCAACGCCGGCAATTACTGAGAAGGAGATCACCTCTGGAATCAGGGCCAGGGCGGTGATAACGCCAGCCAGAGCCTCTCGGGTGAGCAGCGACGGCGAACGGAGTACGTGGTGAATGGCGCCTGTTGAAGCGGGCGTAGCGTGGTCTGGAGCCTGAGGCATAAGAATTTCGCTGTTAATATAAGCCGGAATGGATAAGCCTGAGTTTGCGTGCGGTCTGTCACAAAACGGAGGATGATAGCGCGGTCTCGCCGCTTATACCAGTACAAAATGTGATTTGTGGTACACATTTATTAAACATTTTTATAACAGATCTCAAAACTCAACTTAAATTTTAAACAATATTTAATTTTTTTATCTTCAGTGTTACTTTGATTCCTGATAATCGTGTCACCTGCGCTAAATAAAAAAGCGAGTAAAGTAAGGCTCAAATTCGATGAAGAAAAAGATGGCCGTACCCAGCTCACCGGCGGTTGGTTCAAGTACACCTCGGACCAACACCCGCCATGAGCAAGAGACGGATGTACTGTTGATTGGCGGCGGCATCATGAGCGCCACGTTGGGAACCTGGCTGCAGGAACTGGAGCCGGATTGGTCTATTACCATGGTCGAGCAGATGTCCAGCGTTGCGGAGGAGAGCTCGAACGGCTGGAATAATGCGGGTACCGGGCATGCGGCGCTGATGGAGCTAAACTATACGCCCCAGATCGCCAGCGGGATCAACATCGACAAAGCGGTCGATATCAACGAATCCTTCCATATCTCTCGTCAATTTTGGGCCCACCAGGTCACGCGCGGCATTCTGAGTAAGCCGAAATCATTTATCAACAGCGTACCGCACATGAGCTTTGTGTGGGGCGAAGATAACGTTAATTTCCTGCGCGCGCGCTACGCCGCTCTGCAGCAGAGCGAACTGTTCCGCGGTATTCGCTATTCCGAAGATCATCAGCAAATTAAAGAGTGGGCTCCGCTGGTGATGGAAGGGCGCGACCCGCAGCAAAAGGTTGCCGCGACCCGCACCGAGGTCGGCACCGACGTCAATTACGGCGAAATTACGCGTCAGCTGATTGCCGGGCTGCAGACCCACGCTAATTTCTCCTTACAGCTTGGCACCGTTGTGCGTCGCTTTAAGCGCAACGCCGACAAGAGCTGGACGGTCACCCTGGCGGATGCCAACAACCGTCGCCAGAAGCGGGTGATCAAGGCCAAATTTATCTTTATTGGCGCCGGCGGCGCGGCGCTGACGCTGCTGCAGGAAACCGGCATTCCTCAGGCTAAAGAGTACGCGGGCTTCCCGGTTGGCGGCCAGTTCCTGGTGTGTGAAAACCCTGAAGTCGTTAACCACCATCTGGCAAAAGTTTACGGTCAGGCCGAGGTGGGGGCGCCGCCGATGTCGGTGCCGCATATCGATACGCGTATTATTGACGGTAAGCGAGTGGTGCTGTTCGGGCCATTTGCCACCTTCTCCACCCGCTTCCTGAAAAACGGTTCTTTGTGGGATCTGCTGGCCTCGACCAACACGTCAAATATTCTGCCTATGCTCAACGTGGGTCTGGATAATTTCGATCTGGTGAAATACCTGATTAGCCAGGTGATGCAGAAAGATAAAGATCGCCACGAGGCGCTGCGCGAATACTATCCGGAAGCGAATAAAGGCGACTGGCGCCTGTGGCAGGCCGGCCAGCGCGTGCAGATCATTAAGCGTAACGGCAAGAAGGGCGTGCTGCGTCTGGGAACGGAAGTGGTCAGCGATGATGACGGTACCGTTGCGGCGCTGCTCGGCGCTTCACCTGGCGCCTCGACCGCCGCGCCGATTATGCTGCAGCTGATGGAAACGGTCTTTAAGGATAAGGTGCATTCAGCCGCCTGGCAGGCGAAGCTAAAAGAGATCGTTCCCTCCTACGGCCTGCGTCTTGACGGCAACTCCGCGGCGATTGAGCAGGCGCTGGCGTGGACCAGCGAGGTTCTGCAGCTGCGCTATGAGCCGGTTTCAGTCGCGGATAAAGCTCCTCAGGCAGAGCTGAAACCGCTGACGGAGAGTAAACCGATAGCGGATATCGCGCTGTAGAAGACAACTCCGGCGGCCAGCGCCGCCGGTTTCTTATTGCCTGCGGTTAGCGCTCGACGGCATTACCGATAGTTTCGTCTGCTTTCCAGATACGGTACTTCACTTCAACGTTATCCGGCGTGTAAACCACTACCGGCAGCCTGCTGTTGTAACGCAGCATGCCGGCATCACCCAGGCCTGCGGTAACAAACTTCTGCACTTTCTTCCCGTCCGGGCAGGCCATCATGGTCGAAACCGGCGAGGTCACTTTATCAAAGACGTAATAATCGTAGCCCCAGCCTTCGAGGGTTTTGCTCTCCAGCTGACCGCCAAGGCGATGGTGGTTACAGTCGACTTCCAGCGTCTGGCCAATCAGCAGCTCAACTTTATAGGCCGATTCGTCCTTCTGCGGCGGCAGCTGGATCACCTGACGCTTCATGCCTTTCTCCGCTTTTGGATAGGGCGCAATCTTTTCCAGAGGCTGTTCGGCGGCCAGTGCGCTGGCGGAGACACAGGCAACGGTCAGCAGGGAAACAGCAAACGTAGCGATTTTGTTCACGATCGATCATCCTTTGTTATCGTTTTTCAACGCTAAAAGACTATCATCTTTCGCCCCATTGGTAAGATTTATTTACCAATGTTTGCATATAAAGCAGCGTGATATGCTGTTTTATTGTTGTGGAGTATAGGAGTTTGCTGAAAATATGCTTAACTGAAGAGGTATTATCTTGCTGGTTTTTGTCAGCTGCCGCCTGCGGCAGCTGACGTCACGGCGCTAGCGCGCGAGCGGCTTACTCATCGCGGTTTAGCTTGCCTTCCTCAATAAACTCTTCATCAATTTCATCGGTATTGCCGGCGTGTTCGCGGCCTGAGAGCAGATTCCAGCAGGCGATAAACAGCGCGGCGATCAGCGGACCGATCACAAAGCCGTTAATACCGTAAATCTCCATACCCCCCAGGGTGGCTATCAGAATCATGTAGTCCGGCATTTTGGTATCTTTACCCACCAGCAGCGGACGCAGAATATTGTCCACCAGCCCGATAACAATCACGAAGAAGCCGACGACAAACGCCCCTTGCCATAGCTGATCGGTGGCGAAGAGGAAGATGGCTGCGGGAACCCAGACAATGGCTGAACCTACCGCCGGGATCAGCGACAGAAACGCCATGATCGCGCCCCATAAAATGCTGCCATCAATCCCGGCAACGTAGAAGGCTATTCCCCCCAGTATGCCCTGGACCAGGGCGACGGCGACGGTACCTTTCACAGTGGCCCTGGCGACGGCGGCAAATTTGGCAAACAGGTGCTGCTTAACGTAGTTAGACAGCGGCAGGGACTCCAGGATCAGCATCACCAGATACGGGCCATCTTTGAGCAGGAAAAACAGCAGATACAGCATGACGCCAAAGCTAATGGTAAAACCGAACGTCCCTTTGCCAATCAGAAATGCGCTGCCGGCCAGGTACTGGCCGCCTTTTAGCGCCGCGTCTGAGAGCTGTTTCTGAATCTGATCGGCGCTGTCGAGATTATGCTCCGAGAGGAAGCTTCTGACCCACTCCGGGAGATGGGCGAACAGGCTCGCCACCACCGCCGGGAACTGGGTGTCATTATGCTCAAGCCTGGTGTAAACCAGGTTCAGCTCGAGCGCCAGCGAGGAGAAAATAATCGCCAGCGGGGTGAAGACGATCAGGCAGATAATCGCCACGGTCAGCAGCGAGGCCAGGCCATTGCGTTCACCAAGCCTGCTGCGTAGCTTGTTCTTCACCGGATTGAAGATCACGGCCAGAATAGCCGCCCACAGAATGGCTGAGTAATAGGGAGAAAGGACATCAAAAAAGGCAAGGCTGACTATCAGCAGGATCAGGATAAAGAATCCCTTGGTAATTCCATTAACTCTCATTTTTATCTTCCTGGCGTATGACTGATACAGTCGAATATAGAAGCTATTCCTCGATTTACAATCAGCGAGGTCGTAGTTTGTTTACCGAAGTGGCTCAATGAGCGGCACTGCGGGCGGGTTCGCGTCAGTTTTCAGGCAGAAAGAACGGGCGATGGAATATTTTATACGTTCTGATGCGCAGGAATAGCGACGAAGTATGGGGTTATTGTCCGGGTTTCACCCCGTTAACTCCCCGCATGAAAAACAGGCATAAAAAAACCAGCCATAAAAGGCTGGTTTCTCAGAGTGATTTGGTCGGCACGAGAGGATTTGAACCTCCGACCCCCGACACCCCATGACGGTGCGCTACCAGGCTGCGCTACGTGCCGACGCATAGGCGGTAATATTACCCGTTCCCCAGGCGAATGCAAGCGGGGGAGCGACCAATTGATTCATAATTAATCAATCAGTTAGCGATAAAGCGCTTTTCATCCGTCAGGATCTGCAGCAGCAGGCTGAGCTGCGGTTTGCGATTGTCGATCTTCTTACCGTCGCTATTCCAGGTGCTGTAGGTTCCGTTGTGGTTCAGCACCACGGTGACTTCCGGCGAGGTGACCGCCAGCGTATCGCCGTTCGCCGCGGTGACCCAGCTGCGGCGACGTGCCGGACTAAACAGGTCCTCGCCCTGCGAATACTCGTTCGCCGGGGTAGAGACGTGCAGCAGACGCTGCATCAGCGTGGTCATCACATCTTTGTTATCGGTCAGCGTCGCGATAGTCTGCGCCGGAACGCCCGGCCAATGAATCACCAGCGGAACCTGCAGCTGGTCTCTCGACCAGTCAAACTTGCCGTGCTGCGGATTAAGCGGCATGCCGTGACCGGCGGTGACGATAACCACCGTATTATCCAGCTTGCCCGCTTCGCGAAGGGCGCTGAGCACACGGCCGATTTGCGTATCGACCTCGCCCGCCGCGCGGCTATAGCGGCGCACAAAGTTCTGCTGCTGGCCATCGTCAAGCGAGGTGCCGTTGAGCGAAACCCACGAGAACCAGCGGTTTTCATCCTGAGCGTAGCGATTCAGCCAGCCAATCCACTGGTTTGCCGTCTGCTCATCGCTTTGCGTTTTGGCTACCGGCAGCGAGAAGTCGGACAGCAGCGCCTGGCGATAGAGCGGGCTGCTGAAGCCATCGGAAGAGAACAGGCCCAGCTGATAGCCCTGCTGGTTGAGCGCGGTAATCAACGCTGCCGGAATACGGGCCGACAGCACGCCGTCCATATAGCCCGGTGAAATACCGTAGAACAGGCCAAAAATACCGTTATCGGTGCTGTTACCTGAGCTCATATGCTGGGTAAAGTTGACGCTATCCCTGGCGAAGCCGGCAAGCTCCGGCATGTTCTTCTCGAAGCGCGAGTAGTTCAGGTTATCAACGGTAATCAGCAGCACGTTATAGCCGGTGCCGAGGTCGCGATAGCGCAGATCGCTCAGCGGATACTGCACGGAGACCGCTTCCGGCGCGCCTTGTTCCACCAGGCGACGCTGGTAATCCTGCGCGTCCAGCAGGCCGTGTTTCTCAAGGAAGCGGCGGGCGGTCATCGGATAGGAGAGCGGCAGGTTCGCCCGCTGCATGGTAATCGGACGATAGAAATTCGCGTCAGCCCAGATATAAATCAGGTGGCTGCTGATAAAAGAGATAAAGAAAAGCCAGGCGACAGGGCGCGCGTAGTGGCGGCGGCGCGTCAGGCTGCGCAGCTTCTGCCAGCTCCAGGTCGCAAAAAGCATTTCCAGCAGGAAGATAATCGGCACGCTGATAAACATCAGCTGCCAGTCACGCGCCATCTCGTTCTGATCCGGGTTGATAACCAGTTCCCAGACGAAAGGGTTGAGATGCAGGTGGAAGCGGGTGAAAACTTCGCTATCAATCAGCAGTAGCGTCATCCCTGTCGTGGCCAGAATGACCGACAGGAAGCGCATAAGCCGCTGTGATATCACGACAAAGGTCAGCGGAAAGAGAATCAGTACGTAGCTGGTAAAGACCAGAAAACTGAAGTGACCAACGAGGCTGACATACGAAAAAATGCGTCCGCCCAGCGTCGTTGGCCAGTCGGCGACAAAAAGATAGCGGCTGCCGAGCGCCATAGCCAACAACATGTTGAACAGGGCGAACCAGTGCCCCCAGCTGACCATCTGGGAGACTTTTTCTCGGTAGGGCTGACGAAGAGTCACCATATAAAGTTGTTGGTTATCCTTAGTGCGCCGGGTCGTCGTTGATTGAGGACTGCAGAGCCTGGGCAAAAGAACGGGCGATCGCCTGACGCTGCGCCGGCGCGACGCTACTATTGATCAGGTTGGTCACCATATTGCCTAGCACCATCAGTGAAAGGTCAACGGGGGCTTTGTGTGTTTCCAGCACGTTGGTCAGCTCGCTGAGCAGCTGTTCGACGTGTTCATCACTATAGCGGGATAATTGCGGCATAAAAGTCAAAATCTGTTTGTTCGTGAAAGGGCAACATATTACCGTAGCAGCAGCTTTTTTTCCGCATTTTTTCGCCACGGCGCAAAAGCGCGCAGGATCGCGAGTCTCGGCTAGCCGAAGAGTCACGCGCCGGTTGCGTCGCCGTCCCGGCGGTGGTTGAATACCGCCCGGTCTAAAAGGAGAGTTTAACATGAGTCTGGATATCGACCAGATTGCCCTGCATCAGTTAATTAAACGTGATGAACAAAACCTTGAGCTGGTGCTGCGCGATTCGCTGCTGGAGCCTAATGCGACGGTCGTGGAGATGATGGCCGAGCTGCATCGTGTCTACAGCGCAAAAAACAAGGCCTATGGCCTGTTTAATGAAGAGAGCGAGCTGGCCCAGGCGCTGCGCCTGCAGCGCAAAGGTGAAGAAGATTTTCTGCCGTTCAGCCGCGCGGCGACCGGTCGTCTGCGCGACGAGCTGGCGAAGTATCCCTTCGCAGAAGGCGGGATCGTTCTGTTTTGCCAGTATCGCTATCTGGCGGTTGAGTATCTGCTGGTGGCGGTGCTCAACAACCTGAGCAGCATGCGGGTCAACGAAGAGCTGGATATCCGCTCCACCCACTATCTGGACATCAATCATGCCGACATCGTGGCGCGCATTGATTTAACCGAATGGGAGACGAACCCGGAATCGACCCGCTATCTGACCTTCCTGAAAGGCCGGGTAGGGCGCAAAGTCGCCGATTTCTTTATGGATTTCCTCGGTGCCAGCGAAGGGCTGAACGCCAAAGCGCAGAACCGCGGCCTGCTGCAGGCGGTGGATGATTTTGCCGCCGACGCGCAGCTGGATAAGTCCGAGCGGCAGAACGTGCGTCAGCAGGTTTACGCCTACTGCAGCGAGCAGCTTCAGTCCGGAGAAGAGATTGAGCTCGAATCGCTCTCTAAAGAGCTGGCGGGGGTGAGCGAGAAGAGTTTCCAGGAGTTTACCGCTGAACAAGGGTATGAGCTGGAAGAGAGCTTCCCGGCGGATCGCAGCACTCTGCGGCAGTTAACTAAGTTTGCCGGCAGCGGCGGCGGGCTGACGATCAACTTTGATGCCATGCTGCTCGGCGAGCGCGTGTTCTGGGACCCGGCGACGGATACCTTGACCATCAAAGGCACGCCGCCGAATCTGCGCGATCAGCTGCAGCGCCGGACTTCCGGCGGAAGCTGAAACTAATCCCCTCGGCCGCAGGCCGGGGGGATTTCTCTCCCTTACTGCGCGTCGGCGCGGATCGTTTCAATTCCACATTGCGCCAGCCGCGCTTGCAGCATCTCATCCACCGGGCTATCGACAATCAGCGTGCCGGCAAGGCTTAGCTCGCCGATGGCAAAAGCCGATGCCGAATTCAGCTTCTCCCGCGAGGCCATCACAATGGTTTCCGCCGCCCGCGCGGCCAGCGCCCGCTTGATGCCCGCTTCTTCATAATCCCCGGTGGTGAAACCCGCTTGATGGTGTACCCCGGTGACGCCCATAAAGAACAGATCGGCGTTGATCCGCGCAATACCTTCCAGCGCCGCGGCGCCGACGGCGACCAGCGAATGTTTAAACAGGCGCCCGCCGATCAGGATCACCTCAACCAGCGGCCGATCGACCAGCGCGACGGCGATGCCGGGGCTATGGGTCACGATGGTGCAGGCTAAATCGGCGGGCAAAAGCTTCACCATCTCGGTGGTGGTGGTCCCGCCGTCAACGATAACCACCTGGCCTGGTTGAATTAACGCCGCCGCCCGGCGGGCAATCGCCTGCTTGGAATCGATTTGCACGTTTCTGCGGGCCGCGATCGGGGCAACGGCGGCCGAAGCCGGCAGCGCGCCGCCGTGAACCCGCTGCAGCTTCCCTTCCGCCGCCAGCTCGCGTAAATCGCGACGAATGGAATCCTCCGAGACGCTGAAGCGCTGGCTGAGCTCCCCCGACATGACCTGTTTCTCGGCGCTAAGAATCTGCAAAATGAGCTGCTTTCGTTGGCTGGCGAGCATGCGTTTTCCTTCATGTTTGATCTTGTTTGTGCATGATTGTGCATGTTATGGTGCTTTCTGTCACCTGGTAAGGAGCAAAACATGCACATTGACGCACCATACGTTCGCAATATCCGCGAAACGCTGCTATCCGATAACTGGTATACGCTAAAAAAATATACCTTCGAACTGCTGCGGCGGGACGGGCGCTGGCAGGAACAGAGCCGCGAAGCCTACGACCGCGGGAACGGTGCCGTTATTCTCCTCTACAACCGCGAGAAAAAAACCGTGGTTCTCATCCGCCAGTTCCGCTTTCCGGTATGGATTAACGGCCATAGCGGATTTTTGATCGAGGCCGCCGCCGGGCTTTTGGATAACGCCTCCCCGGAAGAGCGAATTATCGCCGAAGCGCAGGAAGAGACGGGCTTTCGGGTGACCCGCATCGAGCCCGTTTTTACGGCCTATATGAGCCCCGGTTCGGTCACGGAAAAGCTGTACTTTTTTATTGCCGAATATTCGGCTGACGACCGGCAAAGTAGCGGCGGCGGGCTGGCGGAAGAAGGGGAAGATATCGAAGTGCTGGAGTGGCCGCTGGAGCAGGCGCTGCAGGCAATACGCGACGGCGAGATCGTGGATGCCAAAACCATTATGCTGCTGCAGCACCTTGCGCTCAATTCAGCATCGCTCCTTGCCGCAGAACGGGCAAAGAGCGACACGGTCTAGCGTAGCTGGTGGGCGATAGCGCTGTACATCAGCGCGGCCTCCAGCGGCTGGGCGTTAAACGAAGGCTCCGCCTGCGGCCAGGTTGACCACTGGACGATAACCAGATGCTCAGCGCGATTGACCATAATCACCTGGCCATATATGCCGAGCGCCCACAGGGAATCCTTCAGCCCCTGCTGAGCCGTAGGTTCGACGTTTTTGGCATTGGCCGGAATCGCGTTATTCCACCACTGGAATCCGTAAATTCCGTCCGGGTGCGCCGCGGAGACCGAGTTCTGTGCCTGAGTCCAGTCGGCGGCCATATCGAACCAGCCGTCAGGCACCAGCGATTTGCCGTTGGGCAGGCGTCCGTCGCGGGCAACAAACTCACCGAAACGTCCCCAGTCTTCAAGCGTGGCGTTGAAGCCGTGGGCGCCGACATCATGCTTCCCTTGCTGATAGGCATGCCACACGCCATCGTGGGCCATGCCGCCAGGCTGCCATAGCGTCTGTTCCAGCCAGGCGGCAAGCGACATGCCGGTTGCTCGCTCCACGATATCCCCCAGCAGCCACGCGCCGCCGGAGGAGTAGGACCACTGCTCTCCGGCCGGATGCGCGCGTTTCAGAGAGGCGACGATCTTACGTACGCAGTCGTAGGCTCCCGGATGCGCCTCGCACTGGGTCAGCCGCGCGAAGTGGGACTGCGGATTGGTGTAATCTTCATTCCACTCGACGCCGGAGGTGTGCTGGATAAGCTGCTTCAGGGTGACGCCGTCCCAGGCGCTGCCCTTCAGCTCCGGTTCATAATCGGTAACCAGATCATCCAAAGAGTGGATTTTCCCCTGCTGGATGGCGATACCGACCAGCGTGGAGACCACCGCTTTGCCCACCGAGCGCGACGTCCACAGCGTGGTGTCGGTGTTGCCGGCGCCAAGGTACTTATAGGCAATTTTGCCCTCTTTTAACACCAGCAGGCCGGTCACATTTTCGCGCTTCAGGTAGTCCTGCAGGTGCCACGTCTGGCCGTTCAGCGTATAGCTGGCGTCGGTCAGGGGCCTGTCTGCCTGCTGTAGCGCAGCGGCGGCGCCGTGGTGAAAGACGTCCCCGGCATAGTTACGATAGTCGTTACGAAAACCAACCACCCGATCGGCTTGATCCCAGCTGAGCATCTCTTTTGCCGCAGGCAGCGTTTTATCAAACGGCGTCGGGCAGGTATCGAGCAGCACGCCGCCGCATGCCCGCTGCGGCTGGGCCTGCGCCAGCGCGACGCCGGGCAGGGCGGTGAGCATCAGCGCCAGCGCCAGCGGTTTGATCGTTTTTATACTTGTCATCAGGAATTCCTTATTAGCCATCACAACCCGATGCGCAGTATATAAATCATCGGGAGCAGGCTAAAATCAGCCGATGGGGGATTTTCCCCCGCAAGGATGGGAAGGTATGAAAACGCTGCAGTACTCTTTTGCGCAAATTGAGGCTTTTGCCACCATCGCCGAAACGGGCTCGCTGTCGCGCGCGGCGATTCGCCTTGGCAAAGATCGCACCACGCTGCGCGATCTGCTGGATTATCTGGAAGATGCGCTGGGCTTCGCGCTATTCCTGCGGCAGGGTCGTAGCCTGGCGCTAACCGCGGAAGGGGAGCAGCTTTTTCGCCAGGCGCACCTGCTGCTGCGCCAGGCGCAGGCCTTTGAATCCTTCGCCCGGACGCTGCCGGGCACGGCCTGGCAGGAGCTGAGGGTGGCGTATGACCCCTTTGTGCCGCGCGGCTTTCTCTGCGCCCTGGCCGATAATCTTGCGCAGCGCCAGCTGCGGATGAGCTACTGGAGCGCATCGCGTCGCGAGGCTGAACAGGCGCTGGCCGACGGCCATGCCGACCTGGCGATATGCCAGGCCAATAACCGCACCCTTGGCAGCGAGATGGAGTGGCGCGCGCTGGGCACCGTTGAACTGGGATTTTATGCCGCAGAGCGGCTGTTTGCCGGCTATGCGAGGCCGCTGACGCTGCTGAACCTGGCGCTGGTGCCTCAGCTGGTGATGCATCGCCGCTCTGACGATCAGATCGCCCGACGGCTGCAAATCTCCGGCCATACGCAGTACATGAATGAAATCACGCTGCTGCGTCACGCCATGCAGCAGGGGCAGGGGTGGGGATTTTTGGCCGATCATTTCCAGGCGCAGAGCTGGGATGGGGTGAGTAAAATCGAAACCGAGGTCGGCAGTCAGGGGCTGAACGTCACGATGGTGATGCTCTGGCAGCCGGGTATGAACAAGCACCAGGCCCTGAAGACGGTTATCGATTTAGCGCCGGCGCTGTGGGCGCAAAGCACATAACAAAACGCCCCGGACCTTGCGGACCGGGGCGTTTCATACAACAACTGCTATCGGCTATTAAGCGCGAACGAAGTCGATGTGAGACAGTTTTGGCTTGAACGGGTGACGCTGAACAGCCTGAACCTTAACTTTCTCTTCTTTGCCATCGATAACGATGGTCAGAACTTCACCGTAGAACTCAGCTTTACCCTGAATGTTCCACAGTTTGTCCTGGTCCAGCTCAATTGCTACCGGAGTAGCTTCGCCGCCATAAATGATGGCCGGGAATTTATTAGCTGCACGCAGGCGGCGGCTCGCACCCTTACCCTGCTCTTTACGTACTTCTGCGTCGATAGTAAACATTGATGTCTCTCTATATTTAAATCCTGCTACAGGCGACCCAGCAGCAGGCAGATGATCTGCTTCGCGAATGCAAAAGCGGGCGGCATTATAGCCGCCAGAGGTTTTTACGGCAATCAAAACCTCAGCCTTAATGCCGATTAACGCAGTTCGTTGGCCCGGCGAAAGCGTCCCTGGTAGTCGAACATTTTCTCCCGCACCTGCCAGTATTGCCCCTTCATGCGGGCGACGACAAAGTCCGGATGGCGCAGCAGCGCCCGCTGGGCAAGGATATCGGCAGCGGTTATCCAGCGCAGCGGCACGCCGGGCGTGCGGGTGTGCGGGCGAATAAACAGCTGTTCAAACGCGGTGCGCTGGGCGGGAGTCTGCAGGCGGAAGCGCTCGCTGACGTCGGCACCGTCTTCATCGTAGTAGGTGATTTTCAGCCACGGGCCTTTGTCGTCGGCGCCGTGCTGCAGATCCATGCCGCTACAGCGCAGCACCAGCGCGTCTTTGAGCTTCAGCGCCGCCTTCAGCATATCATCAGGATCGACGAGAATCGTGTCGCACTCGCGGCAGCGGCGGGCGGCGATATCGTTTTCCGCATTACACTGCGGGCAGTTCTTAAAGCGAAAACGAAAGTCGCACTGCTCGCGATGGCCCTCATCATCTTCAAACCAGCCCTGACAGCGGCGGCCAAAATGTTCGATCAGCGTCCCGTCGGCGGTGGTTTTGCCCCAGAAGGTATTGGCGAAACCGCAGGCCGGACAGAATACCTGCACCGGCACGTTGTCGCTCTTGCCTTTCGGCGTCCCGACTTCAGGCGCGTAGAGATCGTGCGGGTTGCCGGCATAGTCGAGGATCAGGCAGTCGGTTTTCCCCGGCGCCAGGCGCAGGCCGCGGCCAACGATCTGCTGATAGAGGCTGACCGATTCGGTAGGGCGCAGAATGGCGATAAGATCGACATGCGGGGCGTCAAAGCCGGTGGTCAGCACCGCCACGTTGACCAGATAGCGGTACCGCTGGGCTTTAAACGATTCAATAATGCGGTCGCGCTGCGGCCCCGGCGTTTCGCCGGTAATCAGCTCGGCTTCACCTGCGGGCAGCAGGCCGGTGATTTCCCGCGCATGCTCCACCGTAGAGGCGAAAATCATCACCCCTTTTCGCGTTTGGGCAAACTCAACGATCTGGCTGACGATATGCGGCGTAATGCGCTGCTGTTTTTTCAGCTCATGATTGAGGTCGGCTTCGCTGAACAGGCCGTTGCTCTGCGCCTGAAGGCGGCTGAAATCGTACTGCACTACCGGCATATCGAGCCGCTCCGGCGGCGTCAGATAGCCGTGTTTAATCATGTAGCGCAGCGGCAGTTCATAAATGCAGTCGCGAAACAGCGCCTTCTCGTCGCCGCGCACCATGCCATGATAATGGAACTGATAGATCCAGCCCTTACCGAGGCGAAACGGCGTGGCGGTGAGCCCAAGCAGGCGCAGCTGCGGATTGACCTGCCGCAGGTGGGCGATGATTTGCTGGTACTGACTATCGTCGTCATCGCTGATGCGGTGGCACTCATCGACGATCAGCAGCGAAAACTCCCCCTGGAACTGCTCAAGGTTGCGGGCAACCGACTGTACGCTGCCGAAAACGACCTTACCGTGGCTCTCTTTGCGCTTCAGCCCAGCGGCGAAAATATCGGCTTCCAGCCCAAGGGCAAGATATTTAGCGTGGTTTTGCGCCACCAGCTCCTTGACGTGCGCCAGTACCAGCACGCGGCCGCGGGCCAGGCGCGCCAGCTCGGCAATGACCAGGCTTTTGCCGGCCCCGGTCGGCAGGACGATAGCGGCGGGCTCATGGTGGCGACGAAACCAGGCTAAGGTGGCATCGACCGCCTCTTTTTGGTAGGGGCGTAATGTAAAATTCATGGCTTCACAGGCGTTAATTAACTCGCAAATAGTATGCCATGAATCTTTTCCCTTGAGTGGCGTTAAGAGCCCGTTATACTAGCCAATGAATTTCTTCTTTTTCGGGCGCTTGCCCGCTCCAGCATTATTACAGGCTAAAAAAATCTCATGCGACTTGATAAGTTTATCGCTCAGCAACTTGGCGTCAGCAGGGCTATTGCCGGACGTGAAATCCGCAGCAGCCGCGTTCTTGTGGATGGTGAAATCGTGAAAGACGCTTCGTTCAAGCTCCAGCCGGAGCATGACGTTGAGTATGACGGCAATGCGCTTACCCAGCAGAACGGCCCGCGCTACTTTATGCTTAACAAGCCGCAGGGTTACGTTTGTTCTACCGACGATCCGGATCACCCGACGGTGCTCTATTTTCTTGATGTCCCGGTGGCGCATAAGCTGCATGCCGCAGGTCGTCTGGATATCGATACCACCGGTCTGGTGCTGATGACCGATGACGGGCAGTGGTCGCACCGTATTACCTCTCCGCGCCATCACTGCGAAAAAACCTATCTGGTGACGCTGGAAAACCCGGTGGACGAACACACCGCGGAGCAGTTTGCGCAGGGCGTTCAGCTGCATAATGAAAAAGAGCTGACCCGGCCGGCGGTTCTCGAAGTGGTGACTCCCACGGAAGTTCGGCTGACCATCAGCGAAGGGCGCTACCATCAGGTTAAGCGGATGTTTGCCGCCGTGGGCAACCACGTTGTCGGCCTGCATCGTGAACGAATTGGCGCTATCGCGCTGGACGACTCTCTGGAGCCCGGCGAGTATCGCCCGCTGACGGAAGAAGAGATTGCCAGCGTTGGCGTTCAGCATGCGCGGAGTAAAACGTGACGGCAAAGCAGAATTCTTCCCTGGGGATTGTGTTTATTCTTGGCCTGCTGGCCATGCTCATGCCGCTGTCGATTGATATGTATCTACCGGCTCTGCCGGTGATCTCGGCGCAGTTTAACGTGCCGGACGGCAGCGCGCAGATGACGCTTAGCACCTATATTCTGGGCTTTGCTTTTGGCCAGCTGCTGTACGGCCCGATGGCCGACAGCATCGGGCGTAAGCCGGTGATCCTCGGGGGGACGCTGATTTTTGCCGCCGCCGCGGTGGCCTGCGCGCTGTCGCAGACCATCGAAATGCTGATTACCATGCGCTTCTTTCACGGCCTCGCGGCGGCGGCGGCGAGCGTGGTGATTAACGCCCTGATGCGCGATATTTATCCGAAAGAAGAGTTTTCGCGGATGATGTCGTTCGTGATGCTGGTAACCACCATCGCCCCGCTGGTCGCGCCGATGGTGGGCGGGGCGGTGCTGGTGTGGTTCAGCTGGCACGCCATTTTCTGGATCCTTGCGGTGGCGGCGCTGCTGGCTTCGGCGATGATCGCGTTCTTCATTAGCGAAACCCTGCCGCCGGAGCGGCGGCAGAAGTTTCATGTGCGTACCACGCTCGGCAACTTTGCTACCCTGTTCCGCCACAAGCGCGTGCTGAGCTATATGCTGGCGAGCGGCTTCAGCTTCGCCGGGATGTTCTCATTTCTGAGCGCCGGCCCGTTTGTTTATATCAATATTAACCACGTCTCGCCGCAGCACTTCGGCTACTACTTTGCGCTCAACGTGGCCTTCCTGTTCGTCATGACCATGATAAACAGCCGTTTTGTCCGGCGGATTGGGGCGCTGAATATGTTCCGCGCCGGGCTGTGGATCCAGTTCGCGATGGCCGTGTGGATGGTGGTCTGCGCGCTGTTTGATGTCGGCTTCTGGGCGCTGGTGTTCGGCGTGGCCGCGTTTATCGGCTGCGTGTCGATGGTTTCCTCGAACGCGATGGCCGTCATTCTCGATGAGTTCCCGCATATGGCCGGAACGGCCTCTTCGCTGGCGGGAACCTTCCGCTTCGGGATCGGCGCGATTGTCGGCGCGCTGCTGTCGATGGCGACCTTCACCACCGCCTGGCCGATGCTGATCTCTATCGCTTTCTGCGCCAGCAGCTCCATTCTCTTCTACCTCTACGCCAGCCGGCGGCGAAAAGTCGCGCTTTGAATCTCATTTAAGGGGCTATTTCAGCCCCTTTTTTGATGCATATCAACCGCAGCGGGCTTCATTATTCTGCTATTTGTTTCTTTTATGTAAAATCAATTAGTGTAAAAAGTCGCAATGTTGCGATAAAAAAGTTGTTTTGGATCACAGAAACGGGTACATATAGCCCCGATCGGTTCCTCAGCGAAACTATAAAGTTCTGGATAATAAGCGGTTAACTCTGGCGCACGCCGGTGTAAACGTTTTCCACGCTGATACAGGACTATTTGTCAACAATGTGTTAATATTGATGTAAATTTATTGTGAAGCATTTGCTTCCGGGGAAAACCAGGTGAATACACAACAACTCTCTATCGTACACCGACTGCCGCAAAGCTATCGCTGGCTGGCCGGTTTTGCGGGTTCAAGAGTTGAACCGATTCCGCAAAACGGCGTGCAGAGCGAGAATAGCCTCGTGGCGCTGAAATTACTGAGCCCGGACGGCGAGAAAGCGTGGCCGGTTATGCATAAGCTTAGCCAGGCGCTCAGCGACATCGAAGTCGATTGCTCAATCGTTGAGTGTGAAGGGGAACCGTGCCTGTTTGTCAGCATGCAGGACGAGTTTGCCGCCACCTGTCGTCTGAAAAATTTCGGCGTAGCCATTGCCGAACCCTTCTCCGGTAACAACCCGTTCTGACCGTCAGCCCAGCGCCAGCAGCTGGCGGGTATATTCCTGCTGCGGAGCGGTAAATACGCGCTCGCACTCTCCCTGTTCGACCACCTCTCCTTGCCGCAGAACCATCACCTGATGGCATAGCGTTCGCACGACGCGCAGATCGTGGCTGATAAAAATATAGGCCAGCTGGTGCTTTTGCTGTAAAGCTTTCAGCAAGGCTAAGATTTGCGCCTGTACGGTCTTATCCAGCGAAGAGGTCGGCTCATCCAGGACGATAAGCTGAGGTTTGACGATCAGCGCCCGGGCGATGGCGATACGCTGCCGCTGGCCGCCGGAAAACTCGGCCGGGTAGCGCAGGCGCGTTTGCGCATCCAGCCCCACCTCCTGCATCACCTGAATAACCGCCTGTTCACGCTCGGCGGGGGTGAGCGTCGGCTGGTGGACGCGCAGCCCTTCCTCAATAATCTGTAAAACGTTTAGCCGCGGGTTCAGCGATGAGTTCGGATCCTGAAACACGACCTGCATCCGGCGGCGCAGCGGCAGCATCTGCCGACGGCTGCGGCCCTGCAGCGTTTGACCATCAAAGGCAATGGTCCCCTCGGAGGCAATCAGGCGCAGTAGCGCCAGCCCGGTAGTGCTTTTGCCGGAACCGGACTCTCCCACCAGTCCCAGGGTTTCACCCGCGCGCAGCTGAAAGCTCAGAGCGTTAACCACCCGATTATGGTCAACCACCCGGCGCAGGAGGCCCCGACGAACGGGAAAGGCGACGCTGAGCCCGCTGGCGGCGAGCAGCAGCGGCGCATCGGGCGCCAGCGGTACCGGAAGCCCCGCCGGTTCGCTATCCAGCAGGCGGCGGGTATAGGGATGCCGGGGAGCAGAAAAAAGGGCATGGCAGTCGTTTTGCTCGACGCAGCGCCCGTTTTGCATCACCGCCACGCGGTCGGCGAGCTGGCGGACGATGCTCAGGTTATGGGTGATAAACAGCAGGCCCATATTCAGCTCCTGCTTCAGCTCGCGCAGCAGCAGCAGAATTTGCGCCTGCACCGAGACATCCAGCGCGGTTGTCGGTTCGTCGGCAATCAGCAGCTCCGGGCGGGTGAGCAGGGCCATGGCGATCATCACCCGCTGGCGCTCGCCGCCGGAAAGCTGATGCGGATAGTCCGCCAGCCGGCGAGGGGCCTGGCGAATGCCGACGCGCTCCAGGCAGTCGAGAATCTCTCCCCGGGCGGCTTCTTTGCGCATTCCGCGATGCAGAGAGAGCACTTCATAGAGCTGCTTTTCCAGGGTGTGCAGCGGATTGAGTGAAACCATCGGCTCCTGAAAAATCATGGCAATACGGTTGCCGCGCACCCCGCGCAGGGTACGCTCATCGGCATGCAGCAGCGACTGGCCGTGAAAGCGGATATCGCCGCTGGGGTAGCTTACCGGCGGTGAGGGAAGCAGGCGCAGCACCGACAGCGCGGAAACGCTCTTACCGGAGCCGGATTCGCCCACCAGCGCCAGGGTTTCCCCCGCCGCAATGCGCAGCGACAGTTCGCTGACGACGGTCCGGGTTTCGCCCTGCTGGCGAAAGGCGATGGAGAGATTGTCGATTTCTAACAGAGGCTGCGCCATCTTATACCGCCTTACTGGGGTCGAAGGCGTCGCGAACCGCTTCACCAATGAAAATTAAAAGCGTTAACAGCACCGCGACGGACAAAAAGGCGGCGATCCCCAGCCACGGCGCCTGCAGGTTGTTTTTCCCCTGCAGCAGCAGCTCGCCAAGCGAGGGCGAGCCCAGAGGCAGGCCGAAGCCAAGAAAATCCAGAGAGGTCAGGGTGGTAATCGAGCTGCAGAGAATAAACGGCAGGAAGGTGAGGGTGGCGACCATCGCGTTGGGCAGCATATGCCGCAGGATAATGCTGCGGTCGTTAACCCCCAGCGCCTGCGCCGCGCGGATATAGTCGTAGTTACGGGTGCGCAGAAACTCGGCGCGCACCACGCCCACCAGCGTCATCCAGCCGAACAGGACGGTAATAGCCAGCAGCCACCAGAAGCCGGGCTGCACGACGCTGGAGAGCAGGATTATCAAAAACAGCGTTGGCATTCCCGACCACACTTCAATAAAGCGCTGCCCCCAGAGGTCTATTTTGCCCCCGTAGTAGCCCTGGATGGCGCCCGCCAGCACGCCGAGGACGCTGGAAAAGAGCGTCAGCAGCAGGCCGAACAGGATTGAGATCCGCGTTCCGTACAGGATGCGCGCCAGCACGTCGCCGCCGTTGGCGTCGGTGCCCAGCCAGTTCTGCGGCGACGGCGGAGAGGGGAAGGGGGATTGGGTCGCAAAGTTGATGGTCGTCGCACCGAAGCGCACCGGCGCCCACAGCACCCAGCCGTGGCTGTCGAGCTGTTTCTGGAGCCACGGGTCCTGATAGTCGGCGGCGGTGGCGAAGTCGCCGCCGAAGGTCTTCTCGCTATATTCTTTTAATAGCGGAACGTACAGGCTGCCGCGGTACTGCACCAGCAGCGGACGATCATTGGCAATCAGCTCCGCGCCCAGGCTGCAGACGAAGAGGATTAAAAACAGCCAAAGCGACCAGTAGCCGCGGCGGTTGTCGCGAAAACGCGCCCAGCGGGCCTGATTGACGGGACTCAAAAAAGACATCAGCGGCCCTCAAAATCGATACGCGGGTCGACCAGCGTGTAGCAAATATCGCTGACGATATTAAGCAGCAGACCAATTAGCGTAAAAATATACAATGTGCCAAACATGACCGGATAGTCGCGTGAAACCGTCGCCTCATAGCCCAGCAGCCCCAGGCCGTTGAGGGAGAACATCACCTCAATCAGCAGCGAACCGGTAAAGAACATGCTGATAAACATCGCCGGAAAACCGGCAATAACCAGCAGCATGGCGTTGCGGAACACGTGGCGCCACAAAATTTGTTTTTCACTCACCCCTTTGGCGCGGGCGGTGACTACGTACTGCTTGCGGATCTCATCCAGGAAGCTGTTTTTGGTCAGCATAGTGAGTGCCGCAAAGCCGCCAATCACCGTCGCCAGCACCGGTAGCGTGATGTGCCAGAGGTAGTCGAGGATCTTCTGATACCACGGCAGGCTATCGAAATTGGCGGAGACCAGCCCCCGCAGCGGGAACAGGTCGAAATAGCTGCCTCCGGCGAAAATAACGATCAGCAGAATCGCGAACAGGAATGCCGGGATCGCGTAGCCGATAATGATCAGCGTGCTGCTCCAGATATCAAAATGGCTGCCGTTGCTGACGGCTTTACGGATGCCGAGCGGGATCGACACCAGGTAGATAATCAGCGTGCTCCACAGGCCGAGGCTAATGGAGACCGGCATACTGTTTTTGATCAGCTGCAGCACCGAGGCGCTGCGAAACAGGCTGTCGCCAAAATCAAAGCGCAGGTAGTCGCCGAGCATTTTCAGGTAGCGCTCGTGGATGGGCTTATCAAAGCCGTAGCGATGGGTTATCTCGGCGATGACCTCCGGGTCGAGGCCGCGCCCGCCGCGATAGTGGCCCTCGCTGACGTTGCTAACGCCGGTGCGCGCGTGGCTGGCGGCCATTCCGCTGTCGCCCGCGCCCGGCATCCCGCCGTGATTGCCGAACTCAATGGCGGCAATGGCCTGATCGACCGGGCCGCCGGGGGCAATCTGGACAATAAAAAAGTTGATCGTGATAATCGCCCACAGGGTGGGGATAATCAGCAGCAGTCGGCGGATCAGGTATGCGCCCATCGTCGTTCCTTAGCGTCTGTCCGCGGGCAGTTTTGCCGCTTTGTTAACGTCATACCACCAGCTGTCAAAGCCGGAGGAGTAAACCGGCCGCGTTGGCGGGAACGAGAACTTGTCCCACCAGGCCGTTCTGTCCTGCGCCATATACCACATCGGCAGCATGTAGTAGTTCCAGGTGAGCACCCGATCCAGCGCACGGCCTAAGGGCAGGAGCTTCTGCTTATTGCCCTGCCAGCGAATAATCTGCGCGATGAGGCGATCCACGACCGGGCTTTGCACTCCCGGCGCGTTGTAGCTGGAGTGAATATAGGCCGAGTCCCAGGAGATCTGCAGGTCGGTGCCGGGCCACGGCGTCGCCCGCCAGACCACGGGCATCATATCGTAATCCCGGCTGCGGCGGCGATTGCTGTACTGGGAATTATCAACCTGGCGAATATCCATGGTGATGCCGAGACGCCGCAGGTTGTGCTGAAAGGGCAGAACCCAGCGATCGTTACCGCCCGCGGGCAGCAGCAGCTCAAAACGCAGCGGCTTCCCGGTTTTCCCGTTCACCCGGCGCTGGTTTTTCAACACCCACCCGGCCCGGTTGAGCAGGTCGTCCGCCTTCAGCAGATTCGCCCGATCGAAACCGCCGCCGTCGGATCGCGGCGGCTGATAGAGCTCGGTGAAGACCTCGGGTGGGAGATCGTTTTTCATCGGCGTCAACAGAGCGAGCTCATCGGCATCGGGCGCCGCGCGGGCCGCGTACTCGGTATTCTGGAAGTAGCTGTTGGCGCGGCTGTAGGCGTTGTAAAACAGCGCCTTGTTCATCCATTCAAAATCGAAGGCGAGGGTGATGGCTTCGCGTACCTGACGATCGGCAAACACCGGGCGCTGAATGTTGAATGCCAGCCACTGGGTATCCTGCGCCGAGGTATTCTGATACTCATCCTTCACGATGTAGCCGCGCGTAAAGTTGCGCCCCACGTAGCGGGTGGCCCAGTTTTTGGCCATCGTCTCCTCCCGCCGGTCTACCGCCCCCGCCTTAAAGGCCTCAAAGGCGACGTTATCGTCGAGATAGTAGTCGTAGCGTAGCGTATCGAAGTTCCAGCGTCCGCGGTTGACCGCAAGATTGGCCGCCCAGTAGGTTTTAACGCGCGAGTAAACGATGTACTGACCCATCCGCCAGTCGGTAATGCGATAGGGGCCGCTGGCCAGCGGCGGGGTGGAGAGCGGATCGCTGAGCTTATGGTCGCGCCAGAATTTTTCCGGCATCACCGGCAGGGTGAACAGGCTGAGCATGTTCTCTTTGCCCGCCTGGCCTAACTCAATGCGCACGGTGAGCGGGGCGATGGCCTTGACGCTTGTGCCTTTGTAGTACAGGCGAAACTGCGGGACGCCTTCGGTCATAAATTTCTGGAAGGTAAATGCGACATCGCTGGCGCGGATCGGCGTGCCGTCATGAAAGCGGGCCTGCGGGTTGATTGTAATCTCTATCCACGAAAAATCCTCGGCGTAGCGCGCCCCGTCGGCGATTAGCGGATAGTAGCTGCCCGCTTCGTCGTCGGAGGTGGTGAATAAGGTATCGTACAGGGCATCGGTGCGCACGCCGGGATTGCCGCGCAGCGCATAGCGGTTGAAGTTGTCGAAGGTGCCAATGGTGGCGAGCGTGATGCTCCCGCCTTTTGGCGCCGCTGGGTTGGCGTAGGCGAAATGGCTAAAGCCGTCAGGGTATTTCGGCTCGCCGATAATCGCGAAGCTGCTGCTCTCTTTCACGGTCTGCGCCTGACCGTTAAGGCTAATAAAAGTAATTAATATCAGACAAATACGCACAAACATAGCCAGGTTGTTATCCTCTGTCGGCGGGCCCTCTGCGGGCCCGTCCATAGACTAAATTATCAGGAACGCCCGGAGGCGGCGAAGTATTTCGCCGGTTCTTCATGCGCGGCGAGCAGCGTTTCCAGCGGCAGGGGCCGGCTTATCCAGTAGCCCTGCAGATAGTGTACGCCGTGCTTGCGCAGCCACTCTGCCTGTTCAGGCGTTTCAACCCCTTCGGCAACGGTCAGGAGCTGCAGGCGGCGGCTCAGCGTCAGCACGGCATCAAGCACCGGCGAGGTGACGGTTTCGGTACCGATGGCCTGCACGAAGCCGCGATCGATTTTCAAAAAGTCGAAGTTGTAGCGTTCAAGATAGATCAGCGCGCTGTGGCCGGTGCCAAAATCATCAATCGCAATTTCAAAGCCCTGCTCATGCAGCCAGTCAAAGATGGCCAGCGATCGGTGCTTATCGATCATCGCGCGTTCGGTTATCTCCAGCACCACGCTAAAGTGGTTAACCGGCAGGGCGGCGGCGAAGCGCTGTAAATCCGGCTTAAAGCTGTCGGCATGCATGTGGGCCGGGGAGATATTCAGCCCGAGCTTACTCCCCGCCGGCAGGATCTTTTGCAGCGTGGGCGCGTCGCGAGCGATCAGCGCCAGCAGATGATGGGTTAGCGGGACGATCATTTCCTGGGTTTCAGCCAGGTTGATAAAGACATCCGGAGGAATTTCGCCGGCGACCGGATGCCGCCAGCGCATCAGTACCTCAACGCCGCTAATGTGCAGCGTATCGGCTTTAACGACCGGCTGATAGACGATGTAAAACTGGTCGTTCTTTATTCCCACCAGGATCGCTTTTCGCGGATCGGATTTGATCGTCAGCACGTAATAGCCCAGTAGCCCCGCCAGCAGCCCGCATACCACGCCTAACAGCAGCGCGTACTGGGTATTTTCAGCCAGCCAGCTGTTGGCGTAGAGATAAACCTTGAGCGGCAGCCCCTTGATCTGCACTTCGCGAATCGGCTCTGAGAGCGTCGTTTTTGGGTTAACCAGCCCGTTGCTTAAGGTCGAAATGCTGTTGTTGTTGACCACCAGCGCAATGCCGCTGAAGTCATTTTGCCGGGCAGAATAGAGAATATAGGGGGTCAGGTTGGTATTGATTGACACGAAAATACCGTCGTTACCGCCGTGCGGGCTGCGTACCCACATCGCCAGCGCCGAGCTTTTTGGCATCATCGGCGTACCCGGCAGGATGGCCATATCGACAGGTTTACTGATATCGAGCTGGGGAATGAGCTGTGCCAGGGGGCTGTTCATTGGACCTGTTGCCGAAGAGCAAAATGCCTGGCCATTTTTAACCAGCAGAAACGCCCGAACGTTTGGGCTGAAGGCGGCATGCGCGGTCAGGCCCGACGCGATATTCTCACACTTCTGGTCAATCAGCGGCTGCAGCACGGTAATCGTATGATTAAGCTCGTGAAAGTATTCATTCAGGTAACCGTTGACGTTGTTGATGATGAAGTCAAAGCGTTCAGACCGGTTGTGGTAGATAACCATAAATTGAATGCTACCGGCCAGCAGGGCGACGAAAATCCCAATGAGTGTGCTGGTCAGCCAGATTTTACGCCGGGGTGAGAAGTAGCGGGTAAGCATAGGCTATAGTCAGTCCGTGTTTATGAGGCGCGCAAATGGGGTGACAGAAAAACGATTTCACCATCTCCATTAAAAGACATAGCTTATATTGCGGCTTTGCGGGGCAATGAGCAAAAAAAAACACTGCCTCAGCAGTGTTTTTAATTTCCGTTCGTCAGCCAAGGGAAAACTGACGACAGAAGAGGTTAGGAACGGCTCAGCACGCGGCGCGCTTCGTTATAGCGCTTTTTCCAGTACGGCTCGTTCATGCTGGAGATAGTCACACCGCTGCTGGTGGAAGCATGAACAAACTGGCTGTTGCCGATGTAGATACCTACATGGCGGCCAGTGGAACCCGCTCTGAACAGGACTAAATCGCCTGTACGCAGCTGGGAGCGTGAAATCGACTTACCGGAATCCTGCTGCTCGGAAGTTGAGCGCGGCAGTTCCAGACCAAACTGTTCGCGGAAGGTACGCTGCACGAATGCTGAACAATCGATGCCTTTCCGGGTGCTACCGCCAAGGCGGTAACGCACGCCTTTCCAGCTAGCATACTGGTCCATTAAACGGGACTTAACGTCCAGATTGTTGACCATTGTTTCAAATTCATCCTGAGAGGCTTGCAGTGATGACAAATCGCCACTACCCACAGCAAGCGTCTCAGAATGCATATTCTTTGCGGTACTACTGGTCGAACTACAGGCAGAGAGCAAAACTGCCACTGCAACCGCGGGAACGACCCGCAGGATATATCTCAAAATCGGCTGAGATTTGACCATGTTGTTTGTTTTCCCTTGTTGTCCTTAACGACAATGTCGTTATAAAAAATGCCAAACGTGTTAGAGCCTAAATACCTGCCAGCAATGAGACAATTCCTTAAACCTAAATTTGTGCAGTGACGCACAAATTAATTCTGCTGCCGGTTTTACGTTGCTGGAAAGGCAAAACGAGAATGAGATTACCCTATCAACACTGGGATGGCGAGCGGTTTTGCGAGATTTCTTATAAGAATTTTTGCGACAAAAAGTGAATCATCGGGAAAGGACAAAATAGCGGCAGAGATGGGTGAAAAATACGCAATTACCTAATTTGTAAGACGATTAATGTGACAGAAAGATGATTGTGGGGATAAAAATGGCGAAACATAAAAAAAGGGACCGAGAACGATCCCTTATGGATATTTAATAATATGCGACGGGAATGTTAATTTTTGTGCAATCCGCCCGGGAGGGTTCGGTCGAACCAGGCAATCATTTTGTCGCTCAGAGGCGTCAGCAGAACCCAGGGAGCGCCGATCAGCAGCGCGGTTAATGAACCGACGGCAATATCGGTAAACCAGTGGGCGCCAATCATTACCCGCGGGAAGGCAAAAACAACGAAAATGGCGAGAGAAATGGCAAACGCCCGGCGGCCAAAATAGCGCCACATGAAGGTGGCGAAAATCAGCAGCATCATCCCGTGATCGCCCGGGAAGCTATCCTTCGATGCATCTTTAGTCGGGAACGAGACCACGTCGCTTACCTTAACAATGCCGCTAAACGAGAGCGACGGGCTGGCGCGTTTAACCGGCATCAGGTGCTGAGCCAGCTGGTTTATCACCACCGCAGACAGCAGCATCACCAGGCCGATAATCACGATTCGGCGGCGGCCGGCGCTTTGCTCTTTCAGCCAGAAGCTCAGCATCACGCCTCCCATTGCCAGCAGAGAGCAGGCGTCAAAAGCGCGGTTGTTGATAATCGCCAGCAGCCAGGTATAGCCGCGGCTGACGCCCACGTTGTGGTTAAAGAAGTGGAAAATGGCGGAGTCCAGCGGAAACCACGGGCCGTGGTTAGCGGGGAGATACCATGATAAAAAAAGCGCAATACCTGCGGCGTTAAGCAGCAGGATAAGGGGGATTCGGGTTTTATTCATAACGGTCGCGTGTTGTGTAAAACGGGGGCAAACATAGCCGCCCTAACTTAAACGTAGCCTCAACAGAGTGGCTTGTAGTGCATTCCAGTCCGCTTCGCCGTCGCAGATCAGCTCAATACGGCTGTCCGGCGGCGCAACGTTTTGCGTTTCAATATTAAGGTCCAGCCCCTGACGGTTGATCCGCACCAGGCCTTCGGCAATACGCATCACGCCCTTCACGCGGCCCACCGGGGCCAGGCGCGCCCACTCCAGCAGGCCGATGGTATCAAAGGTGGTATCAGCGTCAAAAATCCAGCCGCAGGCCTGGTAGCCCTGGCCGCTGTTCAGGCTGCGGCGCCAGCGCTGGTGGCTGGGGAGATTCAGCGCCGCCAGGCCTTTTTTCTGTCCGTGGCCGTGCGCATGCTCCGCGCTTTCCGGCAGCGGGCGCAGATTCAGCCGCGGCAGGTCCAGCAGCGCCGGGTCAATGCTCCCCTGGGTGGCGCTGACGCGCAGGCGTTTGCCGGCGTACTCCTGCCACCAGGCGCTGAAGGCGCGCTCGCTTTCCGCGGTCATCCGGTCGGTTTTATTGCTGATAATGACGTCGGCGGCGACCAGCTGATCGCGGAAGTTTTCGTTGGCTACGACCTTCGGGTCCAGAAGCTGGCGAGGATCGAGGACGCACAGCGTCGCGCGCAGGTCGATCCACGGCTCGTAGACCGCGGCGGTCAGAATATCGAGGATCTGCTTCGGGTGACCGAGCCCGGTTGGCTCAATCAGCAGGCGGTCCGGCTTCCCCTGACGCAGCAGCGTATTCAGCCCGACCTGCATTGGCAGACCGTTGACGCAGCACATGCAGCCGCCGGGAATTTCTTTAAGCAGCGCACCGCTATCGGCCAGCAGAGCGCCATCGATGCCAACTTCGCCAAATTCATTGACCAGTACGGCCCATTTTTCATCTGCAGGCTTATGGGCCAGCAGATGAAGAATCGAGGTCGTTTTACCGCTGCCGAGAAACCCCGTGATCAAGTTTGTTTTGGTCACATTTTCTCCAGGATACAAATGTAATGTTGTAACAGTTGAGACTATCCTGACGAAAAAAAGGGGAAAAGAGAAGGGTTAGGGCGGACAGAAAATATTTCTGTCCGTTAAACAGCAGAAATTGTTAAGAATCCAGCGCGGCGGCGATAGCGTTGCGGGCGCCCAGCGATGAGAGCTGGCGCCAGGCTGACGTCACGTTGGCGACAAATTCTGCGCTGTGCGGGAGGTCGCTGCCAAAAATCTCTTCGAGGGAGAGCAGGGCGCTGACCCGCTCTTGCTCATGGCTGCTAGCGACCAGGGCCTGGATTTTCTCCGCCAGCGGGTCGCGGACATCGATCGGCTGACCGGCATCGTCCACGCCGCTGACGTAGCGCATCCAGCCCGCGACGCCAAGCGCCAGCAGCGGCCAGCGGCTGCCGCGCGCGAGGTGCACCCGAATACCGTCAAGCATGCGCTGCGGGAGCTTCTGGCTGCCGTCCATCGCGATCTGCCAGGTGCGATGCTTTAACGCCGGGTTGCCGAAACGTTCGAGAAGACCGTCGGCATAGCTCGTCAGATCAACGCCTTCAATAGAGAGCGTCGGCGCCTGTTCATCAAGCATCAGCCGGCGCGCGGCGGCGCGCAGCACGTCATCCTGCATACAATCGCTGATATGCGCACTGCCCGCCAGGTAGCCGAGCCACGCGAGGAAAGAGTGGCTGCCGTTGAGCATCCGTAGCTTCATCTGCTCCCACGGCAGCACGTTGTCGGTCATCTGCACGCCGGCGGCTTCCCACGCCGGGCGGCCGGCGACGAAGTTATCTTCGACGACCCACTGAATAAACGGCTCGCAGCTGATGGCGCAGGGATCTTCGACGCCCAGCGCGGCGCTGATTTCCGCCAGCGACTCGTCGGTGGCTGCGGGAACAATGCGGTCAACCATCGTACCCGGGAAGCTGACCTGTTCAGCAATCCACCGCGCCAGCTCCGGACAGCGTTTCTCCGCCATTCCCAGCACGGCGTTTTTCACCACGTGGCCATTGTCAGGAATGTTATCGCAGGAGAGGACGGTAAACGGCGGCAGGCGGCGCTCGCGGCGGCGGGCGAGCGCCTCGACTAAAATCCCCGGCACCGACTGCGGCAGCGTCGGGTTATCCAGATCGTGCACGATCCGCGGCTGCCTGAGATCCAGCAAACCGCTTGCCGGGTCGATGCAGTAGCCTTTTTCAGTGATAGTCAGAGAGACGATGGCGACCTGCGGTTCGCAAAACTTTTCGATTATCGCCGGGAGCGAATCCAGTTTAGCGTTCAGGCACTCGTGCACCGCGCCGACCACGATAGCCCTGTTGCCCTGCGCCCCTTTCTCCAGCACGGTAAACAGGTGATCCTGCTGGCGAAGCTGGCTCATCAGCCGATCGCCGCTGAACAGACTTATTTCGCAGATCCCCCAGTCGCCGCCGCTGGCGTTCAGCACCCGGTCGGTAAGCAGCGCCTGGTGCGCGCGATGAAAGGCGCCAAACCCAAAGTGCACGATACGCGAGCGCAGCTGGCTGCGATCGTAGCGGGGAAGCTGCACGTCTTCCGGTAGCGTAGCTGTAGCAATAGTCGTCATTATTTACACACCTGATTAACCAATGATTAACACGGTCAGTGTAAAGTTATATGACAGCAAATTAAATTGGTGAGCCGTATTTATACGCTTAGTGTGAGCTGGATCAATCAATTCAGCGGGATTATTTGATCCTTTGCGTGAAGCCTGTATGGTAGTCGTCATTGACGTTCGCATTATTGGTATAACAACTTTAAAGGGGTATAGCGATGGAGCAAACCTGGCGTTGGTATGGACCGAACGATCCGGTATCGCTTGATGATGTACGACAGGCTGGCGCAACGGGCGTGGTTACCGCGTTGCACCATATTCCGAACGGGCAGGTATGGCCCGTTGACGATATTAAGCAGCGTCAGGCGCTGCTGGCGGAAAAAGGGCTGACGTGGTCGGTCGTCGAAAGCATCCCGGTGCATGAAGAGATCAAAACCGATAGCGGGCAGTGTGCGACCTGGATTGCCAACTATCAGCAGAGCATCCGCAATCTTGCGGCCTGCGGGATTGATACCGTTTGCTATAACTTTATGCCGATCCTCGACTGGACGCGTACCGATCTGGAGTATCAGCTAGCGGACGGCTCTAAAGCGCTGCGTTTTGATCAAATCGCTTTTGCGGCCTTTGAGCTGCATATCCTGCAGCGCGCCGGCGCGGAAGCGGATTACACGGAAGAAGAGCAGCGCCAGGCGCAGGCCTATTTTACGGCGATGAGCGCTGCGGAAGTCGAAAAGCTGACCCGCAATATTATTGCCGGCCTGCCGGGAGCCGAAGAGGGCTATACCCTCGATCAGTTCCGCACCCGTCTTGCCGAATATGACCATATCAATAAAGAGCAGCTGCGTGAAAATATGGCCCGCTTCCTGCGCGCCATCGTGCCGGTATGTGAAGAGGTGGGCGTGCGTCTGGCGGTTCACCCGGACGATCCGCCGCGTCCGATCCTTGGCCTGCCGCGTATCGTGTCGACGATCGAAGATATGCAGTGGCTGAAAGAGGTTGTTGATAGCATTAACAACGGTTTTACCATGTGCACCGGCTCCTACGGCGTGCGTGCCGATAATGACCTGGTGAAGATGGTTGAAACCTTCGGCGATCGTATTCACTTCACCCATCTGCGATCGACCTGCCGCGAAGAGAATCCGAAAACCTTCCACGAGGCAGCGCACCTGAGCGGTGACGTTAATATGGTGGCGGTGGTGAATGCGATTCTGAGCGAAGAGCTGCGCCGCAAGCGCGCCGGCGATCTGCGCCCGATCCCGTTCCGCCCGGATCACGGCCATCAGATGCTGGACGATCTGCGTAAGAAAACCAACCCGGGATATTCGGCGATCGGTCGTCTGAAGGGGATGGCGGAAGTTCGCGGCGTAGAGCTGGCGCTGAAGATGACGAAGTATCCGGAACTGCTGTAGGCCACCGTGCGTCGGTAAAAAAATGCCCGTCAGTTGCGATACTGACGGGCATTTTCGCATTGGTGACCGGTTATTATCCCGCCGTTCGATTAGTCGGCGCGGCCCATATAGCGGCTTTCTTCGATATGGATACGAATGCGTTCGCCCGAGCTCAGGTACTCAGGAACCTGCACCACGAGGCCGGTGCTCAGGGTTGCCGGTTTGTTGCGAGCGCTGGCGGATGCGCCCTTGATGCCCGGAGCCGTTTCAACAATTTCCAGATCAACGGTCTGCGGCAGCTCCAGCGCCAGCAGCTGGCCATCCCAGGTCAGAACCTGCATGTCCGGCATGCCGCCTTCCGGAATAAACAGCAGCTCTTCTTCAATCTGCTCTTTGGTGAAGATATACGGGGTGTAATCTTCTTTATCCATAAACACGTATTCGTTGCCGTCGACATAGGAGAAGTCAACGTAGCGGCGAGTCAGGGTCACGGTGTCAACAATATCGTCGCCCTTAAAGCGTTCTTCAACCTTCAGACCGGTACGTACGTCAGCGAAACGCATTTTGTACAGCGTTGCTGCGCCACGGGCGCTCGGTGACTGAATATCAATATTTTTCACAATCAGCAGCTTGCCGTTGTAATTCAGCACCATACCTTTTTTAATTTCATTCGCTCTTGGCATTGCGGTAATCCTGTAACGTAAAGGGTCAAAAATATCGCGTAAAACTACTCGCGCCGGGCCTTTCAGGCAAGTGGAATTCACGCGTTTTGCTATCTTCGGATAAAACGTTTAGGCTGAGCCTGAAAAAGCGCCGTTAAGAGAACCATCTATGGAATGTCGTACTGACTGCGGTGCCTGCTGTATCGCCCCCTCCATCTCATCCCCGATACCCGGCATGCCTGACGGCAAACCCGCGAACACGCGGTGCGTACAGCTGTCTGCGGGCAACCTGTGCAATATCTTTGGCTCACCGCTGCGCCCCAAAGTTTGCGGCAGCCTGCAGCCAGAGCGCGAAATGTGCGGCACCCGACGCGATGAGGCAATGGCGTACCTTATTCATCTCGAACGGCTCACCGCCAGCTAGCGGCGCGCCGTTTTATCTCTGCGGCTTAAATGTCCCTGATGCGCCACAGGCACAGCTGGGCGATCGCCCCCATGCCGAGCGCAATCCAGAATACCGCGTGATAGCTCCAGATCTCGGCGACCACGCCGGCCAGCGACCCGGCAATAATCCAGCCGACGCGAATGGTATTGGCGTACAGCGTGGTCGCCGCTCCCGCCTGGCCCGGCATTAAATCCTGAAAATAGAGCATGCCAATTCCCGCCAGGATGCCAATGAAAATAGCGTTCAGCAACTGTAACGCCAGCAGCAGCCCAGGCGTATGAACCAGCAGCATGCCGACGTAAAAAAGCAGCCCGGCGACGCCGGCCGCGCGCATCAGAAAACGCTTGCCGAAGCGGCGGGCGTAATAGCCGGCGATCAGCATCGTCGGTATTTCGAGGCCGGCGGCTGCGCCCATCATTAAACCCGCCAGCTTCTCCGGCAGGTGCAGCTCATTAATGATATAGAGCGGCATATTAATGATATAGAGGCTGTTGATGCCCCACATCAGCGTGCAGACGCTGAACAGCAGCAGCGCATCGCGGCGATGGGTGCGCGGAGCTTCCAGCTGACCCGCGGCCGCTTTTGGCTCTTTGCGCATGCTGGGCAGAAAGAACCAGACTATCGCACCGCAGAATACGAAGGCGACAGCGGCGCTGAGGTACATCACGGTAAAGCCGAAACCCATCGCCAGCGCGTAGGCCAGCGGCGGACCGATAACCCACGCCAGCGACACCTGGGCGCGCAGAATCGAGCTGAACATCACCGCCTCGCGGCCGGTTTTATCCGCATGCTCGCGGGCAAGGGCGAACATCTGCGGGTTGGCGGTGGAGCCGAAGCTGCTGAGAAATACCCCGACGAAAAGCAGAACAAAGTAGCTGCGATTCCACGCAAACAGCAGGCAGGCCAGCACGCCCAGCAGGCAGCAGAAGACGATCAGCTGTTTACGATCCCCGCGGCGGTCCGAGCGCCCGGCGAGAAACTGGCTCACCAGAATGCCGATTACCGCGCTGCCGGTAAAAAAGAAGCCGACCATCGCCGGGCGCACGTGCACTTCATTGGTCAAAAACAGACTCAAGGTTGGCGTTTGCAACGCGCCGGCAATCCCGGTCAGAAAGGCGACAATCAGGAAGGCGGAAGAGGTTAAATCGAACCCGCGTCGGGGAAGGGCGGCGCTACTGTTTTGCATGTGCGGTTATCTGTGGTTTCAGGAGTCGCGGAGTTTACGCCGCCAGTCAGAAAATGAACAGTAGTATGGCACTAATAAATCAAAAAGGCGTTTCAAAATATTGCGTTCAGCAAAATGCTGAAGCTGAGGCCGGTCTTGCGATACGGCTTCAGCAAAAATGTGCGTTATCTCTAACTTCTGTTATCAGGCTGACAACTTATCTTGCGCGGTGATTAATAAAGGTACAGACTCATTGAAACGTTTCAGCGTCATCAGGAATTTCTTCAGCTGCAGGATGACGCATTTTTTCGCTAAACAGCTGAAACGATTCAACTCAGCAGGAGAGGAGATCCATGTTCCAGTTATCTGTGCAGGATATTCATCCCGGTCAGCAGGCCGGTAATAAAGAAGAGGCGATTCGTCAGGTTGCTTCTGCGCTGGTAAGCGCAGGCAACGTGGCGGAAGGCTACGTTAACGGGATGCTGGCGCGCGAGCAGCAGACCTCCACTTTCCTTGGTAACGGGATTGCCATTCCGCACGGTACCACCGACACGCGCGATCAGGTGCTGAAAACCGGCGTTCAGGTCTATCAGTTCCCGCAGGGCGTAACCTGGGGGGAAGGGCAGACGGCCTACGTGGCGATTGGTATCGCCGCCAGCTCGGATGAGCATCTCGGATTACTGCGTCAGCTGACGCACGTGCTCAGCGATGATTCGGTCGCGGAGCAGCTCAGGTCCGCCACGACGGCTGAAGAGCTGCGCGCCCTGCTGATGGGTGAAAAGCAGAGCGAAGTGCTGAAGCTGGATAACGACACGCTGAGCCTTGATATCGTGGCCAGCGATCTGCTGACCCTGCAGGCGCTGAACGCCGCGCGGCTGAAAGAAGCCGGCGCCGTTGACGCCGCGTTTGTGAGCCGCACCATTAACGATAAGCCGCTGAACCTGGGTCAGGGCATCTGGCTGAACGACAGTGCTGAAGGCAACCTGCGTAGCGCCGTTGCCGTGAGCCGCGCCGCCAGCGCATTTACCGCTGATGAACAGCCGGTGTCGCTGCTGATTACCGTCGCGATGGCCGACGAACAGCCGACCGCGGTGCTCAGTCGCCTGAGCAACCTGCTGATTGACAAAAAAGCTGACCGCCTGCTGAAGGCCGACGGCGCCACGCTGCTGGCGCTGCTGACCAGCGATGATGCGATTGCCGAAGACGTGCTGAGCGCTGAATTTGTCGTGCGCAATGAGCACGGGCTGCACGCGCGTCCGGGCACCATGCTGGTTAATACTATCAAACAATTCTCCAGCGACATTACCGTCACCAACCTCGACGGTTCCGGCAAGCCGGCAAACGGTCGCAGCCTGATGAAGGTCGTGGCGCTGGGAGTGAAGAAAGGTCACCGTCTGCGTTTTACCGCGCAGGGTGAAGATGCGCAACAAGCGCTGGATGCGATTGGCGAAGCTATCGCCGCAGGCCTTGGGGAGGGCGCATAAATGAGCAGACGTGTAGCAACGATTACTTTAAACCCGGCATACGATCTGGTGGGTTTCACGCCGGAAATTGAGCGCGGCGAAGTCAACCTCGTCCGCACCACCGGCCTGCATGCAGCCGGAAAAGGTATCAACGTTGCGAAGGTACTGAAAGATCTCGGTATCGACGTCACCGTCGGCGGCTTCCTCGGCAAAGATAATCAGGATGGCTTTCAGCAGCTGTTTAGCGAGCTGGGGATTGCCAACCGCTTCCAGGTTGTGCAGGGCCGTACCCGTATCAACGTCAAGCTGACGGAAAAAGACGGTGAAGTCACCGACTTTAACTTCTCCGGCTTTGAGGTGACTCAGGGTGACTGGGAGCGCTTCGTCAATGATTCCCTGAGCTGGCTGGGTCAGTTCGACATGGTTTGCGTCAGCGGCAGCCTGCCGTCAGGCGTCAGCCCTGAGGCCTTCACCGAATGGATGATCCGCCTGCGCAGCCAGTGTCCGTGCATTATTTTCGACAGCAGCCGCGAAGCGCTGGTTGCCGGCCTGAAGGCCGCGCCGTGGTTAGTTAAACCAAACCGCCGCGAGCTGGAGATTTGGGCCGGCCGCAAGCTGCCTGAAATGAAAGACGTTATTGACGCCGCCCACGCGCTGCGCGAGCAGGGGATTGCCCACGTGGTTATCTCGCTGGGTGAAGAGGGCGCGCTGTGGGTTAACGCCTCCGGCGAATGGATCGCCAAGCCGCCTTCAGTCGAAGTGGTCAGCACCGTCGGCGCCGGCGATTCTATGGTCGGCGGCCTGATTTACGGCCTGCTGATGCGTGAATCCAGCGAGCATACTTTGCGCCTGGCCACGGCCGTTGCAGCCCTGGCGGTTAGCCAGAGCAATGTTGGTATTACCGATCGTACCCAGTTGGCCGCAATGATGGCGCGCGTCGACTTACAACCGTTTAATTAACAGCAGGAGAGGCATAATGAAAACGCTGCTGATTATTGATGCCGGACTCGGACAGGCTCGCGCCTATATGGCGAAAACCCTGCTGAGCACCGCGGCGCAAAAAGCGCAACTCGAACTGATTGATAACCCGAACGATGCGGAGCTGGCTATCGTCCTCGGCTCAACGCTGCCTGCTGACAGCGCGCTGAACGGTAAAAAGGTGTATCTCGGCGATATTAACCGCGCCGTTGCCCACCCGGAGCTGTTCCTCGGCGAGGCGAAAAGCCATGCGACCCCTTACAGCGCGCCGGCTGCGGCACCCGCTGCGGCCAGCGGCCCAAAACGCATCGTCGCAATTACCGCCTGCCCAACCGGCGTGGCGCATACCTTTATGGCCGCAGAGGCTATCGAAACCGAAGCGAAAAAACGCGGCTGGTGGGTGAAGGTTGAAACGCGCGGCTCCGTCGGCGCGGGCAATGCGATTACGCCAGAAGAGGTGGCGCAGGCCGATCTGGTTATCGTTGCGGCGGATATTGAAGTTGACCTGGCGAAGTTTGCCGGTAAGCCAATGTATCGCACCACTACCGGCCTGGCGCTGAAGAAAACCGCCCAGGAGTTTGAAAAGGCGCAGCTGGAAGCCAAACCGTATCAGCCTTCCGGGCCGAGCGGACAGCAGGCGGATAGCGCGAAGAAAGAGGGCGGCGGCGCCTATCGTCATCTGCTGACCGGCGTCTCCTACATGCTGCCGATGGTGGTGGCGGGCGGCCTGTGTATCGCGCTCTCCTTCGCCTTTGGGATTAAGGCATTTGAAGTGAAGGATACGCTGGCGGCGGCGCTGATGCAGATCGGCGGCGGTTCAGCCTTTGCGCTGATGGTTCCGGTGCTGGCGGGCTTCATTGCCTTCTCCATCGCCGACCGTCCGGGCCTGACGCCGGGTCTTATCGGCGGTATGCTGGCGGTGAGCGGCGGTTCCGGCTTCATTGGCGGGATCATTGCGGGCTTCCTTGCCGGTTACGTGGCTAAACTGATCAGCACGAAGCTGAAGCTGCCGCCGAGCATGGAAGCGTTGAAACCGATTCTGATCATTCCGCTGGTTTCCAGCCTGATTGTCGGTCTGGCCATGATCTACCTGATCGGTAAGCCGGTTGCCGGTATTCTGGCGGGTCTGACCCACTGGCTGCAAACTATGGGGACGGCCAATGCGGTCCTGCTGGGCGCGATCCTCGGGGCAATGATGTGTACCGATATGGGCGGTCCGGTGAACAAAGCGGCGTACGCCTTTGGCGTCGGGCTGCTGAGTACTCAGACCTACGCGCCGATGGCGGCGATTATGGCCGCAGGCATGGTACCGCCGCTGGCGATGGGTATCGCGACGCTGGTGGCGCGTAATAAGTTTGACAAAGGCCAGCGTGAAGGCGGTAAAGCGGCCCTGGTGCTCGGACTGTGCTTTATCTCTGAAGGGGCCATTCCGTTCGCCGCTCGTGACCCGATGCGCGTGCTGCCATGCTGTATCGTCGGCGGGGCGGTAACCGGTGCCATCTCCATGGCGATTGGTGCCAAACTGATGGCGCCGCACGGCGGTCTGTTTGTTCTGCTGATCCCTGGTGCCATTACGCCGGTGCTCGGCTACCTGCTGGCGATTGTTGCCGGTACGCTGGTTGCCGGTCTCTCCTACGCGGTGCTGAAGCGTCCGGAAGTGCAGGCGGTTGAAAAAGCAGCCTGAGTAAAACCTTGATAAGCAAAAGGGCCGATAATTCGGCCCTTTCTTTTTTTAGCAGTTGGGATTCTCCCGGCATCGACCTCAGGCCGAGGCTTCCGCCGTCTGCTGCGCCCGCAGCCAGGCAATCTCTTCCGCCCAGATATCGGGATTCACGGTCTCCAGAATTAGCGGAATACCGTCGAAGCGGCTGTCCTGCATGATCCAGCGGAAAGCGTCATGGCCGATATTACCTTCCCCCAGGCTATGGTGGCGGTCGACGCGGCTGCCGAAGGCGCTTTTCGCATCGTTCAGGTGCATCCCGCGCAGGTATTTGAAGCCGACGATCCGCTCGAAATCGGCGAAGGTTTTCTCACACTCTTCGGCGCTACGCAGATCGTACCCGGCGGCAAAGGCGTGACAGGTGTCGATACACACGCCGACGCGGGATTTGTCCTCCACGCCGTCGATAATGGCGGCCAGATGCTCAAACTTAAATCCAAGATTGCTGCCCTGGCCGGCGGTGTTTTCGATAACCGCGGTCACGCCTTCGGTTTTTTCCAGCGCGATATTGATCGAGCGGGAAATGCGCGCCAGGCACTCCTCTTCCGGTATCTGCTGCAGATGGCTGCCGGGATGGAAGTTCAGCAGCGTCAGCCCTAGCTGCTGGCAGCGGGTCAGCTCATCAATAAACGCTTCGCGGGATTTTTCCAGCGCCTCTTCGACCGGGTGGCCGAGGTTGATCAGATAGCTATCGTGCGGCAGGATTTGCCCGGGACCGAAATGGTATTTTTCGCAGGCGGCTTTGAATTCAGCAATAGTTTCGTCGCTCAGCGGGGCGGCGCGCCATTGGCGCTGGTTCTTGGTGAAGAGGGCGAACGCGGTCGCACCGATTTCGGCTGCGCGAATGGCGGCATTGGCCACTCCGCCGGAGGCGCTGACGTGCGCTCCAATATATTTCATAAAAAACTCCAGTTAAGCCGCTGCGGGGTGGGTAATGATAGCGGCTTAACTGAAGAGTTACATCAACGAATGCTGTCGTCTGTCTGCTTCCGGTCAGGCCATCAGGCCGTGAACCGCCAGGTTAATCGCGCCGCCGCCGACAATCAGCCAGACGAACAGCATCAATGCCATCAGCAGCGGTTTGGCGCCGGCTTTTTTCAGCGCGCTGACGTGGGTGGTCAGCCCGAGGGCGGCCATCGCCATTGCCAGCATTACGGTATCGAGGGTCACCAGCATGTCGACCGCTGCTTTTGGCAGCAGGTGGAAGGAGTTAAATACCGCCACCAGGATGAACATAATGGCAAACCACGGGATAGTGATTTTACTTTGCTCGTCGCTGCCGGCCGGGGCCAGCTGCTTAACGCGGGCGGCGAGGAACAGCAGGAACGGTGCCAGCATCATCACGCGCAGCATTTTGGCAATGACCGCCGCGTTCTCTGCGTCCGGGCTAACGGCGTGTCCCGCAGCGACCACCTGCGCCACCTCATGCATGGTCGAGCCCATATAAATGCCGTAGGTTTCCGGCGTAAACCAGTGCGCCAGCAGCGGATACATCGCCGGATAGAGGAAGATAGCCAGCGTACCGAAAATTACCACCGTGGCGACGGCGACGGTCACCTTACTGGCCTCCGCCTTGACTACCGGTTCCGTTGCCAGAATCGCCGCTGCGCCGCAGATGCTGCTGCCGGCGCCAATCAGCCAGCTGGTATGCTTATCCAGACCGAAGATTTTCTGCCCGAGGATACAGGCGATAAAAAAGGTGCTGGCCAGCGTCAGAACGTCAATGGCAATGCCGCTCACGCCAACATCGGCAATCTGCGCGAACGTCAGGCGAAAGCCGTATAAAATAATACCGAGACGCAGCAGGTGCTGTTTGGCAAAGATCACGCCGCCGTCGCAGGGTTGCCATATTTTCGGGTAGAGCGTATTGCCGACGACCATGCCGAACAGGATGGCCAGCGTCAGCGCGCTGAAGCCGGCGCCGGCGATAGCGGGAAAGCTGCCAGCCCAGAGCGCAGCGCCGGTCACAACGGCGGTAAGCGCCAGTCCTGGGGCGAAATGCCACAGCGGGCGATGTTTTGTCGGTAAAGTGAGTGCTGTCATAACCTTCTCCTTTGTCTGCGTAAAGATTACGACTCGCTGGTTTAAATATAAAATTGATTATATATTTATAATTAATCGTAATAAGTGGTAAACGAGCCTGTTCGCGGTTCCGCGCGGCGTTACGCGCCGGCCGTCGGGATTGCGAAGGGCGATGTCGGATAGACGAGCAAGGAAGGGTTATGCATATCACGCTACGGCAGCTGGAAGTTTTTGCTGAAGTTCTCAAGAGCGGTTCAACCACCCAGGCGTCGCAAATGCTGGCGCTTTCGCAGTCAGCGGTCAGCGCGGCCTTGACCGATCTGGAAGGTCAGCTGGGAGTGCAGCTTTTCGATCGCGTCGGCAAGCGGCTGGTGGTGAATGAGCACGGCAGGCTGCTCTACCCGCGCGCGCTGGCGCTGCTTGAACGCGCTATTGAAATCGAGCAGCTGTTTCGCGGCGATAACGGCGCGATCCGCGTGTACGCCAGCAGCACTATCGGGAACTATATTTTACCGGAAATCATTGCCCGCTATCGCCGCGATTTCCCCGATCTGCCGCTGGAGCTGAGCGTCGGCAATAGCCAGGACGTGATTAACGCCGTGGCCGATCTGCGGGTGGATATCGGGCTGATTGAGGGGCCGTGCCACGCGGCGGATATCATCGCCGAACCGTGGCTGGCGGATGAGCTGGTGGTGTTTGCCGCTCCCGGCTCGCCGCTGCTGGAGGGCGAGGTGACGCTGCAGCGGCTGGCGGAGGCGCCGTGGATCCTGCGCGAACACGGCTCGGGCACCCGGGAAATCGTCGACTATTTATTGCTATCGCACCTGCCGGCGTTTCAACTGGGGATGGAGCTAGGCAACTCCGAGGCTATCAAGCATGCCGTACGTCATGGCCTTGGAATTAGCTGCCTTTCGCGGCGGGTTATCGCCGAACAGCTGGAGGTGGGATCGCTGGTTGAGCTGAGCGTGCCGTTACCGCCTTTAACCCGCACCCTGTGGCGGATTCATCATCGCCAGAAGCATATTTCCAAAGCATTACAGCGTTTTCTGCGTTACTGCGAGGTGTAAAAACGCGGGGGCCGGGGCGTTCGGATGAAGAGAGGTGGGGGATTATTGCTGGCAATTCCACGATTTAGTGCTTTACTAATAATCCATGTTCGATCATGAACCTCTCTTATAACTTTGTATTTGTACCGGATGGATCGCCGATCGTCTGCTACAATCTCGCCTCGTTTTTTTGATGGATAGCATTTTCACATGGTTTCGGATACTAAAACCACAGAAGCGCCCGGCCTACGCCGTGAACTGAAGGCGCGTCACTTGACCATGATCGCTATTGGCGGTTCCATCGGTACAGGTCTTTTCGTTGCATCCGGTGCAACTATTTCCCAGGCAGGCCCCGGCGGCGCGCTGCTTTCTTATATTCTGATCGGTCTGATGGTCTATTTCCTGATGACCAGCCTTGGCGAGCTAGCGGCATACATGCCGGTATCCGGCTCCTTTGCCACCTACGGTCAGAACTATGTCGAAGAGGGCTTCGGCTTCGCGCTGGGCTGGAACTACTGGTATAACTGGGCGGTGACCATCGCCGTTGACCTTGTTGCCTCGCAGCTGGTCATGACCTACTGGTTCCCCGATGCTCCAGGCTGGATCTGGAGCGCGCTGTTCCTCGGCATCATGTTCCTGCTGAACTGGATCTCGGTAAAAGGCTTCGGTGAAGCAGAGTACTGGTTCTCGCTGATCAAGGTCGCCACCGTCATCATCTTTATCGTTGTTGGCGTGATGATGATCGTCGGCATCTTTGAGGGCGCGCAGCCGGCGGGCTGGAGTAACTGGGGTATCGACGATGCGCCGTTTGCCGGCGGCTTTGCGGCGATGATTGGCGTGGCGATGATCGTCGGCTTCTCGTTCCAGGGCACCGAGCTTATCGGTATCGCCGCGGGTGAATCAGAAAACCCGGAGAAGAACATTCCGCGCGCCGTGCGCCAGGTGTTCTGGCGTATTCTGCTGTTCTACGTGTTCGCGATTTTAATCATCAGCCTGATTATCCCTTATACCGATCCGAGCCTGCTGCGTAACGACGTGAAGGATATTTCCGTCAGTCCGTTTACCCTGGTGTTCCAGCATGCGGGCCTGCTGTCTGCGGCCGCGATCATGAATGCGGTGATCCTGACGGCGGTGCTGTCGGCGGGCAACTCCGGAATGTACGCCTCCACGCGTATGCTCTACACCCTGGCCTGCGATGGCAAAGCGCCGCGTATCTTCGCTAAGCTGTCGCGCGGCGGCGTGCCGCGTAACGCGCTGTACGCCACCACGGTCGTGGCGGCGCTGTGCTTCCTGAGCTCAATGTTTGGCAACCAGACCGTTTACCTGTGGCTGCTGAATACCTCAGGGATGACCGGCTTTATTGCCTGGCTGGGGATCGCTATCAGCCACTATCGTTTCCGTCGCGGCTACGTGCTGCAGGGCAACGATGTGAACGATCTGCCGTATCGTTCCGGGTTCTTCCCGCTTGGGCCGATCTTCGCCTTCGTCCTGTGCCTGATTATCACCCTCGGCCAGAACTACGAAGCGTTCCTTAAAGACACCATTGACTGGGGTGGCGTGGCGGCGACCTATATCGGTATTCCGCTGTTCCTGGTTATCTGGTTTGGCTATAAGCTTGCCAAAGGCACCCGGTTTGTCCGCTATAGCGAAATGAAGTTCCCGCAGCGTTTCAAGCAATAACGTTATTGCCTGATAAAAAAACCCCGGGTTTCCGGGGTTTTTTCGTTATCAGATAGTCAGCATCAGATCATCAGAAGCTATAGGTCAGGCCCACGGTATAACGTCGGCCATCAAGTACCGTATCGTAGGTATCGTAAGCAATCTGCTTATCGAGAACGTTATACACCCCGGCGGAAACCAGCAGGTTTTTGTTGGCGTTGTAGCGCAAACCGAGATCGACCTGCGTATAGGACGGTGTGCCCTGAGCCATAGAGGTACGGCTCAGATACTCTGAGGTTTTCCCGCGGAAGTTCAAACGACTCCAGAAACCGACGTCAGGCGTGGCCTGCCAGTCCAGGGTGGTGTTGAACATGTTTTTCGGCATTTTATTTAAAGGCTTGCCGGAGAACTGACCGCTTTTCTGTTCTGACTTGGTATAGGTATAGTTCGCCGTCCAGTTCAGATCGCGAGTGATTTTCCAGCCGAAGGTCGATTCCACGCCGCGCATGTTGGCTTTATCGACGTTGACGCGGTCGCTGACGAAGTCATAGCTGGTATTGCCGATGGTGCAGGCCGGGTCAGACTTGCTGTTACAACGACGTACTTCGGTGATTTTGTTTTTGAAGTCGGTGTTGAACAACGTAAGGCCCGCGTTGAGGTTGTCGTTGTTATCCCACAGTAAAGCAATCTCTTCGCTCAGGCTCTTTTCCGGCTTGAGGTCCGGATTACCCACGATAATGCCGTCAAGACGACCGCCTCCAGTGACCTGGCCCCAGTTAGCGGAAGACTGGCGGAGATCCGGCGCGCGGTAGCCTGCTGAAACTCCACCTTTCAGCGTCCACTGTTCGGCAAGGTGCCATACGCCGTAGCCGCGTGGCGTCCAGTTGGTGCCGTAGTTTTCATCTTTATCCATGCGCAGGCCGCCGGTTAGCGTAAAGCTTTCGGTCATCGCCCATTCATCTTCAGCAAACAGCGCCCAGCTCCAGCGCGTTAGCTTACTCAGGCCATCGGCCGCCTCCAGCTGATTGCCTTTATCGCTGAGCTTCTCATAGCGATACTGCCCGCCCAGCGTCAGGGTGTGATCGCCAAGGAAAACCTGGTTCTGGTTATTAAGGGTCGTATTGTACGACTTCATTTTACGCCCGGGGTTGTTGGTCTCTTCCTGCTGGACGTAGCTGGTGGTGTTGAAGTGCTCGTAATAACCGCTATGGGTCAGCGAGTAGGTGGTGTGTTCGTAGCGGGAATCGCTTTTGCTGTTTGGCGTACAGACATTACCGCGGCAGCTCTCCTCAGCCGTTGACATCCCCGGCGTACTGTTACGGTCCTGCAGTTCGCGCGCGTAGTCGAGATCGAAATCGTTTTTGTCGTCAGGCGTAAAGTTCAGCGTGACGCCGCCGTTGCGCATTTTCTGCTCGTTGAAGCCGTTTTCGATTTTATCTTCCGCGCGGCGGGAGAGCAGGCCCGTAACTTTCGCCCCCAGTAGCCCGTCAATCAACGGGCCAGAAGCGTAGACGTTTGTCTGGAACAGGTCACCAGAATCATTGTTTTCCTGGAAAGTAGCGTCGCCGTGCAGCGAGCCTGTCCAGGCTTTGGTGTTCGAGATTTTTTTGGTAATGATGTTAATCACCCCGCCCATAGCATCGGAGCCATAGAGGGAGGACATCGGTCCGCGGATGACTTCGATCCGTTCAATAGACTCGAGAGGCGGCAGCCAGCCCTGTTCGATCCCTGAGTTATCGCTGTTTGGGCGGGTGCTGCGGGTGCTGACGCGTTTACCATTAACCAGGAAAAGGGTGTATTGGGAAGACATGCCACGAATGCTGATATCGCTGCTGCTTCCGCCGCCCGTGACGACTACGCCGGGTACGTCTTTTAGCGCATCGGTAACGTCGCGGTAGGCCTTATCTTCAATCTGCTGTTTGGAGATAACGGAGATAGAGGCTGGTGCATTCTGGATTTTCTGTTCAAAACCGGTAGCCGTTACGACCATGGTGTCTGAATCGGCTGCATGAACAAGCGGTGAGATGGTGGCTGCGCATATCGCGGCGGCAAGTAGCTTAACGCGAGGTATAGTCATTTTTACATTCCATTTCAAATGAATAAATCTCCATCGGGATAACCCTGAGAACCGTATTTATTTGTCTTGTAAGAACTCTGAATGATGGAGAGAAGAAGGAGAGATTGTACAAAAAAATGTTATTTTGTAAACATTAATGATAATTGAAATCATTTGTATTTACTTTGAATTGAATTAAATAAGCATGAATTCAGAAGGTTAGGGGTGTGTAAATATGGAGGGCCTCAGCCCTCCTGTTTCATTTGATAAGATATTGGGCGTGAAAACGCAGATGGTCTTCGATAAATGAAGCAATAAAGTAGTAGCTATGATCGTAACCGGGCTGAATTCTCAGGGTTAGCGGCCACTCTTTTTGTCGCGCAACTTCGGCCAGCACCGCAGGCTGCAGCTGCTGGGCGAGGAACGTGTCGTTGTCGCCCTGATCGATAAGCGTTGGTATCGCGTCGCTGGCGTGGCTTGCCTGCATTAACGCGCAGCTATCCCACGCCTGCCAGCTTGATTCGTCGGCACCCAAATAGGCGGTAAACGCTTTTTGTCCCCACGGTACCCGGGCAGGGTTGACGATCGGTGCAAAGGCCGACACGCTGACGAAACGGCCCGGGTTCTTCAGTGCTATAATAAGCGCACCGTGACCCCCCATTGAGTGCCCGCTGATAGCGCAGCGATCGCTGACGTTAAACTGCGCGCCAATCAGCTGCGGCAGCTCGTCGCGAAGATAATCGTACATGCGAAAATGCGCGGACCACGGTGCCTCGGTCGCGTTGAGATAAAAACCCGCGCCTTTGCCCAGATCGTAGGCGCTGTCATCGGCGACGCTATCGCCGCGCGGGCTGGTATCCGGCATCACCAGTACCAGGCCTAGCTCCGCAGCAATACGCTGAGCGCCGGCTTTGGTGGTGAAGTTCTCATCGTTGCAGGTCAGGCCGGAAAGCCAGTACACAACCGGCGGCGGCGCGGTATCGCGCTGCGGGGGTAAAAAGATGCTGAACGTCATCGAACAGTTCAGCGTAGTGGAGTCATGCTGCCAGCGTTGCTGCCGACCGTCATAACAGCGATGCTCTTCAAGCAATTCCATGCCGGGCTCCTCAGAAAAGGGGATACGCGTGAGTCTGCAGACCTTACTTTACGGATATATCGTGGTAACGGCTGCTGAGTGATTCTGCGTACAGGGACGTAATTTTTCATAATACAGATATTTCATTCACTCGTGAGCAACTTTCACTTTCTCCTTTAGGGAACATATTGCATCATTAATGCAACTTTTAGCCAACATGCTCCGGCGGCTGTGCTATTGAGAATGACGCGAAGTCGTTCTTTTATTCGGGAAGTGGCAACTGGCGGGCGTTAGACGATTGACAGGCGCGATGTGGGAGACGTGGGACCAGACGCGCACTATCAATAGGTCACGCAAATTTCAATAATTATCGTTTCGGCTACTAGATTATGTGCGCTACCTCACGCACAATGCATGCAAACTTTGCCCTCAGAAGAGCAAAGAGCGCCACACCTGCAGGAGAACATAAATGTCATCACTGAGCAAAGAAGCCATACTCGTTCATGAAGCGCTGGTCGCTCGTGGGCTGGAGACGCCGTTGCGTCCGCCAGTGCAAGAAATAGATAATGAAACTCGCAAGCGTCTGATTGCCGGACACATGACTGAGATTATGCAGCTGCTGAATCTTGATCTTAGTGATGACAGTCTGATGGAAACTCCGCATCGCATCGCTAAAATGTATGTCGATGAGATCTTTTCCGGACTGGACTACGCCAGGTTCCCCAAAATCACCGTCATCGAGAACAAGATGCAGGTTGATGAAATGGTCACCGTGCGCGATATCACCCTGACCAGCACCTGCGAACACCACTTTGTGACGATTGACGGTAAAGCCACGGTTGCCTATATCCCGAAAGATTCGGTCATTGGCCTGTCGAAAATCAACCGCATCGTGCAGTTCTTCTCCCAGCGCCCGCAGGTGCAGGAGCGACTGACGCAGCAGATTTTAACCGCGCTGCAAACCCTGCTGGGTACCAGCAACGTCGCGGTATCGATTGATGCGGTGCATTACTGCGTCAAGGCTCGCGGCATTCGCGATGCAACCAGCGCCACCACAACCACCTCGTTGGGCGGTCTGTTTAAATCCAGCCAGAATACCCGCCAGGAGTTCCTGCGCGCCGTACGTCACAACGGCTAAAATCGGAGCAGGGTACATGGAACGAAACGTCACGCTGGACTTTGTTCGTGGCGTCGCCATTCTGGGTATTCTGCTACTGAATATTAACGCCTTCGGCCTGCCGAAGGCGGCATATCTTAACCCGGCATGGTCCGGGAGCATCTCTTTTAGCGACGCCTGGACCTGGGCGATCCTCGACCTGCTGGCGCAGGTGAAATTCCTGACCCTGTTTGCTCTGCTGTTTGGCGCCGGGCTTCAGATGCTGCTGCCTCGCGGCAAGCGCTGGATCCAGTCGCGTCTGACGCTGCTGGCGCTGCTGGGGTTTATCCACGGACTGTTTTTCTGGGATGGCGATATCCTGCTGGCCTACGCGCTCGTGGGGCTGGTGGCCTGGAGAATGATCCGCGATGCGCATCACCTCAAATCCCTGTTTAACACCGGCGTGATGCTGTACGTCATCGGCGTGGCGGTCTTAGTGCTGCTTGGCGTCATTTCGGGCAATGCGCCGAATCGCTCGTGGGTGCCCGATGCGGCAAATTTACAGTATGAACAGTACTGGAAGATGAGCGGCGGCTTCGAGGCGATAAGCAATCGCGCGGATATGCTGTCGGGTAACCTGCTGGCGCTCGGCGCGCAGTACGGCTGGCAGCTGGCGGGAATGATGCTGATGGGCGCAGCCCTGATGCGCAGCGGCTGGCTAAAAGGGCAGTTCAGCCTCAGCCATTACCGGCGCACCGGCGGCCTGCTGATCGTCGCCGGAATGGCGGTCAATATCCCGGCGATTTTCGCCCAGTGGTATCTCGACTGGGATCCCCGCTGGTGCGCATTCCTGCTGCAGGCTCCGCGCGAGCTCGGCGCGCCGCTGCAAACCATCGGCTACGCTTCTTTAGCGTGGGGCTTCTGGCCCCAGCTGTGTAAGCTGCGGCTGGTGACCGCGATTGCCTGCGTCGGGCGCATGGCGCTGACCAACTACCTGCTACAAACCCTCATCTGCACCACGCTCTTTTATCACCTTGGCCTGTTTATGAAGTTCGACCGCCTGCAGCTGCTGGCCTTCGTCGTACCGGTTTGGGCGGTAAACCTCATCTTCTCGCTCTTCTGGCTACGTCATTTCCGCCAGGGCCCGGTTGAATGGTTGTGGCGTCAGTTAACCCTGCGCGCCTCGGGGACATCATTAAAGAACACATCCAGATAACGATCCCGATCACAATCATTAACAAAATGAATGTAAGCGTTTTCAGGCATGTGACCTCACTCACGTAGCGCGCCGCGCGTCGCTGCCAGAATAGCCACCTTGCTGAACACAGGAGGTGGGTGTGACGTATTGCAATTCTCTACAGGTCGGTGAGCATGATCACCATTCGTGATGTCGCCCGTCAGGCGGGAGTTTCCGTCGCGACGGTCTCGCGCGTGCTGAATAATAGCGCGCTGGTGAGTCCGGATACGCGCGAAAGCGTAATGAAAGCGGTAACGCAGCTGGGCTACCGGCCTAACGCCAACGCGCAGGCGCTGGCGACCCAGGTCAGCGATACCATCGGCGTTGTGGTGATGGACGTATCGGATGCCTTTTTCGGCGCGCTGGTGAAAGCGGTGGATACCGTGGCCCAGCAGCATCAGAAATACGTGCTGATCGGCAATAGCTACCACGAGGCGGAAAAAGAGCGTAACGCCATCGAAGTGCTGATCCGCCAGCGCTGCTCGGCGCTGATCGTGCACTCCAAGGCGCTGAGCGATGAGGAGCTCGGCGATTTCATGCAGCATATTCCGGGGATGGCGCTGATAAACCGCATTGTGCCCGGCTACGAGCACCGCTGCGTCGGTCTGGACAACGTCAGCGGGGCGCTGATGGCCACGCGGATGCTGCTGAACCACGGGCACCAGCGGATCGGCTATCTCTCCTCAAACCACGGCATTGAGGATGACTCTCTGCGCCGGGAAGGGTGGTTCAAGGCGTTACAGGAGCAAAGCATTATTGCCCCCGATAGCTGGGTAGGCTCCGGCTCGCCGGATATGCAGGGCGGCGAGGCGGCGATGGTTGAACTGCTGGGGCGTAATTTAGGCCTCACCGCCGTTTTTGCCTACAACGACAGCATGGCGGCCGGTGCGCTGACCACGCTGAAAGATAACGGCATTGTCGTGCCGCAGCATCTGTCGCTGATTGGCTTCGATGATATCCCTATTTCTCGCTACACCGACCCACAGCTGACGACGGTGCGCTATCCTATTATGTCGATGGCGAAACTGGCCACCGAGCTGGCGCTGCTGGGGGCTGCAGGGAAACTCGACCATGACGCTCGCCACTGTTTTATGCCGACTCTGGTGCGTCGCCATTCGGTGACCCAGCGGCAAATTGTGGGTCCGATCACTAACTGAAAAGGGCGGTGATGTAACCGCTTTCAATCTGTGAGTAAATTCACAGTATATTAACATTCAACTGATTATGATGGCCGCGTTTACCAGTCCTGACCATTTTGTCACGGTGATTAATCACTTTTACAACAGGCACAAGGCGCTAAACTGCGAGTAAAGCCGTACCTTTGGAGCGTTACCCTACACGGAAGACAGAATTTACAGTCGTGAACCTTGTTGTGCGGTAACGTTAATGTAACAACTTTCCGCCAGCCGTTTTCACACCAATGACCCTGCATAAAAAAAACCGGAGATTCCATGAATAAGAAGGTGTTAACCCTGTCTGCAGTTATGGCGAGTATGTTATTTGGCGCCGCGGCACACGCAGCTGATACCCGCATCGGCGTAACCATTTACAAATATGACGACAACTTTATGTCGGTGGTGCGTAAGGCAATTGAGAAAGACGGCAAATCAGCGCCGGACGTTCAGCTGCTGATGAATGACTCGCAAAACGACCAGTCCAAACAGAACGATCAGATTGACGTCCTGCTGGCAAAAGGCGTGAAAGCGCTGGCGATTAACCTGGTGGACCCGGCTGCTGCAGGCACCGTTATCGATAAAGCGCGCGGACAGAACGTCCCGGTCGTGTTCTTTAACAAAGAGCCTTCCCGTAAAGCGCTGGATAGCTATGACAAGGCGTATTATGTCGGTACCGACTCTAAAGAGTCCGGTATTATCCAGGGCGATCTGATCGCTAAACACTGGAAAGCCAACGCCGGCTGGGATCTGAACAAAGACGGCCAGATTCAGTATGTGCTGCTGAAAGGCGAGCCGGGCCATCCGGATGCTGAAGCGCGTACCACCTACGTCATTAAAGAGCTGAATGACAAAGGTCTGAAAACTCAGCAGCTGCAGCTGGATACCGCGATGTGGGACACCGCTCAGGCGAAAGACAAAATGGACGCCTGGCTCTCTGGCCCTAACGCTAACAAAATTGAAGTGGTTATCGCCAACAACGATGCGATGGCAATGGGGGCGGTAGAAGCGCTGAAAGCGCACAACAAGAGCAGCATTCCGGTCTTCGGCGTTGATGCCTTACCAGAAGCGCTGGCGCTGGTTAAATCCGGTGCAATGGCCGGTACCGTGCTGAACGATGCCAATAACCAGGCAAAAGCCACGTTCGATCTGGCGAAAAACCTGGCGGACGGCAAAGAGCCGGCTGCAGGCACCAGCTGGAAGATTGAAAATAAAATCGTTCGCGTTCCTTACGTTGGCGTAGATAAAGACAATCTGAGCCAGTTTGTTGGCAAGTAATATTTAATACTCGGTTTTCGAGCTGCGGGTGAATACCATTTCGCAGCTCGAAATTCATCGGGTAGATGTACGGGCGTATCAGCTATAAATAAAATCACTCGGGATGCGTTGAGATCAACGTCGCCGGTAAAATGGCCGCCTGAAGGATCTCCAGCCGCTACGCCCGATTATTCCTGATACAGAACCAGACTCTTATTTTGACGCTAATTCGTCAGCTGAGAGTGTGCATGAACGCAGCCAGGTATAACTATGGTCAGTAATAATAGCGAACGGTCGGGCGAATTTTTGTTGGAAATGAGCAACATCAACAAATCATTTCCTGGCGTCAAGGCACTCGATAATGTCAACCTGAAAGTCCGTCCTCACTCTATTCATGCATTAATGGGCGAGAATGGCGCGGGAAAATCAACATTATTAAAATGTCTTTTTGGGATCTATCAAAAAGATTCCGGCAGCATTCTTTTTCAGGGAAAAGAGATCGATTTCCATTCGGCTAAAGAAGCGTTGGAAAACGGCATCTCAATGGTTCACCAGGAATTAAACTTAGTATTACAACGTTCGGTGATGGACAACATGTGGCTGGGGCGTTATCCCACCAAAGGCGTGTTTGTCGATCAGGACAAAATGTATCGCGATACCAAAGCGATATTTGATGAACTGGATATTGATATTGACCCGCGCGCGCGTGTGGGGACGCTATCGGTATCGCAAATGCAGATGATTGAAATTGCGAAGGCATTTTCCTATGACGCCAAAATCGTCATCATGGACGAGCCGACGTCATCGCTGACCGAAAAAGAGGTCAACCATCTGTTTAAGATTATCCGCAAGCTGAAAGAACGCGGCTGCGGCATTGTCTATATCTCCCACAAAATGGAAGAGATTTTCCAGCTGTGCGATGAGATAACCATCCTGCGCGACGGTCAGTGGATTGCCACCCAGCCGCTGGAAGGACTGGACATGGATAAGATTATCGCCATGATGGTCGGCCGCTCCCTGAACCAGCGCTTCCCGAGCCGTGAAAATACGCCGGGCGAGGTGATTCTTGAGGTGCGCAACCTGACGTCGCTGCGTCAGCCGTCGATCCGCGATATCTCCTTCGACCTGCATAAGGGCGAAATTCTCGGCATTGCCGGGCTGGTGGGGGCCAAGCGTACCGATATCGTTGAAACCTTATTCGGTATTCGCGAAAAGGCCAGCGGGACGATTAAGCTGCACGGTAAGAAAATTAATAACCATAGCGCCAATGAAGCCATTAACCACGGCTTTGCGCTGGTTACCGAAGAGCGTCGCTCTACCGGGATTTACGCTTATCTGGATATCGGTTTTAACTCCCTGATCTCCAATATTAAGAAATATAAAAATAGGGTCGGATTGCTGGATAACTCACGCATGAAAAGCGATACCCAATGGGTTATTGACTCCATGCGCGTGAAGACCCCAGGACAGCATACGCAAATTGGTTCGCTGTCCGGCGGCAACCAGCAGAAGGTTATTATCGGCCGCTGGCTGTTAACCCAGCCGGAGATTTTGATGCTTGATGAACCGACCCGCGGGATTGACGTCGGCGCTAAGTTTGAAATCTATCAGCTGATTGCCGAGCTGGCAAAAAGAGAGAAAGGGATCATTATTATTTCCTCCGAGATGCCGGAGCTGCTGGGTATTACTGACCGTATTCTGGTAATGAGCAACGGTCTCGTTGCCGGAATTGTTGAGACAAAAACCACTACGCAAAACGAAATTTTACGTCTTGCGTCGTTGCATCTTTAAGATCAGGGGCTTGCGATGAGCGCATTAAATAAAAAGAGTTTTCTCACTTACCTGAAGGATGGTGGGATTTACGTTGTTCTTTTGGTCCTGCTGGCCATTATTATTTTCCAGGATCCCACCTTCTTAAGTTTACTGAACTTAAGTAACATTCTGACCCAGTCCTCGGTGCGTATTATTATCGCGCTGGGCGTAGCGGGGCTCATCGTGACTCAGGGGACCGACCTGTCAGCCGGACGTCAGGTTGGGCTGGCGGCGGTTATCGCCGCAACGATGCTGCAGGCGGTGGACAACGCCAACAAGGTCTTCCCGGATATGGCAACCATGCCAATCCCGCTGGTGATCCTGCTGGTGTGCGCGATTGGCGCGGTGATTGGCCTGATTAACGGGATTATCATCGCGTACCTCAACGTGACGCCATTTATCACCACCTTGGGTACCATGATTATCGTTTATGGGATCAACTCCCTGTACTACGATTTTGTTGGCGCCTCGCCGGTTTCCGGGTTTGACAGCCACTTCTCGCATTTCGCTCAAGGGTTTATTGCGCTGGGGACGTTCCGCCTGTCGTATATTACCTTCTACGCGCTGATTGCCGTCTTCTTCGTCTGGATCCTGTGGAATAAAACCCGCTTTGGCAAAAACATCTTTGCTATCGGCGGCAACCCGGAAGCGGCGAAGGTTTCAGGGGTTAACGTTGCCCTTAACCTGCTGATGATTTATGCCCTGTCCGGCGTGTTTTACGCCTTCGGCGGGCTGCTGGAGGCCGGACGAATTGGCTCTGCGACCAACAACCTCGGCTTTATGTACGAGCTGGATGCGATTGCGGCCTGCGTCGTCGGCGGCGTCTCCTTCAGCGGCGGCGTGGGTACCGTGCTCGGCGTGGTAACCGGCGTTATCATCTTTACGGTGATTAACTACGGGCTGACCTACATCGGCGTTAACCCGTACTGGCAGTATATTATCAAAGGCGCAATTATTATCTTCGCCGTCGCGCTGGATTCACTGAAATACGCGCGTAAAAAGTAACGAGCTCTCTTTATCAGGCCCGCGCAGTGCGCGGGCTTTTTTTTGGCTGCGGCTGCGGTGAGCCCGTTTTTAAACCCCTGCAGGAGTGAAGGAATAAAGTCCAACCATAGGCGCCGGCTCGGCCGCTCTCCTACCGCAATATGTGGCGGAAGATCGCGCCGGTTTTATCTTGTCCGGAAAGATAATCACTTCTTGATGAATCGGCTTTGGCTAAGTGACGCCGATGATAAGAGCGCTGAACCGGCCGATCCAGCGCTGCGCGAGCTCTATTTGTTCTGCAATTCCAGCAGCTGCTCCGGCGTCACCGCCGGATAGGACTGCGTCCCCTGGGGAACTTCCTGCTGCGACGGAATGGGGATCAGCGGGCCTAAAAAACGCGGCTCGCGTTTGAAAACGTAGAGGTCTGCGAGGGCGCCGAAGCGCGCGCCGAACTCACGCAGCCGCACGTTCCACATATCTTTTGGCGACGGGACCGCATAGCACTGCGCCTGAATCCCCATATGCAGGGCGATAAACAGCGCGCGCTCGCAGTGGAAGCGCTGGGTGATGATAATAAAATCGTTGGTGTCAAAAACCTTGCGGGTCCGCACGATAGAGTCGAGCGTACGGAAGCCGGCATAGTCCAGGACGATATCCGCCGGATCGACGCCTGCTTTAATCAGGTCCCGGCGCATCGTCATCGGCTCATTATAGCTCTGCAGCGCGTTATCGCCGCTGAGCAGCAGGTAGTTCACCTTGCCGCTGTTGTAGGCGTTGAGCGCTCCCTGGATACGGTAGCGATAGTATTGGTTGATGACCCCGGTGCGGTAGTACTTGGCGGTGCCGAGAACCACCCCGACCTGGCGATAGGGCAGATCCTGCAGTTCATCGTAGATATAGGGCGCGGTTTTCCAGCTCATCCAACGGTCAAGACCCAGCACGGTCAACAGCAGCAGGCCGAACAGGACTAACAGGCTGTATAACACGCGCTTTAACATTAACCTGGGCTCAACGGTAGACAATGGAGTGTTCAGGCTACTTTACCCGCCGGGCAAGAGCAAGAAACCATCGTTTGATTGCGGGGATTTTCAACAATACGGGCCTGAGGCCCGCATAATGTGTGATTTAACCGAGCAGGACGCGGTCAATACTGTGACAGCCAAGCGCTTTCAGCGTGGCCGCGGTGGCATCCCACTGGATCAGCGGCGCATCGGCCTTTTCGGCAAGAATGGCCCGCTGGATATCGGCATAATCATAGCCGTTCAGGCTAAGCAGGTTGAGCGCTCCCTGCAGCGGCGGCAGCGTCGGGTTAAAGGCGGCGTTTTCGGCATAGCTGCCGGAGAAGAGGGTGCCGTCTTTCAGCTCCAGCGCGACGCCGGACGGTGACTGGCTGTAGGGCATATGGCAACGGTTTGCCGCCTGAATCGCCGCCTGCGCCAGCGCGTCGCCGCTCAGCGGGAAGCCGTGATCCTGTTCATCCATCAGCAGCGTTTTGATCTCCAGATCTTGCGGACCAAACGCGTCCGGCAGATAGTGCTGCAGCGAATGCGCCTCGCGCCCCGGCAGGTGGATCCGCAGCACCTGGCTACTGTTGAGCTCGTTCATAAACTGGCGACAGTGGCCGCAGGGCGTGTAGTTGACGGTGATTGCCAGCAGGGATTTTTCGCCGCGTAGCCACGCATGGCTGATGGCGCTCTGTTCCGCGTGGACGGTTTGCTGCATGGTCGCGCCGAGGAATTCCATATTGCCGCCGAAATACCAGCGCCCGCTGACGCCTCGGGCGATAGCGCCAACGTTAAAATGCGAGAGGTCGGCGCGCGCGCAGGCTGCGGCCAGCGGCAGCAGGGCAAAGGCCAGCGCGTCTTCGTCAAGGCCAGTTGCGCGTTGCAGCGCGGCGACCTGGTCTGCATCGAGCATGGCCGGGAAATGCGGGTCGGTCAGCATCGGGGCGATAGCCGTCTGCAGGTCTGCCGTCAGTTGAGGGAGAGCAGCTTGAAAACGTGGGTGCATGGCGTTGCCTCATAACAATGTAATGGGAATCTAGTGTACGGGCGGTGATGGCCTGTATATGTGATTAATGTCTCATTGTTTGTGCAACTCTATTACGTTGCATTGATAAATGTGATTTAAATCACAATTTATCCCGCCAGGGCTAAAATCACCGGGAACAAAAACGGCGCGACCAGGGAGGTAATAATTCCGCACAGCACCAGCGCCAGCGAGCTGAAGGCCCCCTCCTGATAATCCATCTCCGCGCAGCGCGCGGTGCCCAGCGCGTGCGAGGCGGTACCCATCGACAGGCCGCGTGAGGCCTTGGTGTGGATGCGCATCAGGTTTAGCAGCGTATGCCCGAAAACCGCGCCGAGGATGCCGACGAAAATAACGCATACCGCGCTGATCGCCGGAATACCGCCAATGCTGCCGCTGACCGCCATCGCAATCGGCGTCGTTACCGATTTCGGCATAATCGACGCGGCGATTTGCGGCGTCGCGCCCATTAGCAGCGCAACCGTCGTCCCGGTCACCATCGCCACCACGCTGCCGATAAAGCAGATGGTAATAATCGATTTCCAGCGGGCGCGAATCTGGTGAAGCTGCTCGTATAAAGGAAAGGCCAGCGCCACGACCGCAGGCTGCAGCAGATCGTTGAGGATCTTACTGCCCTGAAAATAGCGGTCGTAAGAGATACCGCTCACCAGCAGAAAGGGGATGATGACCACCATCGCCACCAGCAGCGGGTTGAGCAGCGGAAATTTAAAGCGCGCTGCCAGCCTGCGGGCGAGGAAAAAGACAATCAGCGTCAGCGGCAGTGACCACCAGATCTCATGCATCATTTTTTACTTCCTTCTTGGCCGACCACTTTGCGTTCGCCGTGCACCAGGTGGGAGCTCCAGCTGACAACCAGAAAAACGACCAGCGTGCTGATGGTGCAGGAGACGGCGACCGGGCCGAGCTGAGCGCGGAGCAAATCCCAGTACTGCATCACGCCCACGCCAATGGGCACAAACAGCAGCGCCATATAGCGGATCAGCACGTTACAGCCGGGGTTAACCCACTTCGGCGGCATAATCTGCAGCGCCAGCAGTACGAACAAAATCAGCATCCCGATAATGCTGCCGGGGATGGTGATAGGCAGCAGGGAGGAGATAAAAATCCCGGCGTATAAACAGGCGTAGATCAGGACAAATGCCCGCAGGTACTGCCAGATAATAATCAGTGATTGACTCATGGTAATAACCCTTGATGAACCGCATTCATCATACAATTAAACCCAAAAATGTGCTACCGGTCACAACATGAATTATACGCATAGCTGGAATAGAGCAATGGAACCCTGCGCGCGGGCAGCGTCACGGCTACGACTCCTGCGATAAATAATCAAGAAACCGGCTGAGGGCAAGCGATGGCGTTTCACTTTTTCGCCAGAATACCCCGACGCTACCTTTTTGTTCGATGCGCGGCAAATTAAGAATCGCCAGCTGCTGCTGTTCGGCAAAGCGCTGCGCCAGGCGTAAGGAAAGAATAGAGATCATATCGCTGCTTTGCAGCAGATTGCTGGTGACGTTCATCGACGCCGACTCGATGGTATTTTCCGGCAGCATAACGCCGTTATCGACCAGGGCGTTGTCAATGCTCAGGCGGATCGGCGTGCCGGTTGGCCAGACTATCCAGCGCCAGTGGGCGAGGTCGGCCCAGCCGAGGCTCGGCATCTGCGCCAGCGGGTGATCGGGGCGGGCGACGAAGCACACCGGCTCGGTGTACAGCACCCGATAGTTAAGCGGCAGCTCCAGCGCTCGTCCGCCCACCCGTCCCACCACGACGTCCACCACCCCGGAGAGCAGATCGTGAAGCAGGGGAGTCATCACCTTTTCCTCAATGTTCAGATGCAGGCTCGGCATCTCCTTGAGCAGCGAGAGAATGGCCAGCGCAACGCAGTCGGTGGCCACCGGCGAACAGCCGATCATCAGGCTGCCCACCAGCCCGCCCTGTTTAAAGCGTTCGATCTCATACTGCGAGCGGGACATATCGTTGATCAGGCGCTGGGCGTGCTGCAGCAGCAGCTTGCCGCCTTCGGAAGGGCGTAGGCCTTTGCTATGGCGTTCGAACAGCAGCATGCCGACCTCTTCTTCAAACTGAGTCAGCCATTTCGAGAGCGCGGGCTGGGTAATATTCATCATTTTGGCCACCTGCGTCAGGTTGCCCTGCTCGCCGAGCGCCACCAGCATTTGCAGATGATGCAGCTTCAGTTTTTGCGCCCAGTTTGCCATTAGCTATAACCTCCAGGTTATGTCTGTGCCCGAGATACCATTGTACATTTCATCGCCTTGGTTACAAAATCGCAACATAAAAGAAATAAATACAACATCTCCTCCTCCCTACACTGAGGCATAACGATGACTCAACGACGTGAATTGCAAACGCTGCTGGACGCCGCTCCGATAGGTGCCCGGCAGTGGCGCGTGATTATCTGCTGTTTTCTGGTGGTCATGCTCGACGGTTTTGATACCGCCGCCATTGGTTTTATCGCCCCCGATATTCGCGCCCACTGGCAGCTCAGCGCCAGCGAGCTCGCGCCGCTGTTTGGCGCCGGTCTGCTGGGCTTAACAGCCGGCGCTCTGCTGTGCGGTCCGCTTTCCGACCGCTTCGGGCGCAAGCGGGTCATTGAGTTCTGCGTCGCGCTATTTGGCCTGTTTAGCCTGCTTTCGGCCTTTTCCCCCGACCTTGAGACGCTGGTTGTTCTGCGCTTCCTCACCGGCCTCGGCCTCGGCGGGGCGATGCCGAACACCATTACCATGACCTCGGAGTATCTGCCCGCCCGGCGGCGCGGCGCGCTGGTGACCCTGATGTTTTGCGGCTTTACCCTCGGTTCGGCATTAGGCGGCGTGGTCAGCGCCCAGCTGGTGGCGCAGATTGGCTGGCACGGCATCCTGGCGCTAGGCGGCGTTCTGCCTCTGCTGCTGGCCGCGGCGCTGCTGGGGGTGCTTCCGGAATCCCCGCGCTGGCAGATTCGCCGCCGGCTGCCGCAGCCTGTGATTGCGAAGACCGTCGGCGCCATTACCGGCGAGCGCTATGAGCACACCCATTTCTGGCTGGATGAACCGGCCACCGGCGCCAAAGGCAGCATCGGCCAGCTGTTCGTTGGCCGCCAGCTGCCCATTACCCTGATGCTGTGGGTGGTGTTCTTTATGAGCCTGCTGATTATCTACCTGCTTTCCAGCTGGATGCCGACGCTGCTCAACCATCGCGGCATCGACCTGCAGCATGCCTCATGGGTCACCGCCGCTTTCCAGATTGGCGGCACCTTCGGCGCGCTTCTGCTCGGCGTGCTGATGGATCGCTTCAATCCGTATCGGGTGCTGGCTCTGAGCTACTGCCTGGGCGCGGCCTGTATCGTGATGATCGGCCTTAGCGAGAATGGCCTGTGGCTGATGGCGCTGGCCATTTTCGGCACCGGGATTGGCGTCAGCGGTTCACAGGTTGGGCTCAACGCGCTGACCGCCACGCTCTATCCGACCCAGAGCCGCGCCACCGGCGTCAGCTGGTCAAACGCCGTTGGCCGCTGCGGAGCCATCGTCGGCTCCCTCTCCGGCGGCATGATGATGGCCATGAACTTCTCATTCGACACCCTGTTTTTCGTCATCGCCGTTCCGGCCGCGATTAGCGCAGGGATGCTGATTTTGCTGACGCTGGTCGTCCGCACCCCCGTTACCGTACCCGACGCGCTGCCCTCCGCGGGCATTGCGAATAAATAAGGAGAACAACTATGTCTCAGCACGCTGCGGAAGCTTCCGCCGGTCGCCAGCAGTTTTACGAGCATATTTCGGGCCAGAACCTGACGCCTTTGTGGGAGTCGCTGCATCATCTGGTGCCGAAAACGCCGAACGCCAACTGCGCGCCGGCCTACTGGAATTATCAGGAAATTCGCCCGCTGCTGCTGGAAAGCGGCCGGCTGATTGGCGCTAAAGAAGCGGTGCGTCGGGTGCTGGTGCTGGAGAACCCGGCCCTGCGCGGCCACTCCTCAATCACCTCCTCGCTGTATGCGGGTTTGCAGCTGATCATGCCCGGCGAGGTGGCGCCGAGCCATCGACATAATCAGTCGGCGCTGCGTTTCGTCGTGGAAGGCGAAGGGGCCTTTACCGCCGTTGACGGCGAGCGGACGGCGATGCGCCCCGGCGACTTTATTCTCACCCCGCAGTGGCGCTGGCACGATCACGGCAATCCGGGAGATGAGCCGGTTATCTGGCTCGATGGCCTCGATTTGCCGCTGGTGAACTATCTGGGCTGCGGGTTTGCCGAAGATTACCCTGAGGATCAGCAGCCGGTCACCCGCAAAGAGGGCGACTATCTGCCGCGCTACGCCGCCAATATGCTGCCGCTGCGCCACCAGGTAGGCAACTCCTCGCCGATCTTTAACTATCGCTATGACCGCAGCCGCGATGCGCTGCATGAATTGACAAAAATGGGCGCTGCCGACGAGTGGGACGGCTACAAAATGCGCTACGTCAACCCGGTCACCGGCGGCTACCCGATGCCGTCAATGGGCGCTTTCCTGCAGCTGCTGCCCAAAGGCTTTAGCTCGCGGACCGCGAAAACCACCGACAGCACTATCTACCACGTCGTCGAGGGGAGCGGGCGGGTCACCGTCGGCGGGCAAACCTTCAGCTTCCAGGCGAAAGATATCTTCGTGGTGCCGACCTGGCACGGCGTCTCTTTCAGCGCAACGCAGGAGACGGTGTTATTCAGCTTCTCGGATCGCCCGGTTCAGGAAACCCTCGGCCTGTTCCGCGAAGCGCGCGACTAATCATAAGGACTCGATCATGACTCAATACGTTTTTGCCCCCCAGGCCCCGGTCACCGTTCCCGTTGTCGGCAGCGATGAGCTGTTCCCCGTGCGCCGCGTCTACTGCGTGGGGCGTAACTATGCCGCTCACGCGCGTGAAATGGGCTTCGACCCGGACCGTGAGCCGCCGTTTTTCTTCTGCAAACCGGCCGATGCGGTGGTTGCGGTGGCCGCAGGCGAAACCCTCGATTTAGCGTATCCGCCGCAAACGGATAACTACCACTACGAAATCGAGCTGGTGGTGGCGATCGGCAAGCGCGGCAGCGATATTCCGCTGGAGCAGGCCCATGAATATATCTGGGGCTACGCGACCGGCCTGGATATGACCCGCCGCGACCGCCAGATGGAAATGCGCCAGATGGGGCGTCCGTGGGAAATCGGCAAGGCGTTCGATCTTTCCGCGCCGGTGGCGCCGCTGCACAAAGCGGATAGCGTGGCGGTCAATCAGGCGGAGATTTGGCTGCAGGTGAACGGTGAAGACCACCAGCGTAGCGACATTCGCCATCTGATCTGGTCGGTTAACGAAACCATCAGCTACCTGTCAGGCTTTTTCGAACTGCAGCCCGGCGACCTGATCTTCACCGGCACCCCGGAAGGCGTTGGCGCGGTGGTCAAAGGGGATGTGATTAGCGGCGGCGTGGATGGACTGACGCCCATCGCCGTGCGCGTGGTATGAGGTGAGTGATGAAGCTGTACAGTTTTTTCAATAGCTCCGCTTCATACCGGGTGCGTATCGCCCTGGCGCTGAAGGGGATCGACTACCAGAGCGTGGGCGTCAATATTCGTATCGGCCAGCAAAACGCCCTCGAATACCGGCGGCTGAATCCGGTGGGGCTGGTGCCTACGCTGATGACCGACGAGGGCGAATCCCTGGGCCAGTCGCTGGCGATCGCCGACTGGCTCGACCGGCGCTATCCGCAGGCGCCGCTGTTGCCCCTGCAGGACCCCGCGCGGATGCGGGTGCTGGAGATCGTCTACGCTATCGCCTGCGATATTCATCCGATTAATAACATGCGCGTTTTGCGCTACCTTAGCGATGAGCTGAAGGTGAGCGAAGAGGACAAACAGCGCTGGTATGCGCACTGGGTCCAGCAGGGGCTCAGCGCGGTGGAGCAACTGCTGCGGCACTCCCGGTCCGGCGCCTTTTGCGTAGGCGAGACGCCGACGCTGGCCGACTGCTGCCTGGTGCCGCAGTGGGCCAACGCCCAGCGCATGGGCTGCGATCTGAGCCACTATCCGCGCTGCCAGGCGGTCTATGACGCCTGTACCCGGCTTCCGGCGTTTATCGCCGCCGCGCCGGAAAATCAACAAGACAAAATTCCGGCCTAGGGGGCTGAGTATGGCGAAAGTAACGCGAGCAATCATTGTCGGTGGCGGAATTGGCGGCGCGGCGACCGCGCTCTCGCTGGCGCGCCAGGGCATCAAGGTGATGCTGCTGGAGAAGGCCCATGAAATTGGCGAAATTGGCGCCGGCATCCAGCTTGGCCCCAACGCCTTTTCTGCGCTGGATAGCCTGGGCGTGGGCGAAATAGCCCGCCAGCGCGCCGTCTTCACCGATCACATCACCATGATGGATGCGGTGAATGGCGAAGAGGTGGTGCAGATTAAAACCGGGCAGGCTTTCCGCGATCATTTTGGCGGCCCCTACGCGGTTATCCATCGGGCAGATATTCATGCCACCGTCTGGGAAGCGGCGTTAACCCATCCCGACGTGGAGTACCGCACCTCAACGCAGGTGGTCGATATCCGCCAGAGCGCCGACGAGGTGACGGTATTTGACGATCGCGGCAACGGCTGGAGTGCGGATATCCTGATTGGCTGCGACGGCGTGAAGTCGGTGGTCCGCCAGAGCCTGCTGGATGACGCGCCGCGGGTCACCGGCCACGTGGTTTACCGGGCGGTGGTTGAAGCGGCGGATATGCCGGATGATTTGCGCATCAACGCGCCGGTGCTGTGGGCCGGGCCGCACTGCCATCTGGTGCACTACCCGCTGCGCGGCGGCAAACAGTACAACCTGGTGGTGACGTTCCACAGCTGCCAGGAGGAGGAGTGGGGCGTACGCGACGGCAGCAAAGAGGAGGTGCTCTCCTATTTTCAGGGGATCCATCCGCGCCCGAGGCAGATGCTGGACAAACCCACGTCGTGGCGCCGCTGGTCCACCGCCGATCGCGAGCCGGTCGATAAATGGGGCAATGAACGTATCACCCTGGTAGGCGACGCGGCCCATCCGGTGGCGCAGTATATGGCCCAGGGCGCCTGCATGGCGCTGGAGGATGCGGTCACGCTTGGCAAGGCGCTGGCGCACTGCGACGGCGATGCCGCCCGCGCGTTTGCGCTGTATGAGTCGGTTCGAATTCCGCGCACCGCGCGCATCGTCTGGTCAACCCGCGAAATGGGGCGGATCTACCATGCCGCAGGCGTCGAACGCCAGGTACGCAACCTGCTGTGGAAGGGCAAAACCCAGGCTGAGTTCTATCGCGGCATCGAGTGGCTGTACGGCTGGAAGGAGGATAACTGCCTGCAGCCGCGCTAGCGCAGGCCGCGGGCCGTAGCCTGCGCAACGAGGGGCGGGAAAACCCGCACGGGGCCCTTTCAACCGGCACGTAGAGGCGCTAACATAGCGCCTCTTTTTTTCCGGGCAATGAATAACAATATGCGGGTATTACTGGCGCCGATGGAAGGCGTGCTCGATTCGCTGGTGCGCGAGCTGCTGACCGAAGTCAACGATTACGATCTTTGCATCACCGAGTTTTTGCGCGTGGTGGACCAGCTGCTGCCGGCAAAATCGTTTTACAGGCTCTGCCCGGAGCTGCATCACCACAGCCGGACGCCTTCCGGAACCCGCGTGCGCGTGCAGCTGCTCGGGCAATATCCACAGTGGCTGGCGGAGAACGCCGCCCGGGCGGTGGAGCTCGGCTCGTGGGGCGTTGACCTGAACTGCGGCTGCCCGTCAAAGCTGGTTAACGGCAGCGGCGGCGGCGCGACGCTGCTGAAGGACCCGGAGCTGATTTATCGCGGCGCGAAGGCAATGCGTGAAGCGGTGCCTGACCACCTGCCGGTGACGGTAAAAGTGCGCCTCGGCTGGGACAGCTCCGGGCGGCGGTTTGAAATTGCCGATGCCGTGCAGCAGGCGGGAGCCAGCGAGCTGGTGGTTCACGGGCGAACCAAAGAAGAGGGCTATAAGGCGGAGAGCATCAACTGGCAGGCGATCGGCGAAATCCGCCGCCGCCTGACGATCCCGGTGGTGGCCAACGGCGAAATCTGGGACTGGCAAAGCGCGCAGGAGTGCCTGGCGGCCACCGGCTGCGACTCGGTGATGATTGGCCGGGGAGCGCTTAACGTGCCGAATTTGAGCCGGGTGATAAAATACAACGAACCGCGGATGCCGTGGCCGCAGGTCGTGCTGCTGCTCCAGAAATATACCCGTCTGGAAAAGCAGGGCGATACCGGCCTGTATCACGTGGCGCGTATCAAGCAGTGGCTCAGCTATTTACGTAAAGAATATACTGAAGCGCTGGAGGTATTTAATGAGATTCGCACCCTAAAAACCTCTGCTGAGATTGCCGCCGCTATTGCCCGTTATTAATCTCAGGATTGTTAATTCGCTCACAAATTATTACTCAGGAAGTTTCTGCTGATGGGAATTTCATAAAGAGAGTGATAGTGTACAGTTCTAATATTCAGGGTTGCTACTGATTACAGGCAAAACCTAAGCACTTCCGCCATCCGTGGTGGGGAGTGCTTAGGTTTTTTTTTGCCTTCAATTTATGGGGAGTTTAATTATTAAATAAAACAATGAGTTGTAAATAAAGGTGCGATGCGGCTAAGCGGTTTAATGACCGACAACGCCCCTTTCTCCAAAAAATAAAAAAATAAAATAAAAACGGGCAAAGTTATTGCCTGCGGACAGCTATTACTCCTACTCAGTCAGGTTGGATATATCTATGAATGACCAAAAAATAAATCGCCTGCTATCTTTACTGGCATTTTCACTATTGACGCCGGCGGCGTTGGCTGCCGAAACGCCGCCGTGGAACGGTACCGTATTAGGTTTTGAAAGCCCGCAAAAAGGCCTGCTCGGTGATATGTTTGGGATTCGCCCGATACTTGAGGATCGTGGGTTTAATTATAACCTCGGTTATCTCAATGAAATGGGCTATAACGCCGGCGGCGGCTACAACCATGATAAGCATCTGGCCTATATCGACCAGGTTGCGCTGACCTTTAACCAGGATCTTGAGCGCTGGACCGGGATCCCGGACGCACGCATCGAAGGTAATATCGTGAACCGCAACCACAACGATAATCTGACCACCAAACGGCTGCAGGATCCGCGGGTTAACTTTAACGATCTCTCCCAGGAGAGCTGGGGCGGGCAGTCCATTACCCGCCTCGGCTGGCTAACCTTTGCCCGCAGCTTTGACGACCGGCGCCTGACCTGGCGAATTGGCATGATGAACAAAGTGCAAACGTTCGATCAGATCATTCCCTGCGACTTCCAGCTTCTCTCGCAGTGCGGCGGTAAATCCGCCAACTCGCTGACGTGGAATAACTGGAACGTGCATACCTGGGGGACCACCTTCGAATATAAGCTGATGCCGACGCTCACCCTGAAAGGGGGAGTGATGGAGCAGAACCCGCAGGCAGCTTCCCGCAGCCATGCGTGGAGCTGGTCTACGAAGGGCAGTAAAGGCGTGCTGCTGCCGCTGGAGATTGAGGCTCGTCCGACGATTAACGGTCTGTCGGGCGCGTATAACCTCGGCGTGCTGTTCACCAACGCGCCGCAGAGCGATTTATATTACGGGAAATCCGGCGGCCCCGGCGCGACGGACCCCGAAGGCTACGCGCAGCATAACCGGACCTGGTTCCTGTATGGCGGCATGAACCAACAGGTAACCCGGCACGCCGACGATCCTGACCGCGGGATGAGCCTGTCGCTGAGCGGCAGCTATAGCGACCAGCGCAGCAACTACATCCATACCGCCGTGGCCGCCTCGATGCGCTATCGCGGCCTGTTTGACGCCCGACCGGCGGACTGGATCGGCTTTGGCCTGACATGGATGGATATGAGCGATAGCTACGCGCGCAATCAGCGCTATATGAACCAAATCAGCGGCGCCACGGACTACTATGATGCCAGCTATCAGCCGGTTGCCGGACATTCGCTGAACGCCGAACTCTATTACCGCTTCCGCCCGGTTTCCTGGCTTGAGCTGCAGCCCGGCCTGCAGTACTGGCACCGTCCCGGCGGCGTCGCCGAGACCCAGGATGCGTGGGTGGTGGAGTGGAAAACGGTGGTGACCTTCTAAAAAACGCCGCGGCGATACGCTATTAGTCGCGATCTGTATCACGTTTTTCCGCCTGGGCAGTTGAGACAAAGAAAGAAGTTGCTACAGTGCGGGAGTTGGATTGCTACTGCTTAGGCAGGCAAAACCTGATTTCCTGGCATCTGTCGGGAGTCAGGTTTTTTTGTTTCCGGGGTTCATATGCAAATCGCCAAAGTTCTTAATAACAATGTGGTGGTTATTCTCGACGAGCAGCAGCGCGAGCAGGTGGTGATGGGGCGAGGGCTCGCCTTTCAGAAACGCGTCGGTGACTCGCTGGATGAAAGTAAAATTGAAAAGGTCTTCGCGCTGCAGAGCGATGAGCTGGTCGGCCGTTTAGGAGAGTTGCTCAGTCAGATACCGCTGGAAGTGATGACCACCTGCGACCGAATTATTGAGCTGGCGCGCGGGCGGCTGGGCAAACTGCAGGAGAGCCTGTATATCACCCTGACCGATCACTGCCACTTCGCCATTGAACGGCAGAAAAACGGCGTGACCATCCGCAACGTCCTGCTGTGGGAAATTAAGCGGCTGTATCCGAAAGAGTTTGAGCTGGGGCAGGAGGCGCGGGCGATTATTGCCCGGCGGCTCGGCGTCGAGCTGGCCGAAGACGAGGCCGGGTTTATAGCCCTGCATCTGGTCACCGCCCAGCTCAACAGCGAAATGCCGGAAGTGATGCACGTCACCCGGGTGATGCAGGAAATTCTGCAGCTGGTGAAGTATCAGCTGCAGCTGAATTATGACGAAGAGTCGTTAAGCTACCAGCGCTTTGTCACTCATCTGAAGTTTTTCGCCCAGCGGATGCTGACCCGCACGGTGGTGGAAGATGATGACGTGACGCTGCACAGCGCGGTGAAGGACAACTACGCCAGGGCGTGGAAGTGTGCGGAAACCGTGGCCCGACATCTGCAGAAAAGCTATCAGCGGCAGCTGACGACGGAAGAGATTATGTTTCTTGCCATTCATATTGAACGGGTAAGAAAAGAGGGGCGTTAGCCCCCAGCGACCAAAAATTGGATTGTTACTGCATAACGCAGGCAAAACCTGAGCGCGACGCCATCCGGCGTTGTTCTCGGGTTTTTTTTATTTTAACACTCAGTCACGGGCTGCCTGCGGGCAGCTGAAGTCAAGGAAAACAGCATGGAATATAAAGCACTCGCGCAGGATATTCTTAGCCGGGTTGGTGGCAAAGCGAATATAGTGAGTCTGGTTCACTGCGCTACACGGCTGCGCTTTAAGCTTAAAGAGAATAAAAAAGCGGACGCGGAAGGGCTGAAGATGAATCCGGGCGTCATTATGGTGGTCGAAAGCGGCGGTCAGTTTCAGGTGGTGATCGGCAATCATGTCCACGACGTCTGGCAGGCGGTTCGCAGCGAAGCCGGGCTGACCGACGATAGCGAGCCGGTGGCGGAAACAGGGGAAAAAACCTCGGTTCTCGGCCAGGTTATTGATGTGGTGTCCGGCATCTTCACTCCGTTTATCGGCGTCCTGGCGGCGTCGGGGATCCTCAAGGGGATGCTGGCGCTGGCGGTCGTGTGCGGCTGGCTGACTCCGCAGCAGGCAACGTATCAGATCTGGTTTGCCGCCAGCGACGCGCTGTTCTTCTTCTTCCCGCTCTTTTTAGGCTATACCGCCGGTAAAAAATTTGGCGGCAATCCGTTTATCACTATGGTTATCGGCGGGGCGTTAACCCACCCGCTCATGATTCAGGCTTTTGACGCCAGCCAGGCGTCGGGGGCCGGCGCGGCGCATTTCCTCGGCATACCGGTGACCTTTATCAACTACAGCTCGTCGGTTATTCCGATAATTCTCGCCTCGTGGGCCAGCTGCTGGCTGGAGCGACGCAGTAACGCGGTGCTGCCGTCATCGATGAAAAACTTCTTCACCCCGGCCATTTGCCTGGCGGTGGTGGTGCCGCTCACCTTCCTGGCTATCGGCCCGGTTGCCACCTGGCTGAGCCAGCTGCTGGCCCACGGTTATCAGATTATCTACGCGGTTGCGCCGTGGCTGGCAGGAGCCGCGATGGGCGCGCTGTGGCAGGTGTGCGTGATCTTTGGTCTGCACTGGGGGCTGATCCCGCTGATGATCAACAACCTGACGGTGCTCGGCCAGGATTCGATGATGCCGATGCTGCTGCCGGCGGTGATGGGGCAGGTGGGGGCTGCGTTGGGGATTTTCCTGCGCACCCGCGATGCGCGGCAAAAAGTATTGGCCGGGTCGGCTATCTCCGCGGGGATTTTTGGCATCACCGAACCGGCGATCTATGGCCTGAACCTGCCGCTGCGCCGCCCGTTTATCTTCGGCTGCGTGGCCGGGGCGATCGGCGGGGCGATTGTCGGTTTCAGCGACAGCCACGTTTACTCCTTCGGCTTTGCCAACATTTTCACCCTTGCGCAGATGATCCCGCCGCAGGGCATTGACGCCACCCTGTGGGGCGGTGCGATCGGTATGGTTGCCGCGCTGGTTATCTCCTGCGCGCTGACCTTTGTCGCCGGGCTGCCGAAGAGTCGCGAGGAGCAGGCCGCTGTCGTCACCGCTCCGGCAGGCGAAAACGATATTCTGGCGCCGATGTCCGGCAGCGTTCTGGCGCTGGATCAGGTTCCCGACGGCACCTTCGCCAGCGGCCTGCTGGGGCAGGGGGTGGCGATTATTCCCGCCACCGGCAAGGTCATCGCCCCGTTCTCTGGCGAAGTGGCCTCTTTATTTCAGACCAAACACGCGATTGGCTTACTCAGCGACGGCGGAATTGAGCTGCTGATCCATGTCGGTATCGACACCGTTAAGCTTAACGGCGCGCCCTTTACCGCCCACGTGAAAGAAGGGGATAAGGTGAAGGCCGGCGACCTGCTGCTTGAGTTCGATCGCCAGGCGATTCTGGATGCCGGCTATGACCTGGCTACCCCGATAATTATCAGTAACAGCGACGGCTATCGCAGCGTTGATATTGTATCTGGCAGCGTGGTTGACGCGGGCCAGCCGCTGCTGTCCGTCAGCCATTAATCACAGGAGAGAGAGATGAAGACATTCCCAAAAACGTTTTTATGGGGCGGCGCGACCGCGGCAAACCAGGTGGAAGGGGCGTATCTGGAAGAGGGGAAAGGGTTATCCACGTCAGATGTCCAGCCGCACGGCGTATTCGGCGACGTGGTTGAGCGCGCTGCCGGCGACAGCGGCATCAAAGATATCGCCATCGATTTCTACCACCGCTACCCGGAAGATATCAGCCTGTTCGCGGAGATGGGCTTTAACTGCCTGCGGGTATCGATTGCCTGGACGCGTATTTTCCCCAACGGCGATGATAGCGAAGCGAACGAAGCCGGACTGGCCTTCTATGACCGGTTGTTTGATGAGCTGGCGCAGCACAACATCACTCCGCTGGTGACGCTGTCGCATTACGAAATGCCGTGGGCGCTGGTGAAAAACTACGGCGGCTGGGGCGGCCGCGAGGTTATCGGCTTCTTTGAGCGCTATGCGCGCACGGTGTTTTCCCGCTATCAGCATAAGGTCAAGCTGTGGCTAACCTTTAACGAAATCAACATGTCCCTGCATGCGCCGATGACCGGGGTCGGCCTGCCGGAAGGCAGCAGCAAAGCGGCGGTCTACCAGGCGATACATCATCAGCTGGTAGCAAGCGCGCTGGCGGTTAAGGCCTGCCACGAGATAGTCGAAGACGGGAAGATCGGCAATATGCTGCTCGGCGGCCTGATGTATCCGCTCAGCTGCCGTCCTGAAGATATTTTTGAAACCCTGCAGCAGAACCGCAGCTGGCAGTTCTTCGGCGACGTGCAGTGCCGTGGAGCCTATCCGGGCTATATGCTGCGCTATTTCCGCGAGCAGGATATCAGCCTTGAGATAACCGACGCCGACCGCGCGGCGCTGAAAGAGACCGCCGATTTTATCTCCTTTAGCTACTATATGACCGGCTGCGTGACCGCCGATGAAGAGCTGAATAAAAAGGCGCGCGGCAACATTCTCAGCATGGTGCCCAACCCGCACCTGGCGAGCTCGGAGTGGGGCTGGCAAATCGACCCGCTGGGCCTGCGCACGCTGCTTAACGTCCTGTGGGATCGCTATCAAAAGCCGCTGTTTATCGTTGAAAATGGCCTCGGCGCGAAAGATAAGGTTGAAGCCGACGGCAGCATTAATGATGACTACCGGATCGCCTACCTGAACGATCATCTCCTGCAGGTGCGGGAGGCTATCGACGACGGCGTCGAGCTGATGGGCTACACCAGCTGGGGGCCAATCGACCTGGTGAGCGCCTCGAAGGCCGAACTCTCCAAGCGCTACGGTTTTATTTACGTCGATCGTGACGACCAGGGAAAGGGGACGCTGGCGCGCAGCAGGAAGAAGAGCTTTTACTGGTACAAAGAGGTCATTGCCAGCAACGGCGGTAGTTTGAAAGAGTAAGCCGCTCGCGGCCCGCATGCGCCGGGCCGCCTGCCGGTTACGCCGGTTTACGCGCGCGCAGTAAAAAGATCATCGGCCGTTCTTTTTCTTCATCGAGGCCCGGCTGGGCGGCAATTTGCTCCGCCGTCGGCCCCCACTCATCGAGATGCTCAATCACGAAGCCGGCGGCAATCAGCAGGTTTATCCAGCTGGCGAGCTTGCGGTGCTGTTTTTTTACCCCATCGGCAAACCAGTTGCTGATGCGCTCACCTTCCTGCTGATAGTGGCTGACCGGCCAGCTTTTTTGCCCATCTTCATCTTCCTGCCAGCCCTGACGCAGTGGCGCGGTATAGACCGGATGTTCGGCGGAAAACACCAGCGTGCCGCCGGCGGTTAACGCCTGATAAACGGTGGCGAACAGCGGGGCCACCTCAGGAAGATAGTGCAGGGCCAGCGAGCTATAGACCAGTTCGCAGCTGTTGGCGGGCAGCGTCAGCGTTTGCAGATCGGCGCAGCGGTAGTCAATATCCTGACCCACGCTCATTTCGCGCGCGCGGTCGAGCATGCGGTTGGATAAATCCAGTCCGCTCACCTGCGCCGCCCCGCGATCGCGAGCCCAGCGGCAGAACCAGCCGTAGCCACAGCCGAGATCGACGACCCGCAGGCCGGATAAAGGCGGCAGCATCTGCTGAATGGCGGCCCACTCGGGCGCGCCGTCAAGGCCCTTTACCGAACGGTCGAGGGTCGCGTATCCGGCGAAAAAGCGCGGATCGTCGTAAATATTCTGGCTCATGTTCACTCCGTGAATTCATTTATCTATTTTTAACCATCTGATTTGGCTGGCCACACGCTTTACTTAACGGCGCGAGGGCGATTAACTTATTATAACCGACCCTATTAAGTCATCTGACCTATCTCATGAACCTGAATCCGAGCAAACGTGTCCTCGCCGGGCTGCCCCTGGTCATTGCGCTGGCTGGCTGCGCGCCGTCACACGATACCGGCGCCCCGCAGCAGCAGCAGACTCCTGCATCCCATGTGGCTACGGAGCTGCCTGCCAGCGTGAAAAACGGCTGGCCGCAGGAGAACTGGTGGCAGGATTACCGCGATCCGCAGCTGAACGGCCTGATTCAGCGAGCCTTAGCCAACGCGCCGGATATGCAAATAGCCGATCGGCGCATCAGGCTGGCGGAAGCTCAGGCGCGTATGTCGCAGGCCAACCTTGGCCCGGAGATGGATTTTTCCGCCAACGTTGAGCGGCAGAAAATGTCCTCAGAGGGGCTGATGGGCCCTTTTGCTACCGATACCGATGGCAATACCGGGCCGTGGTACACCAACGGCACCTTCGGCCTGACGGCGGGCTGGGACCTGGATCTGTGGGGTAAAAATCGCGCGCTGGTAAAGGCCCGCATCGGCGAAGTGAAGGCTCAGATGGCCGAGCAGGCGCAAACCCGGGAGCTGCTGGCCAGCAGCGTGGCGCGGCTCTACTGGCAGTGGCAGACCGAGGCGGCGGTGAAGGAGGTGCTGCGGCAGCTGAAGGATGAGCAGAACAATATCGTCAGCGTCGATCGGTCGCTGTACCAGCGCGGGATCACCAACTCGGTCGAAGGGGCGCAGAACGATATCAACGTCAGTAAAAACGATCAGCATCTGGCCGATGTGGCCGGCAGCATGAAGGAGATTGAGGCGCGTCTGATGGCCTTGACCAACGGCCAGAGCCAGGGGCTGAACCTCCGCCCGGCCCCTTTGCCCGCCGTCAGCACGCAAATGCCGGGCGAGCTGGGCTACGAGCTGCTGGCGCGCCGCCCGGACCTGCAGGAGGCGCACTGGTATATCGAAGCCTCTTTAAGCGAGGTGGATGCGGCGAAAGCGGCATTCTATCCGGATATTAACCTGATGGGCTTCCTGCAGCAGGATGCCCTGCACTTAAGCGATCTGTTCCGCCATTCGGCGCAGCAGATGGGGCTCTCAGCGGGCCTGACGCTGCCGATCTTTGATAGCGGTCGCCTGAACGCCAGCCTGGATATCGTCAGCGAGCAGAACAAGCTGTCGGTGGCAAAGTACAATAAAGCGGTCGTTGACGCGGTGAACCAGGTGGCGAAGGCGGCAAGCCAGGTTGAGACCCTGATGGAGAAAAACCAGCAGCAGCAGCAGGTCGAAAAAGACGCCCGGCGGATGGTGGATCTGGCGCAGGAGCGGATGAATGCCGGGCTTCTGCCGGGTTCGAAAGTGAGCATGGCGAAGCTGCCGGCGCTCGAAGAGCGGATTTCCGCGCTTCGCCTGCACGGCCAGTGGCTCGACGCCAGCATTCAGCTGACCTCCGCGCTGGGCGGCGGCTATCGCCAGGCCGCGAAGTAATCCTCTTTTCCCCGGCGACGACGCTGGCCGAGGTGGCCGCTTACTCTTTCCTTTGCGCCTCGCGGCGCTTTAGCCACCAGTGCGCGGCGATCGCCAGCACAACCGCGAGAATCAGCCAGATCGCATGCTTGAGATGGCCGTCAAGATGATGCAGCCACGGGCCAATGGCTTCTCCCCCCAGATAGCCGAGCGTGGTAAATAGCAGCGCCCAGACAATCGCTCCCAGGATATTGAGCGGCAGAAAGACCTTCGGCGGCAGGCGGCTGGCGCCGATCAGCAGCGGCCCGATGATGCGAAAACCGTACATAAAGCGCGTCCCGATGACGAACAGATAGGGGCGGCGCTGGATCATGCGCTGCGCCTTACGGATCCGCGCCTGCTGGCGGGAAAAGCGTCGCAGCAGCCGGCCGCCAAAGCGCCTGCCCAGCAGATACAGCAGCTGATCGCCGATCATCCCGCCAAGCGCTACGGAGATGACCACTAGCGGAAACTTCAATAAGCCCTGATGCGCCGCCACTCCGCCAAGGAGGGTGATAGTTTCGCCTTCCGCTATGCTGCCGATGACCAGCGCAGCGTAACCATAATGGGAAATCAGGTTATTGATATCCATACAAAAAATTCTCCCTCCGCGCGGCATCCTTCAGCTAACGCTGGCGCGTGGCCTTGCCAGACCCGGCCGCCAGTCTTAACCATCCTGAATGACGCGACGTATTTATCCTAAAGCCTAAGCATACACCCTGGCGCTTAAAATAAGGTTAAGTGCCTTTTTATCGCTGTACATAAAATAATCTCTCAGGGTGAATTATACTTGTATCACTGCTGTACGAGGCCGTGACAAGGGGGACGCTATGAACCATGTCTGGGGACTTTTCTCTCATCCGAATCAAGAGATGAGCGTTATCAAGAGCGAAAACGAAACGATTTCGCATCACTACACGCACCACGTGCTGATCATGGCGGCGGTTCCGGTTATCTGCGCGTTTATTGGTACCACGCAGCTGGGCTGGAACTTCGGCGATGGCACCGTGATAAAACCGTCGTTGTTCACCGGGCTGGCCTTAGCGGTGCTGTTTTATGCCGTGATGCTGGCCGGGGTGGCGGTGATGGGGCGGGTTATCTGGTGGATGGCGAGAAGCTATCCGCAGCGACCTTCGCTAAAACGCTGCATGGTGTTTGCCGGCTATGTCGCTACGCCGCTGTTTCTAAGCGGGATCGTGGCGCTCTATCCGCTGGTGTGGCTATGCGCGTTTGTCGGCACGGTGGCGCTGTTCTACACCGGCTATCTGCTCTATCTCGGGATCCCAACCTTCCTGAGTATTAATCGTGAAGAGGGGCTAAGCTTTGCCAGCTCCACCCTCGCAATCGGGGTGCTGGTGCTGGAAGTGCTGCTGGCGATAACCGTTATCCTCTGGGGCTACGGTTACCGGCTTTTCTAACAACATACATTGCCAGCATAAATGGATTTTTATGCTGGCAATGCAGCATTTGCTCACTATTCTTATTAGCCAGGCGCGGCTGTGGCGCGGTATGATGGCTTTTGCCAGCGTCGTTTTTGATTCAGCGTCGCAGCGTACGTGTATAACGTGCAAAAATACTTTTCAGAATGCTCACCATGCCGAAATTTCGAGTTTCTTTGCTCAGCCTGACTTTGCTACTGGCTGTTCCTTTTGCGCCCCAGGCGATAGCAAAAACCCCCGCGACCGTTCACGCCATGCAGCCGGATATCGCTTCCGGTAGCGCGATGATTGTCGATCTTGCGAGTAAAAAAATTGTCTACCAGAGCCAGCCGGATCTGGTTCGCCCGATGGCCTCCATCACCAAAGTGATGACCGCCATGGTGGTACTTGATGCCCATCTGCCGCTGGACGAGATGCTGAGCGTGGACATCAGCCACACCCCCGAAATGAAGGGCATCTATTCACGCGTGCGCCTGAACAGCCAAATCAGCCGCCGTAACATGCTGCTGCTGGCGCTGATGTCTTCGGAAAACCGAGCCGCCGCGAGCCTCGCTCACCATTACCCCGGCGGCTATGACGCCTTTATTCGCGCGATGAACGCCAAGGCGCAGGCGCTGGGCATGACCCATACCCGCTACGTCGAGCCGACCGGCCTGTCGATCCATAACGTCTCGACCGCGCGCGATCTGACTAAGCTGCTGATTGCGACCGAGCAGTATCCGCTGATTGGCCAGCTGAGCACCACCAAAGAGGATATGGCCACTTTCGCCCAGCCGGCCTACACGCTGCCGTTCCGTAACACCAACCATCTGGTGTATCGCGATAACTGGAATATTCAGCTGACCAAAACCGGCTTTACCAACGCTGCGGGCCACTGCCTGATCATGCGCACGGTGATTAATCAGCGCCCGGTGGCGCTGGTGGTGATGGACGCCTTTGGCAAATATACGCACTTTGCCGACGCCAGCCGTCTGCGGACGTGGATTGAAACCGGGAAGGTGATGCCGGTGCCGGCTTCTGCTCTGAGCTATAAAAAGCAGCGCGAAGCGCAGATGGCGGATGCGATGCTGAAAGGCGGCGCGCAGACCGCGCAGAACGACTAATCGGCCCCCAAACTCGGCCATAATAAGCGGCCAGTTCGGGGAATTGCCCGGACTGGCGCTTTTGCGCGCTCTGCGCAAGCGCCAGTCCGGTTTTCGCCAGAAGCTACTCCGGGATCGTCAGGTCGCCGTCGCCAAGCCGACGCTGCATAATTAAGGTATCCCGCCAGTCGCCCATCTTGTAGCCCACGCTGCGCAGCTGGCCCGCCACGCTAAAGCCAAATTTTTTGTGGATCGCCAGCGAGCCGGCGTTATTGTGCCCGTCGCCGATAATAGCCAGCATTTGCCGCCACGGACCCTGTTCGCACTTCGCGATCAACTGTGACAGCAGGGCGCTGCCGATACCGCGCCCGCCCATGCCCGACTCGACGTAAATCGACTCTTCGAGGGTGTAGCGATAGGCGGGGCGAGGGCGGTAAAAGGTGGCGTAGCAGTAGCCGACAATGCTCCCACGCCACAGCGCCACCAGCCACGGCAGCCCGTTGTCGCGTACGGTTTTAATCCGCTTGCGCATTTCGTCGACGGTGGGGGGAATATCCTCAAAGGAGGCGCGTCCGTTCAGCACGTGCCAGACGTACAGCGCGGCGATGGCGTGAGCATCATCGGGCAGGGCTTCGCGGATTTCTAATTCAGCGCTGTGTAACATATCCGCTTCGGACATGGTGGGGCTCCTTAAGCCAGGTTTACCGGAGACGCGTTTTCTTCGGCATGCAGCGTAATACATAACCCCGGTAGATGAATAGCCCTTCGGCCCACCCGCCCGCTGGCGACGGATAAGCCGAATGGGTTCGGCGGTTGGCCTCTGCTGCTGCGCCTACGAGGCGCTGCCGTCGCTCTCCTGGCGCTCGCCCCAGTATTTTTGCTTGCTGGTTTTGCCGATCCCCGGGTTCATGCTGTTGGTCGGGTCGTTCTGGCGGTAGAACTGCTTTAAGCTCTCCGGCGCTTCGTAAAGATGCCCGACGTTGTGCTCGGCGGGATACTGCGCGCCGCGCTCTTTTAACAGCGCCAGCATTTTCTCCTTCAGCTCGTGGGCATCCACGCCTTTCTTGACGATGTAATCCTGGTGGAAGACGTGGCACATAAAGTGGCCGTAGTAGAGCTTATAGACCAGCTGGTCGTCGATGTCGGGCGGCAGATGCTCAAACCACTCGGTGTCGTTGCGGCGCAGCGCGATATCCAGCGCCAGAATATCCTCCACCTCGTCGGCGTGAACGGCCTGGTAGCGAATGGCGGCCCCCGCCGCGGCGAAGCGGTGCAGGAACGCCTTGCTGCCTTCTTCCGCCGTACAGACAAAGAAATCGCCCTCGGCCTGTTTAAAGTACTCCGTCAGCCACGCCTGGGCTTCCTCGACGCCGTCGCCCGCCATCTTCAGCAGCAGGTGATGCTCATATTTATCGCGCCAGGTTTTCATTCGCTCCGGCAGGTGCGCCGGGAAAACGTGACCGATCTTTTGCATAAAGCGGTCGGTGAAGTGCGGTTTAAACAGCGATACCTTCTCCAGAAGCGCATCGGTGCGGCCCTTCATGGTGAAGAAGAACGGCATTTTGTCGGTGCCGAGCTTGTCGATCATCAGGAAGGTGTCTTTGCCGTAGCGCTCGGCGATATCGTAGATATCGCGGTGCATATATTCCCCCGCCACCGGCAGATTTTTAAATTCAGCAAGAATATGACGACGGATTTCGGTCAGCACTTCAGGCCTGTTGCTGCCGATGTAAAACACCTGCTGGCGCTTTTCCGCCGGGAAGGTGTCCAGACGGGCGGCAAAGACCGCCAGCTTGCCGGCGCAGCCCGAAGACTCAAACAGGCGATCGGGGTCGGCGTTGTAGCGCGCCGGCGTGTCGGCGGTGACGTCGCGTACGCGGGTGACGTAATCATGATCGTGGGCGTGGCGGCCGTCGTGAAGGACGTCTTCATCTTTAATTCGATCGTCGTCGAGGCTGCTGAGGATCTGCTCCGGGGTGCTGCCGAGGTCGATGCCCAGATGGTTAACGAGGCGCAGCTTGCCCTGCTCATCAATCTGCGCAAACAGCGACATCTCGGTATAGGCCGGGCCGCGCTGGACCAGCGAGCCGCCGGAGTTATTGCAGATGCCGCCGATAACCGATGCGCCGATGCAGGAGGAGCCAATCACCGAGTGCGGCTCGCGGCCAAACGGCTTCAGCGCTTTCTCCAGCGAATAGAGCGTGGTGCCCGGGAATGCCAGCACCTGCTCGCCTTTACCCAGCAGATGCAGCTTGTCCAGGCGCAGGGTGCTGATAATCACGATGTCGCGATCGTAATCGTTGCCGTTCGGGGTGGAGCCTTCGGTGAGGCCGGTATTCGCAGCCTGCATTAAAATAATTTTATCGGCTTCCACGCAGGCGCTCAGCACCCGCCAGAGTTCCAGCAGCGTTCCGGGAAAGACCACGGCCAGCGCATCGCCGTGGCCGGAACGAAACCCTTTGCGATAGCGCTGGGTTTTTGCCGGGTCGGTTAGCAGGTGCGAGGAGCCAACCAGTCTCGCCAGCTCGGTCAGAAAAGCGTTGTTATGTGGTGTTGCTGCAGATGACATGATCCACTCCTTGTGGTGGGACAAAAAACTCTGCACTAAGAATAGCGCTTTGTATGACAATTTGGTGTATGAATGTTTCGAAAAATCAGAGCAGAAGCCGAGCTTTCTACAGGCGTCTCGCCTATGTTTATGGCAAACTGCGGTTTTTATTATACTTGTCGTCTTACAAGCTGCGCGCGCCGCCAGCCTCGCCCTGTGCGGGCCGGCGCCGGGACGATGAGTCCCCCGGCTCGAAATTGATAGAGTATAGGTTTCGCCAAAATCCTCGCTACTGGAAGAAAGAGAGATAACCATGAAATGGCTCTGTACTGTAGGCCTCGCCGTTAGCCTGGCGCTGCAACCCGCGCTGGCGGATGAACTGTTCGGCAACCATCCTTTGACTCCGCAGGCGCGGGATGCCTTCGTCAGCGAACTGCTGAAAAAAATGACGGTAGACGAAAAGATCGGCCAGCTGCGGCTGATCAGCGTCGGCCCGGATAACCCGAAAGAGGCGATCCGCGAGATGATCAAAGAGAGCCAGGTCGGGGCGATCTTCAACACCGTGACCCGTTCGGATATCCGCGTGATGCAGGACCAGGTGATGCAGCTCAGCCGGCTGAAAATTCCGCTGTTCTTTGCCTACGACGTGCTTCACGGCCAGCGCACCGTCTTCCCGATAAGCCTCGGCCTGGCCTCCTCCTTTAACCTCGACGCGGTGAATACCGTCGGGCGCATTTCGGCCTATGAGGCCGCCGACGATGGCCTCAACATGACCTGGGCGCCGATGGTGGACGTCTCCCGCGATCCGCGCTGGGGACGCGCCTCGGAAGGCTTTGGCGAAGATACCTATTTAACCACCATGATGGGCAAAGCGATGGTTGAGTCGATGCAGGGCAAAAGCCCGGCGGACCGCTACTCGGTGATGACCAGCGTGAAGCACTTCGCCGCCTACGGCGCGGTGGAGGGCGGTAAAGAGTACAACACCGTCGATATGAGCCCGCAGCGCCTGTTCAACGACTATATGCCGCCGTACAAAGCGGGGCTGGATGCCGGCAGCGGCGCGGTAATGGTGGCGCTTAACTCGCTCAACGGCACGCCGGCCACCTCCGATGCGTGGCTGCTAAAAGAGGTGCTGCGCGACGACTGGGGCTTTAAGGGCATTACCGTTTCCGACCACGGCGCGATTAAAGAGCTGATCAAACACGGCGTTGCTTCCGACCCGGAAGACGCGGTGCGCGTGGCGCTGAAGTCCGGCATCAATATGAGCATGAGCGACGAGTACTACAGCAAATACCTGCCGGATCTGGTGAAGTCCGGCAAGGTCACCATGGCGGAGCTGGATGACGCGACGCGCCACGTGCTTAACGTCAAATACGATATGGGGCTGTTTAACGATCCGTACAGCCACCTGGGACCGAAGGAGTCAGACCCGCAGGACACCAACGCCGAAAGCCGCCTGCATCGTAAAGAGGCCCGGGAAGTGGCGCGCGAAAGCCTGGTACTGCTGAAAAACCGTCTTGAGACGCTGCCGCTGAAAAAATCGGGCACCGTTGCGGTTATCGGGCCGCTGGCTGACAGCAAGCGGGACATGATGGGCAGCTGGTCGGCGGCAGGCGTTGCCGATCAGTCGGTTACCGTGCTCACCGGGATTAAAACGGCGCTCGGCGATCGCGGTAAGGTGGTATACGCCCGCGGCGCCAACGTGACTGACGATAAAGGCATCGTTGATTTCCTCAACCTGTATGAGAAAGCGGTGCAGATCGATCCGCGCTCGCCGCAGGCGATGATCGACGAGGCGGTCGCCGCCGCGAAGCAGTCTGACGTGGTCGTCGCGGTTGTCGGCGAAGCGCAGGGGATGGCGCACGAAGCCTCCAGCCGCACCGATATCACGCTGCCCCAGAGCCAGCGCGATTTAATCAGCGCCCTCAAAGCCACCGGTAAACCGCTGGTGCTGGTGCTGATGAACGGCCGCCCGCTGGCGCTGGTCAAAGAGGATCAGCAGGCTGACGCGATTCTGGAGACCTGGTTCGCCGGCACCGAAGGCGGCAACGCCATCGCCGACGTCCTGTTCGGCGACGCGAATCCGTCCGGCAAGCTGCCGATGTCGTTCCCGCGCTCGGTAGGGCAGATCCCGGTCTACTACAGCCACCTCAATACCGGTCGTCCCTACAACGCCGACAAGCCGAATAAGTACACCTCGCGCTACTTTGATGAGGCCAACGGTCCGCTGTACCCGTTTGGCTACGGCCTGAGCTACACCACCTTTAGCGTCTCTGACGTCAAAATGTCGGCTCCGACCATGCGGGCGGACGGCAGCGTGACGGCCAGCGTGCAGGTAACCAATACCGGCAAGCGCGAAGGGGCGACGGTGATCCAGCTGTACCTGCAGGACGTTACCGCCTCGATGAGCCGCCCGGTGAAAATGCTGCGCGGCTTCAAGCGCGTGACCCTCAAGCCGGGCGAGACCCAGACCGTCAGCTTCCCGATTGAGGTCGACGCGCTGAAGTTCTGGAACCAGAAAATGAAATACGCCGCCGAGCCGGGTAAATTCAACGTCTTTATCGGCGTAGATTCTGCCCGCGTGAAGCAGGGTGAGTTTGAATTGCTGTAGTTCAGGCGGGCGCGACGCGCTGACGTTGACTCTCTATCAGGCCGGGTAACCGGCCTTTTCTTTTCCTCTCACTGCGCATTTGGGCTACTCTTTTCTCTTAAGCTTCTGTAAATGGAGCGCAAATTAAAGAGGGAAGCGGGATGATGATTGCAAGCAAATGGTCGGGCGCCCTCGCGCTGGCGGCCCTGGTGAGCCTGCCGCTGCAGGCGGCGGAGCCGGTCAAAGTTGGCTCAAAAATTGATACCGAAGGGGCGCTGCTGGGCAATATTATTTTGCAGGTTCTGGAAAGCCACGGCGTGAAGACGGTGAATAAAATTCAGCTTGGCACCACGCCGGTGGTACGCGGCGCCATTACCGCGGGTGAATTAGATATTTACCCCGAGTATACCGGCAACGGGGCCTTCTTCTTTAAGCAGGAGAACGACCCGGCGTGGAAAAACGCGCAGCAGGGTTATGAGAAGGTCAAAACCCTGGACGGCGAGAAGAATAAGCTGATCTGGCTAACGCCTGCGCCGGCCAACAATACCTGGACCATCGCCGTGCGTCAGGATCTGGCGGAAAAAAACCACCTCACTTCGCTGGCCGATTTGAGCAGCTATCTGCAAAAGGGCGGTGAATTCAAGCTGGCGGCTTCCGCCGAGTTTATCGAACGCCCGGATGCGCTCCCGGCCTTTGAAAAGGCCTACGATTTCAAGCTTAATCAAAACCAGCTGCTGTCGCTGGCGGGCGGCGACACGGCGGTGACCATCAAGGCGGCGGCGCAGCAGACCTCCGGCGTCAACGCGGCGATGGCCTATGGTACCGACGGGCCGGTGGCCGCGCTCGGGCTGCAAACGCTGAGCGACCCGAAAGGCGTGCAGCCGATCTATGCCCCGGCGCCGGTGGTGCGCGAAGCGGTGCTGAAGGCCTATCCGCAGATGGCGCAGTGGCTGCAGCCGGTCTTCGCCAGCCTTGACGAAAAAACGCTGCAGCAGCTCAACGCCAGCATTGCGGTGGAAGGGCTGGATGCGAAGAAAGTTGCCGCAGACTATCTGCAGCAAAAAGGGCTGTTGAAGTAGGTTTTGGTGGCTATTCGTTGCTATAACCGCGTTTCGCTGCTGCTGGCGCTTTTACTGCTGATGATGGTGGCTCTGCCGTTTGTGAACTATGCGCCGAACCGGCTACTCTCCGGAGAGGCGCGCTGGCTGTGGCAGAGCTGGCCGTGGCTGGCCGCCGCGCAGCTGGGCATGGCGATGGCCGTACTGCTGCTTTGCGCGCTGCCCGGGCGCTTACCGCTGCTGTTAACCTTCCTGATAGCCGATGCGCTGCTGCCGCTGCTGTGGTTCGGGGCCGGGCAGGCGGCGCTACAGCTGGCGCAAAGCGGGTCGTCGCTGGCGCGCACTTCGCCGGGCAGCGGGCTGTGGTTTTCGCTGGCGCTGTGCCTGCTGCTGGCCAGCGATGCGATACGGCGCCTGACCGCCCGGGCGCTGTGGCGCTGGCTGCTCAATGCGCAAATCTGGCTAATTCCCTGCATCCTGCTGGCGACGGGGATGCTTGACTCGCTATCGCTGCTAAAAGAGTACGCCAACCGCCAGGATATCTTTGACGATGCCCTGCGCCAGCATGTGCTCCTGCTGCTCGGCACGCTGCTGCCCGCTCTGCTCATCGGAGTCCCGGTGGGCGTGTGGCTCTGGCGGCAGCCGCGGTGGCAGGCGTCGGTGTTTACCTGCCTCAACGTCATTCAAACGATCCCTTCGGTGGCGCTATTTGGCCTGCTGATCGCGCCGCTTGCCGGCCTGACGCGCCGCTTTCCCGCGCTGGCTGAGGCCGGTATCTCCGGCACCGGAACGGCGCCCGCGCTGATTGCGCTGGTGCTCTACGCTCTGCTGCCGCTGGTGCGCGGGGTGGTCACCGGCCTGCAGCAGGTGCCGCGCGAAGCGTTGGAAAGCGCGGCGGGGATGGGCATGAGCGGCGGCCAGCGCTTCTGGCACGTACAGCTGCCGCTGGCGCTGCCGATACTGCTGCGCAGCCTGCGGGTGGTAAGCGTACAAACCGTCGGCATGGCGGTGGTGGCCGCGCTGATCGGCGCCGGGGGATTCGGCGCTCTGGTGTTCCAGGGCCTGCTCAGCAGCGCCCTGGATCTGGTGCTGCTTGGGGTGATCCCGACGATTGCGCTGGCGGTGGTGGTGGATGCGCTTTTTGCGCTGTGGGGCGCGTTGCTAAAAGGAGAGGCGGGTGATTGAATTTGACGGCGTAAACAAATCTTTTGCCGGGCAGCCGGCGGTGAAAAACCTCAATCTGCACCTGCGCGAGGGGGCGTTCTCGGTGCTGATCGGCACCTCCGGTTCGGGCAAGTCGACGACGCTGAAGATGATCAACCGGCTGGTTGAGCACGACAGCGGCACTATCCGCTTCGCCGGCCAGGATATCCGCGAGCAGCCGGTGCTGGCGCTGCGTCGGCGGATGGGCTACGCCATCCAGTCGATCGGCCTGTTTCCCCACTGGACGGTGGCGCAGAATATCGCCACCGTCCCGCAGCTGCAGAAGTGGCCGCGGCGGAAAGTGGCGGAGCGGGTTGATGAACTGATGGCGCTGCTGGGGCTGGAGGCCACGCTGCGGGCGCGCTATCCGCATCAGCTTTCCGGCGGCCAGCAGCAGCGGGTCGGCGTGGCGCGGGCGCTGGCGGCAAATCCTGAGGTTCTGCTGATGGACGAGCCCTTTGGCGCGCTCGATCCGGTGACCCGCGAGGCGCTCCAGCAGGAGATGATCCGTATTCACCGGCTGCTGGGGCGCACGATCGTGCTGGTCACCCACGATATTGACGAAGCGCTGCGGCTGGCGGATCACCTGGTGCTGATGGACGGCGGTGAAGTCGTGCAGCAGGGGGAGCCGCTGCAGATGCTGCTGCAGCCGAAGAATGACTTTGTCGAGACCTTTTTTGGCCGCAGCGAGCTTGGCGTTCGCCTGCTGTCGCTGCGCGGCGTCGCCGACTATCTGCGCCGCGATGAACGTCTCGCCGGAGATACCCTGAACGTGGCGATGACGCTGCGCGAGGCGCTGTCGCTGTTTGTGGCCCACCGTCGCGAGGTGCTGCCGGTGGTGGATGAACGGGGGGCCGCGTGCGGGACGCTGCATTTTGCCGATCTGCTGCGCGAGGAGGTACGGCATGAAGGTTCTGCGTGATCCGCTGCTGTGGCTGCTGGCGCTGTTTATCGCCATTCTGCTGGCGCTCCCCTACAGCGCGCCGCTGTTTAGCGCTCTGTTTCCGGAACTGCCGCGCCCGGTCTATCAGCAGCAGAGCTTTCTTTCGCTGACCCTCGCCCACTGCTGGCTGGTGGCGCTCTCCAGCCTCGCGGCAACCCTTATCGGCGTTGGGGCGGGGATTGCGGTAACGCGCCCCGCGGGCCGCGAATTTCGCCCGCTGGTGGAGACCATTGCCGCAATGGGGCAGACCTTTCCACCGGTGGCGGTTCTGGCGATTGCCGTTCCGGTTATGGGGTTTGGCTGGGAACCGGCGCTGATTGCGCTGGCGCTGTACGGCATACTGCCGGTGCTGCAGGGCACGCTGGCGGGCCTGAGCGCTGTGCCCTCGGGGGTTCTTGAGGTTGCGCAGGGAATGGGAATGACCCGCTGGCAGAGGCTGGTAAAAGTCGAGCTGCCGCTGGCGGCGCCGGTGATGCTGGCCGGTATTCGTACTTCGACGATCGTCAATATAGGGACGGCGACGATTGCCTCAACGGTCGGGGCCAATACCCTCGGCACGCCGATTGTTATCGGCCTGAGCGGGTTTAATACCGCCTATGTGCTGCAAGGGGCGCTGCTGGTGGCGCTGGCGGCGATCGTGGTCGATCGTGGGTTTGAGCGGCTGAATCAGCGAATCAGCCGACACCGCCGCGAACGATAAAGGAGTAACCGGCAAGCATAACGCCGCTGATCCCGCCGATAGCCATAAATAAGAACAGGGTAATAACCGCAATTTTTGCTGGCTTCATAATAGGCTCCTGATGTTAACGGGGCGATTATACGGTGAAGCGCAGGTGTTAATGAAACATTAATTGCTATTTAGCCAGATCGCGCGCCCTTGCTGCTGCCACTCCAGCAGCTGTTCCTGCTCGGCGGGAGCGGGCGTTTCGCCGCACCACACCAGCAGGGTGCTCTCGGGGAACAGCTCCGGGCGAATCTGCGTCAGCGAGTGGGCGACGACGTCGACCCGCCAGCCCTGTTCGCTGGCCACCCAGCCCTCCAGCCACAGCCGGGCGATATCGCCGGTGTTCCAGCCCACGACCAGCGCGTGGCTGCCGGGGTGCTTCCAGGCGCTGGCCAGGCTTTGCGCAATGTGGCTGATGAGGACCCCGTCGAGAATGCCGCGCAGCGCGATAAGCGTCGGCTGGGGGCTAAGCAGGCGATGGCGTAAAGGAACAAACAGGTGGTTGACCAGGGTGTGCGCCGGATAGCTGTGGCTGCGCTCTTTAATCCACGACCGCAGACGACGGTAGCTGCCGTCGTGCAGCAGCGTCAGTACGATCTCCTGCTGTTCGCGCCAGCCGCCTTCCTCCTGCGGGTCGCTGTCGGCGAGCAGCGTTTTGACCTTTCCTACCTGAACGCCGGAGTCAATCCAGCGCTTAATTTCGCGGATGCGGTCAATCTCCTGCTCGTTGAACAGGCGGTGGCCGCCGTCGGTACGCTGAGGTTTGAGCAGACCGTAGCGCCGTTGCCAGGCGCGAAGCGTTACCGGGTTAACGTCACAAAGCTGCGCCACTTCACCAATCGTATAAAGCGTCATCTCTTCCCCTCCCGCAGAATTCTCCTCCTTATAACTGTAGAAGCTGTTTGGGGAAGGGGAAATATTTGCTTATTTTTTGTTCTTTTCGCCGAGGGCGAGGCGCTAAGAAGTGTGATCGCGGCCATGAATGTTCATTTTCTTGTAGCGCTTCAAAGAAAGATTTGCCGGGGCGGTGTATGTTACGCGCTTTCAGGTGATGTGTGGTCTGCGGGTATGTACGAGTTCGATCTGGTGTTGCTGCTGCTCCAGCAGATGTGCGTCTTTTTAGTTATCGCGTGGCTGATGAGCAAGACGCGGCTGTTCATTCCCCTGATGCAGGTCACAGTCCGTCTGCCGCACAAGCTGCTGTGCTACGTTACCTTCTCAATTTTCTGCATTATGGGGACCTACTTCGGTCTGCATATTGAAGACTCTATCGCCAATACCCGGGCCATCGGCGCGGTAATGGGCGGCCTGCTCGGCGGGCCGGTGGTCGGTGGCCTCGTGGGGCTGACCGGCGGGCTGCATCGCTACTCCCTTGGCGGAATGACCGCGCTAAGCTGCATGGTTTCGACCATTGTCGAAGGGCTGCTTGGCGGGCTGGTGCACAGCATCCTCGTGAAGCGCGGGCGGCCGGATAAGGTCTTTAGCCCGCTGACCGCCGGAGCGATCACCTTCTTTGCCGAACTGGTGCAGATGATGATTATCCTGCTGATCGCGCGCCCGTTTCAGGACGCCCTCCATCTGGTTCAGAGCATTGCCGCGCCGATGATGGTCACTAACACCGTTGGCGCCGCGCTGTTTATGCGTATCCTGCTCGATAAGCGGGCGATGTTTGAAAAATACACCTCGGCGTTTTCCGCTACCGCGCTGAAGGTCGCGGCCTCGACGGAGGGGATCCTGCGCCAGGGGTTTAACGAAGAGAACAGCATGCGGGTGGCGCAGGTGCTTATCCAGGAGCTGGATATCGGCGCGGTGGCGATTACCGATCGCGACCGGCTGCTGGCCTTCACCGGCATCGGCGACGATCATCATCTTCCCGGCAAGCCTATCTCCTCCCTCTACACCCAAAAGGCGATCGAAAGCGGCGAAGTGGTATACGCCGACGGCAACGAGGTTCCCTACCGCTGCTCCATCCACCCGCACTGCAAGCTCGGCTCAACGCTGGTGATCCCGCTGCGCGGCGAGAACCAGCGGGTGATTGGCACCATCAAACTGTATGAGGCGAAGAACCGTTTGTTCAGCTCAATCAACCGTACGCTGGGCGAGGGGATTGCCCAGCTGCTGTCGGCGCAAATTCTTGCCGGGCAGTATGAACGACAGAAGGCGCTGTTAACCCAGTCGGAAATTAAGCTGCTGCATGCCCAGGTTAATCCACACTTTCTGTTCAACGCCCTGAATACCCTCAAGGCGGTGATTCGCCGCGACAGCGATCAGGCCGGCCAGCTGGTGCAGTATCTGTCGACCTTCTTTCGCAAAAACCTGAAGCGGCCGTCGGAAATTGTCACCCTGGCGGATGAGATTGAGCATGTGAATGCCTATCTGCAGATTGAAAAAGCGCGTTTTCAGGCCAATCTACAGATTCAGATGCTGGTGCCCGACGCGCTGGCGCATCACCAGCTACCGGCGTTTACGCTGCAGCCGATCGTGGAAAACGCCATTAAGCACGGCACCTCGCAGCATCTTGGCGTGGGCGAGATTATCATTCGCGCCAGCCAGGACGCGCGTTGGCTGCAGCTGGATATCGAAGATAACGCCGGGCTGTATCAGGCCAATCCGGACGCCAGCGGACTCGGCATGAGCCTGGTGGACCGGCGGCTGCGGGCGCGATTTGGCGCTGAGTGTGGAATTACCGTGACCTGTGAAGCCGAGCGCTTTACCCGAGTTACGCTGCGACTGCCCGTGGAGGAGAGCGCGTGTTAAAAGTATTAATCGTTGATGATGAGCCGCTGGCGCGTGAAAACCTGCGTATTTTGCTGGAAGCGCAGAGCGATATTGAGGTCGTGGGGGAGTGCGGTAACGCCGTTGAGGCGATTGGCGCGGTGCACAAGCTGCGCCCGGACGTGCTGTTCCTCGATATCCAGATGCCGCGCATCAGCGGGCTGGAGATGGTCGGCATGCTCGACCCCGAGCACCGGCCCTATATCGTGTTCCTTACCGCCTTCGACGAATATGCGGTTAAGGCGTTCGAAGAGCACGCGTTTGACTATCTGCTCAAGCCGATTGAGGCCGCCAGGCTGGATAAAACTCTGGCTCGCCTGCGCCAGGAGCGCAGCCTGCAGGACATTTCGCTACTCGACGGCGCTCAGCAGGCGCTGAAATATATCCCCTGCAGCGGCCATAGCCGGATCTGGCTGCTGCAGATGGAGGACGTGGCGTTTGTCAGCAGCCGGATGAGCGGTATTTACGTCACCGACAGCGAAGGGAAGGAGGGCTTCACCGAGCTGACCCTGCGCACCCTCGAGAGCCGAACGCCGCTGCTGCGCTGCCACCGTCAGTATCTGGTCAATATGGCCCACCTGAAGGAGATTCGTCTGGAGGAGAACGGCCAGGCCGAGCTGCTGATGCGCGCCGGGCATACGGTGCCGGTTAGCCGCCGCTACTTAAAAAGCCTGAAAGAGGCGATTGGTCTGTAAAACGGCAGAATCGTGGTAGACTTAGCGCCAGTATTTTTCATCATGAAGGCATTATGATCAGCAACGATATCCTACGTAGCCTGCGCTACACCTTGAAAACCAATAATAATGGCCTGGTGCGTATTTTTGCGCTCGGCGATTCCGTCGTCAGCGCAGAGCAGCTGGTACCGTGGCTGAAAAAAGAGGACGAGGACGGCTTCCAGCGCTGTCCGGATATCGTCCTGTCGATCTTCCTGAATGGTCTGATTTACGACAAACGCGGTAAAGATGAGTCCGCGCCGCCGCTGGCGGTTGAGCGTCGGGTGAATAACAATGTCGTGCTGAAAAAGCTGCGCATTGCCTTCTCTCTGAAGACCGACGATATTCTCGCCATTTTGACCCAGCAGCAGTTCCGCGTCTCAATGCCGGAAATTACCGCCATGATGCGCGCGCCGGAGCATAAAAACTTCCGCGAGTGCGGCGACCAGTTCCTGCGCTATTTCCTGCGCGGTCTGACCGAGCGCGTGCACGCCGCCAAACCCTGAGTTTCTGCATCAGGCGGCCCGGCTGGCGCAGCGCTTAGCCGGGCTACGGCCTACTTCACTTCCTGAAAACCCTGCTCTTCGAGTAGTTTTTTCGACACGGACATCGAAACAAACTGCCGCGAGCAGTCGGTGAACATCGATCCCGGTAGCTTGCACAGTTCGCTGATTTTCGCCTCGTTAAAATCGACGCTCAGGTGTTCCTGCGCATAGCTGTCTTTATAGTCGATGGTTTGCTCCACCCCCTTTATGCTGCGATAAACGCTGCTCATCGGTTCAATAATGGCCCGCGCCTGCTCTTCATTGCTGGCGCCGATGGTTTTATAGGGGATGATGTTGTTGGCGTCCTGACGCAGGACTTTGTCGCCCTCATAATAATAGGTAAAACTGAGTTCGACGCCTTCGGCCGCGCGGTTAAAGGTTTTGCTCTGCTCTTTTTTATTGTCGCAGGCGGTCAGCGCCGTGGTCAGCAGAGCGACGACGGCAAGCGCGGTGAGCTTGTGTGTATATTTCATCCCGGTTCCCTGTGTTGATATTAATACCGTTCCGTTGTCAGAATAGCGTATTGATTATTGTTCTTATTAGCAGGGCGTGCAAATTAAAGAGCCTGCCGGGAGAGGCTTCAGGCAAAAAAAACGCTGCCGGGGCAGCGTTTTACGCGGAGATTATTTGACCTGTTGACCAGGCTGGGCGCCGCTGTCCGGGCTGAGCAGGAAGATATCTTTCCCGCCAGGGCCCGCCGCCATCACCATTCCTTCGGAGATGCCGAAGCGCATCTTGCGCGGCGCGAGGTTAGCGACCATCACCGTCAGACGACCAATCAGCGCCTGCGGATCGGGGTAGGCGCTACGGATGCCGGAGAAGACGTTGCGCTTCTCGCCGCCGATATCCAGCGTCAGGCGCAGCAGCTTGTCGGAACCGTCGACGAATTCGGCGTTTTCGATCAGCGCAATGCGCATATCCACTTTGGCAAAATCATCAAAGCTGATGGTTTCCTGCAGCGGATCGTCCGCCAGCGGGCCGGTGGCCGGAGCCGAGAGCGCCTTCACCTCTTCCTTCGATGCCTCTACCAGCGCCTCAACCTGCTTCATTTCGATGCGGTTATACAGCGCTTTGAAGGTGTTGACCTTATGCGCCAGCAGCGGCTGCTGGATCGCATCCCAGCTCAGCTCGCTGTTGAGGAACGCTTCGGCGCGGGCGGTCAGCTGCGGCAGGACCGGCTTGAGCCAGGTCATCAGTACGCGGAACAGGTTGATGCCCATGGAGCAGATAGCCTGCAGATCGGCATCGCGGCCTTCCTGTTTGGCGACTACCCACGGAGCCTGCTCGTCAACGTAGCGGTTAGCCACGTCGGCCAGCGCCATGATTTCACGGATGGCTTTACCGAACTCGCGGCTGTCCCACGCTTCGCCAATGCTTGCTGCCGCATCGGTGAAGGTTTTGTACAGCGCCGGATCGGCCAGCTCAGCGGCCAGCACGCCGTCGAAGCGTTTGGCGATAAAGCCGGCGTTGCGCGACGCGAGGTTAACCAGCTTGTTGACGATGTCGGCGTTGACGCGCTGAATGAAGTCTTCGAGGTTGAGGTCGATATCGTCGATGCGCGAAGAGAGCTTGGCGGCGTAGTAGTAGCGCAGGCTGTCGGCGTCAAAGTGGTTCAGCCAGGTGCTGGCTTTAATGAAGGTTCCGCGCGATTTAGACATCTTCGCGCCGTTGACCGTCACGTAGCCGTGAACGAACAGGTTGGTCGGCTTGCGGAAGCCGCTGCCTTCCAGCATCGCCGGCCAGAACAGGCTGTGGAAGTAGACGATATCCTTGCCGATAAAGTGATACAGCTCGGCGGCGGAATCTTTCTTCCAGTAGGCGTCAAAGCTTTCGCTATCGCCGCGTTTGTCGCACAGGTTTTTGAATGAACCCATGTAGCCGATCGGCGCGTCCAGCCAGACGTAGAAGTATTTGCCCGGCGCGTTGGGAATTTCGAAACCGAAGTACGGCGCATCGCGGGAGATGTCCCACTGCTGCAGACCAGACTCGAACCACTCCTGCATCTTATTCGCCACCTGCTCCTGCAGCGCGCCGCTGCGGGTCCACGCCTGCAGCATTTCGCTAAACGACGGCAGGTCGAAGAAGAAGTGCTCGGATTCACGCATCACCGGCGTCGCGCCGGAAACCACCGATTTCGGCTCGATCAGCTCGGTCGGGCTGTAGGTCGCGCCGCACACTTCGCAGTTATCGCCGTACTGATCCGGTGATTTACATTTCGGGCAGGTCCCCTTCACGAAACGGTCAGGGAGGAACATCCCTTTTTCCGGATCGTAGAGCTGAGAGATGGTGCGGTTTTTAATAAAACCGTTCTCTTTCAGGCGCGAGTAGATAAGCTCCGACAGCTCGCGGTTTTCGTCGCTGTGCGTGGAGTGGTAGTTATCGTAGCTAATGTCGAAGCCGGCAAAATCGGCCTGGTGCTCCTGACTCATCTCGCCAATCATCTGCTCCGGAGAGACGCCAAGCTGCTGGGCTTTCAGCATGATCGGCGTGCCGTGGGCGTCGTCGGCGCAGATGAAGTTGACCTCGTGGCCGCGCATTCGCTGGTAACGGACCCAGACATCAGCCTGGATGTGCTCCAGCATGTGGCCGAGGTGGATTGAGCCGTTGGCGTACGGCAGCGCGCACGTTACCAGAATTTTCTTCGCGACTTGAGTCATAGTGAGCATTACATCTTCTGTTGTAAAAAGGGCTTTTGATATTACCAAAAGGGCACTGGGTGCGCCATAAATGGCTGACCATATATGGATAATCCCCAGCTGTGATAAACTCAATCATTACTGAAAGCATCTCATAACAACAAAGGAGTCGGGATGAATTCGCAATCCCAGGCCAAATCCCCCGAACGTCTACGCGCGATGGTCGCCGGAACGCTGGCTAATTTTCAGCACCCCACTTTGAAGCACAATCTCACCGCGCTGAAGGCGCTGCACCACGTCGCCTGGCTGGACGACACCGTGCATATCGAGATTCAGATGCCGTTCGTCTGGCACAGCGCTTTTGAAGCCCTGAAAGAGCAGTGCAGCGCCGATCTGCTGCGCATTACCGGCGCCCAGGCTATCGACTGGAAGCTGACGCACAGCATCGCCACCCTGAAGCGGGTGAAAAACCAGCCGGGCGTCAACGGCGTGAAGAATATTATTGCCGTGAGCTCCGGTAAGGGCGGGGTCGGGAAATCGTCTACGGCGGTTAACCTCGCGCTGGCGCTGGCGGCGGAAGGGGCCAAGGTCGGGATTCTCGACGCCGATATTTACGGCCCGTCGATTCCTACCATGCTGGGCGCGGAAGATCAGCGCCCCACCTCGCCGGACGGCACCCATATGGCGCCGATTATGAAATTCGGCCTCGCCACCAACTCGATCGGCTATCTGGTGACTGACGACAACGCTATGGTGTGGCGCGGCCCGATGGCCAGCAAGGCGCTGATGCAGATGCTGCAGGAGACGCTGTGGCCGGATCTCGACTACCTGGTGCTGGATATGCCGCCAGGCACCGGCGACATTCAGCTGACGCTGGCGCAGAACATCCCGGTGACCGGCGCGGTTGTGGTCACCACGCCGCAGGACATCGCGCTGATCGATGCCAAAAAGGGCATTGTGATGTTCGAAAAAGTGGAGGTGCCGGTGCTGGGTATCGTGGAGAACATGAGCATGCATATTTGCAGCAACTGTGGTCACCATGAGCCTATCTTTGGCACCGGCGGCGCGCAGAAGCTGGCGGAGCAATATCATACCCAGCTGCTGGCCCAGCTGCCGCTGCACATTCATCTGCGTGAGGACCTGGATAACGGTACCCCGACGGTGATCGCCCGCCCGGAAAGCGAGTTTACCGATATCTATCGCCAGCTGGCAGGGCGCGTGGCGGCCCAGCTCTACTGGCAAGGTGAGGTTATTCCCAGCGAGATCGCCTTCCGCGCGGTTTAACCGCCGCGCGTAAAACAACGCCCGGGACTTCGCTGCGCCATGCGGGAGCAGCAGAAGGACCGGGCGTTTTTCGTTGCGGCTAGCGGCCGCTGCGCGCTGCGTGAGCCTTGCAATCAGTGCTGGTAGAAAATCTCGCCGTCGTAAATTTTGACAATTTTACCTTCAGGCTCGGTGACCAGCACATAGCTGCCGCCCATGTAGGTCCAGTGGGTGTTAACGTCTGGCGCAGGCAGGTGGCGCTGCTGCCACTGCTTAATGGTGTACTCCGGGGTCATATACAGCGCCGGTACGGTATCGCCTACGCGAAACTGCTGGAAGTCGGAGGTAACGCCGTCCAGCTCATATTTCTGCAGATCGGCGGCGGAAACCGACCCAACGACGCCGGCGCTCGCCAGCAGTACGCCCAGAAGCAGCATTTTTGTTTTACGCATAAATTCCTCATTATTATCCTGGACACAAAATCGCAGCCTCGTATCATTCCGAAGCATGACGGCGATGGCAAGTACTGGTTGATTAAAAATGTAAGCAAACGATGGTGCCGGTTACGCGATTCAGCGAACTGCGCCAGTTTTAGGAAAAGTCCGGCGATTCGGAGGTGGGAGTTAATATGTTCAGGCTGGAAGATCTGACGTTATTTGTCCGCGCGGCGGCGCTCGGCAGCTTTAGCGGCGCGGCGCGGGAGGTCGGGCAGCAGCCGGCGCAGGTGAGCGCGGCGATTAAGCGTCTGGAGACCACGCTGAATATCCGTCTTTTTGCCCGCTCAACCCGCAGCCTGCGCCTGACCCCCGAAGGGGAGACCTGGCTGCCCTATGCGACGCAGATGCTCGACACCCTGCACGCCGGGCTGCAAAAAATCCAGCTGCCGGATGACGAAATCCGCGGCACGCTGCAAATTGCGGTGCCCTCCGACCTTGGGCGCAATCTGCTGCTGACGGTGTTTCGCGCCTTTCGCCAGCGCTACCCGGAGCTCAGGCTGCGCATCCTGTTCTCCGATCATCGCACCGACGTGTTTAAAGATCCGGTAGACGTGGCGTTTCGCTATGGCGATAACGACGACGCCTCGTTTATCTCGCTGCCCGTCGCCCCGGAAAACCGCCGGGTGCTGGTGGCCTCCCCGGCGTGGATCGCCGAACACGGCGAACCGCAGACCCTGGAGGAGCTGGCGCAGCGTAACGCTCTGCTGTACGTGCTGCGCGGCAGGCAGTTCGATCGCTGGTCATTAAGCCTGGCGGGGGAGGTTCAGCACGTGCAGGTTTCTGGCGTTATCGTCAGCGACGATGCGGAAGTGATTCGCCGTCTGGCGATTGCCGGGGAGGGGTTTGCCTACAAATCCTGGCTCGACGTCAGCGACGATATTCGCGCCGGGCGGCTGAAGGTTCTCCTGCCGCAGTATCAGGGCGACCGGGTGCCGCTGAATATGATTTGCCCGCACCGCAAGCAGCTCTCTGCCGCGGTGCGTTTGCTGTATGAAGAGGTGAAGGCCCGCTGCGAGGCGCTGCAGAACCAGCGCCCGGCGCCTTAGTGCCTTACCAGCGTCGCGAAGTAGTAGACCAGCGGAATCGCGAGGATCCACAGCCCTAACGGGATCTCGCGCCACTTTCCGGCAACGGCCTTAATCACGATATAGAACAGCAGCCCGCCGGCGATGCCGGTACCAAAGCTGTTGGCAATAAGGGTGATCATCACCATCATTAACACCGGCAGCCCGTCGGTAAAGTTGGCTAAATCGACCTTGCGCAGACCGCTGAACATATTCAGACCAATCAGGATCAGCGCCGGCGCGGTGGCCTCTTTAGGGATCATCAGCGCAATCGGGGTAAACAGCAGCATCAGCAGGAACATCACCGCCGCCGCCAGCGCCGTCAGCCCGGTTTTGCCGCCCGCTTCGGCCGCCGCGGAGGACTCAATCAGCGCGGTGGCTGCCGGAATACCGACCCACGGCCCGATAGCTGCGGCGATGGAGTCGACCATAAACGGCCGGTTGATGTGCACCATATTGCCCTCCTCATCCAGCAGGCCCGCCTCGCCGCCTACCGCCAGAGTTGTCCCCATGGTGGAGAAGAACTCAGAGGCGAAAAAGATAAACAGAAACGGCAGAAAGGCGATATTCAGCGCGCCGAGCATATCGACGTGACCGAGCACCGGCGTCAGCGAGTGCGGCATGGCGATAAAGCTGGTCGGCAGCCGGGTGACGCCGGCCGGGATCCCCACGAGGGTGGCAACGAGGATGGCCCACAGAATCGCGCCCGGAATGCGCCGTGCCTGCAGCGCAATGGCGAGAAACAGGCCGCACAGCGCCACCAGCGCGCCGGGGGCCAGGAAATCGCCGAGCATCAGGGCGTTGGTTTTCGCATTCGCCAGCACCAGGCCGGCGTTGCGAAAGCCGAGAACCGCCACGAACAGCCCGATGGAGGCCGTTAGCCCCAGCTTGATCGACTGCGGCACCGAGCGGGTCACTACCTCGCGCAGGCCGAATTTGGTCAACAGGAAAAACAGAATTCCGGACCAGCAGGCGATGCCGAGGCCGATTTGCCAGCCGATACCTTCGCTACCGGCCAGGGTGACGCCCACCAGCACCGATCCGCCGATGCCGGGGCCGACGATAAACGGCAGGTTAGCGTAGAACGCCATCAGCAGCGTTCCGGCGACGAAGACCAGAATCGTTCCGGTGGTAACCGCGCCTTTATCCATCCCGCCTACCGCCAGCAGGCCGGGAATAACCACCAGCAGATAGGCGGCGGCGAGAAAGCCGGTGACCCCCGCCAGGCACTCGGTACGCAGCGTACTGCCGCGTGAGTAGAGGGAAAATCGCCGTTCCAGCCAGCTGCCCCGGGTTGATGCAGGAAGTGTGTTGTCAGCCATTATCAGGCTCCGTGGTGATTATTGTTGTTGGTATGCTCCGGGGTTTCCCGGCAGGCTATCAGCGGGTCGACGATCCGGCGGGTGGTGCCGTCGGTCAAACCCAAATCGGTCAAATGCGGCCCGGCGTTACAGGCGAGGCAGGTCCCCTCGATGGCCTTAAACACCCGATACGGCGGCTCCCAGTCGGCAATTTCGGCGCTCAGATCGCGCAGCTCGCGGAACTGGCGCGCAAGCTCCGGCGCCGGCAGGTCGGAAAGCATCCCGGCAATCGGCATGGCGACGTGGGCCAGAATCTCTCCCCGCTGCGCCAGCGCCATGCCGCCGCCGGAGGCGATCAGCCGGTTGGCGGCCCGCGCCATCTCTTCGGCGTCTCGCCCGAGCACCACGAGGTTGTGCGAGTCGTGGGAGTAGCTGGTGGCAATCGCCCCGCGCAGCTCGCCCCAGCCCTCAAGCAGGGCAATCTGCGGCGTCGCCTGATGGCGCCCGTGGCGGTGCTTGACCCAAATCAGGCTGAAGCCGTCGGGCAGCTGGACGCTGCCGTCGCGGATCTGCACCTCAACTTCCCCCCACTGCGTAAAACGCGCGCCGCGAATATGCCGCAGGCGGGCGACGCCGTGGCGAATACCGCCGACCTTGAGGATAAAGTCGTCGGCGCTCAGCGGCGCAAGCTGCAGGGTATCGCGCGGCGGCGTGACGTCGGTGGCCGCAGGAATGGGCTGGTGCAGCTGTCCGTCCCGGGCAATTAGCTTCCCGGCGACATAGACCTCGCGCGCCTGCAGCTCATCCAGATCGGGAAACACCACCAGGTCCGCGCGGCGGCCGGCGGCAATCAGGCCTAAGTCATGGCGCTGCAGGCGGATCGCCGCGTTCAGCGTGGCGAAACGCAGGGCATCGGTGGCCGGCAGGCCGTGCCCAATCAGCAGGTTTAGCAGGGCGATAATGCCGCCTTTTTCCAGCAGCATATCCGGCGGCACATCGTCGGTGCAGACGGTGATTTGCGAGGAGAGATGCGGCAGGGTTTTCAGCGCCTTGACGATATCCTCCAGCAGATAGGGGTGCGAGCCGCGAATCTGCAGCGTCAGGCCGGCGCGCAGCTTTTCCAGCGCATCCTCCGCCGAGGTAAGCTCATGATCGGAGGTGACGCCGGCGGCCAGATAGGCCTGCAGATCCGCGCCGTTCAGCCCGCGGGCGTGGCCTTCAATCAGCTTGCCGCTGTTGAGACCCGCCTGGACTATCTCCTGCATCCGCTCGCTGGCGTGCAGCACGCCGTGCATATCCATCACTTCCGCCACGCCGCGCACTTCCGGCCACGCCAGCATGGTGGTCATCTCTTCTCCGGCAAAATCGGCGCCGGACATCTCCAGCCCAGGCGTGGACGGGACGCTGGAGGGGGCGGCGACCATCACCTCCAGCGGCAGATTGCGGCTGGCGGCAACGGCGTAGCGCACGCCCTCCACGCCGAGAACGTTGGCCAGCTCGTGCGGATCCCAAAATACCGCCGTCGTTCCCTGGGCGAGGACGATTTCCGCGTAGCGCTCGGGAGGCAGATGGGAGCTTTCGAGGTGGACGTGGGTATCCATCAGCCCCGGAGAGAGGTATGCGCCCCGCAGGTCGTGGGATTCCGCGGCATCGCTGCGGCTACCGCGCGGGTGGACGCTGGCAATCATCTCTCCGACGATGCCGACGTCGGCGGCGCGGATTTCCCCGGTGACCATATCAACGATCTGTCCCCCGGTGAGTAAGAGGTCGAACGGCAATTCGCCCCGGGCGGCCTGCACGGCGCGGCGGCGGTTTTCAGCACTGCTGGACATAACAACTCCGGCACAAGGATAATGGCGATACTCTAGGGGCACAGCAAACGTTTGCCCAGATGAATAAATTTATCGCCCGATAAGCTCGGGTTATTCTGCCTGCTCACTCTCAGCGATGGATAACATGACCGAACCGTGGCAGCGGCTGCCCGCGCTTTCTCTCAAGCAGCTACAGTATTTTGTTACCCTGGCGCAGCTGCGTCATTTTACCGATACCGCCAACCGGCTGGCCATCAGCCAACCGGCGCTGAGCAGCGCGCTGCGGCAGGTGGAGGCGGTGCTCGGCGGCAAGCTGGTGAACCGCACCGCCTCTTCGGTCACGCTAACCGAACTGGGCGCGGCGATCCTGCCCCACGCGCAGCGCGTGCTGAGCGTGGCCCAACTGGCGTTTGATGATATGCGGCAGATTGTCGAAGCCGGCGGCGACGGTACGGTGCGCATTGGGCTGATGCCGTCGGTCAGCTCGCTGCTTTTTCCCCTGCTGCCGCAGACCCTGGCCGAGACCTTTCCGCGCCTGCGGGTCGAGTTTCACGATCGGGCCAACGACGCGCTGGTGCGCGAACTGCTGAGCGGGCAGATTGATTTCGCCGTGGGCGCCATCGACAGCTCGTTGCCCGCAGAGCTGCAGGTTTATCCGCTGCGTGAGGACCCGTTTGTGGCGGTGCTGCACGGCGACGATCCGCTCGCCAGCCAGCCGCATCTGCCGTGGAAGCTGCTGGCCGGTCGCGAAATCGCGGTGTTCTCGAAAGGCAATATCCAGCGGCTGGTGGGGGCGCTGGCGGAGAGCCATCGCCTGACGCTGAATACGCGCTATCAGGTGGACTATATCGAAACGCTGTATGGCCTGGTGCGGTCGCGCCTGGCGATAGCCATTCTGCCCGAGCTCTATACCACTCATTTATGCGATCCGCAGCTGAAGATAGCCCAGTTGCAGCAGCCCGCGCTGAGCCGCACCGTGGCGCTAATGCGCGGGCCGCAGCCGCTACCGCCGCTGATTGAGTCCAGCTTCGCGTTGCTGCTGAGTTCGCTGCGGGAAGTGAATCCGTAATCAGCCGCCACTCTTTCGGGGAGGCCGCAGCGCTGGGTCAGGGCAGGTGCTTAATCAGCACGTCCACGCTGAGGTGATTGATGTACTCGAGCGAGCGGGAAGCCATCACCCCCAGCAGGCGGTTGCGGTGGCCGGCAATAATCAAATCGATATTGCGCTGGCGCACGCACTCCTCGACGTCGGCAAAGCGGCGGGCGGTGACCAGCGCCAGCGTCTGCACCGGCAGAGCGACGGTGGTAGCCAGTTCGTTGAGCAGGGCTTTGGCCTGGATCACCTCCTGCGAGACGTCATCATCCATCAGGCTGTCGGAAACATAGTTCAGCGCCCGATAGTCGGTACTGATATGGGCGATGGTTATCTTCATGGCGTTCTCTTCGGCCATTTTAGCCGCGTGCTGAAGCAGCGGAACCCCGTCAGTGCTGCTGTTAATCAGCACCAGCGCATGGTGATAAACGGACATAGCCCACCTCGGTTGGTTATCTGCGCAAAACATTATTCCCACTGCTAATCTTGTGCCCGGGTAGCGGCGAAAGCAAATCGATATGTGCGTAAAAAGGGCAGGGAAATCAGGGCGGGAAGCGCATGTTCCGGGGGCTGGAAAACGGTAAAGCATCCCCCACGAGCGGCGGCGGGGTCAGTCCACTGGCAACCTGCCGTTGATGCAGTGGATTTTAGACGGTACAAACGACGACGCGATTATTAATGTCGGCCTGATTGTCGTCGTTCCAGCCTGCTTGATCGTATTCAAAATTACGGATTCGATAGCGCTATTCGGCATTATCTTAATGAGAAAAGAACGAATAAGATCAACTAAACCGGGCGGTTTCCCGTCCGGTTTTTTTATGCCTGTGTTTTAGATTCAGCCCGGACCATGACCTCCACCAAATCCACCGCCACCGCCACCACCAGGCCCTTGCATCGGACCTCCGCCACCGCCGCCTCCGCCACCTGGTCCCCACCAGGGCATGATACATCCGGATAAACTGGAGACACTTGCTACTACAAGCACGAAAAGGATTATTTTTTTCATCTTCAACTCCTGAACTGGAGTAGACAGATTATCATTCCGTTATGAATTTCTATTCAGCGTTTTCCTAAATCCCGAGTTGTCAATGACAATCTTCACATTTTCTACATTTTGTAGCTCATTATCTCGACATATCGCGATAGCGCCACCGGGGATGCCGCGTGTTTTGGTTTGCTCTTGTGGTCCCCAACATGGGTCACTGGCGGGACGTATGCTGTTTTTAGAAAGGTTGTGTCTTTGACTTCCCGATGGCATTATCCTGATCAGAGATTAACGGAATGTTAATCGCAAGTTTTTGATTTTGAATTAAATGACTCGGGGTGCCCTTCTTCGTTGAAGGCTGAGAAATACCCGTACCACCTGATCTGGATAATGCCAGCGTAGTCCTGGCGATTATCCAAGATATAAATCAAAGACTTGTCAGTTTTTTTCTCCTCATTTTGTTATGTTGTCACTCGCTGAGACAAACAAAATGGCACACACATCTATCAATCACACCATCATCCGTAACGGGATCTACTACGTCAGCTTTCGCCTGTCTGGTAATAAATATTTCCGTCGGTCGTTAGAGACGGATAGCTATAGCCAGGCGCAACTGCTGATGTCTTTTGCCTCTCCGGTTATTCCATTAGTCAAGCGTGGAACCATCCACCCGGATCAGTTCGGTGATCGTCTTTCAGATTTCAGTAACCACTTAAAGCAGCAGAATGAACAGTGGCTGACACAACGATTTCTTATTGGCGAGTGCCGTGATACTCAACCGATTGTAATGCAGGAATATCGGGAGGTTGTCGCGCCTGGGGTAGTTCTTGGCTCTCAGAAGCAAGCAGAACAAAAGGAAGTGCTAACGCTGGCTGGCGCCTGGAACATGTACAAAAAGGAGAAGGGCAGCAACTGGACTAAAGCAATTGCCCAAGCCAATGAGCGTTTTATGGAAGTGCTGCTTGTTGTCCTGGGGTCATCAACAGACGTAATGACAATCACTAAGCAAGATATTAAGCAGGTGATGGAAGTAGTAGAGAACCTGCCTAAGCGTGTTGTTCAGCCGTACCGCGCAATGACTATCCAGCAACTGATTGAATGCGATGATGTTCCACCAGATGATTTAGTGGGAGCTGAGGCGATTCATAAGCATCTCAAAATATACAAATCTTTGTTCAAGACCTTTCTCACTGACAGCAAGGATATTCTGGAGAAGTCTCCGACTGATGGCGTAGTTGCTGCACCATCTAAGGCGAGATTTGGCGCATACAGCGCAGCAGAAATGAGAAAATTTGTGGGGTGGGCACTCAAGCAGCCGGATGGCTGGCAGAAGTGGGTTACATTGTTGTTGGCGTACACTGGAGCCAGGAGAGGCGAGATCGCTAAGCTGGAGAAGTCACAGATCAAGTATGATGAAGACAGCCAGCGGCACTATCTTCTGATCGCTGAAGGCGGGCAGGGCAAAACGGAAAATGCCACACGGCAGGTGGCGATCCATCCCAAGCTGATCGAGTGGGGCTTCCTCGATTTCGTTAACCGCCAATGGAAGGAAAAAATCTTTTCGCCTGTATCTGGTAAGAACATGCCGAAGATCGGTAAGGTTTTAGCGGATGTCCGTGATCAACTTGGAATTCCTTATCTTGATGATTATGGGCAGCGGCGGTTGGTTCATAGCTTTCGGCATACAATGATCTCAACCTGTTTAGCTGGCTGGGTTGGAAACTTGGCACACCTGCAACAGGTGGTCGGCCATGAGAAAAGCGGCTCAGGAATTACTCGGCGGTATCTGCATACGTTCCCGCTATCCACGGTCTGCTATGTAATAGATGGGTTACGTTGGGAATCCTAACTAGTCTGGGAAAGATGATTATGCCAAGTTTATTATTAAAAACAGATACGAGACGCTATATCCGACACGGCAAACACCAGGGCGGTTCAGATGCATGGCGCACCAATCCCAGAATGTTTAAAAACCTCGCCCGTGAGTTCGGCGGGTTTACTCTGGATGCGGCAGCGAGCGCGGATAACACACTCTGTGAGCGGTATTGGTCGGAATATGATGACGCTCTTACACAGGACTGGTCTATTGAGGATCGCGTCTTCTGCAATCCTCCGTTCTCCCTGGCGGCTGAGTTCCTGGCTCACGCTCATAAACCTGAGCTATCTGTTTTTATGATTCCGTGTCGCCCTCAGACCTCGTGGTGGTTGCGGTACGTCTGGGGCAATCCCCACTGTCACGAAATCCGCTTCCTGCATCGTGGTCCCAAATTCTTACATCCAGAGACAGGGAATAGCTCAATCAGAGCACCGCTTCCGGTTGCCGTGGTGATATACAGAAGCATCCCGTGTAACGGTGATAAGCGGATCACTGTGAACTGTGCGGATACGTTACTTCCACTGGAAGTGGTCTGTAGGGGAAGTAAGCCGGGGAGGCCCAATGTGTACGACTGGCAGACCCTCGATAGCGTGATCAATCTCTGGGACAACAAACGGCAGACAGCCAAACAGATAGCGGAGGCATTGTCGATCCCCCTACGAACAGTCCAGCGGGTAGTGCAAAGATTGGTCTAACTGCGCCATAATATCCATGCAATATGGCGTAAAGTGAATGATTTTTATGCGGTAAAGAATCGATGGATGTACCCACCACGGCACTTATTGACTTGTATTGTCTGAAATCAGATAGTTGCACAAAATATGCACCAAAAATAACCTTTGTATTGTTCGGCTTACTCTCCATGCTTTGGGGGAGTATCATCACAACAGCAATGAAAGTATTAAGAGGTTGATGTAAATGACTGATTATTTTCCGGCTACATATGATAGCAATGCTTTCAATTGCCCCCATTGCGGAGTTTACGCGAGACAAAATTGGGAGATATTCTGGGTAAACAATGAAAGGTCGGGAATGCGTTCATCTCAATGTTATCAATGTAATGAATTAGCCTTTTGGCATTGCGGTAATCTAATAATCCCAGCCTCAGCTAACATTGAGATGCCCAACCAAGATATGCCAGAGGACTGTAAGGCCGACTACATGGAAGCCAGAAGCATCGTTAACCTGTCCCCTAAAGGAGCTGCGGCGCTTCTCCGTTTATGTCTCCAGAAACTCATGCTCCATCTCGGAGAACCTGGGAATAACATTAACGCTGACATTAAGTCTCTCGTCGAGAAAGGATTGCCTCCTCGTATCCAGCAGGCAGCGGACATCTGCCGCATCGTCGGAAATCAGGCTGTGCACCCCGGAGAAATCAACCTTGATGATGACCCACAGTTAACGCATAGTCTATTTAAGCTATTGAATATTATTGTGGACGATCGTATCACAAGACCTAAAGAGATTGAGACGATGTTCCAGAGCATGCCAGTTAACGCATTGAAAGGCATTGAAGGAAGAGACAAAACTCCAGGATAAAAGTGCACCACCTTTCTATAGGCAATGATCGCAGGCATAAACCGTTTGATCAAAAATCACGATAGAAAGGGAGAGGAGGGAGACCCTCCTCTAGTGTTACAGCTTAGCTTGCCTTTTTGTACGAATCACGAACGCCATCGCGATAGCCCTCAGCAAATGCAGCTTGCGGGCTTTTATGGCGAACAGTACCAGCTTGGCTATTAGGAAGAATCTCCAAATCAGGAAGCGTAGTCAAATCAACCCTAGTTTGCCCTGTGCGGGCAAAGCCAGCGCGATACCCCTGCTCATAAGCGCACCCACAACATTTGTGGCGTCCTTCACCACCTTGGTCGTCAGGTAGACTATCGAAAAGGATATTGTATCGATGCGGTTTTTTACACGTTGTCATCTATAAATACCTACGTCAATTTAAGTTGAGTATTTACATGACCAACCAAGCCTGGCACAATCAAGAAATCAAAACTGATGTAGAGGCTAACAATCGTTATGAGTTTGCAGACTCATGGCGGTCATGCTTCATAAACCGGATGGGAAACCTTCCGGTTTTTTTATGCCTATAATTCAGGCACCAATACTACATATAGGTTTATCAAAATCCCTACCCCCTATATGATGAGTATTCTAGTAAGGATTATCTTTAGTACAAGAGTTGATTTTGACGTTAGATTGAGGTTGTGGAAGGGGAATAATCGCGAAGTCCACGTCGCATAAGGCCTGGCGAAGATGTCAATAAATCAGAAAAAAAAATGAAAATTTGATCGAGTGCTGAAGAATTCAGCAGATGTATAGATTGCGTGGTCTGATGCTACTCAATTCTCAACATTGCCTCCCCGCCGGAGGCACATTCCAGCATCCCCCTAACATCGTACTCGGATGGGCGGGAAATATCTTAGGCGCAATCGCAGCAGTGCCTAGCAGGGCTGATGGCCCCCTCAATTTTCACACCGATCCTGCTCAAATATCGTACAGGCATCAAGGTCATGCACAGATGTTAAATTTGTTAAATTTCGGCCCTATTTAACATAATGTACGTTACCCGCACCACGCGATCGGCACTCACCATGCAATCAATCTGGAAGGGCTGTTACGAGGGTTTATGCGTGGGAATTGGCAGAAACTTACTGCATAACTCGTGAATAAAAGAGGGCTGTTTTTGCATAGAGATTTTTCGGGTCTAACGGCTCGTTTTGATACATTTTCCCACAATCTGGGTGGCGTCTGACTGCGTGTAAAGTTGATGCGGCGCGACAGCCTCATTTTACCTTCTGCCTGCCGCAATTCCCACAAGATGCCGCCAGCGGCTGACCATATGGCCCGGCTCCCGGCCCTGGTCTTTGCCTCATCCAACAATGTAAACAGCAGAACCACATCCAGACCCCTCCACGCCCTCTATAACGCGATGTAACGCGTTCTGCGACGTTTTCCCACAATCTGCATCTCAATATGACCGTGATTGCTGCGCCACTCACAGAGGCATACAGGCCCCTCAAAAGCGATGATTTTTCGATGTCTTTTGAGAATTAAATGGTTTTTATTGTTTTTCGACAAAAAGGGAGGGGAGATCGTGATTGTTGTTTAGCCCCTATCTGAAGGGGCAAGCCACGATACCGGCAGACAGAATTGACGAAGCCCCGGCTTGCGCGGCGCTCAGACTTGATCGTTGTTGTAATTACTTTCCTCCACACCATAGCGAGTTCACTTCCACGCGCGGAGAGTGTCCTAAGTAGGGCCTGAAAGGTCGAAATACGGTAGGTTTTTGGGCTATTTGGTGGCATTTGTTTTGAGAAAAGATCGCAAGGTGGCGGGGTGATATGGCAGGAGTAACCCAGGTGATTTTCACCGGGGGTAGGGACAAGATAGTGTCCCCATAGTCTCCCGGTAATTTCCACATCCATTGGTTAAGATCCTTTACTAATGGAATCCACCACTGAAGAAAGGTAAGCGGTAACAGATTAACCATGTCCCAAAATGGTACATGAACCATGTCCCAAAATGGTACATGAACCATGTCCCAAAAAAGGACACTAATAAGATCAATATTAAAATAAGATCAAAAACACCAATAAGATCAGTAAAACCTTATGCGGTCTTCCCTGGCCGTGAAGACCTTACACAAGGTCAACACCAACACCTTTTCAGATCGCCATTGTGATGGCTATCGTTCTTTCTGACCTTGTTCAGTCGCTACGCTCGAAGCTTCGCGATATGCATCGCCCATACGGTGACTCGTTATCCTGTTCTGACCGAACAGGCTCGCCACCTTTTGGGCAGCAAGGGCGACAGCCCGCGCAGTAATTTGGAAACAATGTCACGAGACCGTAGGTCGAGAGTCTATGGGCCGCGAGGGTGTGGGGGTCGGGTATGGCAACCAAAGACCGTGCCAACCCAACCGAGGCTTCACAGGTGGCCCGTATAGCGATTTAAATGCATCAGGTAATACGATGGTAGCGGGTGTTAGTTAGAAGGCCGTAGAATCGCTTACAGAGCCTTACAGCTCGTTTTAGCGTTAATTAAAATGATCTTGACATTGAAATCAGGATTATGTCATGGTATGATAACGAAATCAATGTATTCTATAGTTTTTCTTGCTATTTGCAGGGATTACTGATACAATGGTTTTAAATCAAATAAGGTGCGTCGCCGCCCGGTGATGGCTCCTGACAAATGGGTACAAATGACCTCCGAGAATAATTTCAATAACTCAACGGAGAACCCAATGAACAAACCAAAATCCCAACGCATCACCCCAGCCACCATGACTGGCGAGCAGATCGCAGACGCCATCATGTACGGCACATACACCAAAACCGCACTTTGGTCTTTCATTAGCCGTAGTGGTGGCGCTGACGCAGCACACGCGAAGTACCCGCAACTGGCTGTTGCACTTCATATCCTGAAACAGGAAAAGAAAAAGGCAAAGAGCGCTCGTGCTATTAAGGCGATCCTGAAACCGCTATCCCGCCAGTTTGCTGATGGTCAATCCCTGACTGAGATTCTGGCCCCGGTGCTCCAGACTTACCGCCGCCTGTATCGTGAGAAACTGAATCTCGATGTGACGCTGGAGCAGGTGATCCTGTTCCTGATTGCCACTGATGGTGTGGAAAACCTGGAAAACTACGGTTACGCCATCACTGGCGACTTTCCTACCGCCGCCCTTTAAATAATTGCTGACAACCTGAGCCGGTTCGCCTTCTGGGCGACCACTGGCGAGGCTTGTTTGTGCCTATACAAGGAGAGCAATCATGAAAATCCATCTTGATGATGAAACATTCGAGATATTCCGTCAGCTACGCTGACGCGAGGAACGTTCCGCTGCCCGGTCTGATTAGCACCATGTGCCGCAACATGGCCCGCCAGCTACAAGAGCGCGAGCAGGAGCGCGAGATGAAAAAATCTTCATCTGTCCTGTGTAAATAAGAGGAGAAGCATAATTGAATATTTCATTTCCAGATGAAACGTACCGAACGTTGCTGAAAGAGGCTAACCGCCGCGACATGCCAATGGCGAAAATGTGCAGCGAACTGCTTCAAACAGCAGCAAAGATCATCGAAAAAACAAACTCAGACAATCAAACAGACGACCAGCGAGGGAAGAGTGACCACAGAGACAGAAAAAACTAACAATCAGCGTACACCAGGCGAGGGATACGGCGTAATAGAGATGCGTTATCTCTGTGCTAAACAACTGATCATCCGATCTACGGGTGAGATTGTGGATGTAACGGACGCAATGCGCCTCCTGTACATTTACATGCTGAACCAGTTTCTGGGCTTCTCAAGCCGAGGGATGTCATTTTATAAAGATCAACGGGAAATGGCGGCGGCGCTGGGCTGGGACAGAAAAAAGGTGATGCGCTCTTTGGATGGGCTGAAAAAGATCGGCCTAGTCGAATAGGCCGGGAAAATCGGTAACAGCGAAGCGTACACGGTCTACTTTTTCAGTGACATAGCGGAGTCTTTGGCGGTTGTCCACGGGGAGTGGAAGGGTGCCCCGGCTTGGGATCACGACCGTGCAAGCGGGAAGAAAACACGCAGGAAAACGAAGACCAAAAAATCCGAGGAGATTAAAGGAGATGGCAAATCCGATGACGGGGCTATACCGCAGGCAGAAACACAGGCAGAGCAGGCCGCAAAACAGGCAGAACCCACTAACCAACCCGCTGCTACACCCACTAATCAGAATCCTGGTGTGGCCTCTGGCAGTGCCCCGGATGCTTCTGAACAACAATCTAGCGTGGCATCTAACGACGACAGCGGCGGCAATGATGGCGCCGATGGTGATCATGAGGTGAACCAGGAGGCGCAGCCCGTTGTTGTGGAAACCGGCTATAAAATACCAACAATCAACCGTAAATCCACTGGGCTGACAGCCGCGCAGATCGCTATTTATAGGGCTGAGGCGGCTGCGGCTGACCCAGACGATCCGCCTTTTTAATGTAGAGGAATAATGATTGATGACCGTAACGGCGTAAACGCCGCACCAGAAAAGATCGACCCAGAAAACCTTCCCAACCTGACCCGCTCCAGAAAACTCCGTGCCAGAACTGAATCTCTAATTGCTACTGCAAAAAAACTTTTGGTGTCCGGTATCGGGCCAAACGAGGTTGCTTGCAGACTCAGATTAGATCCGGCTGTAGTGCTCGACCTCTATCAATCGTGGAATCCGCGTTACCGGAAGGTGACTCCCCCCAATGCCTGGACATGCCAAAAGCTGGCGATCCAGTGCTTCGGGACTGGTGCTCCTCTAAATGTGATGATAAAAAATAAACCCAACAAATTTAACGTCATATTTGATTGCCTAAGTTATAGTTTCATGTTAAAATTATATACAAGGTGATTAATAGATTCGAAAGAGTCTGCGTACTACTGCCATTGTATGTCACCTCTCAGGCGGGCTGGTTCCCGAGATTTGCCTCTTTGCACCAGTCCGCCACCTTATTCATTCAGCAGGGCAACAATCCCGCTGAACACGAAATAATTCTGCCGTGGTCCTAGCCCGCCGCGATGGGATTTGCCAGCGGTCTAACAACCGCACTACGTCCCTCTCCTCAGTGGGCCGTCTGCCGGACGTAAAACGGCACGAGCGCGGCTAAACCGCGCTCCCTTATTCCCAGCCCGGTTTAGCCGGGTTATCGGTTTCCGATAACGCCCGTAAAGGGCGCTGCACCCTTTCCCAGATCAGAAAAATAACAAAGATAAATGCTCATTCCTTTGTCCTCCGGGGCGGTATCTCCTGCCGCCCGGTCTTTTTTCTGATGCAGCGGGGAGAACCCCCGTTAACCAAAGGTTAACCCCGTCTCGCGGGGGTACAGTTCCCTTATCCACGCCTTCCGACGGCGTGATGCAGATAAGGGAATGAAAGCGACGCTTTCACCGCAAAGCGGCTTCGGGCTGGACTGATGCAGCAACAAATAAATGAAGGTCGCCACCGCGCGACCTCTTTTGTGCCTGCACGTCGTCAATTTTGACGGCTGGCATATGAATCAAAAACACAACACCGTCAAATCTGACGTTAACCAATTATGGAGTGACTCAATGTTAACTGATATCGAAGATCGCAGTTTCCGGGATGTCTGCATTTATCGGGATGACCCGATCTTCTCGCACTACACAAAAACTTTTGCCACCCTGGCTGTGGACACCGTGCCGGGCACGCTATTAGCCAGCGATGGCACGGCATACGCCAGCGGCAGCGATATTCTAATCGCGCTGGACTCCCACAAGGCTGGCGCTAACGTCCCAGTAATTGTTGTGGATCGTGGTGTGGTTCTTAACCGCGCCGGACTGATTGGCACCAATGCAACCGCCGTTGCAAACGCAATCGCAGCAATCAAGGCCGCTGGCCTGAACCGTGTTTCAGAATAAGGAAAGAGAAAATGGATTTTAAATATAATGATTTTACCGGAAGTTTCGTTAAACCTTTCGGGAATAATTTCCTGCTGCAAGAGCTTGGCCTCTTCAAAGAAAAGCATTCGGATACACCTAAGATCGAAAGCGACGACCTTCGTGACGGCGCAATTGAGGTAGCTGGTTCCATAAACCGTTACGGCAGCGAGCTAATTGCGACAGAACGCCCCCTATCTCGTTCACGCCTGCTAGAAATCCCCCATTGGGCTCTAAGCGGTGAGGTTAGTGCGGCCGATTTCCAGGGTATTCGCCGCCCAGGAACTCAACGCCAGCAAACAATGGATCAGCTGGTCAGTGATGAGGCTATCCGTCAATTCCTGAAATATCGAACCATAAAAGAGGATGTTCTAGCCACCTGCCTTTTTAAAGGCATTGTCAACGCGCCGTACACCCAGCAAAAAGTTATCGATATGGAGGAAGAATTCGGCGAAGGATTCTCCAGCGCTGTTATCAGTGTCAACCTGCCATCCGCTATTCTGGAAACGCTGGATACTGCCGCTACCGATCTGCGCGTGAGCCTGGGTGGTTGGGTTAAAGCACTTTCAGGGATGTTGGTTCTGTGCTCCCCCGAGTTCTACAAAAAGATTAAATACTCAGAAGAGATCAGGGTCCTCGTACAACATGGTGTGCTCCCCGATTCTACGCTGTTCAATGCGTCTGTACGGGCCAATCTGCCTGCTTATCAGGCATTCGAGTTGGACGGTCTGACCTTTGTGAACTGTGTTGGATACGAGAAGTACATCTCAACCGGGGAAGCATTCATGGTGCCCGTGTTCGCTGATAATATCGTACAGTCTGACCACAGCCCACGCGAAGTCATTTCCGGTCCGGCATCGCGTAACGCGAGGGTCGCCGCGAGTGGTGTACAAGCTCCATTCTATGCCTACGGCTTCGAGGATAGACTAGGCAACAGAACCGTTATGTCAGAATTTGGGGTATTACCCCTACAGTACGATCTATCGATGACCAAAAAACTGACATTCGACGTGTAAGCGGATTTAGGAGCGGCGATTGCCGCTCCCCGTATTTGGAGAGGTAAAAAACCATGAGGTTAAATCTATTAGGTGTCGGCAACGCGCCTTTGCTATCGGTCAAGGTAAAGACGCTGGACGATGCCGGACTGCTGAACGTATCTGCGCTCGCCAGATCGCTGGGCACACCCCGGAGCACCTTTTTATCGCGCGTGGCGACGCATGGCCTTGAAGCTGCGATCTTGTATTATGCAACTGAACAGAAATTGAAAAATGTAAGCTAATGCCGGATGGGAAACCATCCGGTTTTTTTATGCCTAGAGAAAATGTTCTGTCACACAAACTGTCACTCATCCTGTCACACATGGCCCAAAAGGGCCGCTTTTGCCGTTTACAAGACTTCCCGCTGGCATTACTATCCTGATCAGGGATTAATGAGGAGCATTAATCGCAAGTTTTTGATTTTGAATTAAATGACTCGGGGTGCCCTTCTTTGTGAAGGCTGAGAAAAACCCGTACCACCTGATCTGGATAATGCCAGCGTAGGGAAGTCAGAGACCGCAAGGTCGTTGCTTCTTCATCGCCTGGCTGGAGCAAACGATGCAAGCTGAGCCACTGAACCCCGCGCATATCGCGCATCTGCGACATCTTTTTCGCCGCCATTCCCCCCTTATTCACTGCATGACCAACGACGTGGTGCAGACTTTCACCGCCAACGTCCTGCTGGCGATTGGCGCTTCCCCCGCGATGGTGATTGACCCGCAGGAGGCAGGCCAGTTTGCCGCCATTGCCGATGCGCTGTTAATTAACGTCGGAACCTTAACCGTCGACCGCGCCGACGCCATGCGGGCGGCTGTCCGCAGCGTGCAGCAGGCCGGCAAGCCGTGGGCGCTGGACCCTGTTGCGGTCGGCGCGCTCACTCTGCGCAGCGAATTCTGTCGCGATCTGTTAACCCTGCAGCCGGCCGCCATTCGCGGCAATGCCTCGGAGATTATGGCCCTGGCGGGGATGAGCGGCGGCGGGCGCGGGGTCGATACCACCGATACCGCGGCGGCGGCGCTGCCGGCCGCCCAGGCGCTGGCGCGTCAGCTGAATACGGTGGTTGCGGTGACCGGTGAGGTGGATTACGTCACCGACGGCCAGCGCACGCGCGCCGTAAGCGGCGGGGATCGCCTGATGACCCGCGTTGTTGGCACCGGCTGCGCCCTGTCTGCGGTAGTTGCCGCCAGTACGGCGCTTCCCGGCGACCGGCTGGAAAACGTCGCGGCGGCCTGCGGCCTGATGAAGCTGGCGGGCGGGCTGGCGGCCCGTCAGGGCGGCCCGGGCAGCTTTACCCCGGCGTTCCTTGATGCGCTGTACGAGGAGGACCATCAATGAAGCGGATTAACGCCTTAACGATTGCCGGCACCGACCCCAGCGGCGGCGCGGGGATTCAGGCCGATCTTAAAACCTTTTCCGCCCTCGGCGCCTACGGCTGCTCGGTGATCACCGCGCTGGTGGCGCAAAACACCCGGGGCGTGCAGTCGGTGTACCGCATCGAGCCTGATTTTGTTGCCGCCCAGCTGGACTCGGTGTTCAGCGACGTCCGTATCGATACCACCAAAATTGGCATGCTGGCGGAAACGGATATTGTCGAAGCCGTGGCCGAGCGGCTGGCGCGCTACCGGATCGCCAACGTGGTGCTGGATACGGTGATGCTGGCGAAAAGCGGCGATCCGCTGCTGTCAGCCTCGGCGGTGGCGACGCTACGCACCCGGCTATTGCCGCAGGTTTCGCTGATAACGCCCAACCTGCCGGAGGCCGCGGCGCTGCTGGATGCTCCCCACGCGCAGAATGAAAAAGAGATGCTTGAGCAGGGCCGGGCGCTGCTGGCGCTGGGCTGCGGCGCGGTGCTGCTGAAGGGCGGTCATCTGGACGATGCCGAAAGTCCGGACTGGCTCTTTAGCGCCGAAGGCGAGCAGCGCTTCACCGCCCCGCGGATCAGGACCAAAAATACCCACGGCACTGGCTGTACGCTCTCCGCCGCGCTGGCCGCGCTGCGTCCGCGCTACCACGATTGGGGACAAACGGTTGCCGAGGCCAAGGGTTGGCTCTCAGCGGCGCTGGCGCAGGCGGATTCGCTGGAAGTGGGGCAGGGGATTGGTCCGGTGCACCATTTCCACGCCTGGTGGTAAGCCTGATATACTGACGCCAGATTTCAGTCAGGAAAAGACAAATGGAACAGGCGCATACCCGGTTGATTAACCAGCTCGTTGAACGCATGGCCGCGACGGATAACGCGCCGCTGTATATCAGGTTTGCCGACACCATCAAGGATGCCGTGCGCAGCGGCTGGCTGGAGAACGGCAATATCCTTCCCGGCGAGCGCGATCTGAGCCAGCTCACCGGCGTATCGCGTATCACCGTGCGCAAGGCGCTGCGGACGCTGGAAGATGAGGGCGTGGTCACCCGCGCCCAGGGCTACGGCACCCGGGTTAACAATATTTTCGAGTATTCGCTGAAAGAGGCGCGCGGCTTTACCCAGCAGGTTGTGCTGCGCGGCAAAAAGCCCGACACCCTGTGGGTCAATAAGCGGATCGTCAAATGCCCGGAGGAGGTCGCGCAGCAGCTGGCGATTGCCGCAGGCAGCGACGTGTTTATGCTCAAGCGCATCCGCTACGTGGATGAAGCGGCGGTATCGCTTGAGGAGTCGTGGGTTCCCGCGCATCTTATCCACGACGTCGATGCGATCAGCGTCTCGCTGTACGACTACTTCCGCAGCCGGCAGATCCTTCCCCAGCGCACCCGCTCCCGGGTCAGCGCCAGGATGCCGGACGCCGAGTTTCAGTCGCATATTCAGATGGATAGCGCGATCCCGGTGCTGGTGATTAAGCAGGTTGCCCTCGATCAGCACCAGCACCCTATCGAATACAGCATTAGCTACTGCCGCAGCGATCTATACGTCTTTGTGTGCGAGGAGTAGGGTTTCGCGATCCGGGGCGCAATCGCCGCCCCGATGACCCACCACCCACGCCGCCACGGCATTCCCCAGCGTCACCGCTTCTTCCAGGCTCCAGCCGGCGGCTAATCCGGCCAGGGTGCCCCCCGCGTGGCTGTCCCCGGCGCCGATGGTATCGACGACCGTCGCCGGGAAGGCTCGGGCCTGTCCGCTCGCCTGCGGGCTGAAAAACCACGCGCCTTCTTTATCCAGGCGGACGATCAGCGGGGCGCGGTACTTTTTCAGCCACCCGGCGCCGAACTCGCTCACCTCAGCGGAGAAGCCGTTAGCCTCGGCGGCAATCTGCGCCTCCTGACGGTTAACGGAAACCAGCGGCTTCAGCGCCATCAGGCGCGCCATTAGCGCCTCGGGGATATCGGCGATTCGCGGACCAAAATCGATAAACGGCGTGACGTCACTCTGCTTCTCCAGCCACGCCACCAGCCGCTCGCCGCTGGGGGAGGCCAGCTGGTAGCCGGAAAGATACACCAGGCCGTTGAGCCCGACATTGAGCGGTATGAGCCAGTCGTCGCACCAGCGGTTTTCGACGCCGCTGAAGGACATAAACGTGCGCTCTCCGTCCGGCTCCACCAGCGCCAGGCACCAGCCGTTGTCGCCGCTGGCGTGGGTTATCACGCTGGTTATCCCCTCCTGCGCCAGGCGATTGCGGATAATTTCCGCCCACACGCCTTCGCCGATGGGCAGCGCGTTTTGCGCCGCGATGCCCAGCCTTTTTAGCGCCACCGCAATATTCAGGGCGCAGCCGCCGACGTTCACGCTCTGCTGCTGCAGTTCGATATCGCAGCCGCGCCACGGCAGGGCGTAAGCGTCGGCAATCACGTCGATCACCGCGGCCCCGATAACCGTCACCGGCCTGACGGCGGTGAGGGTCGCGAGCTTATCGCTCAGCTGACGGCTATTCATTGCGCCTCCCGCTGCCGGCGGTAGCGGCCGAGGGCGTCGGCGTAGCGCGTGAAGTCCAGCTTATTGACCTCGTCCAGACGCGCTTTGAGCCGGCTATCGATGGCCGATATGCCGTTTATCGCCCCGCAAATGGCGGTGGCCATCGCGCCGATGGTGTCGGTATCGCCGCCAAGGTTCGCGCAAAGTACGGCGCAGCGGTTAGGGTCGGCTGCGGCCAGCTCAACCATCGCCACGGCGCAGGGCACGGATTCGATGGTGCTGGTTCCGGCCCCCACCAGCTGATAAAGCTGCTCGCAGGCGGACTCTACTCCGCCCGCGCTGCGTACGGTGCGTAATGCCAGCTCAATGCGCAGGGCCAGCGAGGCGCTAAAGGTCGTGGTGCGCTGCTGCTGGGCATGATGGGCGATGGCAGGAAGCGCATCGGCGATGGCGGACCAGCTTGCGCCGTCGACGGCGCGCGAGATGGCCCAGGCGATGACCGCGGCGCCGGCGATGGCTAAATCAGATTTATGCGTCGGGCTGGAGGCGGCGGCAACCTCGTCAATAAAGGCGTCGAGGTCGCCGGTCGGCAGCAGGCATCCCAGCGGCGAGGCGCGCATGGCCGCGCCGTTGGTCACCCCGTTATTCTCCAGCTCGCTCACCGGCGTGCCGCTGCGAATGGCCTTTAAGGCGATTTTTGACGTTGGCCCGAGGACGTTCTTATTAAAGGCGTCAAACTCCTCCGCCCAGCGGAGGATGTGGCGGCCGATGGTATCAGGAACAATCCGGCCGTCGCATTCGATGATGGCATCGGCGAGGCACAGGGCCATCGAGGTGTCGTCGGTGAACTCGGCCTCGGCAAAGTAACAGGCGGCATTATTTTCCGCCGGTCCGGGCAGGAAACGGTCGATCCAGCCAAAGTGGGCCTTCACCCGCGATCTTGGCCAGAGCTCCGACGGCATGCCCATCGCATCCCCTAACGCCTGCCCGTAAAGGGCACCGAGAATACGTTCTGCTTTCATTTGACTTCCTCTTGTGTAAGCGCAGCATTTTGCGCATCGATGTCAATGGTGGTGATGTCTTTATCCGACTCGCGGAAGAACACCATGAACAGAACGGCGATAACGGCAATCATTATGGCGCCGAACGTCCACATTCCCGCCCAGTTAAAGGTATGACCGTTAACCGGCGATGAGTAGGCAAACATTTTCTCCATCATCACCCCGCCGAGGCGGTAGCCCAGCAGGCTGCCGAACCCCTGGCAGCAGAGTGTGATTAGCCCCTGCGCGGCGTTGCGCATCGCCACCGGCGCCTTTTTATCGACGTAGATGTAGGCGGTGACGTAATAGAAGTCGTAGCTGACGCCGTGCAGCAGAATACCGAGGAACATCAGCGTATAGGTGAAATAGTTATCTGCCGCGCCGTAGACGAAAAAGCCGTAGCGAATGGCGGCGGTAATAAGACCAAGCAACAGAACCTTTTTAATACCAAAGCGCTTAGTGAAGAACGGCAGCGCCAGCATAAAGAAGATTTCAGAGAACTGGCCGAGGGTCATCCAGCCGGTGGCGTTTTTCATCCCCGATTCGCTGAGATAGCCGTTGGCAAAGATGTAATAGAAGGCCAGCGGCATGGCGAAGAGGAACGAGCAGAAGAAAAAGACGAGGAAGTTCCTGTCGCGCAGCATGATCAGCGCGTCCAGTCCCAGCATCACCTTGAGGCTCAGTTTGCCGGTACTCTTCGGCGGCGTATCCGGCAGGCACAGCGCAAAAATCCCCAGCACCAGCGAGCTGCCCGCGGCGATCAGCAGCGGTACGTTGGTGGGCGAGATGTCGCCCAGGCCGAGCATTCCCGGTAAGAAACCGCACACCAGCCCGGAGCCGATCCAGCCGATGGTCCCCATCACCCGAATGCGCGGGAAATCGCGTTCGACGTCGGCGACGTTGGAAAACGCGATGCTGTTAGTTAGGGCGATAGTCGGCATGTAGGTGAGGGAGTAGGCCAGCAGCAGCGGGAAGAAGCCGCTGAAGGTGGTCTGCTGAGCAGCGAAGTACATCAGTATCGCCCCGGCAAACATCAGAATCGCCAGCACTTTTTGCGCAGAGAAAAAGCGATCCGTCAGCGAGCCAACCAGCACCGGAGAGAGAATGGCGGCAATGGCGGTACAGGCATAGGACCAGCCAATTTCGCCGGCGCTGAAGCCGCTTTTACTCAGCCACAGCCACAGAGGAACAAACCACGCTCCCCAGATAAACCACTCAACGAACATCATGAACGACAGCTTTGCTGTAGTTTTCATTTGGAGATCCTTCATGACAGGTAAGGTACGCATTTAGAGTACCACTTGATAATACCTTTGAAATACCATTGAGCTGATTGTTTGAGCAAGCTAACACTTTTTCGTATCTGAATCGTGCCAGCAGAAGTTGCTGAAAAAATGCGATCCCGGCTGGAAAATATGCTAAGTCGGTACCAGGCTTAACCTGCCCAAAAAAGTTGGGTCAGGAACATTGACGCCGGCCGCGGCCGGCCTTACGGGAGTTATTGCTATGACTGATATTACGCAATTGCTTGGCAAAGATGCCGACAGCTTGTTACAGCACCGTTGTATGACTATTCCAGCCGATCAGCTCTATTTACCGGGATCGGATTACGTCGACCGGGTGATGGTTGATAACAATCGTCCGCCGGCGGTGCTGCGTAATATGCAAACCCTGTACAACACGGGGCGCCTGGCCGGCACCGGCTACCTGTCGATCCTGCCGGTTGACCAGGGCGTGGAGCACTCGGCGGGCGCCTCTTTTGCCGCCAACCCGCTGTACTTCGATCCGAAAAATATCGTCGAGCTGGCGATTGAGGCCGGCTGTAACTGCGTGGCGTCGACCTACGGCGTGCTGGCCTCGGTATCGCGCCGCTACGCGCACCGCATTCCGTTCCTCGTGAAGCTAAATCACAACGAGACCCTGAGCTACCCGAACACCTTCGACCAGACGCTGTACGCCAGCGTTGAGCAGGCCTTTAATATGGGCGCGGTGGCGGTGGGCGCGACTATCTATTTCGGTTCAGAAGAGTCGCGCCGCCAGATCGAAGAGATCTCTGCGGCGTTCGAGCGCGCGCACGAGCTGGGGCTGGTCACCGTGCTGTGGGCCTATCTGCGCAATCCGGCATTTAAGAAAGATGGCGTCGACTATCACGTCTCCGCCGACCTGACCGGCCAGGCTAACCACCTGGCGGCGACCATTGGCGCGGATATCGTGAAGCAGAAAATGGCGGAAAATAACGGCGGCTATAAGGCGGTTAACTTCGGTTATACCGACGACCGCGTCTACAGCAAGCTGACCACCGAGAACCCGATCGATCTGGTTCGCTACCAGCTGGCGAACTGCTATATGGGGCGGGCGGGGCTGATTAACTCCGGCGGCGCGGCGGGAGGCGAGACCGACCTGACGGATGCCGTGCGTACGGCGGTAATCAACAAGCGCGCCGGCGGCATGGGGCTGATCCTCGGACGTAAAGCCTTCAAAAAATCGATGGCCGACGGCGTGAAGCTGATCAACGCCGTGCAGGACGTCTATCTCGACGGCAAGGTAACCATAGCCTAGGCGTGTCTTTTGTGTCTCTGAACGTTTTTTATCGGACGTTCATTGCTGCGAAGATGTCGGCTGAAACTGCTGGTGTTGTCGGCCTCAAAATCGCTGAGACGCTGCCGGCAGGCCGGGGCAGCCCGCATGGATGCGGGCTGAGGGCCGTGATTTACAGGGACGTTACCTCGGCCCGACCCGACAGCCTGACGGCATCGGTCGAAGGGACCGCGCAGCGGCGATTTTGGCTGGCCGGAGCCCGGGGGTACAGGGGGCGGCGGCGATGGGCCGCCCCCTGTGCGCTCCCTGCGCTACGGGGAACATAGGGCAGGGAAATCGCCGGGGAGCGCAACATCCTGCGGAGCAAGAAAATATCCTCCGCCGCGGCGACCACCAAACCTCATGCGGCGGCGATGGGCCGCAATATCCTGCGGAGCAAGAAAATATCCTCCGCGGTGGCCGCTACTCCCTTATCAGCCTGGCCGCCTGCTGCAGAGCCAGATAAGCCTCATAGCGACGCTGGTGAACCGCCTGATGCTGCGTCGCGCTGAAATAGGTCTTATCCACCCGGGTAAACCGCTTCATCGCCTCCGGCAGCGACGCGCAAACCCCGCCGGCGACGGCGCCCAGAATCGCTGAACCTAACAGCACCGGCTCGCTGCACTCGGTGCTCATCACCGGAATGCCGCAGGTATCGGCCAGCAGCTGGCGAACCAGCGGATGCTGCCCCGCGCCGCCGCTAATCACGATATTCTCGCTGCGCACGCCGCAGACCTCCTGGGCATCAAGGATCTGTCTCAGGCCGTAGCCAATGCCGCACAGTCCGGCCACGTACAGCGCCAGCAGATGATCGACATCCTCCTCCATCCCCAGCCCGGCAACGATCGCCCTGGCGTTAGGGTCCGCCAGCGGCGCGCGATTGCCTAAGAATTCAGGCACCACGTGCAGGCCGGCGGCGAGGCGTACCGCCTCGGAGGGGCTCTCCAGGCGGGCCAGCACCCGGTCCGCGAGATAGACCGGCAGCGGCAACCCGGCCTCCTGCGCCAGCTGACGGGCTTCATGCGCCGCCGGATGGAAGCTCAGCAGCCGGTCGATAGCGGCGCCTGCCGCGCTCTGACCGCCTTCATTCAGCCAGAAGCCCGGCACCATCGCCGAGTAGTAAGGGCCCCAGACGCCGGGCACGAAGATGGCCTCCTGCGAGGTGGTCATGGTGCAGGAGGAGGTGCCAAACACGTAGGCCATATTGCTGAGCGCGCCGTCGAGAACCCCAACTGTGCCGATGCCGCCGGCGTGGGCGTCAATCATGCCAACCGCCACCGGCGTGCCGACCGGCAGGCCCATCTGCTGTGCGGCGACGGCGGTAAGGCCGCTGCCGCAGGGCGTTCCCGGATCGACAATGCGCTGGCCGATGCGCGCAAACCCCTCGTCCGCCAGCTCGGCAAGCCCAATCTGGCGGAAGTAGTCGGCATCCCAGCGCTGCTCGTGGGCCAGATAGGTCCATTTACAGGTGACGGTACAGACCGAGCGGGCCTCGTCGCCGGTGGCGCGCCAGGTCAGGTAGTCCGCGAGATCAAAAAAGTGTCGCGCCTGCTGATAAACCTGCGGGCGGTTCTCCTTAAGCCACAGTATTTTTGGCGTTTCCATCTCCGGCGAGATAATGCCGCCGACGTACTGCAGCACCGGGTGACGGGTAGCGTTAATTTTTTCCGCCTGCCCGGTCGCGCGGTGATCCATCCAGACGATGATATCGCGGTTTGGGTCCTCTGAAGGACCCACCGCCAGCGGCGCGTCGTTTTCACCGACCACCACCAGCGAACAGGTGGCGTCGAAGCCAATGCCCGCCACCGAGTCCGGCGCGGCGCCGGAGCGGGCGATCGCGGTTTTAATGCAGTCGCACACCGCCTGCCAAATCTCGCTGCTGGATTGTTCAACCATGCTTCCCGGGCTGCGAAAGAGGGTAATCTCCCGCGTCGCGTGGGCGAGCAGTTCACCATTGAGGTTGAAAATGCCCGCCCGCACGCTGCCCGAGCCGACATCGACGCCAATAATGGTTGGTGTATCGCAGTTCATAGAGCCATCCTTTAGCCAGCCTGATTAAAGAGTTAGAGATCCACGCTGTTAGGCAGGATAACGAGGTCGCGTACGGTGACGTTTTTCGAGCGGGTCACCATAAACAGCACGGATTCAGCCACTTCAATCGGCTGCATCAGGCTGCCGTTGGCCAGCGCTTCCTCCATTTTTTCTTTCGGCCAGTCGTCAAGCAGGGCGGTAACTACCGGGCCAGGCAGGACCGCGCCGACGCGCACGCCGTACTGCGACACCTGGCGACGGGTGGTGTGCACGAACGCCTGAACCGCAAATTTTGAGGCGGTGTAGATAGGTTCCCAGATAACCGGAACCACCCCGGCGATGGAGCTGGTAAAGATGATATCGCCGGACTTTTGCGCGATCAGGTGCGGCAGAACGCTGCGCACGCAGCGGAAGGCGGCGTTGGTGTTAAGGTGGAGCACGCGATCCCACACGTCCGGATCGCCTTCGGCCACCGGCCCGCCGATATAGGCGCCGGCGTTGGCGTGGAAGATATCCAGCCCGCCCGCCAGCTTAAGAATACCGGCCAGAATATTATCGACCTGTTCGCCCTGCATCAGATCCACCTGCAGGGCGAAGGCGTTTTCGCCCAGTTCGGCCACAATCTTATTTAGCTTTTCGCCTTCGCGGTCGATCAGGACTACCTTTGCGCCCGCCGAGAGCAGGGTTTTGGCGCATTCGAGACCGATACCGGAAGCCGCGCCGGTCACCGCAGCGACTTTACCATTGAGAGAAGTATTCATAGAGGATACGGAGTGGTTCATTTTATAATCCTTCACCGGGTCTGTTTTGGTAAATCGATCTGGCCCGTAATAAGCCGGGACCAGCGTTGGAGTCAGGTACTAAATCTTGCTAAGATTTTGAATATCAGCATCATTTATTTATATACGCTGGATACTGAGCGGCGTGCGACCTGGCGCGCCGGGGAGCATAGTGGTTGCTCAATCGATGAAGCTAATGTGCGCCAGCTTCATCGATTGAGCAAGTGGGGAAATTAACAGCGAAATGAATTTGTGACGCAAGTTGGGAAAATGAAAAAAATCACTATCTACGATCTGGCGGAATTATCCGGCGTCTCGGCAAGCGCGGTCAGCGCGATCCTCAACGGTAACTGGAAAAAACGCCGTATCAGCGCGAAGCTGGCGGAGAAGGTTACCCGGATTGCCGAAGAGCAGGGCTATGCGATCAACCGCCAGGCCAGCATGCTGCGCAGTAAAAAATCCCACGTAATCGGCATGATCGTCCCTAAATATGATAACCGCTACTTCGGATCGGTGGCGGAAAGTTTTGAAGAGATGGCGCGCGAACGCGGGCTGCTGCCGATTATTACCTGTACCCGCCGTCGCCCGGAGCTGGAAATTGAAGCCGTGAAGGCGATGCTTTCCTGGCAGGTGGACTGGGTGGTGGCGACCGGGGCAACCAATCCGGACAAAATTGCCGAGCTGTGCCAGCAGGCGGGGGTGCCCACCGTCAACCTTGACCTGCCGGGAACCATTGCGCCTTCGGTAATTTCCGATAACTACGCCGGCGCGAGGGCGCTGACCGATAAAATCCTCGACAACAGCCTGCGGCGTCACGGCAGCCTGGCGCCGCTGACCTTCGTCGGCGGCCGCAGCAGCGACCATAACACCCTTGAGCGTCTGCGCGGCTTTCACTACGCGCATCGGGCGCGCGGCCTGAACGTGCCGGCGGAAAATATCCTCGCTCCCGGCTACTCAAAAGGCAAAGTTGAGGCCAGCATGCTGGCCCGCTTCGGCGCGCCGGATGAACATCTGCAGGGCTTCTTCGTCAACTCAACCATCTCTCTTGAAGGGGTCGTCCGCTGGCTGGCCCAGCGGGGCCTGACCGGCACCGGGCAGCCGCCGATGGGCTGCTTTGACTGGGACCCTTTCGTCTACCTGCTGGGGCACGATATTGACATGGTTCAGCAGAACGTGCCGGCGATGCTGGAAGCGGTGTTCGGCATTATTGATTCCGGCGACGCCGCTAAACAGCTGGTCGAAATCCCGCCGCTGCTGATCGGCAGCCGCGAGCTTATCTGAGCGCGTTGCGGGCGTTAGCGCGTCAGCAGCCAGCGGGCGGTGTGCTCATCGGTCACCAGGCCGTTGATCCAGCCGCCTTTCAGCGCCGCCAGAATTGCCGGACGCTTATATTCGCCGCAGGCTACCGCAATTCGCGGGCAGCGGTTGTGGCGGATATCGTAGCTGGTGATCATCTGGTTGATATTGCTCTCCACCACGCCGCCTTCGGCATCGATAAACCGGCCGAGGATCTCGCCGATCCCGCCCTGGGCCGTTAGCTCGTCCAGCTGCGCCTGATTAATAAATCCGTCCTTGAAGATTGGGCTGTGGGTGCCCAGCGGGCCGATGCCGACGAAAATCACGTCCGCCTGCTGCGCCACTCCGGACACGTTCTGAAACAGGCGGCTGGTGCACCACATCCGGTGCTCGTCCGCCGTTTGCGCATAGCGCGGCGCCGGCCACTGGTAATATTTGGCCTGTATTTTCCGCGCCAGCAGCAGGGGAACGTCGTCGTAGTAGTTGCACTGTCCGTCGGCATCCATCGCGCTTATCAGCGCCACGCAGCGCGTGTTCAGGCTGTCGAAATCGATGCGCTGCATGGTTTTCTTCAGCGTCAGCCCGGAGCCAATGCCGATAATTTTGGCCTTATCGTCCTGCAGATAGCGGGCCATCAGCTGGTAGCAGCCGAACGAAACGCTGTCGAGGGTGCTCTCCTCGCTATAGGCCGGAACGATATTGCAGTCGATAAGCCGATATTTTTCCTGCAGCAACTGGGCGTAGTCGAGGCAGTTTGCCACCGGATGATGCAGCCCAATCGAGACGATGCCTTCCTCTTTCGCCGCGGCAATCAGCCGCTGGACCACCGGCCTTGAGGTGCCGAGCTGGCTGGCGATCTCGCTCTGATTCTGGCCGGCAATGTAGTACATCCACGCGGCGCGGACCTTCTGGTCCAGCCTGATGTCATCTTCTTTACTCACGGTTCCCTGCCTTAAGTTTGCGGCCACGGCGATAAGTTCGTCTTTCTGCAGGCCCACTGATTTTGACTATTAGCAGCATTTTGGCTGCGGCTCAGAAAACAGGCAAGCTTTTGCTCTGATTTGGTCATTTGTAATTTAATTGGGTAATTGCTCTTTTGTGATCTATGGCTCTTAATTGGGTCAAATGATCATCTACAGTGAGCCACATCACTCAAGGAGATCAGAATATGAATCAGCAATACACATGGCTTCACATCGGTTTGGGTTCTTTTCACCGTGCGCATCAGGCGTGGTACCTGCATCGCCTGATCGCCAGCGGCGATAAGCGCTGGCATATCGCCGCCGGCAACATTCGCGACGATGCCGAGCAGGTGGTGCAGGCGCTGGCCGCGCAGGGCGGGCGCTATGTGCTGGAGACCGTCAGCCCGGAAGGCGAACGCGAGTATGAAGAAATCACCTCTATTCAGAAGCTGCTGCCGTGGCAGAAGGGGCTACAGCCGCTGATTGATGAAGGGGCCAACCCGCAGACTAAGGTCATTGCCTTCACCGTCACCGAAGGGGGTTACTACCTGAATACCAGCCATCGTCTGGAGACCAGCAACCCCGACCTGGTTGCCGATCTGCAGGGCGACTGCCAGACCATCTACGGCACCATCGCGCGTATTCTGGAAAAGCGCATGGCGGATAACGCCGGACCGCTGACCCTGCTGAACTGCGATAACGTCCGCCACAACGGCGAGCGCTTCCACGACGGGCTGGTGGAGTTCCTGCAGCTAACCGGCAGGCAGGCGCTGGTTGAGTGGCTGGCGGCGAATGCGAACTGCCCGAACACGATGGTTGACCGCATTACGCCGCGCCCGGCGGCGGATCTGCCGGCGCGAATCAAAGCGCAAACCGGCATTGACGATAAGGCGCCGGTCATGGGCGAAACCTTCATTCAGTGGGTGGTGGAAGATAATTTCCGCGCCGGGCGACCGAATCTGGAAGCCGTTGGCGTTGAGATGGTGGCCTCGGTTATTCCTTACGAAGAGGCGAAAATTCGTATTCTCAACGCCTCGCACAGCTGCATCGCCTGGGCGGGCACCCTCATCGGCCAGCGCTATATCCACGAAAGCACGCTGACCGGGTTCATCTACGCCATCGCCGATCGCTACGTCACCGAAGACGTGATCCCATGCCTCGGCGATAACGGGATCGACCTCGCGACCTATCGCGACGTGGTGCTCAAGCGCTTTACCAACCCCTACATCCAGGACACCAACCAGCGGGTGGCGGCGGACGGCTTCTCTAAAATTCCGGCGATGATCGCCCCGACCCTGCAGGAGTGCTATCAGCGCGGCGCGCGTCCGGAAGCGACGGCGATGCTCCCGGCGCTGTTCTTCGTCTTTATGGAGCAGTGGCACAAGGGAACGCTGCCGTATCAATACCAGGACGGGATCCTCGACGCGCAGGCGGTGCATGAGATGTTCGAAGCCAGCGACCCGATCGCCGTCTACGCCAAAGACCGGGCGCTATTTGGCGCGCTGGCGGATCGCGAGGACTTCCTGGCGCTGCTGCGCGAGAAGATTGCCGCAGTTTATACGCTGATTAAGTAAGAGGTGGCTATGTACTTAGGGATCGATCTTGGCACGTCGGAAGTGAAAGCGCTGGTCATTGATGAGAACAATGACGTCGTCGCCAGCCATAGCGCGCCGCTGAGCATTCAGCGGCCCCATCCCCATTGGTCCGAGCAGGCGCCGCAGGCGTGGTGGGAAGCCACGGAGTATTTGATGACCACCCTGCGGGAAAAGTGCGGCCATCACTGGTCGGCCATCAAGGCGATCGGCCTCTCGGGGCAGATGCACGGCGCGGTGCTGCTGGACAGCCGCGGGGAGGTGATTCGCCCGGCAATCCTGTGGAATGACACCCGCTGCGCCGACGAGTGCCGCGAGCTGGAGGAGGCGGCGCCCGAGCTGCACCAGGTGGCGGGAAACCTGGCGATGCCGGGGTTTACCGCGCCAAAACTGCTGTGGGTGCGGCGCCATGAGCCGGCCAACTTCCAGCGCACGGCTACGGTTATGCTGCCGAAGGATTATCTGCGCTACCGGATGACCGGCCGGAAAATCTCCGATATGTCGGATGCCGCCGGGACGCTGTGGCTGGACGTGGCGAAGCGTGACTGGTCCGATGCGCTGCTGGACAAGTGCGGCCTGTCGCGCAGCCATATGCCGTCGCTGGTCGAAGGCTGCGAGGTGTCCGCGACCCTCGATCCGCTGGTGGCGGAGCGCTGGGGACTGAACGCGTCGGTGGTGGTCGCCGGCGGCGGGGGCGATAACGCGGTCAGCGCTATTGGCGTCGGGGCGGTCTCTCCGGGCGATGCCTTTATTTCTCTCGGGACTTCCGGCGTGCTGTTCGTGGTGACCGACGCCTATCGTCCGGCGCCGCAGTCGGCGGTTCACGCCTTCTGTCACGTGCTGCCGAACCTGTGGCACCAGATGAGCGTCATGCTCAGCGCCGCCAGCTGCCTGCAGTGGTTCTGTCGTCTCACCGGTACCACCGAAGTCGCTCTGCTGGAAGAGATTGCCCAGCTCAGCGAGGAAGAGAAAGCCAGCGCCCCGTTCTTCCTGCCGTACCTTTCCGGCGAACGCACGCCGCATAACGATCCCGATGCCCGCGGGATGTTTTGGGGGATGACGCACTCCAGCCTGCGCGCGCAGCTGGGCTACGCGGTGCTGGAGGGCGTGAGCTTTGGCATTAACGACGGGCTGCAGGTGCTGAAGGACAGCGGCACGCGGATTGAACAGTGCTCGCTGGTTGGCGGCGGCGCCCGAAGCCCGTTCTGGGCCCAGCTGCTGGCGGATATTCTCGCGATGCCGGTGGTTACCCATAAAGGGGGCGAAACCGGCGGCGCGCTGGGGGCGGCGCGGCTGGCCTGCCTGGCGGCAGGGAAACCGCTGGCTGCGGTGTGCGAAAAGCCGGAAGTCTGGCAAACCTGGCGCGCGACGCCGGCCCGCCATCAGGCCCTGATGCAGCGCTATGCGCAGTTTAAGGCCTTATATCTCAACGACCTGAATTACCGTCAGCGCTAATTATAAATAACATATCCTAAATAATTCGGGCTGCAGGAAGGCGGCGACGCAGGGAATCTCCAGGAGCTTACTTAGGTAAGCGACCGGAGCGAGTGAGGAAGCCAACGCACCTGCAGCCTGAATTATGACGGGTATAACAACCGCCCCGGTGACGCCACCGGAGCGGCATCCTGTACCCTGAAAACGAGGTCATTATGTCCGTAACCAATAAACAGTGGCTTGGTCTGCCCCTGAATCTGATATGGGGATACATTGCTATCGCCGTGTTTATGACCGGCGACGGTTTCGAGCTGGCTTTTCTCTCGCACTATATCAAAGAGCTGGGCTTCACCCCGGCGCAGGCCTCTTTCGCCTTTACGCTGTACGGCCTGGCCGCCGCGCTCTCGGCGTGGATTTCCGGCGTGGTGGCGGAGATCATCACCCCGCAGAAAACGATGATGATCGGCTTCGTGCTGTGGTGCGTGTTCCACGTTCTGTTCCTGGTTTTTGGCCTCGGACACGCTAACTATCCGCTGATCCTGCTGTTCTACGGCATTCGCGGCTTTGCCTATCCGCTGTTCCTCTACTCGTTTATCGTGGCGATTATTCACAACGTCAAAAGCGACAGCGCCAGCTCGGCGCTGGGCTGGTTCTGGGCCGTCTATTCAATCGGCATCGGCGTATTCGGCAGCTACATTCCGAGCTTTACCATCCCGCATATCGGCGAGCTCGGTACCCTGTGGCTGGCGCTGGCGTTCTGCGTCACCGGCGGCGTTATCGCGATGGTCGCGCTGCGCAAAATTGAGACGCCGCGGCATATGCAAAACCTGACCACCCGCGAGAAGTTTGCCGAACTGGGCCGCGCGGTGACGCTGCTCTACAGCAATCGCAATATTCTGCTCTCCAGCGTGGTGCGCATTATCAATACCCTGTCGCTGTTCGGCTTTGCGGTGATTATGCCGCTGATGTTTGTTGATGAGCTGGGCTTCACCACCTCGGAGTGGCTGCAGGTGTGGGCGGTGTTCTTCTTCACCACCATTTTCTCCAACGTGCTGTGGGGGATCTTAGGCGAGAAGCTGGGCTGGATCAAAGTGGTGCGCTGGTTTGGCTGCGTGGGCATGGCGCTGTCGAGCCTCGCTTTTTACTACATTCCGCAGCACTTCGGGCATAACTTCGCCATGGCGCTGATCCCGGCGGTTGCGCTGGGGATCTTTGTCGCCGCCTTCGTCCCGATGGCCGCCGTGTTCCCGGCGCTTGAGCCTAAGCATAAAGGGGCGGCCATTTCGGTCTATAACCTGTCGGCGGGGCTGTCCAACTTCCTCGCCCCGGCGATAGCGGTAGTCCTGCTGCCGTACTACAGCACCATCGGGGTGGTTATCGCCTACACCGCGCTGTACGTGCTGGCGTTCTTCCTCTGCGCGTTTATCCGCGTTGAGCAGCCGGGTTTTAGCCAACAGCCGGCCGGTAGCGGTAAAAGCGTTGAATTTTCCTGATGAGAGTCTACGGGCCGCGATGGCAGACATCGCGGCCCGCCTGAGGTGGATGATGAGTATTAAAGCGGTAATTTTTGACATGGACGGCGTGCTTATTGATTCGGAAAGCCTGTGGCGCCAGGCGCAGATTGAGGCCCTGGCGCGCTGGGGCGCCACGGTTAGCGTGGCGGAGTGTGAAACCTTGACCAAAGGCAAGCGGCTGGACGACATTGCGCGCACCTGGTGCCGCCATTGTCAACTCAGCGTCGCGCCTCAGCGCCTGCAGCAGATGATCCTGCGGCGGGTGACCGGGCTGATTATCGCCAGGGGCGAGGCGATGGATGGCGTCAATGAAGCCCTGGTCCATTTCCGCCACTGCGGCTACAAGATTGCGCTGGCGACCTCCTCATCCCATCAGGTTATTGCCGCCGTGCTCGATAAACTCGCCCTGCGCCCCTGGTTCGACGTGATATCCAGCGCCGATGACGAAGCGTGGGGCAAGCCGCACCCGGCGGTCTACCTCTCGACCCTGCGCAAGCTCAATCTCCGCGCGGACCAGTGTCTGGTTATCGAAGATAGCGCCAGCGGCTTTCAGGCCGCCCGGGCCGCGGGCATCCCGACGATAGCGGTGACCGAAGATTGCCAGCATCAGCAGTTCCACGGCGCCGTCGCCCGCCATCATTCGCTAACCGAGCTGCTGCTGTCGCGCGCTGAAAGCGTCAAGGCGGCCGGATAGCCACGTACCGATGAGCGCAGAAACCCTGGGGATGTAACGGTCGGTTTATCTCTTTTCTGCGCTCATTTTCACACCTTTCCCTGGCGATCGCCCATCTATTTCAGCAGCGCGCAGTCCGGCGGCAGCCGGCAGCGCAGGGCGCCGGGCAGAATTTCCATGCGGAAGGTTTTGCCGCTTAGCGGCTCGCCGTCGAGGTTAAAGGTCATCTCGTGGGCGGCGGTAATTTCAAACCAGGACGAAACGCCGTCCACCAGGTTAGGGGAGTTGTCGGGATTGGCCAGCGTACTGAACAGCGCCGGCAGCAGCTCCTGACCGGTAAAGATGCGCAGATGCAGCAGCCCGTCGTTAATTAACGCCTGCGGGCACAGCTGCTGGCCTCCGCCCGCCTGGCGTCCGTTGCCGATGCCGATCACCAGCGCGTCCCCTTGCCAGGAGAAGTTCTCCCCGCGGATTTCACAGCGGTCGGGTTTGAGGGTATCCATGCGCATCAGGCCGTGGATCAGGTAGGAGACGCCGCCCAGCGCGGCCTTGAGCTTTTCCGGCGTTTCGGTAGTGATCCGGGTGCCGAAGCCGCCGGTGGCCATATTAATAAAGCCGGTTTTATCGTTGACCCGCGCGACGTCTATCGCGATATCGCGCCCGACAATCGCCAGCTTGAGGGCGCTGGCGAGGTCCAGCGGGATCCCGACGCTGGTAGCGAAGTCGTTGGCGGTACCGAGCGGCAGGATCCCCAGCGCCGCCTTGCTGCCACGCTGGACCAGCGCGGTGGCGACTTCATTAATGGTGCCGTCGCCGCCGCCGGCAATCACCGTGCCGACGTTAAGCCGTTCGGCCTCATCGACGAAGCGCCCGGCGTCGCCTTTTTCCCAGGTGACGCGGACGTGGATATCGACGCCCTCTTCGCGTAACAGATTTATCGCTTCGCGCAGCTGCGGCTCATTAGCGCCTTTGCCATTCAGAATCAGTAAGCTGGCCGGAAACGTTGACATGATGGTTGCCTCATTGCACAAGATGCAGAAAGTGTACCGCATGAAGAGAAGGATGGATATTTCGTAAATTATCGGCCCGGGGGGCGTGGATATCGGGCTATCGATAACCGCGCCCCCCTTTTTCTGCAATGGTAGCTCAACCGGCGCGCTATTCGTCCTGTGATACGTTGCGCGGGAGTGTCAGAATTGCGCGGGTAAATTTGACCATTGATACAGTAAGGAAAAGAGGATGTCCCGTAACACATTCACCTACGTAACGAATTCCTGCATGGCGGTATTTTGTCTGGCTTTCTCCCTGCAGGCTCTCTCCGCGCAGGTGACGGAGAAGAGCATTTCCGGCGGGGAACAGTTTACCGTTACGCTGCAGGATATCCCGGGCACCGGCTACAAGTGGATGCTACGTTCCTTACCCGCGCAGGTCATGCTGGTCGCCGAGAATTACCGCCAGCCCGCCAGCTGCGGTAAGCGCGCAACGGGCTGCCCGGTGGAAAGAACCTTTACCTTTAAAGGTGTCCAGCAGGGGAGCGGAAATATTAACTTCGTCTATGGCCGCCCCTGGCTGAATATCACAGAGAAAGCGACCACCGTACGGGTCAGCGTAAGGTCAAATGCCCCTGCGCGGTAATTCGGCATTACGCTATTACTTCGCATCTTATTCGCGCACGGTTTTTAAACTGTGCGCTTTATGTTAATTGTCTTTTCAAAAAGGCTTCTTCATATTAACAACCTGCCCCTGCGAGCGTCATTATTGAAACAAAGGGCAAAAAAATTTCTCTATATATCGTGTGGTTTTAGTTTGGTTGTTCTTTACCAGGAGATTATCTGCGTAATTTGAATAACCCGGTCCATAGAGAGATATTATGAAACAGAACCAACAAGCTGAACCTTCACGTCGTACCATTCTGAAGCAGACGTTAGCGCTTTCCGCGCTGTCCATCACCGGGCTGGCGGCCTTATCGGTACCGACGATCTCTTTTGCCGCGTCTCTGAGCAAAGAGGAACGCGACGGTATGACGCCGGATGCGGTAATTGAACATTTTAAACAGGGTAATCTGCGTTTCCGGGAAAACCGCCCGCTTAAGCACGATTATCTGCAGCAAAAGCGCAGCAGCCTGGCGGGGCAGTTCCCGGCGGCGGTGATCCTCAGCTGTATCGACTCGCGCGCGCCGGCAGAAATTATTCTGGATGCGGGGATCGGTGAAACCTTTAACTCTCGGGTTGCGGGTAATATCAGCAACCGCGATATGTTAGGTAGCATGGAGTTTGCCTGCGCCGTCGCCGGTGCGAAGCTGGTGCTGGTGATGGGGCATACCCGCTGCGGCGCCGTCCGCGGGGCCATCGATAATGCCGAATTAGGTAACCTGACCGGCTTACTCGATGAAATTAAACCGGCCATCGCAAAAACCGAGTACAGCGGTGAACGTCAAGGCAGTAATTACGACTTTGTTGATGCCGTGGCGCGGAAAAACGTCGAGCTGACAATCGAAAATATTCGGAAAAATAGTCCGGTGCTGAGAAAGCTGGAAGAACAAAGGAAAATCAAAATTGTTGGCAGCATGTATCATCTTGCTGGCGGGAAGGTCGACTTCTTCGAGGTATGAGTTAGATAACAAAGCCCGCGCGCATGCAGCCTGAAGATAAATATTCATAGCGCATAATCGGCAGGGAAGAGGGCGCAAAAATCGCCCTCTTCCCTGATAGCGCCTCTGGTGGGGAACAATCAGAAGCGGAGGTCAACGCCGAGCATTACCGTTCTGCCGGGATCTGGCATGCTGATAACCGCTCCGGGCTGGATATCATAGCGATCTGTGACATTATTAACCGCGGCAAAAAAGGTCGCATTTTTATTTAAAATATATTCTCCATACAAATCAATTTGGTACCCGGAAGGTATTTCGATAACCGGGTTGGCTGCTGTCCCCTCAAGCCATCCCGCAGGGTTTGTTTTCGCCGAGTGATATCTGTATCTGATGCCAGCATCGACGGTTTCATTGCGGAATTTTTTCCCCAGATTCACAGAGATATTTTGTTTGGCGGGAATTCTGGTGGGCGTTAATCCCCAGGCGAAGCCCATGTTATTGCAGCTGCTGGTGTTATATTTTTGCGCATAGTAGTTTGAGCACACCGCCGTTTTGCTATACAACGTTGCGGAAATGGCAGAGTAGAACAGTTCGCTGTTGTATTTAAGCGAAAAGTCAATTCCGGATAAATCGAGCTTATCATAATTCATAAACGTGAAGTTATCCTGCCATGCCGGCATTCCCGCGGTTTTATCCTTTAATCCGGGAGAGATAAAATTATTGGTCCTGTTGTTAAACCAGGAGAGGGAGAGGTCAAGAGCATCCTCCGCGGATAATAAAGCCGGGCGATGTATCTTAACCCCAACTTCTTTTTGCAGGGAGACTTCTGGCGCGATCGGGTCCGCCGGGTTATAGCTGAAAATCTCATTCGATACCGTGGTTTCATACAGGCTCGGCATTCTGTAGTTTCTGGCTGCTTTCACAAACACGGTTGTGCCTGGGGTCAGCGCATAGCTTATTTCGGAACTCAGGTCTGCTTTAGCCTGATATTTTACGCTTTGATTGGTCTGAAAATCGTTGGCTGCGGAATTATGATAATTAATACCCAGATTGACCTGGAGCGGACCACTCTCAATCATCCCGTTGACGAAAAGGGCATTTTCCCTTCTCTCGCCATGCCGCGAGGTGGGATAGGCGGTAAACCGGGTCAGACCGTCAGATTTTGGCGCCAGCTTTTCTTTTTGCGTTGACGACCCGTAGCGGAGCGTGAGCATGTTTAACTGGCTTTCATTGACAATGGCTATACCATTTTTATTGTTGCTATAGGCATGCAGATATTGTTGCGCATTGGTCCCCAATGCCCACAGGCCGTTATATTGCTTTAAGTTCGTATCGGTTATCCAGTAGTTCAGATTTAAGTTAATCAGCCTGTTGTTAACGGGGGTATAGGTATATCCGGCACTGTAGGCATTAACAATCGCGCTGCCGGGTTTCCATTGTGGCATGGATTCCACGCCCGCAGGCAGGGGCTCGAAGTCAATGTCATTGGCGTTTTTATACCAGTAGGCAGCCAACGTTTCACCGGCCTGCTGACGATGGTTGCGGTACGCAAGGTTGAAGTGATGATCATCATTCGCGTTGATCGCAAGCTTATAAATAAATGACTCGCTTTCAAAGTAAGTGTTTACGACCTCTTCATTTTTAAATACCACCGGATCGTTGAATTTTTTAAAGCCATTTTTCCCTGAAAAATAGTTCCCGGTAGATCTTTTACTATAGGCAAGCACGGTATCAACCGTATCATCTCTGAAGCCAAAGGCAAGCGTGGCGGAGCCATTTCTAAAATCATACCCGCGGGGCTTGTCCGTTAACTGATAATAGCTCTGCTCCGCATAATCATCAGGGATATCAGGCTTTTTATTATTATTGAACGTTCTTAGCTTAAGAAGTAAGCCGTAGCTATTGCCGGGATTGATAATATCCTCCGTGGAGAGGGTTTTTATATTTATTACCCCACCGATGGCGCCGGATGAAAAGGCATTGTTATTCTGTGAGGCCCCTTTGCTGATGGTGATATTGCTGATTAAATCAGGGTCGATATACGTTCTGTCGCTGGTTCCCTGATAGCCTCTTGACGTGTGGGTCGACTGCAGCGAGCCGTCAATAAACACCGGAACACGGCCTTCTCCCTGCAGTCCCCTGATTCCTGGATCAATCGCACCCGCCTCATTTCTCATATTATTTGACTGGATATATGTTTCAGAGGAAAAAATATCTGCATTCGCAATTCCTCTGAATCTGTTTAAATCAGATCCGGAGAGGGTATTTTCGGCGGTCCCTGTAGATGAAACAACCATAATTTCTTCATTGTCATTTTTTCCCTCCGCAAGCGTCGAACCTGTAAAAACCGACGTCGATAAGGTGAGGATTAAGGCGCGTTTTCCCATGAAATTTCCTTATTTTTTAAAAAGATATCGAAAATCCAACAATGTTAGTGATGAAAAACCAGTAGATGGTTAATTACCGGTTTAAAACACTAAAAAAATAAAGAATGGCAGTTTATGCCTCTAATTAAACAAATGCAAATAGTTATCATTATCATTTAATTGAGGTGATTATAATTATCTGTCTAATGAATGATGGATAAAAAGCATGTCACTCCTGGGCCAGCGGGAGAGCGCCGTTCCGGTCAGAGCGGCTGATGGCGACAACATATTGATGGCCGCGCCTGAACGGAGGTTTTGTCGCCCAGGAGGAACCAAAGCAGCGGGAAAGGCGGGGAATTGTTTTTAATATCAGGGGAACGATCGCGGATGGGTCTCCGCTGTAAAGAGGGCACCTGGTAAAGCAAAGCCGGTATCCAGGCATGGACAGCATGCGGACGTAGATAGGTTAATAATAAAAAAATAAGCCCGCGTAAGGGAGATTACGCAGGCTAAGGAGGTGGTTCCTGGTACAGCTAGCATTTATGGGTTATGTTTTTCAGCGAAATGGATGATACCGGCTTTAAGCGAAACGGTATGTGATCCGTTTCTAATATCCGTGCATCCTGAAAAAATAACCCTGGTAAACTAGCTGCCGTGCGGGTTTCTGGTGCTCTGGCCGGCAAAGTTGCGCATCAGCAGGGCGTACTGCAGCACCATATCTTCCGGTACCGGCAGCCAGACCGTGTAGCCATCGCCGGGGGCGACCGGCATCACTTCGCCTTTGGCATTTTCCATATGCTCAAGGGTGAAGTTGACGTTGCCCTGCGGCGTCATCAGCTCAAGGCTGTCGCCGAGGGTGAATTTGTTCTTCACCGCCACCGCCGCCAGCTGGCCGTTACGTTCGCCGGTAAACTCTCCGACAAACTGCTGGCGCTCTGAGAGAGAGTAGCCGTACTCGTAGTTCTGATAATCATCATGGGTATGGCGGCGCAGGAAGCCTTCGGTATAGCCGCGGTGGGCCAGCCCTTCCAAGGTTTCCAGCAGGCTTTCGTCAAACGGTTTGCCGGCGGCGGCGTCGTCGATCGCCTTGCGGTAGACCTGGGCGGTACGGGCGCAGTAGTAGAAGGACTTGGTGCGGCCTTCGATTTTCAGCGAGTGCACGCCCATATTGGTCAGGCGCTCAACGTGGGCGATGGCGCGCAGATCCTTCGAGTTCATGATGTAGGTGCCGTGCTCGTCTTCGAAGGCGGTCATATATTCGCCCGGGCGCTTGGCTTCTTCAATCATAAATACCCGGTCGGTCGGCTCGCCGATCCCCAGCGTTGCCTCAACGTTCTGTACCGGGATCGGCTCATATTTGTGGACAATATTGCCGACGTCGTCCTGCTTGCCTTCCTGGACGTTATATTCCCAGCGGCAGGCGTTGGTGCAGGTCCCCTGGTTCGGATCGCGTTTGTTGATATAGCCGGAGAGCAGGCAGCGGCCGGAGTAGGCCATGCACAGCGCGCCGTGAACGAAAATTTCGAGCTCCATCTCCGGCACCTGGCTGCGGATTTCGGCAATCTCTTCCAGCGACAGCTCGCGCGAGAGAATGACCCGGCTCAGCCCCATCTGCTGCCAGAATTTTACCGTTGCCCAGTTGACGGCGTTGGCCTGTACCGAGAGATGGATCTGCATCTCGGGGAAGTTTTCCCGTACCAGCATGATTAAGCCCGGATCGGACATGATCAGCGCATCCGGCCCCATTTCCACTACCGGCTTCAAATCGCGAATGAAGGTCTTCAGCTTGGCGTTATGCGGCGCGATGTTCACCACCACGTAGAACTTTTTCCCCAGCGCATGGGCTTCGTTGATGCCGAGCTGCAGGTTTTCGTGGTTGAATTCGTTATTGCGCACGCGCAGAGAATAGCGCGGCTGGCCGGCATAAACGGCATCTGCGCCGTAGGCGAAAGCGTAACGCATATTTTTCAGCGTTCCCGCCGGGGAAAGGAGTTCCGGTTTAAACATGATTTTCTCGTTCTGATGACAGGTCAGATTCGCCGCACCTGGTGGGCGAGTTGGGGAGTGTCCCCACATTAAGGGCGGGCATTGTAGCGCCGTGGGGGAGGCAGGTAAACCCTTTCACGCCGTCAGCGCCGGGTCGGCGGGTCAATGACGGCAAATGCTCCTGCTGCGCGGACTCGTCGGCGCCATATGGGCGAGAGCGCCGGAGGCGTTTTTCGCATAAAAATCACCCGCCAGCAGGCGGGTAATCGCGCGGGCAGAACGGCATCCGGCGGCCTATGCCAGCCGGCAGGCGTCCGCCTCCCAGCGGTAGCCGACGCCGTAGACGGCGCGGATAAACGACTGCTCTGCGTCCAGCGACTCCAGCTTGCGGCGCAGGTTTTTGATATGGCTATCGATGGTTCGGTCGGTGACCACGCGATAATCATCGTAGAGATGGTTCAGCAGCTGTTCGCGCGAGAACACTTTTCCCGGCTCCTGGGAGAGGGTTTTCAGCAGGCGAAACTCGGCGGGGGTGAGATCCAGCAGCTTGTCGCGCCACGAGGCCTGAAAACGCCCTTCATCGACGATCAGCGGGCTGACGGCATCCAGCGCCTGCAGCTCCGGACGCGGCTTGCAGCGGCGAAGGATGGTTTTCACCCTCGCCACGACTTCACGCGGGCTGTAGGGCTTGCAGATATAGTCGTCGGCGCCGATCTCCAGCCCCAGCAGGCGGTCGATCTCCTCAATCTTGGCCGTCACCATCACCACCGGAACGTCGGAGAAGCGGCGAATTTCACGGCACAGCGTCAGCCCGTCGGTGCCCGGCAGCATCAGATCCAGCAGGACCAGGTGCGGCGGCGTCTGGCGAACGTAGGGCAGAACCCGATCGCCGTGATTAATCAGCGTCGGCGCATAGCCTGCGGCAAGCAGATAGTCGATCAGCAGCTGGCCGAGCTTGGGTTCATCTTCCACGATAAGAATACGCGGGGTGTTTTCATCAACAGGTAATTCAATCATACGTCTCTCGGTAAATCGCGTTCCAGAGGTAACTCTACTTTAATGCTAACCCCGCCAAAAGGCGAATGGCCGGCCCGTAAGGTGCCGCCGTGGGCGGCGACGATATTGACGCAGATAGCCAGCCCGAGGCCGGAGCCGCCGCTGGCGCGATTGCGCGAACCTTCTGCGCGGTAGAATCGTTCGCAGAGGCGCTCCAGCTGGGCGTCGCTGACGCCAGGGGCGCTATCGGCGAAGTCGACGATCAGCATCCGACCGTTTTGACTGGCGCTAATCAGCAGCTTGCCGCCGCTATCGGTATAGCGAAGGCTGTTTTCCAGCAGGTTATTGAAAAGCTGCATCAGGCGGTCGCCGTCGCCAAAAATCATGGCGCTTTCCGGTAACGATACGCCGATCTCCAGCCCGCGGCTGGAGAAGCGCTCGCGGAAGGCCCCCGCCGCGACTTCCAGCAGGGTGATAATATCCACGGAGGTTTTCTGATAGGCCAGCGCGCCCTCATCCGACATCGACAGCTGGTGCAGATCGTCAACCAGCTTGGTCAGGGTGGCGACTTCCGCCTGCAGGGAGGGGATAGAGTCCGGGGTGAATTTGCGTACCCCGTCCTGAATCGCCTCCAGCTCGCCGCGCAGAACCGCCAGCGGCGTGCGCAGCTCGTGGGAAATATCCGCCATCAGATCGCGACGCATCTGCTGGTTGCGCTCAAGGGTGCTGGCAAGCTGGTTAAAGTCCTGCGCCAGGCGGCCAAGCTCATCGCCGCCGCTAGCGGTGACCCGGGTGGAGAAATCACCCGCCGCGAGGCGATGGGTTCCTTCTACCAGCCGTTTAACCGGCGCCAGCAGGCCGCGCGCCAGCGGGAAGGTCGCCAGCGCCGCAAGGATGGTCGCCAGGGCCACAATCAGCCAGCTGGTGCGCTTCTGCTGCCGATCGAAATTGATATCGGTATTGCGGGTTAAGCGCTCCACCGGCGAGGCGATGACCGCCCCTACCGGAGCGCCGTCAACGAGGATCTCGCGGCGGGTACCGTCTTCAGGCACCGGCTCCCGCGGGCCGACCAGCACGCGGCCTTTCTGATCGACCACCCAGAACATCGTCCGCCAGCCGTGCGGAGGCATATCCGGCCCGGGACCGCGGGGTCCGTTGTCCGGCGGCGGGCCTCGGTCCGGCCCCGGACCCCGCTCGCCGTCAGGCCCTGGGCCGTGGCCGGCGGGGGAGCGATCGTCGTTGTCGCGCTCAAAGGTGCGCAGCAGCTGGAAAATAAAGCGGTCGTTGTTGCGCAGGAACTTCCAGCTGCCGTGCTGGGCATACTGCTCGCTGAGGGCGTCGCCAAGCATCGTCAGCCGCTGTTCGTTACCGCGCTTAATGTAGTCGATAAAGCCGCGTTCAAAGCTGATACGCACCGCCCAGTGCATGCTGATCAGCAGCACGATGCAGGTGGCGAAGATGGCGAGAAACAGTTTGCCGGTAATGCCGGGACGCCAAAGCTTCACGGTTCACTCCTTTTGCGGCGGGCGATGACGGTATTGCCTTCGATGTCATCCGGTACGCGGGAAAAAATAAGCGCCGGCAGCGCGATAATGACCGCCATGCTCAGGTAGGTGTAGAGAAAGACCTGATGCGCGGTAGCCGCATCGGCGCTGAGGTGCTGCTGGCCGAACATCCCCAGCAGCATGCCGGCGATGGTGACGCCAATACTCATCGACAGCTGCATCACCATCGACAGCATGCTGTTGCCGCTGCTGGCCAGCGGGTCCGGCAGATCCTTCAGCGTCAGGGTATTCATCGACGAGAAGCGGCTGGAGTTGATCATGCCTTGTAAAAACAGCACCACCGGCAGCAGCCAGTACCAGCCCGCCAGCGCGACGGCCATAAACAGCAGGCTGACCAGCGCCAGGCCGATCGTCGCCACAATCAGCACCCGGCGGTAGCCAAAGCGGTTCACCACCTGCACCACGATGCGCTTCATGCCCATGCTGCCGAGCACCATCGGGATCATCATCAGGCCGGCGTGGAACGGCGTGAAGCCGAGGCCAATTTGCAGGAATACCGGCGTCATGAACGGCAGCATGCCGCTGCCGATACGCCCGGCGAAGCTGCCGCCGAGCCCGAGGGAGAAGGTGCGGTTGCGGAACAGGTCGAGGCTGAACAGCGCGCCGTCATTGCCCCGCGCGTGCCACAGATAGAGAACAACGGAGGCGATGCCGATAGCCACCAGCGCCGTCAGCAGCAGCGGAGAAATACCCAGCCCTTTTTTGCCGTCAAGAGCGAGGGTTAACGTCGCCATGCCGGTGGCCAGCAGGATAAAGCCGAGCATATCAAAGCGGCGCGTCTGCAGGGTGTAGTTCGGCATCAGCGAGAGCGTGGCGATAGCGCCGATAATGCCGACCGGAATGTTGATTAAAAAAATCCAGTGCCAGGAGGCATATTCCACCAGCACGCCGCCGAGCGCCGGACCCAGCAGCGGCCCGACCTGGCCGGGGAGGGTGACGAACGTCATCGCCGCCATATACTGCGAGCGGGGGACGATTTTCATCACCGTCAGGCGGCCTACCGGCACCATCATGGCGCCGCCGATGCCCTGCAGCACGCGGGCCAGCACCAGCTGGTCAAGGGTGTTGGCCTGGGCGCAAAACAGCGACCCGAGGGTGAACAGGATAATGGCAGTAAAAAAGATATTGCGCACTCCGACCCGATCCGCCAGCCAGCCGCTGGCGGGCAGCATAATCGCCACCGTCAGCACGTAGGAGACGATAACCATATGCATATGCAGCGGGCTCTCCCCGAGGCTTTTGGCCATCGAGGGGAGGGCGGTGTTGACGATAGTGGTATCCAGCGACTGCATAAAGAAGCCGAATGCCACTATCCATAGCTGCCAGCGCACGCTGGACGGGAGATCGGTCATGTTATTCGCTTACCGGTTGCCTGATTTTTCGGGAAAAACGCAGCCGCAGACGATCGAAGAACAGATACACCACCGGCGTGGTGTACAGCGTCAGCAGCTGGCTTACCACCAGACCGCCGACGATCGTAATCCCCAGCGGCTGGCGCAGCTCCGAGCCGTCGCCGCCGGATAGCACCAGCGGCAGCGCGCCGAACAGCGCCGCGAGGGTGGTCATCATAATGGGGCGAAAACGCAGCAGGCAGGCCTGGAAGATGGCCTCTTCCGGCGGCAGGTTGCCGTTACGCTGCGCCTCCAGCGCGAAGTCGACCATCATGATGGCGTTTTTCTTCACTATTCCAATTAATAGCATAATTCCGATCAGCGCGATGAGGCTGAACGGCGCGCCGAACAGCTCCAGCGCCAGCAGCGCGCCGACCCCCGCCGAGGGGAGGGTGGAGAGGATCGTTAACGGATGCACGTAGCTTTCGTAGAGGATCCCCAGCACGATATAGACCGTCGCAATCGCCGCCAGAATCAAAATGATCTGCGAATTCATGGTCTGCTGGAAAACCTGAGCGGTGCCGGCGAACGAGCCGCGGACGCTGGACGGCACCCCGAGCTGGGTCATGGCGCGGTTGATGGCGTCGCTGGCTTCCGACAGGGATTTACCGGTCGGCAGGTTAAAGGAGATGGTGGAGGCCGCCGAAAGCCCCTGATGGTTCACCGACAGCGGGGCGTTAGCCGGCTGCCATTTGGCGAAGTAGGAGAGCGGGATCGGTTTGCCTTCGCTGTTGATAACGAACATCTTATCCAGCGCGCTGACGTCCTGGGTATAGACCGGGTCAACCTCCATCACCACCTTGTACTGGTTGAGGGGCTGGTAGATGGTGGAGATCTGCCGCTGGCCGAAAGCGTTGTTGAGCAGGCTGTTGGCGTCCTGCACGCTGATGCCGAGGCGCGACATGGTATCGCGATCGTAGAGCAGGTCCATCTCCGCGCCGTTGTCCTGCTGGTCTGAGTTGACGTCAGCCAGCTCAGGCAGCGCCGCCAGCGCTTTGCGAATTTTAGGCTCCCACTCGCGCAGCGCCGCCAGATCGTCCGACAGCAGGGTGTACTGGTAGCTGGCGTTGGCCTGACGTCCGCCGACGCGGATATCCTGCACCGCCATCAGGAACAGGTTTGCCCCCGGCTCTTTCGCCAGCTTTTTCCGCAGGCGGTCAATAATCTCCTGCGCCGTTTCATGGCGCTGGTCGCGTGATTTGAGGGTGATAAACATCATCCCGCTGTTGACCCGCGAGCCGCCGGTAAAGCCGGTAACGTTATCCACCGCCGGGTCTTCACGAATGATTTTCATAAAGTCCTGCAGCTTGCCGCGCATCGCCTGGAAAGAGATGCTCTGGTCGGCCTGAATGCCGCCCATCAGCACGCCGGTATCCTGCTCCGGGAAGAAGGTTTTCGGAATTGAGATATAGAGCCAGATGCTAAGGGCAATCGTACCCAGCAGGACGAGGCCGGTCATTCGGCTGTGCTTCAGCACCCACCTCAGCGATTTGCCGTAGCCGCCCTGAATGGCGACCAGCAGGCGGCCAAAGCCGCGGTTGCGCGTGGGCTCATGCGGCTTACCGCTTTTCAACAGCCAGCCGCACATCATCGGCGTCAGGGTTAGCGACACCGCCAGCGAAATACCAATCGCCACCGACAGCGTGACCGCGAACTCGCGCAGCAGACGCCCCGGCAGGCCGCCCATCAACAGCAGCGGTAAAAACACCGCCACCAGCGACAGGCTCATCGACAGCACCGTAAAGCCCACTTCCCGGCTTCCCTGCAAAGCCGCCTGCAGCGGCTTCATCCCCGCCTCAAGGTGGCGGGAGATATTCTCCAGCACCACGATGGCGTCATCCACCACGAAGCCGGTGGCGATGGTCAGGGCCATCAGCGACAGGTTGTTGAGGCTAAAGTCGCAAAGGTACATGGCCGCAAAGGTGCCGATCAGCGATACCGGCACCGCCACCGCCGGGATCAGCGTGGCTCTGCCGGAGCGCAGGAACAGGAACACCACGAGGATCACCAGCGCGACCGAAATCACCAGCGTCTGCTCGACTTCCTCCAGCGAGGCGCGAATCGTCGGGGTGCGATCCTGGGCGATTTGCAGATCGATCGCCGCCGGGATAGTTTTCTGTAGCTCCGGCAGGCGCGCGCGAATGCTGTCCACCGTCTGGATGATATTGGCTTCCGGCAGCTTGCGGATCATCAGCAGAATCGCCGGTTTCGCATTGGTCATCCCGGCGTTGCGTACGTCCTGCACCGAATCGCTGATGTTGGCGACGTCGCCAAGACGCACCGCCGCGCCGTTGCTGTAGTGCACGATTATCGGCTGATACTCGGCGGCGGTTTTCAGCTCATCGTTGGTTTGCACCTGCCAGCGATGGCTGCTGTCCTCCAGCGCCCCCTGCGGCCTGCGCACGTTGGCGCTATCAATCGCCGTGCGCACGGCGTCCAGCGATACTCCCTGGTTAAACAGCGCCTGCGGATTGAGGTCTACGCGCACCGCGGGCAGCGAGCTGCCGCCGACGTCAACGTCGCCGACGCCGTCAATCTGGGCGATAGTTTGCGCCAGCTGGGTGGAGGCAAAATCGTACAGCTCGCCCTGGGAGTAGGTATCCGAGGTGAGCGTCAGGATCATGATCGGCGAGTCCGACGGATTGGCCTTGCGATAGGTCGGACGGCTCGGCATGCCGCTGGGCAGCAGGCTTTGCGCGGCGTTGATCGCCGCCTGGACGTCGCGGGCGGCGCCGTTGATATCGCGGTCGAAGTTGAACTCCATAATAATGCGCGTGCTGCCAAGGGAGCTGGAGGAGGTCATTTCATTGACCCCGGCAATGCGCCCGAGGGAGCGCTCCAGCGGCGTCGCCACCGACGATGCCATCGTCTCCGGCGAGGCGCCGGGCAGCGAAGCGCTGATCATAATCACCGGGAAATCCACCTGCGGCAGCGGGGCGACCGGCAGCAGGCGGAAGCCGAGAATGCCGCACAGGGTGATGGCCAGCGAAATTAAAATCGTCGCCACCGGGCGGTAAATGAAGAGGGCGAAAAACTTCATTTACGCCTCCTCCTCGCGCCGTGGGAAGCGGCTTTTGAGGTACAGCGACAGGCGGTCGAACAGCAGATAGATCACCGGAGTGGTAAACAGCGTCAGCACCTGGCTTAGCATTAGGCCCCCGACCATGCCGATCCCCAGCGGACGGCGCAGCTCTGCGCCCACGCCGGTGCTCAGCATCAGCGGCAGCGCGCCGAGCAGCGCCGCCAGGGTGGTCATCAGGATGGGGCGGAAACGCAGCAGACAGGCCTGATAAATCGCCTCGCGCGGCGCCATGCCCTGTTCGCGCTCTGCGGCCAGGGCAAAGTCGATCATCATGATGGCGTTCTTCTTGACGATGCCAATCAGCAGGATGATGCCGATGATGGCAATCACGTCCAGCTCGCTGCCGGCGAGCCACAGGGCCAGCAGCGCGCCGACGCCGGCGGTCGGCAGGGTCGAGAGGATAGTGATCGGATGGATAAAGCTCTCATACAGCACGCCGAGGACGATATACATCGCCACCACCGCGGCGACGACCAGCCAGACGGTATTTCCCAGCGCCGACTGGAAGGCAAGGGTGCTGCCCTGGAACTGAGTGCGGATATCGGTCGGTAAATCCAGCGCCTGTTCGGCGGCCTGAATCGCCTCGACCGCATCGCCAAGCGAATAGCCATCCGGGACGTTAAACGAGATGGTGGTCACCGGGAACTGGTCGAGATGGTTGATCGACAGCGGGGCAAAGCGCTGCTCAACGGTGGCGATCGATTTCAGCGGCACGATGCCGCCATCGCTGCCGGTGAGGCGAATGCCGTCGAGTGCGGCGAGCCCCGGCGTGGCCTGGGTATCATGCTCCAGCACTACCCGGTACTGGTTGGCCTGGGTATAGATGGTTGAGATCAGGCGCTGGCCAAAGGCGTTGTACAGCGCATTATCGATATCGGCCATGCTGATCCCAAGGCGGCTGGCGCTGTCGCGGTCGACGTTGATGTACGCCGCAAGGCCCTTATCCTGCCAGTCGCTGCTGACGTCGGAGAGCTGCGGTAGCGCCTGCAGGCGGGTCAACAGCTGCGGAACCCAGTTGCTGAGCGCATCCAGCGAGTTGGCCTGCAGCGTGAACTGGTACTGAGTGCGGCTGACGGTGGTATCGATGGTCAAATCCTGGGTGGGCTGCAAATAGAGCGCGATGCCGGGAATGCCGTCCACCGAGTGCTGCAGGCGAGAGATAACCGTCTGCACGCGATCGTCGCGCTCGCTCAGCGGCTTGAGGTTGATCTGCAGCCGGGCGCTGTTCAGCGCCGGGTTGGTGCCGTCGACGCCGACAAACGACGTCAGGCTCTCCACCGCCGGGTCCTTGAGGATCAGGGCGGAGACCTGCTGCTGGCGCTGCGCCATGCTGGCAAAAGAGGCCGACTGCGGGGCCTGCAGCGTGCCCTGAATAATGCCGTTGTCCTGAATCGGGAAGAAACCTTTCGGGATAAATACCCACAGCATAATCGACAGCGCCAGGGTGCCCAGCGCCACGCTGAGGGTCAGCCACGGATGGTTCAGCACCCGGCTCAGCAGGCGGCCGTAGGCGGCAATTACCCGCTCGAAGAAGCGTTCGCTGGCGCGGGAGAAGCGGTTTTGCTTACGCAGCGATTCGTGGCTCAGCATCCGGGCGCACATCATCGGCGTCAGGGTCAGCGACACCACGGCGGAGATCAGGATCGCCACCGCCAGGGTTACGGCAAATTCGCGGAACAGCCGGCCGACGATATCGCCCATAAACAGCAGCGGGATCAGCACCGCAATCAGCGAGAAGGTCAGCGAGATGATGGTAAAGCCGATCTCGCCGGCGCCCTTGAGCGCGGCGGTCAGCGGCTTTTCGCCTTTTTCGATATAGCGCGAGATGTTTTCGATAACCACGATGGCGTCATCGACGACGAAGCCGGTGGCGATGGTTAAGGCCATCAGCGTCAGGTTGTTAATTGAGAAGTCGAGAAACACCATCACCGCAAAGGTGCCCACCAGCGAGAGCGGCACGGCGACGCCGGGAATGATCGTCGCCGGGACGTTGCGCAGGAACAGGTAGATGATCATCACCACCAGGGCGATCGCCAGCATCAGCTCAAACTGCGTATCGCTCACCGAGGCGCGAATGTTGTTGGTGCGGTCGGATAAGACCTGCACCTTGACCGATTTCGGCAGGCTTTCGGTCAGCTGCGGCAGCATCTGGCGCACGCTGTCGGCGGTGGCGATAATATTCGCGCCCGGCTGGCGCTGAACGTTCATGACGATCGCCCGCTGGTTGTTCGCCCACGCGCCCAGCCAGCTGTTTTCCGCGCCCTGCTCAATGGTGGCGACGTCGCCGAGGCGAATCGGCGCGCCGTTCTGATAGGCGACGATCAGGCGACGATAGTCTTCCGCCGACTGCATCTGGTCGTTAGCGGAGAGCGTTACCGCCCGCGAAGGGCCGTCGAGGCTCCCTTTCGCCGAGTTGACGTTGGCGCTGGTAATCGCGGTGCGAATGGTTTCACTGGTCAGCCCGAGGGCGGCAATCGCCTGAGCGTTGAGCTTCACGCGCACCGCCGGACGTTGACCGCCGGCGAGAGTCACCAGCCCGACGCCGGATACCTGGGAGATTTTCTGCGCCACGCGGGTCTCCACCATATCTTCCACCTGGGTCATCGGAATGGCGGAAGAGGTGACCGCGAGGGTCATGATCGGCGGATCGGCCGGGTTGACTTTACTGTACACCGGCGGATTAGGCAGGTCCGAGGGGAGCAGGTTGGTGGCCGCGTTAATAGCCGCCTGCACTTCCTGCTCGGCGACGTCCAGCGGCAGCGTCAGCTGAAACTGAAGGGTAACCACCGAGGCGCCGCCGGAGCTTTGCGACGACATCTGCTTGAGGCCGGACATCTGACCAAACTGGCGCTCCAGCGGCGCGGTGATCGATGAGGTCACCACGTCAGGGCTGGCGCCCGGGTAGAGGGTAACGACCTGAATGGTCGGATAATCCACTTCCGGGAGCGCCGAGACCGGCAGGAACCGGTAGCCGATAATCCCGGCCAGCAGGATCGCCACCATCAGCAGCGTGGTGGCCACCGGACGCATGATAAAGAGACGGGAAGGGCCGCCCGTACTGCTCGGCGGTAAGACTTGCATCAGGAGCGCGCTCCTTTTTTACCGTATTCGCGGCTGGTGGCTTTTTCCGGCGCGGAGGCGCTGTGCGGCTCGACGACTTCGACCTTCGCGCCTTCGGTCAGGCGGTCGATACCGTCGGTGACCACGCGGTCGCCGGCGGAAAGCCCGGCGTTAATGACCACCTTCAGGCTATCCTGGATACCCGGCGTGACCGTATGCTTGCTGACCTTATTGTCGGCGTTCAGCACCCACACGAAGTGGCCCTCATTGCCCATCTGCAGAGCGGCTGTAGGGATCACGACCGCATTCTGCTCGGTGTCCACCAGCATGCGGGCGTTGACGAACTGGTTCGGGAACAGCGCATCGTCCAGGTTGCTGAAGCGGGCTTTCAGCTTGATGGTGCCGGTGGTGGCATCAATCTGGTTATCAAGGCTGAGCAGCGTGCCGCTGGTGATTTTCTGCTTGTTGGTGCGGTCCCAGGCTTCGACCGGCAGGGCTTTACCCGCTTTCTGCGCCTGAACCACCGCCGCGATGTCATTTTCCGGCAGCGTGAAGACTAAATCGATCGGGTGGGTTTGCGTTAATACCACGATACCGGTGGTATCTCCGCTGGAGATCTGGTTGCCGATATCCACCTGTTTTAAGCCGACGCGCCCGTCGATGGGCGCGACGATCCGGCTCCAGTTGAGCTGCAGCTGGGCGCTGGCCACCGCGGCTTCGTCGGCTTTAATCGTGCCGTTGGTTTCGCTGACCAGCGACTGTTGTGTATCCAGCTCCTGGCGCGAAACGAGGTTGGTTTTTACCAGCTGCTGATAGCGGGCGAGGTCGCGCCTGGCGTTGGCAAGGGTCGCCCGATCTTTGGCTAACTGTCCCTGCGCCTGCGCCAGCGCCACTTTGAACTGGCTGGGGTCGATTTCAGCCAGCAGATCGCCGGCTTTAACCTGCTGGCCTTCCTGGAAATGGATCGCCAGCAGCTGGCCGTCGACGCGGCTGCGCACGGTGACCGTATTGGCTGCGGTTACCGTGCCGAGGCCACTGAGATAGCGCGGCACCGATTCGCTGGTGGCCGTTGCGGCCTGGACCGGTGCCAGCGTCGCGCCTAAGCGGCCGTGACGACCGCCGCCCGGAGCAGGCGCACCTTGTCCGGCCGCCGCTGGAGCCGCTTCGCCCGCCGTATCACGACCCTGCCAAAACCAGTATGCGCCGCCGGCAACGATGACGACCGCCAGGGCGGTTGCCCAACGAAGTGTGTGACTGCCTTTCATTATTTTGCTATCTCATCCTGAAACGTTTCGCGAAATGATACTAGTTTAGTGAGGGAACGCCTCGCAAAAATGGAGAAATTATGAAAAGACTGTTGAGATATGTCTGGATTGACGCCATTTTTTGCGGCCGGCGAGCGGGCGTTTTCCCCTCCTGAACCCGCGATGGGAGGCTCATCGACGGAACCCCTTTGGAACTTTCCATCCGCCGGGGCATCTTCTCCACGGCGGCCCGGCGGCAACGCGCAGAGAAGATGCAGCGAATGTGCATTATTAAGCACTTGATGCACATCAAGCATCCTGCCAACTTTTAATTTAAAAAATAAAAAAGAGTTGTAACTGGCGCGGCTTTTATTCAATTTATACGACGAATGTTTTGGTGTGCTTCGATAATAAAAAATATATGCACACTGAACGCGACGGGTTCATAAATCAGGGGTAATTTTAGTGGCTAGTGCAAACAAACTCACGCTCTTCATCGTTATCTTCATGCTGATGGGGATCCTTTCCGGCGCGGCAATCCACGCCTACGCCTCCCAGACCGCCATCGTGGCATGGTCTGAGAACATCACGCTTTTCACCGATATGTTTTTACGCCTCATCAAGATGGTGATTGCGCCGTTGGTCTTCAGTACCCTGACCGTCGGCATCATGCGGCTGGGCGAAACCGCCACTATCGGCCGCGTAGGCGGTAAGGCGATGGTGTGGTTTGTCACCTCCTCGATCCTCTCCATTCTGGTGGGATTAGTGATCGTCACGCTGTGGCATCCGGGCAGCGGCCTGAATCTGACGATCCCCAAAGAGTCCGTGGACACCGGCCTGGCGGTCAGCGGGATGAGCCTGAAAGGCTTCCTGTCGCATACCATTCCGACCAGCATTACCGAAGCGATGGCCAATAACGAAATTCTGCAAATCGTGGTCTTCTCGATGTTCTTTGGCATCGCCGGGGCATCGCTGGGGGAGAAGTTTAACGCCCCGCTGGTGGCGGCGCTGAACGTGGTCTCCCACATTATGCTTAAGGTGACCGGATACGTGATGTACGTGGCTCCGCTGGCGATTTTTGCCGCTATCTCCTCGGTTATCGCCTCCCAGGGGCTGGGCATTCTGCTGAACTATGCCTCTTTTATCGGCGGCTACTACGTTGCGGTGCTGCTCACCAGCGCGGTGCTGATGGCGGTGGGCTATATGGTGCTGAAAAAAGAGGTTTTCCGCCTGCTCAATATGCTTAAGGATCCGGTGCTGGTCGCCTTTACCACCAGCAGCTCCGAAGCGGCCTATCCGAAGACGCTGGAGCGGCTGGTCAGCTTCGGCTGCTCGCGCAATATCGTCTCCTTCGTTTTGCCCATCGGTTACTCCTTTAACCTGGTCGGCTCGATGGTCTACTGCTCCTTTGCCTCTATGTTTATTGCTCAGGCATATAACATCCACCTCAGCTTCAGCGAAATTACGGTGATGATGCTGACGCTGATGCTGGCATCGAAAGGGATTGCCGGGGTGCCGCGTTCGGCGCTGGTGGTGCTGGCCGCGACGATCCCCAGCTTCAATATTCCCGTCGCCGGAATTTTGCTGCTGATGGGGATCGACCATTTCCTCGATATGGGGCGTTCCGCCATCAACGTGCTGGGCAACGGTATTGCCACGGCGATGCTGTCGAAAAATGAGGGTCAGCTGCAGGAAGAGGTGCCGGAGGCGGAGCCTCAGGGCGTTCAGGCCTGACGGTAGCATACGCGCTCTGGCCGGAGCGCGTATTTTCTTCTGCCGCGAAGGGCGCGGTGATAGAAAAAGATGCCCCTAACAGGCACGCAAGGGGCGATGTGACGAAGTAAATATTCCCCGCTAAATACATTGTTATTATTGTATAACCACGCATTGCTGCGCCTTTATACCGAGGATGCGCTGATGTTATCTGCTGTTCGTCGGGCATGAGAAGCTATTTTTCCGCGCGGCGGTTTTTTTAGGAATAGCATCCCTGCACAACCCCATAAATTCCTAATTTTTACCCTTCGGTCGCAAATATTCCCCGGCGATTACCCTCTTTCTCTTAGTAAATTCATAAACTGAAAAAAGTCATGGTTATTATTGAGGCGGTATTTTTCCATGATCTTACTTTTATGGTAGGTGGTCGTTTTGATACTCACCTTATTGATGGCGGATATTTTACCGATATCAAACCCATGAATAAGACCGTGGGCCACCGCGACCTGCGACCGCGATAGCGTTTGGTGCGGGCAGTGGCTGCAGATTAACCCGGGGTCCTTGAATAATTTTATCGGCGGATTTTCAACGTTCTTCAGCACTTTTTCTATTATCGTTCGCATCTGTTCGACGCTGGCTGATTTGATGGCGAAAAAGATAACGTCCCTCAGGCAGTTGACGATGCATGCCGGTTCCGGGAGGGTGTCGTAGCCGTGCAGGATAATAACCGAACTGGCGGGCTTACGATTTTTGATCAGCGTGTTGCACAGGTGGATCTCGCCCGGCAGAACGTCAGAAAAAATGATGTCCTCATGCGCCAGCGTATCGCTGCGTGAGGAGAAACTCACCCGGAGGCCGGCGCGATCCCGGGTAAGCTCGTTCACTATGTAAACCAGCGCATCCCGGATAAAGGTGTTGCGAGTGTTAAGCGCAATATTAATGGTTTTCATGGCGCGACTTCCTTTATAAGTCAACATGACGCCATTCCGCGACCGGACCTCCGGCGTAGGCGATGGTTGCTGTGTGTTATGCACAAAAATAGGGTCAACATCGGCTTATTAGCGCTGCCGCTTATTATATGGCGCGTTATTTTTAGTATTGCCGAAAGTCCGGCGGGCGTTATTTTTTACGCCCGTTGGTAAACGGAATCTTTTGTTTTCTTCGGTCCTTCAGATAGGACACCAGGCTGTAGACCGAAATACAAAGACAAAATATGCACAGCAGCAGGGCGAACCCCGTTTGCATGGTCATTATGAATATCCTTTCTCTAAGAGCCTGCCGGGACAGGTTCTAATTGGTATATGGCGCTAAAAAATAGCTAAGTATGAATATTGCTCTACGCTGCATGCTGCGCTGCGGCCAATGCAGCGACAATTTCAGACAGGGCGGCTATATCATTATATTTACCAGGGGCCGGTAGCCATGAACCGTGCCTGTCAGACGGTTCGATAAACGGGACACACCGGCAGCCCGCGCTTTATGGCGCAAAATCAGTGTAAGAAAATTCCTAATCAAGGCGTCAGTCTCATTTCTCTCATTTCTCTCAAAAAGCGAGAAAAAATTAACAACCCCAGAAAAATTAATAACGTAGCGGCAATAACGATGGCGCGGGAAGGGGAGTATCGGCCCACCGACCTCAGGAAAGAAACGCCAGCCCTTTGCCGAAAATGGCCCGGATGGGCAGGCTGATGCCGTGCAGCCGCGCCTTGTGCCGCAGCCGACTGATGACCACGTCGATGCGGTGCAGCTCGGGTTCGCCTTCGTCGGTAAAGAGCCAGGCATGTAGATCGACCTTGCTGCACACTTCATTCCGGTTGCGCATCAGGATCTCCATCAGCCGGTACTCCTGCTGCGTCAGCGGAAGGATCAGCCCCGACGGCGCGACCAGCCGCTCAGCCTGCAGCGTCCACGGGGAGGTGAGCGCCGGGTCGGCTAATCGCGTCGGCGGAACAGGCGTCACCGCCTGTTGCTCCTTCAGCCGCGCGCCCAGCGCATGGATGGTGTCTGCGAGGTCGGAAAAGTTAACCGGTTTAATCAGGTAGAAGTCCGCGCCGAGGTTTAATGCCTGCAGCTTGTCCTGCTGGTGGCCCCTGGCGGTAATGACTATCAGACCAAACTGGCCAAGCTGATGCAGATACTCCAGCACGCTGAAGCCATCCTCGCCCGGCAATCCGATATCAATTAATACAATATCAACCGGGTCAGCGTGCAGCTGCCGCCAGAACGCCTCGGCGCTGCGTACGCCCCAGGCCGCAAATCCGCGGTGGCGGAGAAAGGCCAGTAGTTCATCGAGTAAATCAGCGCTATCTTCAATGATAGCCACACGTAATGTCATAACTTGACCTTTTGCTGTCCTGTCAGGGGAAGCGTTAACGCAAATTCGCAGCCGGCTGGCGTATTCGCTGCCAGCCATAAATCGCCGCCGTGGGCCTGGACAATTTGTCTCGCGACATACAGCCCAAGGCCGGTGCCGGCCGGTGATGCGCCGCGCGTTTCGCCGCGTCGGTAGCGCTCAAAAATAAGCTCGATCTCCTCGACGGCAATGCCCGGGCCCTGGTCGCGGATCCTGATCTCGAAGTGCCGCTCCTTTTGCGCGATATCGATTCCAATTTCGCCGGAGGAGGCGTACTTCACCGAATTGTCGAGCAGGTTGGCCAGCGCCACGCACAGCAGGCCGCTATCAATAAAAAGCACCGGCGAGTGGTCGTCGGGCGTTACCAGACGTCCCTCCAGCCTGACCTTGAGATTGTGTTTTAGCGAGAGATCCACCACCGTCGCCGCCATCTGAATCACCGGCAGCAGCGCCGCGTCCTGTTTATCGACGGAGAGAGCGTCAGAGGAGAGCCGGGCATCGGCCAGGCAGTTATCGGTGAGCTGCACGAGGCGGGTGGTCGCCCGCTGCATCCGATCCAGCCGGGGCGCCTGCGCCTGCGTGGCGGCGCACAGGCGTAGGTTTTCCAGCGCGGCCTGGATAATCGCCAGCGGTGTTCTGAATTCATGTGCCACCATGCCCATAAACTGGCGCTGATGAAAGCTGGCTTCGCGCTCGATGCGCAGCTCCCGCGCCAGCTGCTGTTTCTGCAACAGCCTGCGGTTTTCCGCGCGAACCCGCAGCACGGCGATGATCAGTACGGTGATGATATGGACGATCAGCGCGTACTGCCAGGCGGAGTAAATCGCCTGATGATAGGGAATGATGCCGTGTATCGAGAGCAATACCAGCGCCGCCGAGGCGACGTAGACCGGCGGCAGCAGGCCAAGGAGCAGCGTATTTAAGTCGATCGCTTTGCGCCGCCACAGCATCCACGAGGTTGTCAGCAGCACCGGGGAGGCAATAAGGAAGATCCCGGCCTCAATCTGCATCGCCAGCCCGTAAAAGCCCAGCGGAATGCTGAGCTGGAGCACGACGTTCAAACCCACCGCCAGCAGCAGCAGCCGATACAGCCTGGGCATATTCTTCTTCAGGTCGAACACTTCGCCATGCAGCCACAGGGCGGTGGCGTAGCTGAGCAGCGACAGGCAGCTGATCATGTAGTCCTGAACGGGCAGCACCGCCTGGCCGAATAGCCACTCCGGGTAGCCGTGCAGCGCCGCAACCAGCGGGTAGTTGAGGGAGAAGAGGCAGATCCCCCACAGCAGGCGGCGGCGCAGCGCGATGGCCAGCCACAGGGCAATGCCGCTGGCAATAATGGCAAGGCCGAAATAGAAGCTCCAGAAGGCGGTATCAATGGTGGCGGCCTGTACGAACTCCTCGGGGGAAGAGAGGGTCGCCAGCAGGATCAGGGTGCTGCTGCTCTGGAGATGGAAAACCACCTCGTATCCCGCAGGTCCCGGGGGCGGCGGAAAAATCAGTACGCTTTCGCGATAGTCGATATCGCTCTCCCTGGCCGGAGCATGGTCGCCGAACGTCTTGCGAATCCAGGGCGTAGCGCTGCCGGCCGGGCGGTAGAAGACCGTCAGGTTATCGACAAAGGATGGGCCAACCTGCAGCCAGCGCGGCTGGCCGGCGAAGTAAGAGGCCGGTAAGGTGGCCTTGAGCCACCAGGCTTTGCGCGAGTAGCCAAAGGAGGGGATTTTGCGCAGCGGCTGCAGATCGCTCTCCGGCAGTGAGGCGAAGGTATCCACCGTCATCTGGCCGCCGGCGTCGACGAACCAGTAGAGGGGAATATCGATCCCCAGCTGGCGGGATTCAGCATGAGCCGGCGCCATCGCCTGGAGATAGCTAAATACGCCGCAGCAGACTAAAAAAAGGCACCTGAACCAGGCTACCGGCTTAGCCGTAGCAAAAATAGCGCACACGCGATCCAATCACGCCCCCTTGCGGCATTGATAACGGTATTTTAAATAGCGCGACAGTGAATAACCGGCAGCGTAAATCCGCCGGTATCCCGGGGAAAAGTGCAGAGGTTCAGACGCGAAAACATTTTGCTGACCCGACAGAGAATATTCCAGCTTTATTTCAGTTCGTCATTTCTCTTTATCATGACGGGCCGGAACCCTCGCGCCAGCTGCGCGGGTTTACGCCATAGGGTATATCACGAATGGAAGAGGACGGGAGAGAGCATTTTGTGATAGCAGGCGCCCGGGCGGGCTGAGGATATCTCTTTTTAGCCGCCGATATGTCCGCTACCGGCAGCAGAATTATTTACCGCTGTCCGTACCAGGCGCTAAGCCGCCGCATATTAATAAATGATAATGTTCGATGACAGGGCGGCCGAAAGTCCGGCCGCCCGCAGCGGGGTTAGCTAAAGACCACCTGCGCCCAGCGGGCCAGACCGGCGGTGACCGAGCCAAAATCATCGCCACCGGCAACAGGAATGCCCGGCAGATGGGCCGCCAGCGCTTTCTTAATCAGCGGGGAGCGGGCGCTGCCGCCGGTCAGATAGATGACGTCCGGCGTTTCGCTGCTGCTGTCCAGCGCGAGCTGAACCTGCTCCATGATGCGCGCCAGCGGCTGATTCAGCGCGGCTTCCAGACCCTGCTGGCTGATGGCCGTCGCCAGGTCGGCGCTGATAAACGGTAGTCCGGCGGTGACGCTATCCTGCGCGGAGAGGGCAATCTTGCTCTCTTCGGCGCCGCGTACCAGGCGATAGCCGAGGCGCTGGCGCCACACCTTGGTCAGCAGCGCGACCTTCTCGCCATCGCGGGCATCGCGGACTAAATCGTTCAGCAGCCTGCCGTTGGCGCTGCTGTAGAAATCCGTTTGCGCCGGGACGTCGTTAATCGCCACCGCGTTCCACCACGGCAGAACCGGCAGGGCAATCCCTTTTTCGGTTTCGCCGCCCATGCCGAGCAGCGGCATCAGGCATTTAAAGGCGAGCGCGATATCAAGATCGTTCCCGCCGACGCGACAGCCGCTGTGTCCCAGCAGGCTTTGCTGGCGATCGGCCTTCTGACGCCACTCCGGGCCCATCAGCAGCAGCGAACAGTCGGTCGTACCGCCGCCGATATCGACAACCAGCACGCGTTTTTCCGCGCTGAGCGTGGCTTCGAAATCCAGCCCTGCGGCAACCGGCTCAAACTGAAACACCACGTCGCGGAACCCGGCACGCTGCGCCGCGCGTTCGAGGATCCCCTGCGCCTGGGCGTTAGCCTCATCGCCGCCGAGGCCCTGAAAGTTAATCGGCCGCCCGATGACCGCCTGGTCGATGGTTTCCGCCAGCTGGGTTTGCGCCTGCTGCTTAATATGGACCATCATGGCGCAGACCAGATCTTCAAACAGCGCGACCTGCTGCGGCTTCAGGCCGCTGGCCCCGAGGAAGGATTTCGGCGATTTGACGAAGTACACTTCCTCCGGGTCATCGACGTACTGATGCAGGGAGGCAAGGCCAAACTGCACGCTGTTGTCGAGAACCTCGATATCTTCCTCGCGGTTAAAGTTCATCGCGCGGCGCAGCAGCGCCTGATTTTCATCACCGTTGGTCGGGACGCTATGATGCCGGTAGAGCCACTCGCTGACCGCTTCGCGGGTCGGCGCAGAGAGCATTGAAGGCAGCAGCTTGCTGCCGTTTTCCAGCGTTAACAGCTGCGGAGTATTATCGCGCATTACGGCAACCGAACAGTTGGCGGTTCCGTAGTCAAAACCAATAAACATGACCTGAAAATCCCCATGCCAGTGAAGAAGGGGGGCGACTTTAGCGGATTGCTGCCACGGCGACAACTGGAATTTAAAAGCAAGGTACGGCATCCGCGGAGCGGCTATCATTGAGGCAATTCATCGGGAGAAATTATGACGCTATTACCCTGGCACCCGCCCTACGACGGGGAGTGGATACTCGGTTTTCTCGGCGCCCGCGCTGTTCAGGGAATCGAAACCTTTAGCGAAGGGCGCTATACCCGCAGCTTCTCTCTGGCAGGGCACCGCGGGCTGATAACGATCGCGCCGGACGCTATCGCGCAGGGGCTGCGGGTGACGCTATCCGAGGGGCTGCTGCCGGTCGCGGATGAGTGTCTGCGGCGCGTGGCGCGCATGTTTGACCTCGCCTGCGACCCGCAGCAGATTATGCACGCGCTGGGCCCGCTGGCGCTGGCGCGGCCGGGTCTGCGCTTACCCGGCTGCCTCGATGCCTTCGAGCAGGCGGTTCGGGCGGTGCTGGGGCAGCTGGTTAGCGTGGCGATGGCGGCCAGGCTGACGGCGAAGGTGGCGGCAGCCTTCGGCGAGCCGCTGGCCCAGGCGCCGGGATATTTTCTTTTTCCGTCGCCGCAGCGGCTGGCGCAGGCCGATCCGCAGGCGCTGAAGGCGCTGGGTATGCCTCTGCGGCGCGCCGAGGCGCTGGTTCACCTGGCGCAGGCAGCCATCAGCGGCGACCTGCCGCTGGCGGCGCCGCCCGATATCGCTGCAGGGATGAAGCAGCTGCAAACCCTGCCGGGTATTGGCCGCTGGACCGCGAGCTACTTCGCCCTGCGCGGCTGGCAGGCGAAGGATATTTTCCTCGCGGATGATTACCTGATTAAGCAGCGCTTCCCCGACATGACGCCGGCGCGCATCGCTCGCTATGCCAGCCGCTGGCAGCCGTGGCGATCCTATGCGCTGCTGCACATCTGGTACACCGAAGGGTGGAGCCCGGCGGCGGAATAGCCTAACGGGGCGCATAGCGCTGGTATCGCCGCGCTGAAGCCCCTATAATTGCCGCGTTTGACGCTAAAACGTCACCCTTCCTGTACATAAAATCATCCGAGATACGTCAAGGCGACGGGGAAGTGAATCCCCGGAAGCTGGCTAAAGTCAGCGACCGGAGCGCACGACGCAGCTAACGCCGGGCAGTTTGCAGGATGATGTGTATATACATCCAGGTTAATCAGGTCGCAAAAAGTTATGACTGATACGTCTCATCAGTGCGTCATTATAGGTATTGCCGGCGCATCGGCTTCGGGAAAAAGTCTTATTGCCAGCACGCTTTATCGCGAATTACGCGAGCAGGTTGGCGACGAGCATATCGGCGTTATTCCGGAAGACAGCTACTACAAAGATCAAGGTCATTTGTCGATGGAAGAGCGGGTTAAAACGAACTATGACCATCCCAGCTCGATGGACCATAGTCTGCTGTTCCAGCACCTGCAGATGCTGAAAAGCGGCCAGCCGATTGAACTACCGGTTTACAGCTACGTTGAGCACACGCGTATGCCGGAAACGATCCATATCGAGCCGAAGAAAGTGATTATCCTTGAGGGGATTTTACTCCTGACCGACGTGCGTTTACGCAATGAATTAAACTTTTCCATCTTCGTCGATACGCCGCTGGATATCTGCCTGATGCGGCGCATTAAGCGTGATGTTAACGAACGCGGCCGCTCGATGGATTCGGTGATGGCGCAGTATCAGAAAACCGTTCGTCCGATGTTCCTGCAGTTTATTGACCCTTCCAAGCAGTATGCCGACATCATTGTGCCTCGTGGCGGTAAGAACCGCATTGCGATTGATATTCTGAAGGCCAAGATCAGCCAGTTCTTTGAATAACACTAACGAATTGTGTAACGTGCAAAGAGAACCCATATTGCCCTTATCCCCGGAAGGTGTGAGGGCGCGATGCCTTAAAGGAGAAAGCTCATGCGTCTGTGCGACCGAGATATAGAAGCCTGGTTGGATGAGGGCCGGCTATCCATCAGCCCGCGTCCGCCCGTTGAGCGCATTAATGGCGCGACCGTCGATGTCCGTCTGGGCAATAAGTTCCGCACCTTTCGCGGCCACACGGCGCCGTTTATCGACCTGAGCGGGCCGAAGGCGGAAGTGACCGCGGCGCTGGATCGCGTGATGAGCGAAGAGATCGTGCTGCCGGAAGGCGAAGCGTTCTATCTGCATCCGGGCGAGCTGGCGCTGGCGGTAACCTTTGAGTCGGTCACCCTGCCTGCGGATCTGGTGGGCTGGCTGGACGGCCGTTCGTCGCTGGCGCGTCTGGGACTGATGGTCCACGTAACCGCGCACCGTATCGATCCGGGCTGGTCAGGCTGCATCGTGCTTGAGTTCTATAACTCCGGCAAGCTGCCGCTGGCCCTGCGTCCGGGGATGCCGATCGGCGCGCTGAGTTTTGAACCGCTATCCGGCCCGGCGGCCCGTCCTTATAACCGCCGTGAAGACGCCAAATATCGCGACCAGCAGGGCGCGGTGGCGAGTCGAATCGACAAGGATTGATAACGTAAGCGGCTTGCTGAGGGTGCCATGAGACGAATTCTGACGACGCTGATGATCTTACTGGCGGTAGTTGTCGCCGGGCTTACCGCATTGGTATTGCTGGTCAATCCCAATGATTTTCGCGCCTATATGGTGCACAAGGTAGCGGAGCGTAGCGGTTATCAGCTCAAACTCGATGGCCCGCTGCGCTGGCACGTCTGGCCGCAGCTGAGCATTCTCTCCGGGCGCATGACGCTGACGGCGCCCGGGGCTGACGAACCGGTCGTGCGCGCGGACAATATGCGCCTTGACGTGGCTCTGCTGCCGCTGATTTCCCACCAGCTGCAGGTTAAGCAGGTGATGCTCAAGGGCGCGGTTATCCAGCTGACGCCGGAAACTGAAGCGGTGCGCGATCTGAATGCGCCGGTGGTTCCGCATGACAATACGCTGCCGCAGGTGTCGGAAGACAGCGGCTGGTCATATGACGTGCGGCAGCTGAAGGTTGTCGACAGCGTGCTGTTCTTCCAGCATGAAAGCGGCGAGCAGGTGACGGTGCGCGATATCCGTCTGCAGATGGATCAGGATCAAAATCATCACGCGACGCTCGATTTCTCCGGGCGGGTCAATCGCGATCAGCGCGATCTGGCGCTCTCCTTCTCCGCCCAGGTGCAGGGCGGCGATTATCCGCACTCCCTGCAGGCAGAAATTTCTCAGCTTAACTGGCAGCTGCGCGGCGCAGAGCTGCCGGCTAACGGTATCAGCGGTCAGGGCAGCCTGCAGGCCAGCTGGCTTGAGGATCGGAAAATGCTCAGCTTTGATAAGCTGAACCTGACGGCTAACGGCAGCGTGATTTCCGGCAATGCCAGCGTGGTGCTTGGCGAGCAGGCCGACTGGAAGCTTAATCTCCATGCCAGTACGCTTAACCTCGACAGCCTGCTGACGCATACCGATGCCGCCGGCGATAGCTCGGCAAGCCAGCGGGGTCAAAGCCAGCCGCGGCAGATGCGTCCGGTGATTGCCGATAGCGACATTCAGCAAGATTACGATAGCCTGCGCGGCTTCAGCGCGCATATGGCGTTGACCGCGGATCGCCTGCAGTGGCGGGGAATGAATTTTACCCAGGTTAAGAGCGATATCAGCAACCAGCAGGGGCTGGTGACGATTAATCAGCTGCAGGGCGAGCTCGACGGCGGGCTTATCTCTCTGCCCGGCACGCTGGATGCGCGCACGGATACCGCAGAGGCATCGTTCCAGCCAAAACTCGATAATGTCGAGATTGCGACCATTCTCAATGCCTTTAACTACTCGTTGAATCTTACCGGCAAGCTCTCTCTGGCCGGTGATTTTTCCGGCCAGCGCATTGATGCCGACGACTTCCGCCGTAACTGGCAGGGGCAGGCGCATCTGCAAATGAGCGATACCCGCACCGAAGGGCTCAATTTCCAGCAGCTGGTGCAGCAGGCCGTTGCGCGAAGCACCAACGTGCAGGCGCAGGAGAACTACGATAACGCCACCCGCCTCGATTCCATGAGCAGCGACCTGCTGCTGGATAGCGGCGAGGTGACGCTCAAGAGTATGCAGGGGCAGTCCGAGCTGATGGCGCTAAGCGGGCAGGGTAGCCTGAATCTGCTGAAAGAAGATTGCGATATGCGCTTTAACGTCCGCGTGCTTGGCGGCTGGAAAGGCGAGGGCAAGCTAATCGACAAACTCAAACAGACGGCTATTCCGCTGCGAATCTACGGTAAATGGCAGGCGCTGAGCTACAGCCTGCAGGTTGACCAGATTCTGCGTAAACAGCTGCAGGATGAGGCCAGGCAGCGCCTGAACGATTGGGTTGAACGCAATAAGAACAGCCAGGACGGCAAAGACGTGAAGAAGCTGCTCGATAAGCTTTGACCGCGGCAGGGCCTGAAGACGAACCCGGATGGCGCGATGCTTGTCCGGGCTACGCGCCCTGCGCTAACCCGAAGCCCCGGCGAGCGCTGCGCTACCGGGGAAGGTCATCATCCTACACTTCGTAACTCAGCTCATCGTCCTGCACTGGCGGTGGGATAATCTGCACCTTCTGCACCCGGTGGCTTTCGACCTGCAGGGTACGCAGAATGTAATCGCCAATCTTAACCTCTTCTCCGGCTTCAGGCACATGCTGCAGATACTCCATCAGCAGGCCGGCTATGGTGTGATATTCGCGTTTATCATCGAGCGGCAGGGGAACGTACTGCACTAAATCTTCGAGCGGCATATGGCCGTTGACCGTCCAGCTGCCGTCAGGGTCCCGGGTAATATCGTGGCGGGCATCAATCTCTTCCGCCTCATTCGGCAGATTACCGGCAATAGTTTCCATCACGTCGCTGAGCGTCACCAGCCCTTCAACGGAGCCGAATTCATCGACCACGAAGGCAAAGTGGGTACGGGCATGACGAAACTGCTCGAGGGCTGGAAGCAGCGGCAGCGTTTCGGGGAAGACCAGCGGCTGGCGTAGCAGAACGTGCAGGTCGAGCGGCTCGTGGCGCAGCGACTGCTGGAGCAGGTCGATAACGTGCACCACGCCAAGCAGGTCTTCGTCATTTTTCCCGCCGGTAACCACCAGCCGGGTATGCTGGTTTTTCTCCAGCAGCGCGCGGATCTCGGCTTCCGGCGCGCTGAGATCGATATGCTCAATATCATGGCGCGAGGTCATGATGCTGCTGACGGTACGCTGGTTGAGATTAAGCACCCGCTCAATCATCCGGCGCTCCTGAGGGTTGAACAGAGGACCGTCTTCCTGATTGACGATTAGCGCTGAGGTGTCCGTATTCAGCTCGGCGTTTTCCTTATGCCCGCTCAGCAGGCTCATTACCGCTTCCGTGGTTCGCTGGCGCAGCGTCAGATTAGCCGACAGGAAACGACGGCGATTGAACAGCGCCAGCTGGTTTAGCGATTCGATTATCACGGAGAAGCCGATCGCCGCGTACAGATAACCTTTCGGGATTGGGAAGCCAAAACCTTCGGCGATCAGGCTAAAGCCGATCATTAACAGGAAGCTAAGGCACAGGATAACGATAGTCGGGTGGCTGTTAACAAAGCGGGTTAACGCTTTGCTGGCAAGCAGCATCAAGCTCATGGCGATAACCACCGCCGCCATCATCACCGCCAGATGATCCACCATCCCGACCGCGGTAATCACCGAGTCGAGCGAGAAGATGGCATCCAGCACCACAATCTGCGCCACCACGCCCCAGAACCGCGCTCCTTTGCGTTGAACCGGATTATCGCTGTCCTTGCCTTCGAGGCGTTCGTTAAGCTCAACCGTGGCCTTAAACAATAAAAATAATCCGCCAAACAGCATGATCAGGTCGCGGGCGCTGAAGCTGAGATCATGAAAGGTGAACAGCGGTTTTGTCAGGGTGACCAGCCAGGATATCGATGCCAGCAGCAGGAGACGCATCAGCATGGCCAGCAGCAGGCCAATGACGCGAGCGCGGTCGCGCTGGGCAGGGGGAAGTTTTTCGGCAAGAATCGCGATAAACACCAGGTTATCAATCCCGAGCACCAGTTCAATAACGACAAGCGTTACCAGACCGGCCCAGATTGAGGGGTCGGCAATCCATTCCATCATTCGTTAAAACCTTTACAACATAAGCGTGCCATAGGTCGATCATGGATAAGCGACTGCTAAATTGCAACTCGAATTATTCCGTATACGGGCCCTGAGGCCCCGCCGTCGCTGAGGTTTGATACAAATAAAAGTAATCGTGATGAATATTTCACCGGGTAAAATATAAACGGTATGGCTTATATTTATGCGAATTAACTTACTTATAAGCTAGTGAAATCAGGAGCGCAGCCAGGCGGTGGGTTATTGTTACCCTGAACGGCGAAGGCGTTATATCGCAGTCTCTCTGCTGGTTACCGCCAGCACTATCGCATGACGCGCGGTACGAAGAACAGGCGCTATTTTGCCGTATCAGGCGGGTGGGTAGTTTTTCCAACTACCTAATCGCGTGGCTTGTGACATATCCGTTTATATATGAGGATGTTGATAGATTTATATATCAACAGATGGCGTATCGGCTGCTCAGGTATATGGATAATATATTCAAAATATCCAATCTTAACGCTCATTTTGCCTGAGCGCTGAGCGCTGAGCGCTATCTGGCGAGTCGGTTTGCCTGCTGGTGATGATAAATTAGTCATAAATATCAACTTGTTGTAATAGCTATATGTTTATAAATACATAGCTTCGTCTTATGCGTGAGGATGGACAGATAAGTCGGATGGGTCATGATGAGCGCATCTTGCGATCCTACGAAATAAATGGCATAAGAATTTTCTTAAATCGGCCTGTCGGCTGCCATACTTTAAGTGTATTCTCTGGTTAAACGCGTAAATTCAGAATTTGACGGGAAGTCGGGCTGGTCGCAAACATGTATTATCAGGAATAAATGCCGTTGATACATGCGGTCTGACAGGCATAGAAAGATCTATAACTTACGGATGGATATGAGAATGGCGAGTTTGAAAGCGGTTATTCCGGTAGCAGGGTTAGGTATGCATATGTTACCGGCCACCAAGGCGATCCCCAAAGAGATGCTGCCGATCGTCGATAAACCTATGGTTCAGTACATTGTTGACGAAATTGTTGCCGCCGGCATCAAGGAAATCGTGCTGGTTACCCATTCATCCAAGAATGCAGTTGAAAACCATTTTGACACCTCCTACGAGCTGGAAGCGCTGCTTGAACAGCGTGTAAAACGCCAGCTGTTGGCCGAGGTGCAGGCTATTTGCCCGCCGGGCGTCACGATTATGAACGTACGTCAGGGGCAGCAGCTTGGTTTAGGCCACTCTATCCTTTGCGCGCGCCCGCTGGTTGGCGATAACCCGTTTGTGGTCGTGCTGCCGGATATCGTATTAGACGATGCCAGCGCCGATCCGCTGCGCTACAACCTTGCTGCAATGGTTGCCCGCTTTAATGAAACGGGGCGTAGCCAGGTTCTGGCGAAGAGAATGACCGGCGATCTGGCCGAGTATTCGGTTATACAGACCCGTGAACCGCTGGAAACGGAAGGGCAGATTGGCCGCATTATGGAGTTTATCGAGAAGCCGGATGAACCACAGACCCTCGACTCTGACCTGATGGCCGTAGGACGTTACGTTCTGTCCGCCGACGTCTGGAGTGAGCTGGAGCGCACTGAACCGGGCGCCTGGGGCCGCATTCAGTTAACGGATGCTATCGCAGCGCTGGCGAAAAAGCAGTCCGTTGACGCCATGCTGATGACCGGCGAGAGCTACGATTGCGGTAAGAAGATGGGATATATGCAGGCATTCGTTAATTACGGGCTGCGTAACCATAAAGAAGGCAACAAATTCCGCGAGAGCATTAAGAAGCTTCTGGCTTAACGGTGTGACGGCGACAGCCTAAAATATCGGTCTACGGAAGCATAATTATGAGGGTGAGTCCTTCGTTGCTTCTGTAGCCGGTTTGCAATCGCTAAACCTGAAAGGAATGATTATCTACAAAATTAAAAATATCAATGCGTTAGGTTTTTTAGATAAGTGTTTCAATGAATTGTCCCTAAATCCGTGAAGTAGAATACGCTGCACGCGGATAACGGTAAGATGGCGTAATGGTCAGACGAGCAGAATTTAATCTTAATGAAGAGTTACTTACTAAGATTATTCTCAAAACAGAAGCGTGATTCCGGTGGAGACAAAAAAATAAAACTTGACTGAGATCATACTTACGCATTAAACAACGATTATGAATGCATAAAAATGTGAAGTTTATGGATATGCATTCCCACATAAAAACAGTGGAAAAACGCGATGAACAGGAGATATCGTCAAAGGATGAAAAGTAAATGAGCTGGCAATTTGTCTCTTTTTTTGGCGATAGCACCGTGCTGTTACCCAGCGCGGCGGCACTGTTGATTGTTTTGTTTCTGCGCGCACCATCCCGGCAGGTGGCCTATCAGTGGGCACTCTTGTTCGGTATCACTGGCGCTATCGTTAGCGCATCCAAACTGGCCTTTATGGGCTGGGGCATCGGTATCCGAGAGCTCGACTTTACCGGTTTTAGCGGACACACCGCACTATCTGCGGCATTTTGGCCGATTTTCATATGGCTTCTCTGTGCACGAGCTACGGCTGGGATTCGTCGCGCTGCCGTCGTGATTGGTTATGCCCTGGCGGCGCTGGTGGGTTACTCCAGATTAATGATTCATGCCCACTCCACCTCGGAAGTGCTCGCCGGCCTGCTGCTCGGCGCGAGCGGCAGCGCATTATTCCTCCTGCTGCAATCGCGGACATCGCGTGCAGGGAATGTACAGCTTTCGTTGAGTGGGTTACTCAGCGTGATTTTGATCCCCGTGTTGCTGCTTAATACCGGCGTAAAGGCGCCAACTCAGTCTTTACTGGGGGAGATTGCGATGAAGATTGGTCCTCTGGAAAAGCCCTTTACCCGTGCGGATCTGCATAAGCGCTTTTATTAAAAACATGGCGTTGAGCTGGCGGTCATCGCTCAATATCAGAGATAGCGTTAGCATCATGATGATTACAGCTTGATTAAGCGGGTTGAAGCTGATTCATATTCATGAAATAAATAACTGTTACTACATCCTGAGCGATACCCATGATTTTTATAATGCTTGTGAGATGATTCCTAAATAGAACGATAAGATTACCGTCTGATTTTAAATTAAACTTGTCAAGTATAATAACCAAACAAAATCTATTAAATTTTGTAGTTGACCGGGATGCATAACGAAAGAATTGCGTAGAGCGCGTTTTTTATAAATTCTTTTAAAAACAATATGTTACGCGATCGGCTTGATAGTGATAGTGTTAAATTAACAAACTCTATGGCGCGGCTTAATAATCTTATTGCCAGGAGTGCGTTTGCTTTTTGCGTCGGCGGAGAAGGCTTTTAATGAGTGAATAATTTTCATTTGCTCTCCCATTTAACGGCAGAATCTCGTAAACTTGATGGCGCTGAAATTATAGTAAGTGATTAATTATTCGACGGACATGAAGTCGGTCAATTGGCTTAAAAAGGAAGTACAGTGCATTGGTAGCTGTTAAGCCAAGGGCGGTAGCGTTTCCAAATGTACTCGAATCCTTTCAGTATAACCTTCTTTAGACGTTCCAAATTCCTAAAACCTGCCTCAGCAGGTGAATATCCTGACTACCTGGATATACTGAGTCGCTTTCAAAGAGCGCCAGTTGCTGTCTGAAACGACATGTCAGTCAGACCAAACACATAAAAGAATAGTTCCAGATAGCGCTACGCGCTTTTTTTTGCTTGCATTATATGCGATATGAACGATTATCAACCGCTGAGGCGGCAACGTTTCAGCGGCAATCCGCTATATCGCTCCCCGGTGGCCGTTGCTGCAGTATAAGATGTGCATAAACATACTGAAGGCTGGCGTCAGAGTACGCTCTCAACACCTACATTCCCCGCAATCATGCCTGTTTGCTGGTGGGGCTAAAAAATGGATCTTGTATAATGATGAAAATTGCGCGTATAGCACTTGCTCTCGGGCTGCTTACCTCGGTAAGCTCGCAGGTTTTTGCCTCTGGCCTGGTAACCAATGATAATGAGCTGCGAAACGATCTGTCGTGGCTATCCGACCGGGGCGTTATCCAGCTTAGCCTTTCAACCTGGCCCCTGAGTCAGGAAGAGATTACTCGCGCATTGAAAAAGGCAAAGCCCTCCTACTCATCTGAACAGGTTGTTCTGGCGCGTATTAACCAACGCCTCTCTTCTCTGAAAGCTGATTTCCGCGTCAGCGGCTATACCTCGACAGATCGGCCCGGAACGCCGCAGGGCTTTGGCCAAAGCCAGCCCGCGGATAACTCGCTTTCGTTGGCCTTCAATAATAGCGGCGAATGGTGGGACGTTCATCTGCAGGGAAATGTGGAAGGCGGAGAGCGAATCAGCAACGGCTCCCGCTTTAATGCGAATGGCGCCTATGGCGCCGTGAAGTTCTGGAACCAGTGGCTGTCGTTTGGTCAGGTGCAGCAGTGGTGGGGCCCTGGCTACGAAGGCAGCCTGATCCGCGGCGACGCCGCGAGGCCGATGACCGGATTTTTAATGCAGCGTGCCGAGCAGTCCGCACCGGAAACCTGGTGGCTGCGCTGGATTGGCCCATGGCAGTATCAGATCTCTGCCAGCCAGATGGATCAATATGTCGCAGTGCCGCATACCAAGATTATCGGCGGACGATTGACCTTCACGCCATTCCAGTCTCTTGAGCTGGGTGCGTCACGCATTATGCAGTGGGGCGGGGAAGGGCGGCCGCAGTCTTTCAGCAGCTTCTGGGATGGCTTCACCGGGCAGGATAATACCGGTACGGCCAATGAGCCAGGGAACCAGCTGGCAGGATTTGATTTCAAATTAAAGCTTGAGCCTACGCTAGGCTGGCCGGTAAGTCTGTATGGGCAGATGATCGGTGAGGATGAAGCGGGCTACCTGCCGTCGGCAAATATGTTCCTTGGTGGTGTTGAAGGGCATCACGGTTGGGGGAAAGATGCGGTTAACTGGTATATAGAAGCGCACGATACGCGCAGCAATATGAGTCGAACCAACTACAGCTATAACCACCATATCTATAAAGATGGCTACTATCAGCAGGGATACCCGCTGGGGGATGCAATGGGGGGAGACGGGCAGCTGTTTGCTGGCAAAGTCGAACTAGTCACGGAAGACAACCAGCGCTGGAGTACACGTTTAGTCTTCGCTAAGGTAAATCCCGAGAATCAATCAATTAATAAGGCGTTTCCGCACTCAGATACATTGAAAGGCATACAGTTAGGATGGAGCGGGGACGTGTATAAAACAGTACGACTGAATACCTCATTATGGTATACCGACGCAAACCATAGCGATAGCGATGATGTCGGGGCCAGTGCAGGGATTGAAATACCGTTTAGTTTATAGGCTGGCTGCTGCAAATATCGAAGAGAAAGTGATGTTCTCTTCCTAAGCCAGGTAGCAACAAACTGGCAGATGAATAGTAGCTCAGGAATTGGCAAATTTTGGTTTACTGATGATGTGACATTATGAAGAAAAAAATTGTTAGATTTTCGGCATTAGCATTGGCAATTGGATTTTTAGCGGGTTGTACCATTATTCCGGGGCAGGGATTAAATAGCCTGCGCAAGAATGTGGTTGAACTACCGGACAGTGATTACGATCTGGATAAATTGGTTAATGTTTACCCAATGACGCCGGGGTTGATAGATCAGCTTCGGCCCGAAAGTCTGATGGCCCGCCCAAACCCTCAGCTAGATATTCTACTTAAAAGCTACGAATATAGAATTGGTGTGGGTGACGTATTGATGGTTACAGTCTGGGATCACCCGGAGCTGACCACCCCTGCAGGGCAATACCGAAGTGCAAGTGATACCGGCAACTGGGTTAATGCCGACGGCACGATCTTCTATCCGTATATTGGTAAAGTTCAGGTTTCTGGAAAAACACTAAGTCAGGTACGCCAGGAGATCGCAAGTCGTCTGACTACTTATATCGAAAGCCCGCAGGTCGATGTTAGCATTGCGGCGTTTCGATCCCAGAAAGTCTATGTGACAGGTGAAGTCGCAAAATCAGGACAGCAGCCGATAACTAATATTCCATTAACTGTGATGGATGCTATTAATGCCGCAGGTGGTCTTGCACCCGATGCGGACTGGCGAAATGTTGTATTAACGCATAATGGTAGAGATACTAAAGTTTCGTTGTACGCATTAATGCAAAAAGGCGACTTGACTGAGAACCATTTACTTTTCCCTGGAGATATTCTCTTTATACCTCGCAATGACGATCTTAAAGTGTTTGTCATGGGGGAGGTGGGTAAACAAAGCACTATGAAGATGGACCGGAGTGGGATGACTCTAGCGGAAGCATTAGGTAATGCCGAAGGTATGTCGCAAGCATTCAGTGACGCAACAGGTGTATTTGTCATTCGCCAGTTGAAAGGTGATAAGCAGGGTAAAATTGCCAATATTTATCAACTTAATGCACAAGATGCTTCGGCAATGGTACTGGGCACAGAGTTTCAGTTACAACCGTATGATATTGTGTATGTAACAACCGCACCTTTGGTTCGTTGGAACCGCGTAATTTCGCAACTTGTACCAACCATCTCAGGTGTACATGATATGACTGAAACAGCAAAATTCATTAAGGATTGGCCATAAATGTTCGATTCAATTCTTGTCGTCTGTACGGGGAATATATGTCGTTCTCCCATAGGTGAAAGGTATTTGAGAAAATATCTACCAACTAAAAAAATAGACTCGGCTGGAACTGGAGCATTAGTGGATCATTCCGCGGACGCAAGTGCGGAAAAAATAAGTTTGCAAAATGATCTCTCTCTAGCTGGTCACAAAGCTAAACAATTTACATCTGAATTAGCAAGGAAGTATGAGTTAATATTAGTCATGGATAAAACTCATATTGAAGAAATTGGTAAGTTAGCTCCTGAAGCTAGAGGTAAGACAATGCTTTTTGGTCATTGGATGAACCATCGGGAAATCCCTGATCCTTACAGGAAAAGTGACGAAGCATTTGCATCTGTATATCAATTAATCAAACTGGCTGGCGATAGCTGGATTGAAAAATTAAGCTCATAAGATCAGGAATAATTTCATGTCATCGGGAAATAAAAAAACCAATACAAAAGAAGCAGATGAAATAGATTTAGGCCGAATCATCGGTGAGTTAATTGATCATCGTAAGCTTATTATTTCAATAACTGCTTTATTTACTTTATTAGCATTAATCTATGCTATTTTTTCAACCCCAATATATCAAGCTGACGCATTGGTCCAAGTAGAGCAGAAACAGGCTAATGCGATATTAAGTAATTTGAGCCAGATGCTTCCTGATAGTCAACCACAATCCGCTCCGGAGATTGCATTGCTGCAATCCCGTATGATTTTAGGTAAAACTGTGGATGACTTAAATTTACAAATTCGAGTGCAAGAGGATTATTTTCCGCTATTTGGTAGAGGTTGGGCGAGAATCTCTGGGAAAAAAGAGTCAGAAATTAAAGTTTCAAGTCTCTATATACCGAAAAAGGATGGTGATATTCCTGAAGTTAACTTGATTGTTGAGGATGAAAAGCATTATATAATTAAAACTGATGACTTCAAGTTTAAGGGTACTGTGGGAGATTTAGTCGAGGAAAAAGGCATAACGATCAAAGTTGACAGTATATCTGCACAACCCGGAACATCTTTTACTGTCTCATATGTTACTAAGTTAAAAGCAATTTCAGATATTCAAGATCAATTAACAGTTGCTGATCAGGGAAAAGACACTGGAATATTAATATTGTCTTTAATAGGAGATAACCCGAAATTAATCGAAAGCATAATTGATAGCATCAGTAGTAATTATTTGGCTCAAAACATATCTAGACAAGCGGCGCAGGATGAAAAAAGTTTAGAATTTCTGAGCGTACAATTACCTAAAGTTCGAAATGATTTAGATAATGCAGAAGATAAATTAAATCTCTACAGACGTCAAAACGATTCAGTTGATTTATCTCTTGAGGCTAAATCAGTATTAGATCAAATTGTGAATGTCGATAATCAGCTAAATGAATTGACGTTTAGAGAGTCGGAAATATCACAACTTTATACAAAAGAGCACCCAACTTATAAAGCCTTAATGGAGAAAAGGAAAACATTACAAGATGAAAAAGGGAAACTAAATAAGCGTGTGGCTGCTATGCCAGAGACGCAACAGGAAATACTCCGCTTAAGCCGCGATGTTGAGTCCGGGCGAGCTGTATATATGCAATTGCTTAATAGACAGCAAGAATTAAATATTGCTAAATCCAGTGCCATTGGAAATGTTAGGATTATTGACAATGCTGTTACTCAGCCAAAACCAATTAAACCTAAAAAAGCCATTATTGTGCTTCTTGGAATTATAGGCGGTGGGGTTGTTTCAATTGGCTTAGTCTTTTTACAAATTTTCCTAAGAAGAGGAATTGAGTCGCCGGAACAGCTAGAAGAAATAGGGATTAATGTATATGCGAGTATTCCTGTGGCAGAGGCATTCTCTAAACAAGCTATACAAAGTATCAGGGTTAAAAAGAAAGCTAGTAATGAGTATTCTGCTGGATTTTTAGCTGTAGAGAACCCTGCAGACTTGGCAATAGAGGCTATAAGGGGATTGAGAACAAGCCTTCATTTCGCTATGTTAGAATCTCGAAACAATATCCTTATGATATCTGGAGCTAGTCCGAACGCCGGTAAGACATTCGTAAGTACAAACTTAGCAGCTGTAATCGCGCAAACGGGTAAGAAAGTACTATTCATCGATGCTGACTTACGGAAAGGGTATACGCATAAATTATTTAATGTATCTAATGAAAATGGTTTGTCGGGAATACTTTCTGGCACAGTATCTGCCGATAAGGCTGTTAAAAAACTAAAAGAACCTGGGTTTGATTTTATATCTCGAGGTATAGTACCACCAAATCCAGCAGAGTTATTAATGAACTCGAGATTTAATGAGCTTTTAGAGTGGGCAAATAATAATTATGACTTAATTATTATTGATACGCCTCCTATACTTGCAGTTACCGATGCAGCAATAATTGGTAATTACGCAGGAACAACAATGTTAATTGCGAGATTTGAATTAAACACTGCGAAAGAAATTGAAGTAAGTTATAAACGTTTTGAACAAAGCGGCGTCAAAGTTAAAGGATGTATTTTAAATGGAGTAGTAAAAAAAGCTAGCAGTTACTATAGTTACGGATACAATCATTACGGTTATAGCTACACAGATAAAAATTAATTAGAGTTGGGCATATCAAGTTCAATGATATGCCTTTCCTGACATTTTTCCGTTAGGTCAAAATTAAATAGATGTTATGACTATTAACCGTGGAAATAAAGATGAGTGGTAAAAAAGTCGCTAAAAATGCTTTCATGCTATATATACGCATGAGCATAATGCTGCTAGTTAATTTATATATGTCGAGAGTTGTATTAAATACATTGGGTGTTACAGATTTTGGCATATATAATGTGACTGGCGGTGTTGTATTGATGTTTTCTTTTATCAGCAATACAATGGCTAGTGCATCGCAAAGATTTTTTTCATTTGAAATAGGTAAGGGTAATGGTGAGAAACTAAAAGATTTATTCTCTGCAACATTCATTATATATATCGCTTTTGCAATCGTCATCTTTATTCTTGCAGAAACAATTGGATATTGGTTTGTCAGTAATCATTTAAATATACCTAAAGAAAGATATGATGCTGCGAAATTCGTATATCATGCATCTATTTTTACATTTATATTTACTATTATTAGGGTGCCATATATATCTTTTATTATTGCAAAAGAAAGAATGAGTTTTTTTGCTTGGAGTAGTATCGTCGAGGCGTTGCTTAAACTTTGTTTAGCTTTTACTATTGTATATATTTCATTTGATAAATTGGAGTTATATGCATTGTTAATGCTATCTGTTGCTATCATAATAACATTCGCATACTATATTTTTTGTAAGTTTGCATTTATAGAAACAAAGTTAATCTTTGTAAAAGAGAAAAAACTATATTCTGAGTTAACAAGTTATGCTGGGTGGAATTCCTTTACATCTATTGCGAATATCATGGTTGACCAGGGAATAAACATCACTTTAAATATATTCTTCGGTCCTGTAGTTAACGCGGCAAGAAGCATTTCATATCAAATAAAAGCACAAGTAACAACATTCGTCGGAAATGTGCAGATGGCTGCAAACCCTCACATTATTAAATTATATGCGGAGGGGAAGTATAAAGAAATGGAGCATATTGTATTATTGAGTTCTCGTGTTACATACTATTTTATGTTTGCGGTTGCACTTCCATTTTTGCTCGAGACAAAAATTATATTAAAATGGTGGTTAATTGATATCCCTTCTCATACCGTATTGTTTTGTCAGTTAGTAATTATCAATGTTTTAATTGAAACAATTTCAGGTACAGTTACTTCAGCAATTCAAGCCACTGGAAAAATAAGAAAATACCAAACTATAGTTGGTTGCGTTTTGCTAACATCTGTACCACTTGCATACATGCTGTTAAGTTTTGGCTTATCACCTGAAGTTACAGTTATTCTTACTTGTATACTGTCATTAATATGCGTTGTTATCAGATTATTGATTTATAAAGAATTGTTAAAAACAAAAATATCTACATATGTCAAAAAAGTAATTTTTAGTTGTTTGAGTGTATCTATAATTGCCTCAATTATTCCAATATTAGTAAAACAGTATTGGCTTGATAGTCAGGAAGTTATCTCTTTTCTAATTGTTTGCATACTTTGTTTTATATGTACGATAACAACTATTAGCATAATTGGTATAACAAACGAAGAGAGAGCTTTTTTACTTAATAAATTGTCGAAAATCGTTAAAAAAAAAGGTTAAAAAATGAAAGAAGTTAAAGTACATTGGTGTAATATTGAAAACTTTGGTGATGCACTTAATCCTTATTTGATTTCAAAATTATCAGGGTTACCTGTTAGATATAGAAATTACAAAACGCCATCATATTATAAAGAATTAAGGTCACTGACAAAATGCCTATTAACTTTCAAAAAATACGATTTTAATAGAATGTTACCTTATAACAGTCGTGAGAGTGTTGTATTAGGGATCGGTTCATTACTAGATCGTTCACGAAGTAACTTTTCTGTATGGGGAAGTGGCTACATGAATAATTTTGAAAGAGCCGAAGGTGGCACATTGCATGCAGTGAGAGGACGATTTTCGGCAGAAAAGCTTCAAAAAGAAGGTTTTCCATATTGTTCTGTTTGGGGAGATCCTGGCTTACTTTTGCCTAGAGTGTATTGTCCGAAGAGGAAAATACAATTTAAGGTAGGTATAATACCGCATCTTAAAGACTATGATTATTTTAAAAATAAATATGAAAATGACAACCATATTAAAGTTATCAACTTGAAAACAAAAGATATTGAATTTGTTGTTGATGAAATAATTTCTTGCGAATATATACTTTCAACTTCTCTACACGGAGTTATCGTTGCGCACGCATATGATATACCAACATTATGGATTAAACACAATGACATTAATACTGATGGTATAAAATTCTATGATTATTTTGATTCTGTAGGAATTAAGCCTTATGATGGTTTTGAGAACTATGAATCTTTAATAAATGATTATGAATCGGCATTTGAAAAATATGCGAGTATCAGTAAGATCATGACAGATCTTATAAAAATGCAAGATAATTTATTGTCGATTGCTCCGTTTCCAGTGCTCGATAAATTTAAATAATACTTATAGGTTATAGGCATGGTGATTTTTAGAATTATTCGAAAAATAATAGTCTATGCAACTGGACGAAAAGAAGGAACGAAATTATATGACGGCTATGTTCAAATAAAAGGGCAAGAGGCCAATGATTATATTTCTAAAATAATTGAAAGTAAAAAAGCAGCTATGATCTCAAAATTTGGTACTATAGAATTAAATGTATTAGTATCACATTTATGCAACAAGCAAGAGTCGTATAATTTAAAAGATTATCTTGATTACTTTCGAGGTGAAAAGCCAACTCTTTGGTGGAAAATAAAACTTGATTCATTATGCAGTAATGCCGGTTTCTTTCCTAATGATTCTTCATTGTTGGAGCGATTTTATCAAGTTTATCACCAAGGAATTAAAAATATCGATGTGTTAGGTAGTTATATTTATAATGAGAAGTATTTCTCCGAGGAATTAATAAACGCAGTTAAAGTTGATTTGGATGGTTACTACGCGCCTTTTTTATATAACCAGCCATGGACTAAAAATTTAGAAGGTCGTAAAGTTTTAGTAATCCATCCGTTCATTGATGAAATAAAAAGTCAATATGCTAATCGCGAACTTATCTGGGCGGACCCCGATGTGTTGCCTAACTTCGAATTACTGACATACAAGCCCATCGTTTCTATGTTAGATAATAAAACTGAATTTAAGACATGGTTCGAAGCGTTAGATAAAATGCAAAATGACATTAAGCGAATTGATTTCGATGTGGCAATAATAGGTTGTGGAGCCTACGGTTTACCTTTAGCATCATTTATTAAAAATTTAGGTAAACAATCTGTTCATCTTGCTGGATGGACTCAAGTTCTATTCGGAATAAAAGGAAAACGTTGGGATGATTTGCCTCAAATTAGTAAGTTTTATAATGAGTATTGGGTGCGTCCAGGACAGAATGCCAAGATTGATGGATTTTCAAAAGTTGAAAATGGATGCTATTGGTGACCTCTATATTTTTATATCATAATAATAAATAATAATATTACTTAAAGAGATTTGTAATGAAAATAAATAAAAATAATATCGGGATTTATATGTTATATATATATCCTGTGATTTTTTATCAATTCTATCATTATATTAGCATTAATGTTACTATTGCAAAATTGTTATTTTTTGCAATGATTTCGGGATTGATCATTTATTTGCTTCCAAGTCTCTTTAAAATAAAGAGAAAATCAAAATATGAAGTGCCGTTTCGTCTTTTGCTTTTGACCATTATTTTTTCGATGTTCAGTTCCTTATTATTTTGGGGGCAAGATATAATATTATCTTTTAGGGCGACAGCGCCATACTTAGGATTAATATATTTTTTCCTTTTAATGAAAGTAAAACCAGAAAAAGAACAATTAGAGAGAATTGCTTTCCTTTTTTGCTTTGTGTATATTATTTTATGGTGCTACGGTATGCTCAAAGCACCACAAGTTATTTTTAGTTCTGATCCTGATGCGGGTATTGACGATAGCCGAGGTATATTCAGACTATCATTAGAAGGTAAGGGTTTTTTAGTCCTCGGATTTTTTATTGCTGTAAATAAATATGTTTATGAAAGAAATGCGAAATGGATGATGTGTTTTGTATTCTTATTTACCATAATCATATTACAAGTTGCACGCCAAATGATCCTATTTAGTTTTTTAATCTCTGTAGTATTTCTATTAAGAAAAACAAAATGGCTTTGGATTATTGTGGCGTTAACTACTCTTGTCATTATTGTAAATGGCATTAACATCAACATTAACGATGATAGTTTAATAAGTAGATTGATTTACATCAGTACTAAACAGTTACAAGATCATAATACTGGTGATGAGAATGTTAGGCTTTTAGAATATCAATATTTTTTAACCTCTTACTCGAAAAATTTATTTACTGATATTTTTGGTAATGGGGTACCGCATGTAGAATCATTGTATGGTCATAAAGAAGTGAATATTAAGGAACTGTTCGCCTATTTTCTGAGTGATGTTGGATATGCAGAAGTTTTCATTCGATTTGGATTTATTGGATTATTTTTATATATACTAATGTTTTTCCGAGCTGCTAAACAATCTGTTTCTGCCGATGTTGTTTATGCAAAAATGTTTATAATTTATATTGCATGCGTATCTGTAACATCATCTTGGATATTTAAAGACATTATACCAATTTGTATTTCTTTTTATCTTTTAGAAATGGACTCTCTTAACAGAGTTAACAAGCTTAAATACCAACATTCTTAGGTTTTTAATCAATAGTGGAAAATAGAATGAAAGATATTAAATTTTCGATCGGCATACCTGCTTACAAGGCTAAATTTTTATATGATTGTATATTAAGTATAATTAATCAGACATATACAAATTTCGAGTTGATCATTGTTAATGATGCATCCCCAGAAGATTTGAATAGTATAGTACAAAAATTTAATGACGACCGTATAATCTATTCTAAAAATGAAAAGAATTATGGTGCCGAAGAAGTTATCGGCAATTGGAATAAGTGTTTATCGTTTGCAACGGGCGAATATTTTTTGCTAATGGGTGATGACGATACCTTGGATAAGCATTATTTAGAGGAGTTTTATAATGCGATCTTAGAGTATCCGCAGTTTAACGTATATCACTGCAGATCGAATATTATTGATGAACACTCTGTTATCACGTCATTAACTCAAAGTTGGCCTCAATATGAATCTTTACTAGATAATATGTGGCATAGATTGAATGGTTTTCGTCAGCAATTTATTTCTGATTTTGTATATAAGCGTGATTTCTTGATTGAAAATGATGGCTTTTTCTATAATAAACTAGCCTGGGCTTCAGATGATATCACTGCATATTTAGCAATGAAGGATAAAGGTATTATTCATATCAATAAGCCCTTATTAAACTATAGAAGAAGTCCGATAACTATTTCTTCTTCTGGCTCTGTTGAATTAAAGCTCCAGGCGATTGTATATGAGTATGATTGGTATAGTGATTTTTTATCTCAATGCTGCAATCTTGAAGAACAGGATAAATTGATTAAAGAAATAATAACAAAAGACTTAGATAAATTGAAACGCAAAAAAAACATACATACCTTGGCGTATAGTGGTTTTTTTAATGGTAAAAAATACTTATATAATCTTTTTTATTGGCTGTCTAAACTTGAGAAATATAATATATCCTTGAAAGACTATGCCTTTATCAACTTACTTGCTTTAAAAAAAGCGAAAGCCAAGTCTAGGTAATTGAATGAATATATACTTTTATCCGCCACCTCGGAATGATGAAACAAAAGTTGTGAACAACCCTTATTGTCAAGAGTTTATTAATTCATTAAACGCTGATTTTAATATCAACAAGAAGTCAAAATATTCTGTTGATATTTTAGATTTCTTATTTTCAGCATTTAAGAATGATGTTGTGATTTTAAATTGGATTGAGAATGTTGCGATAAAAAGGTTTGCAATAATTCAATTTATTATTGCTTTGTTCGTTTTTCTTATTCTGAAAATACGGGATGTCAAAATTATATGGGTTATGCATAATATATTCCCACATAAAGGGGATAATATTCTTGTTAAGTTAATGTTGCATCTATTATATAATCAAAGCGATATAATTATCACCCATTCTAAGCAGGCTGAGGCTTTTTTAAGAAGTAATAAAAAAATAAAAGGAAAAATTATTTTTGTACATCATCCTATTAATAAGTCTTTAATAAATAATAAAATTTCACCTCCTCACGATAATAATAGGGCAAATAAAACATATGATGCAATTATTTGGGGCTCTATAGAACCATACAAAGGAATACTAGAATTTTTGAAGTTCTACAGTTTGAATAAGAAAAAAAATATTGATAAAATACTAATAATTGGTAGGTGCAAAAATGAAAGTTATTTTCAAGAGCTTTTGAGTTGCTGCCCTGAAAATATAGAAATCCAAAACAGGAAAGTTGATTTTTCGGAGTTGGCTTTGTTGATTGAAGATAGTAAAAGCGTATTGTTTCCCTATAAGTCAGGATCTATATCAAGTTCTGGTGCATTGATGGATACCATTGCATTAGGAGGGCATGCCATTGGACCTAAAGTTGGTGCATTTAATGATCTAGAGAAAGAAGGACTATGCAAGACTTTCTCTGAGTACTCTGAAATTGATAACCTAATAGAAAATATAGAAAGCATAAATGTCGATAAGTTGTCTGATTTCATCAATAATAATACATGGGAAAGCTTTGGGGATTATATTTCTATGATGATTAAAAAAATATGTACCCCAAAAAAGGTAATGTCATGAAAAAAACAATATTTGTTGATCATACTTCACGTATTGGCGGTGCTCAACTTTCACTGTTTGATATAGCGATAGAGTTTAAAGAAAATTCCTCTGTTTTACTCTTTGGGGATGGTGAGTTTCACAAAATGCTTAAAGATAAAAATGTGGATGTAAAACTATATGATATAGAAAAAATACTATATCCCTTGAAAAGGAATGTTAGTTTTTTTAAGGTTTGCAAGTCCGCTTTCTTACTGATTTCAAAATTGTTCACAATTAGAAAATTATTAAAGCAATATGACGTTGTATATACAAACTCTTTTAAATCGTATGTGATATCCTCTTTAAGTTTGATTGGCATAAAAAAGAAAGTTATACTTCATTTAAGAGATGCACTAACAAAGGATAATTTTTCGGCAATTGTTATTAAAACCGTCATTAACTTTACAAAAATCTTTAATACGAATGTTATTGCTAATTCCTCTTATACTAAAGATTGTTTTATATCATCTGGTGGAAATAAAAAACAGTGTACTGTTATATTAAATGCAGTTAATGCTGATGACTTCTTGAGTATTAGCGATATAAATTACAATGAACAATTCTTAAATATATTGTCATTGGGCCGAATATCGCCTTGGAAAGGGCAACATATCGTAATCGAAGCAATTAAAGATCTTGATTTCGTCAAGTTAAGGATCGTCGGTTCCGCTAATTTCGGAGAAGATGAATATTTCAATTATTTAAAGAAACTAGTTTCAGATTATAACTTGCAATATAGGGTTGAGTTTTATCCATTTTCATTAGATATTAAAGAACACCTATCATGGTGTAATGTGTTTATACATTCTTCGACTTCTCCAGAGCCTTTTGGACGGGTAGTTGTTGAAGGTATGCTTGCTGGACGTATTGTCATAGCAACTGATTCTGGTGGCGTTCCTGAAATAATTAACGATGAATCTATCGGTATATTAGTTCCACCAGGAGATGCGACTAGCTTAAAACAAGCAATATGCAATATTGATAATAACAGAGAAAAATTTAAAACTGTTGCGACGCAAGGGCGGAAGAAGGCTTTAAAGGAGTTTTCGTTACCAGTTTTGTTTGCTAATATTTCAAGCTATATCGATAATGTTAAATGATTTTTCCGCCATGCAAATGAGGCTTATATGTTGAAATTGTTTTTATGTATATGGTGCTTTTTTAATATCACTGTTTCTTACGCAGAAGAATTCAACGTCGGAATCGCAGCTCATTTATTGTCGAATAACCCAGCCTCATTAGATCCTGGCACCGCTAATACTAAGATAAAATCAGCTGGTGGTAAGTATGTCAGAATGGATGCTTTGTGGCGTGATGTTGAAATAAAAAAAGGTCAATTAACAATACCGAAAAAATGGGATGAAGTTATTAACGAGCAGAAATCAATGGGTTTAGAACCTATATTGATACTAGCTTATGGTAATAAGTATTATCAAAATGGAGACAAACCTACGAATGAAGAGGCCATTAATGCTTATGTCAAATATGTCTCATATATGGTAAATCATTTCAAAGGACGAGTTAAATATTATCAAATATGGAATGAATGGAATGGTACAGCGGGCTCTACTTCGGTAGGCAGTGTCCGCGATTATAAGGTATTAGTAAAGGCTGTTTATCCGGCCATTAAAAAGATAAACCCTGAGTCAGTTATCATTACTGGTGAATTTTCTAATGGCGCCTTTAATAAAGAATTGGGACTGACATCTGAGGATTTCTTAAGGTTTTTTTTATCACCGGATATGGTTGAATATACCGATGTGATTGGTATTCATCCTTACGTAGTATACAGAACTCCACCATATAATGAATATTGGGCATACTTGTCACAAATAAAATATGCATCTAGTCTTATTAAAAATACTAGTGGATTTGCTGACAAACCACTTTTTATTACAGAGATAGGTTGGAGTACTGCAAACTCTAATAAAGGAATTAGTGAGGATTCTCAAAATAAATTTATTAGCAATGCTATTTGCGATGCCAAGAAAATTGGAATTTCAGCTGTAATTATATATCAATTAAGAGATGGTCTGCCGAATAATGCTCATCCAACAGAGCCGGGTTTTGGTATTTATAAGTATAACTGGGACGATAAACCAATAGTACGATCTCTTAAGAGTAAATCCTGCTGGTAACCGTAGGTCCATTAATATTTATTCTATGGTTATGTATATGATTTTTTAAACTATATTTTATGATGCATTAGGACTTTTTATGTTACAAAAACCAAATATTGGGATTGTTGCTGATTGGCTCGTTACATATGCTGGTGCCGAACGTGTAATAAAAGAGTTTTTAGATATTTTTCCGGATTCGGAACTATATTCTATCGTAGATTTTTTACAGCCTGAAGCTCGAAAAGAATTACATGGAAAAAATGCCGTCACATCATTTATTCAAAATCTGCCGAACTCAAAGAAAAACTATCAAAAATATTTACCTCTAATGCCTTTAGCTATTGAGCAATTAGATGTTTCTCCGCATGACATTATTCTCTCTAGTAGTCACGCAGTTGCTAAAGGTGTTTTAACGGGTCCTGATCAATTACATATTAGTTATGTTCACTCACCCATACGTTATGCTTGGGATCTTCAACACCAATACCTTCGGGAAGCTGGCTTTAATAAAGGGATTAAAGCATTTTTTGTCAAATATTTGTTACACAAAATCAGACTTTGGGATTATCGAACTGCAAATGGTGTTGATCATTTTATTGCAAACTCTCAATTTATCTCTAGACGTATTAAAAAAGTATACAATCGTGAGTCTACGGTTATCTATCCACCTGTAGACGTAGAGAAATTTACTCTTAATGATAGAAAAGAGGATTACTATTTTACTGCGTCAAGAATGGTACCATATAAGCGTATTGACTTGATTGTTGAAGCATTTTCTAAAATGCCAGATAAAAAACTGATAGTCATAGGCGATGGTAGTGAAATAGGTAAGGTAAAATCAAAAGCTGCAAAAAACATCGAAATCTTGGGATATCAACCCAATCATATTATGTTAGAGCATATGCAAAATGCAAAAGCCTTCGTTTTTGCGGCTGAAGAAGATTTTGGAATAACTCCTGTTGAGGCTCAAGCTTGTGGAACTCCAGTTATAGCTTTTGGCAAAGGAGGAGCATTGGAGACAATTCGGCCTTTGGGTGTAGATAAACCCACAGGAATGTTTTTTAATGAGCAAACTACTGAATCGATTATTAATAAAGTAAATGCCTTTGAACAAAACATAGATTTTTTCGAACCTGAAAACTGTCGTTCAAATTCCTTTAGATTCTCGGCGTCCCGATTTAAAGATGAAATGGACAGCTTTATTAATAGCAAGTGGTTGATTTTTCAGGAAGCTAAAAAAATTACTTATTAAATGCTTAAGGCTTAATGGATGTTTATGTTTAAACAATACCCTGCTATGATTATGGTGAGATTTTTATGAAAACTTTCTCGCATCGTGCACGTGCTAATGCTAATGCATCATTAATATCTATGGTCCAAAGATTTTCAGATATTTCTATTGTTTTTCTTGGCATATATTTAGTTTGTTTTTTTAGCGGGGTTAACTTTGGATATAAAAATATTGTAATTGCTTTATCTGTTATAGTGATTTTTCAAATGATAGGTGGTATAACCGATTTCTATCGTTCCTGGCGTGGTGTTAAAATATCTACTGAATTAATTCTTATACTAAAAAATTGGTCTCTTAGTTTTTTATTAACATTAGGAATCGTATCACTTACACCATCTTTTGATATTGCCTATCATGTGTTAGTTATTTGGTTTATATTTGTAACTGTTGGGTTTATATTGTGTCGCACTGGTATTCGTTTATGTGCGGGTTTTTTAAGGAAATTAGGTTATAATAATCGTATTGTTGCTGTTGTTGGGGCAACACCAGTCGGCATCAACTTACTTAAAGGGTTTATGGAAGAACCTTGGTTAGGTTTTGTTGTTAAGGGTATATATGATGATGATACTACCATAGATTTAGAAGGTGTCCCTTATGGTGGAAACTTTGAAGCTTTAATTAAAGAAGCAAAAGAAGGAAAAATTGACCGGATTTATATTGCTTTAAATATGAAGGATGAAGTTATTATTAAAAATGTTATTGCTCAGTTAACAAATACAACATGTTCTGTTTTGTTAATTCCTGATCTCTTTACATTTAATATTCTTCAGTCACGTACTGAAGAGATTAACGGAGTGCCAGTTGTTCCTCTTTTTGATACACCCTTGAATGGCATTAACATGGTTTTCAAACGGTTGGAAGATATAATAGTTTCATCGATCATTCTGTTTGTTATTTCACCAATCCTGATTGTTATTGCGTGCGCTGTTAAATTTACGTCACCAGGGCCAATTATATTTAGACAGATACGGTATGGCATGGATGGCAAGCCGATTAAGGTTTGGAAGTTCAGAAGTATGTCTGTTATGGAAAATGACAATAATGTTATACAAGCAACAAAAAATGATGTTAGGGTTACAAAAATTGGTAGATTTTTAAGAAGTACCTCCTTGGATGAGTTACCTCAGTTCTTTAATGTTCTTTTTGGCCAAATGTCAGTGGTTGGGCCAAGACCTCATGCCGTTGCTCATAATGAACAGTATAGATCTTTAATTCAAGGGTATATGCTTAGGCATAAAGTTAAACCCGGTATTACTGGACTTGCTCAAATTAACGGATGGAGAGGAGAAACGGACACTCTTGAAAAAATGGAAAAAAGAATTGAATACGATCTATTATATATCCGTGGGTGGAGTATCTGGTTGGATTTAAAAATCATTTTTTTAACTGTTTTTAAAGGGTTTGTTAATAAATCGGCATATTGATTCTTCTCTGATTATGAAACTTGTTACTTCTTTTTTTTTGCTTAATTTAAAAAACATGTAATATGTTCAAGGTTCTTAGATTTGTTAGTGTGATTAATATTTAATGCTGCGATGTTTTGTACTTTTGTACAGAGTGTACATGTTTTTTATATTTTATTACGTTTCTATTAATATTTTTTTGTATCTTGCTTGTTTAAGCGGAATAAACACATTTCAACTTCCACATTTTGAATGTCCTTTCTCTATTCTAATTGTCATCTTTGCGCTAACATAGTGATCACATAAGCTGCGAGTTTGTCGCAGTGACCACACCTGACAGGAGTATGTAATGTCCAAGCAACAGATCGGGGTTGTCGGTATGGCAGTGATGGGGCGTAACCTTGCGCTAAACATCGAAAGCCGTGGTTATACCGTCTCCGTTTTCAACCGCTCCCGTGAAAAGACCGAAGAAGTGATTGCCGAAAACTCAGGCAAGAAACTGGTCCCCTACTACACAGTACAAGAGTTTGTTGAATCCCTAGAAACACCACGTCGTATCCTGTTGATGGTGAAGGCAGGGGCTGGCACCGACAGCGCCATTGATTCTCTAAAGCCTTACCTCGATAAAGGCGACATCATCATTGACGGTGGTAATACCTTCTTCCAGGACACCATTCGTCGTAACCGCGAACTGTCCGCCGATGGTTTTAACTTCATAGGTACTGGTGTATCCGGTGGAGAAGAGGGGGCTCTGAAAGGTCCTTCTATTATGCCTGGTGGCCAGAAAGAAGCGTATGAACTGGTTGCTCCGATACTGAAGCAGATTGCTGCAGTTGCTGAAGACGGTGAGCCGTGTGTCACCTATATCGGTGCTGATGGCGCTGGCCATTATGTGAAGATGGTTCATAACGGCATCGAGTATGGCGACATGCAGTTGATTGCCGAAGCCTATGCTCTGTTGAAAGGCGGTCTGGCACTGTCCAACGAAGAGCTGGCACAAACCTTCACCGAATGGAACGAAGGTGAACTGAGTAGCTACCTGATCGACATTACCAAAGATATCTTCACTAAGAAGGATGAAGAGGGTAAATACCTCGTCGATGTCATCCTTGATGAAGCGGCAAACAAAGGTACCGGTAAGTGGACCAGCCAGAGCTCACTGGATCTTGGCGAACCTCTGTCTCTGATCACTGAGTCCGTGTTTGCTCGTTATATCTCTTCTCTTAAAGACCAGCGTGTGGCGGCATCGAAAGTTCTGAGCGGCCCGCAGGCTCAGCCGGCAGTTGATAAAGCTGAATTTATCGAAAAAGTGCGTCGCGCGCTGTACCTCGGTAAAATCGTTTCCTATGCTCAGGGCTTCTCGCAACTGCGTGCTGCTTCTGATGAATATCACTGGGATCTTAACTACGGTGAGATCGCTAAGATTTTTCGTGCAGGTTGTATCATTCGTGCTCAGTTCCTGCAGAAGATCACCGATGCTTATGCGCAAAATGGCGGCATTGCTAATCTGCTGTTGGCTCCATACTTCAAACAGATTGCGGATGACTATCAGCAGGCGCTGCGTGATGTGGTAGCCTATGCCGTGCAGAATGGTATTCCGGTACCGACGTTCTCTGCAGCAATTGCCTACTACGACAGCTACCGTTCTGCGGTTCTGCCCGCTAACTTGATTCAGGCTCAGCGTGATTACTTTGGTGCGCACACCTATAAGCGAACCGATAAAGAAGGTGTATTCCATACAGAGTGGCTGGAATAATCTTTATTTGTCGCAGTCAGGCCATTAGGCCTGACTGTTTTTATCTTTATATTTAATTTTATAAACTGACCAAATACATTTCCTTTCTGAAAGTATTTATAATATCTAATTTTAAGGCTTTTAAGGCTTTTAAGGCTTTTAAGGCTTTTAAGGCTTTTAAGGCTTTTAAGGCTTTTAAGAATTTACCATGTTTATTATCTTGTGCCTCTATATTAGTTTGCTTCTGGCCTCAGTAATTTACTGGGTGTTAAATAACAGGGTTTTAATTAAAGGAAATTGATATGTTACTTCCTGTGATAATGGCTGGCGGTACCGGCAGTCGTCTCTGGCCGATGTCTCGCGAGCTTTACCCGAAACAGTTCCTCCGGCTGTACGGGCAGAACTCCATGCTGCAGGAAACCATCACCCGACTCTCGGGCCTTGAAATCCATCAACCGATGGTCATCTGTAACGAAGAACACCGTTTCCTGGTGGCCGAACAGCTGCGCCAGCTCAATAAACTGTCGAATAACATCATTCTCGAGCCGGTCGGGCGCAACACCGCCCCGGCCATTGCCTTGGCGGCCCTCCAGGCCACTCGCCACGGGGACGACCCGCTGATGCTGGTCCTTGCCGCAGATCATATCATCAATAACAAACCAGTCTTCCACGATGCGATCCGCGTCGCCGAGCAGTATGCCGATGAAGGGCATCTGGTAACCTTCGGGATTGTGCCGAATACCCCGGAAACCGGCTACGGCTACATCCAGCGCGGCGTTGCGCTTACTGACAGCGCCTATACCCCTTACCAGGTGGCCCGCTTCGTTGAGAAGCCGGACCGGGAGCACGCCGAGGCCTACCTCGCCTCCGGGGAGTACTACTGGAACAGTGGTATGTTTATGTTCCGCGCCAAAAAATATCTCTCCGAGCTGGCCAAGTTCCGCCCGGATATTCTTGAGGCCTGCCAGGCCGCGGTCAGCGCCGCGGATAACGGCAGCGATTTTATCAGCATTCCGCATGACATTTTCTGCGAGTGCCCGGACGAGTCCGTCGACTACGCGGTGATGGAAAAAACCGCCGATGCAGTGGTGGTCGGTCTCGATGCCGACTGGAGCGACGTCGGTTCCTGGTCCGCCCTATGGGAGGTCAGCTCGAAAGATGAGCAGGGCAACGTGCTCAGCGGCGATGCGTGGGTGCATAACAGCGAAAACTGTTACATCAACAGCGACGAGAAGCTGGTGGCGGCGATTGGCGTGGAGAACCTGGTGATTGTCAGCACCAAGGACGCGGTGCTGGTAATGAACCGCGAGCGCGCCCAGGACGTCAAGAAGGCGGTCGAATTCCTCAAACAGAACCAGCGCAGCGAGTACAAGCGCCACCGTGAGATTTACCGTCCCTGGGGCCGCTGCGACGTGGTGGTGCAGACCCCGCGCTTTAACGTCAACCGCATCACGGTTAAACCGGGCGGCGCCTTCTCCATGCAGATGCACCACCACCGCGCGGAGCACTGGGTTATTCTCGCTGGTACCGGCCAGGTGACGGTCAACGGCAAGCAGTTCCTGCTGACGGAGAACCAGTCCACCTTTATTCCTATAGGGGCCGAGCACAGCCTGGAAAACCCGGGCCGTATTCCGCTGGAAGTGCTGGAGATCCAGTCGGGGTCATACCTCGGCGAAGACGATATTATCCGTATTAAAGACCAGTATGGTCGTTGCTAATTTTTCGGGACAAGACGCAGAATGACACAGTTAACATGCTTTAAGGCTTATGACATCCGTGGTGAACTGGGCGACGAGCTGAACGAGGACATCGCCTACCGTATCGGGCGCGCCTATGGCGAATTTCTGAAACCCGAGAAGATTGTGGTGGGGGGCGATGTGCGCCTCACCAGCGAGTCGCTGAAGCTGGCGCTGGCCCGGGGGCTGATGGACGCCGGCACCGACGTACTTGATATCGGTCTGAGCGGCACCGAAGAGATTTACTTTGCCACCTTCCACCTCGGGGTGGACGGCGGGATCGAGGTGACGGCGAGCCACAACCCAATGAACTACAACGGCATGAAGCTAGTGCGCGAGAACGCGAAGCCCATCAGCGGCGACACCGGGCTGCGCGATATCCAGCGCCTGGCGGAGGAGAACCAGTTCCCGCCGGTGGACCCGGCGAGCCGCGGCACCCTGCGTCAGATTTCTGTGCTGAAGGAGTACGTCGACCACCTTATGGGCTACGTGGACCTGGCGAACTTCAACCGTTCGCTAAAGCTGGTGGTGAACTCCGGCAACGGGGCTGCGGGGCATGTGATTGATGAGGTGGAGAAACGCTTCGCGGTGGCCGGGGCGCCGGTGACCTTTATCAAGGTGCATCACAAGCCGGATGGGCATTTCCCAAACGGTATTCCGAACCCGCTGCTTCCGGAGTGCCGCCAGGACACCGCCGATGCGGTGCGCGAGCATCAGGCGGACATGGGGATTGCCTTTGACGGCGACTTCGACCGCTGCTTCCTGTTCGATGACGAGGCATCGTTTATCGAGGGGTACTACATTGTCGGCCTGCTGGCGGAAGCGTTCCTGCAGAAGCAGCCCGGGGCGAAAATCATTCACGACCCGCGCCTGACGTGGAACACAGTGGACATCGTAACCCGTAGTGGTGGCCAGCCGGTGATGTCGAAGACGGGGCATGCGTTTATCAAGGAGCGGATGCGCCAGGAAGACGCCATCTACGGCGGGGAGATGAGTGCGCACCATTACTTCCGAGACTTTGCGTACTGCGACAGCGGGATGATCCCGTGGCTGCTGGTGGCGGAGCTGCTGTGCCTGAAAAACAGCTCGCTGAAGTCGCTGGTGGCGGACCGCCAGGCGGCGTTCCCTGCCTCGGGGGAGATTAACCGCAAACTGGGTAATGCGGCGGAAGCGATCGCTCGTATCCGGGCGCAGTATGAGCAGGCGGCCACACACATCGACACAACGGATGGTATCAGTATTGAGTACCCTGAGTGGCGCTTTAACCTGCGCACATCCAACACGGAGCCAGTGGTGCGTCTGAACGTTGAGTCCAGAGCGGATAGTAGTCTGATGGAGAGTAAAACAAAAGAAATACTCAATCTCCTTTCATAAAGTAATCAAACAATTAATGAAAATAATTTGGCGTCATTTAAAGATACTGTATATCTTTTGAAATCAAAAGATTCATTAATTTCTCTCTCTTTAATTAAAGGGGCATTTAAAAATGCTATGCCCTTTTATCAACGAAACTATTTCGGACAAGATTATCATGAAGATTCTTGTAACAGGTGGCGCAGGTTTTATTGGCTCTGCCGTGGTTCGCCATATCATTGAAAATACCTTGGATGAAGTCCACGTGGTGGACTGTCTGACCTATGCCGGCAACCTCGAATCCTTGGCTACGGTGGCCGGGAGCGAACGCTACTCATTTTCCCAGACTGATATCACCGATGCCGCTGCCGTGTCTGCGCAGTTCAGCGAATTCCGTCCGGATATCGTGATGCACCTTGCTGCGGAAAGTCACGTGGATCGCTCCATTGACGGACCTGCGGCTTTTATCCTGACCAACGTGATCGGCACTTTTACTTTGCTAGAGGAGGCCCGCCACTATTGGTCCACCCTCGGCGAGCAGCAGAAACAGTCCTTCCGCTTCCACCATATTTCCACCGATGAAGTTTATGGTGATCTGCATGGCACCAATGACCTGTTCACCGAAGAAACCCCATACGCGCCGAGCAGCCCGTACTCTGCCTCCAAAGCCGGCAGCGACCATCTGGTTCGTGCCTGGAACCGCACCTACGGCCTGCCGGTTGTGGTGACCAACTGCTCTAACAACTATGGCCCTTATCACTTCCCGGAAAAACTGATCCCGCTCACTATCCTCAATGCCCTGGCGGGTAAACCACTGCCGGTATATGGCAACGGTGAACAGGTCCGTGACTGGCTATATGTCGAAGACCATGCTCGTGCTCTGTATAAAGTAGCGACAGAAGGCAAAAGTGGCGAGACCTATAATATCGGCGGCCATAACGAGCGTAAAAATATCGACGTGGTGCGCACCATCTGCGCCATTCTCGATAAGGTGGTGGCCCAGAAGCCAGGTAACATCAGCCACTTTGCAGACCTGATCACCTTTGTGACCGACCGTCCGGGGCATGACCTGCGCTACGCTATTGACGCCACGAAAATTCAGAGCGATCTCGGCTGGGTACCACAGGAGACGTTCGAGAGCGGCATTGAGAAAACCGTGCACTGGTACCTGAATAACCAGTCCTGGTGGCTGCGTGTGCTAGACGGCTCCTATGCTGGCGAGCGTCTGGGCCTGAATAACTGATATCTGTCTGATAAAGGAAAAGATGTATGAAAGGTATTGTTCTGGCCGGCGGCTCCGGCACGCGTTTATATCCGATCACCCTGGGCGTTTCCAAGCAACTGCTGCCGATCTATGACAAGCCGATGATTTTCTACCCAGTATCAGTCCTGATGCTTGCAGGCATTCGCGACATCCTGATCATCTCCACGCCGGACGACATGCCTTCTTTCCAGCGCCTACTGGGTGACGGATCGCAGTTTGGTGTGAACTTCAGCTACGCCATTCAGCCGTCCCCGGACGGCCTGGCGCAGGCCTTTATCATTGGCGAGAAGTTTATCGGCAACGATGCCTGCGCTTTGGTACTGGGAGATAATATCTACTTTGGGCAGAGCTTCGGCAAAAAGCTGGAAGTCGCGGCGGAAAAGACCTCCGGTGCCACCGTGTTTGGTTACCAGGTGCTGGATCCGGAACGCTTCGGTGTGGTGGAGTTCGACGAGAACTTCAAGGCGCTGTCAATCGAAGAGAAGCCACTGAAGCCGAAATCAGACTGGGCAGTGACCGGTCTCTACTTCTACGACAACAACGTGGTGGAGATGGCGAAAGACGTGAAGCCTTCGGCGCGTGGAGAGCTAGAGATCACCACTCTGAACCAGATGTATCTGGATCGCGGTGATCTGCAGGTCGAGCTGCTGGGACGCGGTTTTGCCTGGCTGGATACGGGCACCCACGACAGCCTGATCGAAGCTTCACAGTTTATTCATACTATTGAGAAGCGCCAAGGGATGAAGGTCGCCTGTCTGGAAGAGATTGGTTACCGTAATCAATGGCTGTCGGCGGAAGGGGTGGCAGCTCAGGCCGAACGCCTGAAGAAAACTGAATATGGTGCCTACCTTAAACGTCTGCTCAGTGAAGACTGAACCTAGCTGGCCATTAAAGGAAGATAACAAGATGAAGATTTTACTGATTGGCAAGAATGGCCAGGTGGGTTGGGAGCTACAGCGCTCGCTTTCCACGCTCGGCGACGTGGTTGCGGTGGACTACTTTGATAAGGAGCTGTGTGGCGACCTGACTAATCTGGAAGGTATTGCGCAGACCGTACGTATTGTCCGCCCGGATGTGGTGGTGAATGCTGCCGCACACACGGCGGTGGACAAGGCAGAAAGTGAGCGGGAGCTCTCCGACCTGCTGAACGTCAAAGGGGTGGCGCTGCTGGCAGCGGAGTCGGCGAAGCTGGGGGCCCTGATGGTGCATTATTCCACGGACTATGTCTTCGACGGAGCCGGCAGCCATTACCGCCGGGAAGATGAAGCGACCTGTCCGCTCAATGTCTATGGCGAAACCAAGCGAGCGGGTGAGCTGGCCCTGGAGCAGGGTAATCCGCATCACCTGATTTTCCGTACCAGCTGGGTGTATGCCACTCGCGGCGCCAATTTTGCCAAAACGATGCTCCGCCTGGCGGGCGAGAAAGAGACCCTCTCTATCATCGACGACCAGCACGGAGCGCCAACTGGAGCAGAGCTACTTGCGGACTGCACGGCAACGGCGATTCGCGAAACGCTGCGTAATTCGGCACTAGCAGGCACTTATCACCTCGTAGCCTGTGGGGAAACCAGCTGGTACGACTACGCCCGATATGTGTTCGAGGTGGCAAGAGCACATGGTGTGGAGCTGGCGGCTCAGGAAGTGAAAGGCATCCCGACCACTGCCTACCCGACGTCTGCCAAGCGCCCGCTGAACTCGCGGCTGTCGAATGAAAAGTTCCAGCAGGCATTTGGTGTGACTCTCCCGGACTGGCGTCAGGGCGTGGCACGCGTGGTAACAGAAGTCCTGGGCAAGTAAATGGGTAGCAAAAGATGAACATTATTAAAACAGATATTCCTGATGTGCTTATTTTTGAACCGCGCGTGTTTGGTGATGCGCGGGGCTGCTTCTTTGAGAGCTTCAGTAGTAAGGTGTTTAATGAAGCTATAGGTCGCAATGTGGATTTCGTCCAGGACAACCATTCCCAGTCTCAGAAAGGCGTACTACGCGGGCTGCACTACCAGCTGGATCCGCACGCACAGGGTAAACTGGTACGCTGCGTTGAAGGTGAGGTGTTTGATGTGGCGGTGGATATCCGTCGTTCATCTTCAACCTTTGGCAAATGGGTAGGGGCGGTCCTCAGCGCAGAGAATAAACGTCAGTTGTGGATCCCGGAAGGATTCGCCCACGGATTTATGGCACTGAGCGACACGGTGCAGTTTGTCTACAAGGCGACGAATTACTACGCATCGCAGTCTGAACGGAGCATTATCTGGAACGATCCGGATATTGGGATTGACTGGCCGGCCCTGAGCGGCTGCGCGCTGTCGCTGTCGGAGAAAGATCTGCAGGCACATAATCTGGCCACCGCGCAAGTGTATAAATAATTTTGTTGTCGTTCCAAAACATGGCGGTTTCTTGGTGGAACTTGTCATGCTTATTTGTTTGATGGGCGGGAGCAACAGGCTGACTTGACTTACCTTCTTTCTCCGCGTAAAACCGCCAACAGCATTATTTAAATTCGTGGCTATCCGCCATGCCCCAGTTAACTGATTAAAGTGTGATCGAATGAAAATTACTATTTCCGGTACCGGTTATGTCGGTTTATCGAACGGCATCCTGATTGCGCAAAACCACGAAGTGGTGGCGCTTGATATCATTCAGTCCAAAGTAGATATGCTTAACCAGAAGATTTCTCCGATTGTCGATAAGGAGATCCAGGAATATCTGGCCGAAAAGCCGTTGAATTTTCGTGCCACAACTGACAAGCAGGACGCTTATCGCAATGCTGACTATGTCATTATTGCTACGCCGACTGACTATGATCCAAAAACGAACTATTTCAATACTTCTACTGTTGAGGCCGTCATTCGTGATGTTGCAGAGATTAACCCTGGTGCCGTAATGATTGTGAAATCGACCGTTCCTGTTGGTTTTATCCGTGATATCAAAGAACGTTTCGGTATTGATAACGTTATTTTCTCTCCAGAGTTTCTGCGCGAAGGTCGTGCGCTGTATGACAACTTGCATCCCTCCCGCATCGTTATTGGTGAGCGTTCCGAGCGTGCAGAGCGTTTTGCCAATCTGCTGAAGGAAGGGGCGATTAAGCAAGATATTCCGACTCTGTTCACTGATTCGACTGAAGCCGAAGCGATTAAACTGTTTGCCAATACCTACCTTGCACTTCGCGTTGCCTATTTTAATGAACTGGACAGCTATGCTGAGAGCCAAGGTCTTAACAGTCAGCAAATAATTGAAGGAGTGTGCCTGGATCCTCGCATTGGGAACCACTATAACAATCCGTCGTTTGGCTATGGCGGCTACTGCTTGCCAAAAGATACTAAGCAGTTGCTGGCAAACTACGAGTCGGTACCGAACAACATCATTGGCGCTATTGTTGATGCTAACCGCACCCGTAAAGATTTTATTGCCGATTCTATTCTTGCCCGTAAGCCGAAGGTGGTTGGGGTTTATCGTCTGATAATGAAGAGTGGTTCAGACAACTTCCGTGCGTCCTCTATCCAGGGCATTATGAAGCGTATTAAAGCCAAAGGTATTCCTGTTATTATTTACGAACCCGTCATGCAGGAGGGGGAGTTCTTTAACTCTCGTGTGGTGCGTGATCTTGAAGCTTTTAAACAGGAAGCTGACGTTATTGTTTCTAACCGCATGGCGGAAGATCTTGCTGATGTCGCTGATAAGGTTTATACCCGCGATTTGTTCGGTAACGATTAAACATAATCACCGGTAGATTATCCTACCGGTGATGTCATTTATTTGTTGTTAATGCTTTTTCTCTTTCTTAACTCTTAGAAATGGCGAGTTGAAAAAGAATTGCATATTCATTTTTTTTGTTAAATAATAAAATAGAATTGGGAATATGATGCCAATTAAAGTACCAAAGAAAATATGTGTATACCAATTATTGATATGAAGGATTTTACTTATTATTATTCTGGCCCCACTTCCTGCCAGGATGTGTGTTAAATATATTACCATACTGAGTTCGCCTATTTTACGGAGCCAGAAAATGTTTTTTTGTTTTAGCTCTATAGATAGGTTGGTTATTAGTAGTATAGCCGTAATGGCAAGCCAGAATGTGAATATGCCCGTCTGAGTGTAGTTCATATTGTAATAGAAGTGAAAAAGATACTGTGAGCAAATGAATAATAAAGTAAGTATAATTAAGCTGAGTTTTGAAAATATTTTTTCTATATGTTTATAGTAAGTGTTAAAAATACAACCAATAAAGAAGAAAACAATGTTGTTAGTTATATAATCAATATGAAGTTGAGTTCCTATTTTAGCACTGAAAATATATGCGACGCAGGAAGCTAGAATAACTAGCGGTAATGCTTTTATGAAATATCTATGATGATAAATGATACATGCTAGAATAAATATCATAAATAAAGCATATAAAAACCAAAACTGAGCTCTTGGTTGGAATGGGAAGCTGAGTACCTCTATCATATTGGTTTTGGCATTAGTATATTTAGATAAGATAACTTCAGTAGTGCCTTGTAGAAGTGACCATATAATATAGGGGTAAATAATTGTGTTTAATTTATTTAATGTAAAGTCAAGCTTGGTGCTTTTTTGAATTGAACTTATAAAAAACAATCCCGACAAGAAAAAAATAATGGCATATGAAAAGAATAAATGATGCTATCAAGTTTCACAAAGAAGGTATTTGAGATACTTATTCCTGAACTATGCAAACCTCTGTTCACATGTCCAAATACAACTAATATTATCCCGATTGCCTTTGCGTAATCAACCCATATATATCGCATTTTGCCCATCCATTTGATTAAAAATGATGTCTATATTGTATTTGATGTATATTATTTCCATTTTTAATAAAAAGCAACTATTTTTGGTTTGGTTAGTTGTTACTATCCATTTATATTGTAGAGTGAGGATGGTATATTAAATTATATGGTTGTAGTCTTTTTAATACTAAATTTGTCGTTACGGTTGTTGTCTATTTGTATGTTCTCTGGGTTTATGTTGTTATTTGACCACTCGGATTACTTTTGACTTAAAATTGGTGTGGCGATAATCAGAAGCTGACTGATTTTTATAGTGATTTACACTATTATTTAAAATGTGGTTAGTGCTTGTATTTAATCTCTTGTAACTATATGTTATATGATGCTTTTTACAAGGCTCTTGGTTTTTTAACGCTCTGTTGTTTTTTTATTATCATATTTATTATGCCTTTTATGAAGAAAACAATTCTGCATCTGCCATGATAATTTTATTCCTCACGCCATTTTTAATTTTTATAAGATGTGTTAGGCCTAAATGTCAGTAAGTTATCATGTATATGTCAAATTTTTACTGCCATGATTATTCATGGATGAATTTAACTTTCCCATATGAAATCTTATCACCAAATAAATAGAAATTATCGGATTTATGGAGTATGCAATCTCACTTGTAGGTTATATCTGTATGCTTTCGGGCCGGGTGTAAAAAGATCGCGACATTACTTTTTTATCACTGATTTGAGCTTGTTTATAACTTTTTCCATGCTCAATAACAAGGTGTGGCTCATAACTATTTTGTTCCCATAAATAACCCCCTATCTGATCCTGAGTATTACGAATTATTAATTAATAGTGGCTATATATAAAATATACCCTTAAAAAATAAGTTATACGATAGTGTTTTTATACCTTTGTATTATAAAACTCATGACCAAACTGCTAAAATTGTGACTTAGTGCGCGTTCTAACACTCCACCCATTGCATCGTCCGAACAGGTCGGATATGTTGTATCTACCTTGTAAAGAGCTACCGTCACTGTGATGTAGATGCTGGAGATAAGCGCCGGAAGGTAAAACGAAGCCTGCAATGCAGGCTTTTTTTATTTCTGTGACAAGATTATTGCATATGTTCTTCAGCAATTTTTTAATTTCCGTTCTATAAAGAGTCCGTACCGAAATAAAACGATACCCCTTACTCTATCAAAATTTTTCTTCCCTGCCAGTTTACTGATACCCCAATTACCATTGACGTTTATTAAACGATAATTTCGTTCTTTTTCTATCCTTTAAATAAGAAATTAAAAAATAAACAGAAACAGAAACAGAGAGCAGTATGGCAGCAGTAACTAAGAATAATAGGTTTTCCATAAGATCTACCAGAGCGAAAGTAACGGAAATAAATGATTAGGTTGAAATTAAAGGACGGATGGAAACCATCTTTATCGTAATAATATAGCTTCTTTCCAGGAAAATTCCTATGCGGTAATTATGTTTTTTTAATGAATAATAAAAAACTACGCATATAAAAAGCTTAGCGTTAGCTTCTGATTTTTGGCAAAGACTATGCTTTTAGCTTGTTAGAGGCATTTTCAGACAGTTATAAAGGGGGAATGTAAGCACACCCACTTTAGTTCCACGCACTTTTTGAGAGTTCCGGTTTATCAGCCATCAGCCGGTACTCTTCCGGCGTCAGGTTATTCAGGGACTCATGAGGTCGCTCGCTGTTATATTCCATCAACCAGCGCTCAGTAATTTCCCGTGCTTCATTCAGTGTTCTGAACAGATAAAAATCCAGTATTTCTGTCCGGTACGTCCGGTTAAAACGCTCGATAAAGGCATTCTGCGTTGGCTTTCCCGGCTTAATAAATTCCAGCATCACGCCATGCTCCTCTGCCCACTGTGCCAGAGAGACCAGTTCTGGTCCGTTATCCATCCGCATCTTCAGTAGATAACCGCGGTTTGCCACTATCCTGTCCAGCACTCTGATCACCCGCTGCGCCGGGATATTCAGGTCGATTTCTATCGCCAGTGCTTCGCGGTTAAAGTCATCCACCACATTGAAGGTCCGGAAGCGTCTGCCACAGATCAGCGCATCATGCATAAAATCGATGGACCAGCTCTGGTTTAACGCCTCCGGCGTGGCCAGTGGTGCTGGGTTACGCACTGGCAGACGCTGCTTTCCCCTGCGACGAAAATTCAGTTTCAGCAGGCAGTAAATCCTGTGAACGCGTTTATGGTTCCAGGTGTGCTCCTGCCTGCGCAGAAGCTGGAACAGCTTCTTAAAACCGTATCGCGGATAGCGCTCCGCCAGCTCAGTCAGTGCCTGGATCACCCGTTCATTGTGCCGGGTATCGGGCTGGTAAAAATAAACCGTCCTGCTCAGCGATAACATCCTGCATGCCTGACGTACACTCATCGAAAACACCTCTTTCAGATAGCTGACGAGTTCACACTTTATCACTGGTTTTAAAGCTTTTTTTCGATGACGTCTTTTAGTGCGCGATTTTCCAGACTCAGGTCGGCAAACATCTGTTTGAGGCGGCGGTTTTCGTCCTCAAGATCTTTTATCTTTTTGATATCAGAGGCTTCCATCCCACCGTACTTTGCTTTCCAGTTGTAGTACGAGGCTTCAGAAATTCCTGCTTCGCGGCAGACATCCTTGACGGCACGTCCGGCTTCAACAGACTTCAGGACAGCGATGATCTGGTGCTCAGTGAATCGGGCTTTACGCATGGCGATCTCCTCAGGGGACATAATCAGTATGTCGGAAGATCTCTAAAAGTGAATGGTTCGTTTTGCCGGGATGCTTACAGAAATCTTGGGCCCTTTCATCAAGAGTTTAAGAGCTCGGAAGTGAAAAAAGTCATTAAAATTAGCCACAGAGAATAGCTGCTAAACGGAAGAGAGAGAACGATACCCGGAAGGGAGAACCGCAGCCACGCAGCTGCGGTTCAGAAACTGATTGCGCGATTATGCCTTGTAGTAGGCCTTATACCAGTCGACGAAATTCTTCACGCCTTCTTTGACGGTTGTCTGCGGTTTGAAGCCAACAAGATCGTACAGCGGTTTGGTGTCCGCGCTGGTTTCAAGTACGTCGCCCGGCTGGATAGGCATCATATTTTTTTCAGCGATCATTCCCAGCGCCTCTTCCAGGGCGGTGATGTAATCCATCAGTTCAACCGGAGAGCTGTTGCCGATATTGTACACGCGGTACGGAGCAGAGCTGTTTGCCGGCGAGCCATTCTCAACGGTCCACTCCGGGCTTGGCTGGGGGATCACATCCTGCACGCGCACAATAGCTTCCACAATATCGTCAACGTAGGTGAAATCACGTTTCATCTTGCCGTAGTTGTACACATCAATACTCTTACCTTCCAGCATGGCTTTAGTGAATTTGAACAACGCCATGTCAGGGCGACCCCACGGGCCGTATACGGTGAAGAATCGCAGCCCGGTAGTCGGTATCCCGTAAAGGTGGGAGTAGGTATGCGCCATCAGCTCATTCGCTTTCTTGGTGGCGGCATAAAGAGAAACCGGATGATCGACCGAGTCGTCGGTTGAGAACGGCATTTTACGATTCAAACCGTAGACGGAACTGGACGATGCGTACAGCAGGTGTTCGACCTTATGGTGTCGGCAACCTTCCAGAATGTTCAAATAGCCGATCAGGTTGGAGTCGGCATAGGCATGAGGGTTTTCCAGCGAGTAGCGAACGCCGGCCTGAGCGGCCAGGTGGATCACGCGGTTAAACTTCTCTTCTGCGAACAGTCGTGCAATGCCTTCCCGATCGGCAAGGTCGACTTTGTGAAAACTGAAAAGGGAGGATTGCAGTAAATCCAGACGCGCCTGCTTAAGATTGACGTCGTAGTAATCATTCATGTTGTCGATACCAACAACCTGATGACCCGCCTCAAGAAGGCGCTTGCAGGTGTGGAAACCGATAAATCCTGCGGCTCCAGTGACTAAAAACTTCATGTTCATCCTCCGGGTTTGTTGTTTCCCGCTATATATAATCGCCGATTTTACACCGGGTTGCCTTGGGGGTCATCTGCTTTCCCGTTTCCGGATCTTCATGAAGCAGTCAGAGAAGGGGAGTGCTTAAGAAGCGGCAGATCGCATCTGCGCTATATTCCCTATATTATTTTTTGCAAATAAAAATCATTATCATTTAAATGTAAGTTAGCATCATAATAATACCTATAGTTTCTTATACCAATAATTGATGTTCTGCCGATAAAGTACTCAATGCGAGATCGAGCGTGTCCTATGGACTATATTGTTACTGATTATATGTTTTCCGAGTATTTCGCCGCTGAATGCTCGTTATTTCTATGTTAATTGAACGGTTTTTATTTTTTTTAGTTACATATCAGTTGGTTATGGTTTTTCTTTGAAATTGTGTAAATAATGTATCCTTGTTGTTTGCTTTTTACATGAATTGATCCGCCATGCTTTTTGATTTTTATTCTTAGTTACCAGCGTTATAATGCGCGGATAATCTATGCATCACAGCATTGTTGTTTTGCAGGGTAATGCTTCCTCAGAACATTTGGTGACCTGTGTTACAAACCCTGAAATGGATATTCTTTCTCGGGGGGGCAGAATATGAGGAATGGGGTGGATCGTTGCGCCAGTTTAGCTACCCTTGATGCTTTAGCGACGCATACAGCAGCTTTACTGACGCGTTGAGCCAGTGTTCAGCGAACGTACCTTTGATGTCGGTGATCCCGGGTTCTTGCTAAATGAGAAAGTCCTGATGGATAGCCGGTAGCAAAAGGGAGAAAGTGGCGCCTGCGCAGCTGCCGCCTGATGCGCGACTTACGGCCTGAAAACAGAGATATGGCTACCGAGGTATATCTCTGTTTTTGGTTATTCATCGCGGGTCTCTCTGGGCTGTTTGCCTGTGGCGGTAAGACTCAGCGGAAAGGTCAGTTCCTGGGAAATGGCAATTGTTTGCTGTTACCTGCTGTCCGAGAGTCCCGAAATGATGATGACAGTGTACAGAAGCGTTACGCGTTTTGGTTGCGATAGCCAATGGCGGTAGCGTGCCTGAAATTTATGATACATGCTTAATTAGCATATAACTATTTGAAAAACGAGATAAAGTATGAAGATCCTTGTTACGGGTGGCGCGGGTTTTATCGGTTCCGCCGTTGTTCGTCATATTATTGAAAATACCCAGGATAACGTTCGCGTCGTGGACTGCCTGACGTACGCAGGTAATCTCGAGTCTCTGGCACCCGTAGTCCAAAACGAACGCTATTCGTTTTCATGCACGGATATCACCGACGCACAGGGGATCGCCGGGCAGTTCAGTGAGTTTCAGCCGGATATCGTGATGCATCTGGCGGCTGAAAGCCATGTTGACCGCTCTATCGACGGCCCGGCCGCCTTTATCCAGACGAACCTGATCGGCACCTTCACGCTGCTTGAAGCGGCACGTCACTACTATCAGTCGCTGAACGATGCGCAGAAACAAGGCTTCCGCTTCCATCACATCTCCACTGATGAAGTCTACGGCGACCTCGATGGCACCGATGACCTGTTCACTGAAGAAACGCCGTATGCGCCAAGCAGCCCGTACTCGGCCTCCAAAGCCGGCAGCGATCATTTAGTCCGCGCCTGGAACCGCACCTACGGTCTGCCGGTGGTGGTGACTAACTGCTCGAATAACTATGGCCCGTATCACTTCCCGGAAAAACTGATCCCGCTGACCATTCTCAACGCGCTGGCGGGCAAACCGCTGCCGGTTTACGGCAACGGCGAACAGATCCGCGACTGGCTGTACGTCGAAGACCACGCGAGGGCGCTGTATAAAGTGGCCACCGAAGGCCATAGCGGCGAAACCTACAACATCGGCGGTCATAACGAACGTAAAAATATCGACGTGGTGAGAACCATCTGCGCCATTCTCGATAAAGTGGTGGAGCAGAAGCCGGGCAACATCAGCCACTTTGCCGACCTGATCACCTTTGTTAAAGACCGTCCGGGCCATGATCTCCGTTACGCCATTGATGCGGCTAAAATTCAGCGCGACCTCGGCTGGGTGCCGGAAGAAACGTTCGAAAGCGGGATTGAGAAAACGGTGCACTGGTACCTGAACAATCAGACCTGGTGGCAGCGCGTGCTGGACGGCTCCTATGCCGGTGAACGTCTTGGTCTGAATAACTAATTAAGGTGGATTGCAGGATGAAAGGTATTGTTCTCGCTGGCGGCTCCGGCACCCGTTTGTATCCGATTACCCAGGGCGTATCTAAACAGCTGCTGCCGATTTACGACAAACCGATGATTTACTATCCGGTCTCGGTGCTGATGCTGGCCGGTATCAGGGACATCCTGATTATCACCACGCCGGAAGATATGCCGGCCTTTCAGCGTCTTCTGGGGGATGGTTCGCAGTTTGGGGTGAATTTCAGCTACGCCATTCAGCCATCGCCGGACGGCCTGGCGCAGGCCTTTATCATTGGTGAAGAGTTCATCGGGAATGATGCCTGTGCGCTGGTGCTGGGCGACAATATCTACTTCGGGCAAAGCTTCGGTAAAAAACTGGATGCGGCGGCCAGCAAAACGTCGGGCGCCACCGTTTTTGGCTATCAGGTGCTCGATCCGGAGCGTTTTGGCGTGGTGGAGTTTGATGAAAACTTCAGGGCGCTGTCGATCGAAGAGAAGCCGCTGAAGCCAAAATCAGACTGGGCGGTGACCGGTTTGTACTTCTATGACAATGACGTGGTAGAGATGGCGAAAACGGTAAAGCCTTCCGCACGCGGTGAGCTGGAAATCACCACCCTGAACCAGATGTATCTGGAGCGTGGAGATCTGCAGGTTGAACTGCTGGGCCGCGGTTTTGCCTGGCTGGACACCGGTACCCACGACAGCCTGATTGAGGCCTCGCAGTTCATTCATACCATTGAGAAGCGTCAGGGGATGAAAGTGGCCTGTCTGGAAGAGATCGCCTTCCGTAACAAATGGTTGTCTGCCGAAGGGGTTGCGGCGCAGGCCGAGCGGCTGAAGAAAACGGAATACGGCGCGTATCTGAAACGCCTGCTCAACGAGCGTTAATCGCCTGCCGATAAAATACAGGGTATTCGTTTATGAAGATTTTACTTATTGGCAAAAATGGCCAGGTGGGCTGGGAGCTGCAGCGTTCGCTTTCGACGCTGGGTGAAGTGGTTGCCGTGGACTATTTTGATAAAGAGTTGTGCGGTGATTTGACCAACCTTGCGGGTATTGCACAAACTGTCCGTCAGGTAAAACCGGATGTGGTTGTCAATGCCGCAGCGCACACGGCGGTGGATAAAGCAGAAAGCGAACGTGAACTGTCCGACCTGCTGAATGACCGGGGCGTGGCGGTGCTGGCAGAAGAGTCGGCGAAGCTGGGCGCCCTGATGGTGCACTACTCCACCGACTACGTCTTCGATGGAGAAGGCGAGCATTATCGTTCCGAGGACGAGGCCACCGGGCCGCTGAACGTTTATGGCGAAACCAAGCGCGCCGGGGAAATCGCACTGGAGCAGGGTAACCCGCGCCATCTGATTTTCCGTACCAGCTGGGTGTACGCGACGCGCGGGGCAAACTTTGCCAAAACCATGCTGCGCCTGGCGGGTGAAAAAGAGACGCTGTCGATCATTAACGACCAGCACGGCGCGCCAACCGGCGCCGAGCTTCTGGCCGACTGTACCGCCATTGCCATCCGTGAAGAGTTACGCAATAAAGCGGTTGCCGGAACCTACCATCTGGTGGCCAGCGGTGAAACCAGCTGGTGTGACTATGCGCGCTTTGTGTTTGATGTGGCTCGCGAAAACGGAGTTCAGCTGGCTATCAAAGAGGTTAACGGTATTCCGACGACGGCCTGGCCTACGCCGGCTAAACGCCCGCTGAACTCCCGCCTGTCGAATGAGAAATTCCAGCGCGTATTTGGCGTAACGCTCCCGGACTGGCGCCAGGGTGTTGAGCGCGTGGTTGTTGAAGTATCAGGTAAGTAAAGCAAGCGAGCATACAAAATGAATATTATTAAAACTGACATTCCTGAGGTCTTAATCTGCGAGCCGAGAGTCTTTGGCGACGCGCGCGGATTTTTCTTTGAAAGCTTCAGTAGTAAAGTATTTGATGAAGCGGTGGGTCGCAAGGTTGAGTTTGTACAGGATAACCACTCGCAGTCGCAGAAAGGCGTGCTGCGCGGGCTGCACTATCAGCTGGCGCCGCATGCACAGGGCAAGCTGGTGCGCTGCGTTGAAGGCGAAGTGTTCGATGTTGCCGTTGACATACGCCGTTCATCGCCGACGTTTGGTCAGTGGGTGGGCGTGGTGCTGAGCGCGGAAAACAAGCGTCAGCTGTGGATCCCGGAAGGCTTTGCGCACGGATTTATGGCGCTGAGCGAGAGAGTGCAGTTTGTCTATAAAGCGACCAATTACTACACGCCTCAGTCTGAACGCAGTATTCTCTGGAATGACCCAACGATAAACATTCAATGGCCAAACCAGGATGTATTGATTTCCGATAAAGATAAAGTCGGTGCATTGTTCCTTGATGCTGAGGTCTATGAATGAGTTTTGTCGTTAATCAAACCCGGGAGCTATTTAAGTCACTCATTTCTAATCGACGGTTAATTTACACATTAACTCGTCGTGAAGTGATTAGCCGGTACCGCGGTTCAGTATTAGGGTTGCTGTGGTCATTTTTCACACCTGTCCTTATGCTTGTGGTATACACATTTGTATTTAGTGTCGTATTCCAGGCAAAATGGAGTGAGGGGAGCACGTCGCGTACGGCATTTGCATTGGTTCTGTTTTCAGGGTTAATTATATTCAACTTGTTTTCTGAATGTATTAATCGGGCGCCGACTATAATACTTGCAAATGCGAATTATGTGAAAAAGGTAATATTTCCATTGGAGATATTATCTTGGGTGAATTTATTTGCAGCATTATTCCATTTTTCAATTAGTTGTCTGGTATGGCTTATCTTCTATATTGTAGAAGTAGGCATGCCTCATATCACCATCCTTTTGCTACCGGTTATCCTCCTGCCATTAGTTTTGATGATTATGGGGCTGAGCTGGTTTTTAGGTTCTTTAGGTGTATATTTACGTGATGTTAGCCAGATAGTTGGTATAGTCACAATGGTGCTAATGTTCTTATCGCCAATCTTTTTCCCGACATCTGCACTTCCCGAATCAGTAAGGCCACTGTTATTACTTAATCCACTGGCTCAATTTATTGAACAAGCCAGAGATGTAATGTATTGGGGGCGGGTTCCAGAAATTAGACCGTATTTAGTTGGGTTAATTGTTAATGCAGCGATTGCATGGGCTGGATTCCTTTGGTTCCAGAAAACACGGAAAGGGTTTGCAGATGTCATCTGATAATATTATTGAGATAACAGGTTTAAGTAAGTGTTATCAAATTTATGACTCACCAAAAGATCGTTTGATGCAGATGTTCTTTCGATCTCGTAAACAGCTTTACCGTGAATTTTGGGCTTTAAAAAATGTTAGTTTTTCCCTTAAAAAAGGCGAAACGGTTGGCATTATCGGCCGAAATGGCTCGGGCAAATCTACTTTGCTGCAAATGATTTGCGGAACACTAACACCCACAGATGGTACGGTGAAGGTTAATGGCCGTATTGCTGCATTGTTAGAGCTTGGTGCGGGGTTTAACCCTGAGTTTACTGGTCATGAAAATATTTTTATGGCTGCGTCTCTATATGGCTTGACAAATGAACAAATCAGACAAAGGTACGAGAAGATTCTGGCTTTTGCTGACATCGGCGATTATATCGATCAGCCAGTAAAAACCTATTCAAGTGGGATGTATGTCCGTCTGGCTTTCGCGGTTATCGCCCATGTTGATGCTGATATACTGGTTATTGATGAAGCCCTTGCTGTTGGTGATGCGGTTTTCACCCAGAAATGCATGCGATTCATCAGAAAGTTTAAAGAGAATGGCACTTTACTGTTTGTCAGTCATGATACCCAATCAGTAATAAATTTATGCGATAAAGCAATCTGGATCCATAAAGGTGAAATGATTGCTTCGGGCAAAGCTAAGACTATTACAGAAAAGTATCTACAGTATACCTTACAAGAGGTTTACGGTGATGAAACCAAACTTGATGATATTAAAAATAATAAACAAGATGATGTTTCTACTGAACAATCACAACTTGCCATTGCTGAAAATTCGACTGCTAATGATACTTTCGACTATAACTCTCAATACGGTATTGATAACAATCTATCAGATGCTAATGGTTGGAAAACCGGTGCAGGTGAAATTATCGATGTGTCATTCAGTGATGTGGCTACCGGGAGCACCCACCACCTGTACAAAGGTGGTGAAAAAGTCAAACTATGCATTACTGCGATTATAAATGAGCAATTCGACTCACCGATATTAGGTTTTCTGGTTAAAGATCGTTTGGGCCAGGTGTTATTCGGAGAGAACACATTGCCATTCACCAATAAAAATGCATTTTCTGTAGGTGCGGGTGAGAAAATGACCGCTGAATATGTGTTTACATTGCCGATGCTGCCCAATGGGGAATATTCGATGATGGTCTCATTGGCTAATGGTGATATAAACAGCCATGTTCAGCACCACTGGCTACATGATGCTTTGATAATCAATGTCTCTTCAAGTGATGTGCGTTGGGGACTGGTCGGTATTAAGTTTGATGATGTGAAACTGGAAAAAGAATGAAAAATTTAATTGAGCTCTATGATGAGCATAACGGAAAATCATCAGATAAGTGGGATATTTATCTCCATACTTACCACCAGTACCTTTTCAGTTCCAGAATGTCTGTCAAGAATTTTCTAGAAATTGGTGTACAAAATGGTGGCTCACTAGAAATATGGCGCAAGTATTTCCCAGTCGCCGAGAACATTATTGGTTGTGATATTAATCATGATTGTGAAAAATTAAAATATAATGACGATGCGATTAAGATTGTTATTGGGAACTCGTCAACTGAAGATGTAAAAAAACGGATTCAGTATATTGCACAATCATTTGATTTGATTATCGACGATGGTTCGCATGATTCATCCGACATTATTAAATCATTCTTGCTTTACTTCCCTCTGGTTAATGAAGAGGGAATTTATATTGTTGAAGATTTACATTGTAGCTACTGGGAAAGCTTTGAAGGGGGACTCTATGACCCATTTTCTTCAATGGCATTTCTTAAAAAATTAGCCGATGTGCAAAACCATGAGCATTGGGGGATTGAGTTAAGTGCTAACGAATTCTTACAACCTTTCTATGAACACTATGAATGTGAACATTTAGGCCCCATTGACTATAGCGAAATTCATTCAGTTACTTTTATAAACTCCCTATGCATCATTCAAAAGGGTAAAGCAAAGTCAAATCTTCTCGGTGTTCGACATATTGTTGGTGACGAAGAGATAGTTGTCCAAGGTAATAAGGCCCACAATGGTACTTATATGCCTGCAATGCTGCAGACTCATAATTTTTGGAGTTCATTACAGCTCCATCCAGAAATGGAATGGCAGAAATTAGTTGTTGCAGAACAGAATATGACTAAAGAGATTCTTGCTCAACAGAAAAGACTGAAAGAACTTCAAAGCCATATAGGTAAACAAGAACAGCATATTCAAGAAGTTAATACCGCGCTTGAAGAAAAAGAACATCTCATCCAACGCCTGAGTTTTGATAATCAGGCGTTGCGGGAATCGACCAGCTGGCGTATAACCAAACCAGTACGCTTAGCCATGCTTAACCTCCGCCGGGCCAAAAAAGCGGCCAAAACCATAACGCATGTGACGAAAACTCACGGTGTTGCTTATACCTACAAAAAAGGGATGGCGGTATTTAAGCGTGAAGGTATTTCTGGCGCAATACAGCGAATCAGGCATGTCGCGGCATTCCAGGGTATGCAAGCAGTACGCGTTCAGAAGGAATTACCTGCAATTAGTCTCGATGCCACTAAGATATTGAGCCTGCGAGTATTGATCATCGCGGAGCTATCAATACCTCAGTGTCGTAAGTATCGTGTGGACCAGAAAGTTGAATTATTTAAAAATCTCAATATACCTGTAACAGTGCTTAACTGGCATGACTGGCAGGCATGCATTGATGCGCTACAAAGCCATTCCTTAATTATTTTTTATCGCGTACCAGCATTTGATAGCGTTCATAGTATTTTCGATGAGTGCGATAGACTTAATCTCCCGACGTATTGGGAAGTCGATGACCTTATCTTTGATGCTGAAGTGATGAGGAATAGTCGTACCTTAAATGAGCTGGATAAAGATGTCTTCCAGGGTTTACTGGATGGTGCCCATTTATACAAATCGGCATTGTCACGTTGTAAATTTGCTATCGCATCAACGCCTCATCTTGCAGAAGAAATGGTCGCTGCCGGTGTAAAACATGCGTTTGTTGTTGAAAATGCGCTTGATCCAGAAACCGTGGTGACAGCTTCTTCGTTACCAGAAACACGAAAAAGTAGTGAAGACAATATCATCCGAATCGTCTATGGTTCTGGAACCAGCACGCATAACGTTGATTTCCTTGAAGCTTCTGACGCGATCCTGGCGATTCTTAAAAAGCATAAAAATGTTCATTTCCGCTTGATTGGAACTTTAGAGTTACCAAAAGAATACAATGTTGTGCAGGCGCAGATAGAAAGAATAGAATTTTGTCCGTATACGGATTACCTGAAAATTCTTAATGAATGTGATATCAGCATCGCACCGTTGGAAAACTATGTATTTAATGATTCAAAAAGTAATATTAAATATATTGAAGCCTCAATTTTAGGTGTTCCATGTATTTGTTCACCGCGACCTAATTTTTCAAATGTGATTAATCATGGCGAAAATGGGTTCTTGTGTGATAGCACGGAACAATGGGTTTCAGTGATTGAGGAATTAGTGGATTCTGCCGAGTTACGTCATGCTGTTGGTCTGCAGGGTAAGCAGACTGTACTGGCACGCTACTCCCAGGAATTTATCGCCAAAAATCAGGTTATGCCGCTGGTTGATGATTTTAATCATCCTGTGGAAACTGCTAAAAAGCAGATTTTATCCGTAAACTGTTATTACGGGCCACGTTCTTTTGGCGGCGCCACTGTTGTTGCTGAAGCACTAAATAAGCGCTTAAATACAACTGAACAGTTTGATATTCATGTGTTCACGGCGTTAAATCAAGATTATGGTCAGCTAAATAAACTGCGCCGCTATGAGTTTGATGGGCAAGACTGCTACGGTATGGTTATTCCAGACGTACTGCCATCGAAAAAGCAGATCGTGAACAATGACATCGATGCGGAATTTACACATGTTCTCGATCTGGTTAAGCCGGACTTAGTACATTTTCACTCGATTCAGGGACTCGGCGTTACTATGCTTGACATTTGTCATCAGCGTAATATCCCTATTGTTGTTACCGCCCATGATTACTGGTGGCTATATGAACATCAATTCATTCTGAGTTTTGATGAAAAACATAAGTTCAGAGGCTTGAGTAAAAAATTAGACAGCGGTCATCATCTTGATAATAACGATGACTATTATCAAATGAAGAAAAGAAGTTCATTGAAACTTGCCGATGTAATACTTTCTCCAAGTCTTTTCACCTCAGAGGTGTATAAAAGCGAAGGCTATGACAATGTTCGTCTGAATAAGAATGGCGTCGCTGCTCCTTCATCAGAACGAGTTCGTTATCCACATCAACCGTTGAAGTTTGGTTACGTGGGTGGAAACACGAATATTAAAGGTTTCCATCTGATCAGGAAGGTATTTTCTAGCATTCCGGCGAGTCAGGCATGCTTAGTCATAGTTGATAATACTCTCAATCTTGGTTTCCCATCGTTTAGTCAGGACGATCTTGATGGTATCAATTCTGTCGAGGTAGTGCCGGCATTTACTCAAGCTGAAATTGATGATTTTTATGCCGGTATTGATGTTTTACTTTATCCAACACAATCCAAGGAGAGTTTTGGTTTGACCGTTCGCGAGGCCCTTATCCGTGATGTATGGGTCATTACCAGTGATGCTGGTGGGGCGGCAGAGGATATCATTGTTGGCGAGAATGGGTTAGTGATTCCATTCAATAATGAAAGTAAAGATTTATCTAAGGCTGTGTCAGAAACGATTGAGTATTTTGCGAAGAGAGATTCTTCGAGCCCCCTTACTCTCCCTCATTCTCACATTCGAAATTTTGATGAGCAATATGAAGAGTTGTCTTCAATTTATTTGGATGTTTTAAAGTAAAGGGCCTTTGGCCCTTTTATGGATATTACTTGTGAGTAATGAAATTCTTGCAATTACGATAACATTTAATCCTGAAATTGAACGTTTAGAGACACAGATTCGACAATTAGATAGCAGCGGTGTTGATATTTTGATTGTTGATAATGGGTCAGACAATAGCGCTGAGATTTCAGCGCTATTACAGCAAGAAACAGCAACTGTGAACCTCCGTTTAATTGGTAGCAATGTTGGGATTGCGACTGCTCAGAACCATGGGATTGAGTATGCCAGGGCACAAGGCTACAGGTATGTTCTCTTGATGGATCAAGATAGTATACCTTCCGATAATATGGTCGATATACTTTATCAGGCACTTCGGCTGCACGATGATGCTGCTGCTGTTGGTCCTGTATTTATTGATAGCAATGGCGCCAAACACTCTCGCTTTATTCGCGTAGAGGGGCTTCGGGTGAATAAAAACCTTGAGGCCGATAGCTCCGGATGTGTCGATGTTGACCATTTAATTGCTTCCGGGTCATTAATACCAGTCGAAGTTTTTGAAAAAATTGGTGGCATGGATGACTCGCTGTTTATTGACTATGTTGATGTTGAGTGGTCACTACGTGCACGCCATCAGGGGTTACGCTGCTACGGCGTATTAAATGCTGGTATGACGCACTCATTAGGAGAGCGCCGGGTTGCAGTCTTCAATCGCAGTGTGGCTATCCATGCTCCTGTGCGTCATTACTATCAGGTGCGTAATGCAATATTGTTGTATAAAAGAAATTATATCCCGGTTAACTGGAAGTTTCTGGATGCCTATAAGTTAGTTGCTAAGTTAGCTGTTTTTATTCTCTCAGCTGAAAATAAAAGCTTGGAGATAAAAATGATTTCAAAGGGGTTTCTTGATGCTTTCAGGAATATCAGCGGGAAATATAAGTGATAACTGCAGTGGGTATAATGTTGTGGACAAAGAAGTATCTGTTAAAATCTCGATTGTTACTTATTATATCGATGGTGATATATTCTCGTTAGTAGATTCCTTTCTCATCGCAGCACAAAAAACACCCTATTTGAACTATAAATTTGCGATTATTGAAAACGGTTATAAAGAGAAAACAGAAATACATCGACAGGTTGAAAAGCAATATCCATTCTGTACTGTCACTATTACTGGTGAGAATTTAGGGTATGGTCGCGCTCATAATTTAACTATCGATTCAGACTTTGATTACCATCTGGTGTTAAATCCTGATATTGAGTTTGCACCTGATTCTTTACGTGTTGCATTCGAATTTATGGAGCAAAACACACATTGCGGATTGCTATCACCACAGTGTCATTGGAGAAATGGCGACCGTCAGTATCTGTGTAAAAGATATCCTGATGTATCTGTTCTGTTGATTCGCGCTTTTGCACCAAAATTTATTCAGGACATGTTCAGAAAGAAGCTAGAATATTATTGCATGAAGGATGAAATGCAGGCTGAAACCATTCTATGGAATCCGCCAATTGTCACTGGTTGTTTTATGCTTTTTAGAACTTCAGTGCTGACTGCTTTAGGGGGCTTTGATAAAGACTTCTTTTTATATTTTGAAGACACTGATTTAAGTCTAAGAGCCAGTAAAATGACGGATGTGGCCTATGTGCCTGAAGTTAGGATGCTGCATCATGGCGGAAATGTATCGAGAAAAGGAATTAAACACATTCTCTTCTTTACGTCATCAATGGTGAAGTTTTTCAGAAAGCATGGGTGGAAGATTTTATAATTTTATTTTCCATGTATATTGTTAACTTTTTATTAAAGGATGTTGGGGTTGCCCCAACATCCTTTTTTCTTATTTATGCCGACTGCGCAAATTTTCTATCACTGCCGTCAAATCCAGCTCCTGATCCTGCAGCAGCACCAGCAGATGATACATCAGATCCGACGCTTCGTTCTTCAGCTCAAACTGGTCATGCACCGTCGCGGCCAGCGCCGTTTCCACGCCTTCTTCCCCGACCTTCTGCGCAATGCGCTTGGTGCCGCTGGCGTACAGCTTCGCGGTATAGGAGCTCTCCGGGTCGGCGTGCTTCCGCTCGGCCAGCAGCTGCTCCAGCTGATACAGAAACAGCCACTGGTGTCCCGCTTCGCCGAAGCAGCTGGACGTGCCCTTATGGCAGGTTGGGCCAATCGGATTAACCAGCACCAGCAGGGTATCGTTGTCGCAATCCGGTGTGATGCTCACCACGTTGAGGAAATTGCCGGAGGTTTCGCCCTTGGTCCACAGACGCTGTTTGGTGCGCGACCAGAAGGTCACTTTCCCGCTCTCTTCGGTCTTCGCCAGCGCTTCCTGATTCATGTAGCCAAGCATCAGTACCTCGCCGGAAATAGCGTGCTGTACGATGACCGGCATCATGCCGTCGGTTTTTTGCCAGTCCAGCTGTTCAGTTAACATACCCTAATCTCCACGCCCTGTGCTGCCAGGTACGCTTTCAGTTCGCCAATATTAATAATCTGTTTGTGGAACACCGATGCGGCCAATGCGCCGTCGACGTTGGCGTCGCGGAAGGCTTCAAGGAAGTGTTCCATGGTGCCGGCGCCGCCGGAGGCGATCAGCGGCACGTGGCACACGGCGCGGACTTTACTCAGCTGCTCAAGATCGTAGCCGTTACGCACGCCGTCCTGGTTCATCATATTCAGCACGATCTCTCCGGCCCCGCGCTTCTGCACTTCCTCTACCCAGTCGATAGTTTCCCACTGGGTCACCCGGGTGCGGGCTTCGTCGCCGGTGTACTGATTAACATGATACTTGCCGGTATCGGCGTCGAACCAGGTATCGATGCCCACCACGATACACTGCACGCCGAAACGATCGGCGAGGCGGGTAATCAGCGTCGGATCTGCGAGGGCAGGGGAGTTAATCGAAATCTTGTCTGCGCCAAAAGAGAGGATCTGCGCCGCGTCTTCCAGCGATTTAATCCCGCCGGCGACGCAGAACGGAATATCGATAACTTCCGCCACCCGGGAAACCCAGCTTTTATCGACCACCCGCCCGTCGCTGGAGGCGGTGATATCGTAGAATACCAGCTCATCCGCGCCTTCATCGGCGTAGCGCTTCGCCAGCGGGACGATGTCGCCGATGATTTCATGATTACGGAACTGCACGCCTTTCACTACCTGGCCGTCGCGAACGTCGAGGCAGGGGATTATCCGTTTTGCCAGCATTGAATGGCCTCCGTTACGTTGAATTTATCTTCCAGCAGCGCGCGGCCGACAATGACCCCGCGTACCCCGGTTCCGCGCAGCGCGGCGATATCGTTAAGATCGCCGATGCCGCCGGAGGACTGGAACGCGACCTGCGGATAGCGAGCGCACACCTCTTCATATAAAGAGACGTTGGAACCGGCTAAGGTGCCGTCGCGGGAGATGTCGGTGCACAGCACGTGCTGCAGGCCAACCGGCAGATAGCTTTCCACCAGCTCCTCAAGGGTTACCCCGGAGTTTTCCTGCCAGCCGCTGACCGCCACCTGCTTATTACCTTCGGCATCGATGCGCACGTCGAGCGCCAGCACCAGATGCTGCGGGCCGAAACGTTTGAACCAGCCCTTCACCGTCTCCGGCGATTTCACCGCCGTAGAGCCTACCACCACGCGCGCGACGCCGGCATCCAGCAGGGCCGCGACATCCTCTTCCGTACGCACGCCGCCGCCGACCTGCACCGGAACGTCAACGCCGGCAACCAGGGTTTTGAGCAGCGAAATCTGACGCTTTGCGGGATCTTTCGCGCCGGTGAGATCGACCAGATGCAGCACTTCCGCGCCCTGGGCGGCGTAGGACTGCAGGCGCGGCAGCGGATCGTTGCCGTAGTCGCGCTGCTGGCCGTAATCGCCCTGGTGGAGACGGACAACCGTACCGTCAATTAAATCTAAAGCCGGAATTATCATCACATCTCCAGGAAGTTTTTCAGCAGCTGGGCGCCGGCGCTGCCCGAGCGCTCCGGGTGAAACTGTACGCCAAAAAAGTTATCTTGCTGTACCGCAGCGGTGAACGGCTCGCCGTAGTTGCACTGCGCAATGGTGTGCGGATTGACCGGCATCGCGTAGCTGTGGACGAAATAGAAATAAGCCCCGTCCTCGATACCGCTGAACAGGCGATTCCCCGCTTTCGGGTACACGCGGTTCCAGCCCATATGCGGCAGCGGCAGCCCGTGGTCGGTCATCTTCGGCACGTCTTCGGCAATAATGCCCAGCAGATCGACGCCGTTGCTCTCTTTGCTGCGCCGGCCAAGCAGCTGCATGCCGAGGCAGATCCCCAGCACCGGCTGGGTGCAGGCCTTAACCAGCTCAATCAGCTCGCGGTCGCGCAGCTGGTCCATTGCCGCCTGGGCGGTGCCCACGCCGGGTAAAAACAGCTTGTCGGCGCGCAGCACCACGTCCGGATCGCGGCTCACCGCCGGCTGATAGCCGTGGCGGAGAATCGCCGATTTCACCGAATTGAGGTTGGCGCATCCGGTATCGAGGATCACCACGTTCATTACAGCACCCCTTTCGAAGATGGCAGCGTGTCGCCCTGCACGCGGATCGCCTGACGCAGCGTGCGGCCAAAGGCTTTAAACAGGCTCTCGACGCGATGGTGGTCGTTCTTGCCCTTGGTTTTCAGGTGCAGAGTCACCGCCATAGTGTAGGAGAGCGAGCGGAAGAAGTGTTCAACCATCTCGGTGCTCAGGTCGCCGACGCGCTGATAGGCGAAGTCCGCCTTATATTCGAGGTGCGGGCGCCCGGAGATATCCAGCGCGCAGCGGGCCAGACACTCGTCCATCGGCAGCACAAAGCCAAAGCGGCTGATGCCGCGCTTATCGCCCAGCGCCAGCTTCAGCGCTTCGCCCAGCGCCAGGCCGGTATCTTCCACCGTGTGGTGATCGTCAATATAGAGATCGCCGCCGACGTTAATCTCCAGGCGGAAGCCGCCGTGGGTGGCGATCTGATCGAGCATATGATCGAAAAAGCCGACGCCGGTGTGGATTTTGCTGCCGCCTTCGCGATCCAGCCAGACTTTTACATCGACCTGGGTTTCTTTGGTGATGCGCTCAACGTGGGCATAGCGGTCGCGGCGGGTAAGCTGCTCGCAAATGGTCGGCCAGTCGAGGGTCTCGCGGTCGTAGCGCAGGCCGATAATGCCCATATTTTCCGCCAGCTCGATGTCGCTGGCGCGATCGCCGATGACGTAGCTGTTGGCTCTATCCAGCACGCCCTCTTCCAGCCACGGCAGCACCAGCTGAGTTTTCGGCTTGCGGCAGTCGCAGCCTTCCGTCGGCAGGTGCGGACAAATCAGCACCTCTTCAAAGTTCACGCCCTGGGAAGCAAATACCTGCATCATCAGGTTGTGCGGGCCGTCAAACTCATCCTGAGGCAGGCTGTCGGTGCCCAGACCATCCTGATTGGTGATCATCACCAGCCGATAGCCTTCCTGCTGCAGCTTCAGCAGCGCAGGGATCACCTGTGGCTCAAAGGCCAGCTTTTCAAAGCGGTCTACCTGAAAATCAACCGGTGGCTCGGAAATCAGCGTACCGTCACGGTCAATAAAGAGAAACTTCTGGGTCATACATTCTCCGCAGTCAAAGCGTCAATCACGCGCTGGCTCTCTGCACGGGTACCGATAGTGATACGCAAACAGCCGCTTAATGAGGGTTGTTTATTCTGGTCTCGTAAGATAATGCCCTGATCCCACAAAGATTTAAATACCGCGCTGGAGGCTTTAATGCGCGCGAGGATGTAGTTGGTCTCGGAATCGAAAACCTGCTCAATGCAGGCGATGCCGCGCAGCTGGCCAATCAGGTACTCACGCTCGTCTACGATCTGCGCGACGCGGGCGCGCATGGCGGCAATACCCTCGGCGTTGAGAGCCTGGGCGGCGATATCGGCGACCGGCGTGGAGAGCGGGTAGGGGGCGATGACCTTCATCAGCAGGCTAATCACCTCGGCGTTAGCCAGCGTAAAGCCGCAGCGCAGCCCGGCGAGGGCAAAGGCCTTCGACAGCGTGCGCAGCACCACCAGATGCGGGTAGTCGCTCAGCCAGCCGGCCAGCGTCGCCTGCGGGCAGAACTCGATGTAGGCTTCGTCGGCGATGACAATCGCCTTGCCGCGGGTCATCTCCAGCAGCGCGCGCATATCGTCGGGGTTAATCACCTGCCCGGTCGGGTTGTTGGGGCTGCAGACAAAGACCACCTTCACGCCGTCGAGATTGGCGGCGATGCCGGGGAGATCGAGCTGCCAGTCGCTCAGGCTCGGCACCGTCCGGCGATCCACGCCGAAGGTTTCGGTACTGACGCCGTACATGCCGTAGGTTGGCGGGCAGTAGAGCACCGCGTCCTCTCCCGGCTCGCAGAAGGCGCGGATCACCAGCTCAATGCCTTCATCGGCGCCGCGGCTCACCAGAACCTGCTCGGGCTTAACCCCGGCATACTGCGCGTAGTTCGCAATCACCGCTTTCGGCTGGCCTTCCGGGTAGCGGTTCAGCGTTTGCTGAGTTAGCTGGAATTCAACGGCGGTCGGGAATTCGTTGGCGTTGAGCCAGACGTCGCCTTTACCGCCCAGGCGGCGAGCAGACTGGTATGGCGTCAGGTCACGGACGTTAGCGCGGGCTAAATCTTCGATGCTCATGCTTGCTCCTTAAGCGCTGCAACGCGCAGCGTAACGGCATTTTTGTGGGCGGTCAGGCGCTCGGCGGCGGCGAGAATTTCAATCGTTGACGCCAGGGCGGAAAAGCCTTCGCGCGACAGCTCCTGCACCGTCATGCGCTTCTGGAAATCCGCCAGGCCGAGGCTGGAACAGGTGGCGGTATAGCCGTAGGTCGGCAGCACGTGGTTGGTGCCGGAGGCGTAATCGCCCGCCGACTCGGGCGACCAGTCGCCGAGGAACACCGACCCGGCGCTGGTGATGCTGTCGACCAGCTCGCGCGCCCTGCGGGTTTGAATAATCAGGTGCTCCGGGCCGTACTGGTTGGAGATCTCCACGCACTGCGCGAGGTCGCGCGCCACGATGATGCGGCTGGCTGAGAGCGCCTCGCGAGCGGTTTCCGCCCGCGGCAGCTCCGCCAGCTGGCGCTCAACGGCCTGCGCTACGCGGCGGCCCATTTCGGCATCCGGGGTCAGCAGAATAACCTGCGAATCCGGGCCGTGCTCGGCCTGTGACAGCAGGTCTGACGCCACGAAGTCCGGCGTCGCGCCGCTGTCGGCAATCACCAATACTTCGGACGGGCCGGCGGGCATATCGATCGCCGCGCCGTCGAGACGCTGGCTGACCTGACGTTTAGCCTCGGTCACGAAGGCGTTACCCGGGCCAAAGATTTTGTCCACTTTGGCAATCGATTCGCTGCCAAAGGCCAGCGCCGCAATCGCCTGAGCGCCGCCGACGTTAAAGACGTTACGCACGCCGCACAGCTGGGCGGCATAGAGAATTTCATCGGCGATGGGCGGCGGCGAGCACAGAACCACCTGCTGACAGCCGGCGATGCGCGCCGGCGTCGCCAGCATTAATACGGTAGAGAACAGCGGGGCGGAGCCGCCGGGAATATAGAGGCCGACGGAGGCGATGGGGCGGGTGACCTGCTGGCAGCGCACGCCCGGCAGCGTTTCAACGTCCACGCCCGGAAGCTGCTGGGCGTTGTGGAAGGTTTCGATATTGCGTACCGCAACCGCCATAGCCTGCTTGAGCTCGTCGCTCAGGCGCTCGCCGGCGGCGGCAATCTCCTCGTCGCTGACCTTCAGCGCCTTGACGTCGGTCTTATCAAACTTTGCGCTGTACTCGCGCAGCGCCGCGTCGCCGTTTTGTTTGACGTTATCAAGGATCTCAGCAACGGTACGCGTGATGCTGTCGGAAGCGGAAATCGCCGGGCGCATTAATAATTGTTGCTGTTGTTCGGCGCTACAGCTATTCCAGTCGATGATTGTGTTGAAGCTCATGATAGTTTCCCCTGTTTACTCTTTGAGACAGGCCCGGTGGGGCCCGTGCTGGCTGGATTACTCCATCATCTTCTCAATCGGCAGAACCAGGATCGAGCTGGCGCCGAGCGCTTTCAGTTTTTCCATGGTTTCCCAGAACAGGGTTTCGCTGCTGACCATGTGCATCGCTACGCGCTGCTTATCGCCCGCCAGCGGCAGGATCGTCGGACGCTCGGCGCCCGGCAGCAGAGCCACGACTTCTTCCAGGCGCTCGGTCGGCGCGTGCATCATGATGTATTTCGATTCCCGGGCCTGGATCACGCCCTGAATGCGGGTCAGCAGGCGGTCAATCAGCTGCTGTTTGGCATCGGCGATTTCGCCGTCGCGCTGAATCAGGCAGGCTTTGGAGCGGAACATCACTTCCACTTCGCGCAGACCGTTGGCTTCGAGGGTCGCGCCGGTAGACACCAGGTCGCAGATGGCGTCGGCGAGGCCCGCGCGCGGGGCGACTTCAACGGAGCCGTTCAGCAGGCAGGACTTAAACGAAATTCCTTTCTGATCGAGGTAGCGCTTCAGCAGGTGCGGGTAGGAGGTGGCGATGCGTTTGCCATCCAGCGCCGACGGGCCGTCCCAGCGCTCATCCGCCGGCGTGGCCAGCGACAGGCGGCAGCCGCCGAAATCAAGACGGCGCAGGGTGAAGTAGCGCGGGTCTTCGCCCTGAGCGCGGCGGCTCAGCAGCTCTTCTTCCAGCACGTTTTCGCCGATAATCCCCAGATCGACCACGCCGTCCATAATCAGGCCCGGGATATCGTCATCACGCACGCGCAAAATATCGATAGGCATATTTTCTGCCAGCGCAATCAGGCGCTGAGTGTGCAGATTCACTTTGATGCCACAGCGGCTCAATAATTCGCGTGAATCTTCGCTCAGGCGGCCTGATTTTTGAATAGCTATGCGTAAACGGCTGTTGTCTAACATTCTTGTTTTCCTCTTATACCTGTCTGAATCTGTCCGAATTTAATTCAAAAAAAAGCCCCCGGAAGTAAATCTTCCGGGGGCTCTCTTTGCGTTCATGCACCTCTGGAAGATCCAAATGTCTTCCAGCACACATCGCCTGAAAGACTAGTCAGGATGATGGTGATGATGGTGGTTTTTAGATTGAACGCAGTTCATAAAATTCTCTTTGAATGACTATGCATTTGATGCCTTTTAACCTAAACCAGTTCAGCGGCATAAAGCAAGGGCTTTTTACTATCATTAATTCATTTCATATTGACCGAAGAAATTGTCAGCTGCCGCCGGCTGGCGTAGCCTTAAGTCAGCACAGCGAAAGAGTCAGGAGCCAGGATATGAAAAAGGTCGCGATTGTCGGATTAGGATGGTTGGGTATGCCCCTTGCGCTGTCGTTGATGGCGCGTGGGTGGGAGGTGACCGGCAGTAAGACGACGCAGGATGGCGTGGAGGCGGCACGGATGTGCGGAATTGACGGCTATCCGCTGCGTCTTGAGCCCCAGCTGGTTTGCGACACGGAAGATCTGGATGCATTGATGAACGTTGATGCGCTGGTTATCACCTTACCGGCTCGCCGCACCGGGCCGGGGGAGGATTTCTATCTGCAGGCGGTACAGGAAATTGTGGATACCGCTTTAGCCCACCACGTGCCGCGGATAATTTTTACCAGCTCAACCTCGGTGTATGGCAACGCCAGCGGCACCTTAAAAGAGGGGGCCCCCCGAAATCCGCAAACCGCCAGCGGCAGGGTGCTTAAAGAGCTGGAGGACTGGCTGCATAACCTTCCGGGGACCTCGGTCGATATTTTACGCCTCGCCGGGCTGGTGGGGCCCTCGCGCCATCCGGGACGTTTCTTTGCCGGTAAGTCGGCGCCGGACGGCCAGCAAGGGGTCAATCTGGTCCATCTGCAGGATGTTATCGCCGCGATTGAGCTGCTGCTGCAGGCCCCGAAGGGCGGACACATCTATAATATATGTGCGCCAAAGCATCCCGCTCGCGGCGTCTTCTATCCGCAGATGGCCCGCGAACTTGGCATTCCGCCGCCGGTGTTTGCCGATAATCCGGACGGCGGTAGCGGCAAGATTATCGACGGCAACCGTATCTGCTATGAGCTGGGGTTTGAGTATCAGTACCCGGACCCGCTGGTCATGCCGATGGAATAATCAGTCAGCGGGAAATCGCGAACCGTAAGGGGGCGGCGATGAAACCACTGCTGGATGTCCTCGTTATTCTGGATGCGCTGGAAAAAGAGGGGAGCTTTGCCGCAGCGTCGGCAAAGCTTTATAAAACGCCCTCCGCGCTGAGCTACACCATTCACAAGCTGGAAAGCGACCTCAATATTCAGCTTCTTGACCGCAGCGGACACCGCGCGCGCTTTACGCCCACCGGGCAGCTGCTTCTGGAAAAGGGGCGCGAAGTGCTGCACACCGCCCGCGAGCTGGAAAAACAGGCGATTAAGCTGCACCAGGGCTGGGAAAATGCGCTGGTCATTGCCGTGGACGCCACCTTTCCCTTCTCTTTACTGGCGCCGCTGGTGGGCCAGTTTTACCAGCAGCACAATCTGGCGCAGCTGCGCTTTTGCCGCGAGACGCTAACCGACCGCTGGGAGGCGTTGGTTGAAGGGCGGGCGGATATCGTGCTGGGGGCGTTAAGCGACCCGCCGGCTCTTGGCGGCTACGGTTTCAGCCCGCTGGGCGAGCTGGAGCATGTTTTTGTCGTCGCGCCGCAGCATCCGCTGGCGCAGATGCCGGAACCGCTGAGCTGGCGGGTGATGAAGCGCCAGCGGGCCATTATCTGCGGCGGCGGCTGGCCATCAGCCGACGATCGGGAGCATCTGGCCGCGTTTGATTTTCCCGGCCAGCTGGAGCTGGTTTCCGCCGGTCTCGGCTGGGGCTATCTGCCGCGATACCTGGCGCAGCCCCAGCTGGACCGCGGCGAGCTGATAATGAAAGAGGTCGCCGCCCATCAGCCGATTCATCGGGCGTGGATTGGCTGGCAGGAGGACGCTTCCGGCCTCGCCAGCGGATGGTGGCAGAATGCAGTTTTAGCAAATAATGCTATTGGCAGGATATACAATACTAAAATCGTATGAATATTAGGATGTTAAATAATTCCTACAATTATTTGGCTCTTCAACGGCTTGTCATCCGGCCAGTAAATGTTGCAAAATACGCGGCCTGAAAAACAGAAACTAGCCGACGCTTTTTAAAGTGTCGGTTATTTTTTTGCTTTAAAGACACATCATTCAATACCAAGAGGCCGGGCTTCGTACCGGATAGATATTTACTAAAAACCGACAGTTGTTGTCGCTGAGGAATACACAGAAATGGGGCAATTTTTTGCTTACGCGATGGCTTTCGCCGTAAAAGGGGATGACCACAATGTCGCATAACGCTACTCCAAAAACCTCTCGCGTGGAATTACGTAAAACCCTTACGTTGATTCCGGTTGTCATGATGGGCCTGGCCTATATGCAGCCGATGACGCTGTTCGATACGTTTGGTATCGTCTCTGGATTGACTGACGGTCACGTTGCGACGGCCTACGCCTTCGCGCTGATCGCAATTCTTTTCACGGCGCTGAGCTACGGTAAACTGGTTCGTCGTTTTCCGTCGGCAGGCTCCGCCTACACCTACGCTCAGAAATCTATCAGCCCGGCCGTTGGCTTTATGGTTGGCTGGTCATCGCTGCTCGACTATCTGTTTATGCCGATGATCAACATCCTGCTGGCGAAGATTTACTTTGAAGCGCTGATGCCTTCCGTTCCGTCGTGGATCTTCGTGGTTGCGCTGGTCGGTTTTATGACCGTATCCAACCTGCGCAGCATCAAGGCCGTGGCGAACTTCAATACCCTGATTGTGGTTCTGCAGATGGGTATCGTGGCGGTTATCGTCGGCCTGATTATCTACGGCGTCATGCACGGTGAAGGCGCCGGTACGCTGACCAGTACCCGTCCGTTCTGGTCTGAAGGGGCCCACGTGGTGCCGATGATTACCGGTGCGACCATTCTGTGCTTCTCGTTCCTCGGCTTTGACGGTATCTCTTCTCTGTCTGAAGAGACCAAAGACGCAGAGCGCGTGATCCCGAAGGCTATCTTCCTGACCGCGCTGATCGGCGGGATGATCTTCATCGGCGCCTCTTACTTCCTGCAGCTGTACTTCCCGGATATCTCGCGCTTTAAAGATCCGGACGCGTCGCAGCCTGAAATCATGCTGTACGTAGCGGGCAAAACCTTCCAGTGGGGCGTGCTGATCTTCTCCAGCGTGACCGTTCTGGCTTCCGGCATGGCCGCACACGCGGGCGTTTCCCGTCTGATGTACGTGATGGGCCGCGACGGCGTATTCCCGACCAGCTTCTTCGGCTACGTTCACCCGAAATGGCGTACCCCGGCGTTTAACGTCCTGCTGGTGGGCGCGATTGCGCTGCTGGCGATTAAATTCGACCTGGTGACCGCGACGGCGCTGATTAACTTCGGGGCGCTGGTGGCCTTCACCTTCGTTAACCTGTCGGTGATTTCACAGTTCTGGATCCGTGAGAAGCGTAACAAGACCCTGAAAGACCACATCAACTACCTGGTGCTGCCAACCTGTGGCGCGCTGACCGTAGGCGCACTGTGGGTCAACCTGGAACAGAGTTCTATGGTTCTGGGCCTGATTTGGGGCACCATCGGCCTGGTTTATCTGGCCTGCGTGACCCGTCGTTTCCGCAACCCGGTTCCGCAGTACGAAGACATTGCCTGATCGGGCGACAGGATAAAAAAAGCCGGGGGGAGACCTCCGGCTTTTTTGTTTCCGCTACTTCTGCACTTCCTGGCGCATCACTCTGAGTAGCGTATCCAGCAGCCCGGGAAAACGCGCCTCCAGATCCTCCCGGCGCAGCGAAATCATATTCTCCCGCCCCTGCGGGCGCTGCCATATCACGCCGCTATCGCGCAGAACGCGCCAGTGGTGGGTCATGGTGGACTTCGCGACGTCTTCATGGCGCAGGGCGTTGCAGCTCTGCTCGCTGCCGTCGGCGAGGATGCGAATAATCTCCAGCCGCATCGGATTCCCAAGGGCAAAAAGAACATTTTCAAGGCGGATTTGTTCACGTTCGGGGTGATTGGCGATCATAATATTCCTGTGTCGGCGGTTGCTCTGTTCCGCGGAACAGCAGCCCGTATCGGCGGTTGGCCGGTAATATACCCAAACTCAATCGCTAAAGCCACGCGCGCTGCCGCAGCTTCACCAATAGTAACGATAGCAAAAATAGTTCTAATATACTCGTACAGTTGTACTATGATAGATGCCGTTGAACGAACCGCGGCCATTTCGCCGCTCACTGACAGTCAAAATGACTAAGGACGCATCATGCCCCGACCCATCCCCCTCGAACGTTATCGCAACATCGGTATCTCCGCGCATATCGATGCCGGTAAAACCACCACCACTGAGCGCATTCTGTTTTATACCGGAATGAGCCATAAGCTGGGTGAAGTACACGATGGCGCGGCAACAACCGACTGGATGGCGCAGGAGCAAGAGCGCGGGATCACCATAACCTCCGCCGCGGTCAGCTGTTTCTGGCCCGGTATGGACCGCAGCTTTGAGCCGCACCGCATTAATATCATCGACACCCCAGGGCACGTCGATTTTACGATTGAAGTCGAACGCTCCATGCGGGTGCTGGATGGCGCGGTAATGGTCTACGACTCCGTGGGCGGCGTGCAGCCGCAGTCGGAAACCGTATGGCGGCAGGCGAATAAGTACCAGGTCCCGCGGCTGGCCTTCGTCAATAAAATGGACCGCCCCGGCGCCGATTTCTTCCGCGTGGTGCAGATGATGATCGACCGCCTGAAGGCCAACCCGGTACCGGTGGTGATTCCCGTCGGCGCCGAGGAGCATTTCGTTGGGGTCGTGGACCTCATCAAAATGCGCGCCATTTTGTGGGACGATGCGACCCAGGGGATGACCTTCAGCTATGCGCCGGTGCCGGATGAGCTGCTGGCAACCGCCCGCCAGTGGCGGGAGAAAATGGTCTCAGCGGCGGCGGAAGCCAGCGATGAGCTGATGGACAAATATCTGGAAACGGGCGATCTGAGCGAGGCTGAGATCGTAGCCGGGCTGCGTAAGCGCACCGTTGCCGGAGAGATCCAGCCGGTGCTGTGCGGCAGCGCCTTTAAGAATAAAGGCGTCCAGCGGATGCTCGACGCGGTCGTCGAACTGATGCCTTCCCCGCTGGATATCCCGGCGATTCAGGGCGTTGATGAGAAAGGCCGGCCGGCAGAGCGCCATCCTGCTGACGATGAACCGCTCTCAGCGCTGGCGTTCAAGCTGATGACCGACCCCTACGTGGGCCAGCTGACCTTTATCCGCGTCTATTCTGGCACCCTGAAGAAAGGGGATGCGGTGTATAACCCGGTTAAAGGTAAAAAAGAGCGTATCGGCCGCATCGTGCTGATGCACGCCAACGATCGCCACGAGGTGGACGAGCTGCATGCCGGCGATATCGCCGCCTGCGTCGGTCTAAAAGACGTCACCACCGGCGACACGCTGTGCGATCCGAACGCGATCGTTACCCTGGAGCGGATGGAGTTTCCGGAGCCGGTGATTTCGCTGGCTATCGAGCCGAAAACCAAAGCGGATCAGGAGAAAATGGGCATTGCGCTGCAGCGCCTGGCGGCGGAAGATCCGTCGTTCCGCCTGCACACCGACGAGGAGTCAGGCCAGACGATTATTTCCGGGATGGGCGAGCTGCATCTGGAAATTATCGTTGACCGGATGCGACGCGAATTTGGCGTTGAGGCGAATATCGGCCGCCCGCAGGTAACCTACCGCGAGACGATCCGCAAAACGGTGAAAGAGGTGGAAGGCAAATTCGTCCGCCAGTCCGGGGGTAAGGGGCAGTACGGCCACGTGGTGCTGACTCTCGAACCGCTGGAGCCCGGCAGCGGCTTCGTATTTGAAGATGCCACCAAAGGCGGGGTGGTGCCGCGCGAGTACATTCCTTCGGTGGAAAAGGGCCTGCGTGAAGCGATGGGCACCGGCGTACTGGCAGGATATCCGGTGGTGGACGTCAAAGCGACCCTGACTTTTGGTTCGTACCACGACGTCGACTCCTCGGAAATGGCCTTCCGCATGGCGGCCATTTTCGGCTTCAAGGAGGGCGCGCGCAGGGCCGACCCGGTGATCCTCGAACCGGTGATGCATGTGGAAGCGGAAACGCCGGAAGAGTACGCCGGTAATATTATGGGCGATCTCTCCTCCCGCCGCGGCATGGTGCAGGGGATGGAAGAGCGCTTCGGCAGCCAGATTATTCGCGCCGACGTGCCGCTGGCCGAGATGTTCGGCTATTCCACGACGCTACGCTCGATGTCCCAGGGGCGGGCGACCTACAGCATGGAGTTCCATCATTACGCGGAGGCCCCGCGTAACGTGGCGGAGGCGATTATCGCCAGCCGCGCGAAAGGGTAAATAACCGTTCCCGGCCTGCGCCACGCTGAGCCGGGAATTTATTTATATTAAACAATATCCTGCGCGTACTGCCACAGCGCTTTCACTAGCGTCAGCTTTTCATTATCGTCAGCATACTGCTGCTGCAATGTCTGCAGCTCATCGGCATAAGCCTGCAAAAACTCCGGCGTAAACACCTCCCGACGATGCTCTAACCAGCGCTGCTGCTCGGCTTCATCGAGGCTGCCGGGGAAGTTTCGCGCGCGATAGTTAAACAGCAGGTGTTCGATACGCGGATCGGCGAAGGTAATGTCCAGCGCCGGCAGGTTGCGCGGCTCGGTCTCCAGCACAATCTTCATCGCCGCGCGGTCGGCATCGCTGAAGAAGCCGTTATAGAGCTGAGTATCGACGTTGTCGGAAGGAACGAACGGCTCCGCCTCGGCAAAGATCGCCACCACTTTTTCCCGCACCTGCGGCTGGCCGCGCAGCAGCTGCAGGTTATCCAGACAGCGCTGACGGTTGATGCCCAGACGCTCCGCGTCTTCCGGGCGCAGCGTATTGGCCTTGGCCAGCACCGGGCATTTGTTGAGGTGGACCAGCTTGACCGGTACCGCCGGCAGGTCGCCGAGGTCGGCTTTTGCGGTATACAGCCGCTCGCGCAGCGCGTCTGCGTCCAGCTCCAGCAGCGGCGACATATCGCCGGCAAGGTCAACCATAATCACCGCATTGCGATTATCCGGATGCCAGGCCAGCGGAGCCACCCAGCTGGTGTTGCCGCGTGCGGCGCCGAACATTCCGGAAACGTGGACCAGCGGCGTCATCTGCGGCACGTCAATCAGCGTCGCCAGCTTGCGCTTATTGCGGAAGGTGTAAAGGTAGTCGAACAGGCGAGGCTGTCGGGTTTTGACCAGTTTCGCCATGGCGATAGTGGCATACACGTCGGCCATCGCATCGTGGGCGTTACTGTGCTCGATGCCGTTGGCCACGGTCAGATGCTCAAGGCGAAAGCTGGGCAGGCCGTCGTCGTTTTCCGGCCAGTTGATGCCTTCCGGGCGCAGCGCGTAGCAGGCGCGCATCACGTCCAGCAGATCCCAGCGCGAGTTATCGTGCTGCCAGCTCCAGGCGTAGGGATCGTAGAAGTTGCGATAGAAAATATTGCGGCTGACTTCGTCATCGAAACGCACGTTGTTGTAACCCACAATGCAGGTCTTTGGCACCGTGAACAGATCGTGAATGCGGCGGGCAAAAGCGGCTTCATTGTCGCCCTTGGCGATCGCTTCCTGCGGCGTTATCCCGGTAATCATCACCGCCTGGGGCTGCGGCAGATAGTCGTCAGCCGGCTTGCAGTAGAATACCTCGGGCTCGCCGATAACGTTAAGATCCGCATCGGTGCGGATAGCGGCAAACTGCGCCGGCCGGTCAAGGGACGGGCGGGTGCCAAAGGTCTCGTAGTCGTGGAACAAAAATCCGGGCTGGTTGGCGCTATCTTGCATAGTCTGTCTATTTTCCGTGGTGGTTGGCGTCCATACGCTAAATCGTTCGGGGTGAGCCACAAAGCCAGCGCACGTGCAGCTTGAAGTATGACGGGCTATGGTAAACGATTTGTCCGGCCATCAGAAGGGCATCGGCCGCGCAGCGCGTTTATCGTGTCATATTTTCTTGCAATTAAACCATGATATGAAAGGAGAATTTCCGTAAAAAGGACGGCGGATCTGTAAATCTTGAGGATATGCCGTTGAAAGGCCGTTTTTTTATTGCTGTAACTTTGCTCGCTTCGAGCGTTTCTTGCGCCTTTGCCGCGAATGATTTTCCCGTCACCGTGACGCCGCCTTCCATTCAGGCAGGCTCCTGGGTGCTGATGGACTACACCACCGGTCAGATCCTGACCGCCGGTAACGAACATCAGCAGCGTAACCCCGCCAGCCTGACGAAATTAATGACCGGCTATGTGGTCGATCGCGCCATCGACAGCCATCGCATTACCTTTGACGATATGGTCACCGTCGGCAAAGATGCCTGGGCGAAGGGCAACCCGGTATTCGATGGTTCATCGCTGATGTTCCTCAAGCCCGGCGATCGGCTTAGCGTCCGTGATTTAAGCCGCGGGCTTATCGTCGACTCCGGTAACGACGCCTGCGTGGCGCTGGCCGACTACGTTGCCGGCGGCCAGCCGCAGTTCGTTGCCCTGATGAATGAATACGTACAAAAGCTGCACCTGCAGGACACCCATTTTGAAACCGTACACGGGCTGGATGCGCCGGGGCAGCATAGCTCGGCCTACGATCTGGCGGTCCTGTCTCGGGCGATTATTCACGGCGATCCTGACGTGTACCACATGTACAGTCAGAAAAGCCTGACGTGGAACGGTATTACCCAGCAGAACCGCAACGGTCTGCTGTGGGATAAAACCATGAACGTCGATGGCCTGAAAACCGGCCACACCTCCGGCGCCGGTTTTAACCTGATTGCCTCCGCCGTCGACGGCCAGCGTCGCCTGATAGCGGTGGTGATGGGGGCCGAGAGTCCGAAAGGGCGCGAGCAGCAGGCGGCCAAACTGCTGCACTGGGGCCAGCAAAACTTCGATACCGTCCAGGTCCTGCAAAAAGGTAAAAAAGTGGGCAGCGAGCCTATCTGGTATGGCGATAAGGACCAGATCCAGCTCGGCACCGACCAGGACTTCTGGTTAGCGCTGCCGAAGTCGGAGGTTTCGCGTATTAAGGCCAAATATGTGCTGGATCAGAAAGAGCTGGAGGCGCCGATCGCCGCCAATCAGCGGGTCGGGGAGATTTCGCTCTACGACGGCGATAAGGTCGTGGCCCACTGGCCGCTGGTGACGCTGGAAAGCGTTGGCGAAGGCGGCCTTTTCTCGCGTATGAGTGATTATCTGCACCACAAGCTCTGACCTTCGTGCCGCTCTCTCCCGGAGCGGCATCTTTTCCCGCAGCGCGCTGTTGTGGCGCTGGTTGGCGATTCGTTTAGTTTCAGTCAATTACCTTACCTGCTCACCTTTAAGGAAATACGCCGGCGCCCGTGCGCCTGAAATGGAGCTGGGAAGATGAAATTTTTCGCGCGTAGTGCGCTTTCTCTGGGACTTCTTGCCGTTTTTAGTCCCGCAAGCTTAGCCTCTGGCCTGGTTCTGGCCGATAACGACTTCCGCAATGATTTAGCCTGGTTATCCGATCGTGGAGCCCTCTCGTTGAGTTTATCGACCTGGCCCCTGAGCGAGGAGGAGATCGGCCGCGCGCTGGCCAACGCTCATCCGGCAACATCCACAGAGAGGGTGGTGCTGGGCCGGGTGAATCAACGGCTGAGGTCGCTAAAAGCCGACGTGCGCGTCACCGGCTATAGCTCAACCGACAAACCGGGAACGCCGCAGGGCTTTGCCGGGTCTTATCCTGCCGACCAGTCGCTCTCCATCGCGCTCAATAACAGCGGCGAATGGTGGGATCTGCACCTGCAGGGCAACGTTGAAGGAGACAAGCGCATCGGCAATAGCTCCAACGTTAACGCCAACGGCGCTTACGGGGCGCTGAAGCTGTGGAACCAGTGGCTGGCGTTTGGCCAAATTCCGCAGTGGTGGGGGCCCGGCTATGAGGGGAGCCTGATTCGTTCCGACGCCGCGCGGCCGATGACCGGTTTTCTGCTGCAGCGCGCCGAACAACGGGCTCCGGAGAACGCCTGGCTAAGCTGGATTGGCCCCTGGCAGTACCAGCTTTCCGCCAGCCAGATGAGCCAGTACGCGGCGGTACCGCATACTAAAATTTTTGGCGGCCGCCTGACGGTATCCCCCTTTACCTCGCTGGAGCTGGGCGCTTCGCGCATTATGCAGTGGGGCGGCGAGGGGCGGCCTTCCTCCTTTGGCAGCTTCTGGGAGGGGCTCACCGGGCGCGATAACACCGGCGATTCGGCGGACGATCCGGGCAATCAGCTGGCGGGCTTTGATTTTAAACTGAAGCTGGCGCCGACGACGGGCTGGCCGGTGAGCGTCTACGGGCAGATGATCGGCGAGGATGAAGCCGGGTACCTGCCGTCCGCCCACCTTTACCTCGGCGGCGTCGAAGGGCATCACCAGTGGAACAGTAGCGCGATTAACTGGTACCTGGAGGCGCACGATACCCGCTCGAATATGGGGCGCACCAACTACATCTATAACCACTTTATCTATAAAGATGGCTACTACCAGCAGGGTTATCCGTTAGGCGACGCGATGGGCGGCGACGGGCGTCTGTACGCCGGTAAGGTCGAACTGGTGACGGAGGAGAATCAGCGCTGGAGCGCGCGGCTGGTTTACGCCGAGGTGAACCCGAAAAATCAGCGGATTAATAAAGCCTTCCCGCACGCCGATACCTTGAAGGGCGTGCAGTTAGGCTGGAGCGGCGACGTGATGCCCACCGTGCGCCTCAGCACCTCCCTGTGGTATACCGACGCTAACCACAGCGACAGCGACGATCTGGGCGCCAGTGTCGGGATTGAGCTACCTTTTAGCCTGTAACCGCCGGCGGCGTTTTTCGCCGCCACGTCGTGCCTCTTCCCAGCGCAAAGCAGGCCAGCGGCAGAGGCAGGGTGACGATCAGCAGCATCCACAGCAGGGTATAGACCGCGTCAACGCCGTCGTTTTGCAGGTTGGTATAGAGTTTTACCGGGATCCCCTGGGGGAAATAGGCAAAGATCATCACAATGCCGAACTCGCCGACGGCGCGTACCCAGGCCAGCGCCACCGCGGAGGCCAGCCCCGGCAGCGCCATCGGCAGGGCTAGAAAGCGAAAGCGATTCCAGCCCGTTGCCCCCAGCGTTTGTCCGGCTTCAAGGATCGCTTTCGGCACCGTGGCGAAGGCGGAGCGGGCGACCACGATAAAGTAGGGCAGCGCGCCGTAGACCTGCGCCATGACAAAGGCGGCGGGATTGTTCACCAGCGTGACGCCCATTCGCGTCAGCCATTGTCCGGCCAGCCCGTAGGGGCCATAGGCCGAGACCAGTAAAATCCCCATCGCCAGCGGCGGCGTCAGCAGCGGGATCATCAGCAGCAGCTCCGCCAGCAGACGCCGACGACCGCTGGCCTGCGACAGCCACCAGGCGGTCGGCAGGCCTATCGCCACGATCGTCGCCAGCGCCAGGCACCCCAGCCCCATCGACACGAGGATCGCATCGTCGTCCCGCCAGGCCAGCCGCAGATGCTGCCACGGCGTGACGCTGATTAGGGTGAGGAAGGGGACGCTGAGCAGCAGCAGAGCCGGCAGCGCGAGCCAGCCGGCAATGCGCCCGGCGCGTTTTACCTGGCGTATAGGTTTTCCCCTTTTGCCGCGGCGTAGCCGTACTGTTTAAACAGCTGCTGCCCCTGAGCGCTCTCCATGAACCGGATGAATTTTTTCCCTTGTTCCACGCCGTTCGGCGCGTTTTTCAGCACCGCGGCGTAGAAGACCAGCGGCTGAGTGTGCAGCGTCTGGTCTTTACCAGCGCTGTCCTTAATGGTGAAGCTGACGGTGTCATACCACTGTTTCGCCATTGCCGGGTTGCTGAGGTTAATCTCATCGGGCAGCGCGACGTAGGGCAGGTGGGCGGAGAGGACTTCGCTTTCGTAGCCCGCCGCGGCGTCAACCTGGCCGCTCTCCAGACGGCTTAGCAGGCCGCCCTCCTGGTGGGTCTGCGCCGGGTTTTGCAGCTCGCCGAGGATTTTTTCACTGATGCCAGGCTGGCGGTAATACTTCTCGGCCAGCAGCAGGGTAAAGACGATATTCTGGCCCTTAGGATCGACGTACGGGTCGGTGCGGCCAAAGCGGACGTCTTTCTGCGTCAGCAGCTTCAGCCACGAGGCATCCTGGTTTTTATTCGCGGCGGCAAACTGCGCGGCATATTTCCCTTTGGGGCTCCAGGCGACCACCATGCTGGTGCTGGCGACCGGGACAGCATCGTCAATCAAGCCGGCGTCTTTCAGGATTTGCATCGGGCCCGGGGTAATGGAGACGAAAACATCGGCGGTCAGCTTGTGGCTTGCCAGCAGGCGCGCCATGCCGTAAGCGCCCTGGCCTTGGCCCTGATAATCGCCGTTTTGCGCTTTGGCAAACGCCGGGCCTAGCCCCTGATCCATCACTTTACCCATCGAGCCGGCATAGGTGACGCGAATATCCTGAGCCATAGCCGCGGGGGCGAACTGCAGTGCCAGCATTGCTGCCAGCGCAAACTTCATTTTTCCTTGCATCGGTAGTTCCACTCGTTATGTTTTTATTTACATAACGATTATCAATAATCAGCGCGGCGAAAACAATTTATGCGCAGGCGGCATTGAGGTGCGGTTGAAGTATCGGTTCTGCGTGTCGGCTTCCTGAATGATTTTTCAGCACCGGCCAATGGCGACTCTGTGAATCCGCGCACATACTGTTTTTTGGCTGCCTGCTACATTGCATGTATATTTATACAGTATTTCTTATCAATAGCGGAGGCAATATGAACTACAGCGTTAAGTCCCTTGGTGCGCGTAAAATAGCCGGTTTTCATATGGTTGGGCCTTGGGAACAGACCGTTAAGCAGGGTTTTGAACAGCTGATGGCATGGGTCAGCAGTCGCCAGATCCCGGCCCGGGAGTGGGTCGCCGTCTATTACGACAACCCGCAGCAGGTGCCGGCGGAAAAGCTGCGCTGCGACACCGTGGTAACGGTGGACGACGACTTCGTCATTCCAGCCAATAGCGAAGGCGCGATCCTGACCGAGATCGCCGGCGGAGAGTACGCTTTCGCCAGCGCGCGGGTGCTGAACCATGATTTCTCCACGCCCTGGCTGCAGTTCTTTGAAAGCCTGCTGCAAAGCAAAGAGCACCAGCTGGCGCCAAAACCCTGTTTTGAGCTTTATCTTAACGACGGCAATCACGACGGCTACTGGGATATCGAAATGTACGTGGCGGTTGAGCGTATCGGCAGGTAGGCGCTTATCCCCGGAGTGAACAAGGTTTCTTACATTAGCGTGATGCTTGCGGTGAAAAAGCAGTTACAATTGGCCTTTTCTTCTTAGCGGAGAGGGTCGTGCGCGCTGATAAATCACTTAAGCCTTTAGAAATTCGTCTGTATCGCCATTACCGAATCGTGCACGGCATACGCATCGCGCTGGCTTTTGTTCTCACCTTTTTACTGGTACGGCTGCTGAACGTACCGGAAGGCACCTGGCCGCTGATTACTCTGGTGGTGGTGATGGGGCCGATATCGTTCTGGGGCAACGTGGTGCCGCGCGCGTTTGAGCGGATCGGCGGCACCATCCTCGGCTCCGCGCTGGGGCTGGTGGCGCTCAAGCTGGAGCTAATCTCCTTACCCGTTATGGTGCTGTGGTGCGCGGCGGCGATGTTCCTCTGCGGCTGGCTGGCCTTAGGGAAAAAACCGTACCAGGCGCTGCTGATCGGCATTACGCTGGCGGTGGTGGTAGGGGCTCCGCCGGGAGACATGAACACCGCGCTGTGGCGAAGCGGCGATGTTATCTTCGGTTCCCTGCTGGCGATGCTGTTTACCGGCATCTGGCCGCAGCGGGCGTTTCTGCACTGGCGTATCCAGATGGCAAATTACGTCACTGCCCTTAATCGCCTGTATCAGGCCGGGATCTCGCCAAACCTGGTCGAGCGTCCGCGGCTGGAAAAACACCTGCAAAAGGTCCTGAACGACGTGGTGAAAATGCGCGGCCTGATTACGCCGGCAAGCAAAGAAACCCATATCCAGAAGGCCATTTTCGAGGCGATTCAGACCGTCAGCCGTAACCTGGTCTGTATGCTTGAGCTGCAGGTCAACGCTTACTGGGGCTCGCGGCCGGGGCACTTTGTGATGCTAAATTCCCTTACGCTGCGCGAAACTCAGCAGATGACCCAGCAAACGCTGCTGACCATCGCCCACGCCCTGTATGAAGGCAACCCGCAGCCGATCCGCGCCAATACTGAAAAGCTTAATGAAATCGTCGCCGAACTGCGTCAGCTTATCAAAGAGCATCCGGGCGAAAACCTCTCGGAAACGCCGATACACGGCTACGTCTGGCTGACGATAGAGCTGGCGCGCCAGCTTGAGCTGCTGTCGAATTTGATCTGTCGGGCGTTGCGTAAATAAAAGCCAGATGCGCGAGAACGACCACAGGTTGCTTCGATTCAGCAGCATTTAGGGGTATGATAACCCTAAAGGAAAAAACATTGTCATCAGCGGCTGCTAACAGTTATGTTAGCCCTATATTGCAGTCGCTTTAGCGAATCCGAATCTCAAATATTAGGGGTATAAAAATGGAAACAACTAAGCCTTCTTTCCAGGACGTACTGGAGTTTGTTCGTCTGTATCGTCGTAAGAACAAACTGCAGCGTGAAATTCAGGACGTTGAGAAAAAGATCCGTGATAACCAGAAGCGCGTACTGCTGCTGGACAACCTCAGCGACTACATCAAACCGGGCATGAGCGTTGAAGCTATCCAGGGCATCATTGCCAGCATGAAGAGCGATTACGAAGATCGCGTTGATGATTACATCATCAAAAATGCTGAACTCTCTAAAGAACGTCGCGATATCTCCAAAAAGCTGAAAGTGATCGGCGAAGCGAAGGTCGAAGAGTAATCTCCCCCGACCCTGCCCGGCGGCGGTTCTCGCCGTCGGGAGTTCTCCCCGGCATTCCCTCTGAACGACTCCTTTCTTCCGTATGGCGAACCGCCGTATAACGCAGGCTGCTGGCCTGAACGTAGAAAAATATGCGCGCAACGGTCCGCTCCCTTTTAGCGCTACGAGGAACATCATGGACACACTTTCGGCCCTCATTGCCGACATTCCGCAGCCGGATCGGGCGGCGATGGCCCAGGCGCAGCAGCATCTTGACGGTTTATTAAAACCCCCCGGCAGCCTGGGCCGCCTGGAGGCGCTGGCCGTGCAGCTGGCTGGAATGCCGGGGCTGAATGGTCAGCTGCGGCTGGCAGAAAAAGCGATCGTGGTGATGTGCGCCGATCACGGCGTCTGGCATGAGGGCGTGACTATCTCACCCCAGGCGATTACCGCGATTCAGGCGATAAATATGACCCGGCAAAATACCGGCGTTTGCGTCCTGGCGGCGCAGGCGGGGGCAAAAGTCCGGGTTGTCGACGCCGGGATCGATGCGGAGCCGATCCCAGGCCTTGTCGACTTAAAAGTGGCGCGAGGCAGCGGCAATATTGCGCAAACGGCGGCGATGAGTCGCGAACAGGCAACGACGCTGCTGCTGGCGAGCATCAGCTATACCCGCGAGCTGGCGTCTCAGGGCGTGACGCTGTTCGGCGTTGGCGAACTGGGAATGGCGAACACCACGCCGGCGGCGGCGGTGGTGAGCGTGCTCACCGGGCGCGATGCGCAGGATACCGTCGGCATCGGGGCAAACCTGCCGCTGTCGCGGCTGGCGCATAAGGCGGAGGTGGTGCGTCGGGCCATTGCCGTCAACCAACCGCAGGCGGAGGATGGCCTGGAGGTGCTGGCGAAGGTTGGCGGTTTCGATCTGGTTGGCATGACCGGCGTCATGCTGGGGGCCGCATCCTGCGGGCTGCCGGTGGTGCTGGACGGCTTTCTCTCCTGTGCATCGGCGCTGGCGGCCTGCCGTATTGCGCCGGCCGTTCATCCCTATCTGATCCCCTCCCATCTGTCGGCGGAAAAGGGCGCGCGCATTGCGTTTGAGCATCTGCAGCTTGAGCCGTATCTGGATATGGGGATGCGTTTGGGTGAGGGGAGCGGCGCGGCGCTGGCTATGCACCTGGTAGAGGCCGCCTGTACGGTGTTTAACGAGATGGGGACCCTGGCGGAGAGCAATATCGTCCTGCCGGAGAGCCGTTAACCGCCAATCAGGGCGCCGTCAGGCGCCCTGTTGCTATCCGGCCTACAGCGCTTTTTGCCACACGCTCTGCGGCAGCAGATAGACCTTGGCCTCGGCCTTCATGCCATCGGTCACGATATGGTGGATGCCGCTGGTCATCACCGCCAGCGTAACGTCAAACGCGTTCAGGCTATCGCCAAAACCGGCGGTCAGGTTGAGCATCGAACCGTTGGCCATCAGGTAAACGGTTTTACCATTCATTTGATAGGCGTTGATATACGGCATAACCTCTTCATGGCTGAACTGGCGCAGGTAGCCGCAGTCAATCTCTTCCGCAACGTGGCCGACGTTAAGGATAAATACCCCGTCTTTCGCTTTATCCAGCGCGCTGCTGTTAACCACCTTTTTAGCGCCGGTTGCCGTGGCGACGACGTCAGCCGAGGCAATGGCGTCCTGCAGTTCGACGACATGCCAGCCGTCGTAAGCCGCCTGCAGGCGACGGGCAGGGTCGAGTTCGGCGACCATCACCTGGCCTCCAAAGGCTTTTGCGGCGGCGGCAACGCCCTGGCCCACCAGGCCATAGCCGATCACCAGCACCTTTTTCTCATGCAGCGTGAGATGGGTGGTCTGGAAGAAGGTGTGCCATGCTGTCAGGCCGACCATGTGGCGGTTATGCAGGCCCTCTTTAACCGGCAGATCGTCCCAGTTAAAAATCGGATAGCCCGGGCGAATATCGCCCAGCCGGCTGACGCCGGAGCCGGTTGCTTCCAGCCCGGCCACGATATTGCCAAATTCGCCGCGCTGGTGGAGCAGGGTGGTGATATCGGCCCCCATTTCACACAGATGCGTCGGCCCCCAGGCGATGGCCTTTTCCCACGACTGCCGCCAGTCGGCATCGCTCATATCGCGCCAGGCGCTGGCTTCTGCTCCGCGCGCGACCAGCCAGCTGACGACCTCGTCCTGTACGGTGGTCGGGTTACAGGTTGTTAAAAATACCTGCGCGCCCTTTTCCAGAATGCCCTGCACCAGCGGGATCATTTTCATATCCAGATGCATACAGCAGGCTAGTCGAACCTGGCTCAGGTCGGGAAGTGCGGCAACCTGGCGCAGAGTGCGCGGCATGTTCTGGCTGGCCCATGCCACTTCTTTCTCTAAATTAATATTATTATTCAACGTATTATGCCTTCAATCCGTAGAGTGGGTGAAATCCCGAACGAGGATGATTCTAGCGTAGTAAGGTGAAATCACATAGCCGGGGTCAATGGCTGCCGGTCAGAGGACGCGAGGGGGATAGGCATGATAAAAACGTGGTTGTTAAAATATGGTTAAAAAAAGAAAATAAAATATAAGAAATTTATATGACCTGAGCGAGCAGTGAGATGTTAAGCGTTTTACCTTCCGCGGTGTTTTCGCGGATCCGCATTTTTATCGGCCGCCTGAAGCCTCATGTTCTTCCGGTTGCCAGAAAGCATATTCTCCTCGGCTCCATCGGCGCGGGGACGGGGCTGGCGGTCACCAGTATGTTCAGCCACTGGCTGCTGGGCGAAGTCAATCTGTGGTTTATCGCCCCGATGGGCGCCTCGGCGGTGCTGCTGTTTGGCGTACCCAGCAGCCCGCTGGCGCAGCCGTGGTCGATTGTCGGCGGCAACGTGCTGTCGGCGCTGATCGGCGTTACCGTTGGCGTGCTGGTGCCTGACCTTGCGTTGGCCTGCGGTCTGGCGGCCGGACTGGCGATTGCGGGCATGTATTTTCTGCGCTGCCTGCATCCGCCGGGCGGCGCCGTTGCCCTGACGGCCATTCTCGGCGGGGCCGGCGTACACAGCGAGGGCTATTACTTTGTGCTGACGCCGGTGCTGCTGAACTCCGCCATGCTGGCCCTGCTGGCGATCGTTTTCAATAACCTTGTTGGACGCCGCTATCCGCATCCGCTGGCGGCGGAAGAGGTGAAAAGCAAGGTCGTTCCGCTGGGGCTTTCGGTGACCCGGGAGGATATTCACGCCGCGCTGCTGGATGGTCAGTTCCTGGATATTGACGAAGATGACGTTCAGGAGCTGCTGGAAAATATCGAACAAAAAGCGCGCCGGCGCATGGCCGCTGCGCCGAGGGCGTAACGCCGCCGTCTGCGTGGGGCGGCGGTGAGCGGCTAAAGCTCGCCGGTCAGATACTGCGCCACGCCGCGGCCAAAACTCCAGTCGCCTTTTTGATTGCTTAGCACCGAAACCATCAAATCATCGGGACTCAGCCCGCAGTGTCCCTGCAGTTCGGCGAGCAGCGTCGCGTAAAACAGCTGTTTTTGTTCTTCGCTGCGTGGGCTGGTGTACACCCTGACCACCACCATCTTTTGACTTCGCGTCAGGCCTAAACCGGTGTCCTCAATCACCATATGGTGAGGCTTGTTTTCATGAACAATCTGGTAGCGATCGCGTTCCGGCACCTTAAAGGCGTGCAGTACGGCGCGGTGGGCGGCATCGAGCAGCGTTTTTATTTCATCTTCACTGCGACCTTCAATCACATCAAATGTCAGTAGCGGCATGGCAGGCCATCCTTATTATCCTGTGTACGATGAGTGGGCAAAACCGATGCTATCCAATGTGACAACGGGCAAAAACCGCTATATTTGAATTCATTGTTTTTACAGGTGAACAATCGAGATGAGCGATCCGCGCCCCGACGTTTTCTGGACCCATTTGTACTGGCTTACGGTGCTGGAAGAGCAGAAAAGCTATACCCGCGCGGCGGAAAAGCTGGCGGTGAGTAAATCGGCAGTCAGCCAGAAAATCAGCGAGCTGGAGCGGGTAACCGGCAAGACGCTGGTGCACCGGACCACCCGCAGCGTGACGCTGAGCGAAGACGGGCTTAGGCTGGTGGCGGAGCTGAATGCGCCCTTCGGCCAGCTCCGCGATATCTTTAACGGCAGCCGCGATGACGAGGGGCCGCTGCGCGGCACGCTGCGGGTTACGGCCCCGGTCGCCTTTTCCCGCCAGCAGCTGGTCCCGGCGATTACCCCTTTTCTGCACCAGCATCCGCAGCTGCAGCTGCAGCTGGAGGTCACCGACCGGCTGGTATCCCTCGCCAGCGAGGGATTCGATCTGGCGATTCGTCACTGTCGTCGCGAGGCGCTGCCGGATACCCATGTCGCGTGGACGCTGTGTCAGACCGCCACGCTGGTTGTTGCCTCGCCAGAGTATATCCGCCGCTTTGGCGTCCCGGACTCCCCCGATGCGCTACGCCACCACCAGTGCCTGACCTACCCGCGCGGTTCGCAAAGCCCTCAGTGGGCGTTTGAGTCTGAGGACGATCGCGCCGGGCGCGTGAGCGTCCCGGTGCGCGGCCCCTTTGCCACGAACAATAGCGAATCGCTGCGCGATGCGGTGCTGTCGGGGCTGGGGATTGCGCTATTGCCCGATTTTAGCGCCCGGGAGGCGATAGGGCGCGGAGAGGTGCAGGAGCTGCTGCCCGGCTGGCGGCCGGTGGACGTTTTTGCCGGCAGTCTGTACGTGATCCGCCCCTACGCGCCGCGCGTATCGCGGGCGGTAGAGACCTTCAGCCGCTATCTGAAAAGTAGCTTCAGCTGAGATTTTGCAGCTCGGTCGCCAGCGCCTGGCGGAAGCGGGGAAGCAGATCTTTTTCGCCCGGCAGGCGCTGCGCGAGAGTGATGGTTTTATCCGCGCGGTAAATCCGGCCGCTGCCCAGCTGTGACTCAAAATCATTGGCCGCCCGATGTGCGGCGATCGGATCGATATCGATCAGGATCACCGCGTGCGCGAGAACGACATGACCGCGGCCCTCCGCCATCGGCCGCCAGTACTGCGCGGTACCGGCAATTTTACGCGCCTGCTCCCCATGGCCGCAGGCAAGGTTATAGCGTCCGTCGCAAAACGAGCCGCTCACCGCCTGAAAATGGGCATCGACGCCAAAGGTCGCCAGCGCGCGCTGCAGCAGACCGCACAGCAACAGATAGATCGGTTCAGCGGCCTCGCCCAGCGGCTGATAGACCGGCCAGGCAAGGCTGAGATTAACAATCCCCGGCCCCTGCGGCACGAGACCACCGCCGGAGCGACGCAGCCACACCGGCCAGCCGCGCCCGGCAAAGCGTTCGCTAACGGCGGAGAGCTGGCTGAATTTTCGGTAGCTGCCGGGGACGACGAATCCCTGCGGAGCATGCCACAGCTGGGCCAGCGCTTCGCCGCTACGGGCCCGCTCGAACAGCGGCAGCTCGGCAAGCGTCGGGTCGGCGTAGTAGTGCAGCGGCAGCTGTTGATGAATGAAGCGCTGCGGCCAGCAGGCCGCTCTGTTGTCCTGAATCATGGAGTCTCCTTATGGACGACGGTTTCCCGTCGTCCCGGGCGCTGTCAGACGTGCTGAGGCTTTTTCATCAACATGGCCGTGATGGCCGAGAGCAGGCAGCCGGCGGTCAGATAGATAGCAACGCTGTGCCAGGAGCCTCCGGAGAAGGTGACCAGCGCGGCGGCGATGAAGGGCGTAAAGCCGCCTCCGACGACGCTGGCGACCTGGTAACCGACGCCGGCTCCGCTGTAGCGGTAGCTGGCGCCGAACATTTCGGTGAACATCGGCTGCTGTACGCAAACCACCATATCGTGGGCGATATTCGCCAGCATCAGCGCGAAGAACAGGATCCAGAAATAGGACTGGCTTTCGAGGGCCATAAAGAACGGGAAGCCGCTTAGCGTACCGATCAGCGCGCCGGTAATATAGATGCGCCGACGGCCAAAGCGATCCGCCAGCCAGGCGAAGCAGGGAATGGTCAGGCAGCTGATCCCGCCAACAAGCAGGCCGATGTTAAGGAACAGCTCGCGCGGCAGGCCGAGATTTTGCGTGGAGTAATTGAGGGCGAAGGCGGTCACGATATACATCGTCAGCAGCTCGCACAGGCGCAGAGCGATAATCAGCAAAAAGGCGCCGGGATGACGGAATAACGCTTCGACTACCGGCAGACGCTTTTTCGCCGGCAGGGGCAGATTTTTCTGCTGCTGATGTTCAAACTCAGCCGATTCGCTCATGCCGTTGCGGATCCACAGCGCCGCCAGCACCAGCACGACGCTGAACAGGAAGGGAAGACGCCAGCCCCAGCTCAAAAATTGTTCATTGCTGGTATTGGCGCTGATTAGCGAGACCAGGCCGGTTGAGAGCAGCAGGCCGACGCCATAGCCAATCTGGACCCCGCTGCTGTAGAAGGCCTTTTTATTCTTCGGCGCGCTTTCGACGGCAAGCAGCGCCGCTCCGCCCCATTCGCCGCCGACGGCAAAACCCTGGATCGCGCGCAGAATCACCAGCAGCACCGGCGCCCACCAGCCGATTTGATTGAACGAGGGCAGCAGGCCAATGCAGGCGGTGGCGATCCCCATCATCCAGACGGTCATCATCAGCATCCGCTTGCGCCCGAGGCGGTCGCCAAAATGGCCGAAGATAATGCCGCCCAGGGGACGAAAAAGAAAACCGACGCCAAAGGTGGCAAAGGCCGCCAGGGTGCCCATTGCCGGGCCGATCTGCGGGAAAAACTCCTTGTTGAAGACCAGCGCGGCGGTGATGCCGTAAAGTAAAAAGTCGTACCAGTCGACCACCGCGCCGGCGAAGCTGCCCCACGCCGCTCTTCGCGCGCGATGAAGTGAGTGGGCTTCCCCGACGGGGCGAGGGGATATAAGCGTTGAGTCCATACCTGTCCTGTCAATCTGTTCTGATGTTACGTTATCGTTATTGGAATGAGACGCACTCTTAGCGGCGCCATCAAAGAGACTACCGCGCCGCCGGACGAGAGAAAAGATTTTTACCCATCGTCATGCATTAACGGCAAAAAATGTGCATTCTACGGTCAGTGATAAGCCGGCGATCGGAAGGTTCTGAAATTCGGCGTTCTTTTTTAATTGAACAGCTCACAACCTTCCGATGACATCTTTTAAGAATTGCCGTAAATGGTTTACAATTAACATATCTCCAATGTCGGAAATGGTGAGTTAAATGCGTTTACTTTTCGCAGCTTTATTTTGTTTCATGATTTTACCAAATGCATTTGCAGAAAAACTGCCCGCACCTACGGGCAAGCCCGTTTTAACCATTTCCGGTCTTATTGGAAATACAAATGAAGGCGATACCGCCGTGTTTGATCTCGCGGCATTAGAGAAGCTGGGCATGCAGACCGTGGAAACGACCACCCCGTGGTACTCAGGGAAAGTGCGCTTTGACGGAATTTCCCTTAGCAAGCTCATGGACTTAGTCGCAGCAAAGGGTCAGTCGGCGAGGGTCATCGCCCTGAATGACTATACGACGATTGTGCCCATTGATGATTTCCATAAATTCCCCGTTATTTTGGCTTTAAAAATGAACGGTGAATATATGCGGGTCCGCGATAAGGGCCCTCTGTTTATTGTTTATCCCTACGACAGCAGCCCTGATTTACAAAATCAGATCTATTATTCTCGCTCGGCGTGGCAGGTTTCGAAAATTATTATTGAGTAATAGCCTGTCCTGCCAGGCGTAATTGTTGGATAGAGTTTGGACACCGGCAGGGCTTAGGGACCAGGGCGTATACGGCGTACGCGGGGGTTTTGAGCTCTGCCCAGGAGCAAACTGATAAATAAAATAGCCTAATGGGATAGGCTCTAAGGGTTTGATCTTGAATCGAATACTCACTGCCATTATTTTGTCGCTTTTCGTTATCACCGGATACATTACCTATCTGGTGCATGAGCGACAGAGCGAGCTGCAAAAGTTGACCCGTTACACGGATTCGTGGTCAATCGCGCAGATAGTCTCTGAGTATATGCGGCTGGAAGCGCATCTAGGCTCCTATGCCCTGGGCGTCGAAGGCGTCGATCGCGATGATGTCCGGCTGCGTCTGGAGATCATGATGGGCCAGATCAAACCTCTGCAGCAGGGGGAGCCGAGTGAGTTTATTCGTAAGGATGCGGGGCGTCGGGCGACTATTGAGAGCCTGATCGCTATTCTGTATCAGCTTGATGAGCAGCTGGATACCATCACCCCGCAGCGGATAAAGCCGATTTTGCATAAGATGGGCGAACTCGACGGCCCTATGACCGGGCTGGCGTCAATGTCGCTGGCGCAGGATATTAATATCGTTAACCTGACCCACGATAAAATACAGAACCTCTATTTTATCTATTCGATAATTTCCATTCTGCTGATCACCATGTGTATTTCTTTAGGGCTGTTAATGCTGCGGCAAAATAACAACCTGCGCCGCGCCCACGTCCGCATGAAGCTGCTGGCGAACGATCTGCAGGCATCAAAAGAGAAGCTCCAGGTGCAAAACCGGCGTTTGCAATACGATGCGTACCATGACTCCTTGACCGGCATGCCGAACCGGCTCTCCTTCTGGCAAAAATTGCAGGAGATCGTCAATCAGGTTCGGCCGTACAACGGTTCCGCGGTGGTTATGCTGTTCGATCTGGACAATTTTAAGGACGTTAACGATACGCTGGGCCATGATTCCGGGGATAAGCTGCTGCAGGATCTTGCCAGCCGTCTCTCCTTTTTCCGCAAAACCTCCGAAACCCTCTACCGGCTCGGAGGGGACGAGTTTGCGCTGGTCTCCTGTGATTTAAGCGAAGAGCAGGCTCTGGCGCGGGCGATGGTTATCCGTGAAAAGATCAGCCAGCCGTATCAGGTTTATGATTCGTTGATTAATATTGACGCGTGCATCGGGATTGTTATTTCTGACCGGGAAACCCGTACCGATTATTTATACAAATGCGCCGATCTTGCGCTTTATGAAGCGAAAAAAGAGGGGTCGGGTACCGTCCAAATTTTCCGCCCCGGGATGCTGCAGCGTCTGCAGGAGAATAAGTCTTTTGAGGACGATCTGCTGCAGGCGCTCGATAACGGTGAATTCCGCGTTTACTACCAGCCGATTGCCGATACGATGAGCGGCGAGATTTATGGCTATGAAGCGCTGGTGCGCTGGTTCCATCCGGTGCGCGGCATGGTGCCGCCGACAATATTTATTCCCGTCGCCGAAAAAATTGGCATGATTAACCCGCTCGGAGAGTGGGTGCTTAAAACCGCGTGTGAGGAAGCGGCGAGCTGGTCGTCACCGCTTAAAGTTTCGGTGAACGTATCGCCCGTTCAGCTGATCAACAGTTCGTTGACCGATACCGTTATCGCGGTACTGAAGCACACGGGGCTGGACCCGCATCGGCTTGACCTCGAAATTACGGAATCAGATGTGTTTAATGAAAACACGCGCTCTTTAGAAATCCTCAGCCAGCTGCGCGAGCTGGGGATTCAAATTTCTATTGATGATTTCGGTACCGGATATTCCTCATTATCGCGCCTGAGCTATTTCCCGTTTGATAAGATTAAAATCGATCGCTCATTTGTCATTAATATTCCAGCACAGAAAGATGATTTGGATATTGTCCGGCTGATTATCAGTATGGGTAAAAGCTTACATATGCGCATCGTGGCGGAAGGCGTCGAGACGGATGAGCAGTTAAAATCTCTCCAGCAATTAGGTTGCGATTTGGTACAGGGCTACCTGATTGGCAAACCCGGCCCGCTGAACACCGCCGGTAATAAATAGTTGAGATGCTTTATTTATCGCGGATCTGTTAATACAGATCCGCCTTGTCGTATATTCAATAAATATAATCCTTGTTGGGTATAAATAGGGGTAGGGGGAAATTTCTTAAAAAATAATACCCTCAGAGATTAAAAGGGGTATATCATATGCAATATATTTTCCCCGTTCCCGACCGTGCTCAATGGTACGGAAAGAGAGGCCGAATCATGCAGCGTATCGTTATTCCGACCCACTACGTGCATACCCGCACAACCCCGTTATGGACCAAAGAAACGGCACCGGCGTCAATCTGGCAGCGGCATCTTGATGCCGGAACGCGGCAGGGCGTTTACCCTCGCCTGGCGGTCATGCAGGGCGCTATACGCTATTATGGTTATACGGATGAAACCGCGCCTGAACCTGTTGAAACGATGACGATAGAGGCCGGCCAGTTCGGCGTCTTCCCGGCGGAAAAATGGCACCGTATTGAAGCGTTGACGGAAGATACCGTCTTTAACGTGGATTTCTACGTCGATCCTAAAATTCTGATAGAGGGATAAAGCTGAACTTATGAACAGTGAAAATAAAGGTTATTCATTAGCTGTTATTAATGGCAACAATGATGAAAAACAAGCAAAAGTCTATCTTAAACCCATGGCGCTTTATGTTCCCGATATTGCGGTTCAGGCCGTAGCAGAACTTATTGGTTCGCTGTCGGTGGATAACCAGCAGGGTAAAGGCTTTGTTCTGTCGGTGACGAATAATAATAACGGCGTATCGGTAGATAAAGAGTTTGCAACCCTCGTCGAATTACAGGACCCGCTCATTGCCGCCGATGCGGTAAAAGACCTGGTTAATATCGTCCGCGGCTATGAATCGGATGAAGAGACCAACGTCTGCGGCTGGTAGCCTCGGCATCGATAAATCAGGCAGGCCTCCTCGATGTCTGCCTTTCCCCCGGACCGTTATCCCACCTTGCATCATTGCCCTTAGATATTGTCCCGCCAGGCTCTCTTGTTTTGCCGTTCCCTCTTGATTTTAGTAACTAACTGGTTCGTTATGTGATGGCGATCGTATTTACCCAACGTGTTCATTTCTATAATCCTTTGTTGAGCAAACTGATGCTCAATTTAGGTGGGTTTTACGTTTTTCAGACAAAGCAAACAACGAGGTCGCTGAGATGAATCAACCCGACAGTCGCAAACTGTCCCTCAATACCGCTACGGTGCGGCAGAAATGGAAACTTAATCAGATCGTTGAGGGCTGCGCGCGACATGAGATCCGCGGCATCGCGCCGTGGCGCGACCAGGTCCAGACGCTGGGGCTAAAAGAGTCAGCGCGTCTTATCCGCCATCATGAGCTGGCGCTGAGCGGCTATTGCCGCGGGGGGATGTTTCCCGGCAGCACCGCGCAGGAGCGCCGCGATAAGGCGCTGGATAACCGGCGGGCGGTGGACGAAGCGCTGGAGCTTGGCGCGCCTTGCCTGGTGCTGGTGGTTGGGGGGCTACCCGCAGGTTCGAAAGATTTGTCCGCCGCCAGGCAGCAGGTGCGCGATGGTTTGAGCGAACTGCTGGAATACGCGCGCCCGCTTGGCATGCCGCTGGCGATTGAACCCCTGCATCCGATGTATGCCGCCGAACGCGCCTGCGTAAATACCCTCGCGCAGGCAAACGATCTTTGCGATGAGTTAGGGGATGAAGGGCTGGGTATTGCGGTCGATTTATATCACACCTGGTGGGATCCGCAGTTTCAGCCGCAGATTGAGCGGGCCGGCGCGGGCCGGCTGCTGGCTTTTCATATTTGCGACTGGCTGGTACCGACTACGGATATGCTGCTGGATCGGGGCATGATGGGCGATGGGGTTATTGATATCCGCAGCCGTCGCCAGGCGCTGGAGGCGTTAGGCTATACGGGCCTGCATGAAGTGGAGATTTTTTCGCAGAATAACTGGTGGCTGCGGGAGCCGGATGAGGTGCTGGCGATATGTAAACAGCGCCACCGCGAATTCGGCTAAGGGAGTGATTTTCCCAGAGTCGACCGCTCTGGGAAATCGCGCTGCGCCTCAGCGCTCAGAGGCCGTAAATCGTTAGCAGATTTTGCATTCGCCGGGACGCCAGCGGCGGATTTTGCAGCAGGCCGGCCTGGTCGGCGAGGCGGAAAATTTCAGCGTAATGGCTAATCTCCCGCGCTGACTGCATTCCTCCGGCCATCGCGAAATGATGCTGATGACCGTTGAGCCAGGCCAGGAACACGATGCCTGCTTTATAATATTGCGTCGGCGCCTTGAAGATTTCCCGCGACAGGGCCACGGTAGGATCCATCAGGCGGTAGTATTCGCCGCTGTTGCCCAGCGCCAGTTCGTTAAGTGCGGCGGCGGCAACCGGGGCGATGGCATCGAAAATGCCTAACAGCGCATGTGAATAATAGCCATCTTCTCCTGCGATCAGCTCGGGATAGTTGAAATCATCGCCGGTGTACATTTTAACCTGTGGCGGCAGGCGCTTACGGAAGGCGACCTCTTTTTCCTTACTCAGTAGCGAAATCTTGATCCCTTCCACCTTATCGACGTTGTTGCCGATTATCTCAAGCACGGTATCGGCGGCGGCGTTGAAATCTGCCGATCCCCAGTATCCGCTCAGCGCGGGATCAAACATCTCCCCCAGCCAGTGAAGAATAATTTTGCCCTTACTTTGTTCAAGCAGGCGGTTATACACGGCAAGGTAGTCCCGCGGCGATTTTGCCACCGCGGCTAAGGCCCGGCTGGCCATCAGGATAATTTTACCGTCATGCTTCTCGACCAGCTCCATCTGCTCTTCATAGGCGGCGATGACCTGCGCCAGGGTTGTCGCGTCTGCCGCCGCCAGCTGATCGGTACCGACTCCGGCGGCAAGATCGGCGCCCGGTACGGTTTTCGCCTCCTTCAGAGAACGCACGATCAGCTCTTGCGCGATATGCCAGCTTACCCCCATGCCGCGCTGAGCGGTGTCCATCGCTTCGGCAATATTAAATCCCAGCCGCCACAGATGGTGGCGGTAGGCCAGCGTCGAGTCCCAGTCAATGCGCGGATTGTTCAGCCAGTCCGCGCCCTGATGGCGGGGATCGATAACCACGTGTGCTGCGGCGTAGGCAATACGATTAAACGCGGGAGTGATGGCGCAGGAACGTTCTTCCGTCGTCACAAGGCGGTAATTCGCGATGGAGCCTTGCGGCGTGGGCAGGTCGATTTTAAGCATGTTAACTTCTCCATTAAGTATCCATTTGGTTACTTTTAAGGTGTACTTTTTGCCCAGGTAAAAGTCAAGGTATTCGCGGCCAAAGTGATAACCGGAACAGCCTCCTGTGATCGGGTGGCGGCCTTTACCTGCAATATTTGTCGATGAGTTAACAACAATTATTTAACGGTATTGACAGCAACATTTATCCAATGTAGTAACTATCTGGTTATTTAATTATTGCGTTTGGATGTCGCAAAAAACAGGCGGCATGAATAATAGCCGGCAGGAGAATGACCATGTATTTGACTGAAACCCATCAACAGATCCGCGAAATGACCCGTAAGTTTGCCGACGAAGTGATTCGTCCTCAGGCCGAAGAGCTGGACAGAGAAGAGCGCTTTGCCGCCGAGATCTATCAACAGATGGGTGAGCTGGGATTGTTTGGTATCACCGTTCCGGAAGAGTATGGCGGCGTTGGGCTGGATGCTGTCGCCTACGCTGTGGTGATGGAAGAGCTGTCGCGTGGCTATGCCTCGATTGCCGATCAGTGCGGCCTGGTGGAGCTGCTGGGGACGCTGCTGTCAAAATATGGTAACGATCCGCAACGCGCCCAATGGCTGCCTGGGCTGCTGAACGCGTCGCTGAAAGGGGCCTATTGCATCACTGAGGCCGGCGCCGGCTCTGACGTTTCGGGAATTAAAACCACCGCCACGCGCACCGAAGAGGGCTGGGTGCTGAACGGCAGCAAGCTGTGGATCCATAATGCGCCGGTCGCCGATGTGGCCTTCGTCCTGGCGCGCACAGATAAGGAAGCCGGTCACCGCGGTATGAGCATCTTTATTGTCGACTGCTCGCGCGACGGCGTTTCGCGCGGCGCTAAAGAGCACAAGATGGGCCAACGCTCGTCGCAGGTCGGCGAACTGCACTTCAGCCAGGTCAGGCTGCCGGCGGACGCGCTGCTGGGGCCGGAAAACCGCGGCTTCCATATTATGATGAGCGTGCTGAATAAAGGGCGGGTGGGGATTGGCGCGCTGGCGGTAGGCATTGCGCGTGCCGGTCTCGAAGCGGCGATTGAGTATGCGAAACAGCGCGAACAGTTTGGCAAGCCGATTGCTGATTTCCAGGGCGTGCAGTTTATGCTGGCAGATATCGCCAAAGATACCGAAGCCGCTCGCCTGCTGGTGCATAGCGCGGCGTATAAAATTGATACCGACGCCCCGGATACCTCGATTGCCTGTTCAATGGCGAAATGTTTCGCGGGCGACGCTGCGGTACAGCACAGCGGCAACGCGGTACAGATCTTTGGCGGCGGCGGCTATATTCGCGGCGTGGAGGTGGAGCGTCTGTACCGTGATGCCAAGATAACCCAAATCTATGAAGGAACTAACCAGATCCAGCGCATGATTATCGGCCGCAATTTGCTGGCGTAACGCCCGTCGCCCGCCGACACGGCACCTTAACCGGGATAAGGCTGATCACCTCAGGTGACCAGCCTGTTTTTATGGTTTCGTGGGCTGGCATGATGCAGGTAAATGGTGAATCCGACGTTTTTCCCATACCCGCTGCGGGTGAAGGGTACGGAGAAGCGTTTCGCTCGCCCCATGACCCCGGCATATGCGATGGGGGAGGCCGAGCGGAGGCAAAGAAAACCCCGGCGCTGCCGGGGTGGGGAACAGATCACATATTCGGATAGTTGGGGCCGCTGCCTCCTTCGGGCACCGTCCAGAGGATATTCTGCAACGGGTCTTTGATGTCGCAGGTTTTACAGTGCACGCAGTTCTGCGCGTTAATCTGTAATCTGGGATTTCCCTCCGGGGCGATAATTTCATAAACGCCCGCCGGGCAATAACGCTGCGCCGGCTCGGCAAAACGCGGCAGCGTTTCCCGCACCGACAGTTCGGCGTCTTTGAGCTTGAGATGGCAGGGCTGATCTTCATCGTGGGACGTATTTGCCAGATACACGGAAGAGGGCTTATCAAAGCTCAGCTGGTTATCCGGCTTCGGATAGCTAATGGGCGTGCTGCGTTCGGCCGTATTCAGCTGCAGGTGATCCGCCCTGCGGTCGTGCAGCGTGAACGGCAGCTTTCCTTTAAACCAGTTCTGATCGATATAGTTAAGTGCCCCGCCTGCCAGCGTACCAAAACGGTGCAGCAGCGGACCGAAGTTACGCGACTGCCGCAGCTCTTCCCCCAGCCATGATTCGCTAAACGCCTGCGCGAAATCATCCAGCTCCCGTTTCTCATCGGGGGCTTGTACCAGCGCCTGATAGACCGATTCGGCGGCCAGCATGCCGCTTTTCATCGCCGTGTGGCTGCCCTTAATCTTGGCGAAGTTGAGCGTTCCCGCATCGCAGCCAATCAGCAGCCCGCCGGGAAAATGCATTTTGGGTAGCGCATTGATGCCCCCTTTGGTGATGGCGCGCGCGCCGTAGCAGAGACGCTTTCCGCCGCTGAGGGTTTCGCTAAAGGCCGGGTGATGCTTCATGCGCTGAAACTCATCGAACGGACTTAAATAAGGGTTGCGGTAGTTAAGATCGACAATCAGCCCGACGACAACCTGATTATTCCCCGTATGGTACAGAAAGCTTCCTCCCGACGCGCCTTCGCTCAGCGGCCAGCCGGAGGCGTGGATAACCTCTCCGGGCCGGCTTTTTTGCGGGGCGATCTCCCACAGCTCTTTTATCCCCAACGCGTAGTGCTGCGGATCGCGGCCGGCATCAAGCTGATAGCGGGCGATCAGCTGTTTGCCGAGATGGCCGCGGCAGCCTTCGGCAAAAAGGGTATATTTCGCCAGCAGGTTCATGCCTGGCGTAAAGCCCGGCTTCTCTTGTCCTTCTGCATTGACGCCCATATCGCCGGTGGTGATACCGGCGACGGCGCCCGCATCGTCGTACAGGATGCTGGCGGCGGCAAAACCGGGGAAAATATCCACCCCCAGCGACTCTGCCTGGCGGGCCAGCCAGCGGCAAAAATCCCCCAGGCTAATGACGTAATTACCGGCGTTATGCATCGGGGCAGGGATAAAGGCCGCCGGGATCTTCCACGCTTTTTCGCCATCGCGCAGCAGCAAGAGCTCATCTTGCGTTACGGGAGTCGCGAGCGGCGCGCCGAGCGACTGCCAGTCGGGAAAAAGCTCCTTGAGCGCCCGGGGTTCGAAAAGCGCCCCGGAAAGAATATGTGCCCCAATCTCGGCGCCTTTTTCAATGACGCAAACGCTCAGCGGGCGCTGCTCCTGCTGCGCCATCTGCATCAGCCGGCAGGCTGCCGACAGCCCGGCAGGACCGCCACCGACGATGAGGACGTCAAATTCCATCGTTTCACGTTCCACCATAACCTCCATCTTTCGTTGCCTGCCCCTTGCTCATCAGAGTTTCGCCACCAGCTGCGGCACAATCTCGAACAGATCGCCCACCAGGCTGTAGTCGGCGATTTTGAAAATGGGCGCCTCTTCGTCGCTGTTGATGGCCACGATGACCTTGGCATTACTCATTCCCGCCAGGTGCTGAATCGCGCCGGAAATGCCCACCGCGATGTAGAGCTCCGGCGCGACAATTTTGCCTGTCTGCCCGACCTGCAGATCGTTGGCGACCATCCCGGCGTCGACCGCCGCGCGCGATGCGCCGACGGCGCCGTGCAGTTTGTCGGCAAGCTGTGCGATCAGCGCAAAGTTTTCGCGGCTGCCCAGCGCGCGACCGCCGGAGACCACCACGCGGGCGGTGGAAAGCTGAGGGCGGTCCGATTGCGCCAGCTCTTCATGAATGAAGCGAGAAACCGGCGGATTATCGACGCGGCTGATGTGCTCAATCGGCGCGGAGGATTCGCTTTTTTGCGCCGCCGGGAAGCTCGATACGCGCAGAGTCAGCACCGTCAGCGGGTCGAGACTCTCGACGGTGGCGATAGCGCTGCCCGCATAGATGGGGCGTTTGAACACGCTGGCGCTGACCACCGCAATCACGTCGGAGATTTGTGCGACGTCGGCGAGGGCCGCCACGCGCGGCAGGATGTTTTTCCCGTTTGAGGTGGCGGCGGCAAGGATGTGGCTGTAACCCTCGCGCAGGGAGAAGATCAGCGCGGCGACGTTTTCGGCCAGCTGGTTTTTAAAGACGCTATCGTCGGCGAGCAGCACCTTCGTCACGCCTTCAATGCGCGCCGCCTGTTCCGCGACCGTACGGCATTTTTCGCCCGCCACCAGCAGCGTAATCTCGCCGCCCAGCTCCCGGGCGGCGCTCACCGCGTTATAGGTTACCGCGTTGAGCTGGTTATTATCATGTTCAACAAGGAGTAAAGTCGCCATATCAAATCACCTTCGCTTCGTTTTTGAGCTTGTTCAGCAGTTCATCGACGCTTTCGACACGCACGCCGGCCTCGCGCGCTGGCGGGGCCTCGACCCGTAACAGCGCCGTATGCGGGCGTAATTCAAGGCCGAACTCCTCTACCGGCAGGATAGCGAGCGGCTTCTTTTTGGCCTTCATCATGTTGGGCAGGGAGGTATAGCGCGGCTGGTTAAGACGCAGATCGGTGGTGATAATCGCCGGCAGCGTCAGCGAAACAATCTGCAGGCCGCCGTCAATTTCACGGGTGACGATGGCCTGACCATCCTCAATGCGTAGTTCAGCGGCAAAGGTTCCCTGCGGGTAACCGCACAGCGCGGCGAGCATTTGCCCGGTCTGATTGTTGTCGCCGTCAATGGATTGTTTCCCCATCAGGATCAGCGACGGCTGTTCCTGCGCGACGACTTTCGCCAGCAGTTTTGCCAGATTGAGCGGTTCGAGGGACTGGCCGGCGGTGATGAGCAGCCCGCGATCTGCCCCCATTGCCAGGGCGCTGCGCAGCTGCTCCTGGGCCGCGTCATCACCGATGGTTACCACCACAATTTCGCTGGCGATGCCGAGCTCTTTCAGGCGAATGGCTTCTTCAACCGCAATTTCGCAGAACGGGTTGAGCGCCATTTTCGCGTTGGTCAGATCAACCTGGCTGCCATCGCTTTTGACGCGGATTTTAACGTTATGATCGACAACGCGTTTAACGGGGACGAGAACTTTCATCGTGACCTCTCGGAATGTTTTCTCTGTTTATCTCTCTTAAGTAAATAACTATTTAGTTATTTATTCAATCGATTTTTGCCCATGAGCAGAAACATGGGCAGCAATTTGTGATCAGTGCGACGCGATAATCAGATCGCTGGCTTTCTCGGCAATCATAATGGTGGGGGCATTGGTGTTAGAGCTGACCAGGCTTGGCATCACCGACGAGTCCACCACGCGCAGCCCTTCAATGCCGCGAACGCGCAGCTGAGTATCGACGACCGACAGCTCATCGATGCCCATTTTGCAGGTGCCGACCGGGTGATAGCAGGTGCGCGCAAACCGGCGAATGTACTCTTCCAGATCTTTATCACTTTGCGCTTCGTGTCCCGGCATATGCTCGCGGCGAATATACGGCGAGAAGGCGCTTTGCTGCATGATATCGCGCATCAGCTTGCAGCCTTCGATCGTCATTTTCATATCGTAAGGATCGCTGAGATAGTTCGGATCGATAAGCGGGGCGTCGCTGGCGTTCGCCGTGCGTAAAGCGACCCGGCCGCGGCTGCGCGGACGCAGGAAATAGCTATTAATCGTCACGCCGGAGCCGGACGGCACCGGTTCGATACCGGCTTCCACGCCGGCTCCGGCCAGGAAGTGAATTTGGGTATCCGGATTTATCGACTGCTTATCGGCGTACCAGAATGCGCCGCCTTCGACGATATTCGAACATACCGGACCTTTGCGGAACAGCAGATACTCCAGCCCCGCCCACATCATCCAGTGCGTCTTTTTGTACTTGTCATAGCTCAGGGCGTTGCCGAGCTCAAATATCAGATCGATGCCCACGTGGTCCTGCAGGTTTTCGCCCACGCCCGGCAGGTCGGCCGCGACCGTAATCCCTTTTTTGGTCAGTTCATCCGCCGCGCCAATTCCCGAAAGCTGCAGCAGTTTAGGCGAGCCGATCGCCCCGGCGCTGACGATAACTTCGCAGCTGGCATGCAGCCGCTGCTGCTTGCCATCCTGGTAAATCTCCACGCCGACGGCGCGCTGGTTATCGATAATCAGCCGGGAAATATGGCAGCCGGTCTTAATAGTGAGATTGCTGCGCCGGCTCGCGTCCTTCAGATATCCCACCGCCGCGGAGCAGCGGCGGGCATGGCGGGTGGTGGTCTGATACAGGCCGCAGCCGGCCTGAGTGGCGCCGTTGAAATCAGGGTTGTAGGGCAATCCCGCCTGCTGGCAGGCTTTACTGAAGGTTTTACTCATCAGGTTAGCGCTGACCGGGCTGGAGACGCCGAGCGGACCGCCGACGCCGTGCCAGGCGTTTGAAAAGGTATCGTTATCCTCGGATTTAATAAAATAGCGCTGGATATCGGCAAATGACCAGCCGTCGCAGCCCTCATCCGCCGCCCAGCGGTCGTAGTCCGCTGGGGTGCCGCGGGTGAACACCTCTGCGTTGATAGAGCTACCGCCGCCCAGTACCCGCCCTTGGGCAAACAGCAGCTCACGATTGCCCAGCTGGGGCTGGGGCACCGTTTTATAGCCCCAGGTCAGCGGCCCGGAGGTGAGTTTGCTAAAACCGACCGGCAAGTGGATGTAGGGGTTGCTGTCCTTTGGGCCAGCCTCAACCAGCAGCACTTTACAGTGGCTATTTTCACTTAAGCGCGAGGCAAGGACGCTGCCCGCCGAACCGCCGCCGATAATAATGTAGTCGTACATGTCTGATCCTCTGCCAAAAATCATTCAGCGAGCCATTTGGCGCGCTTGCCCAACTGGATATGCACGGATTTAATTTCGGTATATTCATCCAGACCATAGCTGCCGCTTTCGCGTCCGATGCCGGATTGCTTAAATCCGCCTGAAGGCAGTTCAGGACCGCCGGCGATAGTGGTATTCACCCACAGCCTGCCCGCTTTAAGATCGCGGAATCCCTGCACCGCATGATCGAGGTTCGAGGTCCAGATGCTGGCAGCCAGCCCGTAGCAGGTATCGTTGGCAATTCTGATAGCTTCTTCATAACTGTCGAACGGGGTGACGCAGAGTACCGGGCCGAAGATCTCTTCGCGGAAAATCGTCATCTCCGGCGTCACATCATCGAAAATAGTCGGTTCGATAAACAGCCCGCAGCCGGCGTTAACCGCGCTGCCGCCGGTGAGTAGCGTTGCGCCCTCATTTTTGCCCTGTGCAATATAGCTGAGCACGGTCTGGTAGTGCTTTTCGGTGATAATCGCGCCAATCTGGGTACTTTCATCCAGCGGATCGCCGCTGCGCACTCTTCGCGCGCGCTCAACCAGCTTCTGGCAGAAATCCTTATGGATTGAACGCTCAACCAGCAGGCGGCTGCCGCTGACGCAGCACTGGCCGGTATTAAACAGGAAACCAAACAGCGTACCGTCCAGCGCGGCGTCGATATCGGCATCGGCAAATACCACCTGCGGGTTCTTGCCGCCCAGCTCCAGCCCAAGACGCTTAATGTTTTTTGCCGAAGCGTGCAGCGCCATCTGGCCGACGGCGGTAGAGCCGGTGAAGGAAACCATATCAACGTCGGCATGTTCGGTAAGATGTTGACCGACTATCGAGCCGCTGCCGGTGACGACGTTAAATACGCCGTCGGGCAGGCCCGCTTCTTGAAGAATGCCGGCCAGCAGCAGGGTCGTGCCGGAGGTGATCTCAGCGGCTTTCGCCACCAGCGTACAGCCCGCCGCCAGAATGTAGGGGTAGCGTTCCGCGCCGATAAAGAAAGGAAAGTTCCACGGGGTGATGACGCCGACGACGCCGATGGGTTCGCGGGTCACCAGACCGAGCATGCTGTCGCCGAGGTTATTAAAGCTGTCGCCCTTGACGCTGCGCGCCAGACCTGCGGCATATTCCCAGATATCCGCCGCCCCCTGGATTTCTCCCCGGGACTGGGCGATCGGTTTACCGGTTTCAAGCGTTTCCAGCAGCGCCAGCTCGTCCAGCTTCTCGCGGATCAGCTGCGCGGTTTTCAGCAGTACTGCCGCCCGCGCCGCGCCGCTAATACGCGACCACTTCCCGCAGTCAAAGGCTTCTCTGGCCGCCTTTACCGCATCATCAACGTCTTCAGCGGTGCCGGCAGGATAGCTGCTGACGACAATATCGTGAGCCGGGCTTTTACGCACAAAGTTTTCGCTGCCGTGGCCTGCGGTCCATTTGCCATTGATGAACATCTGAAACTCACGTGCTTTTTCGGGCAGCAAAGCGTGGTTAACGTCTACAGGGCGAAATGTATTACTCATAATTCTCTTCCCATCGTTCATAGCATTTCTTACCGCACGGTAAGAGCCGGTGTGTGATCGTTGTCATCCTGCCCTCAACGTGATGAGTGCTGACAGGATGAGTTGGGTTTGTTTGCGTTTAACTTGATGTTTTAAAAGATTTATGTATTATATATATAACTATATGGTTACATATGTTAGCACGCTGTTTTTCGATTGGATAAGGAAACGCCAGCCCTTGTAATGAAATTGTTAAGCGGCTAGCAGAAAGGAGAACAGCCAAAAATTTTTCTTGATTTCCTCCAATGAGTAAGGATTAATCATCAGCCAGATCCGCAACCAAAACGATGTAATGACTAAATCAGCTTCTGAAAAAACAGTGCAGGTCCGTGACCCTATTGCGACACAAAATCGGATCCTCAAAGCCGCGAAACGAGAGTTTGCGCAAAAGGGACTCGGCGGGGCGCGCATTGACGTTGTCGCTGAAAAAGCAAAGTCAAATAAGCGCATGATTTATCACTACTTTGGTAGTAAGGAGCAGCTTTTCCAGAAAGTTGTTGAAGACTCCTACCTCGATATTCGTGCGGCGGAAAAAAAATTAAATCTTGAAAAGCTGGAGCCGCAAGAGGCGGTTGAAGCGCTGGTCCGCTTTACCTGGAACTACTACCTGAAAAATCCGGAATTTCTGACGCTGGTCAACAGTGAAAACCTGCATCGCGCCGTGCATCTGAAAAAGTCGGTGGCGATCAAATCAGCGCAAAAATCGATGGTAGCCCTGATGGAGAATATTCTTCAGCGCGGCGTGGAGCAGGGCGTGTTCAGGGCCGGCGTCGATCCTGAGCAGCTGGTGATTACCATTGCGGCGGTAAACTACTATTACTTTAATAATAAATATACCGGCGCCATTCTGTTCGATCGTAATTTCATGGACGCTGATTCCCTTCAGCAGCGCCTTGATTTCAACGTCGAAACGATAATGCGGATATTACAGCCCTGATACCCGCATTACCCTCACGATTCAAAGAGCAACAATGGCGGGGCGATCGACTTTCGGGCAGAACTGCATGCGCTGCAAAATATCCCGTTCGAGGTCAACCCCGCTGACCACCGCGACCAGCTCGACGCCGTCTTCCGTCAGCCTGAAAATGGCGCGCTCTGTGACGTACAGCACCTCCTGCCCGCGTTTTATGGCTTCCGGCCCGCTGAAGGTGATATGGCGTACCTTTTGCACCAGCTTGGGAATTTGCCCGTGAGACTCGATTTGTAACTGCTCTCCCTGCTGGCACACCTGTAAACCTTTCGCTTCGAAGGTGCCGCAGAAAACCACCTTTTTGGCGCCGCAGGTAATATCAATAAAACCGCCCGGCCCGACGATCGTGTCGCCAAGCTGAGAAACGTTAACGTTGCCTTCCGCGTCCATCTCTCCCATGCCGAGGAAGGTGATATCGAGCCCGCCGCCGCAAAACAGATCGAACTGATCGAGCGAACTGACGATGGCGTGCGGATACTTTGCCGCGCCGAACAGCGCGCCGTCGAGAAGCTGGCCGTTGTGAATGCCCTGTTCCACCATCTGCCAGCAGGAGTCTACCAGCGATTTCTCCGCCATAGCGGAGATCCCGCCGGGGATACCGAAGCCGTAATTGACCCGCATATTCGGCTTCAGCTCCCGTACCGCCAGCCCAGAAATCAGGCGGCGAATGCCCTCTGCCGGCGCGTCGAGCGGGTGCTCATCCGACGGGGTGAGCTGGCCGGAGAGGGCCGGATCGTATTCGGCAAGATAGCTTTGCCACTGTGTCGGACATTCGACGATATGGTCGATCATTACGCCGGGTACGGTCACCTTTCGGGCCGGGACAAAGTGCTCAGGAGTGGTGGATTTCACCTGGGCGATGACCATGCCGCCGTTGTTATGCGCGGCTAAAGCGACGGCATACGTATCCAGATCCGCCGGCTCTTCGCTGGTGGAGATATTCGCCACCGCATCCGCCTGTGAACCGTGAATCACCGCGACATCAACTTTAAAAGGCTTGTAGTGCAGCCAGGTTTTCCCGTCGAGCTCAATGCGCGAAACGATATTTTCGCAGGTGATGTCGTTGCATTTTCCACCGCTAATCAGCGGGTCGACAAAGGTCCCCAGCCCGACGCTGGAAATGACTCCCGGGCGCCCGGCGCCGCTTTCGCGATACAGCGTCATGATGATGCCGGTGGGCAAGCAGTAGGCTTCTATCTCATTGTTGCGGGCCATTTTTTGCAGCTCGGATGACCACGACCAGTGCCCGCCGATGATCCGTTTGATGAGGCCCGGTATTGCCAGCCGCCCAAGACCGGACCCCTTGCCGTCGCCAATACCTAAGGCATGAATCAGGGTCAGATTCCGGGGATGCCCGGTCTCACGATAGCGCGTCGCGATGGCCGCCATGACGTAGTCGGACTCCAGCAGCCCGCCGCCTGAGCCGGTGAAGGCAACGGTGGAGTTGTCTTTAATCAAAGCCACTGCGTCATCGACGCTTTTCAGTTTGCCGTGCATTCTCGTTATCCTCGTTGTATTCGGTGACAAATAAACTAACTAGTTAGTTACAATTGCAGAAAAAAAATGAAGGATCAACGTAATTGATGACGCTTTGTTATCCAGGTAACATTTTCACAACATTCGTTTTGATATAACTATCTTGTTAGTTAATTAAATTATCAATCTGCAGGAGGGCTGGCATGGTTCCATCACAGAAGAATGCGTTTGGTCGTACAAATATCCAGGTCACCGCAATGGGCTACGGCGCAGCGCCGATTGGCAATATTTTTCGCCCCATCAGCGAGCAGGAGTCGGAAAACATGATCCATCAGGCGTGGAACAGCGGCCTGCGCTATTTTGATACGGCGCCGTTGTACGGACATGGCCTGAGCGAAGCGAGGATTGGCCACGGCCTGCGCTGGTATCCGCGCGATGAGTACGTGCTCTCCAGCAAGGTCGGCCGCCTACTGAAGCCGAAAAAGCGCGCTGAAATTGATTCCGGGGCATGGGTCAATCCGCTGCCGTTTGAGGCGATTTTTGATTACTCTTACTCTGCTACCATGCGTTCGATTGAAGACAGCCTGCAGCGCACGGGGCTGGAGCATATTGATATCGCTTTTATTCACGACTGTGATGTTTATACCCACGGCGATAAGCAGCCGCACTATTTTCGCCAGGCGATGGACGGCGCCTGGCGCGCGCTGGCGCAGCTGCGTGATGAAGGGGTGATTAAAGCCGTCGGCATGGGCGTCAATGAATGGGAAGTTTGCCATGCGGCGCTGCAGGAGGCCGACTTCGACTGTTTCCTGCTGGCCGGGCGCTACACGCTGCTGGAACAGGAGGCGTTAAAAGCGTTTCTGCCGCTGTGCGAGGAGCGCAATGCGGCGGTGGTGATCGGCGGGGGATTCAACAGCGGAATTCTGGCGACCGGGGCGGTTGAGAACGCAAAATACAACTACGGCCCGGCCGGCCAGCCGGTTCTGGAAAAGGTCAGCAAAATTGAAAACGTCTGCCGCGATTATCAGGTTAGCCTGCCGGCGGCCGCGCTACAGTTTGTCCTGGCTCACCCGGCGGTGCCCACCATCATTCCCGGCACCCGCACGGTGGCGCAGCTTGAGAACTGCCTGGAGTGGATTGCCGCGCCGATCCCGGATGATTTCTGGCGTACGCTGCAACAACAGGGACTGCTGGATGAAGGCGCGCCCACCCCGGCAGACCGCAAGGCCTGAGTGAGGATTGCAGAATAAAAAAGGTGCTCCTGATGAGCACCTTTTTTGATCCTTGCGGCCTTATCCGCGTCGCTAAGGTCTCATTCCTGCGCGATGCGCAGCTGGACTTTCAAATACTGCGGCTGTGCGAGCAGGGAGGTGAAAACCTGCTGAATATCCTCCAGCGGATGGATGGACTGGCAAAAGGGCGCGGTGATAAAACGTTGATGCTGCAACAGATGTAGCGCCTGGTGCATGTCTTCGCCCATCCCGGCTACGCTGCCCTGAATCCTTTGTTCTTTTAAAATAATCTCCAGCGGCCTGATGGCGATGGCGGTTTCGCCGTCGGTTAAACCAAAGGCCAGCAGCCGTCCGCCGGGGCGCATAAACGTCAGCGCCTGTTTGTACAGCTCGGGATGGCCGACGCTTTCGATGACCACGTCGGCGCCGCGGCCCTGGGTGAGCAGCTTTATTTGCTCCAGCGCGCGTTCGGGGTCGGTGATGACGCTATCCGCTCCGCACTGCCCGGCGAGCTCGGCGCGCTGCGGATTCAGCTCTACGGCAATAATCGGCGCGGCCCCCAGCAGGCGCGCCATCTGAATATGCATATTGCCCACCGGGCCGGCGCCGATGACCACCACCGACTCCGCCACGCTGAGGCCGATTTTTTTACCGGCGCGAACCACGCAGGAGAACGGCTCGGTCAGACAGGCAACGCTATCCGTAACCTCGTCGCTGAGAGGAATCACCAGGCGGGCCGGCACGGCCACGTACTGTGCAAAAGCGCCGTGGGTATGGATGCCGAGCTGGCGGATCTCCGGGCAGTTGAGCAGCTCGTTGCGCCGGCAATAATAGCAGTGGCCGCAGCTGATATTGATATCGGCGACCACCCGCTGGCCCGGCGTCAGGGTCGCGACGCGAGGGCCAACGGCAACAATTTCACCGCTAAACTCGTGGCCGGGAATTAACGGTAGCTTATCCTGGGCATAGTGGCCGTTATAGATATGGATATCCGTGCCGCAGATCGAGCACTGGCTGACGCGAATGAGGACCTCGTCATCCCCGTATTCGGGGACCGGAACCTGGCGTATTTCGAATTTTTTGGCGGCGGTAAGCACCGCCGCTTTCATTAATTTGGGGATCATGGCCGGCTCCGGTTATTTAACGGTAGAAATTTTGGAACGATCGATGGTCATCGCAATAGCCGCGATCATCAGCGCCCCGAAGAAGATCTGCTGCGCCTGCGCTTCAACGTTCAGGTAGGTCATACTGGTACGAATGACGGCGACGATGAGGGTGCCGATAAGCGTGCTCACTACGCCGCCCACGCCGCCGGTCAGCGGCGTGCCGCCTAACAGCACCGCGACAATCGCCGGTAGCAGGAACTGATCGGCCATCGTCGGCGATGCGCCGGACAGACGGACCGCCAGCAGCACCCCGGCGGCGGCGGCGAACGCTCCGGCGATGGCAAAGGTGAGGATCTTCACCTTGACCACCTTCACGCCGCTGGCGAGCGCGGCGGATTCCCCTGCGCCAACCGCCTTCATATGGCGCCCCAGCGCGGTGCGTCTTTCCATCAGCAGCGCCAGCAGCAGCAGTACGGCGGCGATGATGATTTCCGCCGGCAGCGTAAAGACGGTGGCGGTCATCCAGCCAACCGTTTGGCTGCGAATATCCCCAGGAATATAAAACGCCCGCTGTCCGGAAATAACCTGTCCGGTAGCGTAGGCGATACCCCCCACGGCGAGGGTAGTAATGAATGATGATATTTTAAAGCGGGTATGCACCCAGCCGGAAGCCGCGCCGAACAGCGCGCCGATCGCCAGCGTCAGCGGAATAGCCAGCACGCCAATTTGCGATAGCAGAATGACCAGTACGACCGTCGACATGCTGGCAATCGACTGGGCGGATAAATCTATTCCGCCGATATAAATCACAAAGGTCATGCCGATCGCCATAATAAACAGCGTCGAAGCGTCCTGCAGCAGCTGGAATATATTGTCGAGCTTAAGAAAATCCGGGTTATAGAGGCTGACCAAGGCCACTAATACCGCCAGGGTGAGTATCGGTAAATAGCGGGTGATTTTTTCACGCCCGGTTAACGGCGGCCGCGTCGGGCTACCGCTATTATTATTTGTCGGCACTGCTAATGAGTCAGAACGGATGATTTTCATGGAGATGGGCCTTAATAACCTAGACGAAATGCTGCAATAATTCATATTGCTCCGGGCGCTTCTCTTCGCAGCCGGTAAACTGATGCATCAGTCGGCCGTCCTTAAAAATAGCGATGGTGTGGGCGAGGCCGATAGCCTCCTCCAGAGAGTCGGCGATCAAAATCACGCCGCATTGCTCATCGGTGAAGTCGCGTACTAAGTCATAGACATCCTCTTTGGCACCGATATCGAGGCCGCGGGTAGGGTGGTCAAGCAGGATGATTTTCGCCTCAGCGGTCCGCCATTTCGACAGCACCACCTTTTGCTGATTGCCGCCGGAAAGCTTGCCGCATTGCGTATCAATACTGGCGGTTTTAATCGACAGCTTTTTAACCCACTCGTTTGCCAGCCTGCGCTCGTGATGGACCTGCAGCAGTCCGCCGTTGGAATAGTCCTGCAGGTTGGCGAGGGTAATATTTTCCACCACCGACATGCCTTCGACGATGCCCTCGATTTTGCGCTCGCGAGGAATATATCCCACTCCCTCGGCGATGCTGTGGGTGGGGCTAAATTTGCGTACCGCTCTGCCGTTGAGGATCACTTCTCCCCGTTCGGGCTGCATCAATCCGAAGATCGAGCGGATGATTTCTTCGGTACCCGCGCCATCGGTTCCGACCAGCGCCAGCACTTCGCCGGCGTGTAGCGACAGGGAGACGTTTTTATAATGGCCCGGCAGCGAAATATTTTTTAATTCGACTAAGGTCGTCTCTTTGTTAATTCGGTGCTTACGATGCTCGCGATAATAGCGTTCATCGATATCCCGGCCGACCATCTGGCGCTGAATATTCACCACGTCGAAGCGGTCGCGGGTGAGCATATCCATAACCTGCCCATCCTTCATCACGTAGATGCGGTCGGACAGCGCCATCACTTCATCGAGGCGATGCGAAACGAAAATAAAAGAGGCCCGGCTTTTCAGCTCCCTGACCAGCTCAAACAGCAGCTCTATCTCCTGGGCCGGCAGGACCGAAGTCGGCTCGTCGAGCAGGATAATTAAGTGGCCGCTGCTTCTCTCCTCAAGGGTTAAAACCTTCGCCAGCTCCACCAGCTGACGTTGGGTAAAGGAAAGCTCGGCGGTCATTGTTTGCGGATCGATATCCAGTTTGACTTTCGCCAGCTGCTTTCTGGCCGCCGCCGCCATTTTTTTCCAGTTGATAACGCCCAGCTTTTTAAACGGTTGTTCAAAGCCGAGGAATATATTTTCCATCACGCTGAGGTTGGAAATCAGCGACTGCTCCTGAAATACCATCCCGATACCCTGCATCATGGCGTCGCGTGGCGAGCGAAATACCACCGGCTGACCGTTAATCAGCACTTCACCTTTATCATGCTGATAGGCGCCGTAAATTATTTTCATCAGCGTCGATTTCCCGGCGCCGTTTTCGCCGACTAATCCGACAATTTCGCCGGGATTAATTTGCAGATTTATATTCTGTAAGGCCAGAACGCCCGGGAACGATTTACCAACATTTTTGAATTCAAGCATAATCGTCACTTCACTATTTGCAGACGTTTACGATTAGTGACTAATGCCACCGAGATGATAACCAGGGCGCCTAAAACCCCTTGCTGGATATAGGTCGGGAAGCCGACCAGCACCATGCCGTTGTTAATGACGTTGATAATCAGCACGCCGATCAGGCTTTGCCACACGCCGCCGTTGCCGCCCATTAAGGAGGTGCCGCCGACGACCACGGAGGTGATGGCGATAAAGGTATAACCATCGCCGAGGTTGCTGGCGACCGAGCCCAGGCGGGCGACCGCAAAGACGGCGCCCAGGCCGTAAAATACTCCGGCCAGCGCAAAGCCAAGCACGCGAATACGTTTTACCGACAGGCCGGACGCGTAGGCCAGATGCTCGCCGCCGCCGATCGCATAAAAATTACGCCCCAGCGCGGTATAGCGTTGAATAAACCAGGCAACCAGCAGGGCCGCCCCGGCGAGATAGACCATCAGCGGGAAATCAAAAATGCGCTCGGTCAGCAGTAACCGGAATACCGGGTCGGGCAGGGGAATACGCTCGCCGCCGGTCGTCACCATCGTGACGCCAATTAAGCTAAAACCGATGCCCAGGCTGACCAGGAATGAGGGGATTTTAAGCTTTACGTGAATAAGACCGTTGATTAGTCCGCAGGCTGCCGAAATAAGGATTGCGGCGGGAATCGCTAAATATCCGAGTTCGCTAAAACCGCCCAGTTTCACCATGATGATTGCCAGCATGGAGCCGCAGAAAGCCATAATGCCTTCAATGGACAGGTCGATCGAACCCATAATAATGATAAACGTCACGCCAATGGCAATCATTAACGGCGCGGCGCTGGCGGTCAGTAACCGTGAGAAATTACGCACGGATAAAAAACCGGGATAAATAACGCTGATGATGGTGCAGAGCAGCAGCAGCACCATCAGCGGCGCCCATTTGCGCAAAAAATCTTTGTAGCCTGAATGTGATGACATGTTCGACCTTCACTCATTGAATTTATAACGTCTTCATCGAGAATAAATATCTGCAGAAGGAGACAACTATAATTTGCGATACTGAATAGGCCCTTTTGACGCCTGCCAGAAATTATTCCAGTCGTTCACCGGCGTATTGACGATATTTTCCTGGTACCATTTCTGCGCGTCGTCTTTAGTTATCATGATCGTCGGACCATAAAATTCGCGATGCTCATGCGGTTCGGCGGAGGGCTTGAAGCTGCCGAGAGCCGCATGGTGCGCCAGTGAAAGCGCAATGCCTCCGGCCCAGTAGGGATCGGTGCTCACGGTGCAGAGTATTTCACCGCTGATGCACAGCTTAACGGCGTCCGGAGTGCCGTCGTAGGAAACGATCGGGATCTGTCCCGCCAGGCCTTCGGCGCGTAGAGCCTCAATAATGCCGAGTGTCATGCTGTCGTTGGAGGAGAAAATGCCTTTGATATCATCCCCGAAGCGGGTGAGCATCGTGGACATCATGTCGTTGGCTTTCGAAGTGCTCCAGTCCGCATCCTGCCAGTCCAGCAGTTTGATATCCGGGTTCTCTTTCAGCTTGTGCATCAGCCCCGCTTTGCGCTCAATCGCCGGGACGTTGGAGGCGATACCGCCCAGTCCGACAATCCCGCCTTTTTTCCCCATCGCGTCAAACAGCAGCTGCGCGCACTGCTGAGCCGGCTCGAAATCCGACCAGCTGATGTGGGCCACGTAGTTGTCGCCAAAATCCCAGGGATGCAGATCGTCGGTTTTATTCCAGATGGTGGTAATAAACGCGCCGCGCTGCTGGCAGGCGGTCACCACGGCTCGCGCGTTAGGGGCATCGTTAGGATCGCAGCCGATCGCCAGTTTCCCTTCGGTTTTGGAAAGCAGGGCTTTGATATCAGACAGCACCTTCTCGTTATTGCCGCCGTTAATCAGGCTCACCATCGTCGAGTTTTGCGTCTTCGCATAAGATTGCCCGCCGGCGGCAATCGCGTTCCAGTAGGAGTTGTCAGGGTCGCGGTAGCCCCAGGCCAGAGTGAGATTCCCCCCCTCAGCCGCCAAGGCTTTCGAGAGCGGGCTGATAAGCGGAAGCGCAGCCATGCCGCCGATGCCAAGGGCACTTTTCAGCAGGAATTCACGTCGGCTAATCACGCTTTGTTCAACGAATTTTTTAATAAATGACATAGCGATATTTCCTGTCTTTTCGGTTTACGTGGAGGAGTTTATCCCGGTGAAAAATACGCAACATGTAAATAACTAATTACTTACAAGTTGATGATATATCATTCGAGAATGAGATTGGCAATGAAGCGCTTTGGGCCGGGTTTACGTGGCTCGTTTATCGGATAGGGAGTTGCCTAGTATTTTGTTTTTTATTGTTATTTTTAAATATTTCCTTTGTGAATGAGTAAATGCTTCTCCTCGGGGGTTTTGCCTGAGAATATATCTTATCAATATGATTTATATTATCTTTTCCTCATTTTTTCTTCCCGGGCTGTTTTGCTTGCGTTTGAGATATCAGTCACAAAGATTTTGCTGGCGATCTTCACCCGTCACGCGTGGAGTACGCAGATCTCATATTTGCATATAGTAAGTAACTATTTATTTACAAATGATGAAGGGTGTAGCTATGCTTTCGGCGTATTCTCACTCCATAATGGGACAAAAAATGACCGTTAAAACACGACAGGTAGCGTTTATCACCGGTGGGGCGCGCGGCATCGGTTTTGAGATCGCCGCAAAGCTGGCGCAGGCCGGCTTCGATATTGCGCTGAATGATTATCAGGATTCTGCGGCGCTACAGGCATCCGTGGCGCGCCTAAAAGGCTGGGGCGTTAACGCCGTTGCCGTGCCCGGCGACGTGGCGGATATCAGCCTGCACGACAGGATGCTGGCGCGGGCGGAACATGAGCTAGGGCCGCTGACGACCTTCGTGAACAACGCCGGCGTGTCGGTGACCAGCCGCGGCGATCTCCTCGACGTGACGCCGGAAAGCTACGATCGCTGCCAGGCCGTTAACGCCCGCGCCACGTTCTTTCTCTGCCAGGCATTTTCCCGACGCCTGCTTGCCGGTACCCGCTCTCCCGAACTGCACTACAGCCTGATCGTCGTCTCTTCCTCGAACGCCTCGGCGGCCTCCATCAATCGCGGAGAGTACTGTGTCTCAAAAGCCGGGGCTGCGATGGTGGCGAAACTATTCGCTTCCCGTCTCGCCAGGGCGGGAGTGCAGGTGTTTGATATTCAGCCGGGACTGATTGCTACCGAAATGACGCAGCCTTCGCTGGCAATGTACCAACAGCGCGTCGATGAAGGCTTAACCCTGCTGCCGGAGCTGGGGACCCCCGCTCAGATAGGCACGATAGTAACCACTCTGGCCAGCGGCGGGATGCCCTACCTAACCGGCCAGGTGATTAGCGCCGACGGCGGAATGTTGGTTTCCCGTTTCTGATTGATAGCAGGTAAATCGCGATGAAAATAATTATTGCCCCGGACTCCTTTAAAGAGAGTCTGTCCGCCAGCGCCGTTGCCGATGCTATCGAGCGGGGTCTGCGTCGAGCCTTGCCTGGCGTGGAGTGCGTGAAGCTACCGATAGCTGACGGCGGTGAAGGGACGGTGGATGCGCTGATAAACGCGACCTCAGGCCAGCGGATCTCCGTCGCGGTAACCGGGCCGATGGGGACGCCGGTGCAGGGTTTTTTCGGCCTGCTTGGCGATGGTAAAACGGCGGTCATTGAGGTTGCCGCCGCCTGCGGCCTGCAGTGGGTAGCACCGGAAGACCGGGATCCGCTGCTCGCAACCAGCTACGGAGTCGGGGAGCTGATTAAAGCGGCGCTGGATCGCGACGTCGACAAAATCATTATCGGCCTGGGCGGCAGCGCCACCAATGAAGGGGGGATTGGTATGCTGCAGGCATTGGGCTGCCGCTGTATCACCGCCGCGGGGAAGGACGTTCCCTGGGGGGCCGGAGGGCTTGATGAGCTGGCCGATCTCGACCTCAGCGGACTGGACCCGCGATTAGCCCAGGTGGAGCTGCTGTTGGCCTGCGACGTCAACAATACGTTGCTCGGCGAGCAGGGCGCGACCGCGGTTTTTGGTCCGCAAAAAGGGGTAACCGCGCAAACGGCGGCCAGGATTGAAAGCAACCTGGCGCGGATCGCCACTATTCTCACATCCAGAACCGGGGACGATATCGCCAGCCTGAGGGGCGGCGGTGCCGCAGGCGGGATCGGCGCCACGCTGCAGGGGGTGCTGAACGCAGAGATGTCGAGCGGGATCGATATTGTGCTCAACACGCTGCATTTCGATGCGCAGGTGCGCGATGCCGATCTGGTCATTACCGGCGAGGGGCGGCTTGATGCACAGACCAGCGGCGGTAAGGGGCCTGCCGGCGTTATCAGCCGCGCTCATGCCCACGGTTGCCCCAGCATTGCGCTGGCCGGCTCGCTCGGCAGCGGATATGAAGCGCTGTATGAGCTCGGTTTAATCTCGGCGTTTTCGCTGGTCCCCGGCATTATCTCCTACGAGCGCGCCCTGCGGGAAGCCGCCGCCCTGCTGGAGTCGGCGGCGTTTAACATTGCCTCGCTCTGGCAGCAGGCTGCGAGTCAGCCGCTGCGCCGCTAAAACCGTCCTTTGAGGAAAAAGATATGAATATTCTTTATCGGCCCGAGTTTATCCGCGGTTTTGGCACCTATAAACTGCGCGGAGAACGCTTAACCACCGCCTTAGAGCATGCCTTGAGCATCGGCTATCGGGCGATCGATACCGCGCAGATGTATGAAAACGAACAGCAGATTGGGCAGGTATTAAGCCGTCATCCCGTCGCGCGCGGTGAGCTTTGCATCACGACGAAAGTCCTGCCGGCGAATTACCGCAAAGATCTGTTTATGGCTTCGGTGGCGCGCAGCCTGGCGGCGCTTAACGTTGAACAGGTGGATGTGCTGCTGCTGCATAGCCCGCCAAAGCAGGCGTTCAGCGCCACGTTGCGTTTGCTGGAGCAGGCGCAGCGGCAGGGGCTGACAAAATATATTGGCTTAAGTAACTTCTCGCCTGAGCAGATGGGGGCGGCACGCGACGAGATCGCCACGCCGCTCGTCGTCAACCAGGTCGAGTTTCACCCTCTGCTCGATCAACGCGATCTGCTGCAGGCTGCGGTAGAGACGCAGATCCCGCTATCATCGTATTGTTCGATAGCCCGGGGAGAGGTACTTAAATATCCGCTTATTCAGCGGCTGGCGGACTATTATGCCAGGACGCCGGCACAAATTATTCTGCGCTGGATTTTACAGTCGGGCATTCAGTCAAACACCATGTCATCCAACCCCGGGAGAATGGCCGAGAACTTTGCGATCCTTGATTTCACCTTGTCCCATATCGATATGCAGCAAATAGCGGAATTAAGAATCGCCAACTATCGCGTTGTGGCGCTGTAGCTCCTTTAATCAGCGGGCGCTTTGCTGATTTCGCAGACATCTGACGGTGTCTGCCTTTTCCTCCATGCCACCTCCAGGTCTCGCTGTTTTCCAGCGCCAGCTGGCGCTGGACCGCGCGTAAGGTTCGCCGACGGATCCGGCCGTGCAGGTATGTCTGCGAAGTGACGTAGCTCAAAAGAAATCATGATGACCTCCGTTTCGCGCATGGGCGGCTACGATTGTCATCAGACTACATCCTTAGCGGCATGGTTGAGCATAATACGACGGCGCGTGCGACTGCCAGCAAGGAGGAGAAGCCTGCGGGCATGCCGGGTGGCGAGGAGACTGTTCCGCCACTCGTGCCGGGGGACTCAGGAGGCGGTTCATACAGGCGGATATCCGCAATCAACGGCGCAGATACAAAAAAGCCCTGACCATTGCAGCCAGGGCTTTTAAGGAACTACTGATTTAAGGTTTAACATTCATGGACTTAATATGGGTACTACTCATGATACTGCTTTAAATGTACACGTTTATCACAGATAATATTGGGTGCTGATACTAACTAAAACCTCCCGCTATTTTCTTGTTAACCTACCCCACCATTTTCATAACGCTAAAAAATGGCACTTTAAACAAGTACATCCCCTCGCGACATATACTCTTTGATGCGTGGCTTGACTTCCGTTGCGATGATTTAACTTAACTAACGTACACAACTCAATCGCAAACAATAACTCTTAAAACATAGCCTTACATCGTCGCGCTACTTCCCCCAGATTTGCGATTAACGACTCTAACTGCATGACCTTAAAACATTACCGGTGTAAAAAATAATCTTCTTAACACCCGTAATCCCATACAACAAAATACGTAGCCTTTATCGCAAATTATAACAGCGAACTACCATTCCAGCGCTGTTAAAATCCAATCTACCGCTTTTAAAAGTACTGTCAATACTGTTTTTAAAAACATGCTTTTATTTACAGCAAATATATAGACCGAGCATTGAGTTGTGTCTCAAAACTCTCTTATTTATGGCTCAGGAAAGAGCGCCTCTGACGTATTTTCTGATGGCTAAATTAACGCCATAAAAACTTACCGGCGGTGAGCCGCTGACAATAAAAAACAGAATAACAGGGGGATCTTAGCGGCAGACTGACGTTGACAAGGGCGGAGGTCGGCGGGCTTAGTGCTCTTATCCGGCCCTCAAACTCGACAAAAACAAGAAGCCCGCTTAAGTTTCCTTAAGCGGGCTTCTTTAATATGGCTCCTCTGACTGGGATCGCCTTTGCCTGTAATTGGCTAATAAGTAAGCTAAACCTGAATCCCTATCCTGTCAAGACCGCCAAAATGACCACCAATTATCGCTGGTTACATAGAACTGATTTGAGTGGTCACGTCGCATTTGGTGACCATTACTATATCCCCCAACAAGGCCTTAATTCTGCTTCCCGTAGTGGAAAAGTACCTAGGGAAATTTGACAGTCTGTTTTTGCCAGAATGACCCTGACCCGAAATCCTGCTCCATTCAGAAACAGAATTCCGGCATGATAATGACTCCCCATCCGCTGATGTATTTTACATCGTGTTGAAACCGGGCTTCCTCCAGATGTTATGGAAGAAGAACTGGAACTATCCATGCAGCGTATAACCATGATTTTCACATGGGATAAAGCGTTGAAATATTGGACCTTCGGGGATAGAAGCACAGCGAATCAACTTTATCCCACCCAAAATGTAATAACATGAGGCGTACTACGATCTAAGAGTCGGGCATACACATACACGATCACTATCACGTTTTAGTATCATTGGTGTTGAGGTTGTAGGATCAATGTGTATGCTAATACGTAAAGGGTTGTTACTGCATTTAAGCAGGCAAAACCAGATACACGCTTCTATTTGTAGCGATATCTGGTTTTTTTATTTTCAAGGCTCAAAAAAATGAAAATAACTAAAATACTTAATAATAATGTTGTAACAGTCATAGATGAGCATCATAACGAACAGATCGTAATGGGACGTGGATTAGGATACAAAAAAAAAGTCGGAGATGAAATAAATGACATACTGATTGAAAAAGTGTTTGAACTGCGCAGCCATGAATTGATTGCTAGGTTAAGTGAATTGCTGAGTCATATTCCCCTTGAGGTGTTGACAACCGCAGATAAGATCATAAATCTGGCTCGTCAGAAACTGCCAGGCAAACTACAGGACAGCGTCTATATATCACTGACCGACCACTGCCATTTTGCCATTGAGCGTTGCCGTCAGGGAGTGGCGATACATAATGTATTGCTTTGGGATATCAAGCGGTTATATCAGAATGAATTTACCGTGGGACTGGAGGCGCTGGAGGTTATCTACCAGCGTCTGGGCGTCAGGCTGCCAGAGGATGAAGCTGGTTTTGTCGCATTGCATCTGGTGAATGCCCAACTGGACAGCCATATGCCAGAAGTCATTAAAATTACTAAGGTAATGCAGGAAATTCTTCAAATCGTCAAATATCAGTTAAACATTGAATACAATGAGAAAGCGTTGAGCTATCACCGTTTTGTCACACACCTGAAATTTTTTGCCCAGCGACTGCTGGGGCGAGACTGGGTATACAGTAGCGATGAATCTCTGCATGATGTGGTGAAGGAAAAATATTCGCTTTCGTACCGCTGTGCGGAAAAAATACAGACTCACATCGTTAATCAATACCACTACATATTGACAAAAGAGGAATTGATGTTTTTGACCATTCATATTGAACGCGTCAGAATTTAACTTATAGATCAGGAGGCTGAATAACTAAAATTTGCGCCAACTCACAAAATAATGATATGGCGTAGTTTATAAACTTGTTAGTGGATTAAAAAGCAGTATTCTGTCGCAAGATAAAATGGATTGTTACCGTATTGGGCAAAACCAGATGCGGGCAAAACCTGAATCATTTTTCTGCATGGCTGAAGCCGCAGAAAAATGGTTTGGGTTTTTTTTCGTTCCTAAAACAGTATCAGACATCCATATGTCTGGATGTCTCAGAGTAGTGACTGAGCGTGAGTTAAGGATAATTAATGAAATACAAAACATTAGCCAGTGAGATCCTTGAAGGCGTAGGCGGGACAAGCAACGTAAATAGTGTGATTCACTGTGCAACCCGGCTGCGTTTTAAGTTGAGAAATCATAAGAAAGCGGATGTGGCTGCCCTTAAAAACAATGCTGGCGTTATTATGGTGGTGGAAAGTGGTGGGCAGTTTCAGGTAGTGGTAGGGAGTCATGTTAGTGAGGTCTATCAGGATCTGCTTGCTGTATCCGGTATCAGTGAACAGTCCAGCAGTAAGGATGACGACACGGAATACGATGGTAAGGGCAAGGGAAATATCCTGTCACGTTTTATCGATATTATATCTGGTATCTTTACGCCGTTAATGGGGGTAATGGCCGCTTCCGGGTTGTTGAAAGGGTTTTTAGCCCTGTGTATGGCCTGCGGTTGGATGTCCAATAGTAGTGGTACCTATAAGCTGTTATTGGCTGCCAGCGATTCGCTGTTCTATTTCTTCCCGATTGTTCTGGGATATACTGCTGGTAAAAAGTTCGGCGGAAACGCCTTTGTTACTATGTGTATTGGTGGGGCGTTGGTCCATCCGTCGGTGCTTGAGGCTTTCAACGCCATGACGGCGGCTCATTACCAGCCGCTGCACTTCCTCGGCATTCCAATTACGTTTATCAATTATTCCTCCTCAGTTATTCCGATTATTTTCGCCTCTTGGGTATCATGCCAACTGGAAAAACCGCTGAATAAATTTCTGCACATTAATATCCGCAATTTCTTCACGCCAGCATTGTGCCTGTTGATAACTGTGCCACTAACGTTCCTGCTGATCGGGCCGGTGACGACCTGGCTGAGCCAGCAACTGGCGCATGGCTATCAACTGATTTACAGCGCCAGCCCGACTATCGCTGGTGGTTTTGGCGGTGCGATATGGCAAGTACTGGTGATTTTCGGCCTGCACTGGGGCTTTGTGCCGCTGATGATCAACAACTTCAGCGCATTGGGACATGACACTCTGATTGCTGTGCTGACTCCAGCGGTGATGGCACAGTCAGGGGCGGCGCTTGGTGTGTTCCTGCGCACTCGCGACATTAAGCTGAAAGGTATCGCTGGCTCGGCGTTTCCGGCTGGGATCTTTGGTATCACCGAACCGGCTATCTACGGTGTCAACCTGCCGCTGCGACGTCCGTTCATTCTGGGCTGTGTCGGCGGGGCTCTGGGCGGTGGTATCGCTGGCTATTTCGGCACTACCCAGTACTCCTTCGGGTTGCCCAGCATCTTCACCTTCACCCAGATCATTCCCGCCAGCGGCGTAGACATCACTGTGTGGGGCGGCATTATCGGCACAGTGGTGGCGTTCGGCTTCTCCTCGCTGGCAACCTGGCTGTTCGGTGTGAAGCAGGGAGTCGTTCTGACTGAGGCCGCTCCGCAGGCCTCTGCTGCGCCTGCGCATGCCATTCTGCGTAAACAAACCATCAACGCCCCGATTCACGGCGAAATTCTGCCGCTGGAACAGGTTAGCGACCAGACCTTTGCCAGCGGGCTGATGGGCAAAGGTATCGCCATCAAACCGCTGACCGACCGAGTGGTGTCACCAGTCAACGGCAGCGTGGCGTCGCTGTTCAAGACTTACCACGCCATCGGGCTGACCGCTGACGAAGGTGCGGAAATCCTGATTCACGTCGGCATCGACACTGTCAAGCTGGACGGACAGCACTTCACGCCGCGCGTTCAGGTAGGCGATGAGGTCAAGGTCGGTGATGTGCTGGTGGAGTTCGACCAGCAGGCCATAGAGGCCGCGGGTTATGACACCACCACACCTGTCATCATCACTAATACCGAAGATTACATTGACGTCCTGCCCGTAGCCGAAGGCACGGTACAGGAGAATGCACCGCTGCTGAAGCTGGTGCGTTGACAGAAAATAAGGGAGAGAAACAATGAGACATCGTTTTCCAGCAGCGTTTTTGTGGGGCGGCGCGGTTGCCGCCAACCAGGTGGAAGGGGCTTACGCCGACGACGGCAAGGGGCTGTCGACTTCGGACTTGACTCCGCAGGGACTACTTGGCCCGATCGTCGAGCGTACGCCAGGCGATAGCAACGTGAAAGACATCGCGATTGATTTTTATCACCGCTACCCTCAGGACATTACGCTGTTCGCTGACATGGGCTTCACCGTGCTACGCACCTCCATCGCCTGGACGCGTATTTTCCCGCAGGGCGACGAAGAGACTCCGAACGAAGCCGGGCTGGCATTTTACGATCGGCTGTTTGACGAAATGGCGAAGCACAACATTCAGCCGCTGGTGACGCTCTCTCACTACGAAATGCCCGTTGGACTGGTGAAAAAATACGGCGGCTGGGGCAATCGCCAGACTATCGAATGCTTTGAGCGCTATGCACGCGCGGCGTTCCAGCGCTTTGGCGGCAAGGTGAAATACTGGCTGACTTTCAATGAAATCAACATGTCACTGCACGAGCCATTCACTGGCTTGGGGCTGTCGCGCGACAGCTCTCTGCAGCAGATCTATCAGGCGATTCACCACCAGCTGGTAGCCAGCGCCAAGGCGGTGAAAGCCTGCCATGAGATCGTCCCTGACGCCAAAATTGGCAATATGCTGCTGGGCGGCATCCTCTACCCGCTGACCTGCAAGCCGGACGACGTGATGAAGAGCCTGATCCAGAACCGCGAATGGCAGTTCTTCGGCGATGTACAGGCGCGCGGCACTTACCCGACCTATATGACCCGGTTGTTCAAGGAGCAGGGCATTAACCTATACATCATTGATGCAGACCGGGAAGTCTTGAAGGAAACCGTTGATTTCGTGTCGTTCAGCTACTACATGAGCGGCTGCTCAAGCGCCGATGAAGCAGAGTTGGAAAAAGCACGCGGCAACATTCTGAATCTCATTCCTAACCCACACCTGAAAAGTTCGGAATGGGGCTGGCAGGTTGATCCGGTGGGGTTACGCTACCTGCTCAACGTGTTGTATGACCGCTACCAGAAGCCGCTGTTCATCGTGGAAAACGGGCTGGGGGCGAAGGATCAACTGGAAGCGGACGGCAGCATCAATGACGACTACCGCATCCAGTACCTAAATGACCATCTGGTGCAGGTGGCGGAAGCGATCGAAGACGGCGTCGAGGTGCTGGGCTACACCACCTGGGGCCCGATCGATCTGGTTAGCGCCGGAACCGGGCAGATGTCGAAGCGCTACGGCTTTATCTACGTCGATCGTGACGACGCGGGTAACGGCACGCTGGAACGTCGGTGTAAGAAGAGCTTCCACTGGTATGCGGATGTGATTAAGAGCCGGGGGAATGCATTGAAATAAAGCAGCGATTGTGGCTGTTCGTCAGCGGCGAACAGCCACAGGCGTCGTGAGACTCTAACGTTGGACGAGGCTGTTGAAGCAGTACGGGTTGCAGCAACCGACGCGGCAACAGGTGGAAAATTATTGAGGAGGAATCAACAAAACGGGTACCGTCTTTTTATGCGTTGCCGTTGACGGCCCAGAAAATATAATTCAGTTATAAAAATAGCCAGCGCAGTCATTGCGTAGGCGAAGTCGATTAATTGAATACCGGATGCAAGCTTAAAGCATCAGGCGTTCTTATTACCTCTTGTTAAAGCAATGCCCCTCTATGAGGCCATAGAAGATGGATAAAAAATATAAGTTAAAGTCGATGGTATTATTAATTTCTTCAGCTCTTGTATCCAATAGTGCTGTGGCGGCAACACTCTCTATTGAACAAAGGCTTGATTTGTTGGAGAAAGAGCTGGCGAAAAACAATCAGGAATTACAGTCCACAAAAAAAGAATTGCAAAAATATAAATCCTTATTTGAATCGCCGCCCACAGTGGTTGCCAATAATGCTGTTGCACGCAAGGAGAACAAGGTCGAATTAACTGGTCAAACTCGGGTTCCGGTCAAAGTTGCATCTGAAAATAATGCGACTGCTTCCACTTCTTCCCCTGTGAGGGATATGACGCTCGATGATCTGAGTAAATATATAAAGGATGATATTGGCTTCGAATATTCCGGTTATTTTCGCAGTGGTTGGTCCACTGGCACTCGTGGCGCGCCGAAGTCCTACGCCATCGGTTCTCTGGGACGTTTCGGGCAGGAGAACGGTGCCTGGTTTGACCTGCAGCTTTCGCAGAAAGTCTACGATGATCACAACGGTAAGGTAGCGAAAGCGGTAGTGATGCTGGATGGCAACGTTGGCCAGCAGTACAGCAGTGGCTGGTTTGACAAGGATTCGGAAAACCTGTTGCAGTTCTCCGATATCTATCTGACCACCAAAGGATTCCTGCCATTCGCGCCGGAAGCCGATTTCTGGGTGGGCAAACACGCTTTGCAGAAGTATGAAATCCAGATGTTGGACTGGAAGAGCTATCGTACCGACGCCGGTTCCGGTGTGGGAATTGAGAACTGGCAACTCGGCCCCGGCAAGCTGAACGTGTCGCTGATTCGTGAGGATATCAACGCCCACGCGGTGGATTATGCCACTTCCGGTAAGTCCCAGCAGGTGAATACCAACAGTTTTGATATTCGATATAAAGGTATTCCGCTGTGGGATAAGGCTACACTGGAAGTCTCCGGTCGATACATCACGCCTAATGAAACCGACAGCAACCATAAAAATGAAGATGACGGAAATTATTATAGTGTGAAGGATTCCTGGCTCGCCGGACTTATTCTGCGCCAGAATTTCACTGGCGGTGGATTTAATGAATTAACCTTGCAAGGCGCAAATAATTCCATGGCCAGTGGTTTTGCGCGACTTTCTGGCGCTAATCCATCCTATAGCAATAATGGTACTGGTGATTATTATGGAGAACACACTAACGGCAAAGCGTTTCGCATTATTTCTCAGGGGGAAAACTATTTACGTCCGGACGTAATAATGGCCCACGCTCTGGTCTATGCTCACGGTAACGACATTTACAGTTATGATACTGGCGCACATACCGAATTCGATACCGTGCGGGCGGTAGTGCGTCCGGCATATATCTGGAACAATAATAATCAGACCGGTGTGGAGCTGGGATGGTTCGATCAGAAAAATAAAATTGGTGGAGAGGAGTATCATGAGTCTGGTTATAAAATTACGCCTTACCATGCCATTAAGGTGAACACCAGCATTCTTACATCCCGCCCGGAAATCCGTTTCTACGGTACTTACATGAAAGTGAAAGAGAACGGTATAAGTCAGTTTGAATTTGCCGATGCGAAAAGTGATCAGTTTACTGTAGGTGTGCAGGCAGAAGTGTGGTGGAAATAAACAGGATTGCCAACAAGGACGTTGGCAATGAACTGGTCAATTGTTCTGCTTTTGCTGATAGTGTTGGGTTCTGATGACTTTCTTGATTTTAGACAAGGATACACTCTGTCTCATTAATTGCAATAGATGACGCATTACCGGCAGCGAGTGATGCAGATGCAAAGCAAAACTTTCGCAGAAATAATTCTTATTAGGACGTCCGTCACTGGAGATATTGAAACGGTGTTTAGGACAGCCACCGTTACAGACTGAGCGTACGGCGCAATTCATGCAGTCCTTGCTGATGTTTTTCAGTTTGCTCTGACCAAACGTGATGTTTTGGGGCGAATTGACTATTTTTGTGAGGTCGCCATGGTTAATATTTCCCAGCTTATGTTCGGGATAAACGAAATGGTCACAAGAGTAAATATCGCCATTCGCTTCAACGATAAGATTGCCGCCACATGTTTCGTTAATTACACAGGCGCTGGTCTGGCCGACCATTTTGGCCATGGTTTGCTCAAAATTCATCACGAATACTGTGCCTAAATCGTTCATGATCCAATGGTCAAAAATAGTATTAAGAAAATTTCCATAGGCTTTGGCGGGAACTGACCAGTCGGTGACACTGCATTGGCCGGAGAAATCAGGCTGAATGAGAGTGAGGCCATTTTCATCGGCGACTGCGGCGCGTCGTTCCACCAGCGGAATAAACTGCATATAGCGGCTGCCGATGCGCTTGAGAAAATTATAAACATCCATTGGGCGTTTAACATTCTCCGCATTAACTACCGTCAGAGTATTGAACTCGACCTGGTGACGTTTTAATGCTTCTAAACCCTTAATCACCGCATTGTATGTGCTTTTTCCGGCACGGGTCAGACGATATGTATCATTGCTGATACGGTCGCCATCAATCGACAACCCGACCAGAAAATTATTCTCTTTGAGGAAAACCGCCCATTCATCATCAATATTTGTACCATTAGTCTGGAAGGAATTATTAATGATTTTAGTCCCGCGATAATGATTCTGCAAGCGAATCGCTTCGCGGAAAAAATCAATGCCGAGTAGTGTAGGCTCTCCACCTTGCCATATAAAATCAACCACATCCGCTTTTTGCCCTTGAATATTCTTGCGAATATAATTCTCCAGCGTTATACCGTCCATTTTCCAGTGGCTTTTACGTTCGGGGTAAAGAAGCTCTTTTTCCAGATAAAAACAGTAAGAACAATCAATGTTGCATACCGAACCGGACGGTTTAGCCATTAATTGAAAATTTGCGATATGATCAGCCATCACTCACTACCTCTTTATTTTACTAATTATAAAATTCCGTGGTGTTAAATTTACAACGAAAAAAAACCATATAGCAAAAAACTATGAACTTAGTTATATGCTATATGGTTTCGCCCGTATCCGGTTACGATCCTTTTCTCGAAGATACTCATGTGTAGATGACGAGGCAATTGACGATAACCGACTTCGTGATACTTATCACGTTTTCTTTAAGGCATGTTCTCCCTAAAGTGGAATTGATGGATATCGAAGACATCGATTTTTTATGATTTAAATCACAAAATCCCTTATAAAGAGTTGAATAAAAATATGATTTTATCATGCTATTCGCTAGCGGATCGTGACTATATAAAGGCGAAACCCGGCAGTGAAGAGGAAGGTATCTCCCTCTTCACTGCCGGGTTTTTTCTTTTTCTCACCCTGCGAGTTGTTTCTAATGGTTTTTTCAATGGAGAAAATAATGCATAAGCTCACACTCAGCGCTGTGGCGCTATGTTGTGCCCAAGCGTTTGTTCCGATGTCGCATGCAGCAGAGCCTAGCCAGTCAGCTAATAACAACGTGACGGCTCAACGTCCCAACATCGTCTACATCCTGCTCGACGATCAGCGATACGACGCTTTTGGCTTCCTCAACCCGCGCATCAAAACGCCGCATATGGACGACATCGCCCATAACGGCACTTACTTCAAGAATGCATTCGTCACCACTTCGCTTTGTTCGCCCAGCCGGGCCAGCATCCTGACTGGCATGTATGCGCACAATCACGGCGTGTCGGACAATAACCCCAGCGATTTGTCAAAGCTACAGTATTTCCCGGAAGAACTGCATAAAAACGGTTATCAGACAGCCTTCTTCGGCAAATGGCATTTCGGCGGTGCGGATAAAACCGCCACAGCGGGCTTTGCTGGTTTCGACCATTGGGTCGGCTTGTTGGGGCAAGGGGATTACTACCCCATCAACATGTACGGTCAACAGGCGATGCTAAACATTGACGGCAAGCTGACGCCGCAGAAAGGCTACATCACCGATGAACTGACCGATTACACTGTGGATTGGCTGAACCACATCGACAAGAGCAAACCGTTTATGGTCTATCTATCCCACAAGGGGGTGCATGCGGATTTTTATCCATCCATCAAGTACAAAGGCAGTATGGATAAAGTGACATTCCCGTTGCCTGATACCTACGCCGATACACCGGAAAACTACAAAGGCAAGCCAATGTGGGTGAAGAACCAGCGCAACAGCTGGCATGGCGTGGATTATCCGTACAACAAAAAGATGGATATGCAGCAGTTCCAGCGTGACTATTACGAAACGCTGCGTTCGGTGGATGACAGCGTGGGCCGGGTGCAAGACTGGCTGAAACAGAACGGCCTCGACAAAAACACTATCGTAATGGTGATGGGTGACAACGGCTTTATGTTCGGCGAGCATGGACTGATCGACAAACGCACCGCGTATGAGGAGTCTATGCGCGTGCCTCTGATTGCCTCCGGCCCCGGTTTCGGCAAGGGGAAAGTAGTTGAGGACGTGGTGGCTAACATTGATATCGCACCGACGTTCCTCGACGCCGCCGGTGTAAAGAAACCTCAGAATTACGATGGTGCCAGCTTCCTGGGATTAGGCACCGACCGCGCCGACCAGCCCAAACGTAAGGACTACTTCGTCTACGAATATTTCTGGGAGTACAACTTCCCGTACACTCCGACTACCTTTGCCGTCCGTACGCCGCAGTATAAATACATCCAGTATTACGGCGTCTGGGATACTGAAGAACTATATGATATCAAGAAAGATCCGCATGAAAAACATAACCTTATCGATTCCAAAGATAAGAATCTGATCGAAACCAAAATTGCTTTACGCCAGAAACTGTACGAAGGGCTGAAGGATCACGATGGGCGCAACATCATTCCCTACAACCGCCGAACCGAAGCAGGTCAAGTCTTCCGCTATAACCAGGGCGGGCAGAAAATGGCGGACTTCCCCACCGAATGGCTGCGCGGCAACAATCCACGTGATAAATATGCAGGTCTGATCCCTGACGCATTGGATAAAGACCAAACGGTCGAGAATGTATTTGCGTCGTTTGAGAAAACTGAAGCATTGATCAAAGAGATGATGGAGAAACAGAAAAAAACTACTGAAACTTCACATTAACCAACCGCGGGGCGCGCTATATGGCGCGCCTTTGCACTGGGGTGCTTTCAAAAATACAATTTGTTGTTAACTATTACCTTATTGCAGGGGAAATGGATTTACTTAATCAAGAAAATATCAAAAATCTCATAACAGTTCAGTCGATTTATTGAAGCTACGTTTTCTTGATTTAATATAAGCATAGTTACGCAAGTGATTATTTTAATAAACACTTTGGAGCCCCGCGTTTATCACGGACACTATTTTCCAGTTCATCAAGGGTGCGGAACAGAAACATTTTGCGGTTCTTCGCGGCTTTGTTGAATAAATCAGATTCTGGATAAGCCTCCCCGTAACGGGTTGTTGCTGTCAGTCAATACGCACGCTTTCTGGCATACCTGCCTTCGTCATTTTATTCAACGCACGGACCATGGCCAGAGCCTCTGCAACCTGACCATCCCAGTCATGCAGTGTCAGTGAACTTCCGAACAACTGTTTTACCCTGTACATCGCCGTTTCGGCTATCGAACGACGGTTGTAATCGGTTGTACATTTCCACCGGGCATTGCTCCCGCTCAGACGCTGATTCGCAACGGCACGGTTGCAGTCTGCATACTCTTCAGGCCAGTAACCCGCCCCTTTGCGGGGCGGTATCAGCGCCCTGATGTTCTTGCGCTGCAGTTCATCGTGACATAACTGCGTATCGTAAGCGCCATCCGCTGCGGCTGACCTGATTTTGCGGTGGGTCTGCCGGATGAGTTCCGGGAAGGCTTCAGCGTCCGTCACATTGCTCAGCGACAGGTCAGCACAGATGATTTCGTGCGTTTTTGCATCCATAGTAAGGTGCAGTTTTCGCCAGATGCGACGGCGCTCCTTGCCATGTTTTTTGATTTTCCACTCACCATCACCGAAGACTTTGAGTCCGGTGGAATCAATCACCAGATGGGCGATTTCACCCCGGGTGGGCGTTTTAAAACTGATGTTAACTGACTTTGCCCGCTTACTGACACTGCTGTAATCCGGGCTCCGCAGTGGGACATACATCAGTGAAAAAATAGAATCAATGAAGCCCTGAGCAGCTCGCAGGGTCAGCCGGAATACGCGCTTAATCACCAGGACAGTCGTGATGGCGGGGTCAGAATAGCGCTGAGGCCTTCCCCGGGTGAAGGCGTTGCAGACTCATACCATGCCTGAATCGCTTGATCGTCCAGCCAGAAGGTGAGGGAGCCACGGTTGATAAGGGCCTTGTTGTAAGAGCGCAAGTTGGTAATTCTGAACTTCTGCTTTGCCACGGGATTACCGTGTTGTCAGGATGATACGTGATCAGAGCCTGCGATTGAGCAAAAGTTCGATTTATTCAACAAAGCCAAAAAGGACTTCTCGGCATCTCAGCAGGTAAATACCAATCAGTTGGAACTGCGTTACAATAAAATCCCGGTATGGGAAGGCGCCGACCTCGCCTTTACCGGCAAATACATGGCAGGGAATAAGAGTAACTCCCAGAAGGCGGGCGAAAACAGCGGTACTTATTTTGAGCTTAAAGATGCATGGATGGCTAGCGCAATCCTGAATCAGAAACTGAAACCTGGCGGGTTTAATGAATTCACTGTCAGGTAGCCAATAATTCTATTGCTAGCGGATTTGCCTGCTATACCGGTTCTAATCCATTCGCCGGATATAATGACTATTATTATGGTGACCATACAAACGGGACGGCATTCCGGTTAATATCTCAGGGTGAAATGTATCTGGCCGATGATGTGATAATGGCAAATGCTATTGTTTACTCAAATGGTAACGATGCGTACAGCTATGATACCGGGGCTCATACGGATTTCGAAAGCATCAGGACCGTTGTCCGTCCCGCCTATATCTGGGATAAGTTCAATCAAACGGGCGTTGAACTTGGCTATTTTACACAACGTAATAAAGATAGCGGCGGCACGGCTTATAAAGAGTCTGGTGTGAAGACGACCTTGTTCCATACCCTGAAAGTTGATTCCAGCATGCTCACATCCCGTCCTGAAATTCGCCTTTACGGCACCTGGTTGCGGGTGCTTGAAAATGAATTGGATCAGTTTGCTTTCCCGGACAGCAAGAAAAATCAGTTTACTGTCGGTGTTCAGACAGAAGTTTGGTGGTAAATTATCATCTAAATAGCTGCGCGGAATACCGCTACACTTTTGCCTGCCCATGTTTACCTCCGGGGAACGGGCTGGCCGTTTCCATAAAGTGATGAACCTTTCTCAGCAACTGCCACATTGAACGGCACTGATGATTGCGTGTTATCGTGTCGTGCAGCGCCTGCCATAAACGCTCAACGCGATTCACCCACGGCGAGTAAACCGGCTGATAAATCACCCTAACTTTGGGTTCGCTTCCAGCCAGCGCTGTGTCTCCCGGCTTTTGTGGATAATGTAGTTGTCCACGATGAGCGTGATGGTTTTTGACCGCCGGTACGTGGCTTTCAGGTGTTTCAGCAGGGTGATGAACAGTACCGAACTTTTGCTGTTACCGCCAACATAGCTGACCTTTCCCGTGCCGCTGTGTAAGGCCCCGGCAAGATAGTATTTTTCATTCTGGCCCGGCGTGAACACTCGCTTTTGCTGTCCACGAAGTTGCCAGTCTGCGCCGATTTTTGGGTTGAGATGGATATCCACTTCATCCTCATAAAAGACCGGGTGTTCTGCGCTGCATTCGTCGAGTGCTTTTTGGATTGCAGCCATCTTTTCATCCTTATGGGGATCGCGGATACACAACGTTGGTGCGGCCCTGCGCCAGACTACTCCGGCTAACGGTAGCCAGCGACGAACGGTTCCGGCATGCAACTGACATCCGGTTATCTCGTTGATTTTTATTGCCAGTAACTCTGTACTCCAGCGTGAACGCTGGTAGCCAAAATCGCCGGGAGAGTGTTTTATCAGCTCACGTAACAATGTGCAGATATGCTCAAACGGCCAGCGCCGGGAACGCCCTGCGGGTAAAGATTTCAGGCCATCAGCACCCGATAACGTAAACCAGTTAACCCATCGCCCGACGGATGAACGGGCGCAGCAGAGCGTTCTGGCAACATCGCTGACCCGCTCGCCCCGATGAAGCATCAGCATCGCGGTGAGCCTGCGGGCATGATTTTTATCGCGCGTTTTATGAATAGCTTTCTGCATCAGGCGTCGTTCGGTAAGGGGTATTGGTGCTATGATCGGCATCGCTCAGTCCGGTTGGTGGTTTGGGATATTTGGCGATTGATCAGATCGCACAATCCGGGCTGAGTTCCCTTAAAGTGATCTACTATTACGCGCAGCTATTTAGTGTTGAGGGATGTCGATTTTAATCGATATCTCTCATATGTTAAAAGTAAAAAATGGCATTGCCGGCAATTCTTATTCTGATCAGTATATTCATTTCGATCAGATATTGAGATGCCTGTTTTTTACACAAGCAGTATGATGGCCGGTTTAATGTTGGCAGGGAAAACTTATCACCAAAATCATTTTAATATCAGGCTACATGAGTAATTCTCTTTTTTCGATAATCCCAGAATGCATTATTCTGTAGCAAGCCTTTTCCATGGATTCGGGGTTAGCCGCTGTATGAATCACACCTGAAAGGAAAGCTGCAGGTTATCAGCAAGCGGTATACGCAGTGAATTGAGCGGCATAACCTGAATCTGAGGCAGCATCGGCAAGACTGGGCAGGAAGTCGTTGTCGTTCTCAAGATCGGTGTAACTGCATGACAAAGCCATTGGACATTATCTGACGATAAATCATTATCAATAAATTGGAGTCATAACCGGAATTTAGGCTGCCGTACACTCATAGGCGATTCCAGCGATTGTAATCATACCGGATGCAATAAAAAAAATTTCTGGAAAATCTTGAAGCTAAGAACAGTTTTAGTGGGCTCCGACAAAATCACCTTATGCCTAAATTCAATAAACCGCTTTAACCCCCCAAGAAAATAAAACCATTTCACCTCTGCGGAGCAAGGGGCGCTAAGTCCGGTTGTGCAGGGGCAAGTTTTTTCTCCTGTGCGCTTTCCGTTCTCCATATCGGCTTCCGGCTAATCGTTTCCCGACACAACCCATCCCGCAAGGGTAAATGGCACGCATGCTGCACCCTTGCAGGACAGAACGACGCCGGGAAAGCGAACCGTCAGGCGATACGAAGACGAAAATCACACACTGACGGAGAAAAAACCATGACGATTTCCCTGCATACCAAGACTAGCGCCCCTAACACCGCAGCGGCGACCAGCGTATCCCCGCTGGACCCGTCAGGCTCCTCAAAAACGAAATTTTCTAAAACCAGAACGGACATTTATCAGACCGTTACCGACAACATCATTGCAGCACTGGAGGCAGGTGTAAAACCGTGGTCCTGCCCGTGGAAGCGTGTTTCCGGCATGTCTGGACTGCCATCTAATTACGCCACTGGCACGGCTTACAGCGGCATTAATATCTTGCTGTTGTGGTGCAGCGCATCAAAACAGGGGTTCAGCGATTCACGCTGGATGACCTACAAACAGGCACAGGCAGCAGGTGGACAGGTTAGCAAGGGTGAGCATGGCACAACAGCTATTTTCTACACCACGCTGGAGAAGGAAAACGACGCCGGAGAAGTTGAACAAATCCCTATGCTGAAAACTTTCACCGTGTTTAACGTCCAGCAAATCGACGGCTTAAGTCTGACCACAGAAACTGTCAGCCCGGAAGCAACCTTTGACCCGGTGCCGCAGGCTGAGAACCTGTTGCGGAAGAGTGGCGCAAACATCATCGAGAAAGGACAAAATGCTTTTTTCAGCCCATCAACAGATCAAGTCTGGCTACCGGAGCGCCATCTGTTTTCTGATGCGGCGAATTTCTACGCTACCGGCCTGCATGAGCTGGTTCACTGGACTGGTGGCAAAAAACGCCTGGACCGTGAAATGAAAGGGAAGTTTGGCAGTGCTGATTATGCAGAAGAAGAACTGGTGGCGGAGCTGGGAAGTGCCTTTCTGATGGCGGAGCTGGGGATTGAGGGAGAGGTACAACATGAAAGCTATATTGCTTCCTGGCTGAAAGCGCTGAAAAACGACAAGCGTTATATTTTCAAAGCGACCAGCGCAGCCTCTAAAGCACATCGTTACCTGATGGATAAACTCTGAGACCGGAATCAGACAACCGCAAGGGAATGCGGTTACATGGTTTTTAACCAGTAACGCAGCAAGGCGCAGACTGAGGCGGAACGCAGCACAGCGACTACCGAACAGTCTGCGCCTTGCAGTGGAATAAAAAATTTCCGGCCTGGCAGTATCGCCGCCAGGCCGGTGAGGCCATCACGATGGCCTGAGTAAAAGCTTACGTATAGCTACCTAATGACAGTTGTTTCAGTTCATCAACGGTATAAATGCGAAACACCCGACGGTGGCGTTCTTCCAGCGGGACGTGCTGATGGTTAATGATGACATGCCTGATGCTGTCAAACAGTAGTTCAAGCGCACGCTTCTTCTGTAGATCGGGCACAACATAAAATACGTAAATCCACTGCTTGCGGGTACGGGCCAGTAGGTGGCTTGCCATGATCGACTGATAACGGGCCCGGGTTTTCAGGCGGCGCTCGGTTTCAATGGCAATAACGTTACCGTCAGGCAGAGTCAGTAACCCGTCCGGGCGATGTTTTACCTGATACTGGCTGAGAAAGCTGGCACGGTCGCCGTTAATCCATCCCGATGCGCCTTTCTTCTCCAGAATAAGCCTGGCGGCCTGATTATCAAGATGGTGCTCCAGCGTCCAGCCGGTGATTTTTGATGGTTCAAACCGCGCAGGAAAGATTCTATCATTCGGGGTCAACACCACCGCCAGCCCGTCGCTGGTGATCCCCCATAATGAAATCTTCAGTGTCCGTGATTCAAGCACATGCTTCTGTATTAACCCCATTCGCTCTGTTTTTGCCAGCAGCGAATAAAGCGACTTATGATCCCGGAAACTAAATAACTGCATCAGCGTTTTAAAATCGCTGTAGGTTTCTTCTTTCAGGAAGTTCAGCAGTTGTTTTATTTTTTCGTTGTTACGCGTCTGGCGCTCGTGATATGACGAAATCAGCATAACCGCTCCTTAAAAATCCAGCGGGGACAGGTGTTCTTCATCATCATGTTTCGGCTTTACTGGTTTTACTTCGCTTTCACCGAAGAAAAGATCCGGGTGCGATGTCGTCACCTCCGGTGCGGAAGGTTTATCATCGTCGCTAAAATCAAGCATGATCTTCACCGGGACTGCCGTTGCGGCAATATCAGGGGAAACCGAAAAGCTTTTTAGCTGACGCTTTCTGACCTTTATCGGCGAAATCAGTGAGGCAGAAGGTAGCGTTTTTGTCGTAAAGATAAAGCTGACAAAATCGGGCAGGTTCAGGATCATATTGCTGTCAATAAAGAAACGTTCGGCCTGGCGGATTGTGCGCTCACTGTCGATGGTTTCTGTCAGCATATTATCCGTCTTAGCCTTGCGGAGTTCGTCATCCACCAGAATCGTACCTGACATTCTTGCCACCCATTCCGCCGTATCCGGATCCATAACCCGGTAAACCAGTTTGAATTTGGCATTTTCAACGACCGCACCGACAACGGCGTCACCTTTCAAATCTGCCGGGCAGTCTTTTAAATCGGCGATGGACTGGTGGTCCATAATAATGTGTATGCCTTTATCCCGCGCCGCGCCTAGACCTTCCAGCGCTGGCCTGGATAAATGGTATTTCAGTTCGGAAAGATAAACAGCAATGGGGCGGGGTACGTCTGTTACTCGATCGCGTCTTTCTGCCAGCTGGTAAAGGCGAACCAGCAGCATGCGCTGGGCGGTAATAATTTTGCTGTTTCGCATGGAGCCGACTACATAACAGCAGCCGCCCTCATCAAATATGTGTTTAAGCGAAAAGCCTTCTGGTGAGTTAATGGCATTGAGTAATGCCAGTTCCTCAATCTTCCCAAAGAACGCTTTGATTTTTTCGGCAATACCCTGAACGTAATCACCGTTATAAATATCACGGAGAGTTGCCGATGGGTTATCACTGACAAATTGCGCGGCCATACGGGCGGCTTTTCGGTCATCAATACGATAGAAGTCCGATTCCTGCCCTTTTTCTGCCAGGCTGAAACCGGCAACGAACAATTCTTCCAGTTCATCTGGCGTAATATCTTCAATCAGGTTTAGCTGGTATTGCTGTTTTCGTAGGTCAATTAAGGCAAAGGGTTTTCCTGCATCTTCGCAGGCTTTCCGGTATAGGTGTGGTGCCCATTCATCGTCTTTGGGGTCCATAACAAAAACGCCTTCACCGGCAATAATACTTTGATATAGCAATATCCCGGCAGCTACCCCTTTACCGGCTCCGGTGGTGCCAATAATATCCGCGTGCTGTTTCTGCCAGTCTTTTAACGGGAGATACATTGGTTCGTTCTCCCTGTCCATGCCAGTAAAAATGCCTTTATTCAGATCGATATAATCCAGCGGATTATAATGCAGTGTTTCGGGCAGCAGGGACTTTACGGTGCGGACATCGGTGCGCAATTCCCGTTCAAGGGTGGTTTTTTTAACAAGGCGTTTCTTTATTTTGTCCAGTTCCGGCGTGAATAGCCGGCGAAGCATAATATGAAAAATAATCCCGGTTACAGTGAAAGCAATCCGTACTGACCACGCCAGTGCTGAATTATCACTGGTGAGTCTGGTCTTATACAGCCATTGAAAAAAGCCGATAAAGACCGGGGCCAGTGTGCCAGAGAGGAAACACACCATGGAAAAAGCCATAATCAGCTTTTTCCAGAGCGGAGCTTTCTGCCGTTCATCGCTTTTCATTGATGCAAAAAACGGCATCGTCAGCCCCGCTAACAGCGCCAGTATCAGTTGCTGCTGTTGCACAAAAGCGAGCAGCGCCAGCATCCCGTTTACTATCGGTGACAGTGAAGCGGCAAGCTTATTTAAAATCATGATGCCTCCTTCGTCAGCTATTCGCCCCATGACATCGCCCCATCAATTCGCCCCACGGTGTCGGGCGAAAAGACGGGGCGAACGTAAGGGACGAAGAAGGTGACCGCTGTGCGGCCATGTGCCGGAAAGCATGCTTCCCTGCACGAAACGGCGTGCGCCAGTACATGCGGGCTGGACGCCCTTATTGCCTGCCGCATGGGGGTAATGTCGTGGCTGTACGCCGCACCAAAACCCCCAGAGTCAAAGGCGGCACACCGTCGCCCGCTACGCGCGACCACCCCCTTTAAGACGGTCGCTTTCGCCTTTTTCTTCCCTTTGCTCGTTCCTCGCAGCGGGAATAAAAGGGAAGCTGACCTTTAAAGAGGGTGGTCGCGCCACGCTACCGGCTTTTGGCCGGAGACTTAGCTGCGACGGTGTGCGGGGCTGTGCCCCCCGGTAAACCGCTGTCGTGGGCGACAGCTTTTCGCTCGCCGGGGCGGCGAAATTTATCCGGCTCCCCCCGGCCTGCAAAATCCGCGTGGGCGCGGCTGTTTGCAGGTGAGGCGCGGTGCCTGAATTATTTTCGCTCCTTAACCCGCGAAAATATTTCTGTCCGCTGCCTCATTTTTGCGGCCCCCAGTTTCTTCGCTCCTTAATCCGCGAAAAACAGAAGCCGTAAAAACCTGAAAACCGTCACGCTCTGTGCCGGTCTCGCCAGTATTAACCACGAACGCGGCCATATTTACTGATGATCTGACCGATAGCCGCCGGGTCTGCTGAATCACATTCTCTTAAAAATGATTTTCTGGCATCGGCCGTATGGTCAGGCAGAAAACCATGCCTGTTCTTTTTTACGATATTAAAGAATGCCCGTTCAGCGGAATGACATTCACTGCCGCCGCCATTTCCGGTTGCTTTACCGTACATGCATAACACCACTTCGCAGGCATCAGCAGCCAGTACAGTTGTTGAACATGACGCAATAACGCAGAACAATAATACGGAGGATATTGTTTTCTTCATTTCAGTTACCATTATGATTAATGAAAGGTTACGTATCTTGGGTAATGTTATTTACCGGAGTTATTTTCTGAATGCCTCTTTCATGCCATTTAAATGAACTGGCTTAAAGTAAATATCACTCATCCGGCGCACATCGCCGTGTATATCAATGCTGACGATGACATCGATGCTTTTAAGTACTTTTCGTAATAAAACATCAAAAGGAATATTCCGGCAGTCGGGATTTTCATAGCAGCGATCAATAACCCCTTCAATACAGTCTTCCGGGCTGCCCGCGTGCAGGGAGGTGATTAATCCCTCATGCCCGGAGTCGACAATTTTCAGAGCGTCCCATGCCTCCCGCCCGCGAATTTCCGCCAGCAATATCCGGTCAGGGTTCATACGATAATTAGCACGGATCAGCCTGCCAGGCGTGACAATAGCGTTATCCCCGGCATCCGCCGGGTAAAAAAGATGCACATAATTGGCGTGGTGATAAAAACGGATTTCGGGATTATCCTCAATCGTTATCAACCGGAGATGCAGCGGAATATAATGCAGCAACGTTTTCATATAGGTGGTTTTGCCGGAGCCGGTTTCACCCACAATAAAAATCGTTTTGCCGTATTCCACCGCCTTTTCCATAAAGCGGGGAATATCCCCACTATGATATAACCGGGTCAGTGCATTATCCTGACTTCCCGTTTTTTCCTGACCGGTCACGCGCTGATAAAATCCCGCATCAATCCATGACTGATGTGTTTTCTGCTCAAACGAGGGTTTGCGCAGCGTAATGGACACCGTATTACGTTCACAGGCCGGAGGAATAATCGTCTGAATACGCTCGCCGGATTCGAGCGTGGCCGACAGTATCGGTGACGTATCGTCAATATTATCGTCCTGCCAGGACGCCAGTGCTCTGGCAAAGGCGTAACACTGACGCAGCGTGACCGGGGATTCACGCCGCTGCCATGCCCCCTTTATTTTTGTATGCAGTTCCCCTGGACGGTTAATCACGATTTCGGTCAGCCCTTCGACTGGCAGATAATCACCGAACAGCTGATTTTTCATAAAATCCAGTGACAGGTTTTCAGTGCTCATACCATTTCTTTTTCAGTCGCAGTTGATAAACAGAGGAAAAATCAATATCCGTACCGGTCATGATGCCGATCACGTCGCCCTGGTTCAGATACATCGTGGGCGGGATACTGATGCTGTTTTCCAGCGTCGTTTTCGCCATTTCCGCCGTGGCGGCGCGGGTGTTTTCGGTATAATCGGTATTACGGTCTTTCCCCGGCGCGGCATCCGATGCCGCTGCCGCCACGTCCTGCACGGTACTCAGCATCAGGGCGTTGCCGAAACGCTCCCAGAAATGGCTGTCGATCCAGCCCGCGATCCCTACCTCGCCGAGCGGGCCGGTGGCCTGCGTATCGGTGAGCGGGATTTGCAGGCTGCCGGGCTCCGGCGTGCGCAGCTCCGTCCACAGCACAAACATCCGGCTGCGCCCGTGTTGCAGTGCCCCGGTGCGGTAGACGCCACGGGCGACCGTTCCTGCCGGGATCAGCTTCACATGGTTACTGGCGCTCCAGACATTCTCACCGATCAGGCAGGAGATATGACCGCCAACATCGGATACGAAGCGCCGCATCATCGAACACGGAATATAGCGGTCTACCGGAATATAGAGATCGGGATCTAGGCCCAGCCGCCTGACACCGGTGACACGGGCTACGCCCGGATTGTCGTTGTTATTGCTGCCTGCCGGTGTTGTCGTATCCGGGCAGCGCAGGCGTCCATCTTCGCCACTGACCAGTGCAGACTGACAGGATGTGTACACCGTGGAGGCTGACGGGCTACCCGACGTTTCCGCGTTGCTGCGCAATCCGCTTCGGGACGCGCGTGTATTGTCGCCTGACCCTGTGCTGCCGCTGTTCAGCCCGTCTGCCAGTGCTGCCGCCTTGTTCAGGGCGGGCGGCCCGGGCGGCAGAGCTGGAGTGCCCGGGGCGCTCTGACTGGCGGGGTCTGCTCTTTCCTTCCTCCCGGGCCCGAACAGGCCAAACGGGTTACTGTCCAGACCTAGATTCTTACGCTCATGCTGCACCGCACCGGAGGAGGGCGGCGGCGCGGTGTCGGATTCTTTCTCATCACCCCTTTTCAGGGCGCTGAGAAGACGATCGCCACCGGATGCCAGCGCGATGACCAGGACCAGACTCAGCAGGCTGACGATCAGCGTGCGGCGACCGGAAGCCTTACGGAAACGGGTCACTTCCGGCTGACCAGGCGATGTTTTCTGCTCCGGCTCCTGATATGCCATTGCCGCGCGGGCGCGTTCACGGGCTTCCGCTTCCCGTTCTGCGGTGGTTTTTTCCGGTTCGTCCGGGAAAGATTTGTCGGTCATTTTGCCTCCAGCATAACGGAGGGTGAAACAGTGTCACTGTTGGTCAGCGGGATGCGCCCGAATCCGTCGTTTTCGATCCCCACCACCGAGGTACCGTAGCGCAGTACCAGCTGCGGCGATGCCGGAACCACCATCACGGTGTAGTTGCCCTGTTTACCCGTCCGGGGCGTGACCGCCTGCTCCTGACCATTAACCACCCTGAAAACGGAAGGCAGGGTTTTCGAGGGAGAAAAGCCGATATAAGCAAAACGACCGTCATCCCAGGTAAAGTCGGGGGCGATGGCGGCGGAACCGGCTGCCGCCCGTTTTGTATAGCGCCAGTTGCGCGGCGTGGTGGCCTGCCCGAATGCCGCCGCAATCCGCTGCCGGTCCAGTGCTTCCTGCTGATGTTGCTGACGGGCGGCGCTGGCGGCGGCAGACTTTTTTCGCAGTTCGTCGGGATAGCGGTAGCGGATAACAAAGGCCTGGGCGGGCGAGTCTTTATCCAGCACGTTCAGCTCCAGGCTGTAATCGCGCTTTGATGTCACCACGAACAGATTAGTTTTCCAGTCTTTTTCTGTCGGCAGAAACACCTGGCTGACGTTGTTGCCGCTGGCATCCGTGACCGGCTGGGTAATCGGGTTCGGGCTGACGCCTACCCGGTTATCGCTTTTCGTCACGGTCCAGCCTCTGGGAAAACCCGCCTGCGCATCGATAACGGTTTCATCATCGTTAAACACCAGCATGGTGACGTAGCCGGGGCGGGTACTGACGACCGTGGCGTTCTGGTTGTTGTACGTGACGTTCTGCATCCGGCGGTCATACGCGCTGCCGCGCGGTGTCGCCGCGCTCCATGCCACGCATGACACCAGTAAACCCGTGAGGAGCAGAATGTGTTTCAGCATCATTCCCCCCTCAGCTCTTTGTCGCGCTGGTAGCTGGTGACGATAAAGCCCAGCGGGTTCACTTCGCGCTGGCTGTCGGTCAGTTGCCGGTGCGGGAGGTAGCGGTATGTGAGGCGGATATTCCAGACATCCGTTTTCACGGAATTATCAGCAATACGACGAATTGTGCGCTTAATACGCAGTGTTGCCAGATTATCCGGCCCGGTGGCAGGCGCATGCACATTGGAAATAATGGCGATATCAACAACATTTTCCGCCTTGTTAAAAATCACGTCCGGGGCCTGGTCGCCGTTAAACCCGTCCAGATAGTCCCGGTTCACGCTGTCGCTGTTAAATAACTGCACGTCGTCATAATCATGCTGAAGGGAGAAATAATTATATCCCTCGCGGAGTCTGACATAGTGTGCTGCCAGTGAATGCGCCAGCGCCTTTTCAGAAGAAATATCCCGCTCCTTCACGCGGGTCATATATTCATAGCGCCCGGTCTGTTTATCCACTGACCATAATTCAGTGTCGGTGGTTTTCAGCGGCAACAGAATAATAATGGCCGCAATCGCCATTGCGGCCAGAATCAGTCCGGCAGCGGCCACCCGCCAGGCGGTTTTTCGGGAACGCTCTTCCTTTTCCAGCAGGATGGATTCAAAAGAACGGGAAACATTAACAATGTTCTGAATATCAGACATGGTGAGTCAGCTCCTGAATGATGGCGGGGGAATTTACAGGCTCGGGTTCGCCGGATACCGGCGGAAGGTTGCCCTGATGCCGTGCGCAGCCCGTGAGCGCGCACAGCATCAGAAGGAAGATGCTGAATTTCATGGAAGCCCCTTATCGTATGGATGCAGGAATGCCGCACCGGTGGCGCAGGCCACGGCGTGACGGGGAAAGGAAATCAAGAGACGGGAGGATTAACGGTGACGCTGCCGGTTCAGGCGTTTCATACTTTCGATGGCGGCGGCGCGTTTTTGCCAGGCGCTCACGGTTTTACCCGCGCCTGCGCCAGTGAGTCTGCCGGTCGCCGCTGCGACGGCCATGCCGCCTTTCGCAGCCAGGCGGGCACCACCCTTTATCCCCGGCCCGGCAAGGTCGGCGGATTTGTTCGCCAGTCCGCTCAGACCACTCATGGCTGCACCCTGCAGCACCGCCTGTACGGCGGCCCCGCTGAGTGCGCTGGCGAGCTTCGCGGAGAACCAGACCACCACACCCGCCGCTATCCCGGCCAGCAGGCACTGTGCTGCCAGCGTCACCATGTTGCTGACATTGGATGTCCGGGTCGCTGCATCAAGGATTTTATTCAGGTAATTGATGGCGATACGGATTGATAAGGCGGAAAACATGATCGTTAATATTGCCGCGAAAATCGTTTTCAGCCAGTTATCAAACATCGGCTTAAGAAAACCGTACAGCAGGCAGAAAATAAAGAGCGGCGCGGTGGTCGTCATTAACAGGAGGGTGATTTCGGCGAGCAGGTTGACAAAGGTGGCAGCCAGTAACAGAACGATCGCGCCGCCCCATACCAGCACTTCGGCAAAGCCACCATTCAGTTTGACGTAAGTCGAGGTGTCCATACTGAACAGCGTCTGCCCCAGTGTCTGCGCCTTTTCCCAGACGGTATCAAGCAGCGCCCAGACGTTATCATCGCCGCTGACACCGTCTTTGAATCCCTGGACAGCCGCTACCGCCATATCCAGCCAGCCATCCCGGTTTAACGCAAAGGTGGTGATCAGCAACATTCGCCCCACATCCCAGACGACATCTTCAACCGGGGTCCGAAGTTTGCCAGCCAGCGTCTGGTAACCGCGAAACAGTATAAACAGGGTAAAAGAGCTGGTGATGATGACGCTGATCATCGTGCCGTAAGTGGAAGACTGACCTTCCAGTACGGTATTAAGTCCATCCATGATGTTTTTGTCCATACCCACAAAAATACCACCGGACATGGTGCCTCACCTGATATATAAAGAAAGGAAATAAAAAACAGGGAGAATTCCCTGTTTTGCTGAAGGAGATATTACCGGGTGACGGATTTTCTCTTTTCGGCTTCCTGCTGAAAGAGTGTCTCAAATTTTTCTTTTATTCCGGCCTTGCCAATTTGAGCAAACATAATGGCAGCCCGTTGAGCAAATTCACAGTTATCGCTTGCCTCGCCATCCTTCAGGCATTGTGTATAAACCGCATAAGTTTCGTCAGGATGCTGCTTATACCAGGCTTCGGATTTGGTTTCCTTGCAGCCGGACAGTAATATCACGCCTGAGAGTGTGCATAAGGTGAATAAGGATCTGAGCACGGATAACCTCCTTATAAATTATTAAGGTCGGCAACAGGTGCCGTTAACTGCTGCTGTTCAAAGGCTTTCTGTCTTTGCTGCTCCAGCAATGTCGTTCGCTGTTCAGCCTGTCTGACAGACATCTCCCACTGATTCGTCAGCGCATTTAACTGTACGCTTTTCGCCGCGATGGCGTTAGCCAGATCCTGAGACTCTTTCGAGTCCTGCGCATTCGATATACGGTCAGATAAGTCTGATATGTCGCTGAGTGTGCTGTTGATCCTGTTTTCAACCTCAGTGGTATTCTCAATCGCCATTGCCTGATTGAGGATCATCTGTTTACAACTGTCGGCCAGGGCCTGAGATTTTATTCCTTCCTGTTCCTCGCTGCATACGCTGAATGATTTGTATTTATTGTAAAGGTTTTGCAGTTCAGAAGAATATGAACTGTTCTGCGTGGTCAGCAGATCATCCAGTGAAATACCGCTCTTACGGAGATTATCAATATCGGTTTTCAGACTTCGGGCATCACTGAGAAAACCCTGAATATCCCGCACGCCGGTTGCAGTGGCTAACTGTTTTTTATACGCATCAAGTTCACTTTTATAATGGGTAGCCGTATCCTCCCATTGCTGTAGTTTCTGCATCCACTGGTTAATGGATTCGGTATTCTGCACGGCATCGAAAACCGGTATTCCGGCGCTGAACGCCTGCGTCGGGAAAAATAACGATAATGCCAGAAAGGTATATCTGGTACGCATATCAATGACCTCCGTATGAATATCAGATTGCCCGCTCAAGGAAGGTTTCTTTCCATTCATCAGGTCGCATACCGTCCTGATAAATGGCATCGAATATTTTCAGGTTGTCCTCACTGCCGCTGAGAAGCCGGGTGAGTTTACCCAGTCCGGACAGATCCATTTTCGCCATTGCCACAAACGGGCGGGTTTCTCCGGCCTGCAACGGTGTTTTCAGGATGACCATATAATGCTCGCCCGGATCCAGGTTTCTGACCGTCTCGTAAACACTTTCCGGCACTTTCATTTTTTCCACGTAATCCGCATGACTGGCTTTCGGATTGGCGAGGAAAATCTGGGTACCGCACTGCTCAATAATCGCCGGGGCGATGGGGTGTCTGACGATTTCATCCGGTGACTGTGTTGCCGGAACGAAGATACCGTTCAGCTTGCGGATGACTTTCAGCATATTGAGCGAGAAGCGGGAAAATTCGACATCGGCCAGCCAGCGCCAGAACTCATCCATAAACATCACCAGGCGGCGACCGTCCAGAAGACTGATCACACGGTACAGCAGGTAAAAGGTCACGGGACCGCGAATATCGTCATCATCCAGAAACTCGGTGCCGTCGATACCAAAGTTATCGACATCGCTGATGGTGAAAGTATCGGCCTCGTTATCAAACACCCAGCCGAACTCGCCCCCCTGCGCCCACTGTTTCAGGCGAATACGCAGCCCGTTGGTGCGGGCATCTGTGGTCGGCGGCTCTGGCAGCACTTCCAGCAGCCGGGTGATCCCGAACCGGCGGTACTCCGGCGGATAGTCCAGCATGATGGTGTCCACGGCGGCACTGATCCGCTCCTCATCGCGCGGATCGAGCGGCTTACCGTTGCGGCGGCACAGCATGCGCACCAGCCGTTTGATGAAACTGATGTTCCGGCGGGTTGGCTCCAGCGCAAACGGGTTGAAGCCGGTGGGCTCGCCGGTACGGATGCGGAAATAACGCCCGCCCGCCTGGCGGATCGCCATCTCCGCCGCCCGATCCTTATCGAAATACACCGTGGTCAGCCGTTTGATGGTGGCAGAAGGCGCAAACGACGCCGGGTTACGGTACTTCTGCATCAGTTGTTGCATGATGGTCATCAGCAGGGTTTTACCGGAGCCGGTTTTCCCGATAATCGCCGTATTCCCCGGCGTTTTCTCACCAGTGTCATCCCGCCCGGCCTGGCTGTCGTGCAGGTTCAGGTAATACCCGCCACCGCCGGGAGATGTGAGAATGGCGATGGCTTCCCCCCACGGATTACCGCTGCGTTTGTGGGGATGGAAGTTATGCAGGCAGGCCATATCGGCAAAATTCTGGCTGCTGACGGCCACCAGTCGGGGACGCAGCGTATAGACGCCCGGCAGTTGCGCCAGATACGCAGCGGGCAGTGACAGGGTGGAGAGCGTCGTCATAATACCAAGATCTGCGAAGGGCTGGGCCAGAACGTTAGTGTCCTTCACCACCTGTCCGGCACTGTCTGAGGAGATCAGCAGGGAAAAGTGGAATTTACCGCACGACACATGTCCGGACTGGAGCAGGTCGCGCAGGACAATCAGCTCTTCGCGCTGGGAAATCGCGTCGTCGTCCGTGGAGTTAAGCCGTTTTTCCGCCAGCCGGATATGATCCTGCGCCTCATCCCGTGCCATGCAGGTAAATGACTGCGTCAGAACATACTCGCTTTCGGCGTACAGCAGCGCATCCAGCATACCGGTATGGGTTTCCGGGGAATAATCCTTAATCTCCAGGCTGCGGAAGGAGCGGGAACCGCTGACCGTCTGGCATTCACCGGTGTCGGTGGTGAAAAAGACGTCCGGCGTGCTTAATGTTTCATAAAACGGCGAGCGCGTTACGGCCACTTTCTGCCACTGTCCGGTGATCAGGCGGTGGAAGAACGCCAGTTGCGAGGAATACACCCGCCCGTTTTCTTCATATACCCCCAGCGGCGTTGCCATATAGCGGGATAATGAAGATTCCAGAGATTCGCGGTATTCCAGCATGATTTTGAGCGCGTCATCCAGAGCTGCCTGGCGTTTACCGGGCGGTTGCGCTTTCATGGTTTTCTTCTCAATCTGAGAGAACGGCGCGTAGCAGACGGTAAAAAACAGCCGGTGCCGCCAGAACGGTTTTTCTTTTACCGGTTGGTAATACCGCCGGGTCACGTCATCGGAAAAGGGAATACCCGAACAGGCTTCAAAAGCATCATGGTATTTTTCACGAAGCCGGTGAATATAGAATGTTATCGGCAGACCCTCATACGAACGAATAACGTTATTCAGGTGCGTAGCCATCAGGGTCAGGTGATGTTCGTCTTCACATTCAAAGACTGTGCCGCCCAGCTCCCAGGTGGCAACAAAATCACGGTGACGGTTTCTGATGATGTGAGGGTGAATATGGGAGGAATACGGAATATATTTATCCAGCGTAATACGCTCGTTTAATTTCATTTTCTGAATAAACTCCGAGACATCAACGTTATCGTACTGGTTTGCCAGAAGGGCATTCGCGCCAAAATGGGTATTGGTGAAAAGTCGTCCACGGGTTTTAAACGCCAGCCAGAGCAGACTGAAATAATGAATGTCCTTTCGGGTTTTATTTTTCATTTCCGCCCAGGCAGGAATGAGCAGAACCGCCAGGTAATAGCTGACATAGACTGCCAGCAGGACGATGGCCCCGCTGACAAGAACGAACGGCACCAGAGGAATACCCATAATGGCGGCAGGCCGCGTAAGTGCTTTATTCAGCGTAGCCATCGTTGCCTCCCTTATGACGCCCAGTAGGCACCGAAGCCGGATGCACCGACAATCAGGATAGCGCCGATGATGACGTTGCGCATGTCGTGCAGGCTCTTGCCATCGAACAGCACCTTGTAGCCCACCCACATGGTCGCCAGCGTGATGGTGATGGCGGCCAGTCCCAGCAGACCAGCTGAGGTATTGCTCAGTGTTTCACTGGCCTTGTTAAATCCACTGTCCGCCCCCAGCACCGGGGTAGACAGCAGCACGGAAGCAACAATGGCGTAACGGCGTTTACGCATGATCATTTCTCCTCATCAGGGATAACAGGGATAGCGCCGCGAATGACGGCATCGGGATAATGCAGATAAGCCAGGACCGGCGCAGTGGTACCGGCAGGCTCGCCACGCAGCACAACGGCGGGATAACGGACAGACGGCTGTGCGTTCCGGTCAGGGTCACGCTGTCGGTCTTCCCGCGTGGACGGGACGACATAGCCAATGCGCTGCACGTAGCTGGTCTGGTTAAAGGCGGATTCCGGTCGCTGACCGGTTTCAAAATTGCCTGAGTAGTAACAACTGAGCGCTCGTTTCAGGGTGCCGCCGCGTCGGTAACAGTCGGCGAGAATGCGCTCAAATACCGACAGATTGATGCAAGGGTTAAGCAGGTCGCTGGCCGTGACGTCGTAATGGCGGAAATTGGTGCTGGTGATTTGCATCAGGCCGACCGAATAGCGTCGGCCCCGTGCTGCCAGCCGTCCGGTGAGGCGGATCGCCTTCGGCAGGCTCGTGGGGAAATGTGAAATCACGCCCCGGCTGTCTGGCAGAATTTCAGCAATGGCGTAAGGGTGGAAACCGGATTCGACCCGTGCGACATCAAGCGACGTGGACGGGTGAATACTGGCGGCGCACTGCACCGCCAGTGCCAGAAAGGCAGTGGTGGAAAGCATGCTGGCCTCGTAACAGAGAGACCGGCGGCTTATAGAAAAATACGCCGCCGGAGGAGAGGAAGAGAAAATGGATTAAGCGGCAGCGGCATCCTGTGACATGTCACTTTCTTCTCTCGGTTCAAGTAGCACCAGCCTGCCGGAGACGGCAATACCGGGTATCAAAACGATATTCAGGCCGGGCTTGCCGTTATGCGCGAAGGCTACACCAACTTTTGTCCAGTACGTGTTTTTTTCGCCCTGAGAATCGGGCTGACTTTCCTGGGTAACAAAGACGTGATAAACGGGTTTCCTCATGTAATTTCCTCTAATCAAAAACAGTAAATAAAATAAACGAATCACATCCCGGTTCTGCATTCCGGTTTTAACGGGCCAGCGAGAACATTCAGCGGCACCCTGAATTGTGGTTATGTGACAGCCCGATCCATTTTGTTAAAGAGCAATGCCCGGCCCGGACGAATTAATGTCCATCTGGGCAACTATGCTGTAACGTCGTTTTCAGATTCAGATATTTCGACAGGGATATAAATGATAAAATCAAAATAAAAATAAGAGAGATATCCTGATGAGGATTATCAGATGCGGAAAGAGGGCGAAGTATACGGAGCAAGTAATAAAGAAGTGTTTATATTTTCATGGAAACAGAAAGACGTGCAGGGGAATAATATCCCTGCACGTCTTTATCACTATTATCAGCGTCCGCAACGTTCAAGTTTTTCCTGACATTCGGTACAGGTTGATATACCCGGCAGTGTCTGCCGTCGTTTTTCAGGAATGGGGTTGCCGCATACACGACAGTGAAATAATGATGGCGCTGGCCCTGGTTTAAAGCGATTCTGCTCAATCATTTCTTCCAGTCGCTGCTCATTAAATTCCTGATCGCGGTCGATCTCATCCGGCATATGGCGTCCTCCTGTTGGCGATGACGTCCTTTTCGCACAGCGCGATACGCTTCCAGACCGTGGTGAGTGATAGTCCTTCGGGCTTTGGCATCAGGGATTCCGTCACCTGCATCATTGCGATCAGTGCGGCGGGCGATTCAAGGTTTTCCACCCGGCATTGTTGCCATTGCAGCCAGATAGCCGCATCCGTCTTTTCATCCGGTTCAGGTGTCCGGCCATACGGCACGCTGACACCCAGCAACCTACGGCGAAGGCAGACTTCATTTGATGTCAGGCCAAAATAGTGGTTGAGCAACGCGATAGAGCCACCCAGGCGGATAGCCCGGTTAATCTCCTGTTGATGCCGGTATTCCTGGCGGGCCTGCGCCAGTAAATGATGCAGCACATCATGGCGGACAGTGATCGAAAAAAAGGGTGCCGACGCCCGGCTGACAATAAACAGTTCATCAAGGGATAACTGATCGAGAGCATTTATTTCGTCGAAAGTGAATCCGAGGGACTCGCAGTAACGAATATTGCCTTCTTTCAAAGCATGAAGGACGTCGGTTAATACGTCATAATTTAATGATGGGACCATAATTCTTTACCTCCATTAAAAATTTTCAGCGGTTGGTTAATTTAATGGTGATCCAGTCATCAATTTCAGACTCCAGCCACGCTACACTGGCAGGGCCAATTTTAATGGAGCGAGGAAAATCGCCATTTTTCATATACAGGTAAATCTGAGAACGTTTCAGGCCGGTTTTTTCTTCGACCTTTTTCAGACGTAATAACTGATGAGATGTCATCATTTTCTCCTGTGGTGAAATAACCCGGTATGCCCATAGATGACAAAAAAGCACAGCGACAAACACAAGGAAAGCTGATAGGCCCGTATTAAGGGTGGGTAGACTCTTAATACGGGTTATTTATTGAGATGAATAAGGATGTTATTAATCGTGTAAGGATGTTGAGGAAGGAGAACCCCGCTTCAGTGCATTTTTCAGCGTGTCACCACTCAAATGGTCAGTAATGCCGTCATCAGACGCCCACTGCTCAAAAATGGACAGGAGTTTATAGGGTTGTCGGATTAAAGGACTGATGGTTCCATTATGCTTGCAAGCCAGCCATAACATGCGTGATAAAGGCGTGGAGATACGTGTTGAGGGAGATGTTATCGCCATATTTTTTGTATATGAGTTGATAAGTCTTTCGAGTTCAGAATGTCGGATAACGAAGCAGGCATCTGCTGGTAATTCATGAAGAGGGAAGTAATCGTTCCGGCACAACGGATGTATTTTACTGGTTGATAATTCTGAAGCAACGTCGAGAACACGACTTTCCGGAAGTTTCGCCATCTGTTTTTTCATCCTGTCCTGCCATGTGGTTTTCTCAAATAACTGAAACACCCCTTCTGATATAGTGACTGTAAGTCCATAATTAATGGTTTCTGTGTCCGCAACCGGTAATGGGAGATTCAACGTGTTAGCAAGTAAGCGCTGAATCAGCACGTATTCATAACCAAGTAGTGTTGTGTCTATAATCCTTTGTCTCGGGTTAAAATATTTCCTCTCTGTACTTATAATTAGATTTCGATCGTTTAAAAAGCAGTTTTTTTCTAGCAGGCAGAATCGTCGAAATGGTGTATCGGAAACTAGGTGTAGTTTAGGTTTATGTCCAGAGACTCTTACTTTACCTAACAAAACTGAAGACTGAAAATAGATGGATAGGTTAATTTTCCCACAGAGTGCATTGCGATAAATGTCACTTTTGGTTATCTTTATACCTTCCGTTTTGTTTACTATTCTGACGGCTTCTTTTATAGTGAGCCAGTCAGGCATGTTATTTTCATTATTCAGGAGGAGAATATTGGCTGTCATAGTTGGCCTCTTTTTTGTTACGAAATTTTCTGTGTCTCTCATCCCCCCGGGATTGTTTGTTTAACTGAATTGCTGTAAATTAATTTTATGTGTGGTGTTGAGAATCGATATGTCATGATTTTTGATAAAAGATAGCATTAAAAACTTTGTTAATGCTGCTAGGCAATTTTTTTAGTTGAAAGTCGCTTAAATTCAGCGACTTTCTTTATATTATTTATCGCTAAAAGAAATATTTTACCCCTATACGAATCTGATTTTGTTCCCGATGGTAGGGTTCGACATTGCGATCTAGCCAACGTAACTCAAAGTAGGGTAGCCAGTTTTGGTTAACCCGATATTTAAAGGTGTTGGTGATTTCCCAGTGATAGTCTTTGCCATTATTACTGTGAAGTCATTTGTCCGCATAAAGTAATGAGGTTCGAAGGTATAAGAAAATTTATCTGTAATAATGAAATTCCAGTAGTTCCCGATTTCATAAGTATCATTATTATCCTGCGCGCCATTTAAATCGGTTGAGCTGTAGTTGTTATGGTTATATCGGTTACGTACGGTAAGATTAAACCAGGGCGTAAACTTATAATTGACGTCGAGATAAATCGCACCACTGGAACCGACGCTTTTATCGGTAATTAACCCTCCTGGCTGAATCGTTAATTTATCCGTCGGCTTGAATAACGGATACCAACCCTCGATTTCGTTATAGCCATGCTTTAACTCATCCTTACGTTGAAGAGTATAGGTATTAGTGAGCATAAGACCCGCGCCTGTATTAAAGTTATAGCCAACGCGTAGCATGATTTCTTGTTGATCGGATGCCAGATTGTATGCCTCGCGGTTTTCCACATAGGCACCGGCAAAAACAGAGGTAGAGATTACAGAGGATAACAGAAGTATCGCGTTTATTTTTTTTCATGATAAATCCATTTTTTAACGTAGGGGAGTCGCTATCCATAAGAATGGACATGGCGATAATAATTAAAAAAGTCTTTTAGTTATTTACAATGTTGTGTTGTTTTTTTCTCTGGCCAATTTCCTTGATAATAAAAGCGAAGCGGTTTTCATCGAGTTTATGAAAGATGCAGATAGATGGAGGTAGTATGTAAAAACTACCTCCAAGTGAGATTAGCTAATATTTACTATGTTTTATTCGCCTCGTCCGCTGCACGGATAGCGGCGACCTTTTTACCGAACGCCAGGTGCAGAATCACCAGAAGGCCGAACACCGGGAGTAATGCACTTAATGCTGAAATTCCAGTCGCGCCTTTAATCAGCATCGCCCCTGACGCTATCAGCAGTAAAAACACCATGATACGGAACGTTTTCACTGAGATGCGTTTATGCACGAACTGGCCGACGATAGAACCTAAGATCATGGTCGGGATGCAGAAAATGACCAGCTTAAAGGTCGATATCGTCAGAATACCGCTGGTGGCCAGGCCGCCAACAATCGCAATGTTGTTCGCGGTAAAAAACGCGTTCAACGTACCGCGGAATGCTGCCGGTCCTAGGTTACGCAGCATGCCGTACATCACGACCGGCGGACCATTGGTAGAGAAAGCTGCACCGAGTGCCCCTGCTATCGCTCCCATCGGCGCGGCAATCCAGCGTTTGTCATAGACCGGCAGACGCGGGATAAACAGGCTGTAGAATGAGTAGATAATGATAAAACCGCCAAGTCCTATCTTCATTATGTGGTCAGGAAGATAGGACAGTGCATACAGTCCAACCGGAATCCCGGCAAACGAGAACAGAATCAGCACCATTGCCGATTTCCAGTCTGTCTCTTTACGCGACAGCCAGGTGGCATACAGCGCGGTCGCCGTTCCGACCATTACCGACATTGGTGCTGCCATTTTTAACGGCAATACCATTGTTATAAGGGGCATGGAGGTCAGCCCGCCACCAAACCCGGCACAGATCCCCACGAAGGTATACAGAAACATCACGGCGATAACGATAAGCATTGCGCTGGTATCCAGCGTTGCACCGTCCGGAGTAAACAGGGTAAAGAAGTCCATAGCCGCACCTTAGCTGAGCGAAAGCCCTGCATCGACGATGAAATCCTGGCCTGTGCAGCCACTGGATTCATCGGATGCCAGGAACAGAGCGAGTCTTGCGCAGTGCGTACCGTCAAGACGGAATTTGAGCGCTTGCATTTCGATAAACTGGTTTACTGCTGCCGGATCTAGTTTCGCCCACATGGCGTCCTGTTTCGGTGTCCGGATCGCGCCAGGCACCAGGCTGTTCACGCGTATGCCACGAGCCCCTAGTTCCTGCGCCAGAGTACGGGTGAAGCCATGAATTGCCGCTTTGGACAGGGAATAGCAGACGCGACCCGGGCGGCCACGCATCCAGTTAATGGAACCCATATTGATAATGCTGCCGGTGCCTTTACGCGTCATCCCGGGAATAACAGCCTGAATGGCGAATAGATGATGGCGTAAATTCACATTGATGCGGTTGTTAAAATACTCTTCGGTTAAATCGTCAATAGTATGGTGGTCGTCACTGCCTGCATTATTAATAAGAATATCCACATCGCCTAGATTCTGAATAACGGCGGCGAAGCACTCTTTTAATTGTGGAATATTAGTGACATCGCAGGGTAAAAAGAAACACCCCATCTCCTGCGCCAGTTTTTCGCCAGCCTCTCTATTAAAGTCCAGGAAGGCAACGTGAGCACCCTGGTCAACAAAGGCGCGAACATAATCCTCACCAATGCCGCTGGCCCCACCGGAGATGACGACAACTTTATCTTTCAGACTTTTATAAATAACATTATCATACGTGTTCATTATTTACCTTCTGTATTATCTTTTGAATTTGTTTTGACGACTTTATAGGTGGCACTGAAATCTTCTCCACCGAGACCGTCTTCCAGTCCGCAGTCATATACCCCTTTGACGACATCCACGCCGGGCAGATGTAATCCAGACTCAACGAGCATGGCTTTCATGATATTGACGTCTTTCGCCATATTCTGCAGAGAGAACGCGGTGCGGTAATCTTCCTGCTTCAGACTGTTTATTTTGCTGTCCAGATACCAGTTTGTCGCGCCACCATAGGAAATGGCTTTGTGGAAATCGGTTTTGTCGATACCGTAGTGATCGGCAGTGATCAGCATTTCGTTAACGCTATTCTGAATGCCCGCAACCATCAGGTTATGCAGGATTTTCATCACTAAACCGCGTCCATTCTCACCCATATGAATCTGGTTGTTACCCATCATCGCCAGCACAGGCTTCACTGTTTCCCATGCAGATTTGTCACCGCCAATATAAATCCCCAGTTCACCTTTTACTGCTGCGGGTACCGATTTGACGACGGGCGCGTCCAGCATAATGGCACCCGTTTTTTCAACCTGACGGGAAACCTCAATAGAAACGGAAGGATCAATAGTCGACATATCAATGGCGATTTGTCCTTTATGTAATCCGGGGAGTATTGCTTTATAGACTTCCCGCACATGCTCGGAGCGTGGAACCATACTAATAATAACGTCAGCGGTGTCGGCTATTTCCCGAATGGAAGCCGCGGGTTTCGCCCCCGCAGTGACTAACCGGGAAACTGCATCCTGATTAATGTCATAGACCAAAACATCACCGGAAAATTTGCTGATGATATTTTTGGACATAGCTTCGCCCATCAGGCCAAGCCCGATAAATCCAATCTTTTTCATTTATTCGCTCTCTTTGAATTTAGCTTTTTCAACTCCAGAAACAGCAACATCCAGAGTAAATATTGCCCCGGACAGCGGGCGTTCCTGTATTTCTTCCACGGTCATATTTTCCCGCGTGGTGGTGATAAATAATGTTTTCATATTCTCACCGCCAAAACAGACCATGGTAGGACAGCGTACTGGCAGCGAATATTCCTGCAAAACGTCCCCTTGTGGAGAAAACCGCGCGATTCGCCAGCCGTCAAAGAGCGCGCTCCAGTAGCACCCTTCGCTATCCATCGCCGCGCCGTCTGGCCTGCCGTTGCCAGGCGGAAAGGTTTTCCATACCTGACGTGGACCGGATCTACCGTTTTCATCCAGCGGCGCGCGATAAATCACGTGATTTGGCGTGTCGCTGGTGTACATCCATTTTTGGTCAGCTGAAAACGCCAGTCCGTTTGCGCCCAGAATGTCGCACTGCAATACTGTTGTTTTCAGCGTGGCATCAACCCGGCAGAGCAGGGCGCCGTTGTAATCACGCGGCCCCCAGTATGTTCCGGCGTAAAAGCGGCCAAGCCAGTCAGTACCCCCATCATTGAAACGTGCCAGCTGTGGATTATTCGGGTTATCACAGACCTTCTGTTGCAGGTTGCCATGTTCATCGGTCAGCCAGATACCGGTACGCATGGCGACAATAAAGCCGCCACGCTCGCGCAGCGCGAAACATCCCACCTCTTCCGGAAAATGAAAAACGGCCTGCTTACCCGTGCGTAGGGTGTAGCCGTGGATCTGTTTTTTCAGGATATCTGTCCAGTAGAGCGTTTGTGTGTCGGCATCCCAGGTCGGGCATTCCGGTAGCTCGCCCCGATAATCAAAAAGAAGCGTCGGGTTATTCATCGTCAGACATCCTTATGGTCATCTCCAGCGTCAGCGTGCCGCCGGGGAGAACGATATCCATCGCCTGTTCGCTGCTGTCGGGCGGAAAAATATTGATGGCATTGTTGATGTGGCTTACCGGCTCAATTGCGACGACATTGCGCTCAAGGCCGGGAATGAAAAATACGGCGTTTGGTGCGTCGCTGGTGAGCGTGGCGCGAATCCCTCGTGAAGGCCAGCGTACCGCGGCTTCTCCGCTCCAGGCGGTAAAACAGTTGTCCACCGATTCAGGTACCGGTTGACGAAATACCCGGTAGTCCCACAATTCCGGCGTAGCGATTTCACGGCAGGGCAGGCTGTCGTCGCCATTCAGCCATACGCGTTGCGCCGCAAAATAGACTTCGCTGCGGTCCGCATAGGCGAAAAACGGATGAAACCCCAGCCCGGCAGGAACAGGAATGTCAGCCAGATTGCGGTAATTCAGTGTCATTGTCAGGCTGTTTTCTGTGAGCGCAAAAACCTGCTGCGCTTCCCACGGCCAGGGCCAGCCCTCTGATGCCGGACGCTGCAGTGTGAGGACAATAGATTCGCCGCTTTGTTGCGCTCGCCATTCCTGCTGCCAGCCGTTGCCGTGCAGGGCATGAGGATGGTTGCCAAAGTTGCGAGCCACGACCCTATCATGCCCGGCGAAGTGAAAACGACCATTGGCGATACGGTTTGACCACGGAACGAGAGGGTAGCTGCCGCATAAATTTGCACGCTGTTCGCCCTGCGGGTTGAGTGGTCGCAGAATGTCATGCTCGCGCCAGCGCAACCAGGCGAGCCCGCCGCCCAGTGCTGGCGCAACGGCGATGTGAACATCGCCGCAGGTGCTTTCAATGAGCCGGGTCATTAATACACCTCACCGCCACGAATGCTTAACTGCTCACCACGGATAGCTGCCAGCTGCTCTTTCGCGCGTGCCAGCAGGAAGCTCATATCCGATGCCAACGCCACAAAAGTAAAACCCATCTGTTGGTATTTATTGGCTAGGTCTGGATTGCCGCCAACAATGCCGCACGGTTTACCCAGACGCTGGCAGGCCTCAAGCCCACGCTTGATCATCGCCTGCACGTCCGGGTGGGACGGATTGCCCGGATGGCCCATCGCAGAGGAGAGGTCGCCGGGGCCGATAAAGAAGCCGGTAATGCCTTCCACTTCGTTGATGGCATTGATTTTGCTAATGGCTTCCGGCGTTTCGAGTTGCAGGATAAGGCACAGTTCATCGTGCGCCTCCTGCACAAAACGAGGGTTTCCGCTCCAGCCGGATGCACGGTGCATCGCGGCAAAACCGCGTTTGCCATACGGTGGATAATAGGCCGATTCGACGGCTATTTTCGCCTCTTCGACGGTGTTGATAAACGGGATCATTAGCGACATAGCGCCGCCATCCAGTGCCCGTTTGATCAGCACAACATCGTTACCTGCCAGTCGGTAAAGCGGTGTTGTGGTGTGGTTAACGCTACGGATTGCACGATCAATACGGATGGCGTCCAGTGTATCGACAGCTACATGTTCCTGGTCCAGCACTAGGAAATCGAATCCCACCGTGGCCATGGCTTCGGCGACCGTATCACTACCGGTCATCATCCAGGTACCTAACATACGTTCTCCGGACAGGATGGCGTGCTTAAAGTTATTCATGACGGTTCCTTAAAAAATAGGGGGTTCCGGGACATCGCTGCCGGATTGCAGAAAGTCAAAATCGCAACCTTCATTTGCCTGGGTAACATGTTGCTGATAGAGCGCAGCCCAGGAACGACCAAAGACTTTGTGTTGTGGGATAAAGGCGGCGCGGCGGCGTTCGAGTTCTGCGTCATCGACCAGCATATTCAATGTGCCTGCTGCGATATCCAGCGCGACCAGGTCGCCGGTTTTGACCAGCCCGAGTGGTCCGCCAATGGCGGCTTCGGGGGCGACATGCAGAATGCAGGTGCCGTAATGGGTACCTGACATACGGGCATCAGAGATGCGCACCATGTCGGTTATGCCCTGTTGCAGCAGTTTTTTGGGGATCGGCAGGTTGCCCCATTCCGGCATGCCCGGTGCGCCAACAGGACCGGCGTTACGCAGGATGATGACCGTATCTTTGGTGACATCCAGATCCGGGTTATCGAGGGTGTCAGACAAGGCCTGATGCGTATCGAAAACCAGAGCCGGGCCGGTGTGTTTACGCAGATGTGGGCTGGCGGCGGAGGATTTCATTACCGCTCCATCCGGGCAGAGGTTGCCGCGCAGTACGGTGAGCGCGCAGCCCTGCGACAGCGGGATGACTGGGTTATTAAGATCGCGAATGACGTCGTCGTCATAGCATTGCACCTGCGCAACCCACTGACTGATGGGGACGTTCGTCACCCCGATGGTTTCGGTTTGCAGGAAGCCGGTCAGCTTTTTCATCAGCGCTTTCATGCCGCCAGCGAAGAAAAAGTCGTCCATCAGGCAGGTACCGGAAGGAAAAAGATTCGCCAGTACCGGGATTTTGCGTGCGATTGCTTCCATATCTGCCAGATTCAGCGGAATTGACGCACGATTCGCCATAGCAATCAGGTGGATGGCCGCATTTGTTGAGCCGCCCAGGGCCATATAGGCGACGATGCCGTTGAGGAAGTTCTCTTTTTTCAACCAGCGCGACGGCTTATGGTCGTACCACACCATGTCGACAATTGTCTGACCGCACTGCGCCGCCATTTGCGGGTGGCGGCAATCCGCCGCAGGAATGGAACTGGCGCCAGGAAGGGTAAAACCCATAGCATCAGCGATAGAGGTCATGGTGGATGCGGTACCCATGGTGTTACAGGTACCGATCGAACGTGTCATCGCCCCTTCCAGCTCTACCCAGTCGTGTTGGGTGATTGCCCCAAGGCGCAACTGATCCCAGTATTTTTTTGTGTGCGTGCCTGCTCCTGTTGCCTGACCGTGCCATTTCCCGGTGGTCATCGGCCCCGCCGGGCAGAAAATCAATGGGATATCCATCGACAGTGCGCCCATCAGCAGTGCGGGTGTGGATTTATCACAGCCGCCAAGCAGGACGACGCCATCGATGGGGTGCTGGCGCAGCAGTTCTTCGGCTTCCATGGCGAGGAAGTTGCGATATAGCATGGTGGTGGGTTTTACCATCACCTCGCCCATCGAGAGCGCTGGAAGCTCTACCGGAAAGCCGCCAGCCGCCCATACGCCGCGCTTAACGGCTTCCGCCCGCTCACGCAAATGCGAGTGGCAGGCGCTCATGTCGCTCCAGGTATTGATAATGCCGATAACAGGTTTGCCGAGGAACTCTTCCCGAGCGAAGCCCATCTGTTGTGTGCGTTGCCGGTGCGCAAAAGCTCTAATCGTTTCCGGCGCGTACCAGCGTTGGCTGCGCAGTTCCCCGATCTCACGGCGAGTTAAGCGATCCTTATTGAACATAGTCGTCATTGCCTTACGTTTGATGTGTTTTTACATTACTAGCGTAGCGCTACGATTATCAATGCGTATAAAACATAATGTGTGACGAAAGACACAATTTCCGCGATCTATTTATGGTTTTTCTTAATTGGCTTCAAACTTTCGTAAAAAGGCCAGTTACCTGCATTTGTGGCCTGTGTGATAGTACTTCGATATCCAGACTAGGAAGGGCACTTTTATGGAAATGTTATTTTCTGTCGGCATATTTTTGCTTTTTTTAACTTTCGTAGCGCTATATTCATATCGTAAAACGAAAGGGATTTCTGAATCTGGCGTAGAAGGATTTTTTCTGGCGGGGCGTGGATTAACCGGCTACTTCATTGCCGGTTCCCTGCTGCTTTCTAACCTTTCAGCGGAACAGCTGGTGGGGCTGAACGGCAACGCTTACCGCTTTGATATTAGCGGCATGGCCTGGGAGAGCACCGCAGCGGTTGCAACGGTGGTGATGGCGATATTTTTTCTGCCGCGCTTTTTACGTCGCGGTATTGCCACCATGCCGCAGTTTCTGGAAACCCGCTTCGACTGCAATACCCGGCGCATAGTCAGCATCATGCTGCTGGTGGGATACGCGGTGATGGCTAATCCATGCAGCCTGTATCTCGGTGCCATCACCATGAACGAAATGTTTGATTTCCAGCAGATTTTCCATCTTCCCTCTTGGGGCGCGATTGGCGTGCTGGCGTTTGCGATGGGGGCGGTTGGTGGGCTGTACGCCACGCTGGGCGGGCTTAAAGCGGTGGCGATTTCCGATACGATCAGCGGCATCATTTTACTGGTTGCCGCCTTGTTGATTCCGGTGCTCGGTCTGTTCGCTCTGGGGGAAGGTTCATTGCTGACGGGTAGCAAAATTCTGTTAAACCATCCCGATCAGCTTAACGCGATTGGTTCTGAAACGTCGTCGGTGCCGTTCAGTACGATATTCACCGGGATGCTTTGTGCGAACATATTCTACTGGTGTACTAACCAGATGATTATTCAACGCACGCTGGGGGCGAAATCACTGGCGGAAAGCCAGAAAGGGGTACTGCTGGCGGGTTCCATCAAACTGCTGGTTCCGTTAGTCATGGTGCTGCCGGGGCTGATCGCATTTAACATGTTCGGCCCGGTTTTCGCCAATGCCGACTATGCTTATCCCGCACTGGTGAAGGCGGTGCTGCCGTGGTGGTTGATTGGGATGTTTGCGGCGGCCATTTTCGGGACGGTAATCAGCCATTTCAATTCCATCATCAATTCCAGCGCCACGTTGTTTGTGCTTGATCTCTATGAGCCTTTAACCGGTTGTAAAGATGAGGGAAAACTGGTGCGAGTGGGTAAGACGGCATCCGTGATGTTTTCTCTGGTCTCAATCATTATCGCACCGCTGCTGCTTCACAGTCCGAACGGCATTTTTGATTTAATGCGCCGGTTTACCGGTTTTTACAACATCCCCATTATCACTATTGTGCTGATGGGTTTTTTAACCCGCCACGTCCCGGCACTGGCGGCGAAATGCGTACTCATTTTCCATATCATCGCGTATGGCCTGTACACCTTCACACCGTTGAATACACTTATCCCTCTGCACTTTATTCATATCATGGGTATTTTGTTCGTCGTTGAAGTGGCAATCATGCTGCTGATTGGCAAGGTGCGCCCCATTGACTGGATTGAACCGCACGTACCGCCCGCTAAAATCCCCATGAAAAAATGGCGCTACGCGCTGCCTGTGAGTGTTATTATGATGACCGTTTTAGTCAGTATTTTTATTACCTTGTCCCCGCTGGGGCTGGCGGCGAAAACCGGGGTTCCGGACAGTTTCGTCTGGCTGCTGGCAATAGTGTGGACTACAGCATTAATACTGATTCTGGTATTAACACGACGTCATCGTGCCGGCGAACACACGCCAATGCCGCTGGCGTTGCAGGAAAGTGTGGGAGAGGAATGCGCCAGAGATCACGCCAAATAGTGAAACTTGATGATGTTGCTGAAAAGGCGGGCGTTTCGCCTTCCACGGTTTCGCTTTATATCCGCCAGCCTGACCGTGTATCTGATAAAACCGGCAAGAAAATTCAGGCTGCCATTGATAGCCTGGGTTATGTGCATAACAAAATCGCCAGTCAGTTTACCGGAGGGCAGAGCAGCAATATGGCCGTGGTGCTGCCTTCGCTGGCGAACACCTTTTTTAGCCATGTGGTGCAGTGCATTGAATCCACCGTCAGCGCGCAGGGTTTCCAGCTGTCGATTGCTTCCCATGACCACAGTCTGGATAAAGAAGAAGAGCAAATTCGCTCTATTTTGCAATGGTCGCCCGCGGTGATTGCCATTGCCGGGGCCGATCATAAGTCGTCGACGTTGAAAATGCTGCGTAACAGTGGCGTTCCGGTGGTACAGATGTGGCAGGTTAATGGCGGCGCGTTCCCGGCCCAGGTCGGCAACAACCATGAGCAAATTGGCTACGCTGCCGCGCGTTACTTGCTGGAAACCGGGTGCGACAAGCTCGCCTATTTCACCACGCGCTTTGATGATGATATCCGGGCACGCATTCGTTACATCGGTTTTTGCCGCGCGCTGGAAGAGCATGACAAAACGCCGTTGCTGGTTGATATTCCTCGGTCAGAAAACATCTGGCAGGCCAGTCGCGAAATTCTGACGAAAACCCTGGTCAAAGAGCGCGGGCTGGACGGTATTTTTTGTACCAGCGACGCCATTGGCACCGCGTTGCTTATGGAGTCGCAGGCGAGAGGTATAGCGATTCCGGAGAAGCTTAGCATTCTGGGTTACGGTGATTTCCCCTCCAGTGCATGGCTTTCCCCGACGACACTGAGCAGCGTAAATCTTAATGCGGATGCTATGGCTGTATGCACGGCAGAGATGATGTTGAAAATGAGCGCTGACAGGAGTTATGAAGGCGAAATAGTCGATGTGGGGTTTGAGATTATGCCGCGAGGCAGTACGCGACTGCCGTTTTGAAACGGTGCCCGGTTTTCCGGGCACGCGCAATCATGTTGACTCGATCAGGCGTCATCCTCAGCGATGACCAGTTCCACCTTTTCTTCTTCCAGTAGTTGCCGGAATGCCGCAGGCGGCTGTTTATCAGTAAAAAATGCTTTGACCTTGCGTGCATTGCCAATCGAAACGGCCGCAGATGCGTGGAATTTTGTATGATCGGCGACCAACAGCGTGTGGCGGGCATGGGCCATCATGGTTTTGGCGACGATGGCTTCATTCACGTCAAACTCGAGTAACGTGCCATCGTTCTCAATGGCACCAACGCTGGTGATAAGGTAGTCCGCCCGGAAGCCCTCAACGAAACTCACCGTTCCGGGCCCGACGATGCCGCCATTGTGCGAGCGCAACGTGCCACCAGGTACCATGACTTCCAGATCCTGGTTTTTGTACAGAATTTGCGCCACGCGCAGGCTGTTGGTGATGATGCGCAGGTCCTCGCGGCCCAACAGCGCACGGGCGACGGCTTCAACGGTCGTCCCGATAGTCATAAACACGGTACAGCGTTCAGGAATATAATCCGATACCGCATTGGCCATTTCCCGTTTTTCCTGGGTTAATGACAGTTCACGCTCTTCAAACGCGGTGTTCATGACGCTCGAAACGCGCCCGGCCCCGCCGTGGTGTCGGGTGATTAAACCCTGCTCACTCAACTTACGAATATCGCGGCGGATAGTTTGGGTCGAAACATCCAGTAATTGCGCGAGCTCTTCAATATTCATATAGCCACGTTCAGCGATGTAGTGAACAAGCTGATCGTGTCGCGGATTACCGGTCAGTTCGGTGATGCTCATGAACACTCCTGTTAGTTCCCCTGTAAAAACCTGTTATTTTATGCATAAAGTGACAAAAATGACGCGATTTTCTCACGTTCTGGTATACCCGCACGTCCTCCGGGACGCGTACATTTCATTGCGGCCACTGCGCTGGCGAACTGTACGGCGGTTTCTGTCGGCATGTTTTCCGCCAGCGCCAGAGCGAGCGCGCCGTGAAAAACATCGCCGGCACCGGTGGTGTCTACTGTTTTGACGACAAAGGCCGGTAGGTGACAAAAACGATCATACTCTTTCCATAATGCGCCTTCCGCGCCCTGAGTAACATAAACACGTCCATCCGTTTGCACGGCAGCTTTGTTTAGGCCCTCTTCTGTGTCCTCACATCCGGTCATCCGTTTCAGGCCGGGTGCAGAGAAAACGGCATGGTCAGCCAGGGCAACCAGCGGCGTGATGTCCTGCGGTGTGACATCGGCATCCAGCAATGTCGGTACACCCGCAGCCCGTGCCAGTGTAAAGGCTTTTGTGGTACCGTCATGCCAGCGAACATCGGCGAGCACCATATCATATTGCGAAAAATCAATAGCCTCGAGCCAATCTGCGTCGACCGGAAGATCCGGGCTGGGATAGTTGATGATGATCCGCTCGCCGTGCTCATCCACCAGAATGGCCGATTGTGAAGATCGTGCCTGCGGTACCTGAAGGCAATGCTGTGTATTCACGCCAAACTGCTGGAGTTCGGCAATTAATGTCTTACCGCAGCTGTCGTCCCCAACGCGGCCGATAAAATCGACCTCTGCGCCAAGACGCGCAATCGCCACTGCGGCTGTAGCGGCAGGCCCTCCGCCGGTTTCCTGGTACTGGTCCGACTGGTATTTACCGCCGCCTGTTGGTAACGCATTCATATAGTAAATACGATCCTGTACGGCAATCCCTACACACGCAATTCTGATCATCGTTGTCTGTTCCTGTTCTATTTAGTCGTCTAATGCTCATTTTAATGACATAAATGATCAAATTAGTGACGGATGTCTGGTTTTTAGTCATAAATTACAAATATGATTAAAAACAGACGAAAATGACTTGTTGATTGTAGTTTTTTGCTCATTCAGTTACAGGAGAGTGTTCATGTCCATCATCGCATTTTTAGGGCTTGGCCAGATGGGAAGCCCTATGGCCAGCAACCTGTTGCGTAAAGGCCATTCCTTACGTGTTTTCGACCTCAACCCACAGGCAGTCAACGCGCTGGTGGAAAAGGGCGCGGTTGCTGCAACGACACCCGCAAATGCCACCCTGGATGCCGAGTTTATCATCACCATGCTGCCTAATGGCGACATTGTCCGCGATGTACTGTTCGGTGAAGCGGGCGTGTGCGAAACGCTGAGCGCAAGCGCGCTGGTGATCGACATGTCCACCATTCACCCTCTGCAAACCGATGCACTGATTAGCGAAATGGCTGAAAAAGGCCACGCCATGATGGATGCGCCGGTTGGCCGCACCTCTGATAACGCCAAAGACGGCACCTTGCTTATTCTCGCGGGCGGTTCGCCTGAACAGGTTGAACGCGCGCGCCCGATCCTGATGTGCATGGGGTCGGAGCTGGTAGACGCGGGCGGGCCTGGAATGGGGATTCGCGTCAAACTGATTAACAACTATATGAGCATCGCGCTCAATGCGCTTTCCGCCGAAGCCGCGGTGCTGTGTGAATCCTTAGGTCTTGACCTCAATGTCGCTATCAAGGTGATGAGCGGCACGGCGGCAGGTAAAGGCCACTTCACCACCACCTGGCCGGGCAAAGTGCTGAAAGGCGATCTCTCTCCGGCGTTTATGGTCGATCTTGCGCTGAAAGACCTGCGTATTGCCGTTGACGTCGCCCGACAAACCGGTGCGCCGCTGGGTATGGGCGAAGTCGCCGAAACTTATTACCAGTCCGCCAGCCACGACGGTCGGGGCCGCCAGGACTGGAGTGCCTTATTATCCCAGGTTCGCCATCTTGCTGGTCGACCAGACTCTCTTTAATTATCGATTACCACAGGAGTAACTATGTCTTCCCTGAACACCCCTTATACCCTGAAAGATATCTCGCGTCCGGGCGGTGGATTCGCCATGCTGGCCGTCGACCAACGCGAGGCTATGCGTTTGATGTTTGCCGCAGCAGGTCAGCCAAAACCGGTTGCCGACAGCGTACTGACCGATTTTAAAGTGGCAGCGACGCGCATTCTTTCTCCTTATGCTTCCGCTGTGCTGGCTGATAAACAATTTTGTCTCGATCAGATTATTGCGCAGGACGCGGTGGCTGATAGCTGCGGTCTGATTGTCGCCGCCGATCATTTCGTGCCGGGTAACGGCATTCCTGTTGATAGCGTGGAAATTGACCGGGCTATCGATCCGCATCGTGTGCGCGAAATGGGCGGTAAGGCCATGAAGCTGCTGGTGCTGTGGCGTGAAGACGAACCGGCAGACGCGCGTCTTGCGATGGTCGATGAGTTTGTTCAACGCTGCCGCAGTGCCGGTCTGGTGAGCATCATTGAGCCGGTTGTTCGTCCGCCGCGCCGCGGCTGGGAATTTGACCGCGAGAGCGCCATTGTAGCCGCTGCCGCCGAACTCGGTAGCACCGCGGCTGATCTTTACAAAGTGGAAATGCCGCTGGGCGGGAAGGGCAGTGAAGGTGAACTGCTGTCGGCCTGCCAGAAACTGAATGACCAGATGAATATGCCGTGGGTCATCCTTTCATCAGGCGTTGAGGCCGATATCTTTGGCCGTGCTGTGCGTATTGCTATGAAAAGCGGGGCATCCGGTTTCCTGGCGGGCCGTGCGGTCTGGGCATCGGTTATTGGCGCGCAAGATCCGCAAACCATGCTACGCGATGTGTCAGTCCCGCGTCTGCAGCGGCTGGCCGGGATTGTTGATGAAGGTATTTCTCAGCGTTAACACAAAACCATAAGCGCATCAGGAGAACCACCATGGACAAAATTACCCAGGTTTTATTTTCCGATATTGGAAAGGTCACGACGCAGTACGTCGAGCAGCCACACCAGGAACTTAAGCCTCACGAAGTCCGCATTGCCCCGGCATTTTTCGGGATTTGCGGTTCGGATTTGCATGTATTGAAAGGCGGACATCCGTTCGCCAAACCGCCCGTCGTACCAGGGCATGAAATTGCGGCTCGCGTGACCGAAGTGGGCAGCGATGTGGTGAACGTGAAGTCAGGCGATCATGTGGTGGTTGATCCCATCATGGCCTGTATGGAGTGTCGTGCCTGTAAAGCCGGGCGTTTTAACCTGTGCGAGCCGCCGCATGTGGCGGGTTTCCGTGCGCCGGGCTTTGCTCGTTCGCAGCATGTCGTGCCGGCGCGCAACTGCCATATTGCACCTGATTCAATGCCGTTAAAAGTGCTCGCGTTTGCTGAACCTGCCGCCTGTGCGCGTCACTGCGTAACACGTATGCCACAAGCCGCGCTGGAAAGCGTGCTGGTGATTGGCGCGGGTACCATTGGTCTGTCAATTGTGCAGGCGCTGCGTATCATGGGCGCGGGTGAGATTACCGTTATCGAACCTGATGCCGCTAAACGTGCTCTGTCAGTCAAACTGGGTGCCGCACAAGCCTGGGCTCCCGGTGAGCTGGATGCGCAGGCCCGTTTTACTGGTGTTATTGATGTAGTTGCCGCGCAGGCGACGCTCAATGAGGCCTGCACCCGCGTGTATGCCGGTGGCACCGTGGTCTGCATGGGTGTACCGAGCGGCCCGCGTGAAATTCCGCTGCCAATGATGCAGCGTTTCGAACGTGACCTGCTCAACTCCGGCATGTACATCCCCGAGGATTTTGACGTGGTGATCGAATGGCTGGCTGACGGACGCTTTGATACCAGCGAGCTGGTAACAGACATGTTCCCGGTGAGTGAAGCCGCTGCGGCTTTTGAACGCGCACAGCAAAATGACTCCATCAAAGTCATGCTGCAATTTGCCGACGCGTAATGGGCCACAACCTCTGACAGACGCCGCACCAGGGCGGCGTCCCCTACAACAAAAGAAAAGGATATTGTGATGGTACAAATCACCAGTCCTGCACCTTACTCAATCAGTCGTCCACAGGACGTGATTGATATTGTTAATAAAAACTCGGCTGTTAATGCGAGTGCAGGCGTTATCTTCATTGCGCTGGGCGGCATTTTGATTGATGCCTATCAGGCGGCAATGGTGGGTTTTGGTAATAAATATATTGCGGCCCAGTTTGGTATCTCCCCGGGTCTTGCGGCTACGGTAAACGCCTCAGTGCTGATTGCGGCACTTATCGGCGGCCTGCTGGCAAACCGTGTCATCAACCGTTTTGGCCAGCGTCGCGCATTTTTGATTGGTATGGCGCTGTGTACTTTAGGGGCTGCAGCCGTGGCCGTTGCGCCCAGTATCTGGTGGGTACTGGTCTGCCGTGTGGTAATGGGCTTCGGACTGGGTATCGACTTCCCGTTGGCGACCAATGCCGTGGCAGAGCTTCGTGGCTCCACGTCGAAAAAAACCGGCACATCGGTCAACTTATGGCAGATGGCCTGGTATGTGTCTACCACCGTGGTGTATCTGGTTCTGTTGCCGCTATTGTTGTCCGGCATTGCGGAAGACCAGCTCTGGCGCTACGGCATTTTCATTGGCGCCGTGTTCGCCGTTATCATCATGATCCTGCGCTACGTCTTTATTGGTGAATCGGCCATGTGGGCGGCACGCGTCGGTCGCTATGATGAAGCTTGCGATATCTTGCGTAAACGCTATGGGGTACATGCCAGCGTGGCGCAGGAAAAATCCATCACTCAGGCCACGCAGAGTGAAAACAAAATCCACACCGGGTACGGCATTCTGTTCAACGGGCGTTATCGCAAACGCACCATCCTGGGATGCATTGTCGCCACGATGCAGGCATGGCAGTACAACGCGGTGGGCGTCTATTTACCTCTAACGCTCGCGGGTATTCTGAGCGGCGGTCTGACGGGGGCACTCTCCGGTTCGGCGGTGGTTAACGCCCTGTGCGGGATCTCCGGTGGTCTGATTGGTTCTCTGATCCTGCAGCGCTTAGGGACACGTCTGCAGTCAATGTATGGCTTCGCCGTCGTGACTCTGGCGCTGCTGGCACTGGGCGCGCTGGCCACCACCAATCCATGGCTCTCTCTGGGGCTGCTGGGTACCATCATTTTCTTCCACTCAGCTGGACCTGGCGGCCTGGGGATGACGATCGCCACGCTCTCCTATCCACCGAGTATTCGCCCGACAGGTGTCGGTTTTGCCCGCGCGATTATGCGTACCGGTGCGATTGCTGGCCTTATATTCTGGCCTATGCTTTGGGGCGCGTTAAAGACGGATGCCTTCTTCTGGCTGGCGCTGGTGCCTTTCCTCGGTTTCATCACCTGCGCGCTGATTAAATGGGAACCGTTGGGAGCCAACGTGGATGCGGAAGACGCTCAGGTATTAGCTGAACTGGAAAAATAATAACGCGCCCGGCATGTATCGATGCGCGATGACCTGTACCTGCTGTGGGTGAATTTCACCCACAGTTTTCTCACCGCTACGGAGAGGAAACACAATGTCTGAAAGATTAAATGAACCCGCTACCGGACTCTCCGGCAAAGCGATGCGCCGCGTCGTCATGGGAAGTTTCGCTGGCGCATTACTGGAATGGTATGACTTTTTTATTTTTGGCACCGCCGCCGGGCTGGTGTTTGCGCCGTTGTTTTTCCCCGATACCGACCCCTTTATTGGCGTTATCGCGGCTTTTGCCACCTTTGGCGTCGGCTTCCTCACTCGCCCGCTGGGTGGCATTGTTTTCGGCCATTTTGGCGACAGAATTGGCCGTAAAATTACCCTTATCTGGACGCTGGGCATTGTCGGTACCTCCACATTTCTGATCGGGTTTATTCCCACTTATCACGATATTGGTATTTGGGCTCCGCTGCTGCTGATGGCGCTACGCCTAATTCAGGGGTTTGGCCTGGGTGGTGAGTATGGTGGAGCAGCGCTGATGACCATTGAATCTGCGCCGCAGAAGAAACGGGGTTTTCTGGGCTCATTACCGCAAACGGCCGCTTCCGTCGGCATCATGCTGGCGACCGGGATTTTTGCGTTCTGCAACCATCTGTTGACCCAGGAGCAATTTCTTTCCTGGGGCTGGCGTATCCCGTTCTGGCTGTCGGCGCTAATGCTGGCGGTGGGGATGTTCATCCGCCTGCATACCGAAGAGACTCTGGATTTTAAACAACGGCAGGGAAAGGTGCATGAAACGAAAGCACCGCCGCCGCTGATTGAGCTATTCCGTAAACACCCGAAAAATATCTCGCTGGCGCTGGGTGCGCGTCTCGCTGAGAGCGTTTCCTCAAATATTATCAACGCCTTTGGCATCGTCTATATCTCCACGCAGCTGGCGCTTTCCCGAGATATTCCGCTAACCGGCATGTTGATTGCCTCCGCCATCGGGATAGTAAGTTGCCCGTTGGTGGGCTGGATTTCCGACCGCGTGGGGCAACGCAAAATCTATCTTCTGGGCGCAGGTTTTTGTGTGCTGTTTGCGTTTCCCTTCTTCCTGCTTCTGGGCACCAAAAGCGTGGCGATTATCTGGATAAGCATGATTCTGGGCTACAACTTTGGCCCGACGATGATGTTTGCCGTTCAGCCAACGCTTTTTACCCGCATGTTTGGCACTCAGGTGCGTTACACGGGACTCTCTTTTGCCTATCAGGTATCTGCCATTCTCGGTGGTATGAGTCCCCTGATTGCCTCAAGTTTGTTGGCATTAGGGGGCGGCGAGCCCTGGTATGTGGCCACCTTCTTATTCGTTGTTTCTGTGGTGTCGTTTGTATGCGTCTGGTTTATCGAACCGCTACCGCTCAATACACCTCAGGGAAAGGCGCAAAAATTGACACAAGATTATCACTTTCTAAGGAACCAATCTCATGAACAATAAAGGGGAAAATGCACATTTTCAGGCACTGCAACAGGCGTTTGATGCGTCCTGGCCGGGGCCGATGGGTGATGCCATTACATTGAAATGTGGGCATGTTGAGATGACGGTTTATCCTCAGGATGCCGCCCGGATGACGTCGCTACGGGTATTTGGCTATGAATTACTGCGCCAGTGGAACCCACAGCGTCGCGCGTTTCAGTATGGTTCATTTCCTATGGTGCCGTGGGTTGGGCGTCTGGGTAATGGCCAACTGGATGTGAACGGGAAAATCTGGCAATTGCCTGCCAATAAACCTCCTCACGCGCTGCATGGGATGGCGTGTTATTCCTTGTGGGAGGTTGTTGAACAAACTCATGGGAGTCTGACACTCCGTATGACACTGGCAGACCCGTGGCCGTGGAAAGGCTATGTTATACAGCGTATTGCGTTGCAGGGCGATGCACTAATCATGCACCTGGAAATTCACAGTGATGCAGATACGTTTCCGGCCTCTGCAGGGTGGCACCCCTGGTTTTTGAAACATCTGTATTCCGATGGTGACCAGAGTGAACTGGGCGTTCAGTTTTCAGCGGACTGGCAAGAGGAGACTGGCGAGAATGAACTTCCCACCGGTAAGCGGATAACACCACAACCAGGACCCTGGGATGATTGTTTTGGTTTTATCCGAGGGGTACACGCCAGTCTTGTTTGGCCCGGCAGGCTGACGCTGAAGATGACTTCTACTGCTCATAGTCTGGTTATCTTTGATAAGCAACCTGATGCGACTTGTGTCAACCCTCTAACCCAGGCACCTAATGATATTAATCGAATACCACAGTATGTGACTCAGAATCAACCGCTTATTATTTCATCTGAGTGGAAATTTACCAAACATATTAATTAGTAGATTGTCTGACCTGGAGAAAAATCATGTCCAAATTATGTTGGTTACATATCGGAGCCGGTGCATTTCATCGCTCACATCAGGCATGGTATTTTAATCAGCTTATTAAGCTGGAAGACGCTAAATGGGGATTTTCTTTAGGTAATATCAGAAGTGATGCCGATCAAGCTCTGAATGCGCTAATGTTGCAAAAAGGAGAATATGTACTTGATACGGTCACCCCAGAGGGTATCCATAATTTTGAAAAAATCGCCAGCATAACGAAAATAATTACAAGAGAAAATAAAAATGCTGCACTAATAAATCAAGGTGCGCTTAGTTATACACGAGTTATTTCCTTTACGGTTACAGTGGGTGGATATTATTTAAAAAATGACTTTAGGCTTGACCAGTCGCATCCTGATATTGCCAATGACTTAAAATATGGAAATGAGCCTTGTACTATCTATGGTGTTTTAAGGGGCATTCTGGTAGAAAGGAAAGAAAAAGGTAATAATAAAGTCACTTTGCTGTGTTGTGATAACCTCAGACATAATGGTTCACGTTTCTATCAAGGTTTGCTGGAGTTTATTACTCTAACTGGAGATAATGCCCTACTAAACTGGGTAAAAGAGCATACTTCAGCGCCCAACTGTATGGTTGACAGAATCACCCCCAAGTCAGATGTTGAGTTAACAAAAAGAGTAAAAAATTCCCTTGGTTTTAATGATGACTGCCCGGTCATGTCTGAATCTTTTTATTCAGTGGATCATTGAAGATAATTTTGCAGCTGACCGTCCAGCACTGGAAAGAGTCGGTGTCATGTTTGTTAAAAATGTGGAACCTTATGAAGAGGCAAAAGTTCGGATCCTTAATGCCACACATGCATTCTGTGCGTGGGCTGGAACCCTTATTGGGAAAACATATATTCATGAAGATATTGCTACTCACGTTATAAAAAAATGGCATGGGATTACATTACTAACGACGTGATCCCTTGTTTAAACTCTGGCACAATGGATCTTACAAAGTATCGTGATATTGTGTTATCAAGGTTTAGCAATGCATGGTTAAAAGATACCAACGCAAGGGTATCTTGCGAAGGATTTACAAAAATTCCAGGGTTTATCGTCCCTTCCATTGTTGACAATAGAGTTAATGGTAAAAATGCAATATCAACTATCAAAGTAGTCGCTATATTTTTTTTGTTTTTGAAAGCATGGCATGAAAAGAAGATTCCTTATGAATATAAAGATACAATAATGGATGTTGCAGAAGTTCATGGTTTTTTTGATAGTAAAGATCCTTTGTGGGGGTATTGCTCATCAGAGAAACTATTTGAAAATATAACTGATTTAAATCTTTTCTATAAAAATCTCAAAAAGGAGGTTGTTGAATTAGAAAACTGGATGCGAAATGTGCATTCTGAATCGTCACCGGGTTAACAAACCCTGCGGGCTGAAGGACCTTCAAAAAACGAGATTTTACATCAATAAGAAAACGGCAAATTTGCCGCTTTCTTATTAAAGCGTAAAAACAGACGCTCAATTTGAAGACTAGTCAGCCCGAAAGCAGACAAAGAAAAGAATGTATCAGGTTGTGAACCCTGGTTAATATTGAATCGCTACAGATAACCCAGACACTTCCGAGCCGTCGTGGAATGACCCCGAGCCAGTAGACAATGCTACCATGTATGTGGACTGACCCCGCCCCGGTAGACGATCCTGCCCTATAGTTGGACTGACCCCACACCACCATTCGCCCTGAATTTTACATTATTCATCATCCCAACCAGTGATGGATGAGCAGATTTATCATCCCGCCACCAACGACTAACCAGATAAACAAAATTAACCCCAACAAAAACGGACGCAATCCGGCGTTTTTAAGTTGACTGATTCTTGTTGATAATCCCAGCGCAGCCATCGCCATCGCCAGCAATACGTTATCCAGGGCATTGATGCCTGATACCATGGCGGGCGGTAAAAAGTGGAATGAGTTAAACAGTGCGACCAAAATGAATATCAGCGCAAACCACGGAAAGGTGATGCGTTTCTGGCGAGTTCCGACTTCGCCCGCGTACCGGTTCACCATCGCTCCCAGTACCAGCAGAAAGGGTGCCAGCATCATGACCCGCAGCATTTTCGCTATCACTGCGGCGTTTTCGGTGTCCACACTCACTGCATGACCGGCAGCGACCACTTGTGCTACTTCATGCATGGTTGAGCCGGTATAGATGCCAAACTGTGTCAGTGAAATGCCGGGCAGCGCATGGGCAAATTCGCGCCAGATAAAGGGATAAAGAAAAATACCCAGCGTGCCGAAAATTACCACCGTTGCCACAGCCACCGCGACTTTTGACGCTTCTGCTTTTACTACGGGCGCGGCTGCCAGGACTGCTGCAGCACCACAAATGCTGCTGCCAGCGCCGATTAACCAGGCGGTTTTTCTATCGATTCCTAACAAGCGATAGCCCAGAGTGCTGGCAATAATAAAAGTGCTGCACAGCATTATCACATCGATCATGACACCACTGACGCCCACATCCATCACCTGCTGAAAAGTCAGGCGGAATCCGTACAGAATGATGCCAAGACGCAGTAATTTCTGCTTGGCAAACTGCATTCCCTCATCACAATACGGATGAATCGACGGATACACAGTATTGCCCACCACAATGCCGACGATGATGGCCAGTGTCAATGCACCCAAACCGAGGCCAGACATAATAGATTGATTGCCCAGCCACGCGGTAGTAAAAGCGATAATCGCCGTTAGCAATAGACCAGGGATGAAACGCTTGAAGCTTTGTGAATGTTTCGTCAGGGACAATTCGGCCATAACTTTCTCCTCATGTATAGGACTGAGCATGAGAGTAAATCGGCAAAAAGAATAATTTATTATAACGTTATCGCTAATCTGAATATCAGATATAGACTCATCAGGAACAAGGCTTCTGTGTCAATGCCACTCAGGATTAAGTTAATACTGCAATATTATCAGATAATTAATTGAGTTTCCGGCCAGTGTAGCAAGATAAAAATCACTCTTCTCAGAGGAAAAACGTGAGCCGCGCTGAATAGTAACAATAAAAAACCAGCTGAATAGCGTGATTCAACGCGATCAGGATGCTCGGAACTCCTATATATGTCATAGTGTGAATAGTCAGCATTGCCCTATGTCGTTCTTAGTGAGGAAGACATCATGAGTCAGGACACTCCTTTATCGGCTGAAATGAAATCGGCCGTCTTTCAACCGCTTTATCTGCAAATCAGCCAGTTATTGCTGGAAAGAATAGCCTCCGGCGAATGGCCAGCAGGCACTTATATCCCCAGCGAGGCGAGTCTGGCAGATTCCTATAATGTCAGCATTGGTACCTTGCGTAAGGCCTTAAATGAGCTGGTGAGTAACAACGTGGTTATCCGCTACCAGGGTAAAGGCACGGTGGTTGCTGCACATGATTCCGATAGCGCATTATTTCGGTTTTTTAATATCCTGCGTGAAAATGGCGAGCGTTCACTGCCGCTGTCGCGAGTGCTGGCGCGTCATCTGCGCACCGCATCAGAAGAAGAAGCGCTGGCGCTGGATATTGAGCCTGGCAGTAAGGTCATCCATATCTGGCGCGTGCGTGACCTGGATGGTGCTCCCGCCATTCTTGAACACGTCTATATTGATGCAGCACGCTTCCCAGGGATGGATCGTGAACCTGACATCCTGCCGAACACGCTTTACCAACTGTACCAGCAGAAATATGCCTGTACCGTTGCCAATGCGCATGAGCAAATTAAAGCGATAAATGCAGGACCGGATGAAGTCCTGCATCTGGAGGCGGAAGAGGGGGAGGCACTGCTGCGCATTTACCGCATTGCGCGGGATTTCCAGGATAAAGCTGTGGAGTATCGTGTATCCACTGTGATGACGCGGCACCACGCCTACTTTAACCAGCTCTGATTCGCAGCTGCTCCAGCAAAGCAGCCGGCAATGAAATCTGCGTGCTGTTTTGCTGCGCTACTGCCTGACGACGTTCTCCAGGCAAGCGCACGCCTGGTTGCTGCTGCATGGCTGCAAACAACTGCTCGCTGTGTTGCAAATATCCTGCGGAGAAAAATGCGGGGCTCAGCAATAACAGCAACTGTGCAATATGTGGCGGTCCTCCCTCGGTATTGAAAAATGAACTGGCCTGAAAACCATAATTGCTGCCAGTCAGACCAGCGGTGAGCAGTTCAACCATCAGTGCCAGGGCCGCCCCTTTTGTGCCGCCCGCCGGTGCCATGCTGCCCGCTAGTGCGGCGTCAGCATCTTGCGTGGGATGCCCATCTCTGTCCAGCGCCCAGCCCAGCGGAATAGCCTCTTGCTTCTGGCTGGCCAGCATAATTTTACCGCGCGCCACTTCTGAGAGCGAAAGGTCAATGACCAGCGGATGCTGATTCTCACGCGGCGAAGCAAAAGCGATGGGGTTGGTGCCAAACAGCGGGGTGTTGCCTCCCCATGGCGCCATTGCAGCCGGGCCGTTGCTGAATGCGAGACAGACCAATCCCTGACGCGCGGCCTGTTCAGCGTAATATCCGGCCATGCCGAAATGGTGTGAGCGGCTAATAGCCACCGCCACAATTCCACAATGCTGCGCCAGGGCGATCCCGTGATCCAAACCTCGCTGCACGGCAGGAAACGCCAGGCCGGAATCGGCATTAACATTCACCACGCTGCCATACTCTGCCAGCACGGACTGCGCATCTGGCTTCAGTTTACCGCTATCCAGTTGATCGAGATAGAATGGCAGTCTGGCAAAGCCGTGAGAGGCGATGCCAGCTTGCTCGGCTGCCATCAATGCGGCGCAGGTATCCGCCGCTGATACAGAGCTGACGCCGGATTTTCGTAGTGCCTGTTGAGCAATAATGCTGAGTTCTTCTACCGCCAGCGTCATGTGACTCATTGCAATGTACTCCTCTCTTCTCGTGTGGCCGGCATTGGCGTGTCGACATTTTGCTTTTCTGGCAGAGTGATCACCCCCGGCCCCTGTCGTAGTTGTTCATGTAGCTGTGCCAGATCGAGTTTCTTTTCCCAACGGGCGATCACCAGCGTCGCCACCACATTACCGATCATGTTGGTGACGGCGCGCATCTCATTGAGGATGCGATCAATGCCCAGCACCAGCGTGATTCCTGCCAGCGGAATAATGTTATGGGTTGCCAGTGTGGCGGTTAACGCTATCAGCGCCGCCCCCGCTACGCCTGCGCCACCTTTTGACGTGAGCAACAGAATTAATAGCAGACCAATTTGTTGCCACAGTGTCAGGTCAGTATTGGTGGCCTGAGCAATAAATAGCGAAGTCATAGTGAGGTAAATCGCTGCACCATCAAGGTTAAATGAGTATCCCGTCGGCAACACCAGCCCGACAATGGCGCGGTTGCATCCCAACGTCTCCATTTTTACCATTAGGCGCGGCAGTACCGATTCGGTGGTTGACGTGCCCAGCACAATCAATAACTCTTCCCGGAAATAGAGGATGAGCCGCCACAGGTTGACGCCGACCAGTTTACAAATCAGACCCAGTACGCCGCCAATAAAGAGAAAACTGGTGATATAGAGACAGACAATCAACATGCCAAGGTGTTGCAGGGAGGTGAGACCATATTTACCCACGGTGAAGGCGATGGCACCGAAGGCACCCAACGGTGCCAGGCGCATGATGAGCTCGACAATCCGCATCAAGACTTCGCCGCACTGCTCGATCGTTTTGGTGATGAAGGCGCTGCGCTGCGAAACCAGCGAGAGCGCAACCCCAAACAGCACCGAAAACAACAGTACCTGTAGTAAGTTCCCTTGGGCAAAGGCGCCAATCACCGAGTCTGGAATTATCTGCTCCAGGAAGCCTTTACTGTGCTCACTGATGCTAACGTAATGATTTACGGTGCTGCCGTCGAGCTTACTGGCATCAATATTCATGCCCGCGCCAGGTTTGATCACATCGGCCACCACCATGCCGATAATCAGCGCCAGCGTGGTGACCACTTCAAAGTAGATCAGCGTCTTGCCGCCGACTTTGCCGACCTGCTTCAGGCTCTCCATCCTTGCAATACCAATCGCCACGGTACAGAAAATCACTAAGGTCACGATCATCTTTATCAGACGGATAAAGGTATCGCCGAGGGGTTTCATCTGAACGGCAAAATCAGGAAAGGCGTACCCCACAGCAACTCCGGCGACCAGGCCGATCAAAACCTGGACGTAAAGGTGCTTGAGCATTCGCATTGGGTTGTCCTCGCGAAGCCTGGCGGCTGCGAACCGGCGCTCGGGAAGCCGCCGCAGGCGAGTAAAGAGATGACGCCCGCCACTGATGGCGGGCAGGTATGTTACGCACTTTCAAAAATACGGGTCAGGACAAACTCACGATGGCCGAGCGCTTCAGCGGCGGTGAGTCGCCCGTTAGCGGTACGCAACAGTGACTCAAGCAGCGCATCCCCGGCCCCATCCATATTCATTTCGCGGCGCAGCACGGCTGAGACATCCACATCAATATGTTCTGACATGGTGCGCACCGTGCGTGGATTCGCACACACTTTGATGACCGGCAAAATCGGGTTGCCAATGACGTTCCCCTGGCCGGTCGGGAAGAAGTGCGCTACATAACCGGCTGCCGCGCATAGCGTGACCATTTCGGCTGCTGCAGATGAGGAGTCCATGAACCACAACCCGGGTCCGGTGGGGGTTTCTGCTTTATCCAGTACGCCATCGACCCGACATTTCTTACCGATCTTCTGAATATTGCCCAGCGCTTTCTCTTCGATGGTCGTGAGCCCGCCCTCAATGTTGCCTTTGGTGGGCTGCGATTCCGAAAGATCGCTGGTTTTCCAGCGGTCGATCATTGCGCTGTAGCGATCAAACATGAACTGGAACTTCTGGCGCACATCGTCATTGGCGCAGCGTGCAGCCACCAGATGTTCGCCGCCAGTCAGCTCGGAGGTTTCGCCAAAGACAAGGGTGTTACCGTTCTCATACAGGCGGTCAAACAGGTTGCCCACAGAAGGATTAGCACCGCATCCCGAGGTCGTATCAGACTCGCCGCATTTGGTCGATACCCAAAGCTCGCTGATGTCGCAAGTTTCCCGCTGCAGTTCAGATGCATATTGTGAAAACTCTCTCGCTTTGCGTGAGGCGGCACAAATGGTGTTGTGATCTCCGTTCTGCTCGATCCAGAAACCGGCTACCGGTTTACCCGTGGCTTTAATGCCGTCAACCACGCGTTGAGTCCAGCCAGGCTCAATGCCAATCACAATTACTGCCGCCACGTTCGGGTTGCAACCCGTACCAATCAGGGTGCGGAAATGGAGCTCCAGGTCTTCACCGAACTGCAGGCGACCATAAGGATGGGGCAGCGCTATGGTCCCTTTGATATTGTTTGCCACTGCTTCTGCTGCTGCATTTGAGATATCATCTACCGGCAGTACAATCACGTGATTACGAATACCGACACGACCATTTTCACGGCGATAGCCTGAGAACTGACGTCCTTTGATTTCCATCATTACCACCTTTTAGTTTTAACGTTGTGTACGTGTAGATGTTCGCCCTGCTGGATTGCCGCCACGACGCGGCCAATGTCTTCACCGTATTTGATCACGGTGTCATTTATCGCCAGATCGCGAATTGCCAGCTTATGGCCGATTGGAATGGCATCTTTCACTGCAAATTCAATGGTTTTGTTTTGATCCATTATCCAGCCTGTCAGGGTTTGACCTGCCTCGATCCCTTCCACCACCACGACTCCTACCGAGTCGCCATCATCGTGAACCACGAAATCAATACTCATTACAGCCTCCGATTGTCGAACAACAAATGAACTCATATATATGACATATTATAGATGAGTTGAGATGGCAAAATTTATTTCGATTTTGCCGACTTTTTTGCGAGCGGCTTCACGAATGCAGGAATAGATGGAAACAGGAGATGAGAGGACAAATCTCTAACCAGTTAAAACGGTGATTTATAATAGTTTAATTTATAAGGCTTAAAGCTAGGAGGTTAAAATGTGATCGCCTTATGAGTTTTGCGGATTGAAGTCGATCGCGATCACTTTTTGTTCAATTCGATTTTGCACTATTTACGCATGCTCACTATAGATAAATGCAGTCATATATATGACACATGATTTCACCTTTAATTTTGTCTGGAGATGCGTATGTCAGTTACCTGGTTAAAGAAAGCAACTAAATCACCGGAATCCAACACGGCTGAAGCGCGGCAGGTGGTGGAAGAGATGCTCGCCACGATTAAGTCGCAGGGTGAAGATGCAGTGCGGCAATACGCCAGGAAACTTGATAACTGGAAAGGCGACATCATCCTGACACCGGAACAGATTGCGATGCAGGTCCGCGATGTGCCAGCGGAAGTCAGAAAGGATATCGACTACGCCATTGAACAGGTTTACACCTTCGCCTGTGCGCAGCGTGAATCCATCCAGGATTTTGAGGTGACACTGCCATCAGGTCTTGTGGCCGGACAAAAGGTGCTGCCGGTGACCACTGTCGGCTGTTACGCACCGGCTGGTCGCTATGCGCACATAGCTTCCGCTTACATGGGGGTGGCCACTGCGAAAGCTGCTGGTGTAAAGAATATTATAGCCTGTTCAGGCCCCTATCTGAGCCAAAGTATTCATCCTTGCGTGCTCTACGCTTTTCACCGTGCTGGCGCGGATACCATTATGACGCTGGGTGGTGTACAAGCCATTGCCAGTATGGCGTGGGGGTTGTTTAGCGGTAAGGCGGCGGATGTTGTGGTGGGACCGGGCAATAAATTCGTTGCTGAGGCGAAACGTACGCTGTTTGGTCAGGTGGGCATTGATGTCTTTGCCGGACCTTCAGAAGTGGCGGTGATTGCCGATGAAAGCGCTGATGCCGACATCGTTGCCAGCGATCTTGTTGGGCAGGCGGAGCATGGTCATGAATCCCCTGCGTGGCTGTTTACCACATCACGCGAACTGGCTGACGCGGTGATGCTCAAAGTCCCACTGCTGATTGCCGAACTGCCGCCGGTAGCTCGCGATGCAGCGAGCTGCGCCTGGCGCGATTATGGCGAAGTGATTGTTTGCGACAGTCGCGAAGAGGTGGTGGAAGTTTCCGATCGTTACGCTTCCGAACATCTTGAGGTGCATACCCGCGATTTGAACTGGTGGCGCGATGCGCTCAGCTGTTACGGCTCGCTGTTCCTCGGCGAAGAAACCACGGTGGCATTTGGGGATAAGTGCAGCGGACCGAATCATGTCCTGCCTACTAAGGGCGCAGCACGCTACTCCGGTGGACTCTCCGTTCACAAATTCCTCAAAACCCTGACATGGCAGCAGATGCCTCGTGATGCCATACCGCAGATTGCCGAAACCACCGCGCGTATTTCACGCATGGAGGGCATGGAGGCACATGCGCGCACGGCCGAGGTGCGTCTCGCGAAATACTTCGCGGGTCAATCATTCCAGCTCGGTTCACCTGTTACGCGCTAAGGAGGTTGCGATGCAAGCGGCAACATTATTCAACTTAACGGGCAAAACCGCGCTGATAACCGGCGGTGGCAGCGGCATCGGTTTTGCTATCGCGCAAACGCTGGCTGCAGCAGGCGCGCAGATCGTTCTTGCGGCGCGACGCGAGGGGCAGTTGGCTGAAGCCACACAGCACTTGATTCAGCAGGGTGCGCAGGCGCGTTATTGCTGTGCCGATGTGACGCAGATGGCGGCATTACAGGCTCTGGCGCGTGAAAGTGCTGATGCCGATATTCTGGTGAATGCTGCAGGCGTTAATCTGCGCCAGCCATTCGAAGAGGTAACAGAAGCAGATTGGGATCAGCAGCTGTCGCTCCACCTTAAAGCCCCGTTTTTTCTTACTCAGGCGCTGGCGCCCCGTATGGCACAGCGCGGTTGGGGGCGCATCATCAATATCGCGTCACTGCAATCACACCGCGCTTTTGATAACAGCGCACCCTACGGCGCGGGCAAAGGGGGCATTGTTCAGCTTACCCGCGCGATCGCACAGCGATGGGGACGTGACGGTATCACCTGTAATGCTATCGGTCCGGGCTTCTTTCCTACCGCACTGACCGGCCCCGTTTTTGCCGACCCCACCATTCGTGAGCGACATGCCGCGCGAACCTGTCTGGGGCGCAATGGCGAAATGAACGATTTACAGGGCGCGACGCTGCTGCTTGCCAGTGACGCCAGTGCCTATATCACCGGGCAAATATTGATGGTGGATGGCGGTTACAGCGCTATCTGAATCAACACTTATGTGGAGAGAAATACATCATGCAAACACCTGCTGCCGGCAATCTGCGACGCGTCACGTTGTCGAGCCTGTTTGGTTCGACTATAGAATGGTATGACTTTTTCCTTTACGGCACAGTCGCGGGAATGGTGTTCAACAAACTCTATTTTCCGGAAGGCGACCCCTTTATCACCACGCTGCTCTCTTACGGCGTATTTGCCATTGGCTTTTTAACCCGGCCATTAGGTGCCATCATTTTTGGGCATTTCGGCGATACGCTGGGCCGAAAAAAGATGCTGATCCTGACGTTGGTGATCATGGGTGGTGCTACCGTGGTGATCGGGCTTGTTCCTGGCTATCACCAAATTGGTCTGTGGGCACCGTGCTTACTGATTCTGTGTCGATTAATTCAGGGTATCGGATTAGGCGGTGAGTGGGGGGGGGCGGTACTCATGACATTTGAATCTGCACCGGAAAAACATCGCGCTTTCTTTGCCAGTATTCCACAAATTGGAATGTCCCTTGGCCTGCTGCTGGCGTCAGGTGCGATTGGTCTGGCTTCGTATTTGCTGCCCGATGAGGCCTTTATGTCGTGGGGTTGGCGCGTGCCGTTTATACTTAGCGGTGTCTTTGTCATCATCGGCACCTACATCCGTAAAAACGTCGCAGAAACCGAAGATTTTCTCAAAGCGCAGGAGGCGCGTAAGCATGCACCGAAACGCATCCCGCTGGTGGAGCTGTTCCGCAATAACACCAAACTGGTGTTTACCTGTATGGGGATGCGGCTGATTGACGGTGTGTTCTTCAATATTTTTGGCGTTTTTTCCCTGACTTATCTGACGCAAAACCTGAATATTCCGCGCGATCAAGCCATTGTCGCGATCCTCGCCAGCGCCTTTGTCATGAGCTTCTTTATCCCGTTCTGGGGCTACATGGCGGATCTCTGGGGGCGTGCGCGCATCTTTGCCATGGGGGCAACGCTTTCAGCACTGTCGGCGTTTCCTTCGTTCGCACTGATGCATAACCATCCCGACAACATCTGGCTGGTATGGGCCGCCATCGTGATCCCGTTTGGCATTTTCCATGCCGCCGTGTTTGGCACACTGTCATCGGTCTATTCAGAGTGCTTTGATGCCTCGGTGCGCTATACCGGTATCTCATTTGCCTATCAAATTTCCGGAGTATTTGCGGGTGGCCTGACACCTGTGCTGGCTACGATCTTCTCTAACATGCTCGGTGGTCGTCCTTGGCTCATCTGCGCGTATGTATTGGTTATCGGCCTGACCAGCGCTGCATGTGCGCTCTATCTGTGGCGACAAACCCACGGTGCCGGTCGGGTGACGGTGACAAATTCTGTATTGATTAAGTGAGAGCTTATGAAAACGTTGATTTACAGCCGTCCTTATCAGATGGCCATTGAAGAACGCCCTTACCCGCAACTGGCAGCGGGGCAAGAGCAGGTGGTGATCCGCATTGGCGCGGCGGGCATTTGTGGTTCCGACATGCATGCCTTTCATGGCCAGGACCCACGCCGACAGCCAGGGTTGGTTCTCGGCCATGAACTGGCAGGAGAAATTGTGGAGAGTCAGTCGCCGCGTTTTCTACCTGGCGATCGTGTCACCGCCAATCCGCTGATTACCTGTGGGGTGTGTGAATACTGCCGCCAGGGACGCGACAATTTATGCAGCGACCGTCATATGGTGGGAATGGATTGGCCAGGCGCGTTTGCTGAGTTTATGGCCATTCCTGCTCGTTCTGTGGTGCCACTGCCAACTGGTATTTCTATCCAGCATGCGGCGCTGACTGAACCGGCGTCCACGGTAGTTCATGCCATGCGTTTAACCCAGCGGACGTTAACGCAACCGTTGGCGGAAACGCGAACGCTGGTGATTGGTGGCGGTGCGATAGGTTTGTTAACGGTATTAGTGCTGCGGGCATGGGGTTGTCGTCACATCACGCTGGCTGAAACCAATGCGCTGCGTGCTGAGGCGGCTGAGCGCTATACCGGTTGCATCAGTATCAACCCAATGGAAACCAGCATCAGCGAGTCGAGTCATCAGTTGGTGGTTGATGCTGTGGGTGCGGCTGCAACACGTCAGATGGCTATTCAGGCAGTAAAACCAGGAGGGGTGATCATGCATATTGGCTTGCAAGCGTGGGCCAGCGAGATAGATATGCGCAAAATAACGCTTGGCGAGATCACGCTGCTGGGCACCTATACCTACACCATGGACGATTTCTGCCTCGCTCTGTCGATGCTGGAAGAGGGGGCACTTGGGGAGCTTGGCTGGGTGGAATCGCGGCCACTTAGCGAAGGTGAACAAGCCTTTTCCGATCTGGAATCACAGCAGGTTTCAGCTGCGAAGGTTTTACTTATACCTTGAAAAAAAGCGGTGCCAAGCCGCCGCTTTCGCCGACTCATCACATCCATAATGGCTGATTTTTTGATATTCTTATATTCACAACTGGACTAGTGTTCCATTCAATTATGCATTTCCGATCTTAGAATTTCTGAGATGTACAATCTTTTTGAGATATACGATAGAGCACCGAAGAAATGCCACTTTCTTCCTTACAACAGCCATGAAAACCTTTGCCACAATTCTTTTCAGTGCGTTGTGCCTGGACTAAAGCCGGTGGAACGTATCTCCGGCAAACATCGACATAGCTTTACGTCTATACGTCTATTTCCTGGACTGGGTTCTCTGCATAACAATCCATTCCACTTCATGCAAGCCAGTAGTCGCTCCTAGTATGGCTTTGCTATGTTGAGACTGTCGGTTCAATAATCAGGTCGTAGAATTACTCTATTTCCTACCTAAAATATACGGTGGTACATAAGATTTATGGCAAGTATCAAGATAATCCGACCACCATTGCATCATCGCTTTACGGGCATCAAGATACTCTGCTTTATGGATGTAAGCCGCTCGAACGCTATTGCGTTCTTGATGGCTCATCTGCCGTTCAACCGCATCCTGTGCCCACAGTCCAGACTCCATCAGCGCACTACAGGCCATTGCCCGGAATCCGTGACCGCAAATTTCATCTTTCGTGTCATAACCCATCAAGCGCAGCGCTTTGTTGACCGTGTTTTCGCACATGGGTTTATACGGATTATGATCACCGGGAAATATGAGTTCCTGATGCCCAGAGATTTCCCGTATCTGTTTCAGAATAGTGATGGACTGACGGGAGAGGGGAACGATATGCGGCGTGCGCATTTTGGCACCACGCCCGGAATAACGCACACCGGGGATGGCTTCACGGGTAGCCGGAATGGTCCAGATTTTGTTTGTGAAATCGATCTCAGACCAACGGGCGAAACGCAATTCGCTGGAACGGATGAAAAGGTGCAGAGTAAGTGATACTGCCAAACGGGTTAATTCTCGCCCTTGCATGTAGTCTTCAATGCGAGTCAACAGTTCCGGTAGTTTCTCCAGCGGAAGGGCAGGGTAGTGGCGTTTGACGGGCGGCGCGATTATACCGTCCAGATTGGCTGCTGGATTATGCTCTATCAACTCCTGATGCACAGCATGACGCATAATGTTGCACATATGCTGCCGAGTGCGTGCTGCCACTTCCAGCAGACCTTTTTTCTCAATCCCTTTCAGAAGGTCGATGAAATGGCGGGTTTTCAGTTCTGTGACTGGCAGGTGTCCAATTATCGGGAAGATATGATTATTCATGCTGGCAAGCAGACGGGCGGCATGATTCTCTGACCATGCTCTATTGCTTTTATGCCAGCTTAGTGCCACTGATTTGAAGGTTTCCTCTGGTGAGGAAGTGGTTCTTTCAGCAGAGCGCTGTTGAGCCGGATTGATATTCTGCGCCAGCAATTTACGGATGCCGTCACGCTGTTGACGAGCAGCGGCCAGAGACACATCAGGATAGGCGCCTAAGCCGAGGCGGGATTCTTTTCTATTGATACGATATTTGAGATACCAGAGACGTGAACCGCCTGGATTAACCAGCAGATACAGACCATGAGAATCGGAAACTTTGAAGGGTTTTGCGGATGGTTTTAAGCTGCGGATTTTTGAGTCGTTAAGAGACATTTGGGGGTCACTCCGTCATCGAACCAACTTGACCCCAGATTTGACCACCAAATTCTTCCGATGCAGAGGGAAAACTGAAAATGCATCGGGAAGACTTTTCACGCTAACCTGTTGAATCCGAATCATATAAGGATTCGCAGGGCGGCATGAAAACAAGTATTTGGCTCCTCTGACTGGACTCGAACCAGTGACATACGGATTAACAGTCCGCCGTTCTACCGACTGAACTACAGAGGAATCGTGTGGGGTCGTATCTTAGCGGCGAAAAAATTTTTGTCAAACATCTATTCCGCCCCTGTCGGTCAACCGCCGCTTCTATCAACAATTTGTTGTAATTACCGACAATTTAGAAGGAAAAATGCTTTGCAGGATTAGCATTTCTCTATCATCATTTGAAATGTAGTTTCAACTTTTCTCACTAAGGTCTCCCTTGAACGTCACATCCGCAGCACGCAGGGCCGTAGAACGAACATCCTGGTTCAAAAAACGTAAGAGTTATCGCGTACTTTACTGGCGTGAAATCAGCCCGCTGGCGGTCCCCATCTTGCTGGAAAATAGCTGCGTTTTGCTGATGGGCGTAGTCAGTACGTTCCTGGTGAGCTGGTTGGGTAAAGAGGCGATGGCCGGGGTTGGGCTGGCCGACAGCTTTAATATGGTGATCATGTCGTTCTTTGCCGCCATCGATCTCGGGACGACGGTGGTGGTTGCCTTTAGCCTCGGCAAGCGCGATCCGCGACGCGCGCGGGCGGCGGCGAGGCAGTCGCTGGCGATTATGACGCTGTTCTCCATTCTGCTGGCGGCGGTAATACACGCCTTCGGCAAAGAGATTATCAATATTGTCGCCGGAGACGCCTCGGCCCAGGTGAAGGATATGGCCTTAACCTATCTGGAGCTGACGGTGCTGAGCTACCCGGCGGCGGCGATTGCGCTGATCGGCAGCGGCGCGCTGCGCGGGGCAGGCAATACCAAAATTCCGCTCTTGATTAACGGCGGGATGAACATCATCAATATTATTATCAGCAGCATCCTGATTTACGGCGTTTTTTCGTGGCCCGGCCTCGGTTTCGTCGGCGCAGGTTTGGGGCTGACCATCGCCCGATACATCGGAGCGGTGGCGATCGTGTGGGTATTAGCCGTCGGGTTTAATCCCGCGCTGCGCATCTCGCTGAAGAGCTACTTCAAACCGCTTAACTTTGCCATTATCTGGGAAGTGATGGGCATTGGCATCCCGGCGAGCATCGAATCGGTGCTGTTCAACGGCGGCAAGCTGCTGACGCAGATGTTTGTCGCCGGCATGGGAACCAACGTCATTGCCGGCAACTTTATCGCTTTCTCCTTCGCCGCGCTGATTAATCTGCCGGGAAACGCGCTGGGCTCCGCGTCGACCATCATTACCGGCACCCGGCTGGGAAAAGGCCAGATTGGGCAGGCGGAGCGCCAGGCGTGGCACGTATTCTGGCTATCGACCATCATCCTGACGGTAATTGCGTGGGGAACCGCGCCGTTTGCTAACCTGATCGCCTCGTTCTATACCAGCGAAGAGGATGTCAAAGTGGTGGTTAAAGAGCTGCTGTGGCTGAACGCCTTCTTTATGCCGATTTGGGCGATGTCCTGGACCCTGCCGTGCGCGTTTAAAGGCGCTCGCGACGTACGCTACACCATGTGGGTGTCGATGCTGGGGATGTGGGGCTGCCGCGTCGTGGCGGGCTATACGCTGGGCATCGTACTCGGTATGGGCGTGATTGGCGTCTGGCTGGGGATGGTGCTTGACTGGGCGGTACGCGGCGTGCTGTTCTACTGCCGGATGGTCAGCGGGCGCTGGCTGTGGAAATATCCACGAAGCAAAAGCCAGGTGCGCGAAACCTAACCATTTTCTGGGCGAAACGACAAATTTCGCACAAAGTGGAGAATAAATCGGCAAACGGTTTGAAATGTGCGAAACAGCCTTTGACAAGGCCGGGCGTCGCCGTTAATATTCGCCCCGTTCACACGATTCCTCTGTAGTTCAGTCGGTAGAACGGCGGACTGTTAATCCGTATGTCACTGGTTCGAGTCCAGTCAGAGGAGCCAAATTCGAGAAGCCCGCTTAAGGAAACTTAAGCGGGCTTTTTCATGTTTCTTTGAGAATCCCTTCGTGATTTTGATTCAATGAGCAAGCGTGAAAAATCTTCCCGTGCATTTTTAGTTTTCCCTCCATATCGGGCAAATTTGGCGCTCAGCACGTAACACGGCGCGGACATAAAAACAGCCGGATACCCTGAACGGCGCCAGCGTTGCACCAGATGCAAAACTACGTTGTATATTCCCCGGATTATCACCTCTGACATTGTCGTTTAAGTTAACTGCACCCGACACGGGATGTAGTTTCCTAATTAATGCCGTTAATTTCAGGAGATCGATAATGAGCCATTTCACTACCTCAGATAATGTTCGCATTGCGTATAAAGATTGGGGCAAAGGTCAGCCGGTTGTTTTCTCTCACGGATGGCCGCTTTCCGGAGATGCCTGGGACGCACAAATGCTTTTCTTTGGGCAGAACGGTTTCAGGGTTATCGCCCATGACCGCCGCGGGCACGGCGCATCCGGGCAGCCCTGGGAAGGCAACAACATGGACCGTTACGCGGACGATCTGGCAGAGCTGATCGACCATCTTGATCTGCATGATGCGATACTGATTGGCCATTCAACCGGCGGTGGGGAAGTCGCCCGCTATATCGGCCGTCACGGATCTTCCCGCGTGGCAAAAGTGGTGTTAGTCGGCGCGGTTCCACCGCTAATGCTGCAAACGGCTGATAACCCGCAGGGCACGCCTCTGGAGGTTTTCGACAATATCCGCACCGGCACCGCAGCCAATCGTTCGCAGTTCTTCCGCGAGCTGGCGGTACCGTTTTATGGCTTTAATCGCGAAAATATCGCCACCAATGATGGCCTGGTCGAATCGTTCTGGCGGATGGGGATGCAGGGCGGCATCAAAGGGGAGTATGACTGTATCCGCGAGTTTTCCGAAGTCGACTATACGGACGACCTGAAAAAAATCGACAAACCTACCCTGATTATTCATGGCGATGACGATCAAATTGTGCCCATTGCTGCGGCAGGCATTAAGAGCGCGAAGATAATCGCAGACGCTGAGCTGAAAATCTATCCCGGCGCCAGCCACGGTCTGGCTCAGCTAAATGCCGGGCAGTTTAATCAAGATGTGCTTGCGTTTATCCGCCGCTAGTTTAGATAAATAACCAGGCGTGCTGCTTTAGCCTGGCTTCCCGCAGAAAATATCAGTTTCCTCTGCCGCCTGCTGGTTGAGGAACTGATAAATAAAATCGACAAATAATTTCACCATTTTAATGTCGCGGCGGCTTGGATGATAAAGCGCATACACCGCGGATTCATCTTCGTCAGCGGTAACATCAGCGCGTATGTCCGGAAACAGCGCTAACAGGTCGCCGCGCTGAACGTCGTTATTCACCAGCCAGTCCGGAAGCAAAGCAATACCCTGTCCGCCCAAAGCCGCCTGCCTGAGTATCTGAGAATTGTTGCATCTAAGGTTTCCCTCAACGCTGACGCCTTCCGTTTTATCGCGGAAGAAAAACCATTTTGTCTGACCGGAAGAGTAGGAGAAAAGCAGGCAATTATGGCGTCGTAAATCGGCAGGCAGCAATGGCACGCCTTTTTCAGCAAGATAGGCCGGGCTGGCGCAAAGAACGCGCTTTTGCAACAGCAGCTTTTTGGCAATGACGTTTTGCGCAGAAATTTTCCCCAGCCGGATGCTGAGATCCAGTCGGTTCTCAGCCAGATCAACCACATCGTCAGTAAAAGTGAGTTCAAGCCGGATAAGCGGATATTGCTTCATGAATTCAGGCAATAAAGTGGCTAAATATTGCAGTGACCAGGATACCGGCAGGCTGGCTCTGAGGATCCCGCGGGGCATACCGGAGTGGTCGCGGGCTTCGTAGTTAGCGTAGGAGAGATCGGCCATAATCCTGCAGGCATGCTGGTAGTACCGCTCTCCGGCCCCGGTTAACGATACCTTTCGGGTTGAGCGAACCAGCAGCACCGTTCCAAGATATTGCTCAAGCGTGTCAATTTGTCGGGTGACGGAAGAGGTGGCAAGCGACAGGCGCCGCCCGGCGGAAGAGAATCCGCCTTCCTCAACCACCGCTACCAGCGCCTGTAAGGACGAAAACATATCCATAGCTTTAACTTTCTCGTATAGGAAAAACGCCTGGGTGAGTCCTTACATTAGCCTGTTTTGAGTGAGGAATACCAGTCAGCTTTGCGTACTACGCAATAGTGTTTCCGGTTTTACTGGTATTCTCCGCTAGCGCTGAGGCTGTTATGGTTAACGTCAGCAGCCAGACAGTTAATTATTATTTATACCCTTACCTGCGTGGCATAAATAAAATGCGGAGGTGCCTGTGTCAGATATTACCCAACCTAAAAAAGCCATTATTATTGGCGGTTCTCTTGGCGGACTTTTTGCCGGAAATATGATGAAAAAAGCCGGATGGGATGTGGATATTTTCGAACGCTCGGCAAAAAATCTCGATAGCCAGGGCGGTGGCATCGTACTTCAGCCGCAGGTGGTGGAGGTAATTCAGGAAAGCGGCGTTAATAAAAAATGGGATGAGATGGGCGTTCGTTCACAATACCGCATTTTTTATAATCCCGACGGTACGGTTGAATACAAACAATTAGCTCCACAAATGCAAACCTCATGGTCATTAATTTATTCGACATTACTGACCACCACCGGCAAAGAGAATTACCATCAGGGGAAAAAACTGCAGCGTATCGATTCGCAAAAAGAGGGCGTTACCGCGTGGTTTGAGGACGGTAGCCATATAAAAGGCGACATTCTGATTGGCGCCGATGGCAATAACTCCACCGTCCGCCAGCTGCTCTGGCCGGGTGAAACCCCGACTTATTCTGGCTATATCGCCTGGCGAGGGCTGATTCGTGAAGATCGGCTGCCGGAGCGCGCCCGGCTCGATCTTCATGGCAACTTTGCGTTTGCCGATAATAAGGGATCGCAGATTCTGGGCTACCTCGTTCCGGGGATAAATAACGATCTGCGTCCGGGGCACCGGCTTTATAACTGGGTGTGGTATCGCGTTATGGACGATGCGACTCGCGAATCGGTAATGACCGATAAAAATGGCGTAATGCGCGGGCATTCTCTACCTGAAGGCGTCATCGCGCAAAAATGGAAAAACCATATTTATGAAGAGGCCGTGCGGATGCTGCCGCCAGGGTTCAGAGACGTGGTGCTGGCGACAAAAGAGCCTTTCGCGCAATCTATTCGCGATCTGGCCGTTGATAGCATGGTGAAAGATCGGGTGCTATTGCTTGGCGATGCGGCGTCTATTCCACGCCCACACACGGCGGCAAGCACTTCCAAGGCGGCGGCAAATGCCCTGGCATTACGGTGGGTATTTCTGAATTATCCTGACGATATCGATGCCGCTTTAGCGCGCTGGGAGCCGGAGCAGCGGCATCTCGGTAAATACCTGAAGCAGGTGGGAATGAACATGGGCAACCGCCTGATGTCAATTGATATGTCACCATCATCAGGGTATTAAATATCAATACGCCGTAGCGCCCGTAATGTATTTCATCTTTCGCCTAAATAATCTTTTAACGCAATGATGTTCCCGACCTACTCATAGCCAGCAGGAGTCAATATGAATATTACCGTCAAGCTCACCTCTGATTTTATTTGCCCGTGGTGCCTTATTGGCGAACGCCGTCTGCAAAAGGTGATTCGTCGTTTACCCGATGATGTGGAGGTGACTATTCTCTGGCAACCCTATGAGCTTAATCCCACGATGCCGGTAGAAGGCGTCGATCGTAAGAACTACCGTTCCGCCAAATTTGGCAGCTGGGAGTACAGCCAGTCGCTGGACAGAAAAACCATTCTGGCTGCCGCGGAGGATGATATCGCGTTTAATTACGACGCAATGCAGAAGACGCCGAACACCTTCCGCGCGCATCGTCTGATGAATCTGGCCCACCGGCATGGCGCCGCTGATGCCGTCGCCAATGGGATTTTCCATGGCTATTTTGAGCAGGGCCGCGATATCGGGGATGTGGACGTTCTGGCTGATATCGCCGGGGAAAACGGCCTCAACAGAGCGGAAGCGCTGGCCTACCTCACCAGCGATGCTGGCGCAAAAGAGACCAGAGCGGCAATCAGCTTCGCCACCGGGATCCGCGGCGTACCGAATTTTGACATTGAAGGCGAGACGATTTCCGGCGCGCAGCCGTTAAATCTTATCGAGGATGCCATCATGAGGGCGATTGCCCGTAAACCTCAGGAGAAGCCCGCTCTCTGAAAGTCTGATGCTCTTCAATCCTTGCATGGTGAGGTTGCTAAAAATGACCGATAAAGAAACAAACAGCATACGCATTTATGGCCGGGCGGGATCGCCGGAAGGCTATCTGCTTCGGGACTATCTGGCGCGTAGCGCTGTTACCTTTGAATGGATTGAACTAAATAGTGAAGAAGAGTGTTTGTCGGCATTAGGGGTGTCAGGGTTCAATGACCTGCGTCTTCCCGTTGTTGAATTTCCGGGACAGGTTCGCCTGTTCGCCCCGGGAGTGCATGATATCGCCGCTTATTTAGGCCACATCACGTTGCCCAAATATCGCGAATATGACGTCTCCATTTACGGCGCGGGCCCTGCAGGGCTAAGCGCCGCCGTCTATGCCGCATCCGAAGGTCTGCGAACCATATTAATTGAGCGCCAGGCTCCAGGCGGCCAGGCGGGTACCAGTTCATTAATCGAGAATTATCTCGGTTTTCCCGAAGGGATCTCCGGGGCTGCGCTGGCGGACCGGGCCCGCAAGCAGGCGATTAAGTTTGGCGCTGAATTGGTAACCATGAGTGAAGGGGTGAAGGCCCATTTTAAGGATGGCAAAATCCATGTTCGTCTTGCCAATGGCGAGACGCTGACCGCCAGAACCAATATCTGCGCTACCGGCGTTGAGTATCGCCGCCTTAATTTACCCCGGGAAGATAAGTTCCTCGGGCACGGCCTGTTTTATGGCGCCGGAGCAGCAGAGGCGCCTTATTGCGCGAATGACCATGTTTATGTGGTGGGGGGCGGCAACTCGGCAGGCCAGGCGGTGATGCACTTTGCTGAATATGCTGCTCAGGTCACGATGCTGGTACGGGGAAGCAGCCTGTCTCAGACATTGTCGACGTATTTAATCCAGCGTATCGCCTCAAAAGCCAATATAAAGGTCATCTTCAATAGCGAGATAGCTGAGCTGGACGGTGAGGATTCCCTCGCGGCGATTACTCTTCACGACCGGTTATCGGGTGGAAAAAGTCGCCACGCCTGTTCCCGACTTTTTGTCTGCATTGGCGGCCAGCCTAACACCGAATGGGCCAGCGAAACGCATATTTTGCGCGATTCTGAAGGCTATTTGCTAACTGGGTCCGATCTCTCCGGAGGGAGCAGCTGGCCCGAGAACTGGCCATTAGCCCGCCAGCCATTTTATCTGGAAACCAGCGTGCCAGGCTCTTTTGCCGCGGGGGATGTCAGACATGGTTCCGTCAAGCGCGTTGCGTCCGCCGTTGGCGAGGGGGCGATGGCCGTGACATTTGTCCATCGCTACTTACAGGAACAGGGGTGAGCGCATGTCAGCAACCGTATCCTCACCGAAGGCATCTTTCCCGCGCTATGCGGGTAGCCGGCCCTACGTCTCATCACGATCTTCTGTCGGCCTTCCGTTTACTGACCGCTTAATTGCCGTTCTTAGCTTTGCGCACTGCGTTAATAACCGACAGAATAATCGATTGAGAATGCAGAAAATCTGCCGGGAAGATGCAATCAAAAATCCCCAGGCGGCGCTTGTCATACCGATTATCCGACGTTTATCCCCTAAGCCGGCCTTGTTTTTTCCAGATTTGCTCCAGCGCGCGGTTGCATTAGCGACTTTACCGCCGGCAAGGACAGAAAGTAAAAAGTAGAAAAACCAGCGTATATGCTTTTGTTCGGAAGATGCGTTGACTTTCTTCGTTTCATTAGCAATTCTTTTTTGTAAAAGGACTAACGTTGGAATAATACATTCGTTCGCAACGATCGTTTGGTGGTGAGAATAATCATAAAAATTCTTTGGCGGATCGCTGATTAAACAATAAACGGACGGTGTCATTACACAATCATACGAGCCAGGGCCATTTTGACAGGTTACTTGATTATATGTATCAAGCTCCTCGCGGATTTTTTGGGCAGTATTATTGTCGGCATCTCTGTTATAAATAATGTAGATTTCGCGGGTTGTTTTCGGCACCAGCGCGAGAATTAATTTATCATTGTAGGTGGCATATTCTGCCAACTCTTGCCGCATACGATGAGCCCAGGCACACGATGCCAAATTTAGCTTTTCTTGAGCACAATGCCGATCGTACTGGCGAAGCTGATTTGCCAGATAGGTGCTTGCTTGTTGGAACTGTTGAGTGTCATCCTGCAGGTGCCGTTGATTCTCTCCAGCGCCGGTATCTGCAACAAAAAATACCGCTGCGACAATCGCCATTGAGTACCAAATATGATCGTAGAAATGGCGAAATCGGTCCTGTAAGCTAAAGATATCCGTAAGAATGATAAATAAGTTCCAGCCGGTAATTAATCCCATGATGAGCAGGCAGGTCATGCCCACCGCGCTACCTAAATAGCCTGCACCCCAAACGTTATAAATCTCTGGCAAGAATTGAATTTTAGGCCAATACCCTAAGACCGAAAGCGTTCCCGGAACGCACCAAATAAATACCCCAGCCAGCAATCCTTTCCATCGTCCAACGCAGTAGGCGGCGACCATAGAAAAAACAAAAAGCAACATCAAATATATCAACAGAAAGAAAACTAAAAACCCGATACCATATTGGATATCAAAGGCCGTGATCATGGCATAGCCGCTGGAATCGATTGCTGGAGGTGTGACAAGGGATATTCCTGTGGCATCTAACGTTTGCTGGATGTTATAGGCAACACCAATAATAAATATTACGTATGGGATTGTGAAGGTTACCATCATTTCGCTCTCCTGCTCTTTCCTGATATCTTCAGGGCCCCTTTGAAACCGCAGCGGCAGCGGCCTGTAGGCAATCCTGCCCTGGATTGTGAACAAGGGTCAACCAATCGCGAAAAAAATCACATCGCAAAGAATACTTCATCTTTGGCTCTTAATAAGCGATCCATTTAAGGCGAAAAATTTAGTTTTTGGGGGTCAAATGAGAGAGACAAACATTGCATTTAGTCCGCGAAGCTATATTTAAAAAGCCCGCTTAAGTTTTCTTCAGCGGGCTTTTTTGTCGTTTGCCGCTCTCTCAACCCAGAGCATTAAATTTCCCTGCGCGCTGACCCGCCAGGCCCCGGCAGCGCCGTGCCAGCCCTGGGCCGCAGCGCGCCTGTTTTTACGAGCGCGGCTCGTTGCCCGCGTTCTCATCTTTCCCGCGTCGGGCGTCGAACTGCAGCAGCCTCCCGGTATTCAGCAGTACCAGCAGCGTGCTGAGATTGTGCAATATCGCCGCCACCAGGGCTCCCGCCGCGCCGAGCAGCCCCATCGCCGCGGCAATCACGATTAAAATGGTCCAGCCAAGGCCGATAAATACGTTGACCCGCAGGGTGGCGCGGCACTGGCGGCTGAGCCTTACCGCCAGGGGCAGGCGGCGTAAGTCGCTGCCGGTCAGCACCACGTCGGCGGAAGCCAGCGCGATATCGGCGCCGTTGCTGCCCATAGCGATACCGACGGCGCCGGCCTTGAGCGCCAGCGCATCGTTGATCCCGTCGCCAACCACCATCGGGCGCCACCCTTCACTGACGGCCCGCTGCACCTGCTGCAGCTTTTCGGCCGGAAGAACTTCGGCCGCCAGCTCGCCAATTCCCGTCCGTTGGGCCACGCGCTGCGCGACGGCCAGGCGATCGCCGGTCAGCAGCAGGAAGCGGCCGATGCCGAGGTTTTGCAGCATCTCAATGGCCTCCGGGGCCTCGGGGCGGATCGTATCGTCGAGCAGCAGCCAGCCGAGAAAAACGCCGCCTTCAGCGATACCGACCGTCGGGCCATCGTGGTCGGGGAGCGGCGCGACGTCGATCTGATAGCGGTCGAATAGCTCTCTTCGTCCCAGCAGCGCCCGGCCGGCATCGGTGGTGGCGACGACCCCCAAACCCTGAATCTCCTCCACGTCCCGCAGCGGGATCTCTTCATCTGTCGGAAGCGCGCCGACCATCGCCCGGCTCACCGGGTGATTACTTGCGGCGCCCAGCGCTGAGGCCAGCTGCAGCAGAGACTCGCGCGGGCGCGAGGTTGCCGGAACCACGTCGACCAGCCGCAGCCGCCCCTGGGTCAGGGTGCCGGTTTTATCAATAATGACCGCATCAACGTCCGCCAGCTCTTCAAGAAAGGCCGCGTTGCGGATCAGGATGCCGTGCCGGGCGGCCACCGCGATCCCCGCCATCGAGGTGGCCGGGGCGGAGAGCACCAGGGCGCAGGGGCAGGCCGCGACCAGCACCGCCAGCATCGCCTGGCTGTCGTAGGTCAAAAACCAGGTCGTCGCGGCGATCAGCAGCACGAGGATCAGATAATGTCCGGCGTAGCGTTCCAGCATCCGGGTGATGGGCGGTTTTGCCCGCTCGGCGTCCTGCATCAGCGCCAGCACTTTCCCGAGGGTGGAGTGCTCGCCCGTATGGGTAATCTCGACGCGCAGCAGGCCGTTGAGGTTCAGCGTTCCGCCGAAGACCGACATTCCGGGGCAGACCTCCGCCGGGACCGATTCACCGGTAATGGACGCCACATCGAGGCTGGCGTTACCGGAGAGGATCTTCCCGTCGGCGGGAATTTGATCGCCTGGACGAACTTCAACCACGTCGCCGGGGCGCAGCTGCTGGCTGCCGATATTTTCCAGCGCTCCGTCCTGGCGCAGGCGTCTCGCCCGGCTATGCGCCAGCTTGCTCAGCCCGGCGATGGCCTGGCGGGTTCCCATGACGCTGCGCTCTTCCAGAATGTGGCCGAAAATCATGATCACCGGCAGCAGCGCGGCGGTCATCAGATCGCCCAGCGCCCACGCGCCCAGCATCGCCAGCACGATCAGCAGATCGGTCACCCCGTGGAGATCCGGATGCAGCAGGCTGTGCCAGCCCGCCCGGAATACCGGCACGGCAACCAGCAGCCAGGCAACGGCGGCCAGAATATCGCCGATCGCCGGCTGATCCGGCGCGACGGCGCGCCAGAGCAGGCTGAGCAACAGCAGCCCGATGGTTATCATCGCCAGCGTCAGCCGACGCGCCATCCGCCGCTGCTCCGCCGGGGTCTGGAGATGACTGCTGAAGTGGATATGCCCGTGGCTACACGACTGGCTCATGGTGATTTCTCGCTGGCCGGCGGCGTGGCCGGCTGGGGGGGAAGGCCCTGAAGGATCAGGCGGCTGTCGTCTCCGGGGGCGACGGTAATGACCTGTCCGGCCTGCGACAGAATGCGGCTGACCGCGTCGCGCCACAGGCGTAGCAGCAATCCGCCGTCGCTCCCGTCGCGCCGGGTTTGCGCCAGCTGCAGGATGGTTCGGGTATCAACGCTGGCCTTCGCCAGGGTTTCCTGACGGCTGGCTTGCGCCTGCTGAATGGTGCGATCCGCCTGCTGCTGCGCCTGCTGGCTCAGCAGCGTGGCCGCGGTGCGTGCGCTGGCGATCTCCTTATCTGCCTGCTGGCTGGCGGTGAGCACGGCGTTGAAGGCCGCCACCGCGTTCGCCGGCAGCGATGAAACGATATCGACACGCTCAATGACGATGCCCGGATCGTTGCCGCCGGCGGCCATCTGCGCCAGGCTTTGTGCCATGTTGTGCCTGAAGTCGCTGCGCAGGCGGATACGCTCCTCCGCCGAGTGGCGATCGTTCTGCGGGGTTTCCGGTCTGGCAACCAAAATCGCGTCCAGACCGCGCTCCATGCAGACGACCGCGGCGGCGCGTTCGGTCAGGCGATCGATCAGCGGCTCGATATGCGGACGCTGTAGCGCGAAGCGGATCGGGTCGCTGACCCGCCAGAATACGCGGACATCCAGCTGCACCACGCCTTCATCGCCGGTTAAAAGATAGCCCGCTCCGGCGCCGGCATCGCCGTCCCGCTCCCAGTTGTTGATCCGCTCCAGCTGCTGGTCGCGGCGCAGCACCGCCACGTCCCGTTCGAGAATGCGTTCGGCGGCCGGCACCAGTTCGATGCTGTTGACGGGATGCGGCCAGGCGAACAGCAGCCCCGCGTTCGCCACGCGGATCGGCCTGCCAAACTGAAAGACCACCGCCCGGCTGTCGGGGGCGACCGGATGGATACAGGAGAACAGCCACGCGCCGGCGGCAAGAATAGCCGCGCCATACAGCGTAAAGAAGGCGATGCGGTATGACTGTCCCCAGGGCGTTGAGCCAGGCGATGCTGAGGTCATGGCTGCTGCGTCCCGGTCAACGGCGTGGGGCCCTGCACCAGGGTGCGGAACGGCTCCGCATCGGTACGCAGCACCAGGCGGGTGCTGGCGTTAACAATCGTGCTGAGCGTATCCAGCGAACGCAGGAGGTCATACAGCTGCGGGTCGCTGGCCCGCGCCTTGCCGTAGATGCCAGCCGCGTCGCGCTGGGCGTCGGCGCTAATGGCCGCCGCTTTCACCGCGGCGTCGGCCTGCAGAATGCGCGCATCGCGATCCGCCCGGGAATGAATTTCCGCAGCCTGACGTTTGCCTTCGGCGGTGCGTTCGGTGGCGATGGTTTCGCGCTCGGCGCGCATGCGATCCACCGTGGCGTTCAGCGTGACGGCCGGTAGGGTCAGGCGCTCGATCCCGGTCTGGATCAGTTCAATGCCGTAGCTTTTCAGCAGCTGGGCCTGCAGCTGCGACTGCAGCTGGCTCTCCAGCTGGGCTATTTTGACTTTGTTAGCGTCGACGTTAACGATATCCGACAGCGCGTAGTTGCTGGCGGTGGTCTCCAGCGCGGAGCCGATAAAGGTGCGGATTTGGCGGGCGGCCTCATCCGGCTGGTTCTGCACGGCGCGAATAAAGCGCAGCACGTTATCGTTATCGGGTTTGACCTTCCAGATAACCCAGGCCTGCACCAGCACCCGTAATCCGTCGCGGGTGCCCACGTCCTGCAGGCCGCTGGAGGTGGAGCGAATGCGCAGATCGACGTCCAGCGGCGTTTCAAAAGGCGCCGGCAGCCGCCATGACAGGCCGGGGGCGAGCAGGACGCGTACCGGATCGCCAAAGCGGGTCACCACGGTGGCGCTCCCGGCGCGGACTTCCAGCAGGCAGGCGGTTAATACCGCCAGCGTGACCAGAAATGCCGCCACGCCGAGGCGAATGCCGCGCCTGCGGCGCAGCGGGGCAGGCGGAGAGATCTGCCGCTTAACGGCATTCGGGGCTACGTGGGTGGCGGTTATCGCGCGGATCTTCATGGTGTGCTGGCCTTCTGTGGGGCGGTACTGTCGGATAAAGCGGGATACTGACGGAGATCGAGCACCGGTTCGCTGGTCCCCTGAAGATGGTTATCGAGGATCAGCAGCGGAGTATGGGCCAGCGCCTGGCTCAAAATGTGATAGCGTCGCTCGGTAATAAACGCCTCTCCCGCCTGCTGCCACGCCTGCTGTTCCGCAGAGAAGGTCACCGCGGCGGCCCGCGCCCGCGACCGGTTTTCGGCGGCGGAGGCCTCGGCGTTATTCAGGCCGGTCAGGGCGTTACGCTGCGCTTCGCGGCCGACCTTCTCCGCATAGCCCTGTTCGCGCGCGATCAGCGCATTTGCCGCGATTTGCGCGGCCTGCACCCCGTGATAGGCGTTGGCCGCTCCGGCGGGGGGATGAATGGCCTCTATGCGGGTGAACAGCAGCTCCACGCCGGTATTGAGGGTCGTAAGACGCTGCTGGATTTGCTGGCTGAGCGCGGTAGCCAGCGTCGCCCGCTGCTCATCAAGCAGTTCATCGAGCTGCTTGCTGGCAAACTGGGTCACCAGTATCTGACGGGCGATGCTGCGAATCATCACCGCCAGGTCTTCGGTCTGATACTGGCTGTTAAGCGCATCCCGATCGCTGAGGCCAATGCGCCAGATCACGCGGATATCCATATTCACTATCTGGAAATTCTGCTTGTCCATAGCGGCGCTGGCGATGACCTGGGACTGGTCCGTGGCGTGGCTGCTATCCCAGAGCCGCCAGCTGCTCTGCGGTGCCGGGCCTTCTGCGGCGTCGTTGGGCTGGAGATCCACCTGCGCGGCTTCGGCGATATCGCTGAGCTGGAGTTCATGCACCGCGCCGTTCTCGACGGCGACCACCCGGCCAAAGGGCCAGGGCAGCCCGGCGTGCAGGCCGGGAGCCAGAACGGCGATCGGGCGGCCAAAACGCTCATATATCCCGCGCTGATGCAGCTGCACCTCCGTCAGCCCGCTGAGCAGCCAGCCCAGCGCGGCGATCCCCGCGGTCACCGGTAAAAGCCGGCTGCCCATCAGACGAAACGCCTGAATCTGGCGCAGATCGACGCCAAAGCGCTGCTGAAATGAGTCCAGCGCGCGCAGCAGCGGCCGCGGCGGCCACTGATACAGCCCGGCGAGCAGGCTGCGGGTCAGAAAGCGGGGGGCGGCGTTCGGCGGGAGGGGAGAGGCCATCGCGGTCAGGGCGCGCAGCACATACTCCAGCGCCACCAGCAGTATCATCAGGCTCGCCAGCTTAATACCCCACAGCGCGGGCGCGGGGAAAGCCATCGCCGCCAGCAGCGAGAGGGTGAGCAGCAGCAAGAGGCTGAGCATGAGGCGAGCGAAGCTCACGTGCTGCTGCTGATGAGGCCAGTCGCGAAGGAGGCGGAAGCTGAGCATGCGTTCGATCAGCAGCAGCGTAAAACAGAGCAGAATAAAGAAGGCGACGGCGATCAGCCGCGGGGCATCGGCCTGGTCAACGGACCGGTCATCCGCGATATTGGCGATGGCAAAGGCGCCGGCCAGCGCGGCGGCGATCAGGGTGGTCGCCAGATGCTGATGGAAATGGCGGAGCCAGGCCTGCACGTTTTCCGGCAGCGCGCGACGCAGAAGAGTCGGCTCTTCCTCCGCGCTATTGGCGGACGGCGGGTCCTGCATCCCGCCGCCTTCGCAGCGTAACGCGTTTTCCACAAACGCCAGCGCGACCAGCACCGCGGCGAGCATCAGGCGCGTCACGGGCAGCCAGAACCCCGTGACGGAAAACAGCTGCAGGAAGAGATAAATCGCGCCGGAGATAGCGAGAAGGGAGTACAGAATAGCCTGTGCGATAAGCAAACGTCGGCTTCGCGAAGTGACCCGAGGGCGACTCTCGGGTGAGGGGGGCTGCGCCATAGACTCTCCAGTTGATCCGTCCTTGCCCCTCAACCCGGGCAAGCGATCTGCTGAGGTTACCGCTGAGACGAAGAACCGATGGTGTTATATGATAACATCCGCAATATAAACAAAGCGCTCCGTCCTGGATAGCCTGCGACCCGCGTAAAGCTGGATGTTATATTGTAACAATATATTTATTGTGCAATATACCGCTGGCGCCGAATGGGCGCTGTGGTAGGGTTTTCGCATCAATAACTGGCCCGGGACGCGTTTCAGATATGAAAATTTATCGCATAGTACTTTTATCCGTTGCCTTTAGTTCCCCGGCGGCCTATGCCTTCCAGGCTAAAAGCGCGGCTTCTGCGGAGGTAAGCGCCTCCCAGCTGAAAAAGGCGGAAGAGAGCATCGTCAGCAATTTCTATAGCCACAACGACGCCGGTTTTCAGACCTCAATATTGGGGACCTGCAGCGCGACGCCGGTCCCCGGCTGCCACTGCGCCTTCTGCACGATGCTGCGCGGCGGGGCGTAACCAGCCTTTCTCCTCAGGGCCTTAGTGGTTATTGTTGATAGCTGGTTGAGGGGGACTCGCGGACAATAGCGTCGCATTACCCCTTTTAACCCGCAGAGAAAGCTGATGTTTAAACTAATTTATCTGGCCGCCATTATGGCCATGCTGTCAGGATGTTCGGGCTTTATCGATAAGGTCAAAAATACCGAACTGAAAGAGGAATATTTCTCCGCCAGCGTAGAACGCACCCAGGAATGTCTGCAGTATCAGTCACTCCGCCATCAATTTTATCTTGAGCAAGACGATCCGCTGCCCAACGGCGATAAAAGATATAATCTTCTGAGAGACCACGATGCTGTGGCGAATATCGACATGGGTAAATCGGGCAAAAAGACGCTGGTCAATTTCTTCTATGACAAAAGAGACGGGCAGGTACAAGGCGCGCTGTCTGACATCATCCATCAGTGCCACCGCGACCTGGATTAGCTTCTCCGCCCGCGCGGCGGGGGATAAACGCCGCGCGGGCCGGGCCGCGATCTCCTCCTCTCAGGAGGCGTGAAGGGTGAAAGGAGGGATCGTTTTACCATCCACGGTCATGCCGGCGAAAGCGAGCATCGGCGCCAGGGTGGCGTTGTTTTCGGCCGGGAAGTTGAGCTTCGGCTGCGAAACCTCGCTGAGCCTGGCGATCTGCCCGGCCGACAGCCTGACCTCAAGCGAGTCGAGGTTGGTTTTCAGCTGATCGAGCCGCCGGGCGCCAATCAGCGTGGCGCTGACTCCCGCCTGCGACCTGACCCACGCCAGCGCCACCGCCGCCGGGCTGACGTTAAGCGCCGAGGCGATCTCGACCACCGTATCGATAACATCATAGTCCGCCGGCGACGGCATGCCGACCATGCCGCTGCGTCGGGTATCGACGCTGCCTTCGCCGTTGCGCCTGAATTTACCGCTCAGGAAGCCGCTTTTGAGCGGTGACCAGGGCATAATCCCCATGCCCATCTCCTGCGCCAGCGGGAACAGTTCTCCTTCGCCGGTTCGCTCCAGCAGGGAGTATTCGAGCTGCAGCGCAATAACCGGCGCCCAGCCGCGAAAGCGGGCGATAGTCTGCGCTTCGGCGGTTTTCCACGCCGGAATATCTGAGAAGCCGATATAGCGAATTTTGCCGGCGGTGACCAGATCGTCGAGCCCGCGAAGCGTCTCTTCAATCGGCGCGCCCCGGTCCCAGTTATGCAGCCAGTAGATATCGATATAGTCGCTCTGCAGGCGTTTTAGCGAGGCCTCGCACTGCTGAATCAGCGCCTTGCGCCCCGCGCCGCCGCCGTTTGGATCGCCGGGAAAGAGGTTGCAGTAGAATTTTGTGCCCAGCACCAGCTCATCGCGTCGCACCGCGTGGTGCTTTATATAGTCGCCGACAATCTGCTCCGAATGACCGGCGGTGTAGATATTGGCGGTATCGACAAAGTTGCCGCCGCGGCTTCGGTACTCATCGAGCATGGCAAACGATTCCTGCGGGCTGGCGCCCCAGCCAAACTCTTCGCCAAAGGTCATGGTGCCGAGGCAGTACGGGCTGACCCGTAGCCCGGAGCGTCCCAGGGTAATGTAGTGATTAAGCGGCATCGCGTTCTCCTGCGGGGGAAAAAATTATTGTCCGATCATCCTGAGCGAAAGGTCCCACAGGCGCCCGGCCTGCAGGGGGTCTATCGCCCAGCGGCGCACGCCGCTGACGTCGGGGCTATCGTCGGCGACCGGCGACGATATGTCGCAGTCCGCGCAGTACACCCCGCCCATTCCGGCCAGCTGCGGGCTGGTCGCGGCCCACAGGCTCGTCGCCGCGCCCTGAGCCACGGTTTTCAGGGGCGATGGTACAAAGTCCGGCCCAACCTGCGCCGCCTGGGCGACGGCCGCCTTCTCCTCCGCGCTCATAAAGCGGCTCAGCCCGGTAGCGGGGATCCTGCCGGGATGTACCGCAAAAGCGCGAATGCCCAGAGGCTCGCCGAGTCGGTCGAGATGTACGGCAAACAGGGCGTTGGCCGTTTTCGACTGGCCGTAGGCCCGCCAGGGATCGTAGGGCCGCTGGCGGTAGTGGATATCGTCGAAGCAGACCGCGGAATAGCGGTGCCCGAGGGATGACAGCGCCACGACGCGCGCGCTCCCCGAGGCGACGAGCGCGTCCCAAAGCCGCAGCGTCAGCTGAAAATGGCCGAGATGGTTGGTGGAAAACTGCGATTCGAACCCGCGGGCGTCGCGGGAGAGCGGCGGGGCCATAATACCGGCGTTATTCAGCAGAATATCGACGGCGTCGGTTTCGGCGAGCGCGGCGCTGGCGAAGCGGTCAATGGAGTCCGGATCCAGCAGATCCAGCGGCAGCACGATGGCGTCCGGCATACCGGCAAGGGCGGATCGGGCCGCTGCCACATCGCGGGCGGGAACGATGATTCTGGCGCCGGCGGAGCGCAACGCCCTGACGGTTTCCAGACCAATTCCCGCGTGACCGCCCGTGACGATGGCGCATTTTCCGCTGAGGTCGACGTGACGCATGACCTCCTCGGGCGTAGAGGTCGCGCTGAAGCCTGAAACAACAGGAGACTGAGGGGTGAGCATAGCTGTTCTCCGGGACGAAGGGGGTTGTCACATGGTAGAGTGCCGACACCGTACGATGAAGCCGTGAAAGTGCTATTTTTATGCGTAATAGTTCAAATATAAGCGTTGACCCGCTATCGGACCTGCTCGATTTCCTGCAGGTGCGCTGCGATCTCTCCGGCCGCCTGGTGGCCGGCGGCGCCTGGGCGCGGCGTTTCGCCAACCTCGACTCGATTAAGTTTTGTGCGGTAACGCAGGGGCGCTGCTGGTATTTGCTCGATGACATGCCGGCTCCGCTGCTGGCGGAGAGCGGCGACGTGCTGATTACCAACGGCACGCGTACCCTGACGCTGGCCAGCGCGGCCGAATTGCTACCCGACGCCGGGCAGGCGCCGATCGAACGCGACGACGACGATCGGTATCGCCTGGGGCAGGGAGAGGATTTCACCATGCTCGGCGGCAAAGTGCGGCTTGATGCCGATCGCCAGGCGCTGCTGTTGAGCGGGCTGCCGCCGCTGATCCACGTGCGCGGCGGCGCGGCCGAAGCAGAACCGCTCTCCTGGCTGCTCAGGCAACTGGTGGTCGAAATGAAAAGCAGCCGTCCCGGACGCTCAAGCATGGTGGCCGGGCTGACCCAGCTGCTCTTTACCCAGACGCTGCGCGCCTGGCTTGCCGACGCGCCGGCGGACGATAAGGGATGGCTGAAGGGCTTTGCCGACCTGCGGCTCTCCATCGTGCTCAGCTGCATTCACGGCGACCCCTCCCGCAGCTGGACCCTGCAGGCGCTGGCAAAAAGCGCCGGGATGTCGAGAACCTCGCTGGCGGTGCGGTTTCGCGAAAAAATTGGGGTCCCGCCGCTGGCTTATTTAACCCAGTGGCGCATGTACCTGGCGCGGCGCGAGCTGCTGGCGGGGGCGGCGATCGCCGAGGTGGCCGCAAAGGTAGGGTACGCTTCCGAAAGCGCGTTCAGCAGCGCCTTTAAGCGGGTGATGGCCGTGGCTCCCGGCCATTATCGCCGGGATAGGTTGGTGGAGGATGCAGACCCGGCGGCCTCCGGCGATCCGCATGGCGGTGATTTTTAGCCGTCGCCCCGGCAGGAGGCTATTTCGCGACCGGCCCGGTCCGCATCGGCGAGGGGATCGGTAGGATCGACAAGTAGGTCGCCTTCAGCCCGTCAGCGTTGCTGGTGCCGACGGGCCTGGCATCGGGACAGCAGCTGTTGATATTGCTGCGGGGTATCAACGTCCCAATGAATGCCGCTTTCCTGCACGCCGACGGTTTGGCTACCGAACTGATGAACAACCGTTTTGAGGTTATCGTCGGCTCCGGCAGAGGCTATTTTTTCAATAATCGAAAACGGCAGCAGCACCGGGTGGCCCCGACCCTGCTGATACTCCGGGATAAGGCACGTCTCCCGGCGCTGGCGCCACAACGAAGCATAAACGCCGGCGCCTGCTGCCGGCATATCGCCTAAGGCGATAAAAAAATGCCGCGCTTTAATATGCTTCACCCCGGCCTGGATGGATGAAAACATGCCTTCCTGATAGCTGGCGTTATGAACCAGCTCAATATCGGGATGATGCGCATAGCGCTGATGCAGCTCGGCCCCTCTGAAGCCGGTTACCAGGATAACCCGATCGCAGAATGAGAGCGCATCGGCGATGGCGCTGTCCAGGACGGTGCCCTTTCCCCAGGGCAACATCATCTTCCAGGTACCCATCCTGGTTGACATTCCGGCGGCAAGAATCAAACACTCTTTAACAGGCATACGCCCTCCGCGAGTATCGGCGCCCCCGGATATCAACGCGTCCGGGGAGCGCCTCAAACTCAAGCCTTCAGTATTGCTTTTATCGAGGTGATAATTGGCTGATAGCCGGTGCAGCGGCAGAGATTCCCCTCCAGAGCTTCACAAATTTCGCTATCGGTAGGCTGAGGATTTTGATCTAACAAGGCCTTAGTGCTCATCAGTACCCCCGGCGTGCAGAAGCCGCACTGCACTCCGCCGTGGCGCACGAACGCATTCTGCAGCTTTTTCCCGACGGCATCATGCTGCAGCGCCTCAATTGTGGTAATTTCCGCGCCGTGGCACTGCGCGGCCAGCAGAAGGCACGAGCAGACCGACTTTTCATTCATGATTACCGTGCAGGCCCCGCACTCCCCGACGGAACAACCCTCCTTGGTGCCGGTTAGCCGCAGCTCTTCCCGCAGAAAATCCAGCAGGCGGGTGTTATCGTCCACTTCGCGACTGATGCGAATACCATTGACCTTCAGCTCAATTCGGTTCATTTTTTGCCACCTTCTGCTCTGCCAGCGTTTCCTGCATCATTTGTCGGAACATATCTTCAAATACCGGTATTTTGTAAGGGGCAGACCAGCGTCCGCCTATCGCCTGATGCATTATTTTGTTCAGCGCCTGCGTCGCGTCCTCAATTCGCTTCTCATCGAGGACGAACCCCGTCAGGCAGGACTCAACCTCCGTCAGCCGTTGCGGCTTGCTGAGCAGGGCGCCATCAACCAGGCGGCAGAGCGCCAGGGTGCCATCGCCAGAAAATGCGAATACGCCCGTCAGGCTTTGCCGGGTGATATTCAGCGCGTTGCGGCGTCCCAGCTGTAAATACCGCTGCTGTGAGAGCTGCGCGGGCGGGGCAGGTAATATGACCCTGGTGACTATTTCTCCTGGATTCAGCGCCGTGCGGTAGCCGCCGACGATAAAGTCGCTGAGGGCTATCTGGCGCAGGCCGGTACGGCTGCGCAGCTCCAGCCTGGCGTCATAAATAATGAGCGGCGGAACCGAGTCGGCGCAGGGCGCGGCGTTGACGATATTCCCGCCGACGGTGGCCTGGTTGCGAAGCTGGAGAGAACCAATAGTTTTGCAGGCCGTGACCAGCAGCGGGTAGCGCGCCCTAATCAGCGGGTGCCTGACCAAATCGGTAAAACAGACGCCTGAGCCGATAATCAGCTCGTCGTTGACCTCTTCAATCTGCTTCAGCTCCTGAAGCCCCGCAATATTGACCAGCCCGACCTCGTCGGTTTTTAGCCGCGCCTGTACCAGTACGTCGGTCCCCCCGGCGATGGGCCGGCTATTTTCCTGCGCCAGCATCAGCAGCGCTTCGTCCAGATTTTTCGGCGTCGCCATCCGCAGCGTATTGAGGCGCAGAACCTGCTTATGCTCCGCTCCCTCCGCCATGAGTTCGCTCTGGCGCTCGGGTTTTTTCAGGTTATAACCCAAACGGACGCGCTCAAGGGTAAGGGGAAGCTGGCGGTTCCATTTCTCCAGGGCGAAGCAGACCGCGTTATTAAGCGCCGCCGCTCCCAGCTCAAGGACCGGCTCGCCGATGACTTTGGCGCCTAAAGGCCCGGCGTTGTCGTGGTTTTCGACGGCGATAATATCGATATTGGGCATATCCTGGATTGTGGGCAGCAGATAGGTGTCAAAATTCTCTGATTTCACCGCCCCGTTTTCGGTATTGAAATCCTCCAGCATGCCGTATCCCACCATCCCCTGCAGCACGCCGCCGTACACCTGACCGGCAAAGCCGACGGGATTTATCACCTTACCCACATCGTGGGCGGCGACGACGTTATTGATAGCGATCTTGCCGGTGCGGGTATCCAGCGCAATATCGGCGATCTGGCAGCCGTACACCCAGGTGAAATAGGGGCTGCCGCAGCCTTTTTCCTCATCCCAGTGAATAGCCGGCGCCACGTGCCAGCCGTAGGAAGAGAGATTGGCACCCGTCGCCCGGGTCAAATCAACGACTTCCTGAAAAGTCAGGGCGGTTTGCGGTTTGTGACGATTGAAGACCTTCCCTTCCTGCCACACCAGGTCGTCTATACCGGCGGCCTCAAGCCGCTGGCTGATGGCGTTGGCCATCCGTTTTTTGATTTTATTGGCGGCGCTCAGGATGGCCTGTCCGCCCATCAGCGTGCCGCGGGAGGCGACGGTAGAGCCGCCGTCGGCAATCATCGAGGTGGCAGGCTCAGAGAACATCACCCGATCCAGGCCGATACCGAAGGCATCGGCGGTAATCAGCGACATGGTGGTTTGCAAACCCTGGCCGTTTTCAGAGACGGAGGTTGAAATGTTGATGCTGCCATCGGCGTTCACCTGCATCAGCGCCGATGAGGCATCCAGGCCCTCCGCGCCGAGGGAGCATCCGCGGTGGCTGAGCGCCAGGCCGATACCGTAGCGCACCGGCCCGCCCTCGGCGTTGAGCTTGTTATAGTGCTCACGCCTGGCGACGAACTCCGCTTTCGCCATAGCTTTTTCGAGGACTTCCTGCGCGGAGACCGTATGATTATCAAATACCTGTCCGGCCATGCTGGTATCGCCCTGGCGGAGAATATTGCGCAGGCGCAGTTCGACCGGAGAGAGACCCATCGCCTCGGCGACTTCGTCCATCAGCGATTCGTTGGCAAAAATAACCTGGGGAGCGCCGTAGCCGCGATAGGCGGAAGTATAGTTATTGTTGGTATAGACCCCCGTCACATCGACCCGCACGTTGGGAATGTTATACGGCCCGGCGGCCTGCACCGAACTGCGCCAGGTCACGAACATGGTCTGCCCGGAGTAGCTGCCGCCATCGGCGATAATATCGACCTTAATCGCCTGGATGCGGGCCTCATCATCGAGGCCAATCTTGTACTTCATCTTATAGGGATGGCGTTTATAGCTCTCCCGCATCGACTGTTCCCGATTGTAGGAGATCTTGACCGGGCGGCCGGTAAGATGCGCCAGCAGGGCGGCGCGGCAGGCGATATTGTCGATAATATCGTCTTTTCCGCCAAACGAACCGCCCAGTATCGAGCGTTTGATGTTAACGCGCGACTGCGCAAGGCCGAGGTATTTTGCCACGATACCGCGAATCCGGTGGGCGTTCTGAATCGAGCCGGTAATGGTCATCACCTGCTCGTTGCTATCGATCCAGGCGGTAATGGATTCCGGTTCTATATAGCCATGTTCCTGAAAACCCACCTCGTACTCGCGTTCGAAAATATGCGTAGAGGCGGCAAAGCCGCTGTCGATGTCGCCCTTGACGGTGTGGTGGTGATTAATAATGTTGCTGTCGAGCTCGCTATGAATTAAGCGGGCTCCGGGTTTCATGGCCTCTTCTGGCGAAACGATGGGCTGCCAGGGCGTATAGGTAATCGCGATCTTCTCCGCCGCCAGGCACGCCGCTTCATAAGTTTCTGCGGCGACGACCGCAATCACATCCCCGCGATAAGCAATCTCATCGCGAATGATCGGCGGATAGTCGGGAATGATAACGCCGAGGCTCTTCTCGCCGGGAATATCCTCCCACGTGGCAATGCGTACCACGCCAGGAACGTTTCTCGCCTCAGATAAGTCGAGAGAGTCAATGCGTCCTGCAGGAATATCGACAAAACGACAAACGCCGTACAGCATATTTGCCATTTTAATATCATCGCCGTAAATAGCCTTGCCGCTCACCTTGGCCAGGCCATCAACGCGCGCGACTTCATTGCCAACCAGCGTAGTGGTCATATATTTCTCCGTTTCCAGGGTCCTGTCCCTTGTACGAACGACGCCCGACGGATGGTGTCACCGTAGGTCGCACTGCCGCAGCTGCGGGTCGTGTCTGTTTGCGCGGCATAACGGTCGTAAAGACGTTTTTTGCCTATCTGGCGAGAAGTAGCAATAGATATGCCAGCTCAAGGGAAAGGGATTTTCGCGGGTGCCAACTGTGACGCCGATCGAGTTTATTGGCGAAACGACGCTGCCTGCGCGGGAGGCCGTTGCCGCTATCGTCGGGTGATTATCATCTGCGGGGCGATAATTATTATCATAATGATAGATAGCCTTCCGGCATCGGGATTAGGCGCGTGGTGATAACAGGGTGGGGCGGCTCGCGGGGTTTTCAGGCGATCCGTGCCCCCGCGCGCCGGACCGCGCGCGGGGGAGTGCAGGGAGGGAAACTAGCGGAACGGCGGTTCGTTGAAGGTGCGCAGCTTGCGCGAATGCATATGATCGCCTTCGGCCCGCAGGAGATCGATAGCCTTAATGCCAATCTGCAAATGTTCTGAAATCGCCCCTTCGTAAAAACGGTTGGCCTGGCCGGGCAGCTTTATCTCACCGTGCAGCGGTTTATCTGATACGCACAGCAGCGTGCCGTACGGGACGCGGAAGCGGTAGCCCTGGGCGGCGATAGTCGCGCTTTCCATATCGATAGCGACGGCGCGGCTGAGGTTGAAGCGCAGCGCCGAGGCTGAATAACGCAGCTCCCAGTTGCGGTCGTCGGTAGTGACTACCGTACCGGTGCGCAGCCGCTGTTTAACCTCTTCGCCCGGCATGCCGCTGATCTGCTTGGTGGCGTCGTAGAGCGCGCGCTGGACCTCGGCGATGCTGGGGATCGGGATATCCGGCGGCAGCACCGCATCGAGCACGTGGTCATCGCGCAGATAGGCGTGCGCCAGCACGTAGTCGCCAATGGTCTGGCTTTCACGCAGGCCGCCGCAGTGGCCAATCATCAGCCACACGTCAGGGCGCAGTACCGCCAGATGATCGCAGATATTCTTGGCGTTAGAAGGGCCAACGCCGATGTTAATCAAGGTGATACCCTGACCATCTTTGGTGATCAGGTGCCAGGCGGGCATCTGATGCTTTTTCCATGCCAGATCGGAAACGGCCTGCTCCGGGGCTTCGGTGTCCGCGGTGATCCAGATCCCGCCGGCGCAGGAGAGCGCGATATAGGGACTGTCGGGATCGAGGATCTGGCTGCAGCCCCAGCGCACGAACTCATCCACATAGCGGGTGTAGTTGGTGAACAGCACGTACGGCTGGAAATGATCGACCGGCGTTCCGGTGTAGTGGCGCAGGCGGGCCAGGGAGAAATCGACGCGTCGGGCATCGAAGTGAGAAAGCGGGTGGTTTTCGGTCGGGTGGAATATCCCGTCGGCGGTTTCATCACCAATCTGCGACAGTTCGGTAGTCGGGAAATGGCGGGTCAGGCCTGCGCTCATCGAGCGGTCAAGGGTCAGCGCGGAACCGTCAATCACGTAAGGGTAGGGAATTTCATGCTGCGAAAGCCCAACGCTGATGTGCGCGCCATAGTCCTCATACAGCAGGGTTAGCTGTTCGAGAAGATAGGCGCGAAAGAGCTTAGGATTGGTAATGGTGGTGGTGTAGCAACCGGCGTGGGTGAAGCGGCCCCAGGCGCGGGTTTTGAGGGCCTTGTGATCGGCGCCATCCCACGAAACGGACAGCAGCGGATAGACAAATAGCCCCTGGGCGCGGATGGTATTGTCAGGGAGCACGTTATGGTTGATGTACTCGCCAATGGCTTTACGTAGCGCATTGACCGACTGTTCATACTGCGTTTCTAGCTGGCTCAGCGCTTGTTCCGGGGTCAGACTGGCGGCCTTGTGGTTCATCATTCGCTCCTTGTTTCAGGTCTGCTGACGTGTCCGATAGTATGTCACAGACGGAAAAGAGCGAAGGGGAATTTCACCGGCGGAGCGATGAAAATACTGCAAATAGAAACAGTTGATGATTATTTCCGGTGGCTATCTGCTCGCGGAATATGTGCTATCCGCCCAGCGTTCGGGGCTGAAGTGCGTCGCCTTTTTCACCTTCAGGGTCATCGCGGGATTATCGTTGATACCGTACCGCGCGTTTGCCTGCGGCGTGAGCTTATCGCCGACCTTCAGGCGGCAGCGGCAGGCCTCAATCTCGGCAATAATCAGCAGCTGACCGCTTTGTAAAACCACGCGGGTCGTTTCTGCGCAGACCTTTTTTACCCACCACTCCATCTATTTTTCCCTGGCCTGTAATATTCCCGGCGATAATTGTCTTTTGCTCCTCTTCTGACAATAAGAATAGCCCTTCGGTTTAGTCTATGTTTAAAAAGCATCTCGCAGGCTTTAATAACTCAGATATCCATGCACGAACGCGCAGACGGTCGTTATCTACAGCAAAGGAAATGGACAGTGATATGGCAATGATGCGCTTTACCCGACACCTGAATAAAGCTGGTTTGAAAGTCGCCTCGCTGGCGAAAAAAATCGCCGTTGGCCTGCTTATCGTTATTAGCGTTTTTTTTGCCGGACGTATTTACGAAACCCAGCGCGGGCCTGCGCTGCATTCGTGGCACACCTGGTCCGCCGATGAAATGTCGGCGGCTGAGATTGACCGCACGACCTTCGCCGGATACCTGGCGCGGGAAGGGGCTATTTTTCAGGAGATGAAGACCCAGCTAACCGATGCGCTGCATGATGATGAAAAAACGCCGCTCAATCGCTTTTATGCGCAAAGCGAGGTCTACCCGGAAAAGTTTCAGCCTAACTGGAACCGCTCCTTCGTGCTGCTGCCTGAGGGAAAGCCGCGCGGCGCCGCGGTGCTGCTGCACGGGCTGACGGACTCGCCGTACAGCGTGCGCTATCTGGCCAAAGCCTATCAGCAGCAGGGATTCGTGGCGGTGGTACCGAGGCTGCCGGGACACGGCACCGCGCCGGGATCGCTGACCGCCGTTGACTGGCAGGCGTGGATGGCGACGGCGCGGCTGGCGGTTCGCGAAGCGACGCGGCTGGGCGGGCCGAACGCGCCGCTGCACGTTATCGGCTACTCCAACGGCGGCGCGCTGGCGCTGAAATATGCGCTCGACGCGCTGGATGATAACGCCCTGCCCAGGCCGCAGCAGATAGTCCTGCTGTCGCCGATGATCGGGGTGACCGCTTTTGCCCGCTTTGCCGGGCTGACGGGGCTGCCGGCGGTGTTTCCGGCCTTTGCCAGGGCGGCCTGGCTGAACGTGGTGCCCGAGTTCAACCCTTATAAGTACAACTCGTTTCCGGTGAAGGCGGCCCGCCAGTCGTGGCTGTTAACCCAGGCGCTGCAGGATCAAATTGTCCAGGCCTCCCGCAGCCGGCGGCTTGCCGCGCTGCCGCCGGTGCTGACCTTTCAGTCGGTGATGGACTCCACGGTCAGCACCCGGGCGGTGGTGGATTCGCTGTATCGCTACCTGCCGGAAAACGGCAGCGAGCTGGTGATTTTTGATATCAACCAGGCCGCGAACCTGCGGGCGCTGTTTCGACCGGCGCTCTACTCCGCGGTCAGCGCGCTCCTGCCGCCGGCGCCGCGCCGGTATAGCACCACGGTGATTACCAACGCCTCGCCCACGACCTATGAGACGGTGGCCCGTACCACGCCGGCGGGAGAAAAAGAGGAGCGGGTGACGCCGCTGAACCTGGCGTGGCCGCAGGATATGTATTCGCTCTCGCACGTCGCGGTGCCGTTCCCGCTGAACGACTCCCTATACGGCCGCGAGCCGACGGAGAAGAACCGTTACGGTATTAGCATCGGTACCATTTCGCTTCGCGGCGAGACCTCCACCCTGAGCGTCGGGCTGGATACGCTGATGCGCGTGACCTCCAACCCGTTCTTCCCGTTTATGATGGACCGCATTGACCAGCGCATTGGCTGCGGCTTCCAGCCTGACGTGCGGGCCTGCCTGCAGCCGACCGGGGGCTCAAAATAGCGAGACGTGCATCAGGGTGCGAACCGCGATGCCAACCATGGCGCCAGGCGCGACAAAGCGGAACAGGCGGACAAACCGCGAGCTGACGCCAAGAAAAATGCCGATTCCCGGGAGATCGAAGGTTTGAATCAGCAGCCCGGCGGAGGCGTTTATCTGGCTGGCGGTGACCTTGCCCTGCTGCAGTAATTCAGAGATAACGCCAAAGTAGGCCGTTCCGCCGGCCACGCATTTGACCAGCGCCGGCAGGACAAAGTTTTCCGGGATATGCAGCCACAGCAGCAGCGGCATCAGCAGGCGCTGCAGCATTTCAATCAGGCCGGCAGCCTGCACCAGCCCGACGATGGTGAGCGACAGGATCAGCATCGGCACGGCGCCGAGGGCCAGACGAATCGCATCGGAGCCGGCGCTGTTGATAACGGAAATGATCCCCTGGCTATTTTGCTCCGCGTTGGGGAGCGCTTCCGCACGGGCGTTCTCGAGGGTCGATAGCCGGCGGCCGGTGAAATACCACGTTGCCGCGGCCGCGCACAGCCCGCCAACAATCGAAATGATTATCGAGGCCATCCAGTGCAGGCCGAAGGGGGCGAGGGGGTAGAAGACGTTGCCTTGACCCATCGCAAAGACCATCGCCAGGGTTGCGGCCATCTGCCGGTCCGAGACGCCGCGTTTATCCATAATCGACAGGGTTGCCAGCGGGGCGGCAAAGCTGACGAAATTCATCTGAATCAGGGCAAAAGCGCTCATCCCGGTTAAACCAAACGGCTTGAGCAACGGCGCGACCCAGCGGACGATAACATCGAGCACCCCGCGAACTTCCAGATACTTCATGATGATCAGCATCACCACCATAATGGGCAGCAGAGTATAAAGCGCGACGTTAACCGAGGATTTCCCCGCCGACATAATAATGCTTATGACATCCATTTATTTTTTCAGCACCGCATGCAAAACCATTAATTAGCATCATGATAATCCCCGCTGCCGGGAAATGATACGATCTGCCGCTATTGGCAGTCGCCCCTGCCGGTTGTTATATATACTCATCATAAGGGGCGCGTATTACCGGTAAAATGCCGCCACGACATTTGCAAAGCGTGTTTACTGTTCCCAGAATGAATAACCAGCGGAAATTATCTTTAAGGAAAAGCCTATGCAACGTTGTCGGCTGATAGTGTGGGGAACCCTGATTATTTTTGCCTCCGCGGCGCGGGCGGAAGAAGGCGTTTACGGCGAGCAGCGCATCAGCGGCTGGTGGGACTGGCTAAAAAATGATGTCTCGCAAACCTGGAATCAGCCGCAAAACTATGACCTGTATCTGCCGTTTCTCAGCTGGCACAACCGCTTAACCTACGATAAAGAGAAAACGGATAACTACAACGAGATGCCCTGGGGCGGCGGCTTCGGCCTCTCCCGCTATCATGATGACGGCGACTGGAGCTCGCTGTACGCCATGATGTTTAAGGATTCGCATAACAAGTGGCAGCCGATCGTCGGCTACGGCTGGGAGAAGGGCTGGTATCTGGATAGTCGCCGCGATTTCCGCCTTGGCCTCGGCGTGACCGCCGGGATCACCGCTCGCGATGATTTCGCTAATTACGTGCCGCTACCGATTATTCTGCCGCTATTTTCCGCGAGCTATCGGCGGCTTAGCGTGCAGTTCACCTATATTCCCGGCACCTACAATAACGGCAACGTCCTGTTTGCCTGGCTACGCTATGGTTTTTAAACCCGAAGCCAGGCCGGGCCGGGAGGCTTAAAGGGTGATCACTTTTTTGGCGACCGGGTTGGATAACGCCAGCATCGAAATCAGTACCGAGGCGACAAACGTCAGGGCAATCAGCATTAATTTTGTGGTCAGCGAACCGATTGGGATAAGGGCGCTCAGGAGATGAAAAATTGAGTAATGGAGGATATAGACCCCGGTCATCGTTTTGCTGATTGCCGCCAGAATACTCTCTTTAAACTCGCTGTTTTTACGGAAACGGACGCCGTTGGCCGCAATAACCAGCGCGACCACCAGAATATAAATTTGCGAACCGGTGAGGATGAACGCATTTCTGTCGGCCTTGAACAGGGCGAAAAAGAAATGGCGCTCGTAAAACCAGGTGAAAAGATAAATAAATGGTATGGCAAACATCGCGGCTTTGACCACCTTATCGCGGTTCAGCCAGCGCACCACCAGCGGGTCGCTGAACAGCTGGCCGGTTAAATAGAACAACAGCCAGGTCCACAGGCGATACTGCGGCGCCAGGCTCAGCGCATGAACGTTGGGATAGAGGGCCGCCAGCAGGTCGTAGCCATAGGAGAAAAGCAGGAGGACAAACACTACGCCAAAAAAGAGCCTTCTGCGCTGGCTTAGCCACTCGATCAGCGGGTGGAAGGTATAAATCACAATAAAGGCGAAGACGAACCACGGCTGAATAAGATAGCCGCGCTGGTAGGGCTCCCAGAGGTAGTAAATCGTCATCCAGAAAAGAAAGACGATCACCACGCTTTTAATTTTCCCCATCTGCCAGCGCGCGCTGTGCCGGGACTGAGCGTCGAGATAGCCCGCCACCACAAAAAATAGCGGCGTGGCGATGGTCGAGATAAACGTCAGAAAGCCGAGGATCCAGTGATAATCGTAATCATACAGATCCCAGGTGTTATAGATGGTAAAGAACGTTACCGCCGTCATGCATCCCAGCGTTTTAATAATATTTAACCCGGTGGTGTTCATTGTGGTTGCTGCATATCCTTAGGGTGGAAACAGGCGTAAATAACCGGAAGAACCAGTAGCGTCAGAATGGTCGCAAAACCCAGACCAAACATGATGACAACCGCCATACTCTGGAAGAATACGTCCAGCAGCAGCGGCGCCAGGCCGAGCACGGTGGTGAAGGCCGTGAGCAGTATAGGGCGTAAGCGCGAGGTTGCGGCATAGATAATTGCCTGATGCTGCGGCTTTTCCTGCTTCTGCTGTTCAATCTCTTCCACCAGCACGATGCCGTTGCGGATAAGCATGCCGCTCAGGCTGAGTAAACCGATAAGCGCCATAAAGCCGAAGGGGATGCCGGTAATTAAAAAGCCCGGGGTCACGCCGATAAGCGCCAGCGGCACGGTCAGCCAGATGGCGACCGCATTTTTCAGCGAGCTAAACATCAGCACGGTGATGACAAACATCACCAGATAGCCCAATGGCAGGGTGGTGAACAGCCCCTGCTGCGCTTCGCTGGAGTTCTCGGCATCGCCTCCCCACTCAATGCTGTAGCCGTGCGGCAGGCTGAGCGCGTCAATCTGCGGCTGGACCCGCGCCAGAATATCCCCCGAGGTTTGATTGCTCAGAGGGTCGGGATCGGTCATTACCGTGAGTACCCTGCTGCGGTCGCGGCGCAGAATTAACGGATCTTCCCATTCGAGGTTAAAGCCGCTGACCACGTTGCTCAGCGGAATATACTGCTGACGGCTTTGGCTCCACACCAGCACGTTATTGAGATGGTTGGCATCCTGACGTTCGGCGGCCGGCGGGCGGACCACCACCGGCAGCAGATCGGCGCCTTCGCGGTACAGCCCGGCGCGGCTGCCGGTGAAATTCATCTGCAGCGCGCCATCGATATCCTGTTTATCCACCCCCAGCTCGCGCCCCAGGGTGGGCGAATACTGCGGCCGGATGGTTTTGCTGCGGTTTTGCCAGTCGTTGCGCACGCTGCCGATGGCCGGATCCGCCGTGAGGATCGCACTCACCTGGCTGGCTATCAGCCGCAATCTGTCGGGATCGGGGCCTTTAATCCGCACCTCGATCGCGCTGTCGCCGGAAGGACCGAACATCACCCGCTTGCTGCTGGCGTTCACCTGCGGATAGTTACGCGCAATATAGGCGTCAACGTGGCGGGTGAGGGCGTCAATGCTGCGCCGATCGTCCATACGAACCATGATCTGCGCATAGTTGCTGTACTGCCGCTGTCCGCTGTAGGTGAGAATAAAGCGCATGCTGCCCTGGCCGACGGTAGCCACGGTGGTGACGACGCCGGGCTGGCCGTTAATCGCGGTTTCGATATCGCTGGCCATCTGTTCGGTTGCCGCAATATCGGTACCGTAGGGCAGCCACAGGTCAACGAAGAAGATCGGCGTATTGGATGAAGGGAAAAAGTTCTGCCGCACCGAACCGAACCCCCAGATCGCGCCGGCCAGCAGCGCCGCCATCAGCACGAGGGTGACGGCTTTGCGCATCAGCAGGGCGTTAAGGATCTGCTGATAGCCGCGGTAAAAGCGCCCGCGATAAGGATCGGCCTCAGCGGCCGGCGTCGGGGAGGCCGCGCCTTTAAACAGCCACCATTTGATCAGCACCGGGGTAACGGTGAGCGCCGAGAACCAGCTGAGCATCAGGGAGATTAACAGCACCTGGAACAGCGACTTACAGTATTCTCCCGTCGAGTCCTGCGACAGGCCGATCGGTGCGAAGGCGAGGATTGCGATCACGGTTGCCCCCAGCAGGGGCAGAGCGGATCGGCGGATAACGTAGTTGACGGCGGTCAGCAGCGTTGACCCCTGCTGACGGGCAATCAGCACCCCTTCGACGATGACGATGGCGTTATCGACCAGCATGCTGAGGGCGATAATCAGCGCGCCTAGCGAGATCCGCTGCAGCTCAATGCCCCACAGGTACATAATCAGCAGCGTGCCCAGCACGTTGAGGGCCAGCGAGATCGCGATAATAATGCCGCTGCGCACGCCCATAAAGATCAGCAGCACGCCGACAACAATAGCCAGCGCCATCAGGAAATTAGTGATAAAGCCGCTAACCGAGTGGCCGACTTCGGCGGCCTGATCGTAGAACAGGTCGATTTTAATCCCGGCGGGCTTTTCCGCCGACATTTGCTCAAGCCTGGCCTCCAGCGCGTGGCCAACGTCGATGACGTTGACGCCGGGGATGAACGAGACCCCCATCGTCACCGCCTGGCGGCCGTTGGCGTGGTAGATGCTGGACGGCGATTCGCTCAGGCCGCGCGAGATGGTGGCAATATCCCGCAGCCGGGTCGCCGCCCCGGTGCCGTGCGGGTTGATCGGCAGATCGCCCAGCTCGTCGATATTCTCAAATTCCCCGGTCGGATGCAGGCGAATGGACTCGCTGCCGGATTTGATCTCCCCGGCGCTGGAAACGACGTTCAGGCGGCTGAGAATGGCGGAAAGCTGGTTAAGCGTGATGCCGCGGGCCGCCATTTTAGGCAGCGAGATATCAATGTTAATTTGCTGCGGGATCGCCCCGCCGATGGCGACCTTGCCGACGCCGGGCACCAGCACCAGCTCCCGGCGCAGCTGCTCGGCATAGCGGACCAGCTCCGGATTGGTAAAACTGTCGCCGGAAATGGCAAAGAAGAAGCCAAACACGTCGCCGAAATCGTCGTTCACGAAGGGGGAAACCACGCCAGGCGGGAAGAGTCGGGCCGCATCGCCAACCCGGCGCCGCAGCTCGTCCCAAATCTGCGGCAGCTCGTTGGAGTGGTAATTCGAGGCGATGTTAACGGTAATCTGCGACAGCCCGTTGGAGGAGATAGAGCTGACGTTATCCAGGTAGGGCAGCTGCTGCAGGGCACTTTCCAGCGGCAGGGTGACCTCCTCCTCGACCTGCTGAGCCGATGCGCCCGGATAGTGGGTAATGACCACGGCGGTCTTGATAGTAAACGCCGGATCTTCCAGACGGCCGATATTGAGCAGGGCGAAAATACCGCCAACGCCCAGCAGCAGAATGGTGAGCCAGACGCGAACGGGATTATTAATAAACTGGCGGGATATATCCATTAAAGGCCTCGTTCACGCGTCCAGATTCGAACCGGCTGCTGCGCATGCAGTTCGCTTACGCCGGCCGCCACTACGCGCTCGCCGGCGCTGAGCCCATCGGTAATGACCACCCCCTGGGTTGTCACCTGCCCGACGCTCACTTTGCGATCCTCAAGATGCAGCTGCTCGCCATCGCCTTTAATCACCCACACGTGCGGCTCGTTGCGCTGATGATTATCAGGATTGAACACCGCCTCAACCGGCACCACCAGCGCCTCGCGGCCCGCGTTGGCGGGGAGGTTTGCCAGATTCACCGTCACGGTGCCGCTGACGCCGCCGACCGTCGGGAAATCGTCCGGGCGCGGCATGGTCAAAATCACCTGCCAGGTGAGGGTGCTATTGTCGCTGCTGCCGGAATGCTCTTTGTACTGCGCGGTGAACTGGCGGTCCGGCAGGGAGTTGATTCTGACGATCGGCCGATACCGGGCGTTGCGGATATCAAAGGCGGTAAAGAGGTTTTCAGGGATGCTAAAGACCACGTCGAGCAGATCGGTACGCGTCAGGGTAACCACGGTCTGCCCGGCGGCCACCACCTGATGATTGCGGACCGGGACGCTGGCCGCCACCCCGCTAAAGGGCGCGTTTAGCGTCATCTGGTCGAGCTCTTCGCGGGCGATTTTCAGCGCGGCGTTTGCCGAGTCGCGGCTGGCGCGCTGAACGTCCATTTCCGCTTTCGAAATAGCCTGGCGGCCGGCGAGGGTCTGAAAGCGATCGAACTGCCGCTGGGCGAGCGTGGCGGCGGTTTGTCGTTCATTGACGCGCTGCTGGGCTTCGCGCGCGTTGAGGCGGGCGAGGACCTCCCCTTGCGCAACGTTCGCGCCTTGCCGAACCTCGAGCGATTCAATCTGGCCGCCTCGTTTAAAAGAGAGCTCCGTGGAGTCCCCGGATTCGATGCGTGCGGGGAAAACGCGCTGCTGTGAATCACCTACCGCGGTCACCTCAGCGGCTTTCACCATCCGCGGCAGCGGCGTAACCTGCGGCGCTTTCTGGTCGCAAGCTGTTGTTATTAAAATAACAACAGGAATGAGAGAAAAATAACGGTTCACTGTATTCCCCGCAGAGCTAAGAGATTTATTTTACATATTAGTTACAAGCGTCGGACTTATTCAGCCAGGGCAGAGACGACGACGTAGGTGAGTAATCCTGTAGCCGTACAGGCAATTATTGCCAGGGCGATAAACAGGCTCAGGCGAAACAGACTATAGCCAAACATCGTTCCTCCTTTGGTACTGGTTATATTGTAAGTAGATTCTTATCTACCTAATTACTGAGTGGTTTTCAGAAGCGCTGCGGCTCCTGATAATGAGCATAGTCGTAGAAAAGCGGAAATGTTAAAAAGAGTAAAAATTGCCCTTATGTCGACGGTTTAGCGGCGTTTTCAGCCGAATTGTCTGAGGCGGGCTATCTCCGTGATATTTTTCAATATATTAATTGGCGGCTTAATCATGTTAACCGTCGTGTGCTACGTTTAATCATACCGACTTCTGTGCCAGCTTTGTTCCTGAGATTTTTTCCTCAACGCGTCTCGTTGGGAGTTATTCGCCATCTATTCTATTGGTAATAAAAGGATTGTCTGTATGTATAAAAATATTCTGGTCCCGGTTGATGTCTTTGAAATTGGCCTTGCCGACAAGGCGCTGTCCCACGCTCAGTTTCTCGCGCAGAGCTCTTCCGGGATAATTCACCTGCTGCACGTAAATCCTCTATTTTCCCCGGCGCTGACGCGTGGATTTATTTCCGATGCGCGAAAAATGGAAGACTATCTTGTTAAAAATTCTCAGGAAAAACTGACTGAGTTAGCCAAAAAGGCGAGCCTGCCGGAAGGTGATATTCATATTCACGTCCGCAGCGGCAATATTCGTGATGAAGTGACGAAGCTGGCCGACGAGCTGCAGGCGGATGTGGTGATTATTGGCTCACGCAACCCCAATATTCAGACGCATTTGCTGGGTTCCGAGGCGGCCAGTATCGTTCGTTATGCTCACGTTCCGGTATTTGTTGTGCGCTAAGGGCGGCCTGATGCTGTTCTGATTTCCGTTACAGGAGTGAGGAGATAACTATGAGTACAGACAAACCGGGCGGCCCGTTCTACAAGCTCTCCGTCGATGAAACCCTGTCCAGCACCAACAGCTCCCCCGAAGGTATTAGCAGCGCAGAAGCGGCATCGCGACTCCAGCAATACGGCGAGAATGCGTTACCGCAAAAGGCGGGTAAACCCGTGTGGCTGCGCTTCCTGGCCCATTTCAACGATGTTCTGATTTACGTCCTGCTGGCAGCGGCGCTGCTGACTGCGGTCATGGGCCACTGGGTCGATACCCTGGTGATCCTCGGCGTCGCGGTGATCAATGCTCTGATCGGGCATATTCAGGAAAGTAATGCGGAAAAATCGCTGCAGAGCATTCGCAATATGCTTTCCAGCGAAGCGGTGGTGATCCGCCAGGGGAACCATGAAACGATTCCGACCACCGCGCTGGTGCCCGGCGATATCGTGGTGATCCGCGCGGGCGACCGCATTCCTGCCGATCTGCGGGTTATTGAAGCCCACAACCTGCGCGTGGAAGAGGCGATACTCACCGGCGAGTCGACGGTGGTTGAGAAAAGCACCGAGGCGCTGAGCGGCGAACTTCCCCTCGGCGATCGCACAAACCTGCTGTTTTCGGGGACCACGGTCAGCTCCGGCGGCGGTAAAGGCCTGGTGGTGGCGACCGGCGGTGATACCGAGCTGGGCCATATCAACCAGATGATGGCGGATATTGAAAAGCACCGCACGCCGCTGCTGGTGCAGATGGATAAGCTCGGTAAAGCCATCTTTATTATTATCCTGGCGATGATGGCCGCGCTGTTTGTCTTCAGCCTGCTGTTCCGCGATATGCCGGTTTCGGAGCTGATGCTCTCGCTGATTAGCCTTGCGGTGGCGTCGGTGCCGGAAGGGCTGCCGGCGATCATCTCGATCATTCTCTCTTTGGGCGTGCAGACTATGGCGCGGCAGAAGGCGATTATCCGCAAGCTGCCGACCGTTGAGACCCTCGGGGCGATGACGGTGATTTGCTCGGATAAAACCGGGACGCTGACCATGAACGAGATGACGGTCAAAGCCGTCATTACCGCAGATGCCGTCTATCGGGTCGAAGGGGATAGCTATGAGCCGATCGGTAATATTCATCCGATAGATGATTCCGGGCCGCTGGTGGTGGCGCCGGGTACGCTGCTTGAGCGCTATCTGCGGACCATTGATTTATGTAACGACAGCCAGCTCATCAAGGATGAAAGCGGATTATGGAAAATTACCGGCGGCCCGACGGAAGGGGCGCTGAAGGTGCTGGCGGCGAAGGTGGCGCTGCCGGCGGTGGCAACCGAGCTGCGCAGCAAAATTCCTTTCGATTCGCAGTATAAATATATGTCGACGCTCTACCGGATCGGTGATGAGGAGGCGATCTTAATTACCGGCGCCCCTGACGTGCTGTTCCGACTCTGCCAGCAGCAGCAGACCGACGGCGGCCTGCAGCCGCTCGATCAGCCGTACTGGGAGGCAAAAATTGAAGAGTACGCGCGGGAAGGGCTGCGCATGGTGGCGGCGGCGTGGAAACCTGCGGCCAGCGGGCAGACCGAGCTGACCCACCAGGATTTGCAGCAGGGGGTTATCCTCCTCGGCATCGCCGGGATGATGGACCCGCCTCGTCCGGAAGCCATTACGGCGATCGGCGACTGCCTGCAGGCGGGGATTCGCGTGAAGATGATCACCGGCGATCACCCGCAAACGGCGATGAGCATCGGGCAAATGCTGGGCATCGGCAACGCCGGCACCGCCATTACCGGGCGCGAGCTGGAGGTGATGGACGACCAGCAGCTCAGCGAAGCCGCGCAGAAGTTTGATATTTTCGCCCGTACCAGCCCGGAGGATAAATTCCGCCTGGTGCAGGCGCTGCAGAGTAAAAAAGAGGTGGTCGGGATGACCGGCGACGGGGTGAACGATGCCCCGGCGCTGAAGCAGGCTGACGTTGGGATCGCGATGGGCATCAAGGGAACCGAAGTGACCAAAGAGGCGGCCGATATGGTGCTTACCGATGACAACTTCGCCACCATCGCCAGCGCGGTCAGGGAAGGGCGGCGGGTGTACGATAACCTGAAGAAAACCATCCTCTTTATTATGCCGACTAACCTGGCGCAGGGGCTGTTAATTATTATTGCTCTGCTGGCGGGGAATTTAATTCCGCTGACCCCGGTGCTGATCCTGTGGATGAACATGGCGACCTCGGCCACGCTGTCGTTTGGCCTGGCGTTTGAGGCCGGCGAGAAGAACATTATGAAGCGCCCGCCGCGCGATCCTAAGCTGCACGTTATGGACGGATTCGCTATCTGGCGGGTGATTTTTGTTGGCTCGATGATTGCCGTGAGCGCCTTCGTGCTGGAAGCCTGGCTCCAGCCGCGCGGCTACTCTCCGGAGTTTATTCGTACCGTCCTGCTGCAAACGCTGGTGACCGCCCAGTGGTTTTATATGCTCAACTGTCGCGTAGCCGACGGCTTTTCTCTGAGCAAAGGATTACTGGCCAACAGAGGCATCTGGGTCGTCAGCGGCGTCCTGCTGGTGCTGCAGCTGCTGATAATCTACGCGCCGTTTATGCAGATGCTGTTTGGCACCGCGGCGCTGCCGTTCCGCTACTGGGTGATCACCTTCATCATCGGATTTGTGATGTTCCTGATTGTGGAAATCGAAAAACCGTTAACCCGCAGATGGCGTACGGCCTGACGGGCGGCGAGCGGGATCAGGCAAGCGAACCGTGGAGCTTACGGGGGCAGGCCATCCGGGGCCTCCCCTTCCAACGTAGCGTATCGATAAAATACCCGAACCGTCGGAGTGACCCGGCGGCTCGGGTAATTAATTTTTAATCTCCCGCGGGCACGCCGTCGAGCCGTGGAAGAGGCGTTAAGCAGAATGAGAGGCGGTTTGAATGTGGGCGCTCGTGGGTTATTTACCGCCAGGCCAGAAGATGAGTGCGACCGGAGGCGCAAAGATCAGCAGGAAAATCGGCAGTTCTTCAGCAAAGCTATAGCCCGCCCGGATGATACCGAGCGCCATATTGGCTGACGCCAGGCTGAACCACAGTAGGGCAAACAGCAGCGGAAGCAGGCCAGAGGCCGGTGGATGAGCCGGCATGAACAGCCGCGTCAGCAGGCGGAACAGGCCCGCCAGCAGCAGGCCGCTGAGCAGAAATAACAGGGTGCGCATAGGCAATTTTTCCTCAGCTGCCGACCGTAATTTCCGGCCGGCGGCGGATATTACGCCCGGCGATGGGGAGCTAACAAATCCCCTAATCCGATGCGCTGTAAAAACTCTTTGCGGATGCGATCGCATTGACAACGACGGCGCCATCGTCCGACGGATCGACATGCAGCCGGAACGGGCGTTTCTTAAGCGAAGCCGCCGTTAACGCGGATCACCTGAGAGTTGATCCAGCTGCCGTCCGGGCCGGCCAGCGCGGCAACCGCGCCGGCGATCTCTTCCGGCGTGCCGATACGCTCCAGCGGCGCCAGTTTGGCGATGGCGCTGATTTGCTCCTCGCTTTTGCCATTGAAAAACAGATCGGTACCGGTCGGCCCCGGAGCCACCGCGTTAACGGTGATGTTGCGGCCGCGCAGTTCATTCGCCAGCACGTGCACCAGGCCCTCCACGCCCGCCTTGGAGGCGATGTACGGACCGTAGGCCGGGAAGGATTTGGCGATCACGCTGGTAGAGAGCGCAATAATGCGTCCCCCGTCACTCACCGCTTGCGCCGCGTTTGCCAGCATGAGGAAGGCGCCGCGCAGGTTGGTGTGAATGACCTTGTCAAAATCAGCCAGGCCATCCGGGGTGATTTTTGCCATCGGCATGATCCCGGCGCTGTGCACCACCACGTCCAGCTGACCGGTCACGGTCTTCGCTGCGCTGAACAGGCGGCTGACGTCATCTTCGCTGGCGACATCGGCTTGTATGGCAACGGCGCTTCCCCCGTTGGCAATAATGCTCTGCACGGCCTCGTCAGCGGCGCTCGCGTTCCCGGCGTAGTTAATGATGACGGTAAAACCCTCCTGCGCCAGGCGCTCGGCGATGGCGCGACCGATACCGCGGGATGCGCCGGTAACAAGGGCTGTTTTATTGGTTTTGCTCATGGTGTTCTCCGGAGGTTGATTGTTTATCCGTGCTGGCACGGGTTGATAGAGATATTAATGTTTTCTTATGAGAGATAAATGGGGGTATTTTGATATGATAATTCCATTAAAATTAATAATGGGTCGCGTGAGAGGTTTCAAATGGATAAGTTCGACACTTTGCTGCTCTTCACCCGCATCGTCGAGCTGGAAAGCTTCAGCCTGGCGGCGGACAGGCTGGGGATCCCCAGAGCCACCGCCAGCAATGCGATAAAAGCGCTGGAAAAAAAGCTGGAGTGCCGGCTGCTGGAGCGGACAACCCGCCACGTGCGAACGTCGCTGGACGGTAAGGCTTTCTACGAACGCTGCGTGCATATTCTTTCTGAACTCGACGACGCCGAGTCTTCTCTACGCCACTCCGTTGCGCGGCCGCGCGGTATTTTGCGCATTGACCTGCACGGCGCTCACGCAACGCGGATTGTTCTGCCGCGTATTGATGAGTTCCACGCCCGCTATCCGGATATCGAGCTGGTTATCAGCAGCGGCGATCGGCTGGTCGATCTGGTGCGTGAGGGAATTGATTGCGCCGTTCGTGCGGGGAAACTGCATGATTCATCGCTGATTGCGCGCTATTTGGTCACCATGCCGCAGGTTATCTGCGCCAGCCCGGAGTATCTGCTCCGGCACGGCACGCCGCGCTCACCCAACGATTTGCTGTCCCACCAGTGCGTGAATTTTTTCTCTACCAGCCGGGGAACGAACTATCCGCTTGAGCTTATCGTTAATGGCAAAATACAGAGCTATCAGCTCAAAGGCTGGATGACGGTAAACGATGCGGAGAACTACGTCATTTGCGCGCTGCGCGGCGCGGGGCTGGTACAGCTTCCCCGCTATCACGTCGCGGATGCTCTGGAAGACGGGCGGCTGGTGGAGGTGCTTGGCGGATGGCAAAGTCCGGGAATGTCGCTTTCAGCGCTGTATCCGCAGCACCGGCAGCTCTCGCCGCGGGTCAGGGTATTTATCGACTGGCTGAGTTCCCTCTATAAAGCGCATTTTCCCGAGGCGGGATAATTATCCCCGGCTGGGGCTAAACCACGCCCTGGCAGCAATCCAGAAAGCTCGTGTATTGCCGCGTTTTGCTTTCAGCTCTTGAATCTCGGCCTGTTTTTTGGCATTAGGGTACGGCTTCGGGAGGAGGGGGAGGTCCACGAGGGTGAACCTGAAAAAAGGGATAATCAACCGCCAGAATGCCCCCCCAATCGGCGCGGGGTAAATAAAACTGATTTGATCGGCCTGTCAGCAACCTTATTAATGTTTAATTAAAAAATATTGCTAAATAAGATTGGTAAGAATGATTCAGCGTAGCTAAATTCACGGCTTGAACCAAAAGATCAACCACTGTTTTCGCCCTCGGCGGCAGAAGACACGCACCTTATAAATATGATTCGTGGTCAGTATTGAGTTTCAGAATATCCTCTGCGGGCATGGTCAAACGGGGGCGCGGACGGCTCCCGCCCGGGCTGAAACCGCCGGCAGCAGTTTTACAATAAATAGCTTAATCACGGCATTATTAAATAATAAAGGAGTCAGTTCTACTGAATTAATTAGTCATGCATTGCGGGCGCTGGTATTAGCTGCGCAACTGCGTTTCGCCAGCTGTTTTGATTTTTTTTGACTTTAAATAGCCGTAATACGCATAAAGGTCGGGATTGATTTTGTTAACCGTCGGTTATAGTGTTTTTAAAAATTAGCATTCACAAAGTTGTTTCTCCGTTTATTTGCGGAGCTTTTCTGGAACATCTCGTTTCCGTTATTGCCAGGGGTATTATGCGTAATCAATCCGCTTTGTCGTCGCCTGCGGCTGACGGCAGTTCGTCTTTTTTTGATGTTTTCGCTGCTGCTCACGCGCTGAGAGAGGAGCTGGATGCGCTGGCGGTGACATCCGATCTCCGCAGTGACTATCAGCAGGCGCGGGAAAAACTGCGGCAGTCTGGCCTGCTGGCACTGCGGCTGCCCCGCGCCGCCGGAGGGTTCGGCGGCAGTCAGGCGCAGGCGATCGCCGTCAGCCGCATTCTGGCGCAGGTGGACGCCGGCATCGCCCAGCTGCTTCAGCCCCATTACGGTTTTACCGATGCCATTTCCCTGCTCTCCTCGGATGAGGCGCAGAGCGTGCTGTTTCAGGACCTCCTGAACGGGGAGCGTATCGCTAATGCCGCCAGCGAGCGGGGCGGTAAACATTCTGCCGACTTTTCCACCACGCTGCGTCGCGAAGGCGACGATCGCTACCGGATCAGCGGACGTAAATATTACGCCACCGGGTCCATTGGCGCGCGCTGGATCACGGTGATTGGCAAACATCAGAGCGGCGGACAGGCACTGGCCTTTATCCGCACCGATGCGCCGGGCGTCACGCTGATTGACGACTGGAACGGACTGGGACAGCGCGGTAGCTCCAGCGGATCGTTGATTCTCGAGAACGTGGTGGTGTCAGCGGATTATGTAATCCCGGTATGGGACGCGGAGCATCGCGGCGTGGCCTGGCATGAAAGCGGACGCCTGATCCACGCGGCTATTGACCTGGGCATCGCCGAGGGCGTTATCCAGTGGGGGTTACGGACGGTCGCAACGGATAAACGTATTCCGTTTGAATCGCCTTATCCCTCGCTGGCGGAAGATCCGGTGCTGCAATATCAGGTTGGCGTGCTGAGCGCGCGCGTTTTGTCGACGGCCGCGCTGCTGGAGAGCACGGCGCGGCTGCTGGATGAGGTGCAGCAGGGCGATGCCGCAAAATTACCGCAATTGCAGGCGCAGCTGGCAGCAACCAAGGCGCTTGCTGCTGAAGTCGGCCTGGCGGCCAGCAGCGACGTTTTCTCCTGGAGCGGCGCGCGCGCCGCCGACCGCTCGCTACGTCTTGACCGTTACTGGCGCAACGTGCGCACCCATACCCTGCACGACCCGGTTCGCCTGCGCTATCAGGAGCTGGGGCGCAGCCAGATATTCCGCTTTGTTGAATCCTCTGTCGATCGGGAGTCTCGTTCATGAGCGCATCGCGCCCGCTAATTTTTAACGCTTTCGAAATGAACGGCGTGGGCTACTACGCCCAGGGAAGCTGGACTCACCCGGATTCGCAGCGTCATCGCTATAAAGACCTGGATTACTGGGTGGAACGCGCGCGCTTTCTCGATAGCGCCGGTTTTACCGCGCTGTTTTTTGCCGATGTGCTGGGCGTCTATGACGTTTACCGGCAGTCGCCGGTTCCCGCCATTGAAGGGGCGGTAGATTTTCCGCTGAATGATCCCTTTATGGTGATCCCGGCGATGCTGGCGGTAACCCAAAACCTCTCCTTCGCGGTGACGGCATCCACGACCTATGAACACCCGTTTACCTTTGCGCGCCGCTTCGGCACCCTCGATCATTTGGCGAAAGGGCGAATCGGCTGGAACGTGGTGACGTCCTATCTGCCGAATGCGGCGCGCAATTATGGCCTGCCGGATCAACTGCCGCATGAAGTGCGTTACGCGCGGGCCGAAGAGTTCCTGACGGTGTTCTATAAACTGCTGGAAGGGAGCTGGGAAGAGGACGCGGTGCTGTACGACAAGGCCGCGAAACGCTATGCGGATGCCGACAAGGTGCATCGCATCAACCATCAGGGGGACTATTTCTCCGTACAGGGGCCTTCGCTGACGGAACCGAGCGTACAGCGCACGCCGGTGATTTTCCAGGCCGGGGCCTCGGCACGCGGGCTTGCCTTCGCGGCTCGTCACGCTGAGGTGGTGTTCGTCAATGGCATGAACCCGGATGCTCTGCGCAGCAACGTGGATAAGCTGCGCGCCGCCGCCGTCGCGGCCGGCCGGGCGGCGGATTCCATTAAAGTGCTGACGGATCTTTCCGTGGTCATCGGCCGTACCGAGGCGGAAGCAGAGCAAAAAGCGGATCTCATTCGCGCCGCGCAATCGCCGGAAGCCCAGTATGCGGCATTTGGCGGCGCCAGCGGCTTCGATCTCTCCCGCTATGGCGATGACGACACGCTGTCTGCCGAACCGCATAACTTCTCCCGTTCTGAATCGGCACGCTTCACCAGCGAAAAAGCCCGTCCTGACAGCGTGGGCGCCATCAGGCAGCGACTGGTGAATTTGAGCCCCTACGCTCCCACCCTGGTGGGCACGCCGGAAAGCATTGCCGAGAGCATCGAAAAGATTGCTCGTCTCACCGGCGTGGACGGCTTCAACCTGCACGAGTTTGTCAGCCCGCACGATTTTATCGAATTCGCCGAACAGGTGCTGCCGGCGCTGGCGAAGCGCGGGCTGTTCCTGCCGCCGGGAAAAGAGTCATCCTTGCGCAACCGGCTGTTTGGCAAGGGCGATCGGCTGAGCGCCCCCCACCCGGCAGCGGACTTTCGCGGACGTTTTACAGCGCAAAATAACAACAATGATTTGAAGGGGTAATGACATGATAGCACCAGCAAAAGCATCGACCGTTGTCCTGGCGGGAGCCATTCTGGCTGTGGGGGCAGCTAGCGCTGCGCCCATCCCGGCGGTAGAAAACCTGAAAGCGCCGGAGAAAACCATCACCCTCAATTACTTTGGCGGCGCGGTCCCGGCGGAGCGCGCCAACAAAATTATCGCGGCATTTGAGAAACGCTACCCGACGATTAAAATCAGCTACCACGCGGTGCCATTCAACAGCTACAACGAAACGCTCGGCGCGCGATTTGCCCAGGGTAACGTGGATATTTTCGACATCGACCAGCCGCAGAGCGCCAGCTACGCGGTACGCGGCTGGGAAGCCGATTTGACGGATGCGTTCGCCGCGAAACGCCAGCTGATCGACCCGCCTGCGCTGAAAGAGTCCACCATCAACGGTAAGTTACTCAACCTGCCGTACCAGATTGGCACCACCTTCCTGTATTACAACAAAAACGTGCTGAAGCAAATCGGCGTGGCGTACCCGTCCAACAAGGCGGGGGAAGCGCCGACCTGGGAATGGGTGGAAGCGACGGCCCGCAAAGCGGTGGCAGCGAAAGCCTCGTCTTACGGCGTGACCTTCTCCACCCCGGATATGTATTACTACCTCCAGCCGCTGGCGGAATCCCTTGGCGGCGGAACCGGCGTCAAAGGCGAGAAACAGCTCACGCCGGACGTTAACAATCCCGGATGGGTGAAGGCCCTGGGCTGGTATGGCAAATTGTACGCCGATGGCCTGGCGCCGCGTGGCGTGCGAGAGACGGCGCTGGCCTTCGCCAACGGCGACAGCGCGTTCTTTTATGGCGGCATCTGGAATTCGCCAACGATTACCAAAAATGCCGACTTAGATTTTGGGATCGCCACCGCGCCTAAGTTTAAAGATGGCCAGGACGCTACCACCAGCGGCGGCTGGGCGTTAGGCATCAGCGCGCTTTCCAGCCCGGAAAAACAGCAGGCGGCAGCCTTATTCCTCAACTGGTATCTGTTTGGCGAGAACGGCGGTTTTATCTCTGCCGATCCGCAAACTGAAAACGTTCCGACCACCGAAGCCACCCGCGCCGTATTCTGGAAAAATCCGACCTACGCCGATCCGCGGCTGAGCGGTTTGCAGGATATTTTGACCTGGCAGGCCCAGCATTCTGCCCGTATTCGTCCGCAGACCGTGGGCGGCGCGGAGTTCACTCAGCTGATGGGGGCGGCCATTGGCGACATCATCAACGGCGCCGATGCGCAGAAAACGCTGGACGCGACGAATGCCAGACTGAAAGCCGCATGGAGAAAGTATCAGTGACCAGCAGGGCTGCCCGCCATGAAGCGCGCGCCGCGCTGTTATTGCTGACTCCGGCGCTGGCGCTGCTGCTGTTACTGCGCATTATTCCGACCGGGCTGGCGATTGTGGAGTCGTTTTATACCTCGGTGCCGGGTAGCGTGATCCCGCCGAAGTGGGTTGGCTGGCAGAACTATCTCGATCTGTTTGAAGACCCCGGCTTCTGGGATTCCGTGTGGCGTACGCTGCTGTTCGCCGCGCTGGTCAATCCGCTGACTATGGTCTTCGCCCTGTTTCTCGCCTGGCTGCTGACGCGTAACGTGGCGTTGACCGGCGTGTGGCGCACCCTCGCTTTTTTGCCAACGGCTCTTCCGCTGATGGGGACCACGGTGGTGTTTGGCGTGCTGCTGCGCCCGGAAGGGGTGGTGAACAACCTGCTGGCGCTGGCGCACCTGCCCACCAGCGGCTGGTTTACCGACGTCGATGGCGCGATGGCGGCTCTGGTGATCTTATCCACCTGGACGGCGGTAGGTTACTGGATGATCTTCCTGATTGCCGCCATCCGCGACGTGCCGCAGGACTACTACGATGCGGCGATGCTGGATGGCGCCGGAGAATGGCGGCAGTTTGTCAATGTGACGCTGCCGCTGATCCAGCGGCAGCTGCTGTTCGTGCTGACGGCCAGCACGGTATGGAACTTTATCCTTTACGCCCCGATCGGCGCCCTGACGAAAGGCGGCCCTCAGGGCTCCAGTAACTTTCTTATGTACGACATCATTACCCGCTACTACGCCCTGAGTTCGCCGGGATCGGCGCTGGCGGAGATGACCATCTTATTTGTCTTAATGGGGATCACGGTATGGCTGCAATTCAGGCTGTTGAACCGGATGAGAAGCGCGCCGTGAGGCGTCACGTCGTCCTGCGGCGTCGCCAGCTGCGGCGGGTGATTGCCACCTGCATAGCGTTGCTGATTTCGCTGCTGTTTGCCGTGCCCTTTGTCTGGCTGGTGGCTTCGGCCTTCCGCCCGGTGACGGAGACCTTCCAGGCCCACGTGGATTTGTGGACATTCATACCGCGCCGCTGGACTCTGGAAAATTTTACCTCGGCGTTCAGCCGGGGATTCGCCACCAACTTGTTTAACTCGCTGTGGGTGACCGGCGTTTCGGCGCTGGTGGGCACCGCGCTGGCGATTCTCGCGGCTTTTCCCCTGGCGGTGATGCGTTTCCCGGGGCGTGACTGGCTGTTTGTCACCGTGGTGTTCGCCTTCATGATCCCTTTTGAAGTGGTGGCGCTGCCGTTAACCACGGTGTTTACCGGGATGGGACTGGCTAACACCCTGACGGCGCTGATTGTTCCGGGGCTGGTGCACGGTCTGGCGATTTTCAACCTGCGCCAGTTCTTTTTGAGCATCCCGCGCGAACAGCTGGAGGCCGCGCTGCTGGATGGCGCCTCCTGGTGGCGCATTCTTCTGCAAATTTACCTGCCGCTGGTGCGCCCGGCGGTGATTGGTACGGCAATGATTCTGGCGATGGCGCAGTGGAATGCCTGGCTGTGGCCGTCGCTCATTATCACCGACAACAGTAAGCAAACCGGCGCCGTGGCGATGGGGTTGTCGGATTCGGCCTATACCCAGGACTACGGTCTGGCCTTTGCCGAAGTCTTTATCCTTGCGCTGATCCCGGCGCTGCTGATCTTTTTCGGTCAGCGTTCATTTACCCGCTCGCTGAGCCACACCGGCGGCAAATAATATGCTGAATGCAGCAGGAGAATAGCATGACACAACGCGTTGAATTCCTTGATGAGCGGCCGGACCCCAATACCCCCTGGACGCCGCCCGAAAACCGTTTCAAGCGGTATGCCTATAACCGGGTCGGCAACAGTGGTCTGGTGGTTTCGCCCATCGCGCTCGGGACCTGGTACAACTTCGGCGACGACACGCCGTTCCAGAAGCAGCGCGACATCGTCCGTTTTGCCTTCGAGAACGGGATTAACCATATTGATATCGCCAACCAGTACGGCCCGCCGCTGGGCGCCGCCGAAGAGAACATTGGCCGCATCCTGCGTAAAGATTTCCGTTCGTACCGTAATGAGCTGGTGATTGCCACCAAAGCAGGCTGGCCGCAGTGGCTCGGGCCAAACGGCCGTCTCGGCGGTAAAAAGCACCTGCTGGGCAGCATTGATGAATCTCTGGAACGTCTTGGCCTCGATCATGTGGATATTTTCTATTCCCATCGCTATGACCCGGATACGCCGCTGCATGAAACCATTGAAGCGCTCGACGCCCTCGTCCGTCAGGGGAAGGCGCTGTATGTCGGCATCTCGTCCTATTCGGCGCAGCGTTCCCGCGAGGCGCTCAGCATTGCTAAAGAGCTGGGGACGCCGCTGCTGGTCAATCAGTCATCATACTCGCTGCTTAACCGCTGGATTGAAGACGAACTACTGAGCGATCTTGCGCAGTCCGGCGCGGCGGCGATTGCCTTCACGCCTCTGGCGCAGGGGCTGCTGGCCGATCGTTACCTGCAGGGGTTTGAGGTGCAGCGCGCGCAGCACCGGACTTATATCAGCGCCGAGGCGCAGTCTGAAGACAACCTTCGCCGCCTGCGCGGGCTGGCGGCTATCGCGGCGGAACGCGGCCAGACGCTGTCGCAGCTGGCGATCGCATGGACGCTGCGGGACCCGCGCGTGGCTTCGACGCTGGTGGGCGTATCCAGCAAAGAGCAGCTGGCTGAGAATCTGAAAGCGCTGGATAACCTGGTCTTCAGCAGCGATGAGCTGGCTCTGATCGACAACTTTGCGGTACACGATGGCGGCGTCAATCCGTGGAAAATTTCGTCCGAACTGTAAGAGGAATATGACGTGGCTGGTCAGCAATATGATGTGGCGGTGGTAGGGCTGGGCGCGATGGGGGCCGCAGCGCTGTGGCGCCTGGCGGAGCGGGGGGTGAGGGCGATCGGCATCGATCGGTTTACTCCGCCTCACGATCTCGGCGCGACCCACGGTCAAACCCGGCTGTTCCGTACCTTCTGCCTTGAGCATCCTGCGCTGGGGGAGTATGCCCGCTTATCCCGTAGCCTGTTTCAGCAGCTGGAACTCCACGCGGGAGAAAGCCTGCTGTCGGTAACGGGCGGCACCATTATCGGCCGTCGCGATTCGCTGGCGGTCAGCGGCACGCTACGGGCCGCAGAACGGCTCGGCGTCGCGCTGAACGTGTGGACCGCCGCGGAGCTTGCGGCGCGTCAGCCGCAGCATCTCGGGTTACGCGCTGATGATGTGGCCGTGTTTGATGCGGAAGCGGGCGTGGCGAACCCGGAAGGCTTTATTCGCGCGACATTGCAGCGCGCTGAAGCGCTGTCGGCGCAGGTGCTGACGCAGGTGAGCGTCGAGGCGATAGAGGATGACGGCAACGGAGTGCGTATTGCTACCTCGGCAGGGGACGTACGGGCCGATCAGGTCGTGCTGGCGAGCGGGGCGTGGCTGGCGCGCTTTGCTGCCGATCTCCCGCTCGATCCTGTTCGCACGGTGATGACCTGGTTTGATGTCGCGCCTGGTTACGGCCTGGCTGAGTTCCCGGTGTTTGTGCGTGAAATTCATCCGTCGCTCACCCTGTGGGGGCACGGCGCTTTACCCGGCGGGGCGGTGAAGCTTGGTCTGGGAGATATCGGCGTACCTCGTCGCGCGCTCGACCCTGACTATATTGACCGGCATATCACCCGTGAAGATACCGCCGAGCTGCGTCAGGCCGTTAGCCAGTGGCTGGGAGGGATTCATCCGCAACCGGCCAGCGCCCGTCCGTGCATGATCACCCGTACGCCCGATGCGCAGTTTATCGTCGGGCGCTACCGGAAAAACGTGCTGGTGGCCGGCGGTGACAGCGGTCATGCTTTTAAACATGCCCCGGCTATCGGCGAGATCATTGCCGCAGAGGCGCTTGGTAAGACGGTCGAACTCGACACGGCGTTTATTGCCCCACAGCGGTTTTTATAACAACAGAGAGTACTATGGGACAATTAGAATTACGGGGCGTGGGGAAAACTTTCCACGCTCAGGGAGTGGTACAGGATATCGATCTGACCATTGAGGCCGGAGAATTTGTGGTCATTGTCGGCCCGTCCGGCAGCGGCAAATCCACGCTGCTACGGATGATCGCCGGTCTTGAAGATATCAGCACCGGTGAGATGTTCCTGGATGGTCAGCTGATAAACGATACCCTGCCTCAGGAGCGCAGTATCGGCATGGTGTTCCAGTCTTATGCCCTGTACCCGCATATGACGGTCGCGGAGAACATGGCATATAGCCTGACGCTGGCGAAGCGGCCGAAAGCGGAGGTTGCCCGGCGGGTTAGTGAGGCGGCAAGTATTTTACAGCTCACCCCGCTGCTGGAGCGCAAACCTGCGATGCTGTCCGGCGGACAGCGTCAGCGGGTGGCCATTGGCCGCGCGCTGGTGAAAGAGCCGGCCCTGTTTCTGTTTGATGAACCCTTATCCAATCTTGATGCCGCTCTGCGCGTGGAAATGCGCGTTCAGATTGCTCGCCTGCATCAAAAGCTGCGTTCCACCATGATTTACGTCACCCACGATCAGGTGGAAGCGATGACGCTGGCAGATCGCATCGTCATGATGTCATCGGGACGTATTGCCCAGGTAGGGACGCCGTTGGAGCTGTACCATCATCCGGCCACGCTGGAAGTGGCGACCTTTATCGGATCGCCGCGAATGAATATCCTGCCGGTGAAAATAGAGGAGGGCAGCGAGCAGGGCATTAAGGTTCGTCTGCCCGGCGATGTACCGCTGCTCGTGACGGTGGATGGTCGTCATGCCGTGGCGGGTGAGCAGGCATGGCTGGGCGTGCGTCCAGAACATTTACCCTCAGAGGAGATCCCCGGACCGCAGCTGGACGCCTTGCTGGTGTTGATTGAAAATCTGGGCTACGAGACATTGCTCTATTACCAGATTGAAGGGGTAGATGAGCCGCTGATACAAAGAGTGCCTGGAGAATCGCAGCGCAAAGTCGGCATGACGGTACGGCTGGGCATTAGCAGCCGCCATGTTCAGCTGTTTTCGGCCGGCGGTAGGGCCTATTCCAGACTGTAAAGCGGCAAACCAGCCCACTGAGCGTAGTTAGCGACAAGAATAGCTAGATGCCGGGAGAGGAGGTTGGCCCAGCGGGTATCCCCAGAAAATGATGTGCGACGAAAGGGAAGAAAGCGCACGGCTTTACCGGCAAGAGATGATTGGATAAACGCGTCTGGTATTTCTCAAATAAGACTTTTCTTTGCTGGTTTTTGCATTTCAGCATTACTGTATACATTGGTATTCTTTTCTGGTTCCATTTTCATCGCAGACCAAAGGATTCAGCTGAGTGCGGTACTTCGCCTCCTGAAGCCGCTATTTCATGAGCCGGAGCTGTATTACCTATGTTGAATCTGATAATCAAACGTCTGATGCAGGCATGCGTGGTGGTTTGGTTAATGGCGACGCTGGTCTTTTTCGCCCTGCACGTTATTGGTAGCCCGGTCGATATTTTATTGTCTCCCGATGCCACCGAGCGCGATCGGCAGCAGCTGATTGCTGAACTTGGACTTAATCTTTCGCTGTGGCAACAGTACGGGCTTTTTTTACAGGGCCTCCTGCACGGTGATTTGGGACGCAGCTACGTCTTTAATCAGCCCGCTCTGACGCTTATTCTGCAGCGCTTCCCGGCCACGCTTGAGCTGGCGGTCAGTGCGACTTTGCTGGCTATTATTATCGCCTTGCCGCTCGGTCTTTATGCGGGGCTAAAACCGGATAGCTGGCTGTCAAAAACCATTATGGCGGGCAGCATCCTGGGCTTTTCTCTGCCGACGTTCTGGGCGGGTTTGCTGCTGATTATGTTTTTCTCGGTCGGTCTGGGATGGCTGCCCAGCGGCGGACGCGGCGAGATGAAAACCTTTTTGGGCGTTCAGTGGTCTTTCCTGACCGGCGATGGATTACGCCACTTATTACTCCCGGCCATTAATCTGGCCTTATTTAAAACCGCCCTGTTATTGCGTCTTACCCGCGCCGGCGTGCGGGAGGAGATGTCAGCGAATTATATGCGGCTGGCCAAAGCTCGTGGGTTATCTGAGTTCAGAATGACGTTTGTCCACTTATTAAAAAATATTGTGATTCCCCTGATCACCGTGGTGGGAATGGAGTTCGGTTCGGTTATCTCTTTTTCGGTGGTCACTGAGACAATATTTGCCTGGCCCGGCATGGGCAAACTGATTATTGACAGTATTAATATGCTCGACCGGCCGGTTATCGTCGCCTATCTGATGATCATCGTCACCCTTATTGTTGTTATAAATCTCGTCGTGGATATTCTCTCATCGCTGCTTAATCCGCGAATCAGAATAAATGCGGGAGCAAATGCGAATGGCTGAGGCAAATATGGTGATACCGTCGACGCCGCAGCGCAAACAGGGCATACGGCAATTTTTAAGGCGCTACTCGCGTTCAAAAAGCGCGTTATTTGCTGCGTTGTTGATAGGGCTGATTATTATTGCGGCCTTTGCCGCGCCTCTGCTGGCTCCGCAAAACCCTTACGATCTTCAGCAGCTCAGCATTATTGACGGGCAGCTGGCGCCGGGCGCACAGGGCAGTTCCGGCATCCTGTTCTGGCTGGGCAGCGACGATCAGGGGCGGGATATGCTATCGGCGATACTATACGGACTGCGTATTTCGCTGGGCGTCGGTTTTGTTTCTGTTTTTTTCGCGGCCATTATCGGCGGGTCCCTGGGGCTGCTGGCTGCCTATCGCGGCGGTAAAACCGATGCCTTCATTATGCGGCTGGTGGATTTGCAGCTCTCCTTTCCGGCCATTCTGGTGGCCTTAATGCTGCTGGCTTTCTTAGGTAAGGGTATCGGTAATGTGGTGCTGGCGCTGGTTATTGTTGAGTGGGCGACCTACGCCCGGGCCACGCGCAGCACCGCGCTTGTCGAAAGTAAGAAAGGCTATATTGAGGCCGCGGTCTGCCTTGGGCTGCCTTTACATCGCATTCTGTTTCGCCATCTTCTGCCGCAATGTTTGCCACCGCTGATTGTGATTTCCACCGTACAGGTAGCGCGGGCTATTGCGCTGGAAGCGACGCTCTCCTTTCTGGGGTTGGGCGTGCCGGTGACGGAACCGAGTCTCGGCTTGCTTATCGCCAACGGCTATCAATATATGTTATCGGGTGAATACTGGATCTGCTTTTACCCCGGCATTGCGCTGATGGTGACCATCGTCGCGATTAATATAGCAGGGGATCGCCTGCGGGACGTGCTCAATCCATGGGCACAATAAACGACTTACTCCGGCGGGGAGAGGCATGATGAGGCCAGTTCTTGAAGTTGAAAACCTGAGCGTGGATCTTCAATCCGACGGCGAGTGGCGGTCGGTCGTCCGCCATATTTCCTTCACGCTTGACGCCGGTCAGACGCTGGCCTTGGTCGGCGAGTCGGGCTCGGGGAAAAGCGTTACGGCGGCGGCAATCATGCGGATTTTGCCCAAAAAGAGCACGCGCGTTACCGGCAGCGTACTGCTGAACGGGCAGGCGTTATTGCCGCTGAGCGAAAAACAGATGCGCGCGGTGCGCGGCGGCGATATCGGCATCGTTTTTCAGGAGGATTGCCTGAACCCGGTGCTCACGATTGGCTATCAGCTTATGGAACATCTGATTCAGCACCAGCAGCTGAGCCGCCGTCAGGCGCGACAGGAAGCCATCGGCCTGCTGAAGAAGGTCCGACTTTCTGCAGCGGAAACGCGGATGGATGACTATCCGCATCAGCTCTCCGGCGGGATGCGCCAGCGGGTGATGATTGCGCTGGCGCTGGCGGGTCGTCCGAAAGTGCTGATCGCCGACGAGCCCACGACCGCGCTGGATGTGACTATCCAGGCGCAAATTATGGCCCTGCTCAAGCAATTGCAGCGTGAAGAGGGGATGGCTGTCCTGTTTATCACCCACGATATGGGCCTGGTGGCGGAAATGGCCGACAGAACCCTCGTGATGCAGGCGGGAGAAGTAAAAGAAACGAATCTTACCGCTGCTCTGTTTGCGCATCCGCAGGATACCTATACGGCGCGGCTGCTGGCGGCCGCCCGCCATGATGCGCTGCCTCCCACCGCGCCCTCCGCCGCAGAGCCGCTGCTGGAGATTGAGGGACTGACCTGCCGTTTTAACCTCCGCGGCGGCCTGCTGGGACGGGTGAAGCAGCGGGTGCATGCCGTTGAGCAAATATCCTTACAGCTCAGGCGCGGCGAAACGCTGGCGCTGGTGGGCGAGTCGGGCAGCGGCAAATCCACGCTGGGGCGAGCGCTGGTGGGGCTGGTCGCGCCGCAGGCTGGCCGCGTCCTCCTCAATGGCGAACAGATCGTTGCGCCAGGCCTGCCGTTACGAACCGATCGCGCGTGCCGCGTGCAGATGATCTTCCAGGACCCGTGGTCCAGCCTGAATGCTCGCATGACTGTCGGCGAGGCGATTGCAGAACCGTGGATTTACCATCGGCATGGCGACCGGCATCAGGCGCGTGAAAGGGTTAGCGAGCTGCTGAAGCTGGTCGGGCTTACGCCGGGCATGGCGACGCGCTACCCCAATGAATTTTCCGGCGGCCAGCGTCAGCGTATTTGCATCGCGCGGGCGCTGATCATGGAGCCTGAGGTGATCATTGCCGACGAATCGGTATCCGCTCTCGACGCGCTGGTGAAAATGCAGGTCATGCAGCTGCTGAGCGACCTGCAGCACAAGCTCGGTACGGCCTTTCTGTTTATTTCTCATGATATGTCGGTGGTCAGACAGTTCAGCCATCGTGTCGCCGTCATGCAACGCGGCGTCATTGTCGAAACGGGGCGTAACGAGGATATTTTTCAGCGGGCGCAGCACCCCTATACCCGCCGTTTACTCAGCGCGGTCCCCGTTGCCGACCCTTCCCGACGCAGCAGGGCGCCTGAACTGGATAACAGCGAGATAGTGCATGCGGTTATGCCGGCCAATGCCGATGTTCCAACGCTGGTTTATCGTCAGATTGCGGCTGAGCATCAGGTCGTGGTGAACCGCTGATATGACCATGATGCTGACCCGCGAACTGGGGGACATGATTGCTTCCGCCCGCCAGATACCGTTCGGCGACGATGCGCTGCATTACGCCAGACGCGACCTGATCGACACGCTGGCGGTGATGCTGGCGGGCAGAAACGAGGATACCATCAGCAGGCTGGCGCAAACGCAGCGCCTGCTGGCGGAGGATACGCCCTCGGATATTCTCGCCTTCGCGCTGCAGGCGGGCGCGGCGGCGCACGTGCTGGACTATGACAACGTCGCGCTGGGCGGGCACCCCGCTGCCGTACTGATCCCGGCGCTACTGGCGCTGGCGAGGCGCTTTCCGCTGTCCGGGCGCGCGCTACTGGTTGCTTACGCCACAGGCTATGAAGCGTGGGGCGAATTACGGCGGCGGCATCCGGTGCTGGCGCACGCGGCGGGCTGGCATCCCAGCGGGTTAATCGGCCCCATAGCGGCGGCGGCGGCCTGCGCCTCGGCGCTTGAACTTGATGCGGTTAGGGCCCGGCACGCGCTGGCGATTGCGGCTTCGCAAAGCGCGGGACTGATGGCGAATTTCGGCACGCCGGTTAAGGCGTTGCATATTGGCTTCGCCGCCAAAGCCGGTCTGTTTGCCGCGCTGCTCGCGCGTCAGGGCATTACCGGCAATGACGCTATTCTGGAACAGGAGCGCGGCTGGCTGACGACCTGGTCGCCGCACCATCCCGCAGACAGAACGACGGCGCTGGCATTACGGCAGCAGGACTGGCTACTGGCGCGCCAGCCTGCGGCAATTAAATATTATCCGGTGTGCTATGCCGCTCACCGGATCGTGGACGCCGCGCGCCAGCTCTATTTGCAGACGGCCGCGCGCCGTGCGGATATTGCGCGCATCCGCCTGATGACCAGCCAGCGTCACAGCGATATTTTGCGTTTCCGTAAGCCGATGGACCGCACGCAGAGTGCCTTTAGCCTGGAGTTTGTCGCCGCAAGCGCGCTCATCGATGGCGAACTGACGCCAGGTTCCTTACAGGATAAGAAACGTGCGCGTGCGGAGGTCTGGCGGCTGATGGCATGCTGCGAACGTATTGTCATTGCAGAAAGCGATCCCGAGCGCGAAGGCTTCGCGCCACAGGACCGGATCGAGATTGTTTTTCGTCAGGGAGATACGCTCTTCAGCCCGCCGGTGCGCTATGCCACGGGCGATGCGCGATCGCCATTAAGCACTGAACAGCTGCAGGAGAAATTTATTCATTGCCTGCACTGGGGCGGCGTAACAGAAAATAGCCACGCGCTGTGGGCGTCATTACAAAATATAGAGCAGCTATCCTGTGTCGATGAGTTAGATATTTATCGGCTGTTGCCGTGCTGTCAGTGATAATGACTAATAAACATTAAACATATTCATAGCAATATTAATTATTAAAATATTCCAGGCCGGATCGGCGAGAACTGTCAGCGGTGCGGGAAGGGAATGTCTTATCTTTCTGATTAAATGAAATTAATAAATACAATTTGCCTAAATTAAACCACCAGGAGACAGTCATGAATATTAACAGAAGACAATTTCTCTTCCGAACCGGCGCGCTGGCGGCGGCGTCGTTTATTCCCGTGGCTGTCACCTGGCCGGTGACCGGCTGGGCCGCCCGCTCCGTAGATAGCCTGGTATTGGGGTTCAGCAACGAACCGTCGTCGCTCGATCCGCACTGGCATATCGTCAGCGCTAACGCGGCGCTGACCACCTATTTATTCGATCGGCTGGTAAGATCGGATAATAAACAGCGCCCGCAGCCGGGGCTGGCAAAATCATGGCAGGTCATTGATGACACGACCTGGGAGTTCGAATTACAGGCGAACGTGAAGTTTCATAACGGCGCGCCGCTGACTGTCGATGATGTTATTTTTTCTTTCGATCGCGCCAGCCATATTGTTGGTTCGCCTTTTGCGTTACGAACCTATTTACATGATAAAACCGTCATTAAAATCAGCGACACGGTATTAAGAATAAAAACCCTTGCGCCAAATCCGATTGTACCTAATGAGCTGGCTACGGTAGCGATTATTAGCCGGAGCAGCGGGGAGGCGACGACCGCCGACTATAACAGCGGCAAAGCCGTCATCGGCACCGGTCCTTATAAGCTGGTCAATTATATTCCCGGCAACCGTATTGTACTGACCCGCAATGATGATTACTGGGGTGAAAAGCCGCAGTGGAAAGAGATTACCATCCGCCCGATTAGCGCGGATGGCGCGCGCGTGGCGGCGCTACTCTCAGGGGACGTCAGCGTCATTGAAAAAGTCGCGCCCAGCGATATCGCCCGCCTGAAAACCAACGACGCGGTGAATTTGACCCGCAGCGTGACCAATCGAGCCATCTTTCTCAGCTTCGATCACGGGCGTAAACGTTCACCGTTTATTCGCGATAACGCGGGTCAGCCAATTGATAACCCGCTGCTGGACTTACGGGTCCGCCAGGCGTTTCAGCTGGCGATCGATACCCGGCTGCTCGTCAAACATATTCTCACCGACGCCGCGGAAGTGGCCGAACAGCTGGTGCCGGAAGGCATTTTCGGCCACAGCAACGCGATTAAACCCGTCATCGCGGATGCGGAAAAGGCAAGAGCGCTGCTAAAAGCCGCAGGGTATCCGGAGGGCTTTCGCATTACGCTGCATTCGCCGAACGATCGGTTTATTCGCGACAGCGCCGTTGCTCAGGCCGTGGCGCAGATGCTGACGCGCGTCGGCATCAAAACCGAGGTGGAGACCATGCCCAGCAGCGTGTTTTACAAGCGCGTCACCGGCGACGCGCAGGGCAGCGAATTCAGCTTCTTCCTTGTCGGTTACGGCAGCGCCACCGGCGAGTCTTCTTCGCCCCTGCGCTCACTGCTGCACACCATCGATAAAGAAAGGGGCTACGGCTCCAGCAACCGCTCTTTCTACAGCAACAAGAAGGTGGACCAGATTATCGAACAGGGGCTGGTCACCCTTGATGATGGCAAACGCGAGGCGCTTTTCGCCTCGGCTATTGAGCTTGCCATTGCGGATGTGGCTCTGCTGCCGCTTTACCATCCCATCAACGTTTGGGGGTTGCGTAAGCCGCTGGTCTATCCGGGACGCAGCGATGAGCAAACCATTGCGATGGAGATCGGCGTATCCGGCGACGCCGGAGCGCAAAAATGAAACACCGGGATCCGATCCGCGCCGGGCTGCTGGTACCGGCAGGCAATATGGCGCTGGAGTATGAGCTACCGCGCTGGCTGCCGGAGAGCATCGCGCTAAACGTCGCTCGCGTGTGGCGACCGGGCGGTACGACGCTCTCTGCCTCAGCGCTGGCAGCGATGCAGCAAAATATCGCCCCGGCGCTCGATCAGCTGGATCGTCTGCCGTTAAGGGTGGCGCTGTTTGGCTGTACCAGCGGCAGTTTTGTCGGCCAGCCCGATGCGCCGGAAGCGATTGAACGTCAAATCACCGCCGCTCTCGGCGTTCCCGCCGTAACGACCGCCCACGCGGTTATCAGGGCATTGCGGGCGCTGGAGGCGAAGCGAATTTATATGATCACCCCATACCCGGAAGAAATTAATCTCGCCGAGGTGGCGTTTTTACATCGCTACGGGGTGGAGACCACCGGCTATCAGTCGTTCAACTGCTCGTCGGCGTACCCCATTGCGGCCGTGGATAGCGATGAAATTATGGCGCTCGCCATCAGGTATGCCGGAGCGATCGGTCGGGCCGATGCGCTATTTATCAGCTGCACCAATCTGCTGACGCTGGAGATTATTCCGCTGCTGGAAGAGGCGCTGGGCGTACCTGTAGTGACCTCTAATCAGGCATCGCTGTGGGCGCTCCTGCAGGCGCTTAATATAAAGTCGCGTAGACCGGCGGGCCATCTGCTGTCAGTAAACGAATGAGCTAACTATACGGAAACTGGTTATGTTGCAAAGAGGAACCCGAATTGCCGTCGATATCGGCGGCACATTCACCGATATTGTATTGCAGCGCGCCGACGGCACGCTGGTGTCGGCCAAACGTCTGACGACCCACGGCGCGCCGGAAGAGGCCGTATTACAGGGCATTGATAATTTGCTCAATGAGACGGCGACGGCGGCGACGGAAGTGAGCGCTGTCGTGCATGGCACCACGCTTGCCACTAACGCGCTCATTGAGCGCAAGGGCGCGAAAACGGCTTTGATCACGACCCGGGGTTTTCGCGACACGCTGGAAATCGCCCACGAGCATCGTTTTGACGTTTCCGACCTGTATATGAAACGTCCGGAACCGCTGGTGCCGCGCGCGCTGCGCTTTGAGGTCGTCGAGCGGCTGGCCGCCGACGGCAGCGTGCTGACGCCGCTGGACCCGCGCTCGCTGGAAGAGTTGCTGCCGCAGCTGGATGCGCAGGGAATTACGTCGGTGGCGATCGGTTTTCTGCACAGCTATGTCAACGGCGAGCACGAACGGCAGGCCGCGGAACTCCTCCGCCGCGCGCGCCCAGGCCTTTCGATCACCCTGTCGCATGAGGTCTGTCCGGAGATCCGCGAATACGAACGTCTCTCCACCGCCTGCGCTAACGCCTACGTGCAACCGACCATTGCCCGCTATCTGCAGCGGCTGGATCGGGGGCTGCGTCAGCGCGGCATCGCCGGTCAGACTCTGCTGATGATGTCGAATGGCGGCCTGACCTCGCTTGAGCAGGCCTGCCGTTTCCCGGTACTGCTGGTGGAGTCAGGCCCGGCGGGCGGGGCGGTGTTTGCCGCCCATATTGCCCGCGAAGCGGGGATCGCCGAAGCCATCGCCTTCGATATGGGCGGCACCACGGCGAAAGTGGTGTTTATTGATGACGGCGTGCCGCAATACGGCCGCGAGCTTGAGGTGGCGCGGGCGTATCGCTTTCTGAAAGGCAGCGGCATGCCGCTGCGTATTCCGGTAGTGGATATGGTCGAAATCGGGGCAGGCGGCGGTTCGCTGGCAAAGCGCAACGCGCTCGGCCTGATTGACGTTGGTCCGGAAAGCAGCGGATCGGAGCCGGGGCCCGCCTGCTACGCGCGCGGCGGCGAACTGCCGGCGATTACCGATGCCGACCTGCTGCTGGGCAAGATCGACGTCGCGCGATTCGCCGGCGGCAAAATCGCCCTGTCGCGGGACAACGCCGTGCGCGCTTTACAGACGCACCTCAGCGATGATTCCGATCGCGACGGGCTGCAGGCGGCAATGGCGATGGTCGAAGTGGTTGATGAGAATATGACTAACGCCGCGCGGGTTCATGCGACCGACCGGGGCCTGACCATTGAAGGCCGGACGCTGATCGCCTTTGGCGGCGCGGCGCCGATGCATGCGGCGCGCGTCGCGCAAAAGCTGGGTATCGATCGGGTCATTATTCCCAAAGGCGCGGGCGTCGGATCGGCGCACGGCTTTTTGCTGGCGCCGCTGGCCTGCGAGGTGGTGAAAACGCAGCTGCTGGCGCTGGAAGCATTTAGCGCCGATCGTGTGAACGCCATTTTCGGCCAGCTGTACCAGCAGGCGAAAGCTACGCTGGCGGCTGGTTCGCAGGATGAGTCCGCGCTGCATCAGGAACACACCGTTTATATGCGCTACCGGGGGCAGGGGCATGAGATTCCGGTGCGCCTGAGCGGAAAAAAACGCTATGAAGATCGCGACGCCGCATGGCTGACGGCCCGCTTTGAAGAGGAGTACTCCCGCCACTTTCATCGCACCATTCCCGGCATGCAGGTGGAGTGCCTGACGTGGGGCTTGCGGCTGAGTCTTGCGACCGACGTTCCACAGGCCCCCGCTATACCGAATCACGATCCGTATACGCCCTCGCCGCAGGGTGAGCAGACGTTGGTTGATCTCGCCACGCTGTCGGCGCAGCGGGCGGGGATCTATCTGCGCGAGGAGTTACGCATCGGTGCACGACTGCTGGGACCGGCGGTTATCGCAGAGAGCGAAACGAACACCGTTGTGCCGCAGGGATTCAGCGTCACCCTTAGCCGCCAACAACATCTTGTTTTGCAAGCCCACCGGGAGGAAAAATGAGCGCTGCTATTTCCGATATTCAGCTGCAGGTTATCTGGAGCCGCCTCATCGCGGCGGTAGAGGAGCAGGCCAGAAGCCTGATTCGCGCAGGGTTCAGCACCTCAACCCGGGAAGCGGGTGACGTTTCCGCCGGCGTATTCTCCCGGGAGGGGGAGATGCTGGCCCAGGCGGTGACCGGTACGCCCGGACATGTGAACTCAATGGCCCGTTCGGTGAAGCATTTTCTCGCCGCCTATCCGTTGGAGACGCTGGCGCCGGGCGACGTGCTCATTACGAACGACCCCTGGAAAGCAACCGGCCATCTGTCGGATATTTCGGTGGTCACGCCGGTATTTCGTCATGGACGCGCCGTCGCGCTGTTCGCCTGTACCACGCACGTGGTGGATATCGGCGGCAACGGTCCGTCGCCGGAATCGCGCCAGGTCTTCGGCGAAGGGTTGTTTATCCCGATCATGAAGCTGGCCGAGGGCGGCGTCGTTAACGAAAGCCTGCTGCAAATCGTGCGCGCCAACGTCAGGGAGCCGGTGCAGGTCGAGGGCGATATTTTTGCGCTGATGGCCTGCAATGATGTCGGCAATCGCCGCCTGCAAAAAGTGATGGACGAATATGCGCTGGCGGATTTCTCCGACGTCGGCGCGCGCATTCTGGCCTTCAGCCAGCGGGCGATGATGGCCGCGATCGGCGCGCTGCCGCACGGAACATGGCGCAATAGCATGCAGGTTGACGGCTATGAGCAGCCGATCGATCTGGTTGCCGCGGTCACCATCGACGACAGCGGCATCCATATTGATATGGAAGGGACCTCCGGGCCGTCGCGCTACGGCATTAACTGCCCCTTGTGCTATACCGAAGCCTATGCGGCGTTTGGCGTGAAGAGCCTGATTGCCCCCGCGCTGCCTAACAATGCGGCGACGCTGGGATGTATTACGCTGCGGGCGCCGGAAGACTGCATCGCTAATGCCCACTGGCCACGACCCGTCGTGGCGCGTTCCCTGGTTGGGATGTTTCTGCCGGACCTCATTTTCGGCTGCCTGCGCCAGATCCTTGCTGATAAAACCCCGGCGGAAAGTACCGGCAGCCTGTGGAATGTGCGTTTGGCCGCACCCGCCTCTGAATGGGGAAAAGCGTATATGACTACCAGTTTCCACAGCGGCGGCGCGGGCGCGAGGCCGCAGAGCGACGGGCTTTCCGCCACGCCGTTTCCTTCCGGCGTGAAAAATGTGCCGGTGGAAATCACGGAGGCCATGACCAGCGTCGTGGTATGGGAGAAATCTCTGCTCCAGGATTCCGGCGGCGCGGGGCAATACCGCGGCGGGCTGGGGCAGCGCATGGTTATCGGCAACCGTTTTCCCGTACCGCTGGCGCTGTATGCTCGCTTCGACCGGGTTAACCATCCCGCGCGCGGCAGCGAAGGAGGGTTGCCGGGACGCACCGGTCGGCTTTACCTGGCATCGGGTAAGCCGCTGAACGCGAAAGGCATTCAGGAGATCCCTTTCGACGATCGACTGGTGCTGGAAATGCCCGGCGGCGGCGGTTGGGGAAAGCCGCAGCAGCGGACAGAGCAAGATATTCTTGCCGATGTTGAGGCGGGATATATTAGCCAGGAACAGGCCATCGCCGTTTATGGCATAGACGCGCAGCGCCTGAGATAAATTAATCAACGTTGTTAGTACGCTGGCCCATTCACAATAATGGGCCGGGGATTTTATTACCTAAACTCTGGGGAAGTTAATGAAAGAAATAATTCTTATGGCATTATTTGTCAGCGCCTCATCGACCCATGCGGCGGAAATTTTTAATAAGGATCAAAATAAGCTGGATCTGTATGGCAGCATCCGTGCGAGACATTATTTCAGCGATAGCAGCAGCGTTGATGGTGACGCGTCTTATGTCAGGCTGGGATTTAAAGGCCAGACTCAAATTAACGATAGCCTGACCGGATTTGGTCAGTGGGAATATAATTTTCAGGCCAATAACTCCGAAGGCAGCGATGCCCAGGACGGCAATAAAACGCGTCTGGCCTTTGCTGGCCTGAAGTTTAACCGCTTCGGCTCCATCGACTATGGACGCAACTGGGGGGTGACTTATGATGTGGCGTCGATCACCGATAAAGCGCCGATCTTCGACGAGCTGACCTACAGCACTGCGGATAACTTTATGACCGGCCGCTCGACCGGTTTGCTGACCTGGCGTAACAGCGATCTGTTCGGCGCCGTTGACGGACTGAACGTGTCGGCACAGTATCAGGGCCGCAACTCAGAGCGGTCGGCTACGGCTACTAACGGCGATGGCTACGGTTTCTCGCTGAGCTATGAACTGGTCGATAATCTTACCGTTCTTGGTACGTACAGCACGTCAAAAAGAACTTCGGCTCAGCAGCAGCTGAAGTGGGGGGAGGGCAACCGCGCCGAGATTTGGGCTACCGGGATTAAATATGACGACAACCATTTATATCTGGCGGCGCTCTATTCCAACAGCCATAACCTGAATAAAATCAGCTCATCCGGTTATGCCAACGAAGCCAACAGCTTTGAGGCCGTTGCCTCATATCTGTTTTCCTCCGGTGTAAAACCTTTTGTGGGATATTTCCAGTCGCGCGGGGAAGATATTGAAGGGGTAGGTGAAACGAACATCATAAAATATGTTGATGTCGCTATCTCATACTTCATTAATAAAAATATCCTGGCCTATGCCGATTATAAAATTAACCTCCTGGATGATAATAATCCGCTGGGCGTCAATAGCGATGACAAATTTGGCATTGGGCTAACGTACCAGTTCTGATATCAGATGACATAACGCAGGCGTTAATAAAAGGGTGGCGGCATGAACAATGAAAAAATGCATAGCTCGCACTGGGGCGTTTTTCGCGTCTCTGAGGAGAGTCAAGGGCTCAAAGTGAAAGCCTGGGATGACGATCCGGACCCCAGTCCGCTATTAGGTAATTTTACCGGTTCTGCCGACCACCCGACGCGAATTGTTAAGCCGGCCGTCCGACGCGGCTGGCTGGAGAACGGCCCGGGCCCTGACGATCGCCGGGGCGCGGATGAGTATATTGAGATGGAATGGGAGCAGGTCCTCGATCTCGCCGCCGATGAACTGGCGCGGATCAATCGCCAGTACGGGCCAGAAGCGGTTTTTGGCGGATCTTACGGCTGGTCAAGCGCCGGGCGCTTTCACCACGCCCAGAGCCAGGTGCATCGCTTTCTGAATACCACCATCGGCGGCTACGTTCGTTCGGTCAATAGCTACAGTTCTGGGGCGGCGGCGGTGATCCTGCCCCATATTATCGGCGAATTAAATGAGGTGGCCCGTCGCGGCGTCAGCTGGGATGATATCGCCGCGCATACGGATATCATTCTCTCTTTTGGCGGCATGGCGCTGAAAAATTCGCAGGTGGCCAGCGGCGGCATCAGCCGCCATACCGAGCGGGAGTTTATGCGTCAGGCCGCCGCAAGAGGGGCCAGGTTTATCAATTTCAGTCCTCTGCGAACGGATATGCCGCCAGAGGCCCGCGCCGAATGGCGGTCGGTCGTCCCCGGCAGCGATGCGGCGCTGATGCTGGCGCTGATCCACGAAATTGTCGTCACCGGGAGTGCCGACCGGGCGTTTCTCAGTCGTTACTGCGAGGGCTGGCGGCAATTCGAAGCCTACGTGCTGGGCAACACCGACGGCCAGGCGAAAACGCCGCGCTGGGCGGCGGCGATTTGCCGGACCCCGGAAGACAAGATTGCCTCGCTGGCCCGCGAACTTGTCGGTAAGCGGGTGCTGGTAACGGTCTCACACTCATTACAGCGCGCGGAACACGGCGAGCAGCCGGTATGGCTGGGGCTGGCGCTGGCGGCGGTATTAGGCCAGCCCGGATTACCCGGCGGCGGCTACGCCTATGCGCTGGGGGCGATTGGGCATTACGGCAAGCATCATAACGTGGTTGCTTTCCCGGCGTTCCCGCAGGGGGTGAATCAGGTTAATACCTTTATTCCGGTGGCCAGAATTGCCGATATGCTGCTTAATCCCGGCGAACGCTATGATTTTAACGGCCAGCGGCTGACCTATCCGGCGATTAAGCTGGCATGGTGGGCAGGCGGCAACCCGTTCCATCACCATCAGGATCTCGGCAGGCTGCGTCGCGCCTTCAGCCGGCTGGATACGCTTATCGTTCATGAACCGTTCTGGACGGCCACGGCGCGTCATGCCGATATTGTTCTGCCTGCCACGATGACCCTTGAGCGTGATGACATCGGCGGCACGCCGACCGATCCTCTGCTGGTGGCGATGCAGAAAGTGAGAGCGCCGCAGGGCGAGGCGCGGGACGACTATACGATTTTTGCGGCGCTGGCGCGACGGTTTGGCGCGGAACGCGCCTTTACCGAAGGTCGCAGCAGCCAGCAATGGCTGCGCCATCTTTACGGCCAGATGCAGGCAAAACTGGGCGAGCACGCTATCCGCGTCCCCGATTTCGACGCCTTCTGGCAGGCAGGAACGCTGCTGTTGCCGCAGATTCAGGACGGCGATCGGCTGATGCGGGGCTTTCGAGCCGACCCGGACAACGCCCCGCTAGCGACGCCCAGCGGGAAAATAGAACTCTTTTCCCGCACCATCGCGCGTTTCGTCTATGCGGATTGTCCGGGACATCCGGCGTGGCTGCCGCCGACTCAGCAACCCGATCGGCAGCACTCTCTCTGGCTTATCGCGAATCAGCCGGCCACGCGCCTGCACAGCCAGCTTGATTTTGGACAGTGGAGCGCGCGGCACAAGCAAAAAGAGCGGGAAATATGCCAGATTCATCCGCGGGATGCGCTGAAAAGGGCGATACGTACGGGCGATATCGTGAAGATTTTTAATCAGAGAGGAGCGCTGCTGGCCTGCGCGAAGGTGACGGAAGACATCATGCCCGGCGTGATCCAGGTGCCGACCGGCGCATGGTTCGATCCGCTGGAGCCGCTAGCTGACGCGCCTTTTTGCGTCCACGGTAACCCCAACGTCGTCACCCTCGACGCAGGCACTTCATCGCTGGCGCAGGGGTGTACCGGGCAGATAGCCCCGGTAGAGATGGTCAAATATGAGGGCGTTCTGCCGCCGGTAAAGGCGTTTATTCCGCCGCGGCTGACGGCAGCCATCAAGCCGCCGCCGGAGGTATAATGCGCCGCCCGCGAAATTGCGGGCGTGTTTTAATTATCCAGCTGGCTGATGATGGCTAGGCGTGCGCGGTAGCCGTTGCGGATATGCAGGCAGGCGGCCTCCTGCGCCGCGTCGGCGTCGCGGCGGGCGAGGGCGTCCACCATTGCCTGATGCTCGCATTTCGCTTCTTCCGCCCGATCGGACAATGCGTAGGTCGTGCCGCGCAACAGAGAGAGATGGATACGCAGGTTATCAAGCATTTCATTAAGATAAGGATTATGAGTGGATCGATAAATTTGGCGATGAAACAGGCGGTTATGATCGTGCAGCGTTTTACTGTCGGTCATCGTTTTTTCAGCGTCGACCATCCTTTGCAGGAGCGCGATTTCTTCATCGGACGCGGCGGTCACCGCCAGCTGTATCGCGATTTTTTCCAGCCCTTCACGGACGGCAAAAAGCTGACGCAGACGATCGTAGCTGATATTCGCGACAATCAGCCCGCGTTTGGGGCCCGGTTCCGCCAGGCCGAGCGTTTCCAGCCGGTGTAACGCCTCACGTATAGGCGTTCTGCTCAGACCAAACTGCGCTGCCAACCGCGTTTCCTGTAATCGTTCTCCGGGGAGAAGTTCACCGCGTTCAATCGCGGTAATCAGTATCTCAAAAGGTGACAATGTCACATCACGCTCGCCAGGTTTTAAGTTCATAATTTTTAGGGGATATTTTCCAGTTTGCAGGTAAGGCTGCTGGGGTCGAGTGCAATTGATGATAGCGTCATATTGCCACAGTAAATAATGTTTTATCGCTCATTTTGTTATTAGCATAGCTAAAAAACATCTTTTGACCTTCGCTCCGTCGCTGATATGTTTACGCCATGATTTATTGTATACAAATGAATTCAATTAAGCATTGTATTGTTTTATATGATTTATTTTAGTTACCAGCATCAGGGAAACCCATCATGACGATATCAGACGTCGCATCTGTCCCATATCAGCGAGGGGCGCAACTCAGCCATTTTATTCATCACGCACATGAAATTCGCATCCCGGACCCGGTTCTGCATGAAGCGAAACGCGCGCTGATTGATTACCTCGGCGTAGCGCTCGGGGCGGTGAACGATGACGCGGTGCGGGCGGTGCGGCAGGTCGCAAGCGTCTGGAACGCCGCAGGCGAGGCGCGCATTCTGCTTGGCGGAACGACTACGCCGGGGCTGGCGGCGCTGATTAACGCCACTATGGCGCACGCGGCGGATTACGACGATACCCATCCCGCCGGGGCGGGCCATCCGGGCGGCCCGTGCTGGTCGACGGCGCTGGCAATGGCGCAGGCGCATCCGGTCAGCGAGGAACGCGTGCTGAAGGCGTTTATCGCCGGATTTGAAGTGATGGCGAAACTGGGCGGCGGCTGGGTGCCAGGCGTCGGACGCAATCTGCAGCGCCGCGGCTTTCATCCGACCTCGATCGTCGGGCGAGTCGGGGCGACGGCGGTAGCCTCTTCAATTCTCGGGCTTAACGAAGAACAAATACAAAACGCGCTCGGCGCGGCGGCGACCATGATGGGCGGCCTGCAAAAATCCTCCGGTACCCACGGCAAGCCTTTCCATGCGGGTAAGGCGGCAATGGACGGTATTCTTGCCGCGCAGCTGGCGTCCGAAGGTTTTGTCGGCGCGCACCATTTCTATGAAGCCGACGGCTGGGTAAAAAACTTTATTCAGGACGGCAGCGCGGAGATCCCGCCGCTCGATTTCGGCGAAAGTTGGGAACTGCTGACCAATGGCTACAAGCTGTATGCCAGCTGCCGTGGAACGCATGCCTCCATCGAGACCGCCCGCCAGCTTTACCCCCAGCTTAAAGGCCGGAAGATCGCCCGCATTGAGGCAAAGGTGCATCCAATGGGAATGGTGAACGCGGGGATCCTCAATCCGCAAACGCCGCTGGAGAGCAAATTCAGCATTCCGCACTGCATTGCGCTGGCGCTCAGCGGGTACGCGCTTACCGATACGGATTTTACGCCGCAAACGGTGGCCGATCCCGCTGCCCGCGCGCTGCTGCCGCTAATGAACGTTCAGGCCGTTGAGGGGCAGTCCGCCAGTTCGGCGTTTATTGACGTCTGGCTGGAGGACGGCGAGAAACTTCACGCCGCGACCGAGGTGTATCGCGGCCACGCGCAAAACCCGTTAACCGATGAGGAGCTGCGCGCCAAATTCGACTCTCTGGCGATTCCGGCGCTAGGCGCAGAGCGCAGCAGTGCGCTCTACCTGGCCGCCGCGCATTTTGAACGCCCCGGCTCGCTGGCGCAGATTACCGCGCTGCTGGCAGGCGACAACGCCGACTTTAGTAAGGATACCTATTAATGACCATTGCCAGACAAATGGCCGCAAACATGCTGCGTTTCTCGCGCCAGACGTTTTCACCGGCGGCGCAGGAGCAGGCGCGAACCGCCATTATTGATACGCTCGGCGTAACGCTGGCAGGCGGCGTACAGGACGGGGCGGAGAAACTTCGCCATGTGATTGCGCCTTCTGCGGCAACCGGTAAAAGCCGCGTTTTTGGCACCGCTTTGCGCCTTAACGCGCTGGATGCCGCGCTGCTGAACGGCGCGTCGTCCCATTTGCTGGATTTTGATGATTCCAACTCCTGGCTACATGGGCATATTTCTGTCGCCGTGCTGCCCGCCGTGCTGGCACTGGCGGATGAATATGAGCTTAACGGCGAGGCGATCGTGCGCGCTTATCTTTGCGGGTATGAAACCGCCGTGCGGATGGGCAAAGCGGTCAGCCCGTTCCAGTACCGGCACGGCTGGCATCCGACGACGACCGTGGGGATTTTTGCCGGTGTTGCCGCCTGCGCCGTACTGCTGGCGTTAACGGAAGAACAAACCGCGACGGCGCTATCAATTTGCGCGTCATTATCTTCCGGCATTAAATCCAACTTTGGCAGCCAGACCAAGGCGCTGGTGGTGGGGCAGGCGGCGCGCAGCGCGGTCATGGCGGCGCTGCTGGCGCGGGAAGACTTCAGCGCCGGACAGACGGCGTTTGAGCACCATCACGGCTATTTCAACGTCTTCAACGGCAGCGACAATGTTGACCCGTCCGCGCTGACCGAACCCTGGGACGGTACGCCGTACATTCTTGATACCGAGAAGAGCAACAACTTTAAATATTTTTCCTGCTGCTACGCGATCTTGTCGCCGGTTGACGGCGTGCTGGCGCTGCGCGAGCAAACGGGACTCAACCCGGAGCAGGTGGAGCGTATTGAGGTGCAGGTCCATCCGATCCGTTTCCCACATATCAATATTCCGCAGCCGGAAAATCCGCTGGCGGGGAAATTCAGCCTGCATTATTGCGTGGCGCGTGCCTTTGTCGCCGGCACCCTGACGCTGGACGATTTTATTGAAAACACGCGTTTTGCCGATCCGGCAACCCAGGAATTATTGCGCAAGGTGACGCTGAGCTGCCATGACGAGCCGACGACCCACAGCGCGTACGTGACGCTGACCGCCACCGACGGACGACAGTTTCATCAGCATATCGCGGGGGCTCGAGGCTCCAGCCCGGCGAACCCACTGCCGGAAGGCTTGCTGGCGCAAAAATTCCTCGATTGCGCTGGCCGGGTATTGTCTCCTGACGATGCGCGGGGGCTCTATGCGCGCCTGCTGCAAGACGACTATCGCTGAGCGGGACGGCCATGACATTACACTTAATCCCCGCCGATATTTCGCCGCTGTTTGCCGGCGTGATGGTGTTTTGCAGCTTTCTTACCTCGGCGCTGACGGCCGCGATGGGGCTGGGCGGCGGCACGGCCCTGCTGGCCGTGATGGGGCTGGGGATGCCGGTAGCCAGTCTGATGCCGGTCCACGGGATGGTGCAGCTGGGATCGAATCTCAGCCGTACGCTCATTCAGCGTATTTACGTCGTCTGGCCACTGGTGCTGTGGTTTTTGCTGGGCAGTGCCGTCGGCATCGCTCTCGGCGCGCCGCTGGCGGCCGTGATTCCGGACAGCGTGGCGCGCATCGCGTTAGCGGCGTTCATCCTGTGGACGGTTTTTCATAAGCGTGGCGAGGCGAAGCCGCTCAATAAGCTATTTTTCGTCATCGGCGGCGGGATCAGCAGCCTGGGGACGATGATTGTTGGCGCGACCGGCCCGATGGTCGCCGGGCTTATCAGCTCTCAGGGGCTGAAACGGCAGCCGCTTATCGCCACGCATGCGACCTGCATGGTGCTTCAACACGGGCTTAAGATTCTGGCCTTCGGCCTGATGGGGTTTGCCTGGGCCGCATGGCTGCCGGTGCTGACGGCGATGATCGTCAGCGGGGCGCTGGGTACCTGGCTGGGCTCGCGGCTGCTCGATAATCTGCCGGAAAAATTGTTTCGCGTGGTGTTCAGGCTAACGATGCTGCTGTTGAGCGCACAGCTGATATGGCAGGGCGTGCAGGGATGGCTGAGTTAGACCATTTTCTCATTTGTTCCGGCATATTCGTTCTTTGCCAGGGGCTGGGGGATGCGCTGAACATAGTCAGACAAGTTGATAGCAAATATTAGTAAATATAAAAAATTAACCGGGAAAAGGGGCGATTATGCGCAAAAGTATCAAAACGGTGGCGGCAATTCTGCTGATCGCGTCCGGGAGCTTCGTCCTCCCGGCGTATGGCGCAGACGCGTCCGCCAGCAGCGGCGAAACGCTGAAGAAAATTAAAGCCCGCGGAGAGCTGATTTGCGGCGTGCATCCTGCGCGCCACGGTTTCTCATCCATCGACAATAAAGGCAACTGGGTCGGGCTGGACGTCGATTTTTGCCGCGCGCTGGCGGCGGCCGTTTTTGGCGACGCGAAAAAGGTTCGCTTTACGCCGCTCTCCACGGCGCAGCGATTCCCGGCGATTCAGTCCGGCGAAGTGGATGTGCTGTCGCGCAATATCACCGCCTCGCTGACCCGCGACGTGTCGCTGGGGCTGAATTTTGCGCCGCCTAACTTTTACACCGGCACCGGCTTTATGGTGCGCGCCAACAGCGGTGTAAAGAAGATCGAGGACCTTGACGGCGCGACCGTCTGCATCACGCCCGGCAGCAGCACGGAGCAAAACGTGGCGCAGATCTTCACCTCTCGTCATCTGCACTATACGCCGGTCGTTATTGAGAATAACAAAGAGTACGTTGCCGCCTACCTGGCCGGGCGCTGCGACGCGATCGCCCGCGACAAGGTTGCGCTGCCGGGGGTGAAAAACTTCGACGCGGAAAAGCCGGACGACCATACGATCCTGCCGGGTATCTATTCGAAGGAGCCGCTGGCAATGGCGGTGCGCAAAGGCGACGACCAGTGGTTTGATATTGTTAAGTGGGTGGTTTATGCCACTTTCAACGCCGAGGAGCTGAAGACCAGCCAGGCCAACGTGGACGAGCAGCTGAAATCTGCCGATCCGGATGTTCAGGCTCTGTTGGGCGTGAGCGGCGACTTTGGTCAGAAGCTGGGGCTGGATAACAAATGGGCTTATAACGTGGTGAAGCAGGTCGGTAACTACGGCGATATTTATAACCGCCACTTTGGGCCGCAAAGCACGGAACCCCTCGATCGCGATCTGAATAAGTTATGGAACGACGGCGGCCTCCTGTATGGCTTACCGATCCGTTAACCTGAATGTCCCTGTTAGCAGGGACCTTTCTTTTGGTTTGTATGCCCGATCCTGACATGATGAAACAACCAGAACAAGCAAACACCTGCACAAGATCTCCCGCCACGCCGACGCAGGACGCCGCGTTTCGTCCTTCGTCGCTCGTCGGCAGCAAAACCACGCGCGCCTGGTGTTACCAGATCCTGCTGGCCGTGCTGCTGGTGGGTTTTTGCGGATGGCTCTACAACAACGTGGTGGAAAACCTGCAAACGCAGCGCATCACCACCGGCTTCGGCTTTCTGAAGCAAAGCGCCCAGTTCGCCATCGGCGAAACGCTAATCGACTATACCCCGCGCGACAGCTACGCCAGGGCAGTGCTGGTCGGTTTACTCAACACCCTGTATGTCACCGCCTGCGGCATCGTGCTGGCAACCCTGTTGGGATTCATCGTCGGTCTTGGACGCGTCTCGAAAAACTGGCTGCTGGTGAAGCTGGCGGAAGGCTACGTCGAGCTGCTGCGCAACGTGCCGGTTATTTTACAGGTGATTTTCTGGTCGGTGGTGATCCGCAACCTGCCTTCGCCGCGCGCGGCGATCGAACTGGGTGGGGCGGGTTATCTGACCAACCGCGGTCTGACCTTTACCGTTTTGCAGGCGCACCCCGGCTGGCTGTGGACGTTTTGGGCTCTGCTGGCGGCGCTGGCGTTAAATATCGTCCTGTCGACGCTGGCGCGACGGCTACGTGAGCAGCAAGGACGCCTGCTACCTGTCGCCCGCCTGCGCGTGGCGCTTATTATCGGTTTGCCGCTGCTGGCCTGGTGGTTAGGCGGCGCCCCCCATGCTATTGACCGCCCGGAACTGCGGGGCTTTAACTTTCGCGGCGGCTTTACCATCAGTCCGGAATTCACCGCCTTGCTGCTGGGAATTGCGCTTTATTCCTCCGCTTTTATTGCGGAAATCGTCCGCGCCGGGATCCAGTCGGTGCCGAAAGGGCAGCTTGAGGCGGCGCGTTCGCTGTCGCTATCGCCCTGGCATGTGATTCGGCACGTCATTATTCCGCAGGCGATGCGGGTGATGGTGCCGCCGCTGGCCAGCCAGTACGTCAGCCTGGCGAAAAACAGCTCCATTGCCGTGGTGGTGGGCTATCCGGAACTGGCGAATATCAGTAATACCTTAATGAATCAGACCGGACAGGCGCTGGAAGCTATCGCCATTATGATGGTGGTGTATTTGATTATCAGCAGCACAACCTCGCTGCTGATGAATATCTTTAACCGCTACGTCGCCATTAAAGAGCGCTAAGGAGTGGCAATGCAACATTCGGCTATTTACTGGCTACGGCGTAATCTGTTCAGCAACGTCGCTCAGACTGCGCTCACCCTGGCGCTTCTGGCCCTGATTTTCATGGTTGGCGGCAAGCTGCTGCGCTGGGGCGTGACGGATGCGGTATTTACCGGCGGCGTGGAGCAGTGCCGCGCGGCGGCGGGCGCGTGTTGGGCGGTGATCGGCGAAAAATACCGGCCGATTCTGTTCGGGCTGTATCCTTATGAACAGCAGTGGCGTCCGGCGCTGTGCATGCTGATTTGGTTCGTCAGCGTGGGATTGTCGCTGTCGCCCGCGTGCTGGCACTCGCGGTTTCTGTGGCCGCTGTGGGGCGTCGCGCTGGCGGCAATGTCCTGCCTGATGAGCGGCGGCGCGTTTGGCCTGCCGCCCGTTCAGTCTGCCGACTGGGGCGGGCTACCGCTGACGCTGCTGCTGTTTTCCGGCACGGTGGTTATCGGCATGCCCGTCTCGGTAGCGCTGGCTCTGGGACGACGTTCGCCGCTGCCGTTTTTGCGCGGGCTGTCGGTGATCTTTATTGAAGGATTGCGCGGCGTGCCGCTGATCACCATTCTGTTTGTCGCGGTGAACGTGTTTCCGCTGTTTTTGCCTACCAATATGGAGATCAACAAGCTGCTGCGGATTATCGTCGGCATCGCGCTGTTTTTCGCCTGCTATCAGGCGGAAGTCATCCGCGGCGGCCTGCAATCCGTACCGCGTGGGCAGTATGAAGCGGCGACCGTGCTGAACCTCGGCTACTGGCACACTACGACGAAAATTATTCTGCCGCAGGCGCTGCGCATCTGTCTGCCGGCGGTAACCAACCATATTATCGCCGCGATGAAAAATACCTCATTCGTGATTATTATCGGCCTGTTTGACGTCCTTACCGCCACCAGTGCGGTGATGCAGGACCCGTTGTGGCGGCGCTACTACATCGAAACCTACGTCTTTATCTCGGCCATTTATATTTTGTTCGGCTTTATGCTTTCCCGCTACGCCATCTGGGTAGAAAAACGCATTGATGCCAGCTACCACTCAGAAGGAGTCGCCTGATGTCCGTCGCATTACCAAACCCGATTATCGAAATGAACGCCGTCAGCAAATGGTACGGAAAATTTCAGGTGCTGGACAACGTATCCCTGAACGTGGCGAAAGGGGAGCGAGTGGTGATCTGCGGCCCCTCAGGTTCGGGAAAATCCACGTTAATCCGTTGCATTAACCGCCTGGAAGAGCATCAGCAGGGGCAGATCCTGGTGAACGGCATCGAAATGAATGACAACGTGCGCAATATCAACCGCATTCGTTTGAGCATCGGTATGCTGTTTCAGCAGTTCAATTTGTTCCCGCATCTTAGCGTGCTGGACAACCTCACCATCGGCCCACGGCTGGTGCGCAAGATGAACCAGAAGCAGGCGACGGAGCTGGCGATGTACTATCTGGAGAAAGTGCATATTGGCAATCAGGCGCATAAATTCCCGCTGCAGCTGTCTGGCGGCCAGCAGCAGCGCGTAGCGATTGCCCGCGCGCTGTGCATGCAGCCGGAAATTATGCTGTTTGATGAGCCCACCTCGGCGCTCGATCCTGAGATGATTAAAGAGGTGCTGGACGTGATGCTGGATTTGGCGGAGGGCGGAATGACCATGATTGTCGTTACCCATGAGATGGGATTTGCGCGCACGGTGGCGGACAACGTGATCCTGATGGCTGACGGGCAGATTGTTGAATCCGCGCCGCCGGAACGCTTCTTCAGCCAGCCGGAACATCCACGTACCCGGCAATTTCTGGAGCAAATATTGAGCCATTAACGTAACGGTGCGCGTTAACTCATGTTGGCAAGTCTGCCTGCCAACATGAGTGGGACTTTCGGTTTAACCGGTCGGTTGCATAGCGACTGAACCGGTGCAGGAGCGATTCAGGGGGCCTGCATGTGGCTACTTATGGTTGGAATTCGGGGCATGCTGCTGCATCAATTCAATGATCCAATCAATAAAAACTCGCAGTTTGGCGTTGACATGGCGGTTCGGCGGAAACGCCAGGTGCAGGGGCATTGGACTGATACGCCATTGTGTAAATAACGGAATTAAAGCGCCTACAGCCTGATGTGCTGCCGCCATATAGATTGGCAGCGCAATCACTCCTAACCCGGCTAACCCGGCTTCGAGGTAAGCATTGCCATCATCCACGGCAAGTACATAGCGGCCCGTGATTTCAATATGTTCACTCTCACTGCGCAGCACCAGAGGATCAATCTTACCGGTGCGCGAAGACAAAAAACCCACGATGCGATGGTCGGTGTTTTCCAGTTCTCGCGGGTGCGCAGGGGCGCCAAGGCGTTCCACATAGCTCGGCGCGACGTACACGCCGATTGGCAAATCGCCGACATGGCGTGCAATCAGGGACTGGTCGTTGATTTCGCCACCGCGCAGGACGCAATCCACGTTGTCGCCGATCAGATCCACCACCCGGTCGCTCACGCCCATGTCGAACTGGATATCAGGGTAGCGTGCGTGGAAAGCCGGTAGCGCCGGCACCAGGAGGAGGCGGGCCAGCGGACTGGGCACATCCACCCGTAGCCGTCCCCTGGGCGTAATCGCCGCACTGGACAGGCTGTTTTCAGCATCTTCCATGTCCGCCAGCAGGCGGATGACGCGTTCGTAGTAGACCGCTCCATCGGGAGTGACGCCGAGCCTGCGGGTGGTGCGATGGAGCAACCTGACGCGCAGGCGCGCTTCCAGCTGCTGAATGAGCTGCGTCACCGTGGTTTTGCTCATATGCAGCGTTTGGGCGGCCTTTGTGAAGCTACCGGCCTCCACCACGCGAGCAAAGGCGCGCATCGCATCGAAACGATCCATTCCTTATCCTCTCTTTTCAGCGATTGTTTGGATTTTACAAACAATGATGGACAAAGTCGCTTGTTTATCCAGCCGATCCAGCGCGTGTAAAGTGTCTTTATGTTCACCGGGCAGATTTCGCCCCCTTGCAAAGGTACAAACATGACAGCACGCGAAGCAGTTTTTCCCTTCGGTCGGCAGGCGCTCTATGAGCGCAATCGCTATTCACCGGCCATCAAATCCAACGGTTTCCTGTTCGTTTCGGGGCAGGTGGGTAGCCGCGAGGATGGTTCGCCTGAACCGGATCTAAAAGCACAGGTCAGGCTGGCATTCGATAATCTGAATGCTGTTCTCGCGGCTGCGGGCTGCACATTCGGTGACGTGGTTGACGTCACCCTCTTCGTCGTCGATCCCGAGTCGAACCTCGACGCTATCTGGAGCGTCCTGCCAGAATATTGGGGGGAAGCGCCTTACCCCACGTTGACCGGGATCGGCGTGACGTGGCTTTACGGATTCCAGTTTGAGATTAAAGTGATTGCCAGGCTGCCGTAAGCGTTACGGATCTTCGGACAGTCGAAAATTCAGCAGGGCAGCCTGCGCGGACTGTGGCCATTACGGCCTGGCAGCATCGACGAAAACCCACCGCGGGGAATGCGGCAGTGAGTTAATGCAATGCCGCCGAATAGCGGTTGTGGCTGCCTACCGGTCAGAGGTCGAGGAGATTTCTGATGTGCCAGGAGCCGGATCGGTCTGGATTGACTGATGAGACAGAGGAAAATTTATGAAAGCAGCGGTTTATGACGTGCAAGGCGCGCCCGGCGTCCTGAAATATGTCGATATCCCCGATCCGGTCGCGGGACCTGACGACGTCCTGATTTCTGTCGAGGCTATCTCGATTGAAGGGGGGGATCTGATCAACCGCCGTTCAACGCCGCCGCCTCATCCTTCATGGATCGTCGGCTACGCGGCCGCGGGCACGGTTGTTGCTGTCGGAGCGAACGTCCGTAGCCGTACGGTTGGGGACCGGGTCGCTGCTTTTAACATGCAGGGGTCGCATGCGGAGCTTTGGGCCGTGCCCGCGGAGCGAACGTGGCTGATACCCGATGGGGTGGACGCGGCAGAAGCGGCGGTGCTCCCGATCTCTTTCGGCACCGCGCATCACTGCCTTTTCACGCGGGGCATGCTCCGGCACGGAGAAACCGTCCTTATTCAGGCGGCAGCCGGCGGCGTGGGTCTCGCGGCCGTTCAGCTTGCCTCACAGGCAGGCGCGACGGTCATCGCCGTGGCAAGCGGAACGCAGCGCAGGAGCCGGCTGCTTGAACTTGGCGCCGACCACGTCGTGGATCGCGCCGCGAATAACGTGGTGGACAGTGTCCGACAGTTCACCCACGGCGCCGGTGTTGACCTCGTCATCGATCCTGTGGGGACGACGTTGCCTGCTTCACTTTCTGCACTCGCTCCGGAAGGACGTCTCGTCTTCGTCGGTAATGCGGGGGGTGGCAGCCTGACTGTCGACCTGTGGCCGCCAATGCAGTCCAACCAGACGCTCATGGGGGTATTCATGGGACCTCTTTTTGAAAGGCCCGGAGTTCGCTCAAGTGTGGACGACATGCTGCAGGCCGTAGCTGCAGGGCGCATCAGGGTTGTCATCGACCGCATATTCCCCCTGACCAACGCTGCCGAGGCTCACGAATTCGCCGAGACCGCAAAACCGCTGGGCCGCATCGTTATGAAGCCATGATGCGCGTTTGAGCTGCGTGAGTGCGCGGGGCGAATTAGGTGGTTCTGGCCGATCCTGAAATTCGGATCATGCTGGAGCTGCCGTCACGTCGTCCAGGTTTGCGGATACCTTCACGCAGCTGCCTTACTTCAGGCAGGGAGACTGTAAGTATCCCGCTAAAACGAACCATTCACTTTTAGAGATCTTTTGTCATAGTCATCTGTTTTATTGGTGACATAAGGATTTTATTATTAGCATCCGGCATCGGTATTAAATCGGGTAAGGCTATAATAATGATATCTTAGTAAATAACGGTAACGACTTTGTCTTTATCGAGTTGATAATAACCGGTGCGCTGGAATCCAGCTGGAAGCGCGGGAGTCAGGGCGTGTGTCAGCTGTATACTGAAGGTTTGCTTGTGCGTGTTTATATCGGTAATTATGGCGCTTTCAAAACCGAAAATTTGTCTCACCTGGGGATATAGCGCCTTGTAGAGACTTTCTTTTGCCGAAAACGCGATGTGTAATGCAATATTATAATCTATTTCACTTTTCGCCAGGCGTTTTCGCTCACTTTCTTGAGCGATCGTCCCGGCTATTTCGTCCAGCGCTTCGGGGTTAAAATTCTCAATATCAATACCGAGAATGCATCGTTTATTTTGCGGGGCTATAACCGCTATCGCACAGTGATCTGTATGAGAAATAGAACCAAGCCATCCCCCAGGCCATATTGGTGCCCCGTCTGTTGATTGGGTTACCTGTGCGTAAATCTGTTTTTCGTGTAATAGCGTTTGAGCTGCAAGACGCCCGCACAGATATTCGGAACGACGCTTTGCTACCGCGGCGAAGAGCTGTTCTGGAAACTGAATTGAATGCTCTGTGAATAGTGCATCGCGATAGTTGTTTGTTTGAAACGCTATCTCACAAACACCTATTGAGGGTTCGTGAATAAGATGGCCGGTTCTATGTGAACGAATGAATTTGCCATCAGGTAACTTTTTTGTAAACACAAACATGATTAAAATGACACCATGATTGAAGCTGGAGATATATTCTATTGATGCTATACGGCCCCGTCTGTTTTAGCAATTTTATTGTGGCTTAAAATGTCAGGCGTCGGGCGCGGAAAATCAGCATGTTTGCAAAGCAGGGCATTTATCGGGGAACGGGTGAGCGCTTATCCATGTCATTGAACAGGATATCCGGCGCTTGCATCGCTGCGATCGGCCGCCGCCACATTGGCGGATAAAATAAAAAATCGTATCAGCCCTGACCGGGGCGGTTTTGATTTTCAGCACCGGGAATTGATGGAGCAGGCAGGAGCGCGCTTTTCTCTGCCGACAATATAGGCTGGGGCACAGGGTCCACGGCACGAATCCCGATAATCCGACCACTGCATTATCGTCTAACGGCCTTCCATTATTATAATAATTGCCGCCTTTCTGAGTTAAGGGCACAGATTCGATGCTGTTATTTGGCCCTTCGCATAGTCAAATGTCTTAAGGCATAACTTATAACGCATGACGGCGGACAGTGATTAAAACCAACATATCTCCTCATTGGCAAGGAAATAGCCAAAACCTGTTTTCGGCTATTGACAGGAGATATCACCACCATGAGTTCGCCAGAAGCGCTGTTAAAAAGTCTGTTAACCCGGCTGTTAGATGTGCCCTCAGAGCAGTTGCATGACCAAAGTGACTTGATCTGCCACGGCCTGGATTCGATGCGCACCATGCGTGCGGCCAGTGAACTGCGCCGCGCAGGTATCTCCGTCAGGTTTACTGAGCTGATTGGAAAAAGAACGCTGGCGGAATGGATTGCCATTGTGCGGGCGGCCAGTAGCATCACCGTGCCTCCAGCCATGCACGTCAACGCAGGCGAAGCCCCTTTTGAACTGGCGGCGATGCAACATGCCTTCTGGATCGGTCGCCAGGAGCAGCAGCAACTTGGCGGCGTCTCTGCCCATTTTTATGCTGAGCTTGATGGGGCGGAGCTGGAACCTGAGCGTCTTAATCAGGCATTTAAGCAGCTTATCGCCCGCCATCCGATGCTACGGATGCGCATCAATAGCGAAGGGTTACAGCACACCGTCGCGGTTTCAGATTGTCAGTTACAGGTGAATGACTTAATCGATCTCTGCGCAACGGAAGTGACGCTACAGCTGGAAAAATATCGTCAACGCTACACCCACCAGAGGCTGGATATCGAACAGGGCCAGACGATGATGCTGGCACTGACGCGGCTGCCCGGACAGCGCAGCCGGCTGCATCTGGATCTGGATATGATCGCGGGTGACGCCGCCAGTCTGCGCATTCTGCTGCGCGAACTGGCCTCACTCTATGCCCGCCCCGACGCGTCCCTTCCCGAGCTAAATTTCAGCTACCAGAGCTATCTCCGGCAAAAACGTGAAAATCAGCAATCGCAGTGGCAGGAAGATCGCCGCTGGTGGCAGCAGCAATTAGCCGATTTGGCCGGTCCGCCTGCCTTACCGCTGCGCACGGCGAGCGCTGTTCCCCGTACTGAACGCAAACACTTCTGTCTTAATGAAGCTCAAAGTCAGACGCTGTCACAGCTGAGTCAACAGGCCGGGCTGACCGTTCCGGTCGTGTTGGCAACGTTGTTTTCCGAGACAATTGGTTTGTGGAGCGGGGCCGCTCCCTTCGTGCTTAACCTGCCCGTATTTTCCCGCCACTCCGACCACCCTCAGGTCGATCTCCTGGTCGGTGATTTCTCCAGCTCGGTGCTGGTGACGATTGAACCTGCCAGCCAGCCTGACTTTATCGCCCAGGCGAGGGGATTCCAGGGGCAACTGCATCAGGCAATGGCGCATTCGGTCTACGGCGGTGTTGAGGTGCTGCGCGATCTGGCCCGGCAGCAAAGTGGGGAACAGGTGCTGGCTCCGGTGGTTTTCACCAGCGCGCTGGCGCTGGGTGAATTGTATGAACCCGAGGTCAAACAGACGCTGGGCGACCCGGTTTGGTCAATCTCGCAGGGGCCGCAGGTGTGGCTGGATGCCCAGGCCACAGAGTATCAGGGGGGGATCCTGCTGAACTGGGATTTCCGCGCCGACCTGTTCTTACCCCAGGTTATTGATGCGATGTTTGACTGGTTCCGTCAGCGTACGCTTCAGCTGCTGCAAGATCCCGTCAACTGGCGGAAACCGCTTGCCACGCCGGTTCCGCTGGCGTCATTCCCTCAGCCCGAAGCGCCTGTAGCATCGGGTATCCCGCTCCATCAGCGCTTTTTCCACCAGGCTCAACAACGGCCCCAGGCGATTGCGCTGATGTGGGGGGATAAGCAGCAACTGACCTATGGCGAGCTGGCGCATCAGGCGTTATGCGTTGCCGGATATCTGCAGCAGCAGGGCGTGAAGGCAGGCGACTACGTTGCTGTCAGCATGGGGAAGGGCATCGGGCAGGTCATCGCCGCGCTGGGTATTTTGGCCGCCGGCGCAGCCTATGTCCCCTGCGGGATAGATGTGCCGTTACAACGCCGCCAGCAGGTGTATCAGACGGCTGACGTGCGGTGGGTCCTGAGCGACGATCGGCCCGGTTGCCAGCCGTCATGGCCAGAAGGGGTGGCCGTGGTGCCGCTCAGCGCGGCGTTAGCCAGCCCGCCATTGCAATTTTGCCTGCCGGTTTCGCCTCAGCAGGCCATGTACGCGATCTTCACATCCGGATCGACGGGGACGCCAAAAGGCGTGGCCGTTTCACATGGCGCGGTAGCCAATACCATTGATGCCGTCGACGGCTTGTTCCGGTTCACGCCGGCGGATCGCACCATCTCGCTTTCTGAGCTGGATTTTGACCTGTCGGCTTACGATATCTTCGCCAGCCTGAGCCGTGGAGCAGGTCTGGTGGTGGTCGATGAATTCCAGCGCCGGGATGCCCACGCGTGGGTGGCGTTGTTACAGCGCTGGCAGGTCACGATCATCAGCTGCGTTCCGGCGCTATTGGATATGATCCTCACCGCCGCGGCCGACAAACCCCTGCCATCGCTGCGTCTGGTGATGATGGGGGGCGATCGCATCCCGGCGGAGATGGCCTCGCGCTGGTGGTCGCTGACCGGGCAGGCAGCATTTGTCGGGCTGGGCGGGATGACGGAAGCGGCTATCCACTCAACGGTTTTTGTCCTGCAGCCGGATGATACGCGATGGTCAGCGGTGCCTTTCGGGCAGCCGCTGGCAAATATGCATTGCCGTATCGTCGATGATCGCGGTCGCGATTGCCCGGCCTGGGTCGGCGGCGAGCTGTGGGTTAGCGGACCCGGCCTGGCTCTGGGTTATCTGAAAGATCCTGTCCGTACCGCGGAAAAGTTTGTTGAGGATGCTGGCCGCCGCTGGTATCGCAGCGGTGACCGGGTACGCTACTGGCCTGAAGGCATCATTGAGTACATTGGGCGTACCGACCAGCAGATTAAAATACGCGGCCACCGTATTGAATTGGGTGAGATTGAAACCGCGTTACTCAGCCATCCCCAGGTGCTTCAGGCAAGCGTTGGCATCGTATCGCCGGCTGCCAGACAGCTGTGCGCTAGCCTGGTGACGTTGCAACCCCTGAGTCATGCAACGCTGCGCAGCTGGCTACAGGCCCAGCTGCCAGCCTATGCCGTGCCGGAACACTATCAGTTCCTCGCAGAAATGCCGCTGACGGCGAACGGTAAACTGGATCGTCGCGCGTTGAAGCAGCAGGCAGAGCGGCAGCTGGCGAGCGCTGAACGACAATTTCAGCCTCCCGAAGGGGAGATTGAGCAACGGGTCGCCGCCCTATGGCAGCAGCAGCTGCAGGTCGCGCAGGTGGGACGCGAGGACAATTTCTTCGTGCTGGGGGGCGACAGCCTGATCGCCACGCGCCTAATCGCCAGGATGCATGAACAGAGCCTTACCGCCCCCCTGGCCGAACTCTTCGCCACGCCAACGCTGGCGGCATTTTGCGCCCACGTGCGACGCCAGCATCAGGTACCTGACCAGCCGCTTAGCGCCGATGAAGCCAATCGTTATCAACCGTTCCCGCTCAGCGATATCCAGCGTGCTTTCTGGATAGGTCGCTCCGGGGAAATGACGCTGGGGGCGGTAGGGTCGCACTTCTACATTGAGTTCGACGGCCAGGGGCTGGATGTCGTGCGGCTGGAACAGGCCTGGCGTCAGCTGATGCTGCGTCATGACATGTTGCGCGTTCGCGTAACGGAGGAGGGGCAGCAGCAGGTCGCGGAGCAGCTTCCCGCGTGGGAAATTGAGCAGCACTGGTTGAACGAAGATGCACAGGCTGAACTGGCAACCCTGCGCGAAACATTGTCACATCAGGTTTACGATCCGTGTCAGTGGCCGTTGTTCGCCATCCATGTCGCCCATTATGCGCAGCGCCAGCGTTTATTCGTCAGCCTGGACAGTATGATGCTGGATGGCCGCAGCATCATGGTGCTGTTTACTGAATGGGATCGGCTGTATCGCGATCCCCGCTCCAGCCTGCCGGAACTGTCCATCCGCTACCGCGACTATGTCTTGCAAAATCGGCCCGCTGCGGAGCGCGAGCGGCAGGCGCAGGCGTGGTGGCAGCAGCATCTCTCAACGTTGCCGGAACGTCCCGCGCTGCCGCTGGCGGTCGCGCCTGAAACCCTGCAACAGCCGCGTTTTCGTCGCTGGAGTCACGAGTTATCTCCCGGCCGCTGGCAGCAGTTAAAGGCGGTGGCGAAAAGTTACGGCATTACGCCGAGCGTGGTGCTGGCTGCGGCCTATGGCGAAGTGCTGGCTCGCTGGAGCGACCAGACCGCGCTGGCCATCAACCTGACGATGTTTGATCGTCAGCCGCGCCATCCGCAGATTAACCATGTGGTCGGTGATTTCGCCTCAATTCTGCTGCTGGGTTATCAAAGCAGCGCCGGAGGCGATTTCCTTGCCGCGGCCCGTCGCCTGCAGCAGCAGGAAGGGGCGGCCCTGGCGCAACGCGGAGTGTCCGGGATCTGGGTATTGCGCGAACTGGCCCGCCAGAAAGGTCAGACTATGGCCTCAATGCCGGTGGTGTTCACCAGCGTTATCGGGCTGGATAAAGACGCGTCGCTCGATCTTTCGGATGCCTTCCCCCAACAAATCTACGCCATCACGCAAACGCCGCAGGTGTGGCTGGACGCAAAAATCAGCGAGTCGCGCGGGCGTCTGCTGCTGGAGTGGGATGCGCTGGAGGCGTTATTCCCGGCGGGCATGATCGAGGCGATGTTCAGCAGCTACTGTCAGCTGGTGGCGCAGCTAACCCAATCCGACTGGCGCCAGCCGGTGACGCTGCCATTACCGGAGAGCCAGCAGCAGGTACGCCGGCTCACCAATCAGACCGCGTTCTCCTTCCCGGATTCACGGCCGCTGTACCTGCGCTTCTTTGCCGAGGCCCATCAACATCCGGACGCCACCGCGCTGCTCTGGGGCCGGGAAGGGCGGATGGATTACGGCACCCTGGCGCAACAGGCGCTGGCGGTTGCGGGCTATCTGCAGCAACGAGGGATACAACCCGGCGACAGAGTCGCCATTACCCATGCAAAAGGCCCCCGGCAAATTGTCGCGGTGCTGGGCGTGTTAGCTGCGGGGGGCTGCTATGTCCCTTCCGGCATCGGTTTACCGGAAGCGCGCCGCGCGGTGGTCTATCGCGATGCCGGGGTAAAGCGGGTGCTGTGCGATGAAAACAGTTTGCATCAGCTCAGCTGGCCGCAGGGCGTAGCGGTAACCAGCCTTAGTGAGGCATTACAGGCGACCCCACTGGCCGCGCCCCGTGTGCAGCCTGCAGAAGCCGCGAAGTACATTATCTTTACCTCCGGTTCAACCGGCACCCCCAAAGGGGTGGTGGTGAGTCATGGCGCGGTGGCGAACACCGTTGACGCCGTCGCGGCGCGGTTCGGCATCAGCGACAAGGATCGCTCCATCACCCTGTCGGCCCTCGATTTCGATCTCTCCGCCTACGACATTTTCACCTTCCTCGGGCGTGGCGCCTCGCTGGCGGTGGTGGATGAGGCGGAGCGCCGTGATGCCGCCGCCTGGGTGGGGTTAATTAACCACTGGCAGGTCAGCGTCATCAGCGCCGTACCCGCATTGATCGAGATGATTACCGTTGCTGCTCAAGCGCATGGACTCACTCAGGCGCTGCGTCTGGTGATGGTCGGGGGCGATCGCGTGGTGCGCCAGCTGCCGCAGGATTTATGGCAACTGTCGCCGCAGGCGCGTTTTGTCTCCCTCGGCGGGATGACCGAGGCGGCGATTCACTCGACGTGTTATGAGATCCAGCCTGACGATCCCTGGTGGGCATCGGCGCCGTACGGCGTCCCGCTGGCGAATATGCAGTGCCGGGTGGTGGACCAGCAGGGAGGTGATTGCCCGGACTGGGTCAAGGGCGAGCTGTGGGTCAGCGGGGCCGGCGTGGCGACGGGCTACCACGGTGATGAAAAGCGCAGCGCAGAGAAGTTCGTCGCGTGGCAGCAACGTCGCTGGTATCGCACCGGCGACGTCGCCAGCTATCGTCCCAACGGCGTGCTGGAGTTCTTTGGCCGGGCCGATAATCAGGTCAAGATCCGCGGCCACCGCATTGAGTTGGGCGAGGTGGAAGGCGCGCTCAGTCGTCTGCCGCAGGTGGAGAGCGCCGTGGCGGTGGTGTTAACCGGCACAACGCGGCAGCTGGCGGCGGCGCTGGTGGCCTCCCGGCCGATCGACCTGGCCGCGGTAAAACACGCCGCGCAGGCCAGCCTGCCGGATTATGAGGTGCCTGAGCACCTGATTCAAATCAGCCAGATCCCGCTCACCGCCAATGGCAAAGTCGATCGTGAAGCTATCACCCGACAGATTGCGGAGCGGCTGGAACAGGCAGCGCATGCCGGTGAGCAACAGCCCATCAGCGGCGAGGCGGAGACCCTGCTGGCGCAGCTGTGGCGTGAGCTGCTGGCGGTGCCGCACGTTGCCGCGAGCGATAACTTCTTCAGCCTTGGCGGCGACAGCCTGGTGGCAACCCGCCTGATGAGCCGACTACAACAGGCGGGTTTCCGTGGGGCGCTCTCGTCCCTGTTTAGCACCCCTGAGCTACGCCCGTTTGCTGCCAGCCTGAAACGTGAAGCAACGGCGCAGCAGCCGGTGCTAACGCATGACGCGACCTGCCGCTACCAACCCTTCCCGCTGACCGATGTGCAGCAGGCGTACTGGCTGGGCCGCCAGGAAGCGTTCACGCTCGGTGATATCGCGGCGCAGTGCTACAACGAATATGAACTGCCGGGTATGGACATCGCGCGCATGGAGCAGGCATGGCATCAGCTGGTGCTGCGTCATGACATGCTACGTTGTCGCATCACCGCTGACGGCCAGCAGCAGATTATGCAGGAGGTGCCTTTCTACCACTTCCGCCAGCATCACCTGGGCGCCGTTTCTTTGGATGAACTGCGTCAACAGATGGCGCGACAGAAACTGGCCCCCGACAGCGGGCGTCTCTACGACGTCCAGGTCATCCATTACGGCGATCGCCAGCTGCGGCTGGCCGTGCTGCTCGACAACCTGATTGTCGATGGCCTCAGCATGCTGACGCTGTTCACCGAACTGTTCCACTACTACCAGCATCCTGAGCAGCCTTTGCCGCCGCTCGGCGTGGAGTTCCGCGATTACCAATGCCTGCGCCAGCGGCAGGGGACGTCCTCTGAATCCCTCCAGTACTGGCAGCAGCGGCTGGCTTCGTTGCCTGCCGCGCCTGCATTACCGACGCAGGTTGAACCGGAGACGCTGACTCAGCCTGTATTCCGCCGCCTGCAGGCCCGGCTGGCAACGCCGCAGTGGCAAAAGATCCTGCAACGGGCGCGCCAGGCGCAAATTACCCCCTCCGTGCTGCTGTTGACCTGCTTCTCCGAGGTGTTGAGCCGCTGGAGCGGGCAGCGCTCGCTGGTGGTTAATATGACGCTGTTTGACCGCAAGCCGCTCCATCCTGATATCAACCGGGTCATCGGCGACTTTACCTCGCTGATACTGGCGGAATACCACGCCCGGGCGGATGAGAGCTGGCTTAGTCATGCCCAGCGGATGCAGGCGCAAATCTGGCGCGATTTGGATCATCAGGAGGTCTCCGCTGTCAGCGTGATGCGGCAGCTGGCGCAGCATCATGGCGGTGAAACGCGAGGGGTGCCGGTGGTGTTCACCAGCATGCTCGGCGTGGCCGATGCGCTGGCGAAAGCCGCGCCCTGGCCCGATTTTACGCTGTCTCAGACGCCGCAGGTGTGGCTGGATCATCAGGTGATTGACCTCGAAGATGGCCTGCTGCTGAGCTGGGATTATCTGGAGGATCTGTTCCCGCCGCAGATGGTGGAGCAGATGTTTGCCAGCTATTGCGCGGCCCTGCAGCGGCTGGCCGACGACGACTGGCAGCTGCCGCCGCCGCGCCAGCTGCCGCTCGCTCAGCGGAGCGTTCGCGAGCGGATCAATGCCACCGAAGCACCGCAGCAGGGCCCGGCGCTGCTGCATCAGGGCTTCTTTGAGCAGGCGCGTCGTCACCCGCAGCGGATAGCGCTGTGGGACGGGCAGAGCGGCGGCATCAGCTACGGCGAGCTGCGGGAAAGAGCGCTTGCGGTGGCGGCGGGTCTTCAGCAGCAGGGAGTTAACGAAGGCGACTGCGTGGCGATAGGTCTGCCGCGCGGCGTCGATCAGATAGCGGCGGTGCTGGGCGTACTGGCGGCGGGCGCCGCGTATCTGCCCGTCAATGGCAAACATCCGCCCGCCAGGCAGGCATTGTTATGCCGTAAAGCACAGGCGAAGCGGGCGATTGGCTGCGTGGACGGCGCCATATCTCTTCCTCTGCAGCAGCTACTCAACTGCGCGCCGCTGCCTGAGCCGGTGCTGCCCGATGTGGCCAGCCTGGCTTACATCATCTTTACCTCCGGATCGACCGGTGAACCCAAAGGCGTGGAAGTTGAACACCGCAGCGCCAGTAACACCGTCGACGACATTTGCCAGCGTTATGCCATCCGCAGTCAGGATGTGTTTTTGGCAGTGGCCGCGCTCGATTTTGACCTGTCGGTTTTCGATATCTTCGGCGCATTGAGCCTGGGCGCGCAGCTGGTGCTCAGCGCGGAAGAAGAGCATCGCGATGCCGAGGGGTGGCTGGCGCTAATGCAGCAGCACCGGGTCAGCGTCTGGAACAGCGTCCCCACGCTGATGGAGATGACGATCGAAATCGCGCAGCTGCGCGGCGGTGAATTACCGGCGCTGCGTCTGGCATTGCTGTCAGGCGATTGGGTCAGTCCGGACATTGCCGCCCGGCTGGAACCTGTTGCGCCGCAGTGCCGGACCATTGCGCTGGGCGGGGCGACGGAAGCCGCCATCTGGTCCAACGCCTGGGCGGTTCCGGTCCGGCCGCCGCGCGACTGGACATCGGTCCCTTACGGTTTACCGCTGCGCAATCAGCAGTTCAGGGTGGTGGATGAACTGGGCTGCGATCTGCCGGACTGGGTGGCAGGTGAGCTGTGGATTGGCGGGATGGGGGTGGCGCGCGGGTACTGTGGCGATCGGAATCTGACCCAGGCCAGTTTTAGCGGCGACTACCCGCAGCGCTGGTATCGCACGGGCGACATGGGACGTTACCGCCCCGACGGCGTCCTCGAATTCCTCGGGCGACGCGATGGTCAGGTGAAGTTACGCGGCCACCGTATTGAACTGGGCGAAATTGAACAGCAGCTGCAGCGTTGTCCGGGGGTACGCCGCGCGGTGGTGTTACTCAAGGGGAACGGCGTCAGCGCCAGCCTGCACGCCTTCTATGAGGGCGGGACAGCGATCGACGAGGTGCAGCGCGGGCTGCGTAGCGTGTTGCCTGGCTGGGCGATCCCTGCGGCCATCACTTCTCTCAGCAGCTGGCCGCTCACCGCTAACGGCAAAATCGACCGTAAGGCGCTGGCGCAGCTCACCGCTCAGGCTGCGGAAACCGCGCTGTCCCTGGACGACCCTCACCAGCAGGCGCTGGCGGACATCTGGCAGCAGGTGCTGGGCGCGCAGCCGGGCCATGCCAGCGAAAGCTTCTTCAGCGCTGGCGGTAATTCGCTACTGGGCACCCGCCTGGTCGCGCAAATCTGCAAACACTTCGGTATCCGTCTGACACTACGAGACTTTTTTGCTGACGCTACCCTCTCGGGCCTTTGCGCATCCGTCGAAAGGCATTTGACTGACAAAAACAGTATGGAAGAAGGTTTATTGTGAAAATTTCTGACGTTATCGTACGACTGGAAACTCAGGGCATTGAACTGTGGCAGGAGGAGAACAATCTGCGCTTTCGCGCGCCTGCGGGAGTGATGACCGAAGCCATTATGCAGGAATTGCGCGACTATAAACCGGCCATCCTCGACTGGCTCAGGCAGCAGGAGAGCGGGGCAGTGCTGCAAGCCGATCCCGATGCGCGTTTTACGCCTTTCCCCTTAACGGAGGCGCAGCAGGCCTATTTTGTCGGGCGCCATAGCGCGTTCGCGTTCGGCGGCGTCGCCTGTCGGGGATATCTGGAGATTTGTTTTGATCGGCCCGTCACGCCTGCGCAGCTCAGCCGGGCGCTTAATCAGCTGATTGCTCGCCACGACATGTTGCGGGTGGTGATTGAGGAAGAGGGATTCCAGCGCGTTCTGCCGCAGGTGCCGCTATTCCAGCCGCAACAACACGAATGGCCAGACCTGCCAACCACAGAAATCGGGGCGCGTATCGCTGAGTTGCGCGAAGCGATGCTGGCTGCCCCGGCGGATTACCAGCGCTGGCCGCTTTTTGCTGCGACCACTATCTTCGCGGCAGGACAAACCCGCCTGCTGTTGTCGATTGAGCTGATCCTGGTGGATTCCGCCAGCCTTTATCTGCTGGTGGATGAACTGGATCAACTGCTGTTTGCGCCAGGGACGCTGCTGCCCGCGCCCTCGTTGGGTTTCCGTGACTACGTGATTGCCCGGCGCGCAGCGCGCCAGGGCGCGCGCTACCGTAAGGCGCAGCAATACTGGCGGGAGCGCATCCCTGAGCTCCCCAATGCTCCGGCCTTGCCAGCTAGCGCCGCCGCTGAGAAAGCCACATTTGTCCGTCGCCATCTGCGCTTGTCCCATCAACAGCGTCAGCGGCTGAACCAGCTGGCCGCGAAGGCACAGGTAACGCTGAACGCGCTGCTGCTGGGGGCGTTCTCACAGGTGATGGGGTTCTACAGCGACAGTCGCCACTTCACGCTTAACCTGCCCATTTTCCGCCGTGAGGGGCAGCATCGTGACCTTGAACGGGTGGTCGGGGATTTCACCTCTGTCACGCTGCTGGAGGTCGATCTGCGTGGGGATGAGGTGTTTGCCAGGCAGCTGCTGACCCTCAATCAGCGCCTGTTTGCCGATCTCGACCATAGCGCGTTCTCAGGCCTTGAAGCGTTGAGTGAACTGTCACGCCATCACGGTGAGGCGGTGCTGATGCCCGTGGTGTTTACCAGCACGCTCGGCCAGGGGGAACGGCAGGAGGCCCCGGCGCGCTATCGTATCGCGCAGGGTTTAACCCAAACCCCGCAGGTGTTGATTGACTGCCAGGTCACCGCCCAGCCCGATGGCATGATGCTGGCGTGGGACTCGCGCGAGGGGCTATTCCCCGAGCAGTTTATTGAACACGCGTTTAATGCCTTCAGCGGTTTAATCCAGCGGCTGCTGGAGGACGGCGAGTCTTGCCTTAACCAGCGTCAGCTGCTGACGCTGCCTGCGGCACAAGCCGCCGTTCGCCAACGGACTAACGCGGATAGCCAGCCAGATTTCGCCCGGCTGCTACAGCAGGGGTTCCTGGATAAGGCGGAACGGCAGCCGGATGCCATTGCGCTGTGGGACGATGAAGGGAGCCTGACTTACGGCGAACTGGCCGCCCGGGCTTACGGACTGGCGGCGGATTTGCAGCGGGCGGGGCACTGTCCAGGCGAAGCCGTCGCGGTGATGTGCGGGAAAGGGCGCGCCCATGCGCTCGCCCCTCTTGCCATCCTGCTGAATGGCGGGTGCTATGTACCGGTTGATGCGCAACAGCCTGCCCGCCGCCGGGAGGCGATTTTGCGTAACGCCGGGGTGCGCCGGGCAATCTGTGACGATCCGGAACAATTACCTGAGGACGTAGATCCGATCGCCTGGCGTACGGAGACGTCCGCTGGTGATTTCCAGCCGCTCAGAATCGGTCTCCATCAGCCTGCCTATATTATCTATACCTCCGGGTCGACCGGTGAACCGAAAGGCGTGGTCATCAACCATCATGCCGCCTGGAATACGATTGCCGATATCAACCGTCGCTTTGCGGTGAGCGCCCGGGATCGGGTCCTGGCGGTCGCTAACCTGAGTTTCGATCTGTCAGTGTACGATCTGTTTGGCGTGCTGGCGGCGGGAGGCGCTCTGGTCTATCCGCAGGAAGCGAGAAAAGCGGATCCTTCACACTGGGCTGAATGCATCACTCAATATGGCGTCACGCTATGGAACAGCGTGCCGGCCCAGCTGCAGATGCTGGCCGATACGCAACAGCCCCTGCCGACGCTACGCCTGGCGCTGGTATCGGGAGACTGGGTTCCACTCAATCTGCTGGAACAACTGCGGGCCATCTCAGCCGATGGTCAACTGATAGCGCTGGGAGGCGCGACTGAAGCGGCAATCTGGTCGGTATTCCATCCGGTCACGCACGTCGCGCCGTCCTGGCAGAGCATTCCGTATGGTAAGCCGTTGGCCAATCAGCAACTGCATATTGTTGATGAGAGCCTGCACGACCGCCCTGACTGGGTCAGCGGCGAGATCGCCATCAGCGGTGACGGGCTGGCGGATTGTTACTGGATGGACAGAGAGAAGACCGCCGCGCGTTTTGTGACCCGCGATGACGGGCGGCGCCTGTACCTGACCGGAGATCGGGGGCGGTACTGGCCGGATGGCAACATCGAGTTTCTGGGGCGGGTCGATAACCAGGTCAAAATCCGCGGACACCGCGTTGAGCTGGGTGAAATCGCCGCGGCGATGCGCCAACACCCGGCTGTCGCCGATGCTGCCGTATGCCTGACGGAAGGTCATGGCACCGCCAGTAATCTGCTGGGATTCGCGGAACTGGCGGCGGGCGAGCAGCCCGGCAGTCGGCCGGCGATGGAAAGCGCCCGGCAGCGTGCGCGACATATTGAACAGCAGATTGATGGTGAAGCTTTCGAGGCGTTAATGGCGGGAGCGGATCGCGTGGCGATTCTCGCGATGTCCGATCGCCTGCGTCAGGATGGCCTGTTCGCCACGATCGCTTCCCGTCACTCGCTGGAAGAGATCTATCATGCGACCGGGGTGGCGGAGGTTCATCAGCGACTGCTGCGCCGCTGGCTGGCCGGATTGGTCAGCGCCGGTGCGCTCACCCAGGACGCGCAGGGACGCTACGCAGACCTGATCCCCTGCGATGCGGCCACGTTGCAGCAGTGCTGGCACGAGGTGGAACAGCTTGAGCAGCGTGCCGGTTATGGCAGCCAGACGTTGCACTATATCCGCGTTTGCAGCGATTGCCTGAGCGGGCTGCTGCGTGGCGAAACCGATGTCCGCGGTATTCTGTTCCCGGAAGGCGAGCTGTCGACCGCCCACGCGGCCTACCGGGATAACCTGGTCAGTCAGAGCATGAACGCGATCGTGATTGCGGCGATCTCGGCGCTGGCGGCTTCCAGCGCCCGCCCGTTACGGGTGCTGGAAGTGGGGGCCGGCGTGGCGGGGACCGCCAGCGATTTGGTGCCTGCTCTGGCGCCCTGGCAGCCTGAATACTGGTTTACCGATCTGTCAGAGTTCTTCCTCGTTGAAGCGCGTAAGCTTTTCGCCCCTTATCCGTGGATGCACTACGGCATTTTTGACATGAACGAAGATGCCGGGCGGCAGGGGATGGCGGCGAATAGCTTTGATGTGATCCTGTGCGCCAACGTGCTGCATAACGCCCGCAACGCCGGTGACGTGCTGGCGCAATTCTCCTCATTGCTGGCGCCCGGCGGTACGCTGGTGTTTATCGAACCTTTCCGTCGTCATAACTACCCGCTGCTGGTTTCGATGGAGTTCTTCCCGGAGCTGACGGGCTTTACGGACCTGCGCGCCAACACCGATCAAACGTTCTTCACCCGCGAGCAGTGGCTTGACCTGCTGGCGCAGGCGGGGGCGACGATATCCGATTGCGCCCCGCCGGCGGAAAGCGCGCTGTCCAGCTCCGGGCAGGGGGTATTTATCGCCCGGTTCAAAACGGACCGCGCCAGCCTCCGCCGCGATGAGCTGCGGGATTTTCTGCGCGATCGGCTGCCGGGCTATATGGTGCCTGCGCATCTACATCTGCTGGATCGTCTGCCGCGTACGGCTAACGGTAAAACCGATCGTCAGCGGCTGCTGAGCGCCGCGCCGCAGCAGCTGACCAGGGCGGAGCAGGCAGGCAGCGGTAACGCCCCGCGCGATGCGCTGGAACAGCAGATTGCCGCCGTCTGGGCGGAAGTATTGGGAGTGGCGGACGTGCAGCGCGATGCTGACTTCTATGCGCTGGGCGGCGATTCCCTGCTGTTATCACGCATGATCGGACGTCTGCGCGCCCGGGTCGCGGCGGCGGCTCATTTCGAATGGGAAACCCTGCTGCGCCATCTGCTGCGGGAATCCACGGTGATGGCGCTGGCGGATTTGCTACGCAGCAGCGCGACGCAGAGTGAGCAGCAACAGCAGGCTCGCGCCGTGCTGGTTCCACTGTGGGGCCCGCAGGATTATCACCGCCACTGCTGCGTGCTGCTTCACGCCGGTACGGGCAATCTCCAGCCGTATCAGCATCTGCTGGCGAGCCTGGACAAGTCGCTATTTGCCCGCGGCGTAGGTCTCGAACTGCCCAGCCAGCAGGCGTTTATGGCGCTGGCGCCGCATGAGGCGTTGGTTACGCTGGCCGGCCACTATGCCGATGCGTTGTCAGCGCAGGGGGAAAGCTTCACTTTGCTGGGATATTGCCTCGGTGGCTTGCTGGCCGCGGAAATCGCCCGTCAGCTCAGCGAGCGCGGCAAAAACGTGCGCGAGCTGGTGGTCATCAGCGCGTATCAGCCGCCGCAGGTGGATGACGCGCGGCTGGTGGATTACGTGTTTGCCCGCGCGATCGGGGCCGACCTGGAGAAACTGGGGCTGCCGCAGGAGCCGGCGCTGGCCGCCGCCGTGAGCGCTATCCTGCAACGGACCCCGCAGCGTATCGCCGAAGACGCATTTGATTGCCTCGACGACCATTCGCAGGTCGCGCAGGCGCTGACGCGCTGGTTCCAGCAGCCGCAGGCCGTTCGCCTGCAAGCATTGCAGACGGCCGGCATGGCCCAGGGAGCCTACCATCAGGAAGATGAAGCCAGCGCGTTGTTTGCGAGTCGTTACGCCCTGTTCGGACACAGCATGGCGTCAGTGGGGCAATATCGCCCCGATCCCTGGTTTGGTAAAACCATCCTGGTGCGTAACAGCGAAAGCGATCCTCTCTTGCCCGGTACGCCCGGCGACGTCCACGACTACTGGCGCCGGCTGTGCCTGGGTGAACTCATTGTTGAAGATACGCCCGGCGACCATTTTAGCTGCCTGGCTCGTCAGCATGCGCCCGCCCTGGCTGCGCTGATCGCGCGCCACACCGCGCCGGGAGAAGCCTGATGAACGACAACATCATCGCGGTACTCGGCGCCACCGGCGGCGCAGGGCGCTATGTCAGCCGCTGGCTGGCTCAGGCCGGATTTGCATTGCGGCTCGGCGGTCGCCGTCGCGATCCCTTACGGCAGCTGGCGACACGGCTGGATGCGGAAGCTCAGCTGGTGGATCTATGGCAGGAGGCGGCGCTTCGCGAGTTTTGCCGGGGTTGCGTCGCGGTGGTGAACTGCGCCGGTCCCTCCTATCAGGTGCTCGATCGGGTGGCGCGTGCTGCCGCCTCGGCGCATGCGCATTATGTGGATGTCTCAGGCGATGGCCCGGCGTGGCATCTGTTACAGCGGCAACCTGCCGGCGATAAGCGCTGGACTGCGGTGCTCTCCGCCGGGATGTTGCCCGGGCTGGCGAATCTGGTCCCGGGCTGGATGAGCCAGCGTGCTGGCGGCGATCTGACGGTCTACAGCGGCGGTATTGAGCGGGTGAGCGGCGCGGCTGCCGCCGATCTGGTGCTGTCGTTAAATGAACAATGCAATGCGTTGCAGGGCAGCGATTACTGGTACGGAGAGGCCGGTGCCGGCTGGCGGCTCGGCCGTCGCGCACGCCACGTTCTGTCAACGCAGCAGACGGATACGCTGGCGCATTTCACCGGCCACGTTACGTTACTGCCCTGGCTGAGCGCCGACGCCGAGCGGCTGGCGCTGCGCCATCATCTCTCCGCTCTGAGCTGGTACAACGTTTTCAGCGGTCAATGCCTGCGGGAAACCCTGACCGGGCTGCGCGGCAAGGTGGATGGCACATCGCAGAGTCTCGCGCTTGCCCGTGCAGCGGTGGAGAAGGCCAGTGAAATTGATCTGGCGGGCTACGCCCCTTATTACCAGATGGTGTTTGACTGGCAGCAGGAGGGGGAGCGGCGTCGGCGCGTCGTGGTGCGCACGGACAGCAGCCTGGCGCTCACCGCCGCCACCGCCGTCAGTACCGTTCTGAGCCTGATGCGCGGCGAGATTGCGCCGGGCGTGCATTTTGCCGATGGTGTACTGCACCCGGCGACCGTGCTGGCTGATATCACGCGGCTGCATGCGGGCACCCACATCAGCCAGTATCTGCCGGATATGCAGCCAGAGCAGGGGGTGATATGACTCCAGCTTCGACACCCCGCCGCCGCGCGATTGTCTGTGGTACCAGCTTTGGCCGCTTTTATCTGCGCGCGCTGGCCAACAATCCGACGATTGAACTGGTCGGGATTCTTTCCAGCGGCTCTGCCGCGTCCGCGGGCTACGCGCGTGAGCTGAATATCGCTCACTACACCTCGGCGGCAAGTCTGCCGGCCGATATAGACCTTGCCTGCGTGGTGGTGAGGGCGGCCGTCTCCGGCGGCAAGGGCGCGGAAATCGCCGGCCAGCTGTTAACGCGGGGCATTCATGTATTGCAGGAGCATCCGCTTCATCCTGACGAGCTGGCCGATTGCCTGCGCACGGCGCACCAGCATCGCGTCCGTTTTGGCATCAATGCCTTCTACCCCTTTGTTGCCCCCATCCGTCGCTTTCTTGAGGCGGCCGAGATTCTGCGTCAGCGCCAGCCGGTGCAATACATTGAAGGCGTGTGCGGCGCGCAGGTTCTCTACCCGCTGCTGGATGTGATTGCGCGCGCGCTGGGAAAACTGCGCCCGGCGCAGCTGGAGCTGATGCAGCCCCGCCAGGTGGGACCTTATACCTGCCTGCACGGCAGTATCGGCGGCGTACCGCTGACGCTGCGTGTTCAGAACCAAATCCATCCGGCAGACGCCGACAACCACGCGCTGTTGCTGCACCGCCTGACCATCACCGCCGAAAGCGGCGTACTGGCACTCGCGGATACCCACGGCCCGGCGATCTGGAGCCCCAGATTACATACCCACCGTGATGAAACCCATCGCCTGGTGCTGGAGGGCGAGGGGACAGAACGTTTATCGGCAGCCAGCAGCACCCTTTTGCCTGGCAGCGAAGCCGTCAGCTTCAGCGAGATTTTCGAACAGCTGTGGCCGCAGGCCATTAATGGCGCGGTGGCGGATTTTCAGCGCTCCATCGACGCCCCTGCGCTGGCGCAGCAGCAGGTGCAATGGGCGCTGGGCGTGACCGGATTCTGGCATCGGGTGTCATCGGTGCTGGGGCCGCCAGAACTGATTTATCCCGACACGCCGGCCATCCTGCCGCTTATTGATCGGTTAACTGAGGAGACCCCGCGATGAGTCAGCATTTTTTACGCTTTTACCAGCCCGCACCCGCTGCGCCGCTGTTGCTGGTTTGCTTACCCCATGCCGGCGGGGCGGCCAGTACGTTTCGCCCGTGGCCTTACTTGTTCGATGCGTCTGAGGCGGAGCTGGCAGTGGTGCAGTATCCGGGACGCGAGGACCGCTTCGCTGAGCCCTTCATCGACAATATGCCCGAGCTGCTGACCGCCTTGCAGGAGGAGCTGTTGCCGCATCTGGCGGGACGCCGTTTTGCCCTGCTCGGACACAGTATGGGCGGTGCCATCGCCCATGAGCTGGCGCAGTCGCTGGCCGCCCACGGCCGGCATCCAGAACTGCTGATCGTCTCAGGCCGCCAGCCGCCGGATTTTCATCCGCTGGATAGCGGCATTCATCTGGGTAGCGATCGGCAAATTATCGAGGAACTGCTGCGCCTCAGCGACGATAACCAGACGCTGCGCGAACAACCAGAGCTGGCGGAGCTGCTGCTGCCGGCGATCCGCAATGATTACCGACTGATTGAGAATTACCGCCCGCAGCCTGCGCGTTTGCTCACCTGCCCGATAGTGGTGTTGAGCGGCGAAGGCGACGGTGAACTGCCTCTGTCGCAAGCCGAGGCCTGGGCGGCATACACCTCAGCTGAAAGTATTGTGCATCGTTTTCCTGGCGATCACTTTTTCATTGCCAGCCAGCGTGCCGCCGTGGTGGCTTGCGTGCGGCAGGCATTACGGCAGTTCTCACCCTTGTTCAGTGAAGGATAATCTATGGAAGACTTCTACTCGCCGGTCGCTGAGTTTTACGATCTGGTTGGTCGCGCGCACTCCGCGGGTGAAACCGCGCTGCGTGAGCGGCTGTCGGCATTCACCGATATTCACGACCCGGTGCTGGATATCGGCGCTGGCACCGGACGAACGGTGCAGGCGATAGCCGAAACCGTGCCGCTGGTGGATATTCTGGCGGTGGAGCCAGCCCCGGCCATGCGCGCGGTGCTGACCCATTGCGTGGCGCAAAGGCCGGAGCTGCGGCGGCGCGTCACGATTATCCCGGACACGGTGGACAAGCTGCAGCTACCCGAGCGGCTGGGCGCGGTCGTGGCCTTCGGGGTGCTGGGACACCTGACGACGGAGGCGCGTCAGGCGCTGTGGTCAATATTGCTGCCGCGGCTCGCACCCGGCGCGCCGGTGTTCGTGGAGCTGCTGCCGGTCGAAAAACCGATGGTATTGCCGACGATGACGTTGGCCAGTGAAACGATCGGCCAGCGTCACTATCACGCGACCCTCGAGGGTGAGCCTGGACCCAACGACACCATGCTGCTGACTTCATGCTGGACGGTTAGCGGCGGACCCTGCGCCACGCAGGTGATCCGTAACCGGAGCGTCTGGCATACCTTTGGCCTGGACGATCTCGCCCGCGAAACCGGGCTGCATGCTGAACGTCTGACTGCGCAGGCGGGGGTGCTGTATGTCTGAACCGATTGCCTCCCCCGATCGTCGTATCCTGCCGGAGGAGATGCGCTGGCCGGTGGCGTTGGCCGAGCGCTATACGCAACGCGGCTACTGGCAGCCGGAAACGCTCGGTCAGTTGATTCTGCAATGGCGGCAGTATGGTGACCGAACCGCCCTGATCGAACCGGGCCGCAGCTGGAGTTATCACCAGTTAATCAACCAGGCATGTCGTTTCGCCGGTGAACTCAGGCGGCGAGGGATGCAAAGCGGGGAAACGGTCGTTATTCAGTTGCCCAACGGGGCCGATTTCGTGGTGGCCTTGTTCGCGGCGATCCTCAACGGGGCGGTGCCCGTGCTGATGTTGCCGGCTCACCGCCAGCGTGAAATCCTGCGCGTGGTGGAGCTGGCGCAGGCGCGCTGGTTCCTGAGTGACGCCGAACAGGCGGGAATTGAGGCGCAGAGCCTGCGCGCTAAGGCACCCGACTGTCATAGCCTGCTCTCAACGGCGGAGCAGCGTTTTGCCGCCAGCCAGGCTCCGGCGATAGAGGAATTGCCTCCCGGCGATGCGCCCCAGCATATTGCTTTGCTGCTGCTTTCCGGCGGTACAACCGGCTTACCCAAGCTGATCCCCCGCACCCATGCCGATTATCACTACAACTTCCGCGCCAGCGCCGCGCTTTGCCACGTCCAGCCGGATGACCGTTACCTGGCCGTGCTTTCAATGGCGCATAACTTTCCCCTCGCCTGTCCGGGCATCCTCGGGATCTTTTCCCGCGGAGGCTGCGTGGTGGTCCCGGCCACCGTCGCCGCTGAGGACGCGTTTGACGCGATTCATCAGCACCGCGTGACGCTCACGGCGCTGGTCCCTTCGCTGGCAACGTTATGGCTGGAAGCGGCGGAGTGGGAACAACCCGACCTTAGCTCGCTGAGGCTGGTTCAGGTGGGGGGCGCGAGGCTGGGAGCCGATGCCGCCCGCCAGCTGCTGGCCCGGTGGGGATGCCAGCTGCAGCAGGTGTTTGGCATGGCGGAAGGGCTGCTGAACTACACGCGACTGGATGACTCACCTGAGCTGATTACCACCACGCAGGGCCGACCGCTATGCGACGATGATGAGATCCGGGTGGTTGACGAGCAGGGCCTGCCGGTGATTAGCGGACAGGCCGGGGAATTGCTGGTTCGCGGGCCTTACACCATCCGCGGCTACTATCGCGCGCCTGAACACAATCGTCGGGCGTTTGCCGCCGGGGGGTTCTACCGCAGCGGCGACCGGGTACGGCAGTTGCCAGGCGGCGAGCTGCTGGTGGAGGGGCGAACCCGCGACACGATCAACCGCCACGGGGAGTCGGTCGCCGCCGATGAAATCGAGGAGTGCCTGCGGGCGCATCCGCTGGTACGCGACGTGACGGTGCTGGCGGATGCGGTCGGAGAGCAGCAGGAAGCGATCCATGCGGTCGTCATCGCCCATTCCCCTCTCACGCTGGCCGAGATGCGGGCGTTTCTTGAACAGCAGCAGGTCGCGCCATTTAAATGGCCGGATCGGCTGACGCTGGTTGATGCTTTCCCGCTGACGCCGATTGGCAAAATCAATAAACAAGCGCTGGCAGCCCGGCTGGCGGTTTAACTTTCAGGAGTCAACATGACGGATACACGCACCGAACTTCGACTCAACCTGCCTGCAGATCGGACGCTGGCCGCGATTGTCAGCCTTATCCGGCAGAATCCGACGGAGGATTACTATGTCTATGAACGGCCACCATGCTGGTATGTGGGCCTGGGTAAACGGGCGAGTTTAACCCTTTCACCCGATGGCTCGCAGGCCATAACCGAGAGCGAAGAGGGCTGTCAGACAGCGCCCGTCACCTCATCGCTGGCGGATTACGCCCGTCAGTTCCGTGCGCAACATGCCAGCGCAGGGCAACGCGTCTTCGGTATGGCCGGATTTAATTACGCGGCCTACATTCGTGGGATCGCGTTTCCGGCCGGCGAGTGGCCACTGCTGTCTCTCCTGGTGCCGCGTGATGAACTGGTTTTTGACGCGGGGGAAGTGACGATCCTGGCGCAGAGTGCTGACCAATGCCAGCGCCTCGCCCGGCAATTACAGGACATCTTACCGGCACCGGCTGGCGGCGCGCTGCTGGCCGATCTGACCGCGCAGGGCAAAGATTATCAGCACCAGGTGACACGCGCGCTTGAAGAGATCGCCGCCGGCGAATACACCAAGGTGATTGTGTCGCGCGCTCTGGCGCTTGCCGAGCGCATCGACATGCCCGCTACCCTCTGGCGCGGGAGAATGTCCAATACCCCGGCACGCAGTTTCCTGCTGCAGCAGGGGGCGTTTGCCGCGACCGGTTTTAGCCCGGAGATGGTGGTGACGGTGGAGCAGGATATCGTCACCAGCGAACCTCTGGCTGGCACCCGCGCGCTATCCGGTTCGGCGGGTGAAGATGCTTACAATCGGGCTGAGCTGCAAAGCGATAGCAAAGAGATTGTGGAACACGTTATCTCGGTCAAAGCGGCGATTGGGGAGCTGGAAACGCTGTGCGTGCGTGACTCCGTGGCGGTCACCGACCTGATGTCGGTACGCGAAAGGGGGAGTGTGCAACATCTGGGATCTCAGGTGTGCGGCAAACTGGCGTCGGGGCGCGATGCCTGGGACGCTTTTGATGTGCTGTTCCCGGCGATCACCGCATCCGGTATTCCTAAGCTCCCGGCACTGGCTGCCATCCTTCGCCTGGAAGCGATGCCGCGTGAGCTTTACTCCGGCGCGATACTGATGCTGGAAGGCGATCGCTCGTTCGAGGCGGCACTGGTTCTGCGTAGCGCATTTCAGGATGCGCAGAGAAGCTGGATCCAGGCCGGGGCCGGGGTGATTGCTCAGTCGAACGCATTACGTGAGCTGACGGAGACCTGCGAAAAACTTTCCAGCGTGGCGCCTTACCTGGTGGTTTCGCAGGCGAAATGATGGATGACGCCTGACTCAACTGGCACGAGATCTATTGGTATTTTCTGGTTAATTAACCTGTTGCGGATGCGCCCTCTTCGGCTGAGGAGGGCGCGGCTATCATAGCGTCTGACCGGTTTGTTTGTTGTATGGGGAGAGTGTCAGGAAAGCGTCATCAATTGATAATGATTATTATTTACATATTTATAAACCCCAGTATGATGATTCCCTGAGTTTCGTTTCGGGAACTAAGCACCTGGCGAGTTCGCCAGCCGGGTACTTACAAAAGAGGGTTTTTTATGCAATCCACTCACCAGTTACATTCTCTGCAGCAGTTAACCGATATGGCGCACAAATGGGGCTACGACTACGAGCTGGCAAATACCAACTGCTCGGTTCGTCAGTCTGGCGAGTTTGAAGGGACAATCAAAACGGTCACGCTGCCCTACGGCGTCAACCTCTGTCTCAATGAGCTGACCGCCAACGGTGACGACCATCGCAGCGGCACGCTTCACCATTGTTTGACTATTTTACTGACGCTCGGCGGCGATGAACCCAACTATCATCTTGATGACGGCAGTCCGTTGCCGGCGGAAAGGGGCATGGCGAAGGTGATTGCCACCAAAGATCGTATGCGCCTGTGGTGCCGCAATCCACGTGGACATCATTGCCGCAGCCTGGTGATTCAGGCGGCGCCGGATCGTATCAGCGATAAAGAGCTGGCGGATCAGGTCGAACGTATTTTGCAACGTAACCATGTCTTCAGCTTAATCATCCCGCAGTACACCATCGATCGGGCCAATGAGCTGTTTGGCTTTTGCGATAACTGCGTGATTGGTCGGCTACAGACCCATAGCTGCGTACTGGATCTGATGGCCCAGGTGCTGCGCGCGGCGAATCCGGATTTACCTCAGGTGGGGGTGATGGCGCCGCATCGCGATGTGACGCGGATGCTGAAAGTGCGGGATAAGCTGGTCACGGAACTGGACTGCAACCATTGCCTGTGTGACCTGGCGCGTGATGTTGGCATCAGCGTCAGCGCCCTGAAAAGTAAGTTCCAGGCGGTCATGGGGCAGTCGGTTTTCGCCTTCCTGCGCGACCAGCGCCTGACCCGTGCCCGCCAGGGATTAGAGTCAGAAGGGTGGACGGTAAAGCAGGCCGCCTACTATGTTGGTTATCAGCATCCCAGTAACTTTTCAACGGCCTATCGGCGCAAATTTGGTATGCCCCCGCGCGACTCTCTCAGCCTCTGACTGGCTGAAAACATAACTCATTTGGCTTTGCTCATAGCTGAGTTAACTAGGGTGTCGTATGACCACCCCCATATAATTGTGACAGATATAAAACGATTTTTTTGTTTCTGTTTCAGCACCATGGGGATGGTCATGCGCACCAGTTCACACCAGCTTCGCTTAAAACAAAATCTACCTGCCACCATTAAACCGCTCTGCCTGCTGTGCGGTCTGGCGATTTCAGCCCCGGCTTTTACCGCGGAACAAACCACCGATAGCAAAAAAGAAGAAACCCTGGTGGTGACAGCCCGTAAGGTGAAAGAGGATCCGTTGAAAGTCCCGGTCAGCATGACCTTGTTCGATCGCCAGACGCTGGGCGATCGCCGCATTGATGATGTGGAGCACTTAATCCGTGACGTGCCAAACATCAGCTTCAGCTCGCTGGGGGATATGCGCTCAACCTATATGTCGATCCGTGGGGTCGGGCCGATGGCCCAGCCGCTCGGCTTTGATGATACGTCGGTCGTGACCTATATCGATGGCGTGCCGCAACCGGCCTTCGGTTCGGATCTGCGTTTCCTGGATGTTGAACGGATTGAAGTCTTGCGCGGCCCGCAGGGCACGGTGTTTGGACGCAATGCGCAGGCGGGGGCGATTAACATCACCACGCGCCAGCCTGGCGATACCTTTGAAGGCACATTGCGTGCGGAAGCGGGCCTGAACAGCGAATCCGAGAACGTGGGCCAGCTGACGGTTTCCGGGCCACTGATTGAGGACCGCCTGGGCGGGCGCTTCTCCGCCGCCTATTCCAACCTGGGCGCCGATGTGGATAACAATGCGCCGGGTGGCAAGCTGGGCAAGGTGGAAACCGGGGTGTTCCGTGGTTCGCTGGTCTTCACCCCCGACGACCGTACCCGCTTCGTGCTGACCGGCAACTACGAGCGGGACAACAACACGCCGTCAAACTTCATTCTCAAAAATGGCCCGAACTTCCCCACGGTAGAGCTGACTCCTAAAGGCTGGGTCGATCGCGAGATTTCCGGTCTGTCATTAACCGCCAGCCGTCAGCTTGATCGGATGCAGTTCACCTCCGTATCCGCGGTGAACCATTACGATTTTAAAAACCTGACCAATAACTCCGAGGCGCTGACGTATAGCAAAGTGTTCGGTATGCCGACGTCGGCGTTTATTCCAGCCACCGACTGGAGTACTTATGACGAAAGCCAGAACAGCCTGTACCAGGAGCTGCGCCTGAGTAGCCTCGATGACGCGGATATTGTCTGGGTCGGCGGCATCAACTATCTGCATGACAGCTACAAGCTGACCACCAAATATGATTCCGCGTTCTTCGCTTCCACCAACGGTACGCGTAACGGGGATTACACCACCAACAGCTATGCCGCTTTTGGCGAGGTGACGGTACCGCTGTTTGGCTCCGAGAAACTGAAAGGGACGTTAGGCGGTCGCTACACCCACGACCGTAAAAGCTATGAATCGCTGTATCGTTCCAACGGTTTCCCCGGGACGGTGGCCTCCTTCAATCAAAGCGGGGTGCTGAATTACGACATGGTGACAGGCCGCGCGGCGCTGAGTTATGACCTGACCGATGACTCGACGATCTATACCAGCGTCGCACGCGGCGCGAAAAGCGGCGGTTTCCCTAATTTTACCAACAACGCACCCAGCGGCTTGAAGGATGAGCCTTATAAGGATTCCTCTTCCTGGAGCTACGAGATCGGCAGCAAAAACCGTTTCCTGGACGGGCGTGCCGAACTGAACGCCTCGTTGTTCTATAACATCGTAAAAGATGAAAACCTGTTCGCGCTGGATTCCGCGTCATTCACCTTTGTGCCGAAGCCGATGGATACCCGTAACTATGGCGTGGAGCTGGAAGGCTCGCTGCAGCTGGCTGAGCACTGGAAGGTCAGCGGCGGGGCGGGTTACACCCATACGGAACTACGTAATGTTTCGGATGATGTCGCGGCCTCATCCGGCGCACGCGATGGCAACCGGGTACCGGCGGTACCGAAATTCAACACCAACCTGACGCTGCAATACTATGATTCTGCCGCCTGGCTGGGGCTGCCGGAAGCCAATATCTTCGCCCTGGCGCAGCATCAGTATGTCGGCAGTCGTGAAGCGGATGTCGGCGGCCACTTCAAGCTTGATGCCTACCAACTCTACAACGCCAAAGTGGGTCTGGAATTCTCCTCCTTTGATGTCTATGTCTTTGGTCAAAACCTGACGGATGAACGTCCGCAGTACATTGGTCTGTACTACGGCCCGGGCAGCGAGGCGGTCACCGTTGGACATGGACGTGTGTTGGGCGTCGGCACGCAAATAAAATTCTGATTACGCGCTGCGCCCGGATTGGTATCCGGGCGCGTCATTCAGTTTTCCCGGATGCAAATATGATGAAATTACGCCTGTCAGGGTGGCTGTTCCTGGGTGTGACAATGGCTCTGCCCGCCGCGCAGGCTGCCGCTGAGCGTACTCTCCGGGTGGTGATGTTGGGCAGCCAGAGCGAAACGCTCGATTACGGGCGCGCGCAAACCTATTACCCCTGGGTAGTGACCGGCAATGTCTGCGATGTGCTGGTGGCGGATAGGCAGGGCAGTCCCGACTATCAGTTGAGTCGTGCCATTACCCCCAATCAGGATGCCACGCGCTGGACCGTCTCACTGCGTTCCGGGGTGCGCTTTTCCGATGGATCGCCGCTGACTGCTGATGATGCGCTGGCGAGCCTGCGCTTTCTGGCCGCCTCTCCCGGTTTTGCCGGATTCTTCAGCGATGTCGATATGCAGGCCAGCCATGTTGTTAATGCCGAAGCGCTGGAGCTGGTTCTTACCCGGCCACGTGCCGATCTGGTCACCACCGTGCTGACCGCCGCCAGTATGGTATGGAAACAGGGGCGGGGCGATGCGGCGATCCCGGTATGCAGCGGCCCGTATCAGGTCACCTCCTTCAATGCACAGAACGGGGCGTTGCTCAGCCGCAACCCTTATGCATGGCATCCTGCGGCGTGGTTTGATCGCATTGAAATTCGCCCGCTGGCCGATGCCACGGCGCGGGTGAACGCGCTGCTGAGCGGCGCGGCAGACTATGCCTTTGATATACCGGTCAGCAGCGCCCGCAGCGTAGACGGACGCCAGGGCTGGCAAATCATCCGCAGCGGTGTGGCGAATGCCAGCGGTTATTACTTTGCCATGAATACCAGGGTAAAACCGTTTGACGACGTTGAGGTCCGGCAGGCGCTGAAAACGCTGGTGAACCGTCAGCAGCTGCTTGATGTGGTCCTCGGCGGCTATGGCTATCGCGGGAATGACGTTTTCGGCCAGGGGCTCAGTGGTTTTGACAACCAGCTCCCTCAGCGCCAGACCGATGCTACCGAGGCGCAGGCGCTGCTGCGCAAAAAAGGGATCACGCAGCTGACCTTGCTGACCGCCGATCTGACCCCAGGGCTGAACGACGCGGCAGAACTATTACGCCAGCAGCTGGCCGACGTGGGCGTTACCCTCAGGGTTGAGACGGTGGCTGCGGCTGATTATCTGGGGGATATTTCACGTCTCCATCAGGCGCAGATGTTATCGATGTATGCGTTAAATCGCCCCTTCCTGGCGGCGATCCCGATGCTGTTCGGTGATGACAACCCCTATAACTATGGCGGGTGGTATCCGGACGATTTTGCGGCAGGGGTTGAGCAGGCGCGTAAAACGCTCGATCCGCAGCGCCAACAGCAGCAACTCGACCAGTTACAACAACAGTTGTGGCAACAGGGGCCGTATTTGCTCTGGGGGTATCGCGATCAGCTTTCGGCGGCGGTGACGGCTTTGCAGGGCGTTGAGCTCAACCAGGGGATCCCCCTGTTCCGCAGCGCCCGGATGGCGGCCGGCCAATGATGGCCAGATTTGTCCTCTGGCGTCTGCTCAGCACTCTGCTGCTGCTGTGGCTGGCGAGCATGTTGATCTTCTTCACCCTGGCGCTGGCGCCCGGAGATGCCGCAGTGCAGGCATTGGGCGAACGCGCCACCCCGCAGGCGTTGCAGACGCTACGGCATCAGTTCGGCCTCGATCGGCCCGTCGCCGCAAGGTACTGGCAGTGGCTTAGCGGTATTCTGCGCGGCGATCCCGGCATCTCTTTGACCAGCCAACAACCGGTAGCCGATATTATCGCTCCCGCCGCACGGCGGAGCGGGCTGCTGGCGCTGCTGGCCGCCTGCGGGATGCTGCTGCTGGGAGGCACCGGCGGTGTGCTGGCGGCGATGCATCGCGATCGCTGGCAGGACCGGTTGCTGTCATTCATCGCGATGAGTGGATTAAGCACCCCGGAATTTATTGTTGCCACGCTGATGATCCTGCTGTTGGCGGTTGGGGCGGGGTGGTTCCCGGCGGTATCCCTGCTGCCGGCTTCCGGCAATATCAGCGACCAGTGGTCGATTCTGGTTCTCCCCGCGTTGACTCTGGCACTGATCGGCGGCTGTTATTTGCTGCGTATGATACGCGCCTCGTTGATAAGGCTGACTGCCGCACCCAACATTCTTAGCGCCCGCCTTAACGGCGTGCACGGGCTGACTCTGGTGGCCCGCCATTTGCTGCCTCAGGCCGCGGGGCCGCTGGCCCAGTTATTTGCCGCCAGTTTACCCTACCTGATTGGCGGCGCCGTGGTGGTGGAACGCGTATTTGGCTTTCCCGGCCTCGGCGAGCTGCTGCTGACGGCGCTGAATACCCGTGATGCCATTTTGCTTCAGGGGGTGGCGATGCTGCTGGCGCTGATTACCGCCCTGTGTTGGTTCGCGGCGGATATCCTGGCGGTCTGGCTCGATCCCTGGCGGAGGCGCTCGTGAGAATCGTCGCTTTATTGATGATTGCCCTGATTATCTGTAGTCCGTGGCTGGCCCCCTATAACCCACAGCGTAGCCTCGGTCTGGCCTGGCAACTGCCGGATGAAAGACTGTGGCTGGGCAGCGATGGCCTGGGGCGGGATGTCTTGAGCCGGCTGCTGAGCGGTGGTCGCAATATTCTGCTGTTCCCCCTGTTGTGCGCATTGTGCTCCTCATTTTTAGGCAGCCTGTGTGCGCTGCTGCTGGTTGCTTTGCCCGATCGCGGCAGAAGGCTGGTGGTGTTACTGGACCCGCTACTGTACATGCCCCCGCTGCTGGTACTGATTGGGGTGATCTATGCCTTTGGCAACGGGCAGGTCGCGCTGTTGATCGGGATTACGTTACTCAATATCCCTTTTACCCTGCGCTACGTACGTTCGCTGGCGGATCCCGTCCTCGATACCGGTTATGTCGAGGTCGCGCGTGCGGCAGGCGATGCGCTGCCGTTACTGTTATGGCGCGAAGTCCTGCCGGTGATTGTTCCCGGTATCCTGGCAGATGGGACAACCCGTTTAGTCGCTGCGATTTACCTGCTCGCCTCGGCCAGTTTTCTCGGTATCGCCACTCCCGGCGGGATCGACTGGGCGTCAATGGTGCGCGACGGGTTGCCCGGACTGATGCTCAATCCCTGGGCGGCGCTGTTACCTGCGCTTGGTATCGCGCTGGTGGTGGTGGCGATGAGTTTGCAGACTGACCGCTGGAGCAAGGGCTGATGCGTTGGGTGGTGCAGGTTTCCGGCCTGACGATCCGCAACCCGCAGGGCGATGCGGTGTTGCAGGACATTAACTTTGAGCTGGCCGCGGGTGGTTCGCTGGCGCTGATTGGCAGCAGCGGGGCAGGGAAAAGTACCCTTGGGCGCGCGCTGCTGGGTGACCTGACCTCCGGGCAGCGCCACGCCGGCGGGCAGATTATCTGCTGCGGATGCGAGGTATTGCAGGCGACGCCTCGCCAGCTCCGGCAGCTCAGATTCAGGCATACCGCCTGGCTCGGCCAGGACCCGGCACAGGAGCTGACGCCAGGTATGTCGGTGCGGCGTCAGCTTAATGAATTTCATCATGGCGATGCCAACGCCATTAGCGAGGTGCTGGCTTCACTCGGATTGCCGCAGGATAACGCTTTCCTGCAACGTTTCCCCCACCAGCTTTCCGGCGGGCAGCGTCGTCGGGTCGCCCTCGCTCGGGTGTTATTGAAGCGCCCGCAGCTCCTCATTCTCGATGAGCCCTTCGCCGGATTAGATCGGCGACATCGTGAGCAGATGATGGCGGAACTGCGTCAGTTACAGCGGCAATATCGCTTTGCCCTGTTGCTGATCGGTCACCAACTCAGCGCCGTGGCGGAGATAGCGCAGCGGATGCTGGTACTGCATAACGGGCAGCTGCTGGAATATGGCGACACCCGGCAGCTTTTCGCCGCTCCCCAAAGCCCGCTGCTGCGCGCGTGGTTGTCTCCTGTGACCTGGCCGCGACCGGTAGCCACTCAGGGTGAGCCACTGCTGCGGGTTTCGCGCTGGCATCCGGGGCATTCCCGACAGACCGCGTTGCCAGAGCTGAGTTTCGCGCTGCATCCGGGGCAGTGCCTTGCGGTCACCGGGCCATCCGGCATTGGCAAAAGCACCCTCGCGCGATCGCTGGCGGGTCTAAATCCACCCCATCAGGGCGCTATCACCCTTGGCGATCGAGCGCTGGCGAGCGATGTGCGCCGGCGCTCTCGCGAACAGCAGCGCGCCATCGCGCTGGTGCCTCAGGACCCAGCCCATTCGCTGCACCCGCTATGCAGCGTTGGACAACAGCTACAGCAGGCGCTCGATCGGTACCGATTATCCCACCCAGGCAGCGTGGCCGCGCTGCTGCACCAGGTCGGACTGCCCGGCGATTACGCCCGCCGCTTGCCACGAGAGCTCTCTGGCGGCGAACAGCAGCGCGTGGCGCTGGCGCGGGCGCTGGCAGGTCAGCCCAGCGTGCTTATCTGCGATGAAGTGACCTCGGCGCTGGATGTGCTCAGCACCCGCACGATTCTGCAACTGCTGAGTCAGCTACTGACGCAGGGCATGGCAGTGCTTTTTATTACCCATGATTTACCGGCAGCCAGACAGATTTGCACCGCAGGTCTGCATCTCAGCAGCGATGATGCTGATTCAGGCGCGGTGTTTGACAAGGAGATTTGTGATGACTTCAACATGCGAGACTGAACCTCAGCAGGTCGGGCTATTACGACCGGTTCGCGGCTGGATTGCGCTGGCGGTGGTACTTCAGGTGGGTTCATCGGCGCTGGTGCTGGCCCCGCTGATTGGTCTGACTGAACTGGCGCGGGTGCTGATGAGCGCGCAGGCAGATCGCGCGGCCCTGGCCTGGCATATCGTGAAAATATCCGCTTTCTGCCTGGGCGGAGGATTGGCGTTGCGCGGGCTGGCCGATCTCACGACGCACCTCGCTGATAATGCATTCTCCTTGTGGCTGCGCCGCCAGTTAGCGCGTCGTATGGCGCACGCGCCGCTCAGTTGGTTCAGCGCCAACAGCAGCGGCAGGATTAAGCAGGGTATGCAGGATGACGTGACCGCCATTCATCACCTGGTGGCGCACTCCTATCTGAATCTGGCAAACGCCGCCGCCACCCTTCTGTGCGTCTACGGCTACCTGCTGTTCATCGATTGGCGGATGACGCTGATTACCTTGATTCCGCTACCGTTCTTTTTTCTGCTCTATCGCCAGATTATGCGTGCCAGTCAGGCCAAAATGGCGGAATACGGCCAGGAGCTGGAGCAGGTCAATCGCTCGGTGGTGGAGTTTGTCCAGGGCATTCCGGTGGTGAAAACCTTCGGCCAGCATGGCGTTGCTCATCAGGCATATCGCCGGGCGGTAGACAGCTTTCGCGATTTCTTTCTCGACTGGGTGCGCCCGCTGATCAAACCGGAAAGTCTCTCAGGGGTGATTATCGCGCCGATCACCTTATTGCTGTTGGTGCTGGTTGGCGGCGTCACCTTTATTCATTTCGGCTGGATGGATATCTGGCAACTCCTGCCGTTTGCGGTGCTGGGGCTGGGGATCTCGGTGCCTATTGGCACGTTAAGCAGCAGCGCACAGTCGCTGCAGATGGCGAAGGGGGCTTTTACTCGCCTGGCCGGGTTACTGGCGATCCCTCAACAAAAGGAGCCGGAGCGGGTGATGCTCAATGCGGGCAACCAGGTGCGTTTTGATCGCGTCAGCTTCAGCTACGGGCCCGAACGCCAGATTCTGCATGACATCTCGCTGAGGCTGGAACCCGGTACGGTAACGGCGCTGGTTGGCGCATCCGGGGCGGGCAAATCAACGCTGGCGAAGTTACTCCTGCGCTTTGCCGAACCCGACGCTGGGCGGATTATGCTGGGGGGTGTCGATCTGGCGAATATCGCGACCGACCATCTCTATCGCCAGATTGGCTGTGTCTTTCAGGAGGTACGACTGCTGCGACTCAGCATCAGAGACAACATTGCCCTGGGTCATCCGCAGGCAACCGATCGGCAAGTGATTGCCGCGGCGCAGGCAGCCAATATCCATCAACGCATTCTGCAATTGCCGCGCGGCTATCAGTCGGTCTATGGCGAAGATGCCCGCCTGTCGGGCGGGGAAGCGCAGCGCCTGAGTATTGCCAGAGCGCTACTCAAGGAGCCGCAGCTGCTGGTGCTGGATGAAGCCACGGCACAGGCTGATGCCGAATCAGAAGCCGCCATTCAGGACACGCTCTCCCGGCTCATTTCTCAACAGGGTAACCGCTCGCTGCTGGTGGTGGCTCACCGCCTCGCGACGGTGGTTAACGCCGATAATATCGTGGTGCTGGCGCAGGGACGTATTGCGGAACAGGGAACGCATAGCCAGCTGCTGGCTAACAAGGGGGAATACGCGCGTCTGTGGCAGGCGCAGTTCTCACCATCAAAGGAGGAGGTATGCTGCTGACCCGTCTCTCGTCACTGCTGGGCAATGATAACGCCAGGGTTCTGCGACGTTACCTGATCCTGATGGTGCTTTTCTGCCTGGTGCAGGGGATCGCTTTTGCGATGGTCGTGCCGATCGTCCAGGCGCTATTGCAGGCTGATATCACGCGGGCGACATGGTGGTTATTGCCGCTCACGCTGGGTACGCTGCTCGCCTGGTATCTTAACTACGTTGCCTCGTTGGGCGGCTTCAAGGTGGCCATCGCGCTACTGAATACCTTACGTCACCGCATTGGCGACCATGTGGTGACTCTGCCGCTGGGCTGGTTCAGTCCCGCCAATACCAGCCAGCTTGGCGTGCTGCTCAGTCAGGGGGTGATGGAAATCCTGGGGCTGCCCGCCCATCAATTAAGCCCGTTAATGCGCGCCACCTTGACACCGCTGGTGGTGGTGGCGATTACCTTTTTCTTCGACTGGCGTATCGCGCTGATCGCGCTGGTGATTTTTCCGCTGGTGGCGCTGGTTTACTGGTGGGCGGGCAGGCTGGGTCGCGCCGCGGACGAAGCCGTTCACCATGCCACGGCAGAAGCCAGCGAACGTATGCTTGAGTTTGCGCAGAACCAAATGGTGTTGCGAACTCACGGCTGCGGCGAACAGGGACATGCCAATTTTGATGCGGCCTTAGTGGCGCAAAATCGGGCCAGTAAACGCCAGCTGTGGCTGGTGCTGCCGCCGTTACTGGCGAACTCCTGGCTGGCGCAGCTCAGTTTCCTGACGTTGATGGCCAGCGTCACCTGGCTGGGGCTGGCCGATAACGATCCGCAGCAGCTGGTCACGCTGCTGGCGCTGCTGGTGCTGATTAACCGGGTGATTGATCCCCTTACCGAAGTGGCCGCCTATGGTTCCGGGATCCGTATGGCCTCTGCCCAAATGGATGCGGTGGAACGGGTACTGGCCGAGCAACCGTTGCCGCAGGCCGACGATCCGCAGCCATACAGCGGCGAGGCCAGCATTCAGCTGCATAACGTGACCTTTGGCTATCAACCCGAGCGGCCGATCCTGAAAAATGTGTCGGTTACGCTGCCCGCCAACACCACCACGGCGCTGGTGGGCCTCTCTGGCGCCGGTAAAACCACCCTTATGCGTTTGATCGCGCGTTTCTTTGATCCCGACGGCGGCAGCATTACGCTGGGAGGCACCGATCTGCGCCAGTTAAGCAGTCGCGAGCACATGTCGCTGATCGCGCCAGTCTTTCAGGACAATTATCTGTTCAGCGGCACCCTGCGGGAAAACGTATTGATTGGCAATCCGCACGCCGATGCGCAGGAAATTGCGCAGGTGGTCAGGCTGGCGCGGCTGGACGAGCTGCTGCAACGTCTGCCGGATGGCTGGCAAAGTCAGGTTGGCGAGGGCGGCGGCCTGCTTTCCGGCGGTGAACGCCAGCGTGTCGCCATCGCTCGCGCATTGTTGAAAAACGCGCCGATATTGCTGCTGGATGAGGCTACCGGCGCTCTTGACGCAGAGAATCAGTCCGCGATCGCCGCCGGATTACAGTCTCTGCACCATCGTTGTACGTTGCTGGTCATTGCCCATCAGCTCTCGACCATCCAAAACGCTGACCAGATTCTGGTGCTGGATCGGCAGCACATTATCGAACAGGGCAACCATCAGCAATTACTGGCCGCAGGCGGTCGCTATGCCGATTTCTGGCAGGCGCGTAACCGTGCTGAAGGCTGGCGTCTGCAATAAACCGGGGAGGTAACGATGTCCGAAGCGATTATCAACAGTGAACAGGCCGCGCAGTTTTGGCCGCTGCCTGACGTGGATCTGACCAATCTGGACCTGTTCAGCCGCGGGTTTCCACATCAGGTATTCACCGACCTGCGTCGCCACCACGGGGCATTGTTCCATCCCCGGACGGCGCTAACGCCCGATGGCGAAGGATTTTGGGTGTTTACGCGCTATCACGACATTGCGGCCATCGCGAAAGATAACGACACCTTCTCCTCCGCCGGTGGCGGCGATCGGCAGGGCGGGGGCACCATGATTGAGGATTTGCCGCGGGAAATGGGGCCGGGATCGGTAATCAATATGATGGACGATCCGCGCCATAAGGCGCTACGCAGATTGATTGCTCCGGCCATCACCAATGCCCGTGTGGCGGCGATGGAGGATGTTCTGTTTGCCGCAGCAGGGGCTGCCGTACAGGCCGCGCTCCAGCAGGAACGTGTCGATTTCGTCTCTGCCATCGCGGCAGAGCTGCCGCTGTTTGCTATCGCCAGTTTAGTCGGTATCCCACACGACGATCGCCATCAGATTTTTGCGTGGATTAACGCCGTGCTGGACTATTCGGACCGTCAGTTGGGGGAAACCAGCATCAGTAGCCAGCAGGGGATGAAGAACTTTATGGCCTACGGGCATAAGTTCGTCGAAGAGAAACGCCAGAACCCAGGCAGCGATATTGTGTCGCTGGCCGTGACAGGCGAGCTACCCAAAGGGCTGGGAAAACTGACGCCGCTGGAGCAGTTGATGGTGTTCAGCGTGGTCATGGTGGCGGGGCTGGAAACCACGCGTAACGCCATTGCCGGCGGTATTCTGGCATTTATTCACCATCCAGAGCAGTGGCTGCGCCTGCAACAGGACGACGGCCTGATGAATTCAGCGCTCGACGAAATACTGCGTTGGACTTCACCGACCCCCTATAACCGTCGAACGGCAACGCGCGATGTGACTATCGGCGATCGGCTGATTCGCCGTGGGGAGAAAGTCACGTTATGGTGGGCGTCGGCCAACCGGGATGATGCTTATTATGAGCAACCTTTTGCGTTCGATATTGGCCGCCAGAAAAATCTGCATATGGCATTTGGGGGCGGGGGACATAGCTGTCTTGGCGCTCAGCTGGCGAGGCTGGAAATGCGCGTTATTTTGCGCCACCTGCTGGAGCAGGTGGATGGCTTCAGGCTGGATGGCGATGTTAATTGGGTGCGCAGCAATAAGCACACCGGGATTCGCAGTATGCCGGTGCGGTTTGTTAAGCGTTACTGAGAAATATTACTGCGGAAAGAGTACAGGACGACGTGGCGGATACCAGGGACGCGAACCGCCTGGATGAGCTAAAAGATACAGACCGTGATAATCGGAAACTTTGAATAGGTTTGCGGATGGTTTTAAGCTGCGGATTTTTGTGTCGCCAGGAGATATCAGGGGTTATTCCGTTATCGAACTCGCCTGACCTCAGATTCTCCCGATGCGGAGGAAAAACTGCAAATGCATCGGGAAGACTTTCACGCTGGCTTATTGAATTCGAATTAAACAGGGATTCGCAAAGCGGCATGAAAACAAGAATTTGGCTCCTCTGACTGGACTCGAACCAGTGACATACGGATTAACAGTCCGCCGTTCTACCGACTGAACTACAGAGGAATCGTGTGAACGGGGCGCATATTAACGGCGGCGCTCCACCTTGTCAAAGGCTGAATCATCGGAATGAGTTTGACTGCTGACAATTTCAGCAGTCGGGTGATGTTCACGCAGTTTTACGCCGCTGCGCACCGCGATGGTGCAAATGTACCCCTAATGGGGCATATCGTAATCTGCTTACCGGGCAAAAAAATCCCCTGCAGCAATCGGAATCGCTTATTACGCCGCGTCCGGCGGCTTTTACGCCGGGCAGAATAAAACTGGCAAGTAAATTGCAAAACCTTCTGTATCTCAATTGCCAGCGTTGGTACTGGCGTTCCTTACAGGAGGCAAAATGAACTTAAGACGACTGAAGTATTTTGTGAAAATCGTCGATATTGGCAGTCTGACCCAGGCAGCCGAAGTCTTGCATATCGCACAGCCCGCGCTGAGTCAGCAGGTTGCGACCCTGGAAGGTGAACTGGACCAGCAGCTGCTGATTCGTACGAAGCGAGGCGTCACGCCGACGGAAGCAGGGAAAATCCTTTATACCCACGCCCGGACCATTCTGCGCCAGTGCGAGCAGGCGCAGCTGGCGGTCAATAACGTGGGCCATATCCTCAGCGGCCAGGTCTCTATCGGCCTGGCGCCGGGAACGGCGGCGTCCGCCATTACTATGCCGCTGCTGCAAACGGTACGTAACGAACTTCCTGAAGTGATGGTCTATCTGCAGGAAAGCAGCGGAACGATCCTTAACGATAAGCTGCTTAGCGGTCAGCTGGATATGGCGGTGCTGTACGAGCGCTCGCCGGTTGCCGGTATCGTCAGCCAGCCGCTGCTGAAAGAGGACCTGTACCTGGTCGGTACCCGGGATTGCCCGGGGCAAAGCGTTGACCTGACGGCGGTTGCCGAGATGAATCTGTTCCTGCCCCGCGATTACAGCGCGGTGCGGGCGAGGGTGACGGAAGCCTTTACCCTGCGGCGGCTGTCGGCAAAAATCATCGGCGAAATCGAGTCTATTACGACCTTAACCGCGGCGATAGCCAGCGGAATGGGGGCCACCGTGCTGCCGGAATCCGCCGCTCGCTCGCTGTGCAGCGCCGCTAACGGTTGGATGGCGCGTATCAGCACGCCGTCCATGAGCCTGTCGCTATCGTTGAATATGTCTGCCAAGGGAAGCCTGTCGCCGCAGGCGCAGGCGGTGAAGGAAATTTTGCTGTCGCTGGTGAGCCGCCCTTCGCTGGAGAACCGTGAACTGCTGCTGGTGAGTTAATGTATATTCCTGAATGGAATAAGTTGCTGGTTTTTATTATTTGTTAGCAGGGACAACAGACTCTAACAATAGAGCATATGTTATGTCTGATAGCCCGGAGGAAAGGGTGAATTTCCAGCAACTAAAAATAATTCGTGAAGCGGCCCGTCAGGACTATAACCTGACGGAAGTCGCCAATATGCTCTACACATCGCAATCGGGCGTCAGTCGCCATATTCGTGAACTCGAAGAAGAGCTGGGGATCGAAATCTTTATCCGACGCGGCAAGCGTCTGCTGGGGATGACGGAACCGGGTAAAGCGCTGTTATCGATTGCCGAACGCATTCTTAATGAAGCCAGCAACGTCCGCCGTCTTGCGGACCTGTTTACCAACGACGCCTCGGGCGTATTAACCATCGCCACGACGCATACCCAGGCGCGCTATAGCCTGCCGCCGGTGATTAAGGCCTTCCGCGAGCTTTTTGCCGACGTTCGCCTGGAGCTGGTGCAGGGGACGCCGCAGGAGATCGAAGCGCTGCTGCACAACGGAGGCGCCGATATCGGCATCGCCAGCGAGCGGCTGAGCAACGATCCGACGCTGGTGGCCTTTCCCTGGTTCCGCTGGCACCACAGCCTGCTGGTTCCAAAAGATCATCCGCTGGTGCAGGTGACGCCGCTCACCCTGGAAGCCATTTCCCGCTGGCCGCTGATTACCTATCGTCAGGGGATCACCGGACGCTCGCGTATCGATGAAGCCTTCAATCGCAAAGGGCTGATGCCGGATATCGTCCTCAGCGCCCAGGATTCCGACGTCATTAAAACCTACGTTGAGCTTGGCCTCGGGGTAGGGCTGGTCGCCGAACAGTCGGGCGATGCCAGAGAGTCCGACACCTTCACGCGTCTTGAAACCCGCCATCTGTTTGATGCCAATACCGTCTGGCTAGGCTTAAAGCGCGGACAGCTACAGCGTAACTACGTCTGGCGCTTTATCGAGCTGTGCAACGCCGGACTGTCGCTGGATGAAATTAAACGCCAGGCGATGGAGCCGGAAGAGACGGCGATCGATTACCAGATCTAACGGAATACCGGCAGTGGACAAGGGAACGTGGTCCACCGCCGTTAGTCGGTATATAAGATTTCGATAATAAAGCTATAATTCATTCACGATTGTCGCGACTGAGGAAGGGAAATGGTGCGGCGTGTGAAACTGCTTTGCTCTCTGTTATTTATCCTGTCAAGCCAGAGCGTTCTGGCCGTTAGCTACCCGTTGCCGCCGGAAGGAAGCCGCCTTGTGGGTAGCCCGCAAACCATCACCGTCCCGGACGGTAATACGCTCCCGCTGGAGGCGTTTGCCGCGCAGTACGGGCAAGGGCTGAGCAATATGCTCGAAGCCAATCCCGGGGTCGATGTCTATCTGCCGAAGTCGGGTTCGACGCTGATCGTACCGCAGCAGCTTATTTTGCCCGATACGGTGCGTGAGGGGATTGTGGTTAACGTCGCGGAAATGCGCCTTTACTACTATCCGCCGGAGGGGACCACGGTTGAGGTTCTACCGATAGGCATCGGCGAGGCGGGCCGCGAAACGCCGCGCAACTGGGTGACGGCGGTTGAACGTAAGCAGGAGGCGCCAACCTGGACGCCGACGGCGAATACCCGCCGCGAGTATGCCAAAAGGGGAGAAAGCCTGCCCGCATTCGTGCCTGCCGGCCCGGAAAACCCGATGGGGCTGTACGCAATCTATATCGGCAGGCTGTACGCCATTCATGGCACTAATGCCAACTTTGGTATCGGGCTGCGGGTAAGCCAGGGGTGTATCCGCTTGCGTAACGACGATATCAAGTATCTCTTCGATAACGTTCCGGTGGGGACGCGGGTGCAGATTATCGATCGGCCGGTGAAATATACCCTCGAGCCGGACGGCAGCCGCTGGCTTGAAGTTCACGAGCCGCTTTCGCGCAACCGCGCGGAATACGAATCAGACCGAAAAGTGCCGCTGCCTATGACCACGGGGCTGCAGGCGTTTGTGCAAGGAGAGGGCGTTGAGGCTAACCGGGCCAGCGAGGTCATGCTGCGTCGTTCCGGAATGCCGGTGAATATCGGCTACTCAGCGATACCGTCCACGTTCGGCGGCTAGCGTAGGCGAAAGTGAGTTGAGAAAGCAAAAGCCTGCCGGGTTTCCTCCGCGGGCTTTTCTCATTTGGCTTCTCCGACGGAGCGGCCTTCCTCGCGTCCGGAAAATCGACGGCCTCAGGACGCTCCCGTTCTGCCGATCGGCCCGGAACGGTGGAGATCCGGGTATCGCGGTAAGTCTCCTGCTTATTTACTGCCGGGCTCCGGAGGGTACTCACTGAGTACGACCTGATTGCGTCCCAGCTGTTTGGCCTGATAAAGCGCCCGATCGGCCATCCGAAGAAGCCTTTCCCTGTCGCCATCGCATTCCCGCAGCCCGGCCACGCCCGCGGAGATGGTGATATGTCCTGCACGGGAGAAGGTCGCCCCGGCCATGACTCTGCGGATCCTCTCCGCCATCGTCATAGCTCCGTTAAGCGTCGAGTCTGGGAGCAGTACAATAAACTCTTCCCCGCCGAAGCGGCTGATGATATCCCCATCCCGGCAGGTCTGCTTCAGCAGGTCAGCAATACGAACCAACACGTCATCTCCCGTGTCATGCCCGAACCGATCGTTAATGGTTTTAAAATGATCGATGTCTATGGCAATCACGTACTGATTCTCCGCGTCCCCGACGCGGGCCGACTGTTCATAAAATCCCCGGCGGTTATACAGTCCGGTCAGCGGGTCCGTCATGGCCTCATCGCTCAGCGTGGCGAAGCGGGCCGATACCGAGCGGAAGCTGTTTTCCATCGCGTCCCGCAGCATGTCAGCTTCCTGATACCAGGCCCTGATCGTCGAGAGTTTTTCCGGCGATGTCAGGCCGTCCGTGGCGCGAACTCGTCCCGCAAGCTGCTCCAGCGGACGCGCAATGTAGGAGGATAAAATAGCCACGCCCCCGGCGATAAGAAGAAGGATAGCGAGAACAAACCCTGAGATTTTTTCGACCGTCCGCCATAGCATGCGGGTGACCGTATCGGCGGGGGTTGAAACGAAAATATTCCAGTTAGTTTGGTTAAGGCTGGCATAGCCGACCAGGTTTTTATGGCTTTCATAAAGCCCGGTATAGTTTCCGCTTTTATTCGCCCGCAGTGCGGCCTGGACCTGCGGAGGCAGGGGCAGGAACGAACCCTTTTGGGCCGTATCTCTGCTGAAGATAATCCGGCCATGATTATCGACGACGCTGATGGCGATGTTATCTTCATAGAAATGGAGGCTCAGAATATCGCTCAGCATGCTCTGTTTTTTCAGATAGATGCTGCCCCCTAAATACCCCAGATAGCGGCCATCGGGTGCCAGAACGGGCTGTGAGAGCAGAATCATCTCATTCCCGGCGACCGACGTGAATGGTTCGGAAATCAAGGGCGACCGCGCGGCCAGAGCGAGCTGGTTGGCGCGTGAATGCAGCGTCACTCCCGTAAGCGCCGGCAGGTATGGGGACGTCGAAACCAGTGCTGCCTGAGCGTTGACAACCCCCACAGAGTTAAAGATACCGGACTGAAGGCGAAGGCGATCCACTTCATGCTGGCTGTAAGAGAGGCTACGGATAGACGAAGCGCTCCAGGCTAACTCGCGCTGGGCAAAAGCCAGGTAACGGTCCGTCGTGTCGGCAAGCTTTCGGGCGTAGGCCTGATTGCTGTCAAGGAGTGACGCCTCAATATTGTTCCTTTGGAAAATCAGCATCGTTCCTGACAGAAGGAGTGACGTGAGTACAACGCCTCCGGTTGTGAGCAAAATAAGCAGAGGCCGGAGAAAGGGTTTTTTGCTGAACATCTGTTTACCTGTGATTCAGGCCATCCCGTTAAACTGGCTGCGGGCCGTCCCGTCCCTGGAGGGGTCAAAAATCTTCCGATATGCCTGGCAAAGGTAACAACAAGGCTCTCCTGACCTGAGACCTTGCATCGTCAGGACGCCCGCTTGCGGCGAACCGTATTCATCGCTAAAGGCTGTCGGATAAGACACGCTTAAAGGGGCTAAGCACTGGAGTTCGCCCCAGGTTCACTTCATAAAGCGCTGTATATAATACTGCGATATGCGTTGGGACATAAATAAATATGCGGCAATACTCAACGGACCGCGGCTCGTCCACTCAATCAACCGCTGGTTAAAATTTGCACATTCGGCGCCGTGGTCGGCCTCACGCCCTCTGCAGCAATCTGACTCCAGGTTATCCACAGAGTTAAGTAGCCACTTTGTGGACAGACTCAGCGCCGTGCCCGCGGGTGAGCCTGGCGGTTTTGCCGCAGGGGGAAAACGTCCCCGGCCTCAATGAATGCTGGCGCCGCGAGGCCATTCTGAATTTAGTCTGTTGATTTTTATGTATTTATTCTTTTCAGCTATTCAAAGTCAATAAGGTTATTTGTTTTTAATGTGGGTAATGCATAAAAGTGAGGTAACGCAGAAAACAGATTTATCGATGTGATTTTAAGAAGGATATTATTATGCCGGAAGCGGGTGAATTGTATCTCATGCCGAAAAGAGAAAATAACTGGCATTTAAATAATGTCGTCGATGAACTGCGTCGCGTTCGTCAGGCGTGGCGCGATGAACATTCGAAAAATAATTATCGTAATAAACGTAGTTTACCTTCCCGGGCAAGCGTTAATTCAGTCGCCGATACGTTGATAAAAGTGCTTTATCCGATGCGGTTAGGCGACGTCGAATTACGCAAAGAGGGCGAAGATTATTACGTCGGCCATTTGTTAGGCACCGCGCTTGACAGGCTCACCGAAGAAGCGCTTCTGGAACTCTATTATCAGTCGGATGAGCAGGACGAGGAGGGCGCGAGTCAGGCGCTGTCGCAAGAGGCGGTCAGGCGGGTTCAGCAGTTTGCCAACCGTTTGCCGGTCATCCGTCAGCGTCTCGACAGCGATATCCTCGCGGCTTATCAGGGCGATCCCTCCGCGCGCAGCATGGATGAAGTGCTGCTCTGCTATCCGGGAATTCATGCCGTGATCCACTATCGTCTGGCCCACGAGCTGCATCAGCTCGATCTGCCTCTGCTGGCGCGAATTATGTCCGAGAAGGCGCACAGCCAGACCGGAATAGATATTCATCCCGGCGCGCGGATCGATGATGGATTCTTTATCGATCACGGGACCGGCGTGGTGATTGGCGAAACGGCCATCGTCGGTAAACGGGTGCGTATTTATCAGGCCGTCACCCTGGGGGCCAAACGCTTTATTGCCGGCGAAGACGGGCAGTTGCAAAAAAACTACCTTCGCCATCCGATAATAGAAGATGACGTAGTTATTTATGCCGGCGCGACAATATTAGGGCGAATTACCATCGGCGCGCGTTCCAGCATCGGCGGGAATATATGGCTGACCCGCGATGTTCCGCCGGACAGTAATGTGCAGCAGGCCCGAGCGCAACAAAAACATTTCAGCGACGGCGATGGGATTTAATTATTCCAATAATGCAATGGAATGGTCAGTGCAGCACAACAGACAAAAATAACGGCGTGATAATTATTATGAATTTGCTTGAGACGATCGGCGCTACGCCGTTAATAACGTTGCCCTCTTTTGCCGCAGAGTTGCCTGGCGTAACGCTGCTGGCAAAAGCAGAGTATATGAACCCCAGCGGCTCAGTGAAAGACCGCGCGGCGAAAGCCATGGTGCTGGACGGGATTGCGCGGGGTTTATTAACGCCGGGTAAAACGATTATTGATGCGACCAGCGGCAATACCGGCATTGCCTACGCGATGATTGGCGCGGCGCTGGGATATCACGTCCGGCTATATCTGCCGCAGAATACCAGCCCGGAACGCAAACGAATTATTCGTCATTATGGCGCCACGATTGTGGAAACCGATCCGCTTGAAGGTTCCGACGGCGCATATATTGAAGTTCAGGCACAAGTTGCTGCGCATCCGGAACGCTATTTTTATCCCGACCAATATAACAACCCCGTTAATCCGGATACGCATTTCGCGACCACCGGAAAAGAGATCTGGGACCAGAGCGGGCAACAAATCACCCATTTTGTCGCGGGGATGGGCACCTCCGGCAGTTTTGTCGGCACCGCGCGGCGGCTCAAATATGAGAATCCGCAGGTTAAAACGCTCGCCGTGCAGCCCGCTTCGCCGTTCCACGGCATTGAAGGGACCAAGCATATGGGCAGCAGCATTAAACCGGGCATTCTCGACGAAACCCTGTTCGACGACATTATTTCTGTCACCACCGAAGAGGCCTACGCCATCACGCGGCGTCTGGCCCGGCGCGATGGCATTTTTGTCGGCATTTCATCCGGCGCAAACGTAGCCGCCGCCGTGAGGCTGGCCCGCACGCTGCCGGCGGGATCTGTGGTGGTCACGCTGCTGTGTGATGTCGGCTCGCGTTACCTGACTGACTCTTTTTGGAATGAAACCGATGATTGAATTGACCCACAAAATCGCAAAGCAGATTGGCGCTGAAGGGGAAAAGGCCTATCCCAACGAATGCTGCGGCGCGCTCGTTGGCCATTTCTCCGCGCAGGGCGATGCCCGCGTGACGGCGATTTTCCCCATCGTCAATGCCCGCGAATCGGAGGAGCAATACCACCGTTTTGTCATCACCGCCGACGACTCCCTGCGGGCGGAGCGCGCGGCGCTGGCTCAGGGAGTGGACGTGGTCGGCTATTACCATTCGCACCCCGATCATCCGGCTATTCCGTCGGAATTTGACCGCGAGCATGCGCTGCCGTTTTACGCCTACATCATCGTGGCGGTGGCGCAGCGGCAGGCGGGGGCGTTGACCAGCTGGCGGCTGACGCAGGACCGCCAGCGCTTTTTGCAGGAGGACGTGCAAACCGTTCCATGACGTGAATAGCAGGCACAACGCTGCCTGAAACCAGAGCAAAACACGGAGAGATTATCACTATGGCATCGACATTACTGATTCCCACCGCACTACGCGCCTTCACCGACGGCCAGGGGAAAGTGACCCTCGAAGGCCACACCGTAGGTCAGCTGGTCGCGGCGCTGGCGGAGCGTTTCCCGGACATTCAGCAGCATTTGTATGACGACACCGGAGCGCTGCGCAGTTTCATCAATCTGTACGTGGGGGAGAACAACATTAAAACCACCGGCGGGCTGGAGACCCCGGTCAGCGATGGCGCTGAGGTGCTGCTGGTCCCCGCCATTGCAGGCGGCGTCGGGAAGGCGGTATGAGCAGAGCGAGCATTATCCCGGACGACCGCCTGACGGAGCTGACGCATGCGGAGATTGCCCGCTACAGCCGCCATCTGCTGCTGCCGGAAGTCGGGCTTGAAGGGCAAAAGCGTCTGAAGGCAGCCCGCGTGTTGCTTATCGGCACCGGAGGGCTGGGGGCGCCGGTGGCGCTTTACCTGGCCGCTGCCGGGGTCGGTAAGCTGGGGATTGTCGACTTTGATTTTGTCGAAATATCCAACCTGCAAAGGCAGATCATTCATAGCACCAAAGATATCAACCGGCCCAAAGTGGCCTCGGCGAAAGACAAGATTAAAGCGATCAATCCCGACCTGCAGGTGGAGACCTATAACACCACCCTGAGCAGTAAAAACGCGCTGGAGATTATTCGCGAATACGACCTCGTCGTCGATGGTACGGACAACTATCCAACCCGATATCTGATTAACGATGCCTGCGTTTTGCTGGGTAAGCCGCTGGTCTACGGCTCCATTTTCCAGTTCGAAGGGCAGGCCAGCGTCTTTTATGCCGGGGAAGGGCCGTGTTACCGGTGTCTGTATCCCGAGCCTCCGCCGCCGGGGCTGGTGCCCTCCTGTGCCGAAGGCGGCGTTGTCGGCGTGTTGCCGGGGATTATCGGCACCATTCAGGCGGCGGAAGCGATCAAGCTGATCGTCGGCGGCAGCGAGAGCCTGATTGGCCGCCTGCTGCTCTTCGATGTGTGGCAGATGAAGCAGCGTGAGCTGCGGCTGGCGAGAGATCCCGGCTGCCCGGTATGCGGTGAGCACCCGTCGATTCATGAGCTGATCGACTACGAAGAGTTTTGTGGACTGAAACCCGATGAGGCGGAGGTGCCGGTTGAAAGCGTCACGGCCCAGGAGCTGCACGCCTGGATAGAGGAGGGTAAACCCCTGCAGCTGATCGACATTCGTGAACCCCACGAACGGGCGATTGCTAAATTTCCGCAGGCAAAAGTGATGCCGCTGGGCCAGATAGTCAGGCGTATCGGTGAATTCGACCCGACGGTCGATGCGGTGTTTCTCTGCAAGATCGGGCAGCGCAGTATTTTCGCGATTCGGGCACTACAGCGCGCGGGCTATCAGGGCCGCGTGATGAATTTAAAAGATGGCCTAAACGCCTGGGCGCGGGATGTGGATACCCGTTTGCCGCAGTACTAACCTTCAGCTCCACTATTTCAAACACTAAGGAATCATCATGGCAGAACAAAAAGGCATTAATGCACTGGGGCGTGAAGCCGCGTATCAGTTAGCGAACGTGACCAAAACGGCTCCGCAATTTGCGGCGATTACCCCGCGCTGGGTCAGCCGTTTTCTCGACTATAAAGGCCTGGAGTCGGGGATTTATCGGGTGAACAAGGTCGTGGAGGGGGATACGCCGCTGGACGTATTATGCAGCCAGGACCCGACGCGCGTTGAAATACCGCAGGGCTACATCGAGTATCAGACCACGCCGCGTGAATACCAGCTCGATTCCATCGCGACCATTATTAACGTGGACACCAAAATCGCCGATCTCTACAGCTCGCCGTACGACCAGGCGTCAGAGCAGATTGCGCTGGCGATTGAAAGCCTGCGCGAGCGCCAGGAGAGTCAGCTGATCAATAACGATGAATATGGATTGCTGAAAAATATCGATGACTCGCAGCGTATTCAGACCCGCAATGGCCGTCCGACGCCGGATGACCTGGATGAGCTGCTGTCAAAAGTCTGGAAGGAGCCGTCCTTCTTCCTGGCCCATCCGCGTGCGATTGCCGCATTTCAGCGTGAAGCCACGCGACGCGGCGTGCCGCCGGTCACCGTGAATTTGCACGGGGGCACTTTTATCCTGTGGCGCGGTATTCCGCTGATCCCTTCCGATAAGCTGTTTGTTGATGGTTTGAAAAACCCGAAAGGCCAGAGCGGGAAAACCAATATCCTGCTGATTCGCTCCGGTGAAAGCAAACGCGGCGTGCTGGGGCTTTATCAGGAAGGGCTGCCAAACGAACAGTCTCGCGGATTGTCGGTGCGCTTCCGGGGGATCGACGATAACGGCGTGGCATCCTATTTACTCTCACTTTATTGCTCCGCTGCGATCCTGGCCGATGACGCCATTGCCGTGCTGGAAGACGTTGAAGTGGGTGAATATTATGACTACGAGTAATTTATTCACGCTTCCCTACGCGCCCGGCGGATGGCCGGGCGAGGCGGGTGACGCTCCCTCCGCGCGGGATTACGGACTGCCCGACGCGCGGGATCTGAAAGGGCTGCTGGGCGACACGCCCGCACGCCCGCGGGCCGCCGAGGCCGCGTACGCGCCGCGGGTGGTGCCGCTGGGGCAGGAGAGCCGGGGGGATATCGCGCCTCGCGGATTCGCGGCGCGACCTTCTGTTGGCGCAAAGCCGGCGCCGCCGGCGCGTGTCGGGCAGATCCCGGTTGAACGGATCCGCGCTGATTTTCCGATCCTTGCCGAACAGGTGGACGGTCATCCTCTGGTCTGGCTGGACAATGCCGCGACGACCCAGCGCCCGAAGCAGGTTATCGATCGCATCAGCCACTATTATTTGCACGAAAACTCGAACGTTCATCGGGCGGCGCATACCCTTGCCGCACGTTCCACCGATGCTTATGAAGCCGCGCGTGACAAAGTGGCGCGGTTTATCGGCGCGCGCGGCCCGGAGAATATCATCTTCGTGCGCGGCACCACGGAAGGGCTCAACCTGATTGCGCACAGCTACGTGAAGCCGCTGTTACGGCCGGGGGATGAAATTATCCTCACGTTGCTCGAGCATCACGCCAACATTGTGCCGTGGCAGCTCATTGCGCAGGAGACGGGAGCGGTGATCCGCGTCGCGCCGGTTGATGAGCACGGGCAGCTGATCGTTGAGGAATATGTCCGTTTGTTCAATGACAAGACCCGTTTTGTGTCCGCTACCCACGTTTCCAACGCGCTGGGTACCGTCACGCCGGTTCAGGAGCTGGTGCAAATCGCCCATCGTTTTGGCGTGCGCATCGCCATCGACGGCGCGCAGTCTATTTCGCATATCCCGACCAACGTCACGGCGCTGGATGCCGATTTCTTCGTCTTCTCCGGGCATAAAATTTTTGGACCGACCGGGATCGGCGTCGTATATGGCAAGCAGGAGGTGCTGGAAGAGGCGCGCCCGTATCAGGGCGGCGGGAATATGATTGCCGACGTAACTTTTGAACTGACGCGCTATCAACCCTCGCCGAATAAGTTTGAGGCGGGCACGGGCAATATTGCCGATGCCGTCGGGCTGGGGGCGGCTATCGATTATGTCACCTCGCTGGGGATAGAAAATATTGCGCAGTACGAGCACGCCTTGCTGGAGTATGGGATCGAGAAGCTGTCGGCTATTCCGGGCCTGACGCTGGTCGGCACCGCGGCGAACAAAACCAGCGTCTTATCTTTCGTGCTGGCGGGTCATGAAAATGAAGCCGTGGGGCGCTATCTGAGTCAGGTCGGCATTGCCGTGCGATCCGGACATCACTGCGCGCAACCGATCCTGCGCCATTTTGGTTATGAAAGTACCGTCCGGCCGTCGCTGGCTTTCTATAACACGCCGCAGGAAATTGATTTTCTCGCAGAGCATGTCGCCCGGTTTGCTTCGCGGTAGCGAGGTCCGGCCCGGTCAGCGGTGTCAACCACGTAACGGGTGGACAACCGCGACGATCACCTAAGCCCGCCGGTTTCCGCGCGGGCTTTTCTCATAAAGCATCCATGCCTGGAGGCTGGATCTCATGTGCAGCAGGACGGCGCAAGGTACCGTTTGGCAGCAAAACTGGCGGGCTCCCGTATTCGCTACCGTGGCTCTCGCCGGGCGATTAAGGGAGCGATTTCACAGGACCTGGCTGTTGAGATAGCTGGCGTTAACGCTGCATCCCCCAGCGCTTAATCGTGATCTTTTCCAGACTGGCGAATACGATGCCTTCCACCAGGAGGCCAATCGCGATGACCGTTAGCAACCCGGCAAAGACCCGGTCGGTGAAGAGCTCATTGCGATTCTGGAAAATATACCAGCCAAGACCGCCCTCGCCGCTGGAGGCGCCAAATACCAGCTCGGCGGCAATCAGCGTTCTCCAGGCGAAAGCCCAGCCGATCTTCAGGCCGGCAAGGATTGCCGGCAACGATGCCGGAATAAGAATCGTAATTACATAGCGTGGCCCACGGAGGCCATAGTTGCGTCCCGCCATGCGTAGCGTTTCCGGAACGCTGCTAAAACCGGACCAGGTATTCAGCGCGATTGGCCACATCACAGAATGTATCAGTACAAATATCAGGCTGACATTCCCCAGACCAAACCACAGCAGGGCCAGCGGCAGCAGAGCAATTGCAGGCAGAGGATTCAGCATCGCGGTTAATGTGCTCAGCAGATCGCGGCCAAACTGGGTGGTCACTGCCAGCGCGCTGGCAATGAGCGCCAGCGCGCTGCCTGCCAGATACCCTTTCAACAGGGTGCTGAGGGAGTTGGCGATTTTTTCCGGCAATTCGCCATTGCGCATGTCTTCGCTAAACGCCTGCAGGGTCTGAAGTACTCCGGGTAACATCAGATCGTTTTGCTGTACCCGCGCGGCGATCTCCCATAGCGCGAGGACAAGGGCCACAATCAGACACTTGCGCAGCCATGTTTGATTCCACAGGCGCTGGCTTAAGGGGAGCGGCGTTTCCACCGGCAGATCTCGCAGCGGCGGTAATTCACGTTCGAATTCAGGACGAATGTACGGTGACTGGGACATACTCTGGCTCCTCGCCGGATGAGTGAGACGAACTGCTGCCGGTTGTCGGGAATAACAGGTGGTGAATATGACGAGCCGCGTGCTGGAACGCTTCGCTGCCGAAGTCATTAAGCGTGAACTGATGACAGTTAAGCTCCGCCCTGACGCGCCCTGGATGCGGCGAAAGCACCAGGATACGGTTGCCCAGCACCAGCGCCTCCTCAATCGAGTGGGTGACGAACAGCAGGGTAAAGCGCTCCTCTTCCCACAGCGCCAGCAGCTCCTCCTGCATAGTGCGGCGGGTCAGCGCATCCAGCGCCGCAAAGGGTTCGTCCATCAGCAGGATTCGCGGTTTCATCGCCAGAGCGCGCGCGATGGCGACGCGTTGCTTCATTCCGCCGGAGAGGGTATGGGGCATAGCTTCGGCAAATTCCGCCAGCCCAACTTTGTGCAGGAAATGCAGCGCCGTCTCTTTTGCTTGCGCGCGGTTGGCTTTCCGGCTGGCCAGCAGAGGAAACATGACGTTTTCCAGCACGGTTTTCCACGGCGGCAGTTGGTCGAACTCCTGGAAAACCATCATCCGCTCCGGGCCGGGGGCGCTAACCGGGGTCCCCGCAAGCGAAATTTGACCGCTGCGCGGGGTGAGAAAACCGCCTGTGGCTTTTAACAGGCTCGATTTCCCGCAGCCTGACGGGCCAAGTAGAATAAAGCGGTCGCCGGGCCAGACATCAAAACTGACATCATGCGTCGCGCGTATTTGCCGTTCGCGGGTGCGGTATTCGATATCGACATTGCTGACCTGCAGCAGCGGGCCGTTGATTTGCTGAGTTGCCACTAGAGCCTCCGGTGTCGCGGTTTAACTGCCAGGTTTTTCCCATGCTTCGTCGAAGAAATAATCTTTCCACGAATCGGCTTTATTTTTCAGTACGCCAAGCTCATGAAGTTTTTCCGCATATACGCCGGTACGCTCAGGGGAAACCGTAAAGCTGATTTCAGGGTCGTTAACGATTTTTTGCACCAGCGGTAAGGGCAGTCGTGATTTCTCGACGCGAATATACGTTTCAGCCGCCGCATTTTTATCACGGTTAATGATATTCGCGGCTTCGCTAAGTGCGCGATAAAACGCTTTATAGGTTTTTGGGTTTTCGTCATGGAATTTCTGGGTAGTGTAGAGAACGTTAAAGGTTGCCTGTCCCCCCAGCACATCATAGGAGCTGAGTATCTTATGAATATTGCTGTGCTCCAGCGCCTGATACTGGAACGGCGGGCTGGAAAAATGGGTGTTAATTTCCGAACCACCGGCAATTAATGCCGCGCTGGCATCCGGATGCGGTAAGCTGACGCTAATTTTATCGAAGCGTTTGAACTCTTTGTCGCCATATAGTTTTGCGGTCTCGATTTGTAATGTCCGCGACTGGAAACCGACCCCAGCCGCCGGAACGGCAATACGGTCTTTATCCGTCAAATCTTTGATGCTTTTTATCGCCGGATTATTACTCAATAAGTAATTGGGCATCGATCCCAGCGAGGCTATTGCTTTCACATTTTGTTTACCTTTGGTGCGATCCCAGAGGGTGAGTAGCGGGGGGACGCCCGCCGATGCAACGTCCAGAGCCCCGGAGAGCAGGGCCTCGTTCATCCCGGTCGCGCCTGAGATGGTGCGCCACTCGACCTTGATATCCAGCCCCTCTTTTTGCCCCTCTTTTTCGATAAGCTGCTGGTCTCGTACCACATCAAGAATTAAATAACCGATGCCAAATTGCTGCGCGATACTAATATTCCCTTCGGCGAATGCCGGCTGGCTGACTCCGCCAAGAACAGAAAATGCCAGCGTCCAGGCTAATACCCCGTTAATTTTACTCATCTCTTCTCCCCGGAAAGGTGCTTTTCAGCAAAAAATCATGGGCAGAGGCGGGAGGGAAAGGAAATGATTTAAATGGCTATGAATATCAGGAAAACGAATAACGATATTTGGCACTTATTATTCGATAAATGGAAAAGCTTAGCCATTATTCGTGTTTATGTAACAAAAACATCTTTGCTATAGTCGGCCCACTCTTTAATAGCCCTTTTCATTGTGTGGGCAACGGCCGTGAGTAGAACCATGCCTCTATTTTCACATCATCACTTACGTTCGCTTTTACAACGGCATCTGGAACGGGTTGGCACTGGATCTGATATCGCCAAAAAGGTGGCAGATAACCTGGTCGAGTCCTCATTAAAAGGCCACGATTCCCACGGGGTGACCCTCTTGCCACGCTATATTCGGGCAATTCTGGCGGGAGATTTGAACCCCGGCGCCACGCTGACCACCTTATCTGATGCCGGACCGATTGTCTCTTTTGATGGCGGTCATGGCTTCGGCCAGGCGTTGGGCGAGCAGGCTATGGCCGCCGGTATTGAGCGCGTGCGCCAGTTTGGAGTGGCAATTATTGGCTTGTCTAATACCCACCATCTTGGGCGGATTGGCGCCTGGGCAGAGCAGGCGGCGAGCGCCGGGCTGGTCTCGATCCATTTTGCCAACGTGGCGGCGCCGGCGGTGGTCCTGCCGTTCGATGGACTGCGCCCCAGGCTTGGCACAAACCCTTTTTGCGTGGGGGTTCCGCTTCGCAACTCCCCCCCGGTTATCCTTGACTTCGCTACCAGCGCCATTGCGGGGAATAAGGCGCGTATCGCATGGAGCGAAGGGCGCGCTATCCCGGAAGGGTGCGCGGTAGATGCGAACGGACAGCCCACGACCGACCCTGCCGTATTAATGACTGAGCCGGCTGGCGCCTTGCTGCCTTTTGGCGGCCATAAAGGCGCGGGACTGTCGCTGATTTGCAGCTTGCTCGGCGCCGCCCTGACCGGCGGCGAGACCGAAAGCCGGCAGATCCCGCCACGTGCAGGGATCATTAACAATATGCTGTCGATTTTATTTGACCCTGCGCGATTGGGCGCGGAGGAAAGCTACCCCCAGGCGTTATTAGCGCAGGTTGACTGGGTACGCTGCGGGCAGGAAGGGCGCGATGTGCAGATCCCTGGAGAACCGGAATTGCGCGCTTATCACCGGCGTCAGGAAGAGGGGATCTGGATTGATGAGGTGAGCTGGCAGGCGTTTGTCGCCCTTGAGGAATTAAACACCGGAGGTTGCCTGCACGCCCAATAATTATTTTAGTTATCTGTTTTCCCGGATCGACATTATGGTCTGCTAAGCAGCTGTGGCGAATAAATAAAGTGACCACTTTTTTTATATATATTTTATCAACATAACCATAGCTGAAAAACTTGGTAAACCGCGAGTGGAAAAATCAATATAGTCACTCCCATATTCCACGAACCTTTCTTACTCCCGCCGGCGAATTTTAATTTGCTGCGGAGCCTTTTTTTTACAGGAGATATTATGCACCTGGCGCGTTTTCCCCGTCTTCATTTTGGCCATTTCCCGACGCCACTGGAGCCTCTCACTCAGCTTTCGCGTTTGCTGGGGGGGCCAAATATCTGGATAAAACGTGATGATTGTACCGGCCTTGCCACCGGCGGTAATAAAACCCGCAAACTTGAATTTTTGCTGGGGGATGCTCAGGAAAAAGGGGCGAACATTATTATTACCCAGGGCGCCACGCAGTCTAATCATGTGCGTCAGACCGTCGCGGCGGCGGCCAGACTGGGTCTGGAAACGCATATTTTTCTCGAACAGCGCGTCACCACGTTGGGTGATGAATATCAGCAATCCGGCAATGTGCTGCTGGATGGTTTGCTCGGCGGCAAAATTATTGCCCATTTGCCCGGCGGCACGGATATGCAGCAGGCGATGGAGCAACATGCGGAAAGCCTGCGCGCGCAGGGCCATACCCCTTACGTCATCCCTGGCGGCGGTTCGAATGCTATCGGGGCTCTGGGCTATGTAGCCTGCGCGGAAGAGTTGCTTTGGCAGTCCAGCCAGCTACGGCTGCGTATCGATCGTATCGTTCATGCCACCGGCAGCGCGGGTACGCAGGCCGGCCTGATCGCGGGCTTAAGCGCCACCAACAGCGATATTCCTCTGCTCGGGATCAGCGTTCGCGCGCCGCGCGATAAACAGGAGCAAAACGTCTGGCGCCTGGCGCAACAGACGCGGGAACTGCTCGGCGTGCCGGGTGAATTACCGCGTGAGGCCGTGGTCGCGAACGGTGATTATGTGGGGGAAGGCTATGGTCTGCCCACCGCGGGGATGCTTGAAGCGCTGCAGCTGCTGGCGCAGCACGAGGGGATTCTGCTCGATCCCGTTTACTCCGGTAAAGGCATGGCCGGACTGATTGATCTGATCCGTAAAGGTCATTTTCGCCAGGATGAGAATGTGGTGTTTATCCATACGGGCGGAAGCGCGGGCCTGTTTGGCTATCGTCAGGTGATTGCGGACTCTTTGTCATCATGAGTAAACCTTTTCTTCTGGGGATCGTTGGCGGCATGGGGCCGCTGGCGACGCTGGATTTGATGCATAAACTGCTGCGCGCAACGCCCGCCGAAAGCGACCAGCAGCAAATTCCACATGTGGTATGGAACGTCCCGCAAATTGCCGATCGTCAACAGGCGCTGGCGGGGAAGGGGCCATCGCCGCTGCCGCAGCTGCTGCACGCGGTGGAGCAGCTGAATCGCGTGGGCGCCAGCCATATTGCGATCGCCTGTAATACCGCGCATCACTGGTATGAGGCGCTGGCGCAGCGCAGCGATGCGCCGTTGCTGCATATCGTGGACGCTACGCTGGCGGCGTTCGAGGGGAAAGAGAAACCTCGCCGGGTCGGGGTTATCGCCACTCAAGGGACGCTTGATGCCGGTTGGTTCCAGCACGGTTTCTCCGCACTGGGTATCAACAGCGTGCTGCCGACGACAGAAGAGCTACGGCAGCTGTTTGTGCCGGGGTGCTATGCCGTGAAACGGGGCGAACTGCGTGCCGGCGGTGAGCTGCTGAGTTTGCAGGCTCAGGCACTGCGCGATCGTGGCGCAGAGAGGCTGGTGCTGGCCTGCACGGAAGTGCCGGTTGCGCTGGCGGAGGTAGCATCCCCGCATTTAGCCGTGTCGATTGACCCCGCGGAAGCGCTGGCGCAGCAGTGCGCGCACCTATGGCTGGCGCAGCGCGAGACGTGGCATTAATAACGTTATTATTTAAAGGATAAATTAAATGAAGAAAAGTCTCTGCGTATTCCTTGCAGCAGGTGGCCTGTGGGTCAATACCAGCTTTGCCGACGCGCCCGCGGAGGTCCGGGTAGCATATAGCGGCGGCTCTCAGGTGCTGATGCTGGCAAAAGCCGATGGTTCTTTGGATAAGGCATTAAACAGTAAGGTTAAATGGGTGCAATTTGCGTCCGGCGCGGATGCGTTAAATTATTTTGCCAGCAACGCGATTGATATTGCCAATTTCGGCTCCAGCCCGGCAACGGCGGGCATTGTCAGAAAGCTGCCGGTGGAGATTGTCGGCGTTTCGGGGGTGATCGCCAGCTACGAGCGTTTGATAGGTAAAGACGGCATTAGCAGTATTAAGGATATAGAGGGCAAACGGGTCGCCTATCCGCCAAACTCGACGGCGCAATATGCGCTTGAGGCCGCTATCAGCGTCAACCGGCTCGATCGCAGCAAAATAACGTTATTGCCGCTGCGTCCGGCGGAAATGGTCGCAGCCTGGAAACGCGGCGATATCGACGCGGGCTATGTCTGGGCGCCGTTTGCTCAGGAACTTGAGGCCTCCGGCGGGCATCAGGTGTTCGCGACCAAAGATCTGCAAAAGGATGGCTACCTGATTTATAACAACTACGTCGTGCGTAAAGCCTTTGCCGAGCAGTATCCGCAAACCGTCAGCGCGTTCCTGCGAGTTCATCAGGAAAAAGTTGATGAGTTTAAGGCCGACCCGGAACGTGCGGCGGCGATTGTGGCGAAAGAGGTGGGGGCGCCGGTGACGACTGCCGCGAATACGTTGGGTGGGCTGGAATACCCAACCCTGACGCAGCAGGGTACGGCGGACTGGCTTGGCAACGGAACCCATACGACCGACAGCGGTATCGGGAAAGCGCTGACAAAGACCTCTAACTTCCTGGCGGGGATTGGCGAGATCCGCAAACGTGATATCCCGGCGAACTGGGATAGCGCCATAAACTCCCGCTACATCCGTGACGCGGCGGTAGTCGCGCCATGAGATTGAGTTATCACATCGCCATCAGCGTCGTTTCGGTGTCTGTTTTCTTTATCCTCTGGCAGGTGGCGGCGATGCGGCAATGGGTGGACCCGCTGCTGCTTCCGTCGCTGCAGGAAATTGGCCTGACGACCGAAGAGCTGCTGGCCGATGGCTATCGGCAGGTGCCTTTGTGGGAGCACGTTGCGGTTAGCCTGGCTCGCGCATTAAGCGCTTTTTCCGTAGCCATTATCATCGGCATTCCCCTGGGATTACTGATGGGCTTGTCGGAAGGCCTGGCGGCGGTACTGAATCCATTTGTACAGTTTTTGCGCCCGCTGCCCAAGATCGCGCTTATTCCTCTGGCGGTCGTCTGGCTGGGGATCGGGGAGGCGTCTAAGTTCTTCCTGATTTTCATCGCCACCTTTCTGAGCGTGGTCGTGGGGGCGTCCGCTGCGGTGGAGCGTATTGGCCGTTCGCGCATTCGTGTCGCGCAAACGCTCGGCGCTTCGCGCAAACAGATTTTTCTGCGCGTGGTGTTGCCGGATGCGCTGCCAGAACTATTTACCACCGTCAGATTGTCCATCGGGATCGGCTGGACATCGCTCATCGCGGCGGAAATGGTGGCGGCAAGTTCCGGTCTCGGCTGGATGGTGATTAACGCCAGTTCTTATCTGCGAACCGATATCGTGATGCTGGGGATCCTGCTGCTCGGCGGTATCGGTTATTTACTGGATTTATTGCTGCTGGGGCTGCAGCGCTTTTTTGTGCCCTGGGCGGGGAAAGAGTAATGAGTGCTATTACATTGGAAAACGTATCGCTCTCTTTTGCGGCAAAACCGCATCCGTTTACGGTACTGGAAGATATCAGTCTGTCGCTGGAAAAAGGGGAGTTCGTGGTGCTGCTGGGGCCATCCGGCTGTGGCAAGTCCACGATTCTGAACCTGGTCGCCGGATTCAATAAGCCGGACCGCGGGCGTGTGGCGGCAGGCGGCAAAACGGTGCGTCTGCCGGGGCCGGACCGGGGAATGATCTTCCAGCAGCCGAATTTGTTCCCATGGCTGTCGGTACTGGAAAACGTCACATTTGGCCCACGATTGAGGAAATATCACAAACCAGAGGTCAACGCGCAGGCGCTGGAGTGGCTGGCGCGGGTAGGATTGAAAGGGTTTGAACATCATGCGCCGTGGCAGCTCTCGGGTGGGATGAAACAGCGCGTGGCGCTGGCCCGCGCCTGGCTGCCGGGGCCGGAAGCGTTGCTACTTGATGAACCGTTCGGCGCGCTGGATGCGCAAACGCGTCTGATGATGCAGGAACTCTTGCGCGATGCCTGGCTTAATACCGGCACCACGTTGTTGTTTGTGACTCACGACGTCGAAGAGGCGCTGTTCCTTGCCGATCGTATTCTGATTATGTCGGCGAAGCCCGGAAAAATCGTCGAGGAGATCGTCCTGCCTTTTGGCCGGGAGCGCGATATCGAGACGCTGTCTGAACACCCGGCCTATAGCGGGATCAAACATCATGTACTGCACCGGGTACGTCAGGAGGCTAAGCGACATTTAGGATGAAAACGGCGTATTCGTGTCTCTAATTTGCTGAATGTAATGCGTAATTCTCGCTTTTTGCTCGTAAGGAAGAGCAACGCCTGCCGGTGCGTAATCCGGTGCTTCTGGCAACGCCGGAGGGACTCAATCAGAGCGGAGCCATCAAGATACTAAAGAAGACGTGAACCGCCTGGATTAAACAGCTGGTACAGGGCATGAGAATCGGAAACTTTGAAGGGTTTAGCGGATGGTTTTAAGCTACGGATTTTTGCGTCGTTAAGAGAAATTTGGTGGACGTTTGGTTATCGAACCACTCTGATCTCAAATATGGCCACCAGATTTTCCCGATGCTGAGGGAAATGGAAATGCATCGGGAAGACTTTTCACGCTGGCTTATTGGAGCTGAATCACATAGGGATTCGCAAAGCAGCATGAAAACAAGAAGTTGGCTCCTCTGACTGGGATTGCCTTTGCCAGTAACTGGCTAATAAGTAAGCTAAACCTGAATTCACTTTCTGTCAAGACCACCAGAGTGACCACCAATGACACAGGTAACATAAAACTAGTTTGAGTTCCCAGCTCTGAATGTGGTGAATCGCTACGGATCATCGATTCATCATTATTGCTCTCAAACTCAATAACAACGGAGGGGGCAGCAAGTAACCCACCTAATGCGGTCAGATATCTTGGCGTCGACAGCTGGCCCGTTAACCACAAGCAAACACACAGGATCTATTGTCTGGAAGGACCAAACCTGTGGAGAAAGCGTCCGCGCAGGCATGTCAGTGCAGCCCATCGTCAACAGCGTCTCATCCTGAGCGGTGTCGATCAGTGCTGAAGTATGGATTTCGTGTCGGATAATCTGTTTAACTGACGGTGTTTCCGGGCGTTAACTGTAGTGGATAATTTTAGTTGTGAGTGTCTGGCGATCCACGCCGGAAAGTCGCTGAAGGGCGAGGATGTGGTCGGTGCGATGGAAGAATTACGGGTACTGAGTCAACGCCAGCCTGTGCGTATTCAGACAGATAACGGCAGTAAGTTTATCTCGAAGAGTCTGTATAAATGGGCGTATGAAAACGGGATGACAATGGGCTTCTCTCGCCCCGAAAAGCCGACAGATAACCCGTTTATTGAATCATTTAACGGTAGTCTGCGGGATGAATGCCTGAACATTCACTGGTTCCTCTCACTGGAAGATGTGCAAGACAAACTCGACAACTGGCGCAGGGAATATGATCATGAGAGAACGCATTCATCATTAAATGACATGACTCCGGCTGAATTTATTCTGAGCCTGCAAAAAGACGAAGATCTCTGATTTATCACTGCATTGATTTTGGGCTAGGGGCACTGCGAAGGCTTGAGAGACATATTTTCAAACCTAAGTGGGGGGGCATAAAAAATAGGGACAAAATAGATAACTCCATGAGCCCTCATGTAGGGCTCATGGAGAAGATATACTATGATCTAATGTTTAAGTAAGCCCGTATAGCTTTTATTACATTTATTACTTCAACCAAATCATTATGATCAGCATATTTATGAACAAACTTGTGAAGAAAAACCTTTCCATCTGTTGTAAAGTCTCTATGAATTTTATCTACTGAGCTAGTAGTTTTGGATACAGATTTCGGACTTTCATCTATAAATGCGTTGATGAATGCCTGTGGTAGATAATCCTCCAACTCCCAATCCAAGTTTTTGTAATTGATATTTTCTCTCTCAAAACAGTTTTTTATAATTTCCGGTAGTAAATTTCCTGGAATTGGCATGATAGGATGAATACGGAAATAATCCTTGTACTCGATCATGCTGGAATCAAGTTTTCTGGCATGAATCGTAGCTTGCTTTCCTGCATAATCGTTATCAAATAAACCAACAAAACGATATTTAGGCATGCCATTAGATGATAACAATGTTCGTGAAATGTTTCGAAGTGTAATCAATTGACGTATGACACCATTAGTGCCACCGCGTTCTCTATCTCCACTAGGTATAAAGGCTAACTCGTTACCAAGTAAATCAATCCCTGTAATTTCAAGTTCTTTTTTTGCAGCTAGCTCGAAAAGCTGTACATCTGTAGTACCTTCAACAATAATATTTTTAAAGGCGAAGTTTAAGCCTTCCATTTGACCATAAGCTTGTACGAAGTCCATTGTAGGGTTCATGATCGTGTCCCCTATTTCATTTGTATGGTTACAGGACGAAGAAACGGTCCATTGTGACCAAATGAAACATAACAAGTTAACGCTTCTCTAGGTTTTAATTCCTTGATGCCAAATTCAGCCATTCGGAAAGGAACAGATTGATTTCTAAATTCTTGCACGAGAGCCATTGGCCTGAATGTATCTGAAGAACCAATAATAGCATGAACGATTGATAAAGCACCGTTATTTTCATTCCTTAACCAATGCAATCTTTCAGGCACTTGGACAAATTGCTCATTTTCACGTAATTTTTTGCGCAAATTCTTGAATAATTCTTCACCTTCTTGATATCTATTATTCAAATATAAAAGGATAGCATACTCAAGAGTAAGTTGAGGTAAAATCCTAAAATCTTTAACTTGCAACTGTTCTATTAAGTTAAGTTGTTCTTTGAAATTATTTGGATAATCAATGCAAATTAAGTCATATTTAAGTCTAATAACTTGCATATTCCCTTTTCCAACATCATGGCTTAACAGTTCTAATGCATTTGACCTTTGCTTAGAATCTAACTGAGTTAGATTCATCACTGATGTTTTATCTTTTTCATTGGTGAATATTTTCCAAACACCAATTAATAGGTCCAAAGGACTCGACGGCTTTGAAGTGACTTTATTATAAGATGTATGCTGAAATAGAATATGTATAGCTTCATCAGCCAACTTGCTAAGTTGCTGATTTCTATATATACCCGACTCATTATTCAATGCGGAATACAGTGTCCCCAATGCAGAAATGCAGTGATCTATAGCTATTTCGGGAGAAGATATTAAAGCCTCACTTAATAGGTTTTTAACATACGTTTCTATAACAAATCTGCTATTAGGATTTTCTTGATAGGCTTTTCTAGTAAATTCATTTGCAAGGGCTCGTAACTCTAATAATCTCTCATTACTAGCTCCAATAGTTAGTTCTACCTTACTTAAATCCAAATATGCATTTGCAAGAGAGTTGTATAAATTTACATTAGGCTCTGAGTTGTCACTTGGATCTATATACTCTAGAGCATATGTGATATCTTCGATTGCACTCAGCAATATATCACGCTTTTGTAATTCACTGATTGAATATATTTCATTGTCAAGTTTTGATACCCGCCTTTTGGATATAGCCATATGATGTCTAAATATACGACTAGTATCTCTCAAGGATTTCGGCATGTTATTTAGTGCATCTAGCACATCTTTCCAAAGTAATGTAAAGTTCGCATGTCCGTGATCTGGGTCAATTTTGAAAATCGATTTTGAAAAATCTTCACCCAAAGTCCTGAAGTAAATTTCCCCAATTTCCTTTTTCTGAGAAACTCTCCGTAAAATAAGAAACCTCAAGTGTTCCGGATCCATGACGTGTTCGAAGCCCAATGTTTTTAGTATTTCTTTATCGTAAAAAAGTGCATTTATTAGAAAACGTCCCAAAATATCATGTGTTAGTGAAAAATACTTTAGATCATTTTGAGAGAAAGAAATAAGCCCTAAAGATGAAAGTTCAGATCTGTCATCTTCTAATTTTAATGAAACCGGCCAGTTACCTTCAGAAGTCGTTAAGAGTTTAACTGGAGTTGGTTCTCGTTCGGAACTTAATGCGGCAATTTCAATGATTGCAATTTTTTGATCAACTTCTTTAACTTTTTCTTTAAAATTACGATATATCCATTCTTGAATAGATTCAGATAAATCATATTGTCCTTGAATCCAGAAAGACAGCGTAACCCAAAAAGCGGTTAAACCTTCGACAAGTCGTATTGAGTGTTCATTATGAAATCTTTCCCATTGAAAATCAGAGCGTTCTTTTCCATATACCTTAAGATATTTATTTAAATGTGTACCCAGATCTTTAGCTTCATCACTGGTTATTGCATGATTTAGCTCGGCTATAGATTTGAAAACAGAACTATTGAGGAATGGAAGTTTCATTATGGTATCTGTCACCATCAAAATGCAGACTGGCCGGCCTGATTTTATAATTTCATTTCTAAACTGCTCTAGCTCTTTAGATCTTGAATTCCAATGTATTGCATCAAAAACAATAACCCAGGGAGTTTCATATTTTTTAGAATGCTGGGGTGTTATTTTATCATTATCTATATCATTAATAATTCCTTCAGCCTTCCGGTTAACTTTTGTAAGCATATTAACAATGGGTAATGCATCTGGCACAAATGGCAGTGGTTTGGCGACCAAAACAGGATACCCAGCTTTTGCGCATTCCCATGCTAGCATTCGGACAAGAGTTGTTCCTCCAGCACCAGGCTCAGCAGAAATATAAGAGATGCAATTTTCATCGACACCGTTGTGGTCAAGTCTTGTTAAACACTTTTTAAGTTTGGCACTGAATTTACTATCTTTTAGCCATGGCAAGCCCGCTGAATATGGTCTCCAGGATTGTTGCGGATCTTTAAAGAAATCGATAAATTCTTTTTCTGATAACTCATCAGGCATTAAGCTCGTTAGATCTTTCTCCTCTATTATAGAATACCAATCAAGTATAGGTCTTTCTGGATCATCAAGTTCAGTAATGTCGATTTTGTTGAAAACATTAAGCTTGTTTTTTATCCTTATTGTTTTTCTTGTTGTAGGGTATACTTCATTATAAATTTGTAATGTTCTTTTTATGACTTCGGATGTTTGTATCCGAAGGAAATTGGCAGCTTTTAAATCACTAAATTTTTGTATCAGATCTTCAAAGTTATTTTTTTCTTCTTCATTCTCGCTCGAGAAATTTAAGGAGCATCTCAGTCCTGAATCCCATAAATCCCTAAGATCATCATAATTGTTTTTTATGTCATTTGATATATATAATATCTCACGAACACCTGAAACTTTAAGCTTTTCAAGCATCATCATTTTACGTAATCTATCATCAAAGGACTTACCACCACTATTCTCCATGCCATTTAGAAGGTATATAGGCAAGCATTTGTGTGGTAACTCCATGTTCGAAGGATTGGTATTTATGACTTGAATGAAACCACGTTTTCTAGTGATGGGGTCATTGACCGTTTCAGCTGTGTTAAGTTTAGCTATTATGTCCGGTGAAATTGTTTCAGTTAATACGAGTCGCCATGGTAAACCAAGGAACATCGCTAAGTCATCTGAATGTGCAATTTCATTTGGTAGGCTATGAATCCATAATGCGACCTCACGACTTTCAATATTAGAAATGATACGCTCTGGAATGTCTGAAAGCTCAATTAAATTTACTGATTTCATGTTTTTTAATACTCCATTAAAGATTTTAGTAATTTGAATTTTAAAAAATCTCAAAACCTAAAAAAACCATTAAAATATATTTCAATATCAAAAAAAACTGTGTTTGTCGTTTTTCATACCAGCTCTAAGTCTAGCATCCCGCTTAGTGATTTATCCTTATCGATTAAGCAGGGAACATCGATTACTGAGGATATATTCTCAGTATAAGTCCAAAGGGAAATTAGTAAATAGAACATAATACAGTTTTATTTTTACACTTTATTAACAATTAAGGTGGCCAGTTCCCCGTTGATTAACACACCGCGATGTTGGTAATGTCTTCATAAGCCACATGAGGACATCCCCATGAAGAAGCGTTTTCCGACGAACAGATCATCAGTATCCTCCGCGAGGCTGTAGCCAGGGTTTCTGCCCGTGAGCTCTGCCGTAAGCACGCCATTTCCGACGCCACCTTTTACACCTGGCGTAAGAAGTAAGGCGATATGCAGGTGCCCGAGGTTAAGCGCCTTAAGTCGCTTGAGGAAGAGAACGCCAGACTCTGGAAGCTGCTTGCCCAAGCCATGCTGGATAAGAAGGCACTTCAGGTGGCTCTGGGGCGAAAGTACTGACGACAGACCAGAAGCGGGAAGCCGTTGAGTTTATGTGTGTTGCGACCTGCCGCTACGAGGCTCAGTGTCCGGCGGCTGATGCGCATTTATCAGGGCGCATTATTGAGCTGGCAATGAAGCGCAGGCGTTTTAGCTACCGCCGCATCTGGCAGTTACTGCGACGTGAAGGCCTTCTGGTTTATCACAAGCGCGTGTACCGCCTTTATCATCTCAGCGGGCTGGGCGTAAAACGCAGACGACGTCGTAAAGGACTGGTAACGTAACGTCTACCGCTGCTCCGCCCGGCAGCACCCAACCTAAGCTGGTGGATGGATTTTGTCATGTACGCGCTGGCCACCGGTCGCAGGATAAAGTGCCTGACCTGTGTGGACGACTTCACGAAGGAGTGTCTGACAATTACCACCGCATTCGGGATTTCAGGTGTTCAGGTCACGCGTATTTTAGACAGCATTGCACTGTTTCGAGCCTTTCCGACGACAATAAGAACTGATCAGGGGTCGGAGTTCACTTGCCGTGCACTGGATCAATGGGCATTTGAGCATGGTGTTGAGTTGCGCTTAATCCAGCCGGGCAAACCAACGCAGAACGGGTTTATTGAGAGCTTTAACAGACGATTTCTCGATGAATGTCTGAATGAGCACTGGTTCTGCGATATCGCTCAAGCCAGGAAAATCATTAATGACTGGCGGCAGGATTATAACGAGTGTCGTCCACATTCGGCACTGAATCTTCAGACGCCATCAGAGTTTGCAGCACGGTGGCGAAATGGAAAATGTGAAGATAAACAAACTGACATTACTAACTGAAGGTTGTATCTAATACCGGGGGCAGGTCAGTTAGTAAAAGCGCAATCGAACCAGGATTTTTACAGGCAAAATGATATGGCTTCGTGCGGTTTTAGTGAACGAGGGTGAACCTGAAGAAAGGAATATCCAAATGACAGAAAGCAAAAAACCAGACGTCAGGAGACGTCTGGTTTCTTTAATCTGGCTCCTCTGACTGGGATCGCCTTTGCCAGTAACAGGCTAATACATAAGCTAAACTTGAATTCACTTGTTGTCAAGACCACCAGAATGACCACCATTTTTCCCCCTATACGCCGATAGAATCACTGGGGGATAATTACACTTTAATCATTTATATAAAAATTAGTTAAGGATTCGCGGGTAATCATGAAAAAACATGGCACCCTAACTTGGATCTCATTTGCCAGTGACTGGCGAAAAATTAAGCAAAAAGAGGATTCTTATTTGCTCAAGCCAACCAGAATAATCACCAAACTAATGAGCTAGTAAACCATTAAGGTATAGGCTTGGTTTACACCAGATAGGGTGTAACTAGTTGTATTGAATGCTTAAAAGTGATCATATGCAACTCTCATGGTTGATTGCATCTTTAATCATACATTCTGGTAATTGCACTTGACTACAAAATCTGAGATCGTTTTAACATTTGATGACTTCAAATGAATTCGGTGAGCTATCCTTAGGTTGTACTGACACTAGGCTAAGGGATTGTAAACAGCCGTAGCCGTCAGTTCTGAGGGATCCCTTCTGCTCACCATACTTTTGAGTCCATTGGCAAAAAAAATCGAGCAGGATTCAGACATATGGCAAATATAAGGATTAAATACCATGCTAATGAACACAGCATTCTATATGCGGAGACTGGGGGCTGTTGCCCGCTCTGTACATTACCTATGATGTTCAAGAAAGCAAGTTCTAGACATCCTAGTATAGGATATGAGATTGCTCATATTTATCCATTAAATCCGAATAAATCGCAGGCAAAGGCTCTTGAGCAATATTCAGTACCTGATGACATCAATTCCCTTGAAAATGTAATTCTCTTATGCCCAAATTGCCATACAAAGTATGACAAAGATTTCAAAATCGAAGAATATCTTAGGCTTTATAATATTAAAAATGGCTATCTTAGTGAGACAAAGGCAAAACAAACAGCTTCTCAATATGCTCTGCAAGATGAAGTGTGCGAAATATTAGATCTCATTGTGCTTGGTGATGATAATTTTGCGAATTTTTCTGAGACTAAACTAGATGTCAGTTCGCTTAATGAAAAACTCAAGACCGATATGAGTCCTTTGCAGAAGCGAGAAATTCGTTCAAATGTTATCGACTATTTTGTACCTATTAGGAATCATATCCGACTTCTCGAACAGTTGGATCAAGCCGCCATACGAATACTACAGAATCAAGTAAATACCTATTATCTGATAATGGAAAAGCAAAACCCTAAGAATAAGGATTTAGTTTTTAACTATGTTTCACAATGGATAAGCTTGAAGTCTGGTAAATCCATTATTGCATCCAAGATCCTTACATCTTTTTTTATCCAAAATTGCGAGGTGTTCGATGCTAGTTCCAACTAAATTCACGAGTCTTGAAGAGTCGACCATTTTTAAAATGCTAGTCATTTTAAAAAACAAAGTAGACGACGAAAAATTGTCGGACTTATTGACAAGAACTTCGGCGAGCTTTCAAGATGCTTCGGAATTTTTACATGCTTTAGATATCCTATATGTTCTTGGTTTGATTGATGTTGATGTTTCGATGGAAACGATAAATTATGTTAAGTAAAATAATCTGCTCACTTTTCAATCATGGTGGAATATCATTCAATTATGGCTTGAATGTAATTCTTGGTGATGATAATGCTAAAAACTCAATTGGAAAATCCTCTGCTTTGATGGTCATTGATTTTGCTATGGGTGGTATGTCTCTTTTGGATGATAAGGCTGGTATTATCAAGTCTATGGGGCACCATAGTTATATCTTTGAATTTATTTTTGACGATGTTGTATATTATTTTAAACGGTCAACAAGTGAATCTAATGTGGTTCATGTGTGCAATATGCATTATAAAGTAATTGATGAAATTAGCATTGGTGATTATACAGATAAACTCAAAATACTCTATAACTTAGAGCATCTAAAAAGTAGTTTTCGTTCACTTGTTAGTCCTTTCAGTCGAATATGGAATAAAGGTGCTTTAGACCCTGAGCAACCATTTTCTGGCGATGTGAAAGAATCAGCAGGAGTAGCTATTGGACGACTCATCGATCTCTTTGAATATACGGAAGATATCGCTGAAGAGAAGTCTACTTTAGACGAATATAATGAAAGGAAAAAACTCATATCCAAGTCGATGAATGCTCAAATCATTCCCAAGATCAACAAGGCTCAATACAAGACCAATCAGAAAATAATAACTGACAACAATGATGCTATTAAAGCCTTGAAACAGGGGTTTACGGGAGCTCTAAGCGCCTATGAAGCCCTCTTTGACGAAGAACTGCGTAAACTTCATCAGCAAAAAAATGAATTAGGTAGCCAAAAAAATGATGTGCTAATAAAAATAGAACGAATTAATCGAGATATCTCAGGGGTAACACCGAGATTAACTGCTAATATTGCTCTTATTAAGGAGTTTTTCCCTAATGTAGATTCAGAACGTCTTGAGCAGGTTGAGTCTTTTCATCAAAATATCACTAAAATAGTGCAAAAAGAACTTAAAAAAGGTCTTGCATTGTATTCTGAAAACTTATTGCAAATCAATACTAAGATCGTTGCTTTGGAGAATAAAATACGAACTGGTTTGGCAGCAAAAGGAACGCCAGATGATTTGTTCATGCGAGTGTTCGAACTAAAAGAACTTGCAGATAAAGCTGCTGAAGAGAATAGCTTTTATGATAAAAAGGTAGCTATCGGCAGGGACGCGTTGCTATCCAAAGAACGTTTGGAAGCGATATACTTTGGTATATTCCTTAATATAGAAAATGCACTAAATATAAAATTAAAAAACTTCAATAAAGTAGTTTACGGGCCGAGCAGAAATGCATCTCAGCTTAGGATAAAAAATGCAAATTCATACAACTTCATCTCGCCCGAGGATACTGGAACTGGAAAGTCTTATGCAGGCTTAGTTGCATTCGATCTTGCTATGCTTTCACTAACTAACCTGCCGTTCATAATCCATGATTCAGTTATCTACAAGAATATTGAGGTTCCTGCCACAGGGAATATAATCCGAATTCTAGCATCTGTTAAACGTAAGCAGATATTCCTTTCATTTGATGAAGCCGCAAAATTCGGTGCCAAAGTTGAACGATTGCTGCGGATTCATACCGTTCTCAAGTTGAGCGATAACGATCTGCTCTATACGAAAGACTGGAGGGAGCAGCAATAGTTAATTGATATGTATTAACAATAATTACTGGCTTGAATAGCCAGTAATTAGAATAAATGACTAGTACATCATCAATATTTTCTTTTAATGAACCATTTCGTAAGGGGGCGGCGAGGACTCCGTCGCCGCCAAGTGTAAATTCACTATGGTCTTATCTCAGTTTTCCTCGAAGTTGCAAACTTGCCTCTGGTAAATGTCTACGAATAATAAGGTCATCTGCGCACTCCATTTTTTCTGACCCTTGAGGACTAAGTTTCTGGAGTTTATGATCTGTCGGAATCGCCGGGGCTAGTGGAGAACTGAGTGATATCCAAGTTTCTGCACCTGTAGCCAGGCGTGTAGCAACAATTGGAATTACTATTGCTCCAGCTTCATTGTCATATCGTTGAACTTCACGAGAGAAAGAAAATTCGGTTCCATACTGCCGAATCAGATCACGGGCGAGAAGATCAAGCGATCGTCGAGTACGCTCGGCAGGATAAGGCGGATATCCACCATCAAACGCATGTTCAATAAACTGAATGCCGAGTTTGCGATCTAGGAGCGAGTGGTCCATTCGATTGCGGAAACTTTGCAGGCAGCGATAGCAGGATGTGTCGCAGTTTTCTGGACAACTTGCTAGAAGATTTCGCGTGTGCTCAAACAATTCTCTTGCCCGATTCACAAGTTCGGTCGAAAACCCTGCACCTCCTGCCAATGTGTCATATAGGAAAATTTCAACTTCGTTACCGCTTGCGCCTTTTTCTGTCAAAGCTGGGCGGTATTCGGCTAGAACTTCTCCCGGTTCAATATCTAGTGTTTGACACGCAGCCTTGGCCATAGCTTCGCATAGAGTTCTAAGTACAGAATCAGCTTCTATACTGCCGGGCAAGAGTTGGAACGGCTCTGTTAGCGGGAATGAAAATAATGCAATGTCAGTTTTGAAATCAGTCCCAAGAATTACGTGACGTTTTGCCGCTCCTCCTGGGCAGATGGAGCCTTCTTCACTGCGGAATGGCGTAGCGTGTGGTTGTGAGAGTAGTTCCTCAGGAGCCGCCGATGACTCGATTCGACCACAGGCGAGACAATAATCGTAGCCATCTTTATCGACACCAGTATTTGATACTAAGAGAAATTCTCTCGCTTTGAAAGCACGCACCCGCTCGGATACCTGAATCCAGCTCTTGTCAGGATTAGGCGTTTGCATGACTAACTTGGCACGCGTCGCTCTTGCGGTCTCGTTTGGTGAGTCTGGCTCAGTTTCCGGCGGTGTATCGATTGGGTGCGCAAAGCCGACAGGACGGAACCAGACCCTTGCCGGGCCGAAAGAGTTGGGTGTGTTGCAGGCTGGACAAGTCTCTGTCGTGTTCTCCCTCTCTTTTAAGTAATCGTCAGTCCTTGCATGGGAGCAAGTGCTGCACTCGAAGTAGAGTTTTCGTTTTCCCCAAGCGTCCCGTCGTTCGGCTGGATAAGGAGAATATATAGCTTTGGATGTATACTGTTTGCCGTTTATCCAGAGTTGCTTGTTTGGTGCGTATTGAGATAGAGCCAGTGCAAGCCCCTGAGCGGGAGCATAATCTATAACCGATGTGAACGGGGTTGATCTCTCTTGATTGAAAACGTGAAATGCCACAACATCGGTTGGAAACGCATACCGTGGAACTACTCCTCGGTAAAGGAGACGGTCAAGTAGTTTATCCGTGGCGGGATCAACAATATGTACGTTATCCTCTGACTCGGTCATTATCTCATTCTCGGTTTGATCACCAGAGTCGTCCTTACTTTTTTCTAGGGCGGCGTTGACATCTTGGTTCTCTGATTGAATAAAATCTATGGCTTCGTCAATCGTATCTGTCGCGTCAACCATCATTTCAGCAATCAACCTATGGCGATCATCTGGCGACAACTCAGTGGGTAGCCAGCGATCAGCCGCGTTAGCGAGGTCTTGTGCATTATCTTCTAGCCATTTAGCAAAATCATAACGATTGAGCAAAGGTCCCCGAGTTTTGAAATCACCGACTTTGCCCAAAACGGAAAACAAATTAGGATCGGCACCTGGGATTAATCCAGGAATACGGTCTTCATGATAGCGCTGAAGCAGGTAGGCGCGAAGATGGCGTCGCGTTATTTCCGGATTTTCTAACGTGAGGCGTGGATCAATGACATTACCCCGTATCATTTCCTCTGGATCCGTAAAATAATGGTCGTCATGGCTGTCCGAGCTGCCAAATGCTACAACAGTCGCAACAGCATTAGCACGTCGGCCTGCTCGGCCAGCACGCTGCTGATAATTGGCGCGGGTTGGAGGCATATTACGAAGTGCCACGCCTGAAAGATCACCGATATCAATACCTACTTCCATAGTCGTGGTGCTTGAAAGCACATCAATAGCGGGTTCACCAGGGCGGTCCTTATCTCTCCAGGCGACATCGATATCCTGAAATCTTATTTCGTGTCGCTCAGAGTGAGAGAAGGCTTCATCCGGCTGTGCCGCTCCAAGTTGAGCTGTGTGCTCTGCTGCAATAATGGTCATTAGTTGGGGATCTTCAACATCAAGTGCTGAAGCGATAGGGTCGCGATAAAAACCACGACGTGCCTTGTAAACCTCATCTAAAGCGGGATCAAAGTTGCTCACATCGGAACTTTCACAGTCAATACATCTACTGAGAGTTCCGACTGGGCGATGAACAGATTTGCAACTATTGCATCGCTGCCACTGACCATTTAAATGAAGAGAAAGCTTCGAAGCAACTAAACGATGTCCCCCTCCCATTGTTTGCTCGGTAAAAATGGTCAGAAGAGTTGGAAGCCAATTCTTTTTGAATATTGATTTCGATTGCTTCGATACAAGAACTCGGTTCATGGCAGTAAATACCCCTTGATGGGATCTCACTCGTTCATTCCACCAAGAGTCAGGCATGTCTGAAAACCAGATTCCCGGATCAAGCGTCCAGCATCGCAGCCAAGCTCGACAGACTGTCAATTTAGCCTCCTCGGTTTCGGCGACTCCTGGTAGATCGGGAAGTTTTACAATCTTGGACGAGATTTGTGGAGGCTCGCCAATCGTGGCGATCGCCAAGGCCTCCAGATCAAGTCCCATGTTCGTATGTTTAAACGTATCGGAGATTGCCTGCATAAGACGCTGCGGGCATCGGGACAACGAACTGAGGAGTTGAAAGAGCTGTATACCTGCGGGAGATGGGCCTGGACTTGGTCCTTCTACCTCTGAAAGTGTTTCTGCATCACCAAGTTGGGGCCTTAGTCGAACGCCTAACTTATGGGCAGCCACTAAAACTGATAAGTACGCATGGTTGAGCACAAGAGTTTTGGAGAAGTCCGGATCGCGGCTAAGAATCTTATAACCCAACGGAAGGAGTGCCCGCACAGCATCACGTAAGGAATAGTTCTGAAGTGTGCCAGCCAGACGAGCGGCTACTTGGCGAGAATCAGAGAAGATTAGAACCTTACGCCCACGAAGTGGCGCAAAAGAAGTTTGTTGCTGTGGACCAGGGGGCTGTATTCTTAGCTGTGATCCCAATAAAGCCTGAAACGGTTGATCGCCCTTGGTCTGATGATCTTGAACGCTAGATTGTCCATGACCTGCCATCTGGTTGCAACATGCACAAGGAGCGAATTGCCCTGGACCTGCTCCACGGGTTGTATCTTTCGAGCCATCTGTTACGGGCTTTGCAGGAGCAAGGAAGACGGTTCGATATTTCTCTCCTAGTACATCTGGATTAAGCTGGCCCGATACAAGATCATAGTAAGCGGCTTTGGCTTTATCATCCGATGGCGGTTCTTCAATAAGAAGATCAAGAGGATGAAGAGCCTCTATAAGCCCTGAAGCAGTCTCAATTCTTTCACCTTCTTTGGACCATAAATAGCGTGGCTGCGCAACATCATTTGTATAGGCCCTGGCATATGAAGTGCCACAATGACGGCAAGTATAATATTCCAAAACCGGAGCGCCGCAACTGCATCGCTCGTGTGGTTGTGTAGTGGTCAACTAAAACTGGCCACCGCTTTAGAGTTTTTCCAGTATCGATTTTCCGATTCGTTTGGGGGTAACCCACCGTTATAGTCATGCGGCCTTAGCGAGCTGTAATACCCGACGATATAGT